>NZ_JYOO01000013.1 GCF_000956595.1 Priestia aryabhattai B8W22 | reverse complement strand
ATTTTTATTATCGCGGGGTGGAGCAGTTCGGTAGCTCGTCGGGCTCATAACCCGAAGGTCGCAGGTTCAAATCCTGTCCCCGCAACCAAATTATCTTTTATACATACTTGAATATATTATTATTATCCTTAGGCATAGCCTAAGGATTTTTTGTTTGGCTATATTTATAAACACTTGTTTAGGTTATGATATAAGATAGTGATGCAGATTAATCAGGAGGTTTTTTCATGTTACAAAGTAATATTCAAACTTATATTGAAAAAGAAATGAACGTTCAAGGTCAATCTTTGTCTTTATACCAAGAAGAAAAGGAATATGCGTTGCAAAAAGAGTTGGTACCGCAAAACCTGATGATAGAAGAAAAAGAGGCATCTTCACGTTTTAAAGATTCTTATATCGAAAGAGTAGATAAAGAAACGGACGAGCTGATCGCAGAAGAATCTCCTCTTTCGTTTTTAGATACTCCTCTTTCTTACGTGAAAGAGCACAGAAGTGAATTTCTATATGTAGAATCAAAATGGTTTGAATTTATTAAGCTGGATGGATGTTCTTTTGAAGTGGATGATGTGTTTGGCACATATAAAGTATTAACGGGGTTACATATGCAAAAAAAATTCGGTTCTTTACTAAAACAATTTTTTACTAAAGAGCTTAATGAAAGCCCAACAAGCGTCCAGCTTTTATTTAATGATAAAGATGGATTATGGGATGTGAATATTGAGTTAGATGCTATAAAAGAATTTGATGAAAAAATATCGATAGGTGAAGCTCTTGTTCTTACATATCGTTTTTTCTTTTATCTAGTGGAGTATATAGAGAACGAAAAAGCTTAAGAAATGATTATTACTTTCCCTGTAAAGCATAGACCGTAGTTTCTATGCTTTTTTTGATGAGTAATACGTAATGAATGCTAAATGAAGCTGGAAATACATTTACATCTCTATGTTTTTATGGAATGATAAAGAGTATCTTTACATATATGACTGCTATGGGTAAGGAACAACTATCAGGAATCTTTCTAGTTTTTTGAGAAAGCAGCTTACATATTACCTGTTAATAGTACTCTGAGCAAGAAAGCCTCCGTAGGATGAAGTATAATATATACATACAGGAACTATTTTTAACTTTATAAAAAATGTCTGCTGACGTATGGGATTATAAATAAAGAGGGGATGTTCATGTTATTAAGAAAAATAAAGTCTGAAGAATTGGCAGAAGTCTATCAAATGGGATATGCCGCATGGCCTAAAGGCAGAACGTACAAAGAGTATGTTAGAGATAATCAAAAAGAAGAAACATATGGAATTCGGTATGTATACGTAAATGAAGAGAATCAAATTATTGGTTCATTTATTTTGCTTCTTTTACAAACTCCCCGATTAAAGTTTGCTTTGCATGGTATTGGATCCGTTGTTGTACACCAGCTTTATCAACGAATGGGGTATGGCCGTGATATGCTTGAAGACTTTTTTCAAAAAATGAAGATAGAGAAGCGCAGCGCTATTTTTATGCTTTATAGCGATATTCTTCCTGAATATTATCATCAGTTTGGGTTTAAGGAGCTCCCTTCTCATTTACAACGTTATCCTCAATCCATTGCTATGGTAAGTTGCAGCGAGTCACAATATGAATACTTAAGTAAGCAATCCATAGAAGACATACCGGCCTATTTTTAAAAGGTATGTCTTTTTTATAGTATTTATCGGCACAATCGTTTACAATTTTATGTAAGCGTTTTCTTCACTTGGAGATGAATGATTTAATTCGTCCTCATAACCATAGGCAAATCGTGCAGTTAATATAAATTTGATTACATAAAACCTTGCTATCATCTTACTAATAACTCTTATTCATTCCATACCATACCGATATGTACGTTTGCTGCTAAGTATAACCATATCAATATAAGGAGGAAGCAGGAAGATGAAACGATTATTTATAGCAGGGATGATTATTATGCTTTTTTTATCTTTAGGTGCTGTATCTTCTTCAGCCGCAGGAAGTTTTACCTCTAAAACATATAACGGAAGGACATACAAACTGTACGTACCTAGCGGTTATCAGGGAGGTACTGCCTTACCTCTAGTAGTTATGCTACATGGCTGTACTCAAGACCCTGATCAATTTGCAGCAGGAACGCAAATGAATGCACTGGCGGAGACAGAGAAGTTTCTTGTTCTTTATCCAGAACAACCCTCTTCTGCTAATTCAAATAAGTGTTGGAACTGGTTTGATACGGCTCATCAATCAAGGGGAAGCGGTGAACCAGCGTTAATTGCTGGAATGGTTAATCAAATAAAAAGCAGTTATTCAATAGATGCCGACCAAGTCTTTGTTGGAGGGCTATCTGCTGGTGCAGCTATGAGTGTTATTATGGGAGCTACTTATCCAGACATATTTGCGGCTATCAGCGTTGGGGCTGGCTTAGAATATAAAGCAGCGACTAGTGTGACAGGTGCTTATACAGCAATGGGCAGTGGAGGTCCTAATCCTATCCAACAAGGAGATTTAGCCTATTCAGCCATGGGAGATCATAAACGAGTGGTTCCGGTTATTTTGTTTCATGGAACAGCTGACTACACTGTTGCGCCTATAAATGCGAATCAAATACTATCGCAATGGGCTCAAACAAACGATAGAGCGGCTGATGGGCTGGATAATAACAATATTGATGATACGGCAGATCAAACTTCAACAGGTACAGTATCTGGTGGAAGAAGCTATACGCAATATATTTACAAAGATACAGCAGGAAAAACAGTAATGGAAAAGTACATGATAGAAGGAATGGGACATGCTTGGTCAGGGGGAAGTACATCCGGTTCTTATACAGATCCTAAAGGACCAAATGCAACTAAATTAAGCTGGAACTTTTTTAAAAGCCATCCAAAGAACAGTGATGCTTCTAATCCAGGAGATGTATCACCACCGGTTACAGCTGCTTCACCAGCGGGAGGAACGTATGGAAGTTCTGTTTCTGTCACATTATCAACCAATGAACCTGCCATCACTTACTATACATTAGATGGAAGCATACCAACTGTTAATTCTCTAAAGTATTCTGAGCCTATTACCATCGACTCTAGCAAAACAATAAAATTTTTTAGTGTAGACGCTGTGGGTAACCAAGAGGGAGTAAAGACGGAAGTTTATCAAATTTCTGAAACTTCAGAGAAATCTTCAGTGTTTTCTTCGCTTGCTGCTGAAGATGGATTTATCGGAAATTTATCAGCTGACGGTATGAGTAGTTCTATTCATAAAATTGGGGATAAAGGAATGTACAATACCGACACATACCGAACCATTTTATCTTTTGATACAAGTTCCTTACCTGATGATGCAATCATTACGGATGTATCTTTAAAAATTTATCGCAAATCCTCAACTGGGAATATTTCATCTTTGAAAGGCGATATTAAAAGCGGTGTATTTGGAACTAGCAGTTCTTTAGAACAAATAGATTATCAGGCCTCACCATCTATTTCAGCGGCCTTCCAAATGTCAGTGCCTTCACTCAATAATGGATATACAACTATTCAACTTCCTTCCTCACTTTGGGGATATATGAATAGGACCGGCAAAACTCAGTTTCGCTTGTCAAGCTCAGGTCCAGCAGACTTTTTAAGTGACGTAGTTGAAATTTATGGAGGGGACAATCCTGCATATGCTCCAACTGTAACTGTTTCCTATAAGTAAAAAAACCTTCTAAAAGCTAACTGCTTTTAGAAGGTTTTTTTTGCTGATAAGTTACTTTTATCACCGAATACAACTCCAACTTTTTATAGAGTTTTCTTCAAATTTTGACATGATTTTGATGAAATTTAATCATTATTTAAAAATGAATTGTCAGAAATATTACAAGAAAATGTTTAAAATTAATTAAATCCGTAATAAAAGTAAAATATTCCTGTAATGGAAGTGAAATGAACAGGTGGTATCATTCAGTCATTGAGTAAATAAGGAGGTATTCGGAAAATGAAGAAATTTGTATTTACTCTAGGGACAACGGCAATTCTTTCAGCAGGATTTGTAGGTGCAGCATCTGCCTCTACAAGCGGAACGTATGAAGTACAAAAAGGTGACACTTTATGGAAAATCGCTCAAAGTCATAATGTGAGCGTAGACGAGCTAAAAGATGCTAATAACTTAACATCAACACTAATTTATCCAAATCAGACACTAAACTTATCTAGCATAAAAGAAATCGTACATACTGTAAAACGTGGTGACACTTTGTGGTCAATCGGTCAACATTATGGCGTAACAGTAGAAGAAGTTAAAGAATGGAACGGTTTAACATCAGACTTAGTTTTCCCTGGAGAACAATTTAAAATTAAAACGGCACAAGCAGCTCAATCTCAACCAGCTAGTGCGCCAGTAGCAAAGGCAGCTCCACAAGCGCAGCAGTCTCAAACGGCACAAGCTCAGCAAGAACAAGCAGCACAAGAACAAACACAAAAAGAACAAGAACAAGAGCAAGCTCAAGTAGCAACGCAAGCACAGGCGGCACAAGAGCAAGCTCAAGCAGCACAAGAGCAAGCACAAAAAGAGCAGGCTCAAGTAGCAGCGCAAGCACAGGCAGCACAAGAGCAAGCACAGAAAGAACAAGAGCAAGCTCAAGCAGCAGCGCAAGCACAGGCAGCACAAGAGCAAGCACAGAAAGAACAAGAGCAAGCTCAAGCAGCAGCGCAAGTACAGGCAGCACAAGAGCAAGCACAGAAAGAACAAGAGCAAGCTCAAGCAGCAGCACAAGCACAGGCAGCACAAGAGCAAGCACAAAAAGAACAAGAGCAAGCTCAAGCAGCGGCACAAGCACAGGCAGCACAAGAGCAGGCACAAAAAGAACAAGCAGCTCAGCAGCAACAAGTTCAACAACAACAACAGCAGCAGTCTCAACAGCAAGCTAGCGGTAAGTCTATGACTGTTGAAGCAACAGCTTATACAGCTAACTGTGCTGGATGCAGTGGTACAACAGCTACTGGAGTAAATTTAAAATCAAATCCAAATCAACGAGTAATTGCAGTTGATCCTAGCGTTATTCCATTAGGTTCAAAAGTATACGTTGAAGGTTATGGTCAAGCTGTAGCAGCAGATACAGGTGGCGCAATTAAAGGAAATCGAATTGATGTATTCGTTTCTTCAGATAGTGCTGCACAAGACTGGGGCAGAAGATCAGTTAAAATTACAGTTATCGACTAATACTAGTCTTATAGAATAGAAGTAAAGAGAGATGTCTTTTAGGAGACATCTCTTTTTTTATGCTTAAAATGAACGTTTGAAAAAATTAGGTCCGGGCATACTAAAATTTATAGTAGGAATTAGTTTGTTATATTAGTAATTATTTCTTGATTTATATACAATGTTTGAGTGTCCTAAAAAGCTGAAAATATGTCAGGAGTATAGAAATATGAAACTTTATAAAAAAATGGCTTTACTAATAGTGCTGGGTGTTATCGCAGGATTCTCGTATCTAGGCTATCAAGGATTATTTCAGCACGATGATCATTTGAATACGTCTGATCATAATCCTTTATCTTCTTCTAAACAGAAGCAAAATAGTATAGAAATTGTAGGGAACCCAGAATCCATTGCTGTGTTAGTAAACAAGCAAAATCTTCTTCCTGATCACTATGAACCCACTGACCTTGTATACCCAGACGTTCGGTTTATATTTAAAGAAAAAATTGAAAAGCGCCAAATGCGTACAGAAGCAGCAAAAGCATTAGAAAGGATGTTTTTAGCTGCTGAACGAGAAGGAATTTACCTAGCCGGTGTTTCTGCCTATCGTTCTCAAAGCCGTCAAGAATCTCTTTATCAAGCGTATATAAAACAAGATGGAGAAGCGGCAGCTAATCATTACAGCGCTCACCCAGGCAGCAGTGAACATCAGACTGGTTTAAGTATAGATGTATCAAGCAGCACCGGTAAGTGTGCAGCTCAAGATTGTTTTAAAGATACTCCTGAAGCCAAATGGATTGAAGAAAATTCATATAAATACGGATACATTGTTCGCTATCCAGAAGGAAAGCAGCAGATTACAGGTTATAAATATGAGCCGTGGCATATACGATTTGTCGGAAAAGAACTCGCCTCTAAGGTGTCTAAGAAAGGAATTACGCTAGAAGAATATTATAATGACTATATGCAAGTTGATAATACAGTTCAATAAAAAAGAAGAGTTATATAAACTCTTCTTTTTTTATTGCTGGAATATACCCTTATTTTAAAAGGATGAACGAGGGAAAGATGTAGAGATGAACCACGAGATGCTATATCCTATGCCTTACTAGTAAAAGAGTTAACGTTTATAAATTATAATGAATTTTGTGATAAAGAATACTCATGTTCGTTTTTATTTCCCTTCACATATTCTACAAAAAAGGGAGGTGAAAGAAAATGAGTTTTTACGGAGGTTATGGTTATGGGTACGGATACGGAGCAGGTCACGGAAGTAGCTTTGCGTTAATCGTTGTGCTATTTATTCTACTAATTATCATCGGTGCTTCATGGGCAGGGCACTATTAATAAGGTGTCTATAAATAAACTCCCTTGAAATAATTCAAGGGAGTTATCTGTTTTTATCTATAACTAGGTAACTGTAAGTACGAAGTGCTTACATATCCTTTAAAGCCGTTGTATTCTACAAAAGCCCAATCAAATGAGAGCTTGTTGTCTTTTGAGTAGCCCCAAGCTAAGAAGCTGACGCTTTTTCCTTTAGGAATAGTTGTTACAACTTTGTTGCTTGTGCTAGGCCCTGTACGCAAATTAAGATTAGCAGCTGTATGAACAGTAGTAGGGACTTTCATTAAATAGGAAGTACTGATATATCCGGTGCCGCCAATTATTTTAATGGCAGCCCAGTCTGCATTTACAAACTTGACTACTTCGATTTGATCTTTTTTTCTTAATGTATCAAGAATCTTTCCCTGAGTGCTAGGGTTTGAACGTATATTAAGTACGTTTGCGGTCACTTCATATACGCTGAACGGTGCGTTTATTTTTTCTGCTGCACTTGCTGTTTGCTCGTGAGTGAATGGCAGTATTCCAGATAGAGATGAAAAAGTAAAGCCCGCTGCTAATGCAAAAACCGATATAGATTTTGTAATTGTCTTCATACGAATCTCCAACTCCTTAGTGAAATAGGTAATATCTTTTTCTATAACACTAAGAATAAAGAATACTTGTTTCTAAATTGTTACCAATATGCATCCCAGTTGTAAATTTACGAAAGGTCTGTAAAAAGGTTTATTTCATAGACCTTTTAAAAGCGCTATTGTTACTCATCCTTGCGATCTTCCGTTGATTTATGAAAAGAAAAATATACAAAAATTGATAATACTGTCCCATAAATGCTCCACAAAGCTAAAGCAAAAATAAATTCTTTCTGCAGGCAATAAATAATGGTTAAAGCAACTAGTGCAATAAAACTTATTAAAATGGTCTTTTTCATAAGCACCCCGCCTATTTAGTTTGATTACTCTATATGCTTTTTGATCTTGCTTTTACCCTATAATTATTCGACTATTGCGCTAAAGATGAAAGGAAAAAGTTAAATAAAGCCGAACTTATAATAAAAAGAGAGATGCAGGAGGATACGTATGTTAGAACAACATGTACTAGAAGATATACAAAAGCTACAGTCTATTTGCGAACAAGAAGAGCACATAGAGCTGAAGCTGAATTTTGACATGTTACGAAGTCGAAAACAAAATGACGTTAACGATTTTTTTCATTATGAAGATAATCAGCTTGTTGGATTTATTGGTCTTTATGGGTTTGGGAATACAGTTGAAATATGCGGAATGGTCGCTCCTAGCTATCGCAGAAAAAAGATTTTTTCAAAGCTGTTTTCTCAAGCTTTACATATATGTAAGAAGCGTAAGTATACAGAGATTTTATTAAATGCTCCTGGCGATTCGGTTTCAGGTAGGGAATTCTTAAAGCAAATCCCATGTTCGTTTACTTTTTCAGAATATCAAATGAAGTGGGCAAAAAAAGAATTGGAAGATGATAATTCCTTTGTTACACTTCGCTCTTCCCAATCAGATAAACATATAAAAATAGAAATGCAAATTGATGTAGAATGCTTTGGTATGTCTTTAACAGAAGCAGCTGCTTATTATGAGCAACTGAACACGGAGGAACAGCAACATCATTTTATCGTAGAGTATGATGGCCAAGCGGTTGGAAAGTTAAGGGTATCTTATGATAAAAGCGAAGCATGGATTTATGGATTTGGTATTTTACCTTCTTATCAAAAATTAGGAATAGGAAAGGCGGCTTTAAAACAAGTCATTTTACAGCAGCATCAGCTAGGGTATGATGTATTTCTTGAGGTTGAAGCGAAAAACAAACGCGCTTTGCAACTCTACGAAACATGCGGTTTCAATTCATATCATGTGCAGGATTATTACGTATATAGCTTGTAGATAAAAAACACGGAAATCTTAGATTTTCGTGTTTTTTATCTATATATTAGATGATATGTGATTTTTTGAGTGAATAATGAGAAAGTAGAGAAAAAGTGATATGCCCGTTGATAGAAACAGAGAAGGCCATACAAACATGATAGGAGCGCTGCAAGCAAGGATACCCGTAAGAATACCTCCAATAAATGCTTTTTTAAATAATTGATAAGCCGTATACCCCAGGCTAATACTGATAAATACATTGATGAGGCTAAGAAAAATAAAAGAAAAAAACAAGTTATTTCCCCCTTGTTTTTAATACACAATAAAAAGAAATATTTCATATTTTTAGTGTAGCAAAAAATAAAAAAACAATAAAATTTGGATCCTAAAGATGAAAAAGGAAGCCATCTGTGTTATGTATAGTAAAGTGAATGAGAACGTTAAAAAAGGGAATGAGTTAATAGAGTGATGTAGTAGAAAGAAAGGAGTAAAAGGATGGAATTTGCCCATATCTTTACACTAAGTGTATCTGTTGTAACAGCTATTAATATTTTATTAGCCGGTATTCTTATTTTCATCGAAAGAAGAGATATAGGATCTACATGGGCGTGGCTTCTTATTTTATTTTTTATACCAATTGTCGGCTTTATTGTATATCTGTTCTTTGGAAGACAGCTAAAACAGAAAAACTTTTATAAATTGTCATCTGATGAGCGGGAATATTTAAGATCTTCAGTGGAAGAGCAATTAAAAGAGCTTAAAGCTACCCACGAATATCGAAATGATTTACTGATTCAACATAATAAACTGCTGTTCACTAATTTAAATTCTTCTAAGTCACTTGTGCGCACCGACAATGAAATTGATATCTTTAGTGATGGTAATCAGAAATTTGATGCATTGTTTGAGGACATTCGAAATGCTAAAAAAGAAATTAATATTCAATATTATATTATTCAACGAGATAATCTTGGGAAAAAATTAAGAGATGAGCTAACAAAAAAAGCAAAAGAAGGCATAAAGGTTCGTGTTCTTTATGATGAAGTAGGATCTAGAAAAATGACGCCATCATTTTTTAAGGAGCTTATTTCATATGGCGGCGAAGCACAGGCGTTTTTCCCTTCAATTCTTCGCTTAATTAATTTTCGGATTAACAATCGAAATCATCGAAAGCTTTGTATCATTGATGGTGAAGTAGCATACATAGGAGGATTTAACGTAGGAGATGAATATTTAGGGTTAGATCCAAAAATGGGTTATTGGAGAGACACTCATTTTCGCATTAAAGGAGAGTCAGTGAACGATATTCAAGGGAGATTCATTTTAGATTGGCATCAAGCAACAAAGCAGCCAATTGAACTGGAACAATTTTTGCATCGCACAGAAACTCATTCTGGAACGGTTCCTGTACAAATTGTAGCAAGCGGGCCAAACTCGACTACTCAGCATCTGAAAAACATGTATATCTCATTGATTATGTCGGCCAAAGAAAGTGTGTACCTTCAAACACCTTACTTTATTCCAGACGCAAGCTTTATGGATGCTTGTAAAATTGCTTTATTATCTGGAGTAGAGATTCATATTATGATTCCAAACAAACCCGATCATCCTTTTGTTTATTGGGCTACGTGGTCTCACGTAGGTGAACTGCTGACATATGGTGCGAATATTTATCTCTATGAAAAAGGCTTTTTGCATGCTAAAACGATTGTAGTAGATAATGAATTGTCTTCTGTAGGAACGACGAATATCGATCCGCGAAGTTTCAGCCTTAATTTTGAAGTGAATGCAGTTGTATATGACCAGCCTATTGCCAAAAAGTTGCAGAACCTGTTTCTTGAAGATGTGCAATACAGTTCAAAATTAACGCTTGAACGATATAAAGAGCGCTCTCTTCTTATAAAATTTAAAGAAGCGGTATCTCGCTTACTGTCACCAATTTTATAATACAAATCATTGATATCATAAAACAGACTTGAATTTTTAGATTCAGGTCTGTTATTTTATTGGTTTCTCCTTGTAAGGAGAGTTAGAGATAAAATTAAAAAGTTTTACCAAAAAATCCAAGGGTATTAATACTATAACAAGCTAAAAAATGATAATACCTAGGAGGAATAGAAAATGACAAAAAATGTAGTAGGTACGTATGATTCAGAGGCAGCAGTTATTACAGCGATTCGAAATTTAAAAACACAGGGATATCCGGACAGTGCACTTTCTGTCTTGACAAACAGTGGTCTGCGTCATGAAAATACAGAAGCGATTAAGCATTCTGCAGGAATTGATGTGCAAACAGTTGATACAGATCAACACTCAAAGCACCATCAATCCTTTATGGAGAAAATAAAAAATGCTTTTACGCCGTCTGAAGAAAAAATGGATCAAGATGTTAATCGAATCGAAAATCAATTAACCGAATATGGTGTACCTGCTGCAGAAGCTTCCTCATATGTATCTGATCTTAAAAAAGGAAAAGTTTTGCTGATGGTAGACGCAGTTGAGCATGATAAACACAATTCAACTCTAGGACAAACAGTGACACCTGCTGAAAAATCAGCTGACCCAATGAATGAAAAAATGTTATACGGCAATCACGAAAATAAAATAAGGTAATGTTGAAGTAACCAAATGCGATAATAAAAGACTGCGTTCTTAAATAAAAGCTAGTTAACGAAAGGAAGGGGACCGATGAGAAATCTAGAAAAAACGGAATATGAACTTGACTATTTAAAACAGCAGCAAGAAGTTAATCAGAAGCTCATCAAAGTTTCACAGTCTCTTGTTGCTACGTTAAAACAGTATGAAGAAGAACCAGAGAATACGGAAGTGTTAGCTGTTCTTGCTGACTTAGAAGGTCAGCAAGAGCAGCTAAAAGCAAAGACCGAAAAGATATCTAAAGAGCTTGCACATTTATAAAGTGAGATAAAAGAAGTTCCTATATAAAGGAACTTCTTTTTATGTTTTACCATAAATAATCTATTGTGAGAGAAAGAGAACCTTATATAACGGGATGTGAACGTTATAGGGATAGTGGTTTTGTTTTAGATACATATAGAGGAGAAGAAACGCGATAAGAGATTATGTAAAAATGGGAAAAGGAAGAACGGTCATTCGCTCTTCCTCCAGCCGTATTGCTTATGATAGTGATTTAGAAACGTCCGCCGCCAAGTTGCTGTTCAGCCATTTGCACAAGACGTTTTGTGATTTCGCCGCCTACTGAGCCGTTTGCGCGTGCAGTTGTGTCAGGACCAAGAGTTACGCCAAATTCGCTAGCGATCTCATATTTCATTTGATCGATTGCTTGTTGAGCACCGTGTACTGCCAATTCGTTGCTGCTCTTATTTCTGCTGTTTGCCATCATAATCAACTCCTTTTATAAGGTTAAGATTATGATTTGATTAATAGATAGTTTTTATACATAAAATAAAAAAATTTTTTCAAGGACTTATAGAATATGCTTATTGGAATATAGTTACAAAGTTTTCCGCTAAGTAACGGAAAATAATTATGTGTAGAAAGAGAGAGAGATCACGTAAAATAGAACACAAGTAAGTAAGCGGTTACATACTATTCGAAATAGAATGAGAATGTTAATAATTCTATTCTAATTTAAAAGGAGGAGTCCATCATGTATCAAAGATTAAAAAAGTATGTATTATTGGCTGTTACATGGAGTCTAGCAATTGGCATTATACTCTCTTACGAGAAAACAGCGTTTGCGAAGCAGGCGCACGAAAAAGCTACATCTTATCGTACAGTGACAGAGATTTATGACTGGGGAGCGGCGATCACAAAAATTATTATTGACTTAGGTGAACCTGTTCCAACCAATTCACTTACAAAAGAAACGTTTAAGGTGCATGTGGCTCGAAGTGATAGTCGATTAGAGCCGTCTTTATTGGAACAAGGAGATCGTAAAGTAAAAAAAGCATATGTATCCGATAAAGATGGACAACCAGCCGTACATACTGGGAAATATGCAGTTTTAGAAATGGAAGTTGGACCGGCCGTTTCATTAGGGGCGCCACTAAATTATGATGAATACGGTACAGGATTAAATGCATGGATAGAGAGTCAATACACCATTACTCAGCAAAAAGATATGATAACAAAGAAAGGAAAGCTGTCAGGGCTTGTAGTGAAACAGTTTACGGGAGAGAAAAGAGAACTCGTAGATGATTTTGCAATTAAAAAAGGTATATATCACAATGTAGAATTAGCATACGCAAGTCATGCGCCGGCAAAAGATAAGAAAAAGAATCCATTAATCATTTGGCTACATGGTGGAGGAGAGGGAGGAACAGATGCAACAATTCCCTTATCTGCTAATAAAGCTGTTAGCTTTGTCATAAAAGAAACTCAGGCCTATTTTGAAGGTGCCTACGTTTTAGTACCACAAGCGCCAACAAAATGGATGGATGGTTATACCGGTGAAGCGGATGGAACTTCTATTTATAAAGAGTCACTGATGGCATTAATTCAAGAATATGTTTCTAAAAACCCTGATATTGATCCCAATAGAATCTATATTGGAGGAGCATCTAACGGCGGATATATGACTATGCTTATGATTCGTGATTATCCAAACTATTTTGCAGCAGCATTTCCAGTATGTGAAGGACTAAATGATAGATTAATTACGGATCAAGATATTGAAAAGATGAGAGAAACACCTATTTGGTTCGTAGCCGCTAAGAATGATACAGTTCTTCCGCCAACAATTAACACTCTTCCAACTTATGATCGTTTGGTTAAAAGCCATGCAAATAATGTTTATTTATCACTATTTGAGGATGTACATGATACCACAGGCTTGTATAAAAATAACGATGGTGCGCCCTATCAGTATAATGGACATTCATCTTGGATATATCTGTATAACAACGAACCCAGCACTAAGATAAATGGAAGCACAATAAGCATAATGGAATGGATGAGCAAGCAATCGCTGAACAATTAATCACTTATAAAAAAGCTGTTTCAAGTAGAGCAGCTTTTTTTATTTCTCTTTTAAAGATAAAGGATATATCTAAAATAAAAGATTAAATACTTTCGTGATAAAATAAGGGAAGAGATCAGGAAGAAAGGAACAGTGAAAGTGAAGCCAACCATTTATGATGTTGCGAAAAAAGCAGGGGTATCGATAGCCACTGTATCCAAAGTAATCAATCAAACAGGCCGTATTAGTGAAAAAACGATAAAAAAAGTGAATGAAGTAATGATGGAATTAGATTATCAGCCTAGCAGTGTAGCAGCTGCGTTAACGGGGAAAAAGACGTACACAATTGGCGTGTTAGTTCCTGATATCTCTAATCCTTTTTTTGCAGAGGTAGCAAGAGCTTTTGAGAATAGTGCTAGAGCAGCGGGATACACGCTTTTTTTATGCAGTACAGATCATCAAACGGCGCGCGAGCATGAATATATAGATCTTTTATTTAAAAAACAAGTAGATGGAATCATTATTGCAACTGAACTAAATGATACGAAGCTCGTAAAGAAAATTGTGAAGCATGATGTACCGCTTGTATTGTTTTCAGTTGACCATCCTTCTATCTCAACGCATGTAGTGACAATTGATAACGTTCGCGGAGGATATATCGCAGGTACGTATTTAATAGAAAAAGGTCATCAATCGGTAACGATTATGACTGAAAAAGATAGAAAAAGCAGTGAAGGGCGATTAGTGGGTTTTAAGCAAGCACTTACAGAAGCAAATTTGTCACTAGAAAATCAGTCCATTATCAGCTGTTACTCAACAGTAGAAGATAGCAGAAGAGCAAGTAAACAGCTGCTTTCCTTGCCTAACAGGCCGACAGCAGTCTTTGCATGTACAGATCTAATTGGGGTATCGCTCATAAACGAGGCAAGGAAGCAGGGGCTTTCGATCCCAGGAGATCTGTCGGTAATTGGATTCGATAATACGATTTATGCTGATATTGCTGAGCCGGGTTTGACAACGATTGAACAACCCATTTCTCAGATGGCTGCTAGTACGTTTGAACAGCTGTTAAAGTCTATGAAAAAAGAAGAGCATGCGAAACAGCGAATAACGATTATTCCCGAACTAGTAGAACGTGCGTCAGTAAAAAAGTTATAAAGTAGAGAAAATAAAAAAGCTGCAGGTGTTGAGGCACCTGCAGCTTTTTCTGCTTAATCATATTTATAGAGAGACCGGACTTTTGACTTCGTTTATTGTGTCTTCTTTAATAGTTGTTTCTGTTGGAATCGTAAGGAAGCCAGTCAAAAAAGCACCAAAGAAATATAGGCAAGCAAAGATCCAAATCACACCGCCAGTGCCTAAAAGACCAATAAAAACGGTTACAATTAAAGGGCCTACAAAAGCAGAAAGTCCAGAACCTAAGTTCAACACAGACATTGCAGCTCCTTTATTCTCCGGCGCTAAAGAAGGCACTAACGCTGTAAGAGGAACATATCCTGCTAGTGTTGCACCGTAACAGCATGCGACAATCATCATCACCCAATAATTATGTCCGACGAATTGCGGTACATAGTAGAGAGCAAGTGTTACAATTCCACATCCAACTCCGCCAAACCATTTGATTGTATTTACCCAGCCAAATTTATCTCCAACAATACCAAAAATAATATTAAAAGCCATATTCACAAAAAACAGTGTACCCCAGATTTGCAACCATTCACTCATCGTAAAATCATGTTTCATCATATATGTTGGCAAGAAAACAACAAATCCAAATTGAGCAGCAGAGTTAATAATCTTTACGATTCCGCCGATCCCTACTTTAGGGTTCTCAAATGCAATTGTAATCCCTTTCATTAATTCTTTTGTTTTATTATCGTTTACTTTTTGTACGGTAAATTTGTCTTTATTCATGATAATGGAAAAGATTCCACCGATCAAAACAAAAAGTAAACCACTCCATAAGGTAGCGATTTCGCCAATTTTCGGAACCATATAACTTGAGTAAAAGGCTCCGATTACACTTAATCCAAGCTGGAAGACAAACCAAAACCAGCCTACTGCTTTTGAAAGCATTTCCTGGGGCGTGCGGTAAGACACCCAGACCAAGAATGAGTAAGCAAATAAAGGGTAACCAAATCCTCTAAGAGCATAACAAATTAATATAATTGTGTAATTCATAATATGAAGTCCTAAACCTATAAATCCAATTGAACCAATAATAAAGGATATTAAGCCGAATGCCATTGCTTTTCTAGGGCCCCACAGCTGAACCAGTACGCCGGAGAACCAGGAAGAAACAGAGACCGTAATGCCGTAAACAGTAAACAGTAAAGCAGCATGTTCAATGGTTAAACCTCGTTCTACAAGATAAGGAGATAACCATCCTTGTTCTAAACCATCGCCAATCATAAAAACAATAATACCTATGTATCCCCACGTTAAATGAGAAGGGATCCCAATCCTGTCTAAAGCCGTTTTTCTGGAAATAAATTCATTCATTTTTCACACCACCAGATCGATTATTTTGTGTAAAACATCAAACTAATTTGGTTAAGCGCTTAATCTATTTAATAAAAAGTATACGCTTACATTTTTTGAACGTCAATTAAAATTTTAAATATATATAATTTTCAATTAAATGATTTTAATCATAAAAATATGGGTACGTAAGGTAATAATCACTGAATTTATGATAAAAATACTCAAATATAGAGAAATTCTTCATGTTTCATCAATAAATGTATAAGAAAATAAAAAAGTTTTTTATACATTTAGATGATTGAAAAATAAATATTCTAAATAATCTATAAAAATGTTTGCATTTCAGAAAACGTTATGTATAATTGGAATCAGGAAAGCGCTTAACCTATATAGAGGTTTGAGCGAACGTTGTCTTAACTTTTAATTAAAGGGGAAAATAAGATGGGGATTCTTACAATTGGAATAATTGGTGCTGGACGCATAGGGAAATTACACGTCGATAATTTAAAATTAATGCCGCAAATAAAAATTAAAGCGGTTTCAGATGTGGTAGTAGATCATTTACATGAATGGGCTGCAAGTAAAGAAATTTCGACGTTAACAACTAATTATCAAGATTTATTAGCTGATCCAGAAATTGATGCCGTTTTCATTTGTTCACCAACGAATACGCACGCATCGATTATTAAAGAAGCTGCTCGAGCGAAAAAGCATATTTTCTGTGAAAAGCCCGTTAGTTTTTCAGTAGAAGAAACAATCCAAGCGTTAGAAGTAGTAAAAGAACACGGCATACAGCTTCAAGTTGGCTTTAACAGACGATTTGATCCCAACTTTAAAAAAGTGCATGATCTTGTACAACAAGGAGAAGTAGGACAGCCGCACATTTTAAAAATCACCTCCAGAGATCCTCAGCCTCCGAGTCCGGAATACGTTCGCGCTTCAGGAGGATTGTTCATGGATATGATGATTCATGATTTTGATATGGCTCGTTATGTAATGGACAGTGAAGTAATTGAAGTATCGGCTTACGGCACGACGCTAATCGATCCCGCTATTGAAGAAGCAGGGGATATAGATACGGCAATTGTGTCATTAAAATTTGCAAATGGAGCTTTAGGAGTAATTGATAACAGTCGTCAAGCTGTCTACGGTTACGATCAGCGTCTTGAAGTTTTTGGTGAAAAAGGTTCCGCTACTGCTGATAATTGCCGTCCAACTACAGTAGAAATATCAACAGGCAAAAGTGTAGTCAAAGAGAAGCCGCTGTATTTCTTTCTTGAGCGCTATACACAAGCGTACATAGATGAAGTAACACAGTTTGCAAGAGCAATTACAGAAAATCAAAGCGTGATTTGTACAGGTAACGATGGGTTACAGGCAGAACGAATTGCTAAAGCAGCAAAAGAATCTTTACTATCTGGGCAGCCAGTAAAGATTGAACATAAAAAATACGCAGTGAATTAATGACGGTAAACGTGGGGATGAAAGAAATTAGTCTTTCTACCCTTTTAGGAAAGCGCTTAACTAAGGAGGAATAAAGATGAATCCGCTTGTTTTTAAAGAAAATCGTGATTTAGATTTCATCGCTGTTGGCCGTTTATGTATTGATTTAAATGCAAATGAAACACAGCGTCCAATGGAAGAGACTAAAACATTCACTAAATATGTAGGAGGCTCTCCAGCTAATATTGCAATTGGAGCAGCAAGGCTAGGCTTAAAAACCGGTTTTATCGGAAAAGTATCAGATGATCAAATGGGACGCTTCATTACGGATTATCTGCAAACAAATAAGATTAATACAGATAGCATTGTTATTGATAAAACGGGGGCCGTAACGGGACTAGCTTTTACAGAAATCAAAAGTCCTACAGATTGCAGTATCTTAATGTATCGTGATAACGTAGCGGATTTAAAGCTGAGTCCTACAGAAGTATCAGAAGAATATATCAAACAGTCAAAGGCACTTTTAATATCTGGAACGGCTCTTGCGCAAAGTCCTTCTCGTGAAGCCGTGTTTTTAGCACTAGAACACGCACGAAAGCATGAAGTTGTTGTATTTTTTGATATCGATTATCGTCCATACACGTGGGAATCGGAAGCTGAAACGGCAGTCTATTTTAATTTAGCCGCTGAAAAATCAGATGTGATTATTGGTACGCGAGAAGAGTTTGATATGATGGAAAAATTATTAAACTATGAAGAATCTAACGACCAAGTAACAGCAGAACGATGGTTTTCTCATCATGCTCAAATCGTCGTGATTAAGCACGGTGGAGAAGGATCTATTGCTTATACAAGAGACGGCGAGTCTCACCGCGGAGGAATATTTAAAACAAAAGTTCTTAAAACGTTTGGCGCTGGTGATTCTTATGCTTCAGCCTTTATTTACGGATTGATGCAAGGGCTTGAAATTCCACAGGCAATGCGATTGGGCGGTGCCTCAGCTTCGATTGTAATTTCAAAACACAGCTGTTCAGATGCTATGCCAACAAGTATTGAGCTCTTCAACTTTATGGAGACAGCAACGGAAGTTTTGCAGGAAGCTTAATAGATAAAGGAGAAATCTTAAAAGATTAAAGGAATAGAAGCTTATTAAAATCAGATAAAGGGAGAGATATTCTATGACACAAACAGCAGTAAAAACAGTAAAAAACTATATTGGTGGACAATGGATTGAATCAACTGCATCAAAAACAGAACCTGTGTATAACCCAGCGACAGGTGAATTAATCGCACAGGTGCCTCTTTCTACAAAAGAAGATGTAGATCAAGCGGTGCAAGCAGCAAATAAAGCTTTCAAAGGATGGGCAAAAACAGCCGTGCCTAAACGTGCACGAATTTTGTTCAAGTATCAGCAGCTATTGGTAGATAACTGGGATGAATTAGCAAAGTTAGTGACAGTTGAAAACGGAAAAAGCTTTAACGAAGCGCGAGGTGAAGTGCAGCGCGGAATTGAATGCGTAGAGTTTGCTGCTGGAGCTCCTACGTTAATGATGGGTAAACAGCTTCCTGACATCGCAACAGACATTGAATCTGGCATGTACCGCTATCCAATTGGCGTTATTGGAGGCATTACGCCGTTCAATTTTCCAATGATGGTTCCTTGCTGGATGTTCCCGCTTGCGATTGCTTGCGGCAATACATTTGTGTTAAAGCCGTCTGAGCGTACACCGCTTTTAGCTGCAAGGTTAGCTGAGCTGTTTGAAGAAGCTGGTTTGCCAAAAGGCGTGCTAAACATTGTAAACGGCGCGCACGATGTGGTAAACGGTCTTCTTGAACATAAATTAGTGAAAGCTATTTCGTTTGTAGGTTCACAGCCTGTAGCTGAGTACGTGTATAAAAAAGGTACGGAAAACTTAAAGCGTGTTCAAGCTTTAGCCGGTGCTAAAAATCATTCAATTGTATTAAATGATGCAGATTTGAACGTAACAACAAAACAAATTATCGGAGCCGCTTTTGGTTCAGCAGGTGAACGTTGTATGGCAGCATCTGTTGTTACTGTACAGGAAGAAATTGCGGATCAGCTAATTGAAAGATTAGTAGAAGAAGCCAACAATATCGTAATTGGCGACGGCTTAGAAGAAAACGTCTTCTTAGGACCGGTTATCCGTGAAAATCATAAAGAGCGTACGCTTAGCTATATCGAATCAGGCGTGCAAGAAGGTGCCCAGCTAATCCGTGACGGTCGTACAGACGCAGCGGTAAATGGCAGCGGATACTTTGTTGGACCAACGATTTTTGATCGTGTTACACAAGAAATGAAAATTTGGCAAGATGAAATTTTTGCACCTGTGCTGTCTATTGTGCGTGTGAAAACATTAGAAGAAGCTATTGAAGTAGCTAATAACTCTCGTTTTGCAAACGGTGCTTGCATTTACACAGATAGCGGCGCAAGCGTACGTGAATTCCGTGAAAATATTGAATCCGGCATGTTAGGAGTAAATGTAGGAGTGCCGGCACCTATGGCGTTCTTCCCATTTTCTGGTTGGAAAGACTCTTTCTACGGTGATCTTCATGCAAATGGTACGGATGGAGTGGAATTTTATACAAGAAAGAAAATGGTAACAACGCGCTGGTAAGTGATTCGTTAAAAATCGCATCTCATTTAAAAAGGAAGTATCAGGAATTAAAGATATTCCTTATGCTTCCTTTTTTAAAATCGTAATCTAGTACTAGAAGGGAGAAAGAAGCATGGAAACGATTAGAATGACCACAGCACAAGCATTAGTGAAGTTTTTAAATCAGCAGTATGTTGAATTTGATGGAAAGCAGCACCAGTTTATTAAAGGGTTTTTTACAATTTTTGGGCACGGGAACGTGGTAGGTTTGGGACAAGCTTTGGAAGAAGACCCAGGAAATCTAGATGTCTATCAAGGGCGCAATGAGCAAGGAATGGCCAATGCAGCGATGGCTTTTGCCAAACAAAAACATCGAAAGCAGATTATGGCTTGCACATCTTCAGTGGGCCCAGGCTCAGCAAATATGGTTACAACGGCAGCCACCGCTTCAGCTAATAACATTCCCGTTTTGCTGCTTCCCGGTGATGTATTTGCAACTAGACAGCCGGATCCCGTTTTGCAGCAAATTGAACAGTCATATGATTTATCTATTTCTACAAACGATGCTTTTCGTCCAGTAAGCAAGTACTGGGATCGCGTAAGCCGACCTGAACAATTGATGACAGCTATGATTAATGCAATGCGTGTGTTAACAAACCCTGCAGACACGGGAGCTGTAACTATTTGTTTGCCTCAAGATGTGCAGGGAGAAGCATGGGATTTTCCAGCTTACTTCTTCCAAAAGCGCATTCACCGCATTGAGCGCCGTCTTCCGACTAAGGACAGTCTATCAGATGCGATTCAATTAATGAAAACAAAGAAAAAGCCAATCATCATTTGCGGAGGAGGCGTTCGGTATTCAGAGGCAGCACAAGAATTAAAACAATTTGCTAGTGAGTTCCATATTCCATTTGGAGAAACTCAAGCTGGGAAAAGTGCCGTTGAAAGCGACTATCGCTATAATCTTGGCGGAATTGGTGTAACAGGGAATTTAGCTGCTAATACAATTGCTAAAGAAGCGGATTTAGTAATTGGAGTAGGCACACGATTTACTGATTTTACAACAGCATCTAAACAGCTTTTTCAACATCCGGAAGTACAATTTCTTACCATTAACACGTCTGAATTTCATGCAAATAAACTTGATGCTGTGAAACTTGTAGCTGATGCAAAAGAAGGTCTGCTTGCTCTTAGCGAAGAGCTAAAATCAATTGGTTATCAGTCTGGTTATACAACAGAAATTACAAGTGCTAAAGACGCATGGGACATAGAATTAGAGCGTCTGCATAGCATACGTTTTACCGGTGCAGATTTTGTTCCAGAAATACAAGGTCATTTAGATGAAAGCTTAGCTGAATATGTAGAATCACTTGGTACTCAATTAACGCAAACAGAAGTGATTGGAGAGGTGAATAAGCTCCTTGATGACAACTCCGTCATCGTTGGTGCAGCAGGAAGTCTTCCAGGCGACTTACAGAGAATGTGGAAGTCTAATAAACCTAATACCTATCATATGGAATATGGATATTCATGTATGGGATATGAAGTATCAGGCGCACTTGGAGTTAAGCTAGCGGAACCAGCTAAAGAAGTGTATGCGATGGTTGGAGATGGAAGTTATCAAATGCTTCATTCAGAGCTTATTACAAGCCTTCAAGAAAGAAAAAAGATAAACATTTTACTGTTTGATAACTCCGGATTCGGATGCATTAATAATCTTCAAATGTCAAACGGTATGGGGAGCTTTGGCACAGAGTTTCGCTATCGAAACGATGAAACAGGAAAACTAAACGGAAACGTGATGAAAATTGATTTTGCAGCCAGCGCCGCAGGGTACGGTGTAAAAACGTATCGCGTAAGTTCTCTTGAAGAATTAAAAACGGCGATAGAAGATGCACAAAAACAAGAGGTTTCTACGCTAATCGATATTAAAGTGCTGCCAAAAACTATGACGAACGGTTATGAATCATGGTGGCATGTAGGAGTAGCAGAGGTATCTAAAAATCAGCATGTACAGGAAGCTTATGAAGATAAGGTGAAAAATCTTGAAATGGCAAGAGTTTATTAAGAAGCAGGAGAAAATGAGGTTGTTGAAGAGAAACATTCGATAAATATAAAAGAGGTTTTCATTTCATATAAGGGAGAGGAAGAGATGTTCAAGGAAAATACGGTCAAACTGGGGATTGCTCCAATTGCTTGGACAAATGATGATATGCCTGAACTGGGAGCTGAAAATACATTCGAACAGTGTATCAGTGAGATGGCTTTAACCGGTTTTAGAGGAAGTGAGGTCGGAAACAAATATCCGCGAAATGTTTCAATCTTAAAAAAGGCATTATCGCTTCGGAATTTGGAAATTGCAAGCGCGTGGTTTAGTACATTTTTAACAACAAAGCCGCTGGAAGAAACGGTAACGCCATTTATTGAACATCGCGATTTTTTATACCAAATGGGAGCAAAAGTAATTGTTGTGTCTGAACAAGGGCACAGCATTCAAGGGCTGATGGATGTTCCTTTATTTAAAGAAAAGCCTGTGTTCACGCCAACAGAGTGGAGCAGACTTACAGAAGGCCTGCACCATCTTGGGAAACTGGCACGAGAAAAAGATATGCATATTGTCTATCATCACCATATGGGAACAGGTGTACAAACAACAGAAGAAATTGAGCAGCTAATGGAGCTTACCAATCCGGAGCTTGTTTCGCTGCTATTTGATACCGGTCATCTTGTCTTTTCAGGAGAAGAACCTCTTCATATCTTAAAAAAATATCTGCACCGTATTAAACATGTTCATTTAAAGGATATTCGTCAAGAAGTAGTTGATCGGGTCAAAGAACAAGACCTAAGCTTCTTGCAAGCGGTAAAAGAAGGAGCTTTTACTGTTCCAGGTGACGGAATTATTGGATTTGATGAAGTGTTTACTACGCTTGCCGCTTCTGATTATAACGGCTGGTTTGTCGTAGAAGCAGAACAGGATCCAGCGCTTGCTAATCCTTTTGAATATGCGCTAAAAGCGAGAAATTTTATTAAAGAAAAAAGCGGTCTTTAATTTCGAATGTAAAAGACTTAATGCCTTTTATATGCTTATCAAGTGAAAGGAGGAGGGGAAATGAAGCCAACCATTTATAGTGTGGCTGAAGAAGCAGGTGTATCAATTTCTACCGTATCAAAAGTCATTAATCAAACTGGTCATATTAGCGAAAGAACAAGACAAAAAGTAATTGAGGTTATGGCGCAGTTGAATTATCATCCAAGCGTCGTAGCATCTGCTTTAACAGGAAAACCCACTAAAACGATTGGGCTTCTCGTACCCGACATCTCCAACCCTTTTTTTGCCGACTTGGCGAGAAGCATAGAAGACCGAAGTCATGAGCAAGGTTTCCATGTAGTAATGTGCAATACCGATAACGATGCGGAAAAAGAGAAGAAGTATCTATCGCTGTTAATTCGTCAAAGAATCGATGGTTTAATTGTAGCATCTGCTTTTCGCAATGCTAATCTTTTAAAAAATATGCTTAAGCAAGATATACCGATTAGCGTTATTGCTTCAGAAATTCCTCACATATCCGTTAATACAGTGACAGTGGATGACTACAAAGGGAGCTCTTTGGCGACTGATTATTTGCTGTCTTTACATCATGAAAAAATTGCAATTATTACAGAAAATGCAAAAAGTAATCACGCTCGTTTAGATGCTTTTCGAGACGCCATGCAAGAAAACGGAATCATCGTGTCACCTCAACATGTTATTACGACCGAAGCAAGTATTCAAAAAGGATATGAAAGTGCTAAGCGGATTTTTTCAATGAAGGAGAAAGTGACGGCTATTTTTGCTTGTAACGATTTACTGGCTATCGGCGTTATGCAGGCGGCAAAAGAATTCAAAATTGATGTGCCGAAGGACTTATCAGTGATTGGCTTTGATAATACCGTTCTTTCTACTACTATTACGCCCATGTTGACGACGGTAGCACAGCCGACAAAAGAAATGGCTGTAAACGTAGTGGATTTGCTGGTTAGAGAAATGGAATACCCAACGATGCATAAAGAACATTTGCTTCTTGAGCCGAAATTAATTATCCGGAAATCAACGGCTCCGTTACGAAGAGACGCTACAGCATCTGCAAATAATTGAATACAAGCAAGAGTATTGCTGTTAATAAAAACTCATCATAGTCACATATTCAAAAGAATCTATAGAGTCTATAAAGAAAAAATGAGTGATTAGTAAATTCTGATTGCGCTACTACATAAAGGAGGAAGTTAAGCATGCTAGTTAAATTAGGTGAATTAAATAAAGGATACAACGTACTTACAGAAATGGCCGGTCAGCACAAAGATATGTTGATGGATATTGGGATCTATAATATGTCTCAAGGAAAAGAGGAAACCTTGCTAGACAGCAGCAGTGAAACGGCTATTCTTTTACTAGAAGGAAAGGTAAAGCTAGAGTGGGAAGGACATTCGAAAGAAATTCAGCGTCAGTCCCTTTTTGAAGAAGAGCCTTGGTGTTTGCACGTTTCAAAAAATGTGGAGGTTAAAATTACCGGGCTTGCCGATAGTGAAGTACTAGTTCAAAAAACGGATAATGAAAAAGAGTTTTCATCAAAATTATATACGCCTGAAGATTGTCAAAACACAGTGGCTGGTGAAGGAGTATGGGAAGGTACTGCTCAGCGTGTAATTCGAACAATTTTTGACTACAATAACGCTCCTTATTCTAACCTTGTTATTGGAGAAGTGATTTCTTATCCAGGAAGATGGTCGAGTTATCCGCCTCATCATCATGACCAGCCCGAAGTGTATTACTATCGTTTTGACAAGCCGCAAGGATTTGGCTGCGCAATGGTTGGAGAAGATGCGTACCGTGTAGTTGATAATAGTTTTATTACAATTCCTGGTGAATTAGATCATCCTCAAGCAACGGCTCCTGGCTATGCGATGTACTTCTGCTGGATGATTCGCCATCTTGATAATAATCCGTGGACAGACCGTATTATGGAAGAAGAGCATAAGTGGTTATTAGAGCCGGGTGCAAAAATTTGGCCTGAAAAATAAATAAAGATCTTTATACGAAATGGGTTTCAAATGTTGAAAAACCCCTAATAAAAAATAATTATGCGTAAAATAATAGTTTATTTTTGTAAAATATGTTTTTATATGTTAAAGTATAGCTTGTATTAATATTCAGGCGATGATATCGCTCTTTTTGGCAGATTCCTTTTTTAGGAGTCTCTTTTTTTTCTAAACAGAAGCAAGAGATCGTATGTCAATCAAGAAAAGGAGATAAGCGTAGCCGCTTATCTCCTTTTCTTTTTAGCATTATCTAACGCTAGGTTCTTTTTCACTACTTTTTCTAAAGCAACCTCCACGTGAACATTTTTTTCATCGATGTCATTCACAAGCACGACGGTTCCTTTTCGTCCCTTAATCTTTAAATCATCACCCGTAGAAGGAATGTTTTCCCGCAGCTGGCTTAATAGAAGCTTTCTGTTTTCAAAAAAGTGGACAGCCACCATTTTATCTCACCTAATTTCATATGATATGTGTGATACAAAGATGTGTATATGAAATCCTTCCTATACATTATGTCGTCAAGGGTGGTTTTAGAACACATTGGATAGACAATTGTTTCATCAATTTATGAAATAAATAGAATGACATAGTTATAAATCTCCTATCCTTGGACATACTTATACTACTAATCTAAAAAGGGATGTGGATGAAAATGAAGGTAGCTATCGGATTAAGTGTATTTACGGTCGTTACAGGAGCAATTGCTTTAGGGGCAGTTTACTTTTTAGCAGGTATCTTTTCTTTTTTCTTAACGGTTTTTTCATAAAAAAATCCACCAAGAGGTGGATTTTTTTATTTAGCAGCGGCTTTTGTTTCATGAGGTGAATTGCCGATAAATCCAAATTTCCCGCCGACAACTTCTTTTACTTCGTGGATGACAATAAAAGAATTCGGGTCAATTTGCTGGATTTTCTTTTTAATTTTTAATAGCTCATTCTTTTTAATAACAACGTAAATGATACGTTTATCTTTATTGGCGTAGTAGCCATATCCGTAAAAGATTGTGGCTGCATTTCCAAATTCACTGGTGATGACTTGCGCGATGTCTTTATATTGATCGGACATAATCGTCATTGCTTTTTTGTTGTGGAAACCTTCGATAACAATATCGACGATTTTGGCGCAAAGATAGACGAATATAAAAGTATAGAGCGTGTTGTTGACGCCAATGGCAAAAAACGATGCTAAAATAATGACGCTGTCCATGTAGAACATACTTTTAGAGATATTATAGCCTTTTGTGTAGTTTAATAAATAAGCTAAAAGAGTTGTACCGCCGGTAGATCCATCCGCGATAAAAATGAGTGCCAGTCCTGTTCCCATGAGTAAGGCGCCGAATACAATTCCTAAAATCATGTCGTGAACGTGAAAGGGAATATAGCTGACCAGACCTAAGAAAACGGACGTCATGACAGCTCCTAGAATCGTATAAAGAATGGTTTTTTTAGTTAGGAATTTATAAGCTAAGGCAATGAATACAAGGTTCACAAGAAATGTGCTGATACTTGTAGGAACATGAAATAAATAATATAAAACAAGAGCGATACCAACCGTACTTCCGTCACCTAATTTATTTGGAATAACAAAAAAATCAATCGATGCAGCAACTAAAAGCGCTCCGGCAATAATTAAAATGATGTCTTTATAGATTGTTTTCAATATGCAAACCTCCTTGATCATTAGGATATTTTCACGTAGATAGTCTTTCACAAATGATAAAATAAAAAACGTCTTAGAAATTGTCTAGTTATAAAACTGATCAACTTCTAAGACGAAGAATTACGATACGTGTATATGTCTTGATCCTGCTTTTCTATGCTTTGATGTCACCGATTATATAAACCTCTGACCGCTATGTCAACGCTATAAGAGATGTTCAACTTTTCAAAAAATAGAAGGCGGTTTCCTTCATAAAAAAAGAATCCTTTGCGACGGCGCAAAGGATTTTCAAATTTATTGGAATAGGGGGAATACGTTATTAGAATTGCCATTTTCATAAATTAATATACCTTTATTTTTAAAAAATTATTTGTTAATGACGATTGAAAGTTTGTAATTCACATGCTGATTTAGCTCTGTCAAAAAATCATTTAATTCTTCATTTGAATGAAATTTGCATTCTAGTAAGTAGCAGCCATCGCCGCTGATTTTAAAGTTGTTGATAACGTACTTCTGCTGACTTTCTATAAATGTAAGGTAGGGGTGGTGATGAATGCTCTGTGTATAGATATTTAAAAATGCATGGACGGTGTAGCCAAGTTTTCGTTCATCAATGTTAATTGTGTAGCCTTTTATAACGCCTTCATCTTCTAATTTTAATACTCTAGCAGAAGCGGCTTGTCCGGTTAGATGCACTTTCTCTCCTAATTCTTTCATCTTCATACGTCCGTTTTTTGACAGCTCTTCTAGTATGCGTTGATCTGTATTATCTAATAACATCGCTACAAATCCTTTCGTATGTCTAATCAAAAGGGTTAACTACTCGATTTCAACCATGTATACGGATATGTCTTCTATTTTATACTAAAGAAAAGTAAGAAAAAAGAGCAGTCAATGTTCAAGATATAGAAAGCGACATTAGTTTGTAAACAGCTAGATTGACGAAAGCTTAAGCTTGCTGTATGATTCTTTGAGTGTTTACGTGGTTCGTAACCATCCCACGTTAAAAAACTAAGGAGAGAATAGTAAGATGAATATAAGAACACTTTGCGTCAACGGACTTTTAGCGGCTATGTATATTGCTGTTAGCATGTTAATTCAGCCGTTTGGCTTCACCAACATCCAATTTCGTATATCAGAAATGTTCAATCATTTAATTGTGTTTAATAAAAAGTACGTGTACGGCATTGTACTAGGGGTATTTCTCACGAATTTGTTTTTTTCACCAATGGTCGCTTATGATCTGGTGTTTGGGGTAGGACAATCTGTACTATCATTATTTATTACCATTTTTTCTATGCGATACATTAAGAGTATGTGGGCTCGTATGCTTATTAATACACTTGTGTTTACGTTTACGATGTTTATTATTGCGTTTGAACTGCACCTAGCATTTGATTTACCATTTTTCTTTACATGGTTAACAACAGCTGTTGGTGAGTTCGTTGTTATGCTTGTTGGAGCACCAATTATGGCGGCAATTAATAAACGTGTACAATTTAATAAGCTAGTTGGATAAAAAGATGCGAATGTGATAAATCTCACAGCCGCATCTTTTTTTCTCTGTTATTCTATAGATGTAGTGATAAACCCCTTATTATTGAAGAGCTTTTCACGCATGGACAAATTACCCATATCTAGCATGTGAAAAGAGCAGGTCGCATTTGCGTTCTGCTTTTTTTGCGTAAGGAAATAGCAAGTATTCGATTAGATTGTTTTGAAAGAAGGAGTGACAAATCTCACAGCGCACTCTTTGTTCTTTTGTTACGATATACATATAGTTGGCAAACTCCTTATCGAAAAGTTTTTCGCACAACAACACATTACCTATGCGTAGCAATTAAAAAAGCAGACTGAAGAGGTTTGCTTTTTTAATTGTTTGTTTTTACCATTAAATAACTTTTTTGAGTTATAATTGTAAAATAATCTTTGTTACGAGAGAGGGGATTATTTTTTTGAATAGAAAGTTAGGAATTCTCGTTTTATTAGCGTTAGCCATCTTATTTGCCGGGGGTTCAAAAGAAGAAGACAACATTCCTTTAAGAGAACTAGAAAAGATACATATTAACGTCATCAAAGAACAAAAAATGAAGCAAGGGATTTCATATGAATTGGAATTCGTAAACAAGAGCGATTTGACCATCAAACAAAACGACGTATTTTTATCGTATCCACTAAAAATAAAAAACGGTTATTCTGAAAATAAATTTAAGGTGTTAGCGGAAGGTAATAAGTTAAATATTAAGCCAAAACAAAAGGTGAAGTTAACTGCTTTTCTTCCTTATAAAGGGACTAATAAAGAAGCGTTAGCTATTGATGAGCCTGACGTAAAGTGCATAGGATATTGGAATAAGGTCGATGACTACCATCAATTTTCTTTTGGAGGATCTTTGAAGCGAGAATAATAGAAAGTTATTTGTTAAATAGTGGAACTTAAAAGGTGTGAAATCGTATATAAACCAAGGGGGAGATTTCATTGAAGAGATACGGACTGTTTATCATTAGCTTCATCGTGTTGCTAGGTAGCTTTCAACTGCTATCAGGCATGATTCTTACGCTTTGGTATGTTCCAGAAAGCGCAGATATGTAGAGTTCAATTGAAGGTTTATCAAATGAAGTCATTTTCGGCAGTCATTCACCTAGCTTTGCTTTTGCAATTCCCATTGTAGCAGCTACAGCCGCTTTTTTCATCTCTAAAAAATGGGTTAGGAAAAGTGCATAAGGGATTTATAAAGGTGGTGAATGAACAGTGAGTGTAGATACGGATAGGTTAGTTAGTTTCTTTATTTTATGGGGAACACCGGCTGTTTTTAGTATAATAGAGTACTTTAAACTGAGTAAAACTGAAAAAAAGAAGTTATCCGAGACTTAACATCTTTAAAATCTATTGTAACAACAGGATTTATATTGATTGGAGGAGTGTTGGCGAGTTTAGGCAGGTTGTTATCTCTGCTGTCTCTGCACC
The DNA here is from genome assembly GCF_000956595.1 of Priestia aryabhattai B8W22. GTDB lineage: Bacteria > Bacillota > Bacilli > Bacillales > Bacillaceae_H > Priestia > Priestia aryabhattai. Next base: position 103,522 of record NZ_JYOO01000013.1, on the reverse strand, counting down.
TTATAGGTACTTTTATTTTAGTCATTGGTGGTGTCGTTGGCGCTATTGAAGCATGGAAGGTAAAAAGAAAGAATAGTATTGTTATCCTTGTTTTAATAGTATCTATGATTGCTTTTACATTTATAATATAAATTCTGCATATAACAAGAGCTGCTCAAATTATGAGCAGCTCTTATCAGTTTCTTACTTATTGTGTTTCAAGCTGCTGATCTTTTTTCTTTAACGTAAGAGCGAGCAGGAACGAAACGATGGCGAAAGCGATGGCTACATAATAGACGGTATGGACCCCGCTTGTCATACTTTTTATTTGTAACAGCGTTTTATTTGTTTCATTTGATTGTTGAATAAAGTGCTGAGAAGCCATAGTCATAATACTTGTATACAAAGCGGGTCCGATCGCACCTGACACTTGGTTAATCGTATTTGAAATGGCTGAACCGTGAGCGTGAAGAGGTTTAGGTACTTGATTTAAAGCAAGCGTCATCACGGGCCCTATGCTTAAACCTACCCCAATTGTAAAGGCGGCGTATAAAACAGCTGCGGTCATCGTAGTTGTTTCGCTTGAAATGGTAGTGAACAAACTTAAAATAAATGTTAAAAGGATTAAGCCTGTTAAAAGCAGCGGTTTAAATCCAATTTTATCAAACAAACGTCCTCCGACCATAGCTGTTAGAGCCAGCGTTACTCCTCCTGGAGGCATAAGAAAACCTGATGGTAGCAACTCTATACGGATCAGTCAATCTAGACGTTTAGGTCTTGTATAGGAGTGGAGATTGACGTTAGTTTGACAGGTGTAAGCATTGCTTGAGATGTTAAGAATAAGATTATAAAGTATTTTGGAACTATACTTCTATTACTGTTAAAAAAATATGATCCAGTAATGAAATTAAAAGAAGACGAGAAGCGTATAGCATGTTACGATAGGGACGGTATAGAAATTGACACATATCTGTTTCTAATAGAAGAGACAAATTTTAAAATTTTTAAATGTAAGGTTGTGATTCACCTGAGACTGAATAAATTTATTAGCGAATCTGGCAAAGCGTCAAGACGCGGGGCAGATAAGTTAATTAGTGAAGGAAGAGTAACCGTTAATGGAAAGGTTGCAAAAATCGGAGATCAAGTTGAGCCTGGCGATGATATTCGAGTAAGCGGCCAACAGCTTCGGATTGCTCGAAATAATGTATATATTGCGCTTAATAAACCAGTCGGCATTACAAGTACGAGTGAAAAAAAAGTAAAGGGAAACATCATTGACTTAGTCAATCACCCTTTGCGTATTCACCATGTCGGACGACTAGATAAGGATTCAGACGGCTTAATTTTACTTACAAATGACGGCGATATTATTAACGAAATTTTACGTGCAGAAAACAAGCATGAAAAAGAATATATTGTTGCAGTAGATAAGCCCATTACACCGGAGTTTATTAAAAACATGTCTGAGGGAGTAAAGATTCTAGGTACAAAAACGCTTCCTTGTAAAGTGACACAGCTGTCTAAGTACGAGTTTCAAATTATTTTAACACAGGGCCTAAATCGTCAAATTCGCCGTATGTGTGAAGTGCTGGGATATGAAGTATACCGTCTTCAGCGCACGCGTATTATGAATATCCATTTAAACAACTTACCTGTTGGGCAATGGAGAGATTTAACGAAAAAAGAGCGTACGCAGCTATTCAAAGAATTAGACTATGAACCTAAAGAGTGGTAAATCAAAAGACACCAGCCTGTTAGACTGGTGTCTTTTTTTATTCGCATACAACTACTTGTCTAGAAAATACGCTTTTGCGCGCTACGCAGCGATCTGAAATAGAAAAGCCAGCTTCATGAATCATATGGTCAATCGTATCTACTGTAATCACGACTACTTTATCCGCAAAGCGGCGAGCGTGTTTCAAAATAGAAAGCTGATCTTCAGGCGTCGCGTGGGTGTAGAGATTGTAAGGCATGTCGATGATAGCTACATCATAGTGAGTTGTAACATCCGAAATCGGTCCAGTTTTGACATCACCGCTTAAGCCGAAATGCGCAATATTTTCACGAGATCCGTCGGTCACAAGTGGATTGATATCGCGTCCTACAATATCAATGCCCATTGAAAGAGCCTCTACTAGGACTGTACCAATACCACAGCATGGATCAATCGCTTTGATTCCTTCAGGCTTTGGAACGGCAATGTTAGCTACAGCTCTTGCAAGGCGGGTACTGAGTGCCGTAGAGTATTCACGCGGTTTCTTCAAATGATGCAGCCATACAGCTTCGCTTTTTTGATATTTTCCAAAATACCAGCGTCCTTCAAATGTAACAATGCCAAACAAATGGTCAGGGTTATGCAAGTCTGCTTCTGCTACAAAATGCCAACCCACATCACGTTCAATAGCACGCTGACCTTTATAACTTATTTTTTGATCTTTTTCCAAGTCATTAATTTTCATAAAAATGAGTTTGAATGTTTGATCTCCAAGGTCAATATCTTCTACTTGTTTGCAAATATCTGCAAGGTCATCTGATTCATACATAATATCTAATCGCTCTTTGATAAAAGGGCTTCTGCTTGGATCAAGTTTAACGGCACTTTTTATGATAGGTTTCTCAGTTTCAATTTCAAAAAGAGAGCGTCTCTCTAATTGACATAGTGAGAGTTCCTCTTCGCTGCATGCGTATGTGTAGATATACTGGGGCAGCTGCGTATGGTTATTCAATATCGTATCATCCTTTATCGTATCTAATTATCCTTCTTCTCAAACAATAGCGAGAAAAGAAGAGAAAAGCAACGAATTTAAATATATTTGGCCGTGAATACTAAATTGAAGCGCTACATAGTCCACTTATTTGACAAAACATGCTAAAATAACTGATGATAACCTGCATGTGCTGCTGTTTATACAAAAGAACTGGATCAAAGTTTCTCAAAAATCATTTACACACTGCTGACATTTTGATGAATAGGAGAGGCTACGTGATGTCTAAAAGTGATCATGAAAAGCAACAGATGAGTCGGGCTGATATGAAAAAACAAGCCAAAACATCCTCGCAAAACCTTGTGATGAACGTACTCATTGCCATTGTATCTGTATGTATTTTAGCTCTTATTATAAATGTTTTTATACTAATGAAATGAGCCGTTATGCTGCTCATTTCTTTTTATTAGGTTCAGCTTTTATTGAAGTTTTTGAGGTCTCTTTCAGTAGAGAGCACATTTTGAATAGCATATCTTTTTTTTACAAATGATAGTTGTGATATGATGAAGCAATAATACATTAGACAAAAAGCTGGAGGTTACTTAGTATGCCATTACTCAGATTTGATGTAATAGAAGGAAGAGACGAAAAAGAGTTAAAAACATTACTAGACGCTGCTCACCGAGCAATGCTAGAAGCCTTTGGCGTGCCAGAACGTGATCGTTATCAAATTGTACACCAGCATCCTGCTCATGAAATGATTATTGAAGATACAGGTCTTGGCTTTGAGAGAAGCAAGGATTTGGTTATTATAAGTGTGACGAGCAAACAGCGAACAGAAGAGCAAAAACAAGCTCTTTACAAATTAATTGTAAAAGAGCTGGGAGAAAGCTGCGGTATTCAGCCAAACGACATTATGATTTCAATTGTTGAGAACGGTAATGCTGATTGGAGCTTTGGCATGGGGGAAGCTCAATTCTTAACTGGGAAATTGTAAAACGGTTTATTATCTAGAGAAGCCCTTATTTCTAAGGGCTTTTTCTCATTTTGTCTATAAAAATATTATTCTCTTAGTCACATCTTACTCAAAATTAAATACAGACATCTGTCAAATGAATGATACAATAAGCTTATATGCCGTTTTGAGTGGGAAAACCAAAAAAAGTTCGGCGTACTAACTTCAGAACAACAATAATTTTACATAAAGATGTAAAGATTTAAAGGTTAAAAGAGAAATGTATAAAATCTGTAAAACAAAAGAACAGTTACGCGTTAAATATAGGAGTAAAAGGTTCTTCACGTGTTTTTTCGGATAATAAGAGAAAGTAATTTTGATCATTGAGGAGGAACTTAGAATGTTTGGATTTGATGCAGATGTATCGCCGTTAGTGCGAATTAAAGTAATTGGAGTCGGCGGTGGAGGAAATAACACCGTTAACCGTATGATTGAACATGGTGTACAAGGGGTAGAATTTATTGCCGTTAATACGGATGCTCAGGCGCTTAATTTATCTAAAGCAGATGTGAAAATGCAGATTGGTGCAGCATTAACGCGAGGATTAGGTGCAGGAGCTAATCCAGAAGTAGGAAGAGAAGCAGCCGAAGAAAGCAGAGAACAAATTCAAGAAGTACTGCAAGGCGCAGATATGGTATTCGTAACAGCTGGCATGGGGGGAGGCACTGGTACTGGAGCAGCTCCGGTTATTGCCCAAATTGCCCGTGAACTAAATGCTTTAACAATTGGAGTAGTTACTCGCCCTTTCAAGTTTGAAGGAAATAAACGTACGAAGCAAGCAGTAGGCGGTATTACTGCGATGAATGAATCGGTAGATACCCTTATTGTGATTCCAAACGACCGCTTGCTTGAAATTGTCGATAAAAAGACGCCTATGCTTGAAGCATTCCGTGAAGCAGATAATGTTCTTCGCCAAGGTATTCAAGGTATTTCAGATTTAATCGCTGTTCCGGGGCTGATTAACCTTGACTTTGCTGATGTAAAAACAATCATGTCTAATCAAGGATTTGCGCTTATGGGTATCGGACGAGCTTCCGGATCAGATCGGGCAATTGAAGCAGCGAAAAAAGCGATTTCTAGTCCGCTGCTAGATGCATCGATTGATGGAGCAAGGGGCGTGCTGTTGAACATTACGAGCGGCAGCAGCCTGAGTCTTTACGAAGTACAGGAAGCAGCAGATATTGTCACGTCCGCTTCTGATCAGGACTTAAATATGATTTTTGGGTCCGTGATCAATGAAGATTTAAAGGACGAAATGATGGTAACCGTTATTGCCACTGGATTTGATGATGAAGACATTTCACCATCAGCTTCTACTTCTAGAGTTTCAAGAGCACGCTACTAAATTAAATAACAAGCTTTTATGGTGGTAATTGTTTTTCAATTGCCTTAAAAGGGAATCCGGTGCAAATCCGGAGCGGTCCCGCCACTGTAACAAGGAGCCTTATGTCAAGAAGCCACTGTCTATTTAGAGACGGGAAGGCGGTATAAGGCAGTGACTTGAAGCCAGGAGACCTGCCATAAATCGCAGCACACAATAACCTACGAGGATAGGGAGGTGTTTTGGCAGAATCAAAAATACGATAAACAAGGGATACGTTTATCTAGATTTGTTGTGAAGGCAAGCACTTCTTTTTTAAGAAGTGCTTTTTTGTGTATTTAAAATAGAAGGTGGAAAAATGAATGACAAATAATAAAAAACTTGTATCTATATTACTTTTTGTTTTACTTTGTCTTACTGCTTGCACGTCTCATGAAGAGAGTATGAGTATGAAAAAAGGAGAGAAAACGGATAAAAGCGCTACATTTTTATTTAATTTCACACCTGCAACCCTTGACCCCCATACCGATGATGATTACACGGCAGTTCGTGCCGGAGTGGGAGAGACGCTTGTTAAGATTAGCGACGATTTAAAACTAAAGCCTTGGCTTGCTGAAAAGTGGGAAACAAAAGATAACGGTCTTACGTGGACATTTGCAATAAGAAAGAACATCACGTTTCAAAATGGAAAAGCGCTGGATGCAAGCGCCGTGAAGTCTTCTCTTCAAAGAGCAATAAATCAAAGCTATGCGATGAGAAACGCTTTAAAAATCAAAGAAATGAAAGCAAACGGTCATATGCTCACAATTACGTTAAAAGAACCAATCCCTAAATTTCCTTCTGAATTAGTGCATCCAAATACAGCTATTATAGACGTTCATGCTTCTAATATAGCTAAGAAGCCCACTGGTACGGGCCCATTTCGCGTCTTGTCTTTTGATCAAGGAAATCAAGTGAAATTAGGGAGATATGAACATTATTGGAATGGGAAAGTGAAATTGAAAAACGCGATTTTTGCATTTAACGAAGATGCTAATGCGCGAGTTGCTGCTCTTCAATCTGGAACAGCCGATATTATTTATCGCCCGCCTTTAGAAAGCTTGAGCACTTTACAAACAGATCCGTCTTTTAAGGTAAGTGGAGTACCTAGTGTGCGTACCCATTTATTGCTTTATAATCAAACCAATGACGCATTAAAAGATGAAAATGTAAGAAAAACTATCGATGCTTTATTGAACCGAAAAGAAATTGTCAGCAGCATAATGAACAATCAAGCGGCAGCGGCTCGAGGGCCATTTTTACCCCAATTTCCTTTTGCTGATAGTACTGCTAATGATCAAAGAGGTATCGTATCTGCTAGAAAGTATTTGGAGAAGGCAGGTTATCAAATCAAAAATGGAAAAGCAATCAGAAACGGAAAGCCATTATCGCTCTCTCTTGTCACATACAGTTCTTTGCCAGAACTTCCTTTGATTGCTCAGCTTATACAGTCTAATGCGAAAGAGTTAGGAATCAATATTAAGATTCATCTCGTTGAGGACAGCGATGAATATTTAATGGCAAAAGATGATTGGGATTTAGCATTGTACAGCCTTATCACAGCACCTAGAGGGGATGCCAGCTATTATTTAAGTACGAACTATTTGCCCGGCGGTGGTTTAAATGCCAGCCGGATTAATGATGATAAGCTAACAAAAATGATTCACCAGTTAAATTCCACAGTAGATGACGCAAAACGAGATCAGTTAGCCAAACAAGCAACCGCCTTGATTAATAGAAAAATGCTGACGTCATCGATTGTACACCCAAACATTGTTGTTGCTTATAATCAAAAAGTGAAAAACTGGACAACAAATCCAAGCGAGTATTATATGCTGACTCAGCATTTAGATGTAACCTCATAGTCAATATTGAGGCATAGATAGGGAAAAGAGAACGTATAAAATGACAGATAAAAGGACGTGACAGTAACCGTGCAAGAAGTACAAATGTATCAAATTAAAGAAGTAAGAGAAAAGGATGCTGAAGTGGTTCAGTTTGTCATGAATATGCGAAATGAACTGTTTCCTATGCTGGAAAAAAATCAGCTTCCTGTGGATTTGCTTCATTTTAATGAACATTATGTTCAAGCGAAAGGCGCTGCTTTTTTTGCAGCTGTTACGGAAAGTCAACAAGTAATTGGGACCATTGGTTTATACGCTTACGATGGACGGTTTCATGCATTAAAAGAGCGATATGAACATAGAACTGCAGCCGAGATTGTAAAGTGCTATGTGGATCCAGCGTACCGACGTCTAGGCATCGGACAGCAGCTGTTAAAAGCGGTTGAACAATTTGCCCAAAGTCATTTTTATGACACGCTGTATCTGCATACTCATCCTTTTTTACCTGGAGCTATTCCTTTTTGGGCTTCACAAGGCTTTATCAAAAGGCTAGCTGAACAGGATGAACCATGGAATACGCTGCACATGGACAGAAAAATACAATGAGTCATAACGTAACGAGATAATACAGTAATTACCATGGAATCTATATACGGGCTCGTGCTATAATGAACGTAACTTACATTTATAGCCTGTAGGGCAAGTCCTTACAGAAAAGAACCACGTTTCGAATTGGCTGAAACGTGGTTCTTTTCTATGAAAAACAAATAAAAAAATATTTTTGAAAATATATATATGAAATCGCTTTCAATATAATGAAATATATTATATAATTACTAGTGTTGTGTTGTACTTTGTTAGTGTTAAATCAATATCCTACATGTGTGAGCCGATTGCCTTATGGTAGTCGGCTTCCTTTTTATGGTAGGATCCTAAAAGGAAATAGCATTCGTTAAAATGGCTGTAATCGTCATGATGATAGTTGTCCCAAAGGCCCATTTAAAAAGGAACTTTTGATGCTCGCCGAAATCTACTTTAACCAGTCCGATCAGAATGAAAGTAGCAGGCACTAAAGGGGATAGAGGAAACCCAGTTGTGGAATGTCCCAATAAAGCTGCTCGTCCTATTTCTACCGGTTCTACGCCAAAATTAGCGGCTGTATGGCTAATAACAGGCAAAATGCCAAAGTAATAAGCATCAGGTGAAAACACAAAGCTAAGAGGAAGGCTCGTTATTGCTACAACTAAGGGTAGGTGAGAGCCTAGCCATTCAGGAGTAAGACTGACAATTGTATTGGCCATAGCGTGCATCATTTTTGTTTCTGTAAAAACGCCTGTAAAGATTCCTGCTGCAAAAACTAATGTACTAACCATTACAAAGCTGTTTGCATGACTTAAGATTCTTTCCTGCTGCTCTTTTGGATGAGGAAAATTAACAAATAAAGCAATGGCAAAGGCAATGGCAAATAAAATGGGAATAGGGAGTATGTCTAAGATCAAGAGAGCCATTAAGCAAAGTGTCAATAAGGCATTAAACCAAAAAAGTCTAGGCGGCTTTGCAGGTGGCTCATGAGCTGAAAGCTGTTCAGCAAAAGCCATGGATGCCCCTTTTAAATGAATGGTTCCTAAGCGCGCTTTCTCTTTTTTTCCAAGTAAGTATGCTGAAAATAAAGTCCACATCAATCCGGCTGCCATAGCTGGAATCAGAGGGTTAAATAAATCTGATACTTCTAATTGTAGACTTGCTGCCGCTCTTACTAGAGGACCTCCCCAGGGAATCATATTCATAACACCCGCGCTTAAACTAATAACACACGCAAGTATTAGTCGGTTCATTCCTAATTTTGTGTACAAAGGAAGTAAGGCAGAAACCGTAATTAAAAATGTAGAAGAGCCATCTCCATCCAAGCCAACGAGCATTGTAATAACGGCAGTTGCCATTACAACTTTTAAAGGATCTCCTTTCACAATGTTTAGGATACGAGAAATCATAGGATCAAATAAACCGACGTCAATCATTAATCCAAAATATAAAATAGCAAAAACGATCATGATGGCCGTAGGAGCTACTTTCAAAATACCTTTCATCATCATATCTCCCATATCAGCACTAAAACCTCCAATTACCCCAAAGAAGATAGCGACAAAAATAAAAGCAACAACCACGGACAAGCGTTTACTAATAACAAGAAAAAGAAACGTTACAATCATTCCAAACCCTAACAAAGAAAGCATTATTCATCACCTCTTAAAAAAGTTAGAAAATTCTATTAATTTATATTATAGCATTAGAATTAATGTTAAAGTTTGGTATTTTTAAATAAGATAGCTTCAAACTAAAACTACAAACTAAAAAAGCCGCCTTATAGGCGACTGATTTAAGCTAGGTCAGCTGTTATGGACTGCTTTTGAAGATGATCAGAAAGCAGGCTGTAGGCGATAATCTTCTTTTTGTATTGTTTCACGACGTCGACATGATCATGATAGCTGTATACGCATAATCGAACATCGTTTTTCCCTTTTTTCGTATCGATAACAAGTGGAGTTTCACTGTCTTCTAGGCGTTTATAATAGTCCTTATTTCCTTCATGGACATAATATTGTTTTAAAAATGTTGCTTTATTAAAATAATCAATCACTTGAATTTTATCTTTGCCTTCTAAATGTTTCCCATCAACTGTGACAGTAGCGTTTTGATCATCAAGTGTTGGATGTAATTGGAACTTGCTCAAGAGCCATTTGACAACTGGAGTTGGAAGACACGTTACTAATATTTTGAGCGCACTTATAAGAATAATGGAAAGTAGTACAATCCATGTCATAGTTAATCATCTCCGCTTAAATTAAATAAGATTACATACTTATTTTACCACAGAGAACATGATTGCTTTTTGTACATTATGTGAACCTTCTTTAGTGAAAAGATGTATATGAAATGCGTTTATTTATGCATATTTAGGGAAATATAAAATTATAACAAATACTACATATAAAAAAGGAGAAAAAATTATGTTGTGGACGATTATTGGACTTTTATTTATTTTTTGGTTATTAGGATTAGTTTTTCATATTGGCGGCGGCATCATTCACATTCTTCTTGTCATTGCAGTGATTGTGCTGATCGTAAAACTTGTGAAACGAATTTAGATATAAAAGGCCTTTCCTTAGGGAAAGGCTTTTTATGTGGAGAGATTATAAAAACAAGCTGTATTTCGATATAAAAAATCATATGTTTCCGTTACAGAAACCCTTTTGAGACGTGCTATTTCCTGAACGGACTGATGCATCATTGATGGAACAGTTGTCTGGTTTTGAAAAGGTCCTTCAAATGGCCACGGACCATCTGTTTCAATCATCAAATAGTCAAGAGGGTAATCCGTGGCAAGCGCTTGGGTTTTAGGCTTATATACAATATCAGGTGTAACGGAAATATAGTAACCGTTGTTTTTCATTCGTTCAACGGTTTTTTTAGCTCCTTTGAACCAGTGGAAGTGAGCTTTAGACACAGAATATTTTTCTAGTAAGTCGCACACGATCTCAGCATCTTCATATACAGCATGCAGAATTAACGGCTTTCCCCACTTTTTTGAATGAATAATAAAAGCTTCAAGCAGCTCCAAATAGGGCTCTAGAGAAAGAGTATATGTCTGCCTTAAGTAATAAGGTAGGCCAACCTCACCAACAGCGATCATTTCTTCATTGTTTTGATCAATCCAAGCAAGCAGCTCCGCTAATTCATTTGAAGAAGGCAGCATTTGTTCAGGGTGAAATCCGTAGGCGGGTTTCACGCAGGAATATAACTTGCTGATTTTTTGATTAAGTTGGCATGAGTGTAATGTAGAAGATACAGAAATAAGCGCTTTTAACGAAGGATCCTGCTTAATTACGTCTTTCCAGCTTTTCGGTTCATATTGATCGAGATGAATATGAGAGTCAATGATTAGTTTCATAATTCCCATTCCTTCCAGCCCAATTTGTTTAGAGATAATACGTAAAAAAAATGTATAAGTCTGCTATGCTTTCATCTCATTCTTTATTTGCTTTTTAGTTGCGTTTCCCCGTTTGGTAATAGATGAACACGTATAAATAATAAGAGCTAACCAAATGAAACTAAAAGCAATAACATGAGCTTTTGTCAGCGATTCATGGTATAGAACCACTCCTGCTAGTAAAGACAAGGTTGGTGAAATATATTGAAGAATACCAAGCATTGATAATGATACTTTTTTAGCACTTTTTGTGAATAATAAGAGTGGTAGAGCTGTGACCATTCCACTTCCCATTAATAAAAGACTTGTTGAAAAAGAATCAAAAAACTGCAAGTGTGATTGAAACGTGAGGTAGCCTATGTACACTAATGCAATAGGAGAGATGACCATCGTTTCAAGAGTTAATCCAATTGTTGAATCAGCTTTAATCTTTTTCTTTGCCAACCCATATAATCCAAAGGTAAGAGCTAAACTAAGTGAAATCCACGGAACTACACCATAATGAAGACTGAGTGTTAATACTCCGATTCCTGCTAGTATAAAGGCAAAAATTTGAGTCACGCTTAATCTCTCTTTTAAGAAAATGATACCTAATAAAACACTTGTTAGCGGATTAATATATTGGCCAAGGCTTGCCTCTACTATTTTCCCCTCGATGACAGCCCACATAAAAATGCCCCAATTGGCACTAATAAGTACAGATGCAATAAAAAGGGACCAAAATAAGGATGGTTTTTTCACTATTTGTTTTACAAACGTAATGTATGTACGCCATTTCTTTGTCATTAATAAAAGAATAAGCATAAAAATAAAAGACCAAAAAACGCGCTGAGCTAAAATCTCACCTGGTGCTACGTGGTGAACCAGCTTCCAATAAATTGGCGTGAGTCCCCACATAAGATAAGAAAGGACCGCATACGTCACACCATCTTTGTCATGATTTAAGTTCATTTAAAATCTTCTTCCTAGCATAAGATAAATTTGGTAGTAAGAGTCATAGATTAACATAAAAAAGCAGCATAAACGATTATATCACAGAGAAAAACGATTCTTTACATGTTGAATGGCTCAAAAAATCGCTATGCGCAAGACCATTGCTTTTCCATATCTAAAATAAAACCAAATCGCATGTTCCTACTAAGGTAAGTGCTTACAAAAGTGCGCATGATAAGCGTTCCTTCAGCTTATATTCAAGTGGTTATGAAAAACAGTTGATTTCCCCATTAGAAACTGTCAAGCTTAAGGAAGAAAAAAATCTTAGAGGAAAGAATATATAGGTGACGAATATGATCGAAATAAAAGTGTCTGCAATAAGCGACGGAGAATTTAATAGAGGTGTATTTGCTAAGCAGGATATAAAAAAAGGAACGCTTATTCACGAAGCTCCTGTTATCGCTTATCCTAATAAAGAGCATGATTTTATTGAGAAAACAACACTAGCGGATTATGCTTTTGAATATGGAGTGAATCATACGGCTATTCTTTTGGGGTACGGTATGCTGTTTAATCACTCGTATACACCCAATGCTACGTATGAAATTAATTTTGACAATCATACCTTTGATTTTTATGCATATACGGATATCCAAGCAGGAGAAGAAATTCTCATCAACTATAATGGAGATGAAGATGATCAAGAGCTCCTTTGGTTTGATCGTGAAGATGAAGAAGAACAAAAGTAAAAAGTTAAGCCCATCGAAAATCGATGGGCTTTTTATTATGCTTTTTTATCTGGATACATAGTAGAATTCAAACGGATGAATTGGTAAATATGCGTAATAATAACTTTTAAAACGGCATATCCAGGGACGGCTAAAATGATACCGATGATTCCGAATAAGTTTCCGGCGGTTAGAATGACAAAAATGACTGTAATCGGGTGAATGTCTAGGCTTCTTCCCATAATTTGCGGAGATATTACTTTCCCTTCAAGCAATTGAACAACTGCCCAGACAATGGCTAGTTTTACAAGCATGAAAGGAGAGGTAATAAACGCAATAATAATGGCTGGGATAATGGCGATAATAGGACCAAGGTAAGGCACAACATTGGTTACCATGGCGATAATCGCTAGAAGTAATGCATAATCTAACCCAATAATCAGATAGCCAATGAAAAGCAGTACACCTATACAAATCGCAACAAAAATTTGTCCGCGAATATATGCGCTTAATGCGTGGTTCATGTCGGCTAAAATGAATTTTGCTTCAGAACGAGAGCGGTTTGGAAGCAGTTTTACAATGTAATTAGGCAGATTTTTCCCATCTTTTAATAAGTAGAAAAGAATAAAGGGTAAAACGGCAACCGATAATATAATTTCAGTAATGGTGCCGACAAAGTTCACAATACCGCTTGAAAATCCAGAAACATATTTACTCAAGTGTTTTGATGCATCTTTTGAAATCTTATCTAGGTCCGTGTTAGCCGACTGAAGACCCTGTTCGACATATCGGTTATTTGAAAGATTCGTCACCGCATGCTGAACGTCATGCGTCAGCTCTGGGATATTATCAATAAGGCGGTCAACTTGATTTTTTAGAGGCGGAATAACCGATGAAATAATAATGGCTAATGCGCCGATAATCACTATGTATAAAACAAGAATGGAAATAATTCGTTTTACACCTTTTCGTTCTAAAAAGTCAACAAGCGGATTAAATAAATAAAAGCAAATTCCTGCTAAGATAATCGGCAGTGCGATTGTTTTAATAAAAATAGAGATAGGAATTAAAATAAATCCGATTTTTGATAACGAAAAAATAGTCATGCTGAGAATAAAAATAATAATTGTATATACAACAAATTTATTATTTAAGATTTTTTCTCGGAAAAAAGTTCCTTTCTGAGGTCTAGGTTCCAAGCTGTTCAACTCCTTTTAAAAATAAATGTATAGTTATCATACCCTGATTTAGCCTAATTTAAGAGGTTTTTTTACAAAGAAGTGTGCATACTAGTAGAAAATCTTCTAGAAAGAAGGGGTGAAATCATTGAAAGAACACAAACAGCCATCGTATCGTGATTTCTCTACAGTAGAAAAAAGCCACGAGTATATAACCGCTGAAGAATTTCCAGACGGTCCCTTCGGCTCTCCGGTTAATCAAAAACTGGGGAAATCTACTTCATGGGAAGAAGGGCAGCGAACGTATAGCGCATTTAATTATGAAAACAAAAACCTTCATGAAAAAGCTCAAAGGTTATTCCCAGGGGCCCACCCTGTACATGATAACCCAAAGGAACATGAACAAAATCCAAGTTAATGTCTTTATTATGCTCTGAATATATTGCCCTATCTTTTTGCTGAATTATATTGACAATAAGAAATTTAGCCTGTAATATAAAACGTAACTTATCACTGTTTCTACAGGATTCGACAAAATTTGATTTGCTTAAACTTGTGATCTCAACTTCTATTTACAGCTATTAGAGCGCTGTAAGTAGAAGTTTTATTTATGTTATCGATGAAAAAGAAAAAGCAGGTCTGCTTCAGCAGACCTGCTTTTTTTATTATTGAACAGCGTCAAATTTATTTACTTTCCACTGTGAACCAGATTTATAGAATGTGACAGTGCGTTTTACGCTGCCTCCATCTACAGTTGGAACTGTGAATTCATAAGAGCGAACTGTTGCTGTTTGATACACAAGTTTTGTTTTTGCTTTTGACCATTCTAACATGCTGAATCCGTCGCCGATTGGGTGTGCAAGTTTGCCGTTATATGTGATATAGCCGTAATTTGTTAGTCCTTTTTCTACTGCACTATTTGTAAATGTTTCAGATAAGTAGCTTGATAGCTCAGCTTTTGTATCAAATTCAGGGCAAAGGTACACGTACTCAGTTCCTTTATATTCAAATGTACGTTCTGTACATGGTTTGTTTTTATAACCGTGCAGAGCACTCCAGAAATGATTGCTGGCACTAGCTGCAATTTTGACAGCATTTGCATCCGTTAGTGTTGTAGATGTTGTTTGTGCTGTAACTCCAGTGCTTAGTGTAAAGAAAATAGCGATTGATGATAAAACTAGTCCAATTTTTTTCATTTCTAACTCACTCCTAATTAATTAACCTTATTTATGTAACAATTATGTGTTTTATATTTCTTTTGTTACATTTATATTACAATAAATCTGTAATAAAAGAAAGTGTTTTGTCTTTTTTTCTTAAATTTTTTTAGATTTTTACTAGTTTCTGAAGTAGATATAATAAATAAATTGCGAATAAATGTTGATTTACCAGGGCTTTTAAATCGATTTTTCTATTTTTTATTCGTTTTGTTACAAACAATCTTTTTGTAACAAAACTGTAATAAAAGAAGCTGAATACTTTTACGATACAGAAAAATAAAGATAAAACGGTGAAAAAGAGATTCCAAAAGTTTATTTTCCTTTTTTTGGGCATATTTCTTTTGCGGTTTTGAGCTTTTTAGTAGAGTAGATTAAGAGGAGGCGAAATCATGAAAGCCATTATACATAGTGAGAAAAGCGGGATAGCAGGCATGAATTACAGAGATTTTCAGGAGATGCCCCCTGAAAGAGGAGAAGTAAAAGTAAGGTTAAAAACAGCAGGTTTAAACCGGAGAGATTTATTTGTTATGAATAATCGAGGCAAAGGAGATAAGCCGTTTATTCCCGGTTCAGACGGTGCAGGTATTATAGAAGAAGTGGGAGAAGGGGTAAAAGGTTTAAAAACTGGAATAGAAGTGATCATTAATCCAAGTCTGGAGTGGGATCGTATAGAGGACATTCCGTTTACGCCTAAAATTTTAGGTGGTCCATCGAATGGAACGTTTGCAGAGTATGTAATCATAAAAGCGGATAATGTTGTGCAAAAGCCGCCTTATCTATCTTGGAAACAAGCGGGAGTTCTTTCATTATCGGCTTTAACTGCGTATAGAGCTCTCTTTACAAAAGGGCAGTTAAAAAAAGGAGAACATCTGCTTATTCCTGGTATAGGGAGCGGAGTCGCGACTTATGGCTTGTTATTCGCAAAAGCTATCGGAGCTGACGTAACGGTTACTTCTAGAAGTGATGAAAAAAGAAAGCAAGCCCTAAAGTATGGAGCTGATTGTGCATTAGACAGTGGAAGTAACCTAACAGAAGAAATCAACGATAGAAAAGTAGATATCATACTTGATAGTGTAGGCGCAACTTTATTTCCGTCTTATTTTGAAATATTAAAGCCAAATGGAAGAATTGTTAATTTCGGGGCGAGTTCTGGAAATGAAGTTGAATTGCCTCTAAGAACCATTTTTTATCCTCAATTCAATATACTTGGTACGTCTATGGGAAGTCAGGAAGAATTTGTGGACATGATGGATTTTATAGAGAAACATCAAATTAAACCAATCGTCGATAGATTTTATCCGTTGTCTGAGGCAGTTGCAGCTTGCGAACGATTAGATAAAGGAAAACAATTTGGCAATATAGGTTTACTTATTTCAGAATAAAAAGATCCCCAGCGCTAACTGGGGACCTTTTTATATAATCAAACGTTTGTTTAAATGAAAAAAACAAGGTAATAACAGGATTTTTAGCAGTTTTGTATCATAACCACCAAGCTAACAAAAAGGTGACAAATCCCCCTAGTATCAAAAATCCCATGCTGTATTTGAGCGTGTATTTGAACAGTTCACCTTCTTTTCCGGCTAAACCTACTGCTCCAGCAGCGACAGCAATTGATTGAGGAGAAAGCATTTTAGCCATCACGCCGCCGGCAGTATTAGCCGCTACAAGAATAATTGGCAAGACATTAATTTGCTGTGCTGTAGTTAGCTGCAAGTTGCCGAACAGCGCATTATTCGATACGACAGACCCCGTTAGAAATACGCCAATCCAGCCAAGAAATGGAGATAAAAATGGAAAATAAGCAGCTGATGTAGCGAGTGCCAATCCAAGTGTAGAAGACTGTCCTGAATAATTTGAAATAAAAGCAAAAGCAATAACCATCATTATCGTCATAATAGGTCTTGATAGTTCTTTTACGGTTTCCAAAAGAGTAGTCCATGCCACCTTTGGCGATACGTTAAGCAAGAAAACTGAAAGGATACAAGCGATAAGAATTGCTGTACCTGTTGCTGCAAATACGTCTATTTTTAAGACAGCAGCATAAGGCGTAGGATCCTTTACTAAAGGAGCTGCTTTAATTACATGATTGTGTAAAAATGGGACGTTAATAAGCAGGTTCATATGTTCAAGCATCGTTTTGACAAAAGAAACGCTCCAAGCCGTAACGAGTATCGTTAATAGAATAAAAGGAGACCAAGCCTTTAAAATTTGTTTTGGTGACAGGCTGAAGCTTTTAGCTGCTGCCGGGCTTGTTCGTTTAATATAAAAAGCAAGAGCAAGCAAACTCACAATAGAAGATGTGATGTTTGGAAGTTCAGGGCCGATGTATGTAACAGTTAAGTACTGCGTCAGTGCATAGGAAATGGCTGTGATGCTCGTTGCTTTCCATACGTCTTTTAATCCTTTTATTCCATCCATAATAAAGACAAGTAAAAAAGGGATAAGAAAAGAAATAATCGGAAGCTGTGTGCCAAGAAAATGAGCAATTTCTTTTGGATCAATGCCAGATACTTGTCCTGCGACAATGACAGGAATCCCCATGGCGCCAAACGCTCCTGAAGCTGTATTAGCAATTAAACATAGCGCAGCTGCTTTTAACGGTTTGAATCCAAGCCCAACTAGAAGCGCTGCTGTAATGGCAATTGGAGCTCCAAATCCCGCTGCTCCTTCCAAAAAAGCATTAAAGGAAAAAGCAACAAGCAGCATTTGCAAGCGGGGGTCATCGGTTATTGAAATAATAGATTGTCTAATGGTAGTAAACTGTCCGCTTTTGACAGTTAGCTTGTATAAGAACACCGCGCCGATAATAATATAGCTGATGGGCCAAAGTGCATACAGAAACCCATAGCCTGTGGCTCCTAAGACCATTGAGGCAGGCATATCATAAAAATAAATAGCAATAATCATAGAAAGAAGTACCGTAATACTGGCAGCAATGTGTCCTTTTAATTTCAAAAGAGTTAAAGCAATAAAGAAAAAGATGATGGGGATGAGTGCAATTAGTGCAGAAAGCCAAATGTTATTTAACGGATTATATACCTGAGTCCACGTCATATTCATACACCTCTACTACATATTTAAAACAAGGGAGCGGGGGAGTCCCCCGCAAAAATCTTTTGATGTTACACAAAAGCTCTGTCGCGAGTTTGCTTAAGAATGCTAGCAGAGTGCTCGAGCTGCTGCTGTTCGTGAGGAGTTAAATTCAATTCAATAATTTGGCGCACGCCGTTTTTATTAATAATGGCTGGTACGCCTATATACACATCAGAAATACCATATTGTCCTTCTAATAAAGCAGATACCGTTAAAATAGAATTTTCATCATCTAAAATAGCCTTGGTGATGCGTACAAGTCCCATCGCAATTCCGTAATAAGTCGCTCCTTTTCGATTAATAATATGGTAAGCCGCATCGCGGGTTTGTTCGAATAGATGCTGCATATCCGGCTCTTTTTCAATAGCGGCAGTATTAATAAAATGTTCGAGCTTCACACCGCCAATTTGCGCATGGCTCCACACAGGAAATTCCGTATCTCCGTGTTCGCCCATAATATAAGCGTGAACGTTGCGAGAATCTACTTCGAAATAGTCGCTCAGCAAGTAGCGGAAGCGAGCTGTGTCAAGAATCGTTCCTGAACCAATTACCCGTTCGTTTGGTAACCCTGATACTTTTTGTGTAACGTGTGCAAGAATATCCACTGGATTTGTTGCGACTAAAATGATGCCGTCAAATCCGCTGTTCATAATATCTTTTACAATGCATTCAAAAATTTTAACGTTTTTTTCAACTAGATCTAAGCGCGTTTCCCCTGGAGCTTGATTAGCGCCCGCTGTAATAACTACTAAATCAGCGTCAGCACAGTCTTTATAATCTCCAGCCCAGATTTTCATTGGTGTGGCAAATGGCATTCCATGATTGATATCGCGTGCTTCGCCTTCTGCTTTTTCTTTGTTCATATCGATTAACACTAATTCATTGGCAATACCTTGATTCACCATTGAAAAAGCGTAGCTTGAGCCAACAAAACCAGTTCCGATAACGGCAACTTTTCGTGTTTTTGGTGTGAATTGTGTTTTCATTTGTATCATCCTTTGAATTTTATTTTGTGATGTATTTCACAATGTTAGTGTAACAAGAATAGATACCCTCGGCTGTGATAAAAATCACACCCTTTAAAAAATAGTAAACAATTTTACAGGGCAATTTTAAAAAAAGGTCCTTCTACATGAAGTGCCACATTCAGAAAGATCTTAAACGTTTAAAGTGTTGAGTAAAGGCAACTTGTTTTGCAGAAAGCTAAAGAGTTTAACGTTCTCTATTTGTATGTTAACAGCCAATAATGTTTCTATAGACCCACACGAAATCCATTTGTTACACTAAGTTTGCTTATTTTGAATAAAGGAGTTGAAGGGATGGAGAACTACTATGAGCAAGCCCAAAAAGGCGCTTGGGTTAGTATCTTATCATATATCTTTTTATCAGCATGTAAACTTACTATTGCAGGTGTCACCGCTTCCTCTGCATTAAAAGCCGACGGTCTTAATAATGTCACAGATATTATTGCATCAATTGCCGTCTTAATCGGTTTAAAAATCTCTAAAAAACCTCGCGATAATGATCATCCTTACGGACATTCCAGAGCGGAACATATCTCTTCACTTATTGCTTCTTTTATCATGATGGTCATCGGACTAGAAGTATTGGTCGATGCGGGTCAGTCATTATTTATGGATAAATCTGAAGCGCCTAATTTACTGGCTGCTTGGGTAGGTCTTGGAGCCGCTGCCGTTATGGGTGGTGTCTACCGATATAATATTAAGCTTGCTAAAAAACTTGATAGCCAGTCTTTATATGCGGTTGCTAAAGATAATTTGTCTGATGCACTTGTGAGCATAGGGGCTGTTGTGGGAATTTTCGGCTCACAATTCGGCCTGCCCTGGCTGGACGTGGTAGCTGCTTTTGCTGTGGGGATTATTATTTGTAAAACAGCCATCGAGATTTTTAAAGAAGCGGCTCATTCTTTAACGGACGGATTTGATGAAGAAAAGTTAGGGCACTACAAAGAAAGCATTGGGCTTGTAAAAGGGGTAAAAGAAGTAGAAGATGTGAAAGCGCGCAAGCTTGGTAATCAAGTCGTGATTGATGTAACGGTTAAAGTAGATCCTCATTTAAATGTTATTAAAAGCCATGAAATTGCTGATCAAATTGAACATATGATGAACGATGAGCATCAGATTAAAGATACGCTTGTTCATATTGAACCTGATGCATACGAAAAGCAAAAATAAAACCAGCACGTTCTTTCGCTATGAAAGGATGCGCTGGTTTTATTTTGCGGGAATTTGAAATAAATCACAAAAACTTCTTCAAAAATGAAAATAAAAAGCCGTTATTAGTAATATAAAGATTTTTGTAGAAGGGTGAGGGAATGAAGAGGTTGAGTGCAAAGCTCGTAGTATTTTTTAGTATTTTTATAGCTAGTTTATTATTAGTTGTTTCAGGGGCTGTTTATCAATTTACCAAAACACAGATAGAAAAAGATGTAGAAGTTCAGTCTCAAAGTCAAGTGAAAGAGCTAAAAGAAACGATTCATACGTACTTAGACATGTATAGTCGTTCTTTGCTGACGTACAGTGAGAACGATGTAATCGTTAATTTTGTTAAGCAGGAAGGAAATGGAACAAATCAAGAGAAAAATCCTTATTTTACATGGAATACAGTTCAAAAAGAGTTTACACAGTTTAAAGAAAAGTATCCTAATTTAGTACTTGAATACATAGGTACAAAAAATAAAGGAATGTATTCTGTTCCTAAGCAAGAGTACGGATCAGGTTATGACCCGACTTCAAGAGTTTGGTACAAACAAGCAGTGGCATCACCTGATCAATTAATTTATACGGATCCATATGAGGATGCAGCAACAAAAAAGACGGTCGTGACGATTGCAAAGGCTATTTTAGATCCAGCTACTAAAAATGTGCTGGGCGTTATAGCTACTGATTTAGACTTAGATGCATTAAAAAACATTGTAGGCAAAGCAGAAGTAAATCACGGTGGGTATGCATTTTTATTTGATCAAAATGGCACAGCGCTCGTTCATCCAACAGAAGCTGGAAAAAATTTAATGAATCAGCCATTTATGAAAAAAATGTACGAAGCAGACCGGAATAGAGATTTCATGAAGTATACCTTTCAAGGTGAAGAGAGAGTCATGGCATATGATACTCTCGAAGGAACGAATTGGAAGATAGGAAATGCCTTTATTTATAATGAAATGCTCTCAAGCGCTCATCATTTACTGACTGTTATTGTCTGGATTGCGTTAATTGGCATCTTATTATCAGTGGTGTTAACCATCTTTTTCTCAAGAATCATTACAAATCCAATTCGCCGCTTGAAAAATGAAGTAGCCAAAGTAACAGCTGGCGATTTAACAGTTCAGGTGAAGACGAAGTCAAAAGATGAAATTGGTGAGCTTACTCATTTATTTAACGACATGGTAGCTAAAATGAAAACATTGATTGGCACGGTTCAGACGTCTGTTGAGACAGTAAAAACGTCCGTTGAAGACTTGAGTGCTGTATCTGAAGAAGCAACTGCATCCAGTGAAGAAATTGGCCGGGCTATCCATGAAATTGCCAGCGGCGCCACGCAGCAGGCTTCTGATGCTGACTCTACTAATCACAAAACGATGAGTTTATCTTCGCAAATTGAAGAAGTCATTGAACAAAATGCCCAGATTAATAAAATGACGATTGAAGCTGTAACCATCAATGAAAAAGGTTTAAAACAAATGCAGCTGCTTCGCAACCAAACCACTGAATCGTCTCAAACGATTCACGCTGTTCAAACTGTAATGGAAGAATTAACAAGTAAGATGAAAGAAATTGAATCTATTATTTTCACGATTAATAGTATTTCAGATCAGACAAATTTGCTTGCACTAAATGCTAGTATTGAAGCAGCACGTGCAGGAGAACATGGCAAAGGATTTGCGGTAGTAGCTGAAGAGGTGCGAAAGCTTGCTGAACAGTCCTCTCAGGCCACTGAACAAGTTCGCCATACGATTGCAGCGATTCAAGGGGAAGTCGCAGCTGCGCGTGAAGAATGCAACCGTACAGAAGAGCTTTCAAAGTCTCAAGATTTTGTGGTAGGAGATACAGAACAAGCTTTTCATGAAATTGCAACCACGATTGAACAAGTGGCGGCGGCTGTCGAACATGTGACAAGCAGCATGGACAGTATTGATGAGCATAAGGAAGACGTGGTAGCGGCCATTCAAAGCATAGCAGCTATTGCACAGCAATCAGCTGCGGGAACTGAAGAAATTACGGCTTCTACAGAAGAACAAATTAGAGCTATTTCTACTGTTTCTCAATCGGCTGAACATTTGCAAGAGATTAGTGAAGAATTGGCGAACTTGATTCGTCAATTTAAAATTAAATAAAAAAGAGCGCCAATAACATATTGGCGCTCTTTTTTATTTAATAGGAAAACAAGTTGCTATCGGTAAAAAAACCTGCTGATCTGGAGGTGCAACAGCTGACACGCGCTGATGAGTAAATGGATGTATAAAAGAAAGCTTAATGGCGTGTAAAGCTTGCTGCTGTTCTTTCAATTTCTTTCCTCCATAAAGCGTATCACCAAGTAATGGATGGCCAATGTGACTCATATGAACACGAATTTGGTGAGTGCGTCCGGTCTCTAGCGAAAGTTCAATAAGCGTTTCATTTTTTGCCGTATTACGCTTCAACACCCGATAAGATGTTTTGGCAGCTTGTCCCGTTCTAGATACTCTTCTTCTCGTAGCGTGATGACGATCGCGTCCAATAGGTTCATTAACGATTCCTTCTTCTTTTTTTATGATTCCTTGGACGAGGGCAATATAAGTACGATTAATTTTACGTTCAGCGAGCAGCTGATCAAATACAGAGCTTGCTACAAAGTGCTTCGTGAATAAGATAGCACCCGATGTATCACGATCTAAACGGTGAACGTGTCTAGGCTTTGTTTTAAGGCCAATTTTTTGAAAATAAGCAGCTACAGCATTTAAAAGAGTTTTTTGATCTTGCTCTAATGAAGGGTGAGTATCTAGGTTTATTGGTTTATTTACGATTAGTACGTGCTCATCTTCAAACAAAATCTCAATCTCAACATTGTAAGGTGTTATTTCATTAAGCTCCGCTTCAAAAAAAGGAAGTGACACTGTATCATTTTCCTGAAGCGTGTTTCTCCATGGTAAAGGTTCACCGTTTAGAAGCACATTTTTATTCATCCGAAACTGATGCAGCGTTTTTTTGGGAATACGCCATTTTGTTTTTAAATAATCTTCAATCGTTTGACCTGCATCATTTTTGCCGATTTTATCTTCTAGCCATTGGCCGTGTATATTCATATTTGATCCCTTCCTTACATACTAGTAAATATCATTTGATCTTTAAAAAGAACTTGTAAATAATTAGGAGGAAATAACTACCTGAAGTTCTCGTTTTATGTTTATGTTATGCTAAATAAAGAGACATAAGTTAAGAGAAAAAAAGGGGGGGTAACCATGAAAATTGCCCAAGCAGCTCCGCCAGAAATGGAGAAATACATAGAAGAGTTGACTGAACAGCTTTGCTATGATTTGTTACCTCGGTATGTATCCGTAGATAAGCTTAATCCTGATGAATTATTAAATCCAGATTATTGTACAGACCATTTATATAATGGCTTACTCGATGAAGCATTGCAAGTCATTAGTAGCCTTCAGACAATAATTGCCGTGATTGAAGCAATTCAACATCGGCCGATTGAAGAAAGCGACTGCGAGCAATTCGAAAAAAATATTGCAATTTTAAAAAAATACGGGTTCTTATTTCCTGTTGCTATTGAATGTTTTGCAAAAGAAAACAATTTGATTACTTATTCGTATGAATCGTTTTATAATTCATACATAAATTGAAAGAAAAAAAGCATGATTATCCCATGCTTTTTTCTTTTTTTAATGAATTTCGGCTTTCAATTGGATAAAAAAAGAACTTGTGATATCGTTAAATTCGGATAAAGTTCTTATAGAAACATGAAATCAAATACTATTGCTTTTCATATAACAAATAAATTTCCAGATGTATAATGGACTGTAAATTATGTAAATCATACTAAATAATGTTATGATTAGACAGGTCGTATAAACGGAAGCATTTATCTTTCATAAGATTACAAAACGTTTCAATCTTATTACATATGTTTAAAATTAGCCTAAATGGTTTCTTTTTACGTCTATATCATATACAATGCCCCCTAGATGATTTTTTCGAATAGCTAATAATCGTTTGGGATTATGAAAGGAGATTAATCATGAAAAAACTGATGTATACATTGCTCATTGGGTTAATTGCTGCAGCTTTAACAGCATGCGGTTCAAACGATGATGCAAAGCAATCAAAGAGTGATGATCAAAAAACTGCACAAACTGAGCAGCAAAAAGAGGCTCAGAAGAAGCAGGAAAAACAAGCAAAAGAAATGCAGAAAAAATTAGAGAAACAAAAAGTAGATGAAAAGAAAACCGTAGCGGTTGTAAACGGTAAAAAAGTTTCTGGTGAAGAATATAATGCAGCTCTTGCTACATCACAAAATCAGTACCAACAAATGGGACAAGACCCAACTTCTAAGGAAGCAGCTAAACAAGTAAAGCAACAAACCATTGACAATTTAGTGGGTCAAACGCTGCTATTACAAGAAGCTGAAAACAAAGGCTATAAAGCAACTGATGAAGAAGTAAATAAAAAGTTCAAAGAAACGAAAAAGCAGTTCAAGACAGATAAACAGTTTAAAGCGGCTTTAAAAGATGCAGGATTAACTCAATCACAATTAAAGTCTGAACTGGCTGACAGCATTAAATATCAGCAGTACGTAGATAAAGATATCCAAACACCTGAAGTAACAGATAAAGAAATTCAAGATTATTACGATCAATTTGCAAAGCAAAGCCAAAGTCAAGCCAGCGGCGGTAAAGAACAATCTCAAATGCCAAAGCTTGAAGACGTAAAGCCTCAAATTAAGCAGCAGCTTGAACAACAAAAGAAACAAGAAGCATTAGAGAAAAAAGTTGAAGAACTTAAGAAAAATGCAAAAGTTGAAGTGAAGCTTTAAATACAAACGAAACGGCCCTTTAAAGGGCCGTTTTTATTATGTACATTTATTGCTTCTTGTCAGTAAAAAGGAGTGTGTGAAAGATTTTATTGTATTTTGACTTATAAGGTAAAAAGTGTTCTGACGGTTTGCCTTTCATCCTATACTTTTCTTATATAGATATAAGAGAAATTGGGGGAGTCGATAAATGAAAAAGGTGGCTGTTTTTTTTGTTGGGCTTGTTTTTTTACTCGCAGGGATGGGTCTGACAGGCAAGGCTTCTGCGGCGTCAAATCAACTTATTATCATTAACAAATCTACTAACACCCTAGCTTTTTATGATGGAGGAAAACTAGTAAGGACGTTCAAAGTTGCGACAGGGAGGCAGATGAGCTATACACCGGAAGGTACCTTTAGCATTGTGAATAAAATTAAAAACCGCCCCTATTATAAAGACAATATTAGGGGAGGAGATCCTAGGAATCCGCTAGGTGATCGCTGGCTAGGATTAAATGCGCGCGGAACATATGGAACGACGTATGCTATTCATGGAAATAATAATCCAAGTTCTATCGGGACCTACGCAAGTTCAGGGTGTATTCGTATGTATGATGAAGAGGTACGCTGGTTATTTGACCACGTTCAAACCGGTACAAAAGTGGTTATTGGTCAATTTCATTCTCAAAGTTTTGATTCAATCGCTGTTAAAAACAAATACAAAATAAGCAGTACTCCAGTTGCCCAGAATCTTTGTAAAACGAAAAAGCTCTCAAAAGGCCAAATTGGCTTTGTAACGATTCAATCACCGATGGTTTTGTTAAAAGAAGAAAAAGGAAAATGGGTAAAGATTCGTACGTTAAATCGCGGTGAACGCTATAATGTATATAAAATAGACGGCATTAAAGTCTCTTTAGGACCAGGATTTATTGAAAATTACCCCAATAAAAAAACATCTATAAAATTAGATATATGCAAATAAAAAATGAGGCTGGGACAAAAGGATTTTAGCCTAAGTGAAAAACGAACCACTGATCAACATGTTTGATTCGTGGTTCGTTTTTTTATTATGGTGAACGCAGGTTTCATCTGTTTCGTTCTTTCTAGCAGTTGGTGGGAGGGCAAGGCGAAGACTCCTGCGGGGAAAGCGTACGCGACGAGGAGGCTCATCGGCCGCCCGTGGAAAGCGAAGTCTTGCACGGAAATCAACAGCGTTGTCACAATCTAAAGACGAGCTAATGTATCCATTTGTTCGTCTTTAGATTGGATTTATTTTGTTATGTCTCAACCTCATTTTTTGAATTTTTAATAATGTTTATTATAATAAAAAACAGGGAAACTAATTGCCTAATGAAGAGAGAGAAAGGGTTGTTTTAACGTATGTCTACAATAGATTTATCAAAATTCGAGAAAAAAATGATTATTCGTAACATCAAACCGGACGATATAGATGAAATTTTAGCACTTCAAAAGCTATCATTCCCCGGAATGGATCCGTGGAAAAAAGAACAGCTTGAAAGTCATCTGGCCATTTTTCCAGAAGGACAAATATGTGCAGAGTACGACGGGGAAATTATCGGATCTTGTTCAAGCTTGATTGTGAACTTTGATGAGTACGATGATCAGCATACGTGGGACGATATTACAGACGAAGGATACATTACAAATCATAACCCGGAAGGCTACAATCTGTATGGAATTGAAGTAATGGTTCATCCAAAGTATCGCGGCATGAAAATAGGACGCCGCTTATATGAAGCACGTAAAGATTTAGCACGTGAATTGAACCTGAAAAGTATCATCATCGGAGGAAGAATTCCTAATTACCATAAGCATTCAGCTGAAATGTCGCCTAGAGAGTATGTAGAGCAAGTGATTCATCATAAAATTTATGATCCAGTCCTATCTTTTCAGCTAATGAACGGATTTACGCTTATGCGTATAAACCCTGGTTATCTTCCTGATGACCTAGCTTCTAATAAGTATGCAACGTTGATGGAATGGAACAACGTAGATTACGTTCGCCGCTCAAAACGCCATTTTAAAACATCATTCCCAGTGCGTATTTGTGTTGTTCAGTATATGATGAAACAGATCAATTCATTTGAAGAGTTTGCAACACAGGTAGAATATTATACAGATGTTGCTTATGATGCAAAAGCTGACTTCTGCGTATTCCCGGAAATTTTCACAACTCAGCTAATGTCTTTCTTGAATGAAAAGATTCCAAGCAAAGCGGTTCAGCGCGTAGCAGAATATACTGAAGAGTACATTGAGCTGTTTACTAACTTAGCGGTTAAATATAACGTAAATATTATTGGAGGATCTCACTTCGTCGAAGAAGATAATGGAGATATCTTCAACATTGCCTATCTATTCCGCCGAGATGGAACAATTGAAAAGCAGTACAAAGTGCACATTACACCTAATGAAAGAAAGTGGTGGGGAATTAGCCCAGGAGATAAAGTTGAAGTGTTTGATACAGATTGCGGTAAAATTGCGATCCAAATTTGCTATGACATTGAATTTCCGGAGCTTGCTCGTATTGCTACAGATAAAGGTGCAAATATTATTTTTACACCATTCTGTACGGAAGACCGCCAAGGCTATCTGCGCGTAAGATACTGCTCTCAGGCCCGTGCGATTGAAAACCAAATTTATACGGTTATCGCAGGTACAGTTGGAAACCTGCCTGAAACAGAAAACATGGATATTCAGTACGCTCAGTCTGCTATTTTTGCACCATCTGACTTTGAATTTGCACGAGACGGCATTGTAGGAGAATGTAATCCTAATATTGAAATGGTGGTTATTGGAGATGTAGATTTAGAAATTCTTCGTCGCCAGCGCCAATCAGGAACGGTTCGTCAATTAAAAGATCGACGCCATGATGTTTACAATATTAAATATAAAAAATAACGTATTTTCTAAAAACATCATGCAAATGCATGGTGTTTTTTATTTCAACTTTTGCCATAATAAAAACTATTACAATGAATTTTGTGTATTAACCATGGAAAAGAGGGGAAAACATGAGTTTTCATGGACAATCGGTATTACCCGCTGTTCGAGATATGAAGCAATTGGAAAATTTTTTAGCAAGTAATTACGAGTACGGAGTTCTTTTAGACAATCAAGTGGGCATGCTAAAAGGAATTATGAGAGAGGTTCATAAGCATGAAAAGAAGCTAATCATTCATTTAGACTTAATTCATGGCTTAAAGCACGATGAGTATGCGGTTGATTTTTTGTGTCAGGAGTTTAAGCCTGCGGGGATTATTTCGACAAGAACAAACGTCATTTTAAAAGCTAAACAAAGAGGGATCTATGCCATTCAACGGGTCTTTTTATTAGACAGTACGGCTTTGAAGAAAAGCTACGAGTTAATGAAGAAAGTAAAACCCGATTATATTGAGCTTCTTCCTGGAATTGTGCCCACTTTAATCCAAGAAGTCAAAGCTGAAACAGGCATTCCAGTGTTAGCTGGAGGTTTAATACGAACCGAAGAAGAAGTTCGTAATGCTTTGGGAGCCGGGGCTTCTGCTGTTACAACATCAAATAGAGAATTGTGGAGTATTTCAACTTAAAAAAACTGTTTGACAACGCTTTCATCATCTAGTAAACTTCTAGATAAGTTAATAGATGTGAGGGAGAATAGGAGATCCACGGTATAGCCTTTTAATGATTTTATTAGGGGGATGTATTGTGGATTTTCTTGTTTTCTTATCATTTTAATTGTTTTCATACAAAGGGGAGGTTATTTATATGCAAGCATTCTTAGGAGAAATAATTGGAACAATGATTTTAATTATCCTTGGCGCTGGTGTATGTGCGGGCGTCAATTTAAAAAAATCGTTTGCTGCTAATTCAGGATGGATCGTTATTACAATGGGATGGGGAATGGCAGTAGCGATGGCAGCATATGCGGTTGGTAATATGAGTGGGGCACATTTAAACCCAGCGTTAACTGTAGCGCTTGCTATTACAGGTGATTTTCCGTGGTCACAAGTACCGATGTACATCTTAGCTCAGTTTATTGGAGCCATTCTTGGCGCAACAGTTGTTTATTTACACTATCTTCCACACTGGAAAGAAACAAAAGATGCTGGTACAAAATTAGGCGTATTCGCAACGGGACCAGCAATTGCTAACCCATTTGCAAACGTTTTAAGTGAGGCAATTGGAACGTTTGTATTAGTGGTAGGAATCTTAGCGATTGGAGCAAATAAATTTACAGATGGATTAAATCCTTTAGTAGTAGGATTTTTAATCGTAAGTATTGGTTTATCATTAGGAGGAACAACAGGTTATGCCATCAACCCTGCTCGTGATTTAGGACCTCGTATTGCTCATGCTATCTTGCCGATACCTGGCAAAGGCAGCTCGAACTGGAAATACGCTTGGGTGCCAGTAGTGGGTCCTTTAGTAGGCGGATCAATTGGCGCAGTATTTTATCAAGCGGCATTCTTAAATAAAATGTCTAGCAGCTTATGGATTGTTTTAAGCATTACGGTGATTGTTTTAGCTGTTATCTACGCTGTTTCTAAACAAAAGGCAGCACAAATTCAATCAGCAGTAGTACCAAAAAAATGAATGCGCTTTACCATCTAACTATGTACAATAAAGAAACGACACTATACAGAGAATAGGGGATATTGATATGGAAAAATTTATTTTATCTTTAGACCAAGGAACAACAAGCTCACGAGCAATGTTATTTAATAAAAAAGGTGAAGTTGTACATGTAGCTCAAAAAGAGTTTACACAGTACTTCCCAAAACCAGGTTGGGTAGAGCATAATGCTAGTGAAATTTGGGGTTCTATCCTAGCAGTTATCGCATCTTGTCTATCTGAGTCAGGTGTTCATGCTGATCAAATCGAAGGGATTGGAATTACCAATCAGCGTGAAACAGCAGTAGTATGGGAAAAAGCAACAGGAAAGCCAGTATACAATGCAATCGTATGGCAGTCTCGACAAACGTCTGGTATTTGTGAAGAGTTAAAAGCAAAAGGATTAAACGATACGTTCCGCGACAAAACGGGATTATTAATTGATGCATACTTCTCTGGAACAAAAGTAAAGTGGATTTTAGATAACGTAGAAGGTGCACGAGAAAAAGCAGAAAACGGTGAATTGTTATTCGGAACAATCGATACATGGTTAATTTGGAAGCTATCAGGCGGAAAAGCGCATGTAACGGATTACTCAAACGCATCTCGTACGCTTATGTTCAATATCTATGATTTAAAATGGGATGATGAACTGCTAGATATTTTAGGAGTACCGAGATCCATGCTTCCAGAAGTAAAGCCTTCTTCTGAAGTATACGCTCATACAGTAGATTATCACTTCTTCGGTCAGAGTATTCCAATTGCGGGAGCAGCAGGAGATCAGCAAGCCGCTTTATTTGGACAAGCGTGCTATGAAAAAGGAATGGCGAAGAACACGTATGGAACAGGTTGCTTCATGCTCATGAATACGGGTGAAAAAGCAGTTAAGTCCGATCACGGTTTGTTAACTACATTAGCATGGGGGATTAACGGCAAAGTAGAATATGCGCTTGAAGGCAGTATTTTTGTAGCAGGATCTGCTATTCAGTGGCTTCGCGACGGTTTAAGAATGTTTAAAAATGCGGCTGAAACTGAAAACTATGCAACGCGAGTAGAATCTACAGACGGCGTATATATTGTGCCAGCTTTCGTAGGACTTGGAACACCTTATTGGGATAGCGATGTACGGGGGGCGATGTTTGGATTGACTCGCGGTACAAAAAAAGAACACTTTATCCGTGCAACGCTTGAATCACTAGCTTATCAAACAAGAGATGTATTAAGCGCAATGGAAGCGGACTCTGGAATTACATTAAAAACATTGCGTGTAGACGGAGGAGCAGTTAAGAATAATTTCTTAATGCAGTTCCAAAGTGATGTGTTAGACGTTCCGGTTGAGCGTCCTCAAGTGAATGAAACAACGGCTCTTGGGGCAGCATATTTAGCAGGTCTAGCGGTCGGATACTGGAAAGATTGCGATGAAATTGCGAAGCAGTGGAATATGGAAAAATCTTTCGAACCAAATATGGAAGAAGAAAAGCGTGAAGAATTATATAGCGGCTGGAAAAAAGCTGTACATGCAACAATGGCTTTTAAGTAATTATTTGATGAAAACCCTTTAATTAAAAGCGCATGTATGATATAATTTACTCAAGTTAATAAATTGGTTGGAGAATCGGAGAGACCACAGATCCATATGTAGGTATACTATATATGTGATTTGTGGTCTCTCTTTTTGTATATTGGAAAATTTTGATATCTTTGAAAAATGAAAGGGGAATGACGTATGTTTTCAAGTCAAACACGTTCGAATAAATTGGTAGACATGACACAAAATCAATACGATTTACTAGTAATTGGTGGGGGAATTACTGGGTCAGGTATTGCACTTGATGCGACTCATCGAGGCATGAAAACAGCATTAGTTGAAATGCAGGATTTCGCAGCAGGAACATCTAGTCGTTCAACAAAGCTTGTTCACGGCGGTCTACGCTATTTAAAACAGTTTGAAGTTAAAATGGTAGCCGAAGTTGGTAAAGAACGTGCCATCGTATATGAAAACGGCCCTCATGTAACGACTCCGGAGTGGATGCTGTTACCTTTCCATACGGGTGGAACATTCGGTAAATTCTCAACTTCAATTGGACTGCGCGTTTATGATTTCTTAGCTGGTGTAAAACGCTCAGAGCGCCGCAAAATGTTTAGCGCAGAAGAAACGCTTAGCCGCGAGCCATTGGTGAAATCTAAAGATTTAAAAGGCGGCGGTTACTATGTTGAATATAAAACAGATGATGCACGTTTAACGATTGAAGTAGCTAAAGAAGCTGCCGCAAGAGGAGCAGACTTAGTCAATTACACAAAAGTGGAAAACTTCATCTACGATAAAGGAAAAGTAGTAGGGGCTGTTGTTCGTGATCAGCTTACGAATAAAGAATATAATATCTATGCAAAAAAAATCGTCAACGCTGCAGGTCCATGGGTGGACACGCTGCGTGAAAAAGATAATTCAAAAAAAGGCAAGCAGCTTCAATTAACAAAAGGAATTCACTTAGTTATTGATCAAGAGCGCTTTCCGTTAAAACAAGCCATTTACTTTGATACACCTGATGGACGTATGGTATTTGCGATTCCGCGTGATGGAAAAACATACGTAGGCACAACAGACACGGTCTATAAAGAAGACGCTAGACATCCGCGTATGACTGTAAAAGACCGTCAATATGTTATCGATGCGATTAACTATATGTTCCCAACGGTTGATATTACAGTAGACGACGTAGAATCAAGCTGGGCGGGTGTTCGTCCACTTATTCACGAACAAGGAAAAGATCCTTCTGAAATTTCGCGTAAAGATGAAATCTGGACATCAGAATCAGGTTTAATCACAATCGCTGGAGGGAAATTAACTGGGTATCGTAAAATGGCTGAAATTGTCGTAAATCGCGTAGCTGAAGATTTTAAAGCAGAAGGACGCGAATTTGAAAGCTGTCAAACTAAACATTTACCGATTTCTGGAGGTAATGTGGGAGGTTCAGGAGGGTTCCCGACGTTTGTAGAGCAAAAAGTCAAAGAAGGCATCAAACTAGGGTTATCACGTGACGCTGCTGAAAAGCTTGTGAAACGCTATGGCTCAAACGTAGATAAAGTATACCGCTATATGATTGAACGTCCGGATCAGCTAAAAAACAGCGACCTTCCAGCTAGTGTATTTTTGCAAATTCAATATGGCATAGAAGAAGAAATGGTTTCAAAACCAGTGGACTTCTTCATTCGACGTACGGGCGCTTTATTCTTTGATATCAACTGGGTAAGAAGCTGGAAAAAACAAGTGATTGCTCATATGGCCGAAGAGTTAAAGTGGACGCCTGAGCAAACAAAAGCTTATACGGATGAATTAGAACAGCACCTTCATGATGCAGTTGTACCAGTAGATGAAAAAGTTAACCGTATGACAGGTATTTCATGATAAAATAAAAAAGTACCTCAAAATTTGTCAATGCAGCCATAATATAATAGCAGGAAGTCAAATTTTGACGAAGAAATATAATATGACTGTTAAAAAAAGAGAAAGACGATTACTCGTTTTTCTCTTTTCATACATATTTACATTTATATAAGGGGGCTTTTTTTTATGAGTTGGAAAGAAACGTATACATCTTGGATTAATCATCCAAATTTAGATCCTGAATTACGTCAAAATTTGGATGCGATCAAAGGTGATGAAAAACAATTAGAAGATAGTTTTTACAAAACATTGGAATTTGGAACAGGCGGAATGCGCGGGGAAATTGGAGCGGGTACAAACCGTATGAATACGTATACAATCCGAAAAGCTTCCGAAGGCTTTGCTGAGTACATTAAACAAGCTGGCGAAGAAGCTATCAAGCAAGGCGTAGTCATTGCGTATGATTCTCGCCACAAATCGCCTGAATTTGCGATGGAAGCAGCAAAAACATTAGCAAGTCACGGAATTAAAACGTATGTATTTGAAGAGCTAAGACCAACACCTGAACTTTCATTTGCAGTGCGTGAGTTAAACGCATTTGGAGGTATTGTTATTACAGCGAGCCACAATCCTCCTGAATATAATGGATACAAAGTATATGGTCCAGACGGTGGTCAGCTGCCGCCAAAAGAAGCTGATGAACTAGTTGGCTTTGTAAATGCTGTGGAAAATGAACTTACATTAGCTGTTCAATCTGAAGCGGAGCTAAAAGAAAAAGGTCTTATTGAAATGATTGGTTCAGCGATTGACGAAGCATACAATGAGAAACTAAAAACGATTTTAATTAACCCAGAGCTAGCTTCTGAAACAGGTAAAGACTTAAAGGTAGTTTTTACACCTCTACATGGTACAGCTAATAAGCCAGTTCGCAACGCGCTTCAATCCATCGGTTACGAAAATGTCACGGTTATTGAAGAACAAGAACTTCCTGATCCGAATTTCTCGACGGTTAAATCTCCGAATCCTGAAGAGCCGGCTGCATTTGAATATGCTGTTCGTAAAGGAAAAGAAATTGATGCAGATATCTTAATCGCAACGGATCCAGATGCAGACCGTTTAGGAATTGCTGTCAAAGATCCAAGCGGCGAATATGCGTTATTAACAGGAAACCAAACGGGTGCTTTATTGCTTCACTATTTGCTTTCTCAAAAGAAAGAAAAAGGCGTGCTGCCTGCTAATGGCGTTGTGTTAAAAACGATTGTAACGTCAGAAATCGGCGCACAAATTGCTCGTTCATTTGGATTGCAAGTTGTTGACACTCTAACAGGTTTTAAATTTATCGGTGAAAAAATTAAGCAATATGAGCAAACGGGCGAGTATACATTCCAATTTGGTTATGAAGAAAGCTACGGCTATTTAATTGGTGACTTTGCACGTGACAAAGACGCTGTACAAGCAGCCATTCTAGCAGTAGAAGCTTGTGCTTATTATAAAAAGCAGGGCATGACTCTGTATGAAGCGCTTCAGCAAGTGTTTACTAAATATGGTTTCTATCGTGAAGGTCTGAAATCTTTAACGCTTAAAGGAAAAGAAGGATCTGAGCAAATTCAGCATATTTTGGCTACATTTAGAAATGAGCCTCCTACTGACATTGCAGGATTAAATGTTTCGGTTGTAGAGGATTATACATTAAGTGAGCGCCAGCATATTAAAGCAGGAAAAGTAGAAGAGATTACATTACCAAAATCAAATGTATTAAAATATATCTTAGAAGACGGTTCTTGGTTCTGCCTTCGTCCGTCTGGTACAGAGCCAAAGGTGAAGTTCTATTTTGGCGTCGTGTCAGAAGATGAAGCAACGAGCATTGCCCATTTAGAAGCTGTACAAACAGCTGTAATGGGTGAAGTGGAGCGTGTACTAGATAAAGTGAAAACGGTATAAAAATAAAGCCTGCTCAAACTTGAGCAGGCTTCTTTTATGATACTTTATTTGATTGCGTATTTGACAAATACGAAGAAGATCGTAGGGCTTTATAAATTCGCGGAGCAAGCATAGCCCCAAGAACAGTGAAAATAAGATCCTTTACCGCAAACCACGACATAATCTTCCAAGCCGCTGCATATGTCATTGCAGGAGCTTCAAGCCAATAATTAACCGCTACATACATATACGTAGTACCAATTAAATAAATAACTGCAATACCAACTAGCGATGAAATTAAAAAGATAGAAAAAGTCGGCTTGCCGCGCATTTCCATAATTTTTCCTGTGATAAATGCAGCGACAATATAAGAAAGCAAAAAGCCGCCGGTGCTTCCAAATAAAATACCGATTCCTGCTTTAAATTGAGCAAATACCGGAGCGCCGGCAACGCCAATTAATACATATACAATCATCGAAATAGAACCCATTCGGCTCCCCAGTAAAAGTCCTGCTAATATAACAAAAAAAGGCTGAAGTGAAAGAGGCACGCCGCCTACTTGTAAAAAAGGTGCCCAAGAAGTAATGTTTGCACCAATAGCCATAAGAGCTGCAAACATACCGGCTAATGTTAAATCTAATGTGCGAAACCTTTTAGTACTCATATATGTTCCTCCCAGTATGTACTGAAATATCTTAGCGTATGTACTGAAGATTGTACGTCGAATTCGTTTTTATGTCAACGATAAAAATAAATGTGTTTACATATTGTTATTTGATGTTTTTTGAAATAAAGTATGCATATTTTTAGTGCAACATAAAAAAATAAAGAAGGGAATTCATCCCTTCTTTGTCCAAGTGTGTGTATCAAAAATACTAGTACAATGATTCTTCCAGAAGCTCCGGGTTGTGCTCCGAATATTCCGTTGCATGATCAATGTAGCGTAGTAAAGAATAGAGCTCTTCTTGAATGATGCGGTAGTTTCGTTCAAAATTGTAGGCGTGCAAAAAATGTTCAATTTTTTTTGAAAGAAAATCGTCGTCTGTTCGAACCATTAAAATTAATAAGTTATCCCATTGTGAACGGTGTGTATAATATAAAGCTCGATCATAATCAATTACATCCATTAATAACGTTCCTCCTTTTGAGGAGTTGAAATTAGTGTATGATATTTGCGGGAATTCTTACGCTGTAAATGTTGGGCAAAAGACCAGTGCATAATTAAAAGAGGTTGTAGTCATTATGTAAGAAGAATAAACGTACAGCACCGGATAAATGATAAGAAGAGCAAAGAATAATACAGCGTAACAGTTATATTACATCCATTATTTAAGACAACTAAATAAAAATCCCCTTTTCTTGAAAAAATAAAGCTTCTTTTTGATGAAAACACATGAATTGACATGTTTGTACATAGATTGAAGTAAGGAGTGAAAGGGGGAGCTGTCGTGAAAGAAGCAGATTATAAGCAATTATACCGTGCGATTGATGAAATTACGGAAATAGCTAGCGGTTTCGGTTTAGATTTTTATCCGATGCGCTATGAAATTTGCCCGGCAGATATTATTTATACGTTTGGTGCATATGGGATGCCAACTCGTTTTTCACATTGGAGCTTTGGAAAACAATTTTACAAAATGAAATTACACTATGATCTTGGATTGAGTAAAATTTATGAATTAGTTATCAATTCAGATCCTTGTTATGCATTTTTATTGGATTCCAATGCGCTTATTCAGAATAAATTAATTGTAGCTCACGTGTTAGCCCACTGTGACTTCTTTAAAAATAACAGCCGTTTTGCCAACACTAAACGGGATATGGTAGAAAGTATGGCAGCGACCGCTGATCGAATTAAAGAATACGAAGTAAAGCACGGTAAGCGTGAAGTAGAAAAGTTTTTGGATGCTGTCTTATCGGTTCAGGAACATATTGATCCGTCTCTTATGCGTGCCAAGCTTTCTTGGAGCATAGATGATGTAGAATCATCAGAAGAAGAAATCATTTCTCCTTATGATGATTTATGGAATTTGGATTATAAAGAAAAGAAAAAACCAAAACCTCCAAAGTCTTTTAAAAAATTTCCGCCTCAGCCTGAAAAAGATATCTTATTATTTATTGAAGAATACAGCCCTTATTTAGAGGATTGGCAGCGGGATATTTTAACGATGATGCGAGAAGAAATGCTTTATTTCTGGCCGCAGCTTGAAACAAAAATTATGAATGAAGGCTGGGCTTCTTTCTGGCATCAGCGCATTATTCGAGAAATGGACTTAACGAGTGATG
The DNA here is from genome assembly GCF_000956595.1 of Priestia aryabhattai B8W22. Classification (GTDB taxonomy): domain Bacteria; phylum Bacillota; class Bacilli; order Bacillales; family Bacillaceae_H; genus Priestia; species Priestia aryabhattai. The sequence continues at coordinate 66,260 of NZ_JYOO01000013.1, read as the reverse complement.
AAGCGATAGAATTTGCCAAGCTAAATGCAGGGGTTGTGCAGCCGTCTAAGACGGGAATCAATCCATATTATTTAGGATTAAAAATCTTTGAAGACATTGAAGAACGCTACGACAATCCAACAGAAGATATGATTCGCCGGGGCGTGGAGCCTGGGTCAGGAAGAGAGAAGATGTTTGAGGTACGTGAGGTTGAATCAGATATTTCCTTTATCCGCAATTACTTAACAAAAGATTTAGTCATGCGGGAGGATATGTACTTATTCCAAAAACAAGGCAAAGACTATAAAATCGTCGATAAAGAGTGGACAGAAGTTAGAGATCAGCTTGTTAATATGCGCGTAAACGGAGGATTTCCTTACATCACAGTAACCAATGGAGACTATTTAAAAAATGGAGAGCTCTATTTAAAACACTGGTATGAAGGAATCGAATTAGATGTCAAATACTTAGAAAAAGTGGTACCGTACGTTCATCAGCTTTGGGGCCGACCCGTTCACTTAGAAACGGTAATGGAAGGAAAGCCAATCGCCTTTACGTATGATGGAAAAACAGTGCATAGAAAACATTTGTAAAAAAGAAGACCGCTTAAACAGCGGTCTTTTTGTGCTTCTGTAACTTATCCATATAAATTGAAAAAATAAAATTACTATGCAATAATCGAATGAGAATTACTTTCATTTAGAAAGGAAGATAAGATGTTTGTTGTAAACGCAAGTTTTGAAACAAAAAAGAAATTTGAAGAACAGCTCAGGCAAAAAGCTAAGAAAAACAAAACAGAAATTGAGGCAGCAAAAGGAAATTTATCGTTTGAATGCTGGAAAAAAGATTCCGCAGATAAAGTTGAATATGTCTTTGTATCCAAGTGGGAAGACAAGCAGTTCTTTCAAGCATGGATCTCAAGAGAAGAACATGTGAACGAACATAAAGAAGCGAATAAAAAGAAAACGAAAGCATTTCCTGAAGCTATGGAAATCAAGAAAACGCTGCGTTTTTATGAGGCGGTAGAAGAAGACATTCTTTCCTAAAAAAGCACGCTTGACTTTCATAAATGTTGTAACTATAATGATTACAACAAATTAGGAGTGAGAGCAATGAAAATTAGCAGTCGATTCACCGTGGCCGTTCACATACTGTCTTTAATTAAAGTAGATAGCAGTCATCCTAGTACTTCAGAGTGGATTGCTAGCAGTGTAAATACAAATCCTGTTGTTATAAGACGGGTAATTGGGATGTTAAAGAAAGCTGGACTTGTGGGCGTAAAAGCCGGAGCTGGCGGAGCTTATCTATTGAAAGATTTAGAAGAGATAACGTTGTTAGACGTTTATCGAGCGGTGGCGGCAGTGGAAGAAGGAGAATTGTTTCAAATGCATGAAAACCCGAATGTGGGGTGTCCTGTAGGAGCCAATATTCAAAGTGTCCTTGAATTGATTTTAAAACGTTCTCAAGATGCCATGGAACAAGTCTTAGCTGATGTGACCATGAAAGAATTAGTGACGGATTTAATAGCAAAAATAGATGCATGACAATATGCTTCTGTTCGTAAAAAACGGAGAAACCCAGGTTTCTCCGTTTTTTTATAGCTTCACAATTGTTCGTCCTCGAGCTTGTCCTTTTAATAAAGTAGGAAGAACCTCAGGGAGATCTTGTAAAGAAATTTCTTTCTGAATGAAAGGTTCAAAGCTTTCAGGCTTAAAGTCATTAGCCAGTCTATTCCAAATCTCTTTTCGAGCAGGCATTGGACAGTAAACGGAATCGATGCCGAGTAAATTAATCCCTCTTAAAATGAAGGGAAAGACGGTTGTTGGCACTTTGCCTCCAGCTGTTAGCCCGCTGACCGCTACAGAGCCTCCGTACTGAATTTGACTGAGAACAGAAGCTAGAGGCTCTCCGCCCACAGGATCCACCGCAGCGGCCCATTTTTGCTTGCCTAATGCTTTTAATTTGCCGTTATAAACGTCTTCACGCGTTAAAATAGAGGAAGCGTCAAGATCTTTCAAATAAGCTGCTTCCGAGCTTTTTCCCGTACTTGCTTCCACTGTGTAGCCTAATTTTGAAAGAATGGCAACCGCAAAGCTTCCTACACCTCCCGTAGCACCTGTTACAAGCACAGAGCCATTAGATGGACTAGTATGGTTTTCCTCTAAGCGATGCACAGATAAAGCAGCTGTAAAGCCAGCTGTTCCGATAATCATTGCTTCTTTTAACGTTAAATTTTCAGGAAGAGGCACAACCCATTCGCTGCGTACGCGCGCATACTCACTGTAGCCTCCAAAGTGCGATACGCCAATGTCATAGCTTGTTGCGATGACACGATCACCTTCTTTAAAATCAGGGCTGTCAGAAGATACAACGACTCCTGCTAGGTCAATCCCTGGAACAAAAGGATAGCTTGTCACAATATTGCCGTTTGCGATGCTGGCTAAGCTATCTTTATAATTCACCCCTGAATAATGCACGCGAATGAGTACATCGCCTTCTGGCAAATCGTTTAGCGTCAGTTCTTGGACAGAAGCCTCCACTTGTTCTTCACCTGTTTTATCTACCATTAATGCTGAAAATGATTGCCCCATTTTATTTCTCCTTTCTATACTGAGATGTATATATCTATACATAGATTACCTTATTTCTATACCCATTATAGAAAATAGTAAAAGAAGTTCCTAATACTTTGATTACGAAAGAGGCCATTTCATTATAAAATAGCGGTATAGCTATTAGGTAGCAATACATAGAAAAGAGGAGAAGAGAAATGAGCACAAACATATATTTTAACCATGATGCAGGGATTGATGATTTAGTATCCCTTTTTTTACTGCTGCAAATGGACGATGTAAAGGTAACGGGGGTATCTGTTATTCCTGCTGACGGATACTTAGAGCCAGGTATCAGCGCAAGCCAAAAAATTATTGATCGTTTTGGAAGTTATGATGTCGAGGTAGCCAAATCTACTTCACGCGGTATGAATCCATTTCCAAAAGAATGGCGCATGCATACGTTCTATGTAGATGCACTGCCGATTTTAAATGAAAAAGGGGAAGTGCAAACAAAAATAAGTCAGCTGCCTGCTCATGATCATTTAATTGAAACATTGCAGCACACAGCCGGAAAAACGACTTTATTATTTACAGGACCGCTAACTGATTTAGCAAGAGCACTTGAAAAAGCGCCGGAAATAGAAGAGAAAATTGATAAGTTAGTGTGGATGGGAGGTACATTTCAAGAAGTAGGAAATGTGCAGGAGCCTGAACATGATGGAACGGCTGAGTGGAATGCTTTTTGGGATCCAGAAGCAGTAGCAAAAGTATGGGAAAGCAGCATTAAAATTGAGATGGTTGCTTTAGAAAGCACAAATCAAGTTCCATTAACGCCGGCTATTCGCCAAATGTGGGCTTCACTTAGAAAGTACGAAGGAGTAGACTTTGTAGGGCAGTGCTACGCGGCTTGCCCGCCGCTTGTGCACGTTGAAACCAATTCAACATATTATTTGTGGGATGTACTCACAACAGCGTTTACAGGGAATTCAACACTTGTGAAGGTGAAAACCGTTTCGAGTATTGTGCATACAGAAACACCAAGCCAAGGAAGAACGGAAATTTCTGAAGAAGGACGACCTGTAGATGTCGTATATGATGTCACAGCTGAAGCATTCTTTACGTACATTACAGATTTAATGAAAAAAGCAGTAGCTAAATAAAGAAAAAGGTTGCACATGAAAGTGTGCAACCTTTTTAATGAATCATATTCAAGAATTGACGTGTCCGCTCTTGTTGAGGATTTGAAAATATTTGATCCGGTGTACCTCTTTCCATGATGACACCTTGATCCATAAAAATAACTTCATCTGCTACTTCGCGGGCAAAGCGCATTTCGTGAGTTACCACCACCATCGTCATTCCTTCTTTCGCCAGGTCTTTCATCGCTTGGAGAACGTCTCCTACAAGCTCAGGATCAAGAGCTGAAGTAGGCTCATCAAACAGCATAACTTTTGGGTCCATCGCCATTGCTCGAGCGATGCCAACACGCTGTTGTTGTCCGCCTGATAGTTGGAAAGGATAAAAGTCAAGCTTATCTCCTAAGCCAACTCGTGTTAATAATTCTTTCCCTCTTTTTTCTGCTTCTTGAGTAGAAATGCCTTTTACAATTACAGGACCTTCCATAACATTTTCAAGCGCACTTTTATGAGGAAACAAGTTATAGTTTTGAAAAACCATACCTGTTAGGCTTCGAAATGAAGTAATGTCTTTTTTACGAACAGGTTTGGTGAAATTCATGCTTTTTTTATCAAGTTCAATTGTACCGTCTGTTGGGATTTCTAATAGATTTAAGCAACGTAAAAAAGTAGTTTTACCCGATCCAGAAGGACCAATTAATACAATTACCTTGCCCTGTTCAACTTCTAAATCAATCCCTTTTAATACTTGCAAATCACCGAATGATTTATGCAAATTTTTGATATTAATCATATGAAAAACTCCTTTAGCTACTCGAAACGGTTATTTAGATACGTAACGATCTAGTCTTATTTCAATGCGTCCTTGGATAATGGATAAGATTGTGCACATAATCCAGTACAAGAGCGCTGCTTCACTATAAAGAAGTAAAAACTCATAGTTAGTCGAAGCAATTTCTTGAGCTTTACGGAACATCTCAGAAACCAGAATAAGCGATGCAAGTGACGTATCTTTAATAAGGCTAATAAAAGAGTTAGATAATGGCGGAATCGATACACGTGCTGCTTGCGGTAAAATAATCCGTCTTAACGCTTGGGAATAGGTCATACCAAGTGAGTAGCCAGCTTCCCACTGTCCTTTAGGAATAGATTGAATCGCTGCTCGGATAATTTCAGATGCATACGCACCTACACTTAATGAAAATCCAATAATAGCAGAGATAAATGGGTCAATTGTTATATCTAAATTGGGTAAGCCGTAGAAAATAATAAATAATTGCACAAGCAGCGGTGTACCTCGAATAATCGATACATAGATGCGCGCAATTATATTTAAAACTTTTATAGATGATAAACGGGCCAAGGCTGTTAAGACAGCTAAAATGATACCGAGTACAAACGTGATTAATGTTAGTGGAATAGAATATTGAATAGCTCCCTTTAGCATTGGTAAGAGAGATGATTGAGCGATTGAAATCAATTGATTCAATCGCTCTCCATCAGGAAAAATATTATTTAGGAGAAACATCTTCGCCAAACCATTTCTTAGAAATTTTTGCGTATGTTCCGTCTTTTTTCATATCTTTCAATGCTTTGTTTACTTCATCCACTAACTTACCGCTGTCTTTTCTAAACATAAAGCCGCTTGCAGCACCATCGGATTTTTCATCCGCGATTTTGATAGGTGCGTTAGGGTGCTTTTTCTTATAGTCAAGGAACGATAATTTATCGTTGATTGTAGCATCAACACGGTTTGCGCTCATTAGTTCTACTGCTTGAGCAAAACCTTCAGCACTCGTAATGTTTGCACCATAAGATTGAGCCATGTCTTTGTAGTTACTTGTTAATGACTGCGCTGATTTTTTTCCTTTTAAATCTTTAAATGATTTGATATCTTTTTCATCTTTACGAACAATTAATACGGCGCCTGACTGGATGTATGGGTCAGAGAAATCGTATTTCTTTTGACGATCTTCACGAATACCCACTTCATTAGCAATCATGTCAAAGCGTTTAGCATCTAATCCGGCAAACATGCCATCCCACTGTGTTTCTTTGAACTCAGCTTTTACGCCAAGACGTTTAGCTACTTCTTGAGCCAATTCTACATCAAACCCAGTTAGCTTTTGTTTGTCATCATGAAAAGTGAACGGAGGGTATGTACCTTCAGTTCCAATTGTTAATACGCCATCTTTTTTCACTTTATTATATAAATCCTCTTGTGAAGATTTATTGTCTCCATTGTTTGCTTCATTTTTTGAGCTAGAACCGCATGCGGCAAGCACAACTGTGAAAGCTAATAGTAGCGACAAAAGTGCAGCAAATTTCTTCATTTTCTAAACCCCCTAGTATTCTGATAGGAAATGATACTCTGTGATACTAAACAAGAACACAGCAAAAGTCAACAAAAAAAACTTATACGATTAATGTGACTTAAAATAAGGGAAATATACCTTCTATACACGGTTTGTCATAAGGATACAGAAAGGTTTTAAAATTTGGATTAAGTGGATTTTTAAGGGAGATTTGAGGAGTAAAAAGGAAGTTTCATGCGACGATTTTCTCTTTCATTTTTTCATGACTTTTGGTGCAATAAACATATAGTTAAATGTTAAGGTAGAAATAAATTCCTTATGGTACACTTAAAGAAGAATTTATGAAACGGAGCGATATGATGAAAGCCATAAACTTAATCTCAATTGCCTTTGGTGCTATCGCTGGTACATATGCACGTTATTTGCTGAATCTTTCCTTATTATATACGGGCTATCCAATAGGAACGGTAATTGAAAACCTATTAGGAAGCTTCATACTAGGCCTATTAACAGGATTTTTTGCGTGGAAAAAGCCAAAAGAATGGATAAAGCTTGGACTAGGAGTTGGCGTGTGCGGCGGTTTTACAACGTATTCAACGTTTGCAGGAGACGTCATTTCTCTCACTCAGCACCATTTATTTTGGGGAGCCATTTATGTCATTGTCTCTTTAGTAGGTGGAATACTTCTTGCTTTAGCAGGCTATCTATGCGGTGAAGCGGCAGGGGAAAATTTAGTGAAAGTACATGAGGTGAAGTAAATGAGCATAGTGAGCTTGGCACTTGGCGGGGCAGCTGGAGGAATATGCCGTTATCTTTTGGGTTTAAAAGTTACAAAAACAGTTTCAAACCCTCCTTTTCCAGTATCAATGCTGTTTGTAAACTTGCTCGGTGCGTTTGGGCTTGGTCTTTTTTATGGTAGTTATTATGGAAAGGTTCCGAGTCATGCTTATGATGATTCAATATTTTTAATGATTGGCATTGGTTTTTTTGGTGCCTTTACCACTTTTTCAACGTTTAGTGTGGAAACCGTACAGTTAATTCGAGAAAAATCTTATCGGAAAATGTTGGCGTACGTGGGGATTTCAGCATTTGGAACAGTTGGTTTATTTGCAGTCGGTTTACTGGCAGGAACGTTTTTATTTAAGTAAAGAGAACGTTTCTAGTAGGGAAAAACAAAAAGACGGAGAAGTAGAGAATGGATAGAAAAGCAGAAGTTTGGAAATACATTTTGTTGATTGTAGCTGTTGCAGGTCAGATCATCGGTTTTTTATTTTTATTTATAAATGTTGTGGCGGCATTTATTTTTTACGGTTTTTATATTCTAACTTTTATTATGTTACTCCTGCTGTTTATATGGGATCGGAAAAAGGAAAAAGACAAAGAAGAATTTGACGACTATACCGATTACTAACCATATAAAAAGCAGAATAATGCGGTGCGCCGGGTCTCTTAGTAAAGAAGCTTAAAAGATACATCTATAAAAGGAAGAGAGCCGTAAGAGCATAAAGAGATATTGTATTTACATCTAGTTGTGTTATAATTTTAAGTGCAAAAACAAAATCAATAAATAGCAATCACTAGGGGAGCTTTTTGAAGCTGAGACGAATGTATTTCGGACCCTTTGAACCTGATCTGGTTTGGACCAGCGTAGGGAAGTGGCGATCATGTTTACATAACGAATACATGCTAACCACTCTACGTTGTAGAGTGGTTTTTTGTATGTAATAAAGCCCTCTGCACAAGATGAAGTGATTGAAATTTCTCTTTATTCTGAATGGAAAGGTTTCGATCATGTGGATATTCCTAAATTTCATGTCATTACAACAGATAAGCAGCCAATCGAAGAGCTTCAAAAAACTTTAACGGCTATCGCGCCTTTTGCGGGTGCCATTCATATTAGAGAAAAAGAGAAAACGGCAAAGCAGATTCAATGTTTACTAGAAAGCCTGCCATTTTGTCGCTCTAAAATTATTGTGAATGACCGAGTTGATGTAGCGCATGCTTTAAAAGCAAAAGGCGTACAGCTTGCCTATCATAGTTTAGACGTTTCGTTTGTTATAGACGCATTTCCTTCTCTTATTGTTGGAAAGTCAGTTCACTCTGTGGAAGAGGCTTTAGAAGCTGAAAAAGATGGTGCTCACTACATTCTATACGGACATATTTATTCAACACATTCAAAAAAAGGATTAAAGAGTCGAGGGATAGCAGCACTAAAAGAAGTAGTAGACGCTGTGCGGATACCGGTTATTGCCATTGGAGGAATTACTCCTGTAAATGCCAAAGAGGTACTTCAAACAGGAGCACACGGTATAGCTGTGATGTCTGGTGTCATGCTTGCGCAAGATCCCCTCAAAGCGATTAAACAATATTCTCATATATGGACATCTGGAGGTGGAGAAAATGAAGCAGCATTATGATGTACTGTTAATCGGAGGAGGTATAATCAGCTCTTCTATCGCTTATCATTTGTCAAAACAAGGAGCGTCAGTAGCTATTCTTGAACGCAATCAAATTGGTTGTGAAGCTTCAAGTGCAGCCGCTGGTATTTTAGGTGCTCAAGCTGAAATTGATGAAGAAGGTCCTCTTTTAGACCTTGCTATTAAGAGCAGAAGCATGTTTCCTGAACTGGTGAAGGAACTAAAAGAAAAAACGGCTATCGACGTAGAGCTCATTCAAAAAGGCTTATTAAAAGTCGCTGTAACAGAAGAAGATGCACACGTATTAAAGAAAAAAGCCGCTCAGCACCACCGGTGGGACAAAGATGTAAGATGGATTGATGTAAAAGAAGCGCGTTTGTTAGAACCCGGGCTCTCTCCAGACATATACGGAGCCATTACAATACCGGGAGACGGTCAGCTGGCTCCGGCTAAGTTAACGCAAGCTCTTGCTCATGGAGCCTTGTATCACGGAGCAGATGTATTCGAATACTGTGACGTTCATTCTCTTATTATGGAAAATGAAACAGTAAAAGGTGTACAGACGTCCAAAGGCTCTTTTTATGGAGAAAAAGTAGTTATCGCAGCTGGCTCATGGGCTAAACGCTTTATTTCTTCTGAACATTTAGGTGAGGTGTTTCCTGTAAAAGGAGAGTGTATTGCTCTGCAAAGTCATAAGCCCCTGCTTTCTAAAACGATTTTTTTAGATGAAGGTTTTTACTTAGTTCCTAAGACTGGTGGAAGAATCGTAATCGGGGCAACTAAGCTGCAGCATGATTTTACTAAGACCGTTTCTGCACAAGGTATTCAATTTTTGCTGAATAAAGCTTCTGCGCTTCTGCCGGCCATTAAAGAAGCTACATTTGAAAAAGCATGGGCAGGTCTTCGTCCACAAACAAATGATGGCTGGCCTTATTTAGGAGAGCACCCTGAAATAGCGAATCTACACATGGCTTTTGGCCACTACCGAAACGGTATTTTATTAAGTGCTGCAACTGGAAAAATTATGGCTGATGCTTTGTTAGGGAAAAAGCCGAATCATTCATTTTTTACATCATTTCAGCTAACAAGAGCAATGGAGGGAGTTCATTGAATCTAATTATTAATGGTAAGACCGTCACTGTCGGAAATGAAATTGAAACGGTCGAGCACTTGCTGCAGGCTCAGAGTCTGCATGAGCGAGTTGTAATTGTTGAATTAAACAAGAACATTTTGCAAAAAGAAGAACATAGCGATGCATGTTTAAAAGATGGAGATACATTAGAAGTTGTTTCATTTGTTGGAGGAGGATGAAGAGTATGTTAAAAATTGGACAATATACATTTAATTCACGTTTATTATTAGGAACAGGGAAATTTCCGGACTTTACGACTCAGCGTCAAGCGGTAGAAGAGTCGGAAACAGAAATTTTAACATTTGCTGTTAGACGAATGGATATTTTTGATCAAAATCAGCCTAATTTATTAGAAGCACTTGATGTGAAGCGTTTCACTCTTTTGCCTAACACTGCTGGAGCAAAAAATGCAGAAGAGGCCGTACGTATTGCTAAATTAGCAAAGGCTTCTGGACTTTGTGACATGGTAAAAGTGGAGGTAATTGGATGTAATAAAACGCTGCTTCCTGATCCAGTTGAAACATTAAAAGCTAGTGAAGAACTGTTAAAAGAGGGCTTTACCGTTTTACCTTACACATCAGACGATGTTTTACTTGCGCGCCGTTTGGAAGAGTTAGGCGTACATGCCATTATGCCAGGAGCTTCGCCTATCGGTTCAGGTCAAGGTATTATTAATCCGTTGAACATGCGTTTTATCATTGAACAATCAACTGTTCCAGTAATTGTAGATGCAGGTATTGGAACGGCTTCAGACGCAGCTCAGGCTATGGAGCTAGGAGCAGATGGGGTGTTATTAAATACAGCTGTTTCAGGAGCAAAAGATCCTGTGAAAATGGCTCGTGCTATGAAGCTAGCGATTGAAGCAGGACGAGCAGCATTTGAAGCAGGACGTATTGAAAAGAAACAATATGCAACGGCAAGCAGTCCAACAGAAGGGATGAGTATCGGTTGATTAATCGTTATTCCCGCCAAGAATTGTTTCAACCTATTGGAAAAGGCGGACAGCAGCAAATTCAAGAAAAGCATGTTCTCATTGTAGGAGCAGGTGCTCTTGGAACAGGGAACGCCGAGGCCCTTGCGCGAGCGGGAGTAAAGAAAATAACGCTCATTGACCGGGACTATGTAGAGTGGAGTAACCTTCAGCGGCAGCAATTGTATAGTGAAAAAGATGCTGATAAAAGAATCCCAAAAGCAATTGCCGCTAAAAAAAGGCTTCACGATATTAATCATGATGTAAAAGTAGAAGCCCACGTAGCAGACGGTACCCCTCAAGTTTTAGAACAGCTTGTTGAGGGGGTAGATGTTATGATTGATGCAACCGATAATTTTGACACACGCCTTGTAATGAATGATTTATCACAAAAATATGATATTCCTTGGATTTACGGAGCATGTGTAGGAAGTTACGGAATTAGTTATACTATCATACCAAGTGAAACACCGTGTTTATCCTGTTTGCTTGAATCTGTACCGCTTGGAGGGTTAACATGTGATACAGTGGGGATTATTAGTCCTGCTGTACAAATGGTAGTCGCTCATCAAGTAACAGAAGTGTTAAAAATATTAGTTGGAGACTGGAATGCACTCAGGAGGGAACTTGTTTCGTTTGACTTATGGAAAAATGAGTATACGAGCATTAATGTGAACGTGTTTCGCAAATCCGCTTGCCGCTCATGCGGCAGTGAACAAACGTATCCCTTTTTACAATATGAAAATCAAACGAAAACAGCTGTGCTATGCGGCAGAAACACGGTACAAATCCGTCCGGGTAAATCAGCCAAGCAGCCGCTGCAGTCTTTAGGTGAACGATTAAAAGAAAAAGGATATAAAATTGAACAAAATCCGTATCTGCTTTCTTTTTATGTAGATGATTACCGTTTAGTGATGTTTCAAGACGGGCGCGTCTTTGTCCATGGAACAAACGATATAGTAGAAGCAAAGTCACTTTATCATCGGTATATTGGGTAAGAAAGAGATGGAGGTTTCAAGCATGACAGTACCAAAAGCATTAACCATTGCTGGATCAGACAGCGGTGGAGGAGCAGGCATTCAAGCAGATTTAAAAACATTTCAAGAGCGTGACGTTTTTGGCATGTCTGTTATTACAGCTGTGACTGCACAAAATACAGTTGGGGTTCAAGGAGTTTATCCTTTAGAAGTAGAAGCAGTTGAAACGCAGTTAGATTCAATTGCGACTGACTTATTTCCTAATGCAGTGAAGACAGGTATGTTGTTCAGTGCTGATATTATTTACGCAGTGGCTCGTAAAATCAAACAGTACGGACTGCAAAATGTTGTAGTTGATCCCGTTATGATTGCAAAAGGCGGTCAGTCTCTTCTTCAAAGAGAAGCTGTACAGGCTCTAAAAGAATTATTGCCTCTTTGTGAAGTGATTACGCCGAACATACCGGAGGCGGAAGTCATCACGGGTAAAGAAATTCACACGATTGAAGACAGAAAAGAAGCGGCAAAACAGATGCATGAGCTAGGTGTAAAGTACGTGGTAATTAAAGGCGGACATGATCAATCTCATCAAGATATGATTGATCTAGTGTATGATGGCCATACGTACGTTGAAATCAAGCATGAAAAGATGACCACAAAGCATACACACGGAACGGGATGCACGTTTGCTGCTTGCGTCACGGCTGAACTAGCGAAAGGCAAAAGCGTAGTTGAAGCAGTTCAAACCGCTTCGGATTTTGTTCACTATGCGATTAAGCATACGCTTGAAATTGGTTCCGGACATGGTCCTACTAATCATTGGGCGTATGGAAAATACTTTCGTTCAAATATATAAAAAAAACGTGCCTACAATCTAGGCACGTTTTTTATGAAGAAGGAATATGTGTCGGAATCTCTCCATCGATGCCTAAATAATAATGTCTAAGGGGCTTTAAATTATCATCAAGCTCATAAACAAGCGGCACGCTTGTGGGAATATTCAAGTTCGCAATGCCATCAGGTGAAATGTTATCCAAATACTGCATCAGAGCTCTAATCGTATTACCGTGAGCGGAAATAATAACCTTTTTGCCAGCTTTAATAGAAGGAGCAATAGTTTCGTTCCAATATTCTAGAACCCGCTTTTCTGTATCGGCTAAGTTTTCCGTTACAGGAAATTGTCCCTTAGCTAATTCCTTATACTTCGGGTTGGAAGCTTCATAGCGAATATCTGTTGTCTCTAAAGCAGGAGGGCGTTCGTCCATAGATCTTCTCCACAAATGTACCTGCTCTTCTCCAAATTTTTTTGCGGTTTCTTCTTTGTTCAAGCCTTGAAGAGCTCCGTAGTGACGTTCGTTCAGTCTCCAAGATTTATATACAGGAATCCACATAAAGTCCATTTGGTGTAAGATAATCCATAGAGTACGAATGGATCGTTTTAAAACAGAAGTATAGGCGATATCAAAAGCATATTCGTTTTTCTTTAGCACTTTTCCGGCTTCTCGCGCTTCTTGTAATCCATTTTTAGAAAGGTCTACATCCGTCCAGCCTGTAAATTTATTTTCCAGGTTCCATACGCTTTGTCCATGCCGAATCAATACAAGTTTTATCATCATATTCTCCTTTCAACAGTGACTAAGGACTCTATTCTTTTTTATTATGAGAAGGAAAGAGTTTTTTATCCTAAAGCCGGGGAAAGGAGTTTTTAACATTTAGAAAAAGTGATGCTGAAAAGTAAAGCTTTAACTTTTTTACGCATATGATAAAAATAAAAAAGGGAAGGGAAGATAGTGGATGAGTGACCAAGAACGTCAGATTCAAGCGCTGCACGGCCAGATTGAAGATTTAAAAGAAGAAATGTATCAAATGAAGCTTGATATTAGCACATTAGAGAAAGAAAAAGGAAAGCCTGTTTTGACACCGGCTCTCGTTGGTCAAATAGGAGGTTTTGTTCTAGGTGGATTAGCCATAATCGGTATTTTTTGGATGTAGAACTTCTCGTTTTGAAAACGAAAAGTTCTCCTGATTTTTCAATAAGCAATTCCAACGCGGCATTTGGGAAATTTTTGAGCCCATATCTCATGGTAGGTAAAGTGAGCGGTATCTCCCGTTGAAATTTTAACAGCATCAGCTGGTAAAATATCTTTTTCCACTCGGTACGTGCCTGTTATTTCACCCTCAGGCAAGTATGTTGGGCATATAACAGTCCAGTTTAGATCACTTTCCTTCAAGTGTAAGTATCCTTTTAAATGATCTTCTGCTGCTCTGGTCGTTTTACGCTTTGATTCATTTGATTGAAAACGATATTTTTCTGGTTCTGTTCGTGATTGTAAGATGCCTGCAGTTCCAATAGTAATAATACGATGAACGCCGTAATGCTTCATGCTGTTTATAATGAGCGGCATACTTTTTGAAATGGTCTCTGCACCATCTGTATTTAACGCGCTGACTACGATATCTTGGTGCTTGAGGGCAAAGTTGATATTTTCTTGATGACAGACATCGCCTTGTAAGATATGTAGGTTTGGATGACTAATCTTTAGCTTGTTGCGGTCTCTAACAAGTACAGTAACGTCGTTTTCATCTTTTAGCATCATTTTTAATAAAGACTGTCCAACTCGTCCTGTTGAGCCTAATAGTAAAATTTTCATTGGCTACACCTCTCTATAAAAGATAGTATCTATTCTTTAGGATATACAATCTGTATACTTATTCATAATAAAACGCATGCGTAGCATAAAGTAATACAAAGTTGATGAATGAAATATTCAACAACAAAAAAATTTGATATGATAAAAAGACAGAAAAATCAAAAAATAGGAGAGTGAATGTCTTTTGGGAGACTTGCCTCTGAATCAAATGATGATATTAGTCGTTTTGCTTATGTTATCAGCTTTCTTTTCATCTGCTGAGACAGCCTTTTCAAGCGTAAATAAAATTCGTTTAAAACACTACGCTGAGAAAAAATATCGAGGAAGTAAAAAAGCGCTGCATATTGCTGAACACTTTGAGCAGACGCTATCGACAATTTTAGTAGGAAATGTTGTTGTAAACATTGCTGCGTCCTCTTTGGCAGCTAAAATTGCCCTCGATATGTTTAAAGGAAACCTAGCACTTGTGATTAGTATCATCGTTATGACCATCATCATTTTGATTTTTGGTGAAGTCTTACCGAAATCGTTAGCGAAAGAGCATGCCGAATCTTTTGCGCTGATGATTTCTTCCTTGTTATTTCTTATTATTAAATTATTAACCCCGATTTCCTTCTTATTTTTACAGGTGAAAAAAGGAGCTTCTCACTTGTTAGCGTCTGCTCCCACACCAACGATTACAGAAGATGAAATTAAAGTGATGGTAGATTTAAGCGAAGAAGAAGGAACGATTAATAATATTGAAAAAGAGCTAGTTCATCGTTCACTCAATTTTAATGATATTGTGGTGGGGCAAATTTTAAAACCTAGAATAGATGTCACAGCAGTTGACGTAAATGCCGATATTGATTCGGTTTGTCAAATGTTTCTTGAAGAGAGGTATTCGAGAGTTCCTGTATACGAAGATCATATTGATAATATTATTGGCATTTTATCGGAAAGAGAATTTTTAACCTGTTTAGTCCAAAGAAAAGAGATTTCTATTCGTGATTTGTTGAGACAACCTATTTTTGTAGTAGAATCCATGAAAATATCTGTTCTATTGCCAGAGCTCCAAAAAAGTAAGGTGCACATGGCAATTGTAGTTGATGAGTTTGGTGGAACGGCCGGTCTTGTGACCTTAGAGGATATATTAGAAGAAATTGTAGGAGAGATTTGGGATGAACATGATGAAGCTGTTAAGTATGTACACCAGATAGGGGAAAAGGAGTACGAATTTAACGCCGACATCCCTATTGATGAATTTTTAACCTATGTAGCAGTTAGTTCTCCTGACAGTACGTGCCATACCTTAGGGGGATGGATATATGAGCAGTTTGATCATATTCCTGCTAAAGGAGACTTTTTCTCATATGAAGAGATATTGTTTACCATTAAGGAAGTAGAAAATCGACGTATTCGCAAAGTTTCCGTAAAATCATTTGCGAATACGAATGAGGAAGCTGATTAAAAGAAACTAGAAAGCGCTCCAAGAGATCTTGGAGCGCTAAAGCCATAATATGAAATTAGTTAATATTAGTACTTGCCGCCTAAGTTTTGCTCAGCTAATTGTACTAAACGTTTTGTGATTTCGCCACCAACAGATCCGTTCGCACGAGCTGTTGCATCTGGTCCTAAGTTTACACCAAACTCACTAGCGATTTCGAACTTCATTTGATCGATAGCAGCTTGAGCACCAGGCGCTACTAACTTGTTTGATGAATTTCTGTTTGATGCGTTTTGATAATTTGCCATGTGTATTCATCTCCTCGTTAGATAAAATAGATTGTAATGGTTGAGTTAGCTGGAGTTGAACCAGCCGAGCAGATGCATCGATTAGATCTGCTTGCCTACCGCGGCGTAACTCAATGTTTGCGAGCCGTTGTGCTCGGTTGTTACTAGTATTATGGCGAAAGGGAAAAAAACATATACATAGAAATTAATTGGTAATTTATAGAAAATATTATGTGGAGTTTGATAAAGAGTAAGAGAGTTTTATTCCGTGCATATTATAGGTACATATTGATCAGGTAAAGAGAGGTGTGCGGATGTCGATTTGTTCCTTATGTAATGGGTTTAGTGATGTACAAATGACGTGCAAAACATGTGGAGGACTGCTGGGGGATATGGGAAAAGTCAGCGATTATTTTGATGATTACAGTGCTTACATGGAAATCGATCAGTTAAAAGTAGAAAATGGGTATCCTAGTGATTTAGCAAATCACCAATGTATTCATCTCTTTTACTGCTCTGCTTGTCACAGTGAAGAGTTGAAGCAAATACAGGAATAAAAAAAGACCCTAGGGTCTTTTTTTATTCGTGTTCAGCACGGATGCGCTGTTCGGATTCTGCATCAAAGAAATGCGCTTTGTTCATATCTAATGCTAAGTCTAGAGATTGAAGCGGTTTAATATCTGTTCTTGAATCTACGCGTGCTACAAAATCTTGTCCGCCAAGTTTAGAATAAAGCATGGTTTCAGCTCCCATTAACTCGGATACATCCACTTTGATTGTAACTTTTGTGCCAGGTGAAGATTCAATAAATACAGGCTCATCATGGAAATCTTCAGGACGGATGCCTAAAATAATTTGTTTGTTTAAATATCCTTGCTCGCGAAGTATTTTCATTTTACCTTCCGGAACTGCAAGAAGAGAATCGCCTACTTGAACCTTTCCGTCTTTTAACGTTCCGGTTAAGAAGTTCATAGCAGGAGAACCAATAAACCCGCCTACAAATACATTTTCAGGTTTTTCATATACTTCTTTTGGTGTACCAACCTGCTGGATAATCCCATCTTTCATAACAACTAGCCGAGAAGCCATTGTCATTGCTTCGGTTTGGTCATGTGTTACGTAAATTGTCGTTGTACCCAAACGCTGGTGAAGCTTCGCAATTTCAGAACGCATTTGCACACGTAATTTCGCGTCTAAGTTTGATAAAGGTTCGTCCATTAAGAAGACCTTAGCATCACGAACGATTGCACGACCTAGAGCTACACGCTGACGCTGTCCGCCGGATAATGCTTTTGGTTTGCGTTCTAAGTATTGCTCAAGTCCTAAAATACGAGCGGCATCTTTTACGCGGCGGTCGATTTCATCTTTTGGTAATTTACGAAGTTTTAAGCCAAAAGCCATGTTGTCATATACGCTCATATGCGGATACAATGCGTAGTTTTGGAATACCATTGCAATATCGCGATCTTTTGGGGCAACGTCATTTACACGCTTGCTGTCAATATAAAAATCACCTTTGGAAATTTCCTCTAGGCCTGCAACCATACGAAGCGTTGTCGATTTCCCGCAGCCTGAAGGCCCAACAAATACAATAAATTCTTTATCTTGAATGTGAAGGTTAAAATCTTTTACCGCCGTCACATCTTTATCATACATTTTATAAATATGTTCTAAACGTAATTCAGCCATTTCCATTTCCCCCTTGTATGTATTCTGTGAAACCGTTTTCTTAACTCTAGTGTAATTTTTTTTTATGAAACGGTAAATGGCAAACATGCACAAAAAAAAGAAAGAGTTTTCGTGCACTATTTACGAAAACCCTTTCATTTTATTTTTCATCCTGCGAATTTTTTAAAGCAAGAATAGCTAAGTAAGCAGACACAGCTCCTGTGAAGTGTTTGATATCAAGGTGTGTGCGATCAATAAATTTCTCAATTCTATACTGCAAGCTGTTGCGATGCATGTACAATTTCTTAGCAGCAAGAGATACGTTTAAATTACATTCTAAATAAATTTTAATCGTTTCTAAAAGATCTCCATCATCTTTTACTAAATCAAGTAAATGTATCATATGGTTTTGGATTGCCCTTGAAGACTCTTGCAGAACCAAATGGGGTAAAACGTCGATAAAATGGATAACATGTTTTTGTTCGACTGTATGCTTAATTTGATAAAACCATTTCTTTTCACGTTCAAAAATTAATTGCGGTGAAGACGGAAAAAAGTGAATTTGTCCTTCAAAGAACTGAATTGAAGTTTCAAAATCATGACATAGCACCTCGATAGAGTCTGATAAATTTTCGGTTAAGTCATTAGGATCATCAAAGGTTTCGATAACGATACCTGATTGTTTATCGATCCACAACACAGTGATGGAGGTAGAATACAAGGCGTGAAGCGCATTTTCAAACTCTATTTTTTGTTCAAACAAACGTTTAATTAAAAACTGGGTGAAGCGAAAAGAATGGTGCGTATGATGAGAGTGAATGACTTTTTCAGGTGATTCAAACAACAGGTTTGACCAATACAATTGTTCTGGCGTCAGTAAAGAAACTTCCTCATCATAAGGCGTTAAAAAAGCAGAAAGTAACGCCTGCTCTTTTTGAGATAAAGCCGTGTGTTCAATCCCAATGAAGCCTTCATCACATGAAAACCATTTGTATCGTTCAAATTGAGAAGGGATTTTAGCCTTAATCATTTTATCCCCAAATAGTGTGTGCAGCTGTTTCATCTGTGCTCGTTCCCTTCGGCGAAAGCTTACTATTCATAAACGTGAAAAAGCATAAGCTCATGAATATAATCAATTAATTGTGTTTCATCTATTTGATTAGAAAGCGCAGTTTTCCATACAATTTGTCCATCTTTTAAATAATCAGCCTCATAATAAACCCGATTCATATAAAACGAGATATGCCAGCCCGGCATTCGATTATTTTGATAGAGTGGTTTAACCTGAAAATGTGAAACCATAAAGAAAATCTCCTTTCTCAATTAGTTATTATAAGCTTACCATGAGAAAAGGAGATGAAAAATCATTTAATCTAAAAATTTTGTTAATTTATAAAATATGTTGCATATGTGTTTAGCACCTTGCGTTTGAATGTCTGTTTCATCAAAAATCATTGGTTTTGCATTCACTTCAAACAGATAATACTGCCCTTGGACTGACTTTGCCATATCGAGAGAAAATTCTTCAACTAGAGGGAAGGACTTTTGAAGGACTTGCCCGCACGTATTTACAAAAGATGAAAGAAAGGAAGTATCTACTTCATCTTCAAGATCTTGAAAAGGTGAAATGCTTCCGCCGTTTAACGTATGTGTTGTAATGGATTGATAGGGACTATGTCGAATACCGACGCCGCTAATAACATATCCACTATCTTTGTGATGCGCTAAAATACGTAAGTCATAGCGCCGGTCTTTGAATGGCTGCGTCTCAATTGCTTCTTGAATGAGATAAGCAGATCTGGGAAGGTCAATTGCTTGTAAAGAAGAAAATTCTTCTTTGCGAGTATGATCTTGATAAGTAATTGTATGCTTATCGGAAGATAATCGAAAAATTCCAGCGCCTTTACTGCTGTTAATAGGCTTAAAATAAAGGGAAGAGTGTTTTTGCAGAAGCTTAGCAATATCAATTTCTGGTGTTAAACGATAGGTTTTAGGAAGGTAAGAAGATAGTAGTGGATCCTTTGAAAATAACTGATAGACTTTCCATTTTGAAAAGAAAGCGGAATTAAAAAGGGGGATGTGCCTGCTTTTTATTTTTTGGTGTAAAGATGTCAGCTTTTTGGTTTCTGATTTTCTTCCTGGATAACGATTATATATAACGTTTGGCAGCGGCAAAGTTGTTTTGATCCACTGCTTTTTTGCACGGTCAAAGCAATACCCTTCAAAGAAGTGATGAGACATTGTTTCTTCAGCGAATAAAGCAAGAAGCCCGCCTTTCTTTTGCAGGGTATGATGTAAGAGTTCTAATAAAGGACGCTGTTTTACATTCAGTTTTTCTAAAACAGCTTTGTTCGTTAAAACTCCCACAATAGGACCTGCTTTTTCTCCTTTTAAACGAAGAAAAGCTTGAGTAGAAGAAATGTTTTGAGTAAAGGGAAGTTCAATTTCTTGAACTCCCCATGTGTAAGATGCTGAAGGGTTATTATGAAACCACTGCTGCTTTTCTTTGTGATAGTAAATTGTAATCATATGCTGATGCCTTCAGGTGTATTTAGATAGTATCCAGATAAGTAAATCGCATATTCTAGAGAAAGTTTTCTAGTGTGTTGATCCGCTTTTCGTAAGGCAGGGTGTGAAAAAATAGAGCGACCGGGTTTAGAGTTAGCTTCAAACAGCCACACGTTTCCTTGATAATCCACTCCAAAATCGAATCCAAGCTCTCCAATTAATCCGTTCAATTCCTGTTCAAGCACATGACTAATTGAGATAGCGGCATCTTTTAGCTTATTTTCAATTTCTTTTTTGTAAGAAGGGTTGGTGAATATTTTGGCTGTAGCTTCAATTTCTCCGCCGTAATCAAGATGCGTAGTGATGCTGTTGGGACCGGCTACTTTAGCAGCTAGAGCAGTAAGCACCCATTGGTTATTCCCGTCTTTATTCGTATGCACGCGAAAGTCTACACAGCGCTTTTCTTTTTTGATTAATGAAATACCTTGCTGAGCAATGTAAGAAGGATTAGTAAGTAAATATTCAAATTCTGATAATAACTCCTCTAAGGTTTCTTTTTCTTGAACATGAAGACCTTTTTCTCCTTTGTAAGTCAGCGTGTACATGGAATCTTTAAAAGATAGTGTATAAATGCCGCGGCCTAAGCTTCCGTTTTTCGGTTTTAAATAAACAGTTTGATGAAGAAGTAGAAGTTTTTTTATTTGCTCACACGAAGGACTTTCAACCGTGTAAGGTAACAAATAAGCTGTCTGCTCGTTCAGTTTTAAAAGCTCATGAATTTCCCACTTGTTGAAAAAATCAGGATTAAAAAATGGAATGCCGTAATCAGTCATCATCTTTTCTTTAATGAACTTAAAAGGAGCTAACCCTTCTGTTTTTCGATTTGGCAAACGATTATATACAACATTGGGAAATGGAACTTCATGCTGTGTCCAGCCGCTTTCTTCATAAAAATAGCCGTTTATGGTCCCGGTTTCCCAGTTGATATGATGGGTTCCAAAAATAAAAGGCAGTCCCCCTGTGATACTTGCAGTGGAAAGAAGTTTAGCTAAGTGAAGGGAACGCTTTCCAATTGGCCGCAGCAGAGAACCAGTAAAACCAGCTGATAGCACACCAATTAAAGGTCCTAAGTGAATGGTCTCATTCACAATAATAGGGTGCATCATATGAGCGAAAGGAATTTGCAGTTTTGTCATTAGCTCAGCTGAAATCTGAATTTCTTCACGTTCTGAAGATTGTATAAGGCATGAAGCTGTCATTGTTCCAAAAGCTGCTTGTTTTAAGGAGTCTTTGTAAAGAGATGCAGGAACAGAAAGATCGCATCCTAGCTGCTCTACTACAACAAGGCGAGTAAGAGTTTTTTTCATAGCATTACTCCTTACGATACGATAGTGTGTTAGCTAAATAGACGCAGTAAGACAGGACATTTTTATACATGACTTCTTTTTGTTCAGGGGCTGTCTCCATTACTATTTTTCTTCCCGGTTTCGAATTTACATCTAGAATCCAGATGCTGAAGTCTCTCGAGATACATAAATCAATACCTAATTCAAAAAGAGAAGGAAAATGATTTTCCAGCACGGACGGAATCGTTTTACAAATGGTGTTGATTTCATCCATTACATATTGACGGTGAACGCGAGGGATGCGAGGCAGCAAGTTCTCAAAAGGTACAATAGAGGCTCCTGAACTTACATTTGTTACGATGGAGTCCCGTTCACCTTGTCTAAGTCCTCTTCCAATTTCTTTCCAAGCACCATCGTTTCCTTTTTGTAATAGCAGTCTTATATCAAAAGGAGTGCGTTCGTAAGGGAAAAATGAAATATGGGGCTGAGCAATATACAATACATCACGGGTCGTTTTCGTAAACCAGTTCTTAAACTCCTGAAAAGAGGAAAATAGAATGGTGTTTACAATGTCATTTTGTTGATAAGAAGCTTCAATTTCACGTCCGCGCTGTCTTAATTTCACAATCCCTTTACCTTGTGAGCCGTTGGCAGGCTTAATCATTAGGCTATCGTTTGTTCGAAGCAGCTGAACAAGCTGCTCTACACTTTCGATTGGAGTGGTGGGAGGAATATATGAAGATAAATAGCTATCTTTTTTAATTACTTCATAGACATCTAGCTTATTGGGCAATCCATGGCCTAAAAATGTAACATCTTCCCGCTGCTTAAGCCAGTTTACAATAGGGCGAGCCTTTTTAGACAGCGAGTCTTTTCTATAAAAGCAGCGATCGTAAATAAACGAAGGAAGTAAAAAGGAATCTTCTATCCATTTTTTTTGTTGTAAATCGTAGCGGAAGCCTTCAATATTTTCGGTGTTAGGATGAATGTTAAAAGGAGTAAAACGGTATATTTCAATTGAAAACTCAGAAGCATGTTTAGCAATTTCGGTTACGTACTCCACTTCTTGCTGTGGGTGAATCGTTAAAAAGCCTAATGAAATCATCGTAAATCCTCCTTGGCAAATTGAAAATTCGTTGCATGCAGACAATAATCAAGCAGTGCTTTTGTTGAGGGACGAACAGAGAAAGCGCTTGAATCTAATTGTTTGGAAGGTTTGACATTTACTTCAATAATCCAAGGCTTTCCTTCTTGATCGATTGCTAAATCAATACCAAATTCTGCATAAAGTTCAGACGGGTGAGAAAGCTGTGTGCAAATTTCAATCGCAATCTCTTTTAAAAGTGAAAGGATATGGCGCGTAGTTTTTGAATCATAGAGCTGAGTTAAAACTTGCTGAGGAGGATGAATATCTCCTCCACGGGCAAGATTTGAGACGAAATTGCCGGGTTTTGATACACGTGTGACAATGGACGTGATTTTCCACGTCAAGTCGTCTTTTTTATGACAGAGAATGCGGAAATCAAAAGGGCACTGTTTGTATGCCTGCAGTGAAATTCCTTCTTGGATGAGAAACCCTTGCCTTTTTAATTGACTATAAAGCGTTTCAAATAAGTCATAGAGAGATTCATATTCTTTTTCATACGTCTGCGTAAACGTTGTATAGTCTAAAATATACTTCTCTTTCTTTGAAATTTTAAAAATATTTTTTCCTTGGCTACCATGAACAGGCTTCAGAAAAACATCGTCATGAAGTTCCAAAGCGTCAAGAAGATCTTGACGTGAACGAAGCTGATACGTTTTTGGCAAATATGGAAGCAAGTGTACGACATCTTTAAGCTGTTGAAAAACCGTCCATTTATTTAAGTAGCGTGCGTTAAAGAAAGGAACGTCATGCTCTTTTAAAAATGTTTTAAAGGTTTGAAAATCAGCGCTTTGCTCGGTTTTCCTGGCATGAATCCGGTTGTGTACGATTCCAGGAAAGGGAACGTCTGAATAAACCCATCGATCAGCGCGATAAACATATCCTTTAGGTGACAATGACTTCAAGTCGCTCAATTTGCTCACGTAGCAAAAACACCCTAACTCCTTGCAAGCTTGAACAAATTCCTTACAAAATACAGAAATGCTGCCAAAGGGTTCTTCATCTTCTCGAACTTCTGTTACGATGCTAATCACGGGTCCCAGCCTAAACGTATTCTCTTCATAAATGCCTCTCAGCTGATGCGTTTCATACGGAAAACGAAAGTCTGTAAATAGAGTTTCTGACATCATGAAGCAGCATTCTCGATGTTGAAAAACAGTGGCTTTGACTTCTTTCGTAATGGAGCCTACTGTTAATGTAAACTCATGCTTGCATTTCACACGTGAGAACAGAGCAGAACTAATGTAAATGTCGTCGCTCATATGGTTCTCTAGTGGTTTTAGAGAAATGGTAAAAGTATTCATAAACGAATCCTCTTTTTCTTTCCTTTAGTAGGCGAATGCTGATATATACTATGAGGAATTAGCCCAATCCGTGAAGAGAATTTATCGTTTTCTGAGAAAATAAAGGTCTTAAGCTGAATTTTATATAATAATTTGTTATAGTTAGGGAAGTCAAGAAATTATAGAACTTAATTAGGAGGAACTTAACGTGTCTGTAAATTTACATGATGTAGCAAATGATTTAGAAAAAGCAATTCGTCACAGCGACGATTACACAAACTTAAAAAACTTATATGCAGCAGTAAACGCTGATCAAGGTTCAAAACAATTATTTGAGCGTTTCCGTACAATGCAAATGGAGCTGCAACAAAAGCAAATGATGGGCCAAGAGATCACTGAAGAAGAAGTTCAGCAAGCTCAACAAACAGTTGCAATCGTTCAACAAGATCAAAATATCGCGAAGCTAATGGAAGCTGAGCAACGTATGAGCATGGTAATTGGTGAATTAAACAAAATTATCATGAAGCCACTTGAAGAACTTTACGGTGCGGCTGAATAAGAGATAGGGAAAAGAGGAAAAGAGAAATCTTTTCCTCTTTTTTTTATGCGGAAATTTCTTCTAATTGTGCAGTTCTGCTCATAAGCTTAGTAACAAGGCTACACATGCCGACTATCATGAAAAGGTCATTTATAACCGTATCCTAACGGATTAGACATCTATGAAAGAAGGGGTTCTCATATGGCTTATCGATTGCTAGCGTTGAATATTGATGGAACCATTTTAAATAGCCAAGGGCGCGTTACAAAAGAAACGAAAGACGCAATTCAATTTGTGAAAAATAAAGGGGTTTACGTTACATTAGTAACAAACAGGCATTTTCCGTCTGCTAAAAAAATTGCTCGGTCACTTAAAGTTCATCCTGCAATGCTCATTACTCATAGCGGTGCCTTTATCGGAACATCGATAGACAAACCGATACTAGATAAGAGAATTAGCGAGGAAAAAACATTTAATCTCATTCAGCTTTTTGAAAATTTTAATTGTCATGTCCGCATTTTACATGAAAGGTTTTCAATTGGAAATCGTGTAAAGCTTCCTAACAATATTGTAGCTAAAAGCGTGTTGAAAACGGGAGAACCGCTCTTTTATCCCGTGCAGTTCGTAGATTCATTAGGAGATACGCTTCGTGATGAACCTGTTTCTACGCCAAAAATAGAAGTTTATTTTGCAGATCGTAGAGAAAAAGAATACGCTGAGCAAACAATTGCTAGTGCAGTTCCGGATATTGAATGGTTTTCGTATCCAAATGAAAATAGATGTTATATTACGCCAAAAGGAGCCACAAAAGCTGCCGGCGTTCGTTATGTAGCAAATCGTCTAGGGATACCAATGGAAGATGTGGTGGCAATTGGAAATTGCTATGATGATTTAGAAACGATTGAACATGCGGGAATGGGTGTGGCCATGGGCAATTCACCAACGGAATTAAAAATGCTTGCGGATTGGGTTACTCGTTCTAATAATGAAAATGGTGTAGCCTATATGGTGAAAGAATTATTTAGAAAGCAGCAGCGCCTTGGTTATCTTCATCAAATTGACAGCTTTCGTTTAAAATAAATAAAGGAAAAAAGAAGCTAGGACAAAAGTAGTTTAGTCGAAGGGAAGATCCGAACGATGAATCAAGATTCCTGATAGAGAATCCAATTCGTTCGGATTTTTTTATTGGTAGGGTGAACGTAGGTTTCATATATGTAGGTGCTTCTAGCTGTTGATTAGAGGGCAAGGCGAAGACTCCTGAGGGAAAAGGGCAAGCGATGAGGAGGCTTATCGGCCGCCAGCGGAAAGCAAAGCCTTGCACGGAAACCAACAGAGGTGTAACAAGCAATTCATATGAGCTCATTTATCCCATTTGTTCGTCCTTAGATTGAATTAATGTAATTATGGCTCAATCTCTTTTTCCGTTTGTTTCCTGTTTGCGTATTCCCTTGAGCTGAGCACCTTGACCGGACATACGTAGGTTTTGTAAACTGATTACTTAGATAGAATTGATTTGAAAGGTGATTATATTGAACATTTATATAAAAGGTATAGAAGATGAGCGTTTTTTACGTCCGCTTCACCGAATTTCAGATTTGTTTTTTGAAGAAAGCAACGTTTCCTTTGAGGATGATAACGAAGCTCAGCTGAAGGTCGAAGTAGAGCTAAAAGTTCATGAAGAAATTTATGCGAAAGCAGTGCTGCATGATGCTGCAACGGACAAGGTGTTTACAGAAGAGCTTTCTAAATCGTTTACGCCGTATGAAACAGAAAAAGAAAAATTTAAGCAAATAAAAAATGTAGTGCTTCGCGTCTACTTATCTGTGTTACAGGAGTATACAAACATTGTTCAAAAATGGGGTATTTTAACTGGTATACGTCCGACGAAACTGCTTCATATGAAACTGCAGTCAGGCAAAAGTAAAGAACAGGCACATCGTGAGCTAAAGGAAGAATATTTAATCACCGATGACAAAATTAATTTAATGCAGCATATTGTGGATCGTCAACTAGCAGCTATTCCTGATTTACATGAGTTAAAGAACGAGGTAAGCATTTATATAGGCATTCCGTTTTGTCCGACGAAGTGTGCATACTGTACATTCCCAGCCTATGCGATTAATGGACGTCAAGGATCCGTTACGTCATTTTTAGGCGGCTTGCATTATGAGATGCGTGAAGTAGGAAAATGGTTAAAAGACAATAACGTCAAGATTACAACCGTCTATTATGGCGGAGGCACACCAACGAGCATTACCGCTGAAGAAATGGACATGCTGTATGAAGAGATGTATGAATCGTTCCCGGATGTACAAAATATCCGTGAAATTACGGTAGAAGCAGGAAGACCTGATACGATTACGGAAGAAAAGCTAGCTGTTTTGAACAAATGGAATATTGACCGGATTAGTGTAAATCCACAGTCTTATATTCAAGAAACCTTAAAAGCTATTGGACGTCATCATACAGTTGAAGAAACGATTGATAAATTTCATCTTTCTCGGAAAATGGGGATGAATAACATTAACATGGACTTAATTATTGGGCTTCCAAATGAAGGTGTAGAAGAATTTCAGCATACGCTAGACGAGTCTAAAAAATTGCTTCCTGAATCTTTAACTGTTCATACGCTATCGTTTAAACGCGCGTCTGAAATGACTCAAAATAAACGGAAATACAAAGTAGCAGATCGCTATGAAATTGGTAAAATGATGGATTTAGCGACTGAGTGGACTCAAGAACAAGGATATGAACCTTATTACTTATATCGCCAAAAAAATATTTTAGGTAATTTAGAGAACGTTGGATATTCATTCCCTGGTCAAGAGAGTCTGTACAATATTATGATCATGGAAGAAAAGCAGACGATTATTGGCCTTGGGTGCGGGGCATCCAGTAAGTTCGTGCATCCAGAAACAGGAATTATTACAAGGTTTGCGAATCCAAAAGATCCAAAATCGTACAACGATGGATTCGAGCACTACACACAAGAGAAACTCAAGATTTTAGGTGAATTGTTTAAGAAATAAAAAGGTCACTTTTTAGTGATCTTTTTTTATTTTCAGCAGGGAAATGTCGGAATCTGTTGAATATATAAAAAAGTTGTAAGCGTTTTCTTATTATGACGATGCGAGGTGCCGCTTAATGATGAATGTACAGTTAACCGTACCATCTATGATGGAAAGAGCTGAAAAGCTGTTTGGTAAAAAAGAAGTGGTTTCTAAATCTTCAAAAGGAATTCAGCGTTTAACTTATAATCAGTTAATAAAACGGACTCGGCAGCTCTCTAGTATGCTAGAACGAATTGGAGTGAAGCGAGGAGAAAGAGTCGGAACGTTTGCATGGAATCATCATAGACATCTAGAGGCTTATTTTGCTGTGCCGGGAATAGGCGCTGTTCTTCACACAATTAATATTCGGTTAGATTCTGAGCAAATTGTATACATCATTAACCATGCACGCGATAAAGTCATTTTACTTGATGAATGCTTTTTACCTTTATTTGAAAGCATTCATCAAAAGCTTCCACATGTTGAAGCCTATATCATTATGTCAGATGAAGGTGAGCTGCCAGAAACAGACTTGCCAGTTTATCATTACGAAAATTGGATTCAACAAGGGCATGCATCGCATTCCTTTGTTCAAGATTTAAGCGAAGAAGAACCAGCAGGCCTTTGTTATACCTCTGCTACTACAGGAGAGCCAAAGGGCGTTGTATATTCTCATCGCGCTATTTATTTGCACTGTATGGCGCTAGGGCTTGCTGATAGTGCTGGATTATCAGAAGCTGATACCGCTATGCCTATCGTTCCAATGTTTCACGTAAACGCATGGGGAATTCCTTTTGCTGCGGTCTGGTTTGGAACAAAGCTCGTGCTGCCGGGTGCTTTTTGTACTTCGGAGACGATTGCTTCTCTGATTGAACAAGAGAGAGTAACTCTTGCAGCAGCAGTACCTACCGTTTGGTTAAATTTTTTACAAGAGTTAGAAAAAAAACCTTACGCAGTTGATAGTTTGCGAGCTATTTTATGCGGCGGATCAGCGGCCCCCAAAAGCGTCATTCGAGAATTTCAGGAAAAATATAAAATTGAATTTATGCATGCATACGGAATGACGGAAACGAGCCCTGTGGTGACCGTCTCCCGCTTAAAAAGCTATCAGTACAGCGAAGACACTGAGTATCAGCTCAGCGTAAAAGCGAAGCAAGGTTTCTTAGTTCCTGGCGTAGAAATGAAAGTAATAGGTCAAAATGGAGAAGTTGCTTGGGATGGAGTGGAAATGGGTGAGCTATTACTAAAGGGGCCGTGGGTGGCTTCTGAATATTACAAGGATAAAAGAACAGAAGATACGTTTAAAGACGGCTGGCTGTATACGGGAGATATTGTGACGGTTGACGAAGAGGGAACGATCAAAATTGTAGACCGAACAAAAGATTTAATTAAAAGCGGAGGAGAATGGATTTCATCTGTTGATCTAGAAAACGCGCTTATTGCCCATGAAGCTGTTTTCGAAGCCTGTGTCATAGCAGTCCCTCATAAGGTGTGGCAAGAGCGTCCAGTTGCTTGTGTCGTGTTAAAAGATGCATATAAAGGTGTCGTTTCGTCAGAAGAGCTAATCAAATTTTTAGCGCCGCAGTTCGCAAAATGGTGGCTTCCAGATGAAATTTTATTTATGGATGAAATCCCGAAGACAACGGTAGGAAAGTTCTTAAAACGTACGCTTCGTGAACAAGTCGTCAATCATTATCAGAAAGGGTGAGTAAGATGACCGTCGAATTAAAAGTAGTAGAACTAGTTTTGCAAGAGCGCGTCGCCACAATTTCGTTTAACAGGCCGGATGCGTTAAACGCATTAAACGAGGAAGTGCTAGAGCAGTTTATACAATGTTTAAAAGTTGTCGAAGAAAGCGAAGCAGATTTTTTAATAGTAAAGGGAAACGGAAAGGTATTTTCAGCAGGCGGAGATATTAATATGATGATGTCACCTTCACAATCAAAACGTTTTGAGCAGGTAATGGATTTGATTAATGAAGCCGTGCTGACTTTATACAGCCTGCCTCAAATGACGATAAGTGTGCTGCACGGTGCGGCAGCAGGGCTAGGGCTCAGCATCGCGCTTGCTTCTGATTATATTATTGCAGAAAGACACACAAAAATTGCGATGAACTTTATCGGCATTGCTCTAATTCCAGATGGAGGCGGTCACTTTTTACTAGAAAAGCGCATCGGTTCTCATCGTGCGAAACAGCTGATTTGGGAAGGAAAGACATTAAAAGCAGAGGAAGCTCATCAATTTGGCCTAATTGATGAAATAAAAGAAGGAGATTTGGCGAAGCATGTAGAAGATTATCTCTCATATTGGCTAAAAAAACCTTCACGTGCTTTGAAGGAAACAAAGCGAATTTATGTGGAGACATCTATTTCACAATTAAAGCAAGTGCTTGCGCTTGAGAAAAGAAGTCAGTTTGCTATGAGCCAAAGTTTGGATCATAAGGAAGGTGTACGTGCGTTTCTGGAAAAGCGAGTGCCTGTTTTTAATCAAAGTGAAAAAGATATTTCCGAAAATTAAGTGAACTAGTTTAAAAGCCAGTATTTTTGTCTATCATATTGATAGAGCATGTTTAAAAGTTGCAAAACAGTGGTAACACAAGATAATGTAGAAACTAATGAGGTGATTGGAAATGAACAAAACAGATTTAGTAAACGCAGTGGCAACAAAATCAGAGTTAACAAAAGCAGATGCATCTAAAGCAGTTGACGCATTACTAGAAACAATTTCATCAACACTAGGTGAAGGTGAAAAAATTCAGTTAATCGGCTTCGGTACATTTGAAGTACGCGAGCGTGCTGCTCGTACAGGCCGTAACCCTCAAACGGGTGAAGAAATGCAAATTCCAGCATCAAAAGTACCGGCATTTAAAGCTGGTAAAGAACTAAAAGAAGCTGTAAAGTAATATAAAACGCCGGAAAGCTAAACCTTTCCGGCGTTTTGTATTAACGATGAAATAATACAAGTTTTCCGCTAGAGCTAACGCATCGATGTGTTTTTTCTAAATAGGCAAGATCTTCTAACTTTTTGGTGCCGATAGTCTTTGCTTCTGTTTCAGAAGCTGCTTCGAAACTTTCATCTATTAATTTTTCTCCAGTCTTTTCAAAAGCGGTTAATGTATAAGTACTCATAAAATCTACTCTCCTCTTATAGTATAATTGTAAGCGTATTCAAAATATTTCTCGTCTTATTCCTCTAAATCCTGCTAAGGTTTACAGATATCATTTTTTTCCATACAATAAACATAGGTTTATTTACAAAGGAGGAATTAAATGTCTCTTTCTATCCGTGAAGTTTCAAAAAGGTACGGTGAATTTACAGCTGTAAACGAACTATCTTTGCAAATTCCAAAAGGTGAAGTGTTTGGTTTTTTAGGTGCAAACGGTGCTGGCAAAACAACGACGTTTCGAATGATTTTAGGGCTCATTGAACCAACCTCAGGTCACATCCAGTGGAATGATAAATCTTTAACTTACAGTAGAAGTCATCTAGTTGGTTACCTTCCAGAAGAAAGGGGATTATATCCGAAATTAAAAGTCAAAGATCAGCTTGTTTACCTAGGACGGCTGCGCGGAATGAAAAAAGCGAACGTGCTGCAAGAAATGGAGCGCTGGTTAACTCGATTTAATATTCCTCAATATGCTTCAAAAAAAGTAGAAGAGCTATCCAAAGGAAATCAGCAAAAAATTCAATTTATCGCTTCCGTTATTCATCGTCCTGAGCTGCTTATTTTAGATGAACCTTTTAGCGGCTTGGACCCTGTAAACGTAGAGGTACTAAAAGAAGCGGTACTTGATTTGAAAAAGCGCGGAACGACGATTGTTTTTTCAAGTCATCGAATGGAACATGTGGAAGAACTTTGTGAATATTTATGTATTATGCATCATGGTACGCCTGTTGTATATGGAAGACTGCCGGAGATTAAGCGTTCATTTGGCAAGAAAAATGTCATTGTACACGGAAAAGGTCCGTTTGAGAGAATTACGGAGCTTGAAGGTGTTGTAAAAGTGAAAAAAACGGTTGAAGGCATAATTGTTCAAATTCAACATGAATCCGTATCGCAATTCATTTTTCAAGAACTTAAACACTTTTCATTTGTATCTAAATTTGCAGTGGAAGAGCCTTCATTAAATGATATTTTCATTGAAAAGGTAGGTGCTTCCTATGAATAAATTTTGGGTGATCGTTTTTCATACATATCTTAATAAATTAAAAACAAAATCTTTTATTATTACGACGATTATTACTGCTCTTATTCTAGTTGCTCTTACAAATATGGAGAAAATTATCGACGTTTTTAATTCAGACGATAATGGCACAAATGTGGGTGTTATCTATGAAGTGGAAAGCGTATATACGTTGTTCAAACAAAATGTAAATGCCATGGATAAAGACATTCATTTAAAAGAATTTACGTCTGAGTCTAAGGCAAAGCAAGCGGTAAAAAGCGGGCAGCTCGATAGCTATTTACTTTTATCTTTAAACGATAAGCAGCTGCCCCAAGCTATGTACAAAGCTAACTCTTTGGCCGAGTCAAATCTTTCGTCTACCTTAGAACAGGCGGTACAGCAAACAAAAGTGGCTATGGCTACAGTAAAAATCGGTTTAGAAGAAAAGCAAATTGATCAGCTTTACAGCCCTGTTTCATTTAAAAAAGAAGCGTTAGTTGAAAATGCCAAAACAGAACAAGAGCTAAATCAAGCAAGAGGTCTTGTGTATGTGCTGCTGTTTGTTATTTATTTTGCCGTTATCATGTATGGGAGCATGATTGCGATGGAAGTCGCTACTGAAAAATCATCCCGCGTTATGGAGATCCTTGTATCGAGCGTATCACCTATTACACAAATGTTTGCTAAAATCATTGGAATTGCACTGCTCAGCTTAACACAACTTGCAGTGATACTGAGCGTGGGCTACACATCATTAAAAGCCAGTGTGGAAACAAATCATAACGGCATCTTTTCGTATCTCGGATTTAATGATGTTCCGCTGACTACATTCGTGTATGCATTTGTCTTTTTCATATTAGGGTACTTTCTTTTTGCTACGCTCGCGGCTTTTTTAGGTTCTCTTGTGAGCCGTATTGAAGACGTACAGCAAATGATTACGCCCATGACCCTTGTAATTGTGGCTGCTTTTTTAATTGCTATGTTTGGACTTGGTGATCCTGAAACCACAATCATTACGGTCACATCTTTTATCCCGTTTTTTGCTCCGATGATTATGTTTTTGCGTGTAGGTATGTTAAATGTTCCAGTCTGGGAAGTGAGTGTATCGATAGGGATTTTAGTTGTAACGATTACTGCTTTAGCTATATTTGGTGCCCGTGTATATAAAGGAGGAGTCCTTATGTATGGTCAATCCACCTCTTTTAAAGATATTAAAAAGGCGCTGCAGTTAACGAAAAAAGAAACGTAAAGAAGTCAGAGGGTGAGACAAAAGTAGTTTAGCTGAAGGAAGATCCGGACGAACAACCTAGATTCTTGATGGAGAATCCAACTCGTTCGGATTTTTTATTGCTATGGTGACCATAGTTTTCATGCATGGAGTTGCTTCTAGCTGCGTATTGGAGAGCAAGACGAAGATTCCTGCGGGAAAAGCGGAATAGGTGAGACCTCGCAGGAGCGGAAGCGACGAGGAGGCTCAGCTGCCTCCCGCGGAAAGCGAAGTCTTGCACGGAAATCAACAGCGGTGTCTCAAGAAGTTCAGCTCCTTTATCCAATTTGTTCGTCTTTAGGCTGCATTGATTTTGTTATGCCGCAATCTCATCTTTTATGAAAAAGCGTCTACCCGTGCATTCGGTGCCAAGCGATGGTAAAATGAAATGTAAAGAGCTGTAAATAAGCGGACGAAGCGATAAGAGCTTTGCTATCAAATACATAGAATGAAGTGGTAAGGAGGAAAAGATCATGACAAAAGGAATTGCTCAATACGAAGTAGGAGAGCAAGTTGATCTTTATTTTTTAATTAAATCCTCAACGAGAGGAATTGCAAGCAATGGAAAGCCATTTTTAACGGTAATCCTACAGGATAAAACAGGTGATATTGAAGCCAAGCTGTGGGATGCATCCCCAGATGACGAGGAAAATTATGCTGCTCAAAAGATTGTGCGAGCTGCTGGAGAAGTAATGAATTACCGTGGGCGCAACCAGCTGAAAATACGCAACATTCGTCCTGCACAGCCCCAAGACGGAGTGCGCACATCTGACTTTTTAGAAGTGGCGCCTTTATCTCAAGAAGAAATGGTCGAACATATTACAAAGAGTATATTCGAAATGAAAAATTCGAATGTCCAGCGCATTACTCGCCATTTGTTTAAAAAATATCAAACGGAATTTCTAGAATATCCGGCAGCAACTAAAAATCACCATGAGTTTGTATCAGGACTTGCCTACCATGTGGTGTCTATGCTAAAGCTGGCTGAGTCATTTTCAACCCTTTACCCAAGCTTAAACCGCGACTTGCTGTACGCTGGAGTGATTCTTCATGACCTTGGTAAAGTATTTGAACTTTCAGGTCCTGTTTCGACGATATATACAGTCGAAGGGAACTTGCTTGGCCATATTTCGATTATGGTGAATGAAATTGGAAAAGCGGCAGAAGAATTAGCGATTGAAGGAGAAGAGGTTATGCTTCTTCAGCACCTTGTGTTATCGCATCATGGTAAGGAAGAGTGGGGAAGTCCGAAAAAGCCGTTAATTAAAGAAGCTGAGATGCTTCATTTGATTGACAATGTAGACGCTAAAATGAATATGCTAGACCGAGCATTAACAAAAGTAAAGCCTGGTGAATTTACAGAGCGTATTTTTGCACTTGATAATCGCTCATTTTATAAACCAACGATTGATTAAAAAGGTATAAGTCTTTCTTCCTTCGCATATAGTGGTTGTAAATAACTGTGATGGGGGATCAATATATGGTGACACTACCAATTTGGATTTATTTAGTTGTAGCAGGCATTTTCTTTAGTGGATTTATGGCAATTCGTGCTGCGCAACATGATAAGCAAGTGGATGATTCGTTTATTGAAAAAGAGGGACAAGTTTTCATCGAAAGAATGCAAGTGGAAAAAGAAAGACGCAACAGCGATTCCATCTGATTATATAAAAGAGCCTGTCACATGAGTGACAGGCTCTTAGCATTACTGCTGAGGAGTTTCTACGCCAGATTGACTATCTGTCGCACCTTCTTCGAAAATTGGTTTTACATTTTTATCTTTGACTTCCACTTTTGCTTTATCAAGTTCTTTTTGAATCTTCTTGTTCGCTTCTGCTTGATCTACTTTTGAACGTTTGATTTGCTGCTCAAGTTCGGGTTTCTTTTTCTCAAACGATTCTACTTTCTTTTTATCAACTAGTTTAATGATATGGTAGCCGTATTCTGTTTTGATTGGTTTACTTACTTCACCTTTTTTCAGCTTGTAAGCCGCTTCTTCAAACTCTTTAACCATTTGGCCTTCACCGAAGTAGCCTAAGTCGCCGCCGTTAGCTGCAGACTGCTGATCCGTTGAATATTCTTTTGCCAGACTAGCAAAGTCCTCGCCTTTTTTGACTTTCGCTTCCACTTCGTTTGCTGTTTTTTCGTCTTTTACTAAAATATGGCTTGCGCGAATTTGAGGTTTTTGAGCTTTATATTCATCATAAGCTTTTTTCAGTTCTTTGTCCGATACCTTAATACCTGCTGTAGCAGCTTTTTCACGGAGAATATCAACTTTTAGCATATCTTTGACTTCTTTTTCGCCTTTTTGCTTAATAACTGAATCAACCTGATCACCGTATTGTTCTCTTAGAATGTTCAACTGCTGATCAAGCTCTTTATCCGTTACTTTATATTTTTTACTCAATACTTTTTCTTCGGTAACGCTTCGTACGAGTGTATTAAATTGGTCTTGTCCGATTGTATCTTTCATTTGCTTATACAAATCACCTTGCGTGATATTGCCTGCTTTTGTTTCTACAATTACTTTTGAAGAATCGTTTGCATTTGAAGCATCACTTCCCCCACTGCATGCTGATAAAGCAACGAGACTGGCTGCCGTTGTTAGTGCAACTAAGCTTTTTTTCATACGTAAACACTCCTACTCATCATTTTTACTTATGTAGCTTGACTCAAGATTTACTATATCACATTTCCTGATGTTAGCAAATGAAGTTAAAACCACGTAAATTTACATTTATTTTCCACTAAGGATGGAGTGATTATACGCTTATGACGTCTTTTTTATAAAGCGTTTTCAAAATGGTGGACAAACTCGCAGAGTACTCTCTAAACGAGAAGCAAGAGAAATAAATTATGGAGTTTGGGCTAAAAGCCTAGACGTTTTTTGAGCTAATGCATAAGATGCAGTATTAGTAAACAAAGGGGGTGCTCAAATGAGCGGATGCGGATATGGAGGCGGTTTTGCACTATTAGTTGTACTGTTTATCTTATTAGTCATTGTTGGTTGTGCATGTTACCACTAGGAAACAGATGAATATAAAAGGAAAGGGGCGATAGATATGGGTTCTTACGGATGCGGATACGGCAGTGGATTTGCGCTATTAGTCGTATTATTCATCTTATTAGTTATCATCGGCGCTAGCTGTTTTTGCTAAGCCTATAAAAAAGCGGTGAGACATCTCACCGTTTTTTATGTAAATGATACTTCAATATAAGATGAAACTAATAAAATGGTAATTAATACATTAATCGTACGAAAAACTTTAGGCTGTTTTTCAGCTGGAATTTCTTTTTGAATACACAATGTATTTGTTAGTGCATTGATGTAGAATAAAATGAATAGTGCAAATACAATAAAGAATATGTACATAAAAATCCCCCTAACAAAATCAGTGTGACGAAGACAAAAAGTCTTATAGTCATTTATATAGTACAGCTTTGTATGAATTTACAAATATCTATATTAACATTAC
The DNA here is from genome assembly GCF_000956595.1 of Priestia aryabhattai B8W22. GTDB lineage: Bacteria > Bacillota > Bacilli > Bacillales > Bacillaceae_H > Priestia > Priestia aryabhattai. The sequence continues at coordinate 29,972 of NZ_JYOO01000013.1, read as the reverse complement.
CAAAAAAGCGGTAAAATAGATAGTTATATATACAGTTGAGCAAAGAATTTCAAAAGGTATTTACACAGAAATGCGGTTTTTATTTTATAAAGGGTAGTTAAGAAGTTGAGAAATAGGTTTTAAACAAAATAGCAAAGTGAATGGATAAGAAAATGAGTAACAATGAGCCATTGTGCAAAAGGATTGTTAAAAAGGACAGAGGGATTTATATTAATATATGCAGTGAGTACATAATCAGTATATGAAAATCTTTATACGGTGCTACTCAAACAGGAAATGTGATTGACGAAGAAAGAATTATTTGGAAGAACATGAATGAATCATGTACAATATGGAGTAGAGGTATATGAACGTTGAAGGAGTAGGGGAAGCGGATGGAAACTTTAGAATCTCGAGTATCACGTTTAGAATATTACATAAAACTGTTATCTGGGACATCTGAACAAGAAGCTAAACCATTTATTGATTTAGTGGTAAGAAATCAGCTTACAAAGAAGGAAGTAGAGGAAATTTTAATTCTGTGTGAAGATACAAAAAACGAATATATTGAGCAAAAAGCGGAAGGTCTAACAGACTTTGTTCCGCTTCTTACACAATTTGTTGGCATGCTGAATTATAAGTTAAATCCTAGAGAGACGGTCGAATCGCTTCGTTATCAACCTTCTTATCAAGATGTGATGAATGAATTTTTTGAAATTATTCAATGGATAAGGGACTAACCATTAAGAGTTTGAAATAGTCTCCTGGTGGTTCTCTTTATCTTTCTTGACAAGCTTGCCATCTTCTTCAGTGAATTCCTCTTCGATATGATGGAAAGATCGCTCGAAGATATCCATAAAATCTTCACCGTAAATTTTGCGGATGACGGTCATTAGTTCCATAAACTCAGGGAATTTGCCGTACAAGTCGCGCAACGGAAGTGCGCCGCTGAATACTGAATTATTAGAAGGTTCGTAATGTTCCATTAAATCTAGTAAAATGGCCTCGCCTTTATCAGTCAGCTGAATGTACGTATTTCGCTTGTCGCTTTCTTTTTTAGAAAACTCAAGTAAACCTCGTTCTTCTAGTTTTTTGGAGAAATTAAATGCAGTAGAAACATGCATAACTCCAAACTTGGCAATTTCGGAAATGGAAGCCCCATTTAAATGATATGAAATCCACAAAATATGATGCTCGTTAATATTAAGGTCATAAGGCTTAATCCATTGCTGCCAATCCTTCTCTACGGTTTTCCAAAGGGCTTTACTTAATTGGGCAATGCGTTGGCTAAATAGAAGTGCTTCTTTCAAACTGTAATCTTGATCACTAGTCTTTTTCATCTTCTCCCACCTACTTAGTCTCTTTTTTTATTTATCTTCTATTATGCCAATAAAATAAAAAATTATAAAGATGTAAATTTACAAAATTTTAAAAAATTAAAAAAGAAGGCGCTTTAACCTTCTTTTTTGTCAATTTTTTCATTGGTATTTTTAGTTGTCTGTACATGTTCCTCTAGGTTTGACAAAGAATTTTGGATTTCTTTCAAATGATGCTGAATGGATTCCTTATGAGGGACAATTTCTTCTTTAAACTGACCAAGGGTAGTAGAAAGGTCATTTGCGATATTTTTCACTATAGTATTTCCTTCTCTGGCGGTCATTTGTACTTGTTGAGAAACAGCTTTTATTTTTGTTGAAAGCTCTTGTTGTGAAGCGTTAACTCGGTCTTTTCGAGAACTGACACGCTGTTTAAGTTCTCGTCCTGAATAGGGAGTAATTAGAAGCGTTGTAATAGCGGCTACGGTGCTTCCGATTGCTGCTCCAGCTGCTAGTTTTTTCATTCTACTCATTATTTATTTCCTCCTATGTAGTAAAGTAATTGCTAACACTTCCTTCTGACATAATCATAAAAAAATGCATAGATTTATACAAAAGAAGGAGGTTATCAACATGGGATAGCTTTATTCATTCTTTTGATGATTAGCCTGAGTTTTTTTCTGGCTGCCTTTAAATGGTTTAGCCTTACGACTAGAACGGCATCATATCCACCTAAACATGTGCTTAAACAGAAGTCTCTTACATGTGCGACAGTGGCTTTTGCGAGTTTTTTATTGGCGCTTATACTTTATTATGTAACCTAGGATGGGGAACTTAAACCTTTATTACATAGTAAGTCTTCATACCTATTGTATGAGCTGCAAATGAAATTTAAGTGAAAAGCATCCTGTACCATTTCTTTTTAAACAAAAAGTTAAGAGTCGAACTGTAGGCTGTCTTTAAAAGATCAGCAACATACTATAAATAAACCGTTTTATCTGAAGGTCCGCCACGTTTTGGCGGGCCTTAGCTTTTGGTGTAAAAAAAGAGCCTGATTCTTAATTAAATCAGGCTCTTGACGTTACGATAGTTTTGCTTTGATGCTTGTGCGTTTTAGAACGGATTGAACAATTGGATAAATAACGATCATAACGATTGTATTCACTACTGTCGCAGGTAATACAACTGCAGCAACAAGTGCCATGACGCTATTTCCGCCCGGTAAGCCGACGATTAGCGCGGCAGCTGACAAGAATACGGTTCCTGATACGAGTGTACCAACAGCTGTTAAAGCAGCGGCAACTGGTGTTTTAATGCCTGTTGCTTTTTTCACAAGCATAAACAATGCAAAGAAAACAAATGCTGTAATTGGTTTATCAATCAAGTTTGCAATTTGTCCGCCAGGAAAGCTTGTTGTTAAAGCGGAAATAACCGCTGTGGTTAAGCTAACCAATGCAACATTTTTTACGCTAGGAAACAACAGGATTGCTAAAAACATCATTGTTAACATCATATCTGGCTTCATTCCAAATAAAACAGGAGGTACCACCGTGTGGAGAACCGCTCCAATTCCGACTAATAACGCTAAAGAAACTAAAACTTTTGTATTCATTTCTCATCTCTCCTCTTCTAAGCTAAGCTCGAAATATACCAATAGTGCGTCTATGCCCATTGCATATATTTACGTACTGATTATAACATATTTATGTGAAAAAAGAATCAGTTAATTCTGCCAATTATTCGTTTGCCTGTGCAAATTCATCCATAAAGACGGCAAGAGCTTCACACGCTTCAAGCGGTACAGCATTGTAAATAGAAGCGCGGCATCCGCCGATTGAACGGTGTCCAGCTAATCCTACGAAGCCTTTTTCTTTTGCTTGCTGTAAAAACGCAGCGGTTAACTCATCGGTTGGTAAAGTAAACGTTACGTTCATAATTGATCGGCTTTCCTCTGTAGCGTGAGGGGTATAGAAACCATTTGAACGTTCCATGCTTGTGTAGAGTAACTTAGCTTTTTTATGATTTTGGGCTTCAATTGCTTTAACGCCGCCTTGTTCTTTAATCCAATCTAAAACAAGTGAAAGCATATAAATGCCAAACGTTGGAGGAGTGTTGTAAAGAGAGTTGCTCTTTACGTGTGTCTCATAATTCAGCATTGTTGGTAAACCTTCAGGAATACGTTCAAGTAATTCTTTCTTCAAAATGACAACCGTGACACCGGATGGTCCGAGGTTTTTCTGAGCACCAGCATAAATGAGTGAGAACTTAGATACATCAATTTGACGGCAAAGAATGTCGCTTGACATGTCGGCAATTAAGTCTACTCCTTCAATAGAAGGGTAGTCAGCCCATTGTGTACCAAAAATAGTATTGTTGGACGTGATATGCAAGTATCCAATCTCTTCTTTTGGAAGCTTTACATCATCTAAAGTTGGAATAGAGCGGTAGTTCTCTTCTTTAGTAGAAGCAACAACTGCTGTTTTTCCAAGTTTCTTTGCTTCTTTTAATGCTTTTTCCGACCATGATCCCGTTAGCACATATGCCCCGACTTGATCAGGAGCTAAAAAGTTCATTGGAATCATAGAGAATTGCAGGCTTGCTCCGCCCTGCAGGAATAAAATTTCATGTGTATCTGGAATATTAAGCAATTCCGTTAGTGTTTCTTTAGCATGTGTTAATACATCTTCAAACTCTTTGCTGCGATGTGATAATTCCATCACAGACATACCTGTATTTTTGAAATTAACTAGCTCCTCTTGAGCAAGTTGTAAGACAGGTAGGGGAAGCGCAGATGGACCTGCATTAAAATTATAAGCTCGGTTTAACGTAATCACATTAATTCCTCCTCAAATTAGTTCGAACACTCATCATACAAAATGGCTAATGACTGATGTCAGAAAGAATATCATTATACTATCATGAAAACCATGGATTGTGGAGGTAACTTTTCAAAAATTTTAATTAATCTGTAAAGAGGAAATAATAGAAAAAAGATAAATAAAAAGTATACGTAAACATGTTTTGGCAAACATGTAAATGAAATGTTTATATGCTATACTGATGGAAGAAATAATGTGGAGGAACAGAATGAGAGTATTAAAATATGCAATATTAGGGCTCTTAAATCAGGAGGAGCTCAGCGGGTATGACATTACCAGACTTTTTAAAGAAGAGGTTGGTAATTTTTGGAGCGCTAAACACAGCCAGATTTATCCCGAGCTAAAGCGATTAACAGAAGAAGGATTTATTCGCTATGAAACGGTGATTCAAGGCAAAAAATTAGAAAAAAAGATGTATTCGATAACGGAAGAAGGAAGAGTCGAGCTAAGCAAGTGGCTTACTACAATTGATCCTATTCCTGAAACAACTAAAGATGAATTTATGTTAAAAGCTTATTTTGCTTCATCCATGTCAATAGAAGAGTTAAAGCAACAAATAGATAATCAATTATCAAGCAGGAAAGTGAAGCTTACTTTCTTAAAGAAACGAATGGATGACCTTTTAGAAGAAGTTAATCACCACATTACCGTTTCTTCTCCTCAATTTGGTCATTACTTGGTGCTATCTCGCGCTCAAGACCGGGAGACAAGCTATATCAATTGGCTTGAACGTACGCTGAATTTAATTGAAAAAGAACAATAAGAAAAGGTGAGCAGATTATGAGTTGGTGCATAAAATCATTTCAAGAGCTGACAAACGATGAACTTTATGAAATTCTACAGCTTCGCACCTCTATTTTTGTTGTCGAACAGAAGTGTGCTTACTTAGAAGTAGATGGAAAAGACAAATTTGCTTATCACTTGTTCAAAAAAGAGAATAAGAAAATTATCGCATACCTTAGAGTTTTACCAAAAGGAATTAGCTATAAGGAAGCTTCTCTTGGGCGCATTATTGTAAAACAAGCACAGCGCGGTACAGGTCTCGGAAGAGAACTAGTAGCAAGAGGAATTGATTTTCTAGAGAATGAATTGCACGAGAAAACAATTAAAATTCAAGCACAAAGCAGACTTCAAAAATTTTATGAATCGTTTGGTTTTAAACCTATTTCCGATATTTATGCAGATGAAGGGCTCCCCCACGTAGATATGCTAAAGACACCTTAGAAACTTCACCAATTGTGTGAAGTTTTTCTATTTCTGAAACGGGTAAGGTGAAAGAAAGATGTTAGGCTTTAGTACTGCGCAGATAGAATCGATATGACTACTACTAAATTAGTAATTTATGAATAAGATAGATAATAAATTTGTTTCTTTTTACTTATTCTTTGATTTTAAGTAAGTGATATATTGAAGAAAGTAATAATATTGTATATAATGATTTTTGTAACAAAAATGTAACAATTACGTAATATTCTTAATATTTATTGAGAAAGAAATTTGTTGTACATATTGCTTGGAGGCATTTTTATGAGTGCAAAAGAAAAGAAAAATAGGTATATATATAGTTTGGATGGACTTCGAGCCTTCGCTGTTATGTCTGTCATTGCATATCACTTAGGATTTGGATGGGCATCTGGAGGATTTTTAGGAGTTGACGTTTTCTTTGTATTATCAGGGTATTTAATTACCTCAATTTTACTGGTGCAATCTTGGGAAAATCCTTTGAAAAATTTGAAGCATTTTTGGATCAGCCGAACGAGAAGACTTCTTCCAGCTGTGTACGTGATGGTAGTATTAACTGCAGCGTGGGTTATTTTATTTAACCGGCCATTGTTAACAACGCTACGAGGCGATGCATTATCGTCTATTTTTTATATGAGTAACTGGTGGTTTATTTTTCATAAAGTTTCATATTTTGATAGTTTTGGATCACCGTCACCATTAAAGAACTTATGGTCACTTGCTATTGAAGAACAGTTTTATATTGTGTGGCCACTTGTTTTATTGTTGGGTTTGAAATTTATTAAAAAGAGAGGAATTCTTTCTCTTTTCATTTTAGCTGGAGTAATGGCCTCAGCCATTCTAATGTCTTTTTTATACGAGCCAGGAGGGGATCCTAGCCGCATTTATTATGGAACCGATACTCGGCTGTTTGCCCTTTTAATCGGGTGTTTACTTGCATTTGTCTGGCCGATGTATCGTTTATCATCAAAAAACCTTCCACCCGTAGGCAAGCAAGTATTAAACGCGGTAAGTATGGTGAGTTTCTTTGTATTTATTCTCTGCGTATGGAGCGTTGATGAGTATACTCATGCATCTTTTCTTTATCAAGGTGGAATGCTGCTGATTTGTTTAAATGCTGCTGTACTGGTTGCAACGATTAGTCATCCTAGTAGTTTTTTAGGAAAAGCTCTGGCGTTTAAACCGCTTCGCTGGCTTGGTACTAGATCATACGGTATCTATTTGTGGCATTATCCGGTTATTGTTCTTACAACACCTGTAGCCGAGATTGGCCGCCCGGTCTATTGGCATGCGCTGTTACAAGTAGGACTTACATTTATCATTGCTGAACTTTCGTACCGTTACATCGAGGTGCCTATCCGCACACGCGGCTTTCGCTATTATTTCCGGCACTACCATCCGAGAGAGCTTTTTAAATGGCGTAATCTCTCTCGTTCGAGACAAGCGGTTTTGGGCAGTCTCATTTTCTTTTTGGCGTTGTTTACAGCGGACATGACAAGCTTTGCTATTAGTACGCAGCAAAAGGATGAAACGGCAGCCAAAGAGAAAGAGGTCAAAATTCAAACAAATCATAAAGAAAATGCTTCAACTTCTGTCAAAGACAAGATCAAAGCGGAGGATAAAAAAGCAGAGAACGCGAAAAAGAATTCCTCAGAAGAAAAATCTGATGCAAAAGAAGAACAGCAGCCGAATTCTTACAGAGATGTTCTTGCGATTGGAGATTCGGTCATGCTGGATATTGCTCCTAATCTTAAAGAGATGCCGCTTAGTATTACGATTGACGGAAAAGTAGGGAGGCAGCTCAATGAAGCACTGCAGCTAACTCCTAGTTATCAAGCATTTAATAATCCGAACAGCGCAGTGATTATTGAGTTAGGAACAAACGGCTATTTTACAAATGAAGAACTTGAACAACTGTTAAAAGCTTTTTCACAAGCGGACGTTTACTTAGTGAATACGCGCGTTCCTCGTTCCTGGGAAAGCACCGTGAACAAGAATTTGAAAGCTGCTTCTGAAAAGTTTGATCACGTCACGCTTGTAGATTGGTACTCTGAGGCTTCTAAGCATCCTGAATACTTTACATCAGATGGTGTCCACTTGGTACCTGAAGGATCAAGAGCATTAACAAAATTGATTGAAGAACGTATGAATTTAGAAGTTAAGACGGAAAGTCGTTCATAATAAGTGAAAAGCCGCACTATGTTTTATATCACACACTGATTAAACCTGTGTCAAATAAATAGAATAAAACAAAAAAGCTTACATGTGTAAGCTTTTTTTGTTTCAAGAAAGACGAGAAGAAATGTTGCCAGCGATTTCTTGAAGTTTTTCAGGCGTGTATTCGCTTGTATGCTCTTTCCATACAGCACCGAATCCATCGCCTTCCCCATAGCGAGGAATAATGTGCATATGATAATGAAACACGGATTGACCAGCTTTTTCACCATTATTATTTAAGATGTTTAAGCCGATTGGGCTGTAGGTTTCTTTAATTGCATTAGCGATTTGAGGAACCACTTCAAATAAATTGCGTGCAATTTCCGGCGTTAGTTCGTGAATGTCTTTTTTATGTACTTTTGGAATCACAAGCGTATGACCTTTTGTTACTTGGCTAATGTCTAAAAAAGCTAATACATGTTCATTTTCAAATACTTTTGCACCTGGAATTTCACCACGAATAATTTTGCAAAAAATACAGTTTTCATCATGTGTGCTCATTATGTTCACCTTCCGTTACCAATATAAATGTATGGGGATACATGTACGTTTATTTTACCACAAAGTAGAAATGCAATCAGCAGGCAAGAAATAGCCACTGGTATTTTATACACAAAAACGGGATGCAAACGATTATGCATCCCGTCATGTGAAGAAGGAAAAATCAGCTTTTAATGCAGCATATGATCTTTAAGGAACACCTCATTTACGTAATTCCATTGCCTAATGAAACAGTAACTTGAAAAAGTATATTCTCTTTAACAAACACCTCATTTAAGCATTGAGCTAAAAAAATATACAATGTGAACGAAATCGTTCTTGGTCTTTGACAAACACCTCATCTACACAGTAATAAATGAACATTATTGTCTACCCATTATATATATTCTTACTACGTTCATGACTACCATCCCCTTATGAATCAAACATACATCGATTTACAATAAGGTTTTCTGAAATATGCCTGCTGTAGACACCTCATCCCAAATGTAAGAAGCTTTGTAATGATTAGTTGTAATCAATAACTTGTTTTCCTTCTTCCCTATATAGAATGTCCCGATATTTCGTTTATATTCTGGAAAAATTAACCGAAAAGAATTGAAAACGATGTGAGGAAGAAAAAGATTTGGTACAATAGAGCAAATAGCGCTTGCGCTTGTAGACAAAAAAGAACAAATAAAAGGAGATCGTGATGGGTTCTTTATTGCAAATTAACAATATTACAGGGGGATATACAAAAACTCCCGTCTTAAAAGATGTATCGTTTGATGTAAATGCAGGTGAATTAGTTGGGTTAATCGGCTTAAACGGAGCCGGCAAAAGTACAACGATTAAACATATCATTGGATTAATGGAAGCAAAAAAAGGAAGTGTATCCATTAATAATAAAACCTTTCAACAAGACCCGACAGGCTATCGAAGTCAGTTTACGTTTATTCCAGAAACTCCTGTGCTATACGATGAATTAACATTGAAAGAACATTTGGATATGACAGCTATGGCTTATGGACTTGAGCCTCAAGCATATGAAGCCCGTCTGCAGCCGCTTTTAAAAGAATTTCGTTTAGACCGGAAGTTAAAATGGTTTCCCGCGCATTTTTCAAAGGGAATGAAGCAGAAGGTTATGATTATGTGCGCTTTTTTGGTTCAGCCGTCTCTTTATATTATTGATGAACCTTTTTTAGGTTTAGACCCGCTTGGTATTCAATCTTTACTTGATTTGATGACGGATATGAAAAAACAAGGTGCAGGCATTTTAATGTCCACACACATTTTGGCGACCGCGGAACGCTACTGTGATAAATTTGTTATTTTACATAACGGAGAAGTAAGAGCACAAGGCACGCTTAAAGATCTTCAAGAAGAATTTCAGATGCGCAATGCTACCCTTGATGAAATTTATATTGAATTAACAAAGGAAGAAGGCTATGAGTAAGATTGATGCATTATGGAAGCAACGATTTCAGCAGTATTTAGTGGATGTAAGAAGATATACAAAATATATCTTAAATGACCACATTAAATTAGTGTTAATTTTTGCGATTGGCGGTTTGGCCTACTATTATCAACAGTGGTTGAGTACACTAACACCCGCGTTTCCTTCGGCTGTAGTGATTGCGATCCTTATGGGATTAATTTTAACAATGGGCCAAATTCAAACGTTTTTAAAACGACCTGATTTAGTCTTTTTACTTCCTTTGGAGACGAAGCTGCAGCCTTATTTCAAAAAATCTTTTTGGTTTACCTTTACGATTCAGCTTTATATTTTATTATTTGCAACGGGTGCAGCAGCGCCTCTTCAGGTAAAAGTAATGCATGATTCGTACTCAAATATTTTTGTGTTTTTTCTGCTATTACTCATCTTGAAAGTTGTAAACTTAGGCATGTCTTGGTGGGCCGTATGGTTTGAAGAAAAGTGGGCGAAGTGGACAGATTATATCGTCAGGTTTTTCTTAAACGCGGTTTTTACTTATTTCTTATTTTCGCATGCATACGTATTTTTTACAGGAATTGTAGCGGTAATTATGATTGCGCTAGCCATTTATTATCGCTCTCTGACAAAAAGGAAGCCGATTAAATGGGAAAAGCTAATTGACTTAGAAGAAAAGCGTATGGGCTATTTTTATCGATTAGCTAATTTATTTACGGATGTTCCCCAAGTAAAAGAACGAATCAAACGCCGTAGGTATTTAGATTGGCTATTAACACGTATTCCATTTCGCCAAAGTGCCACTTACCATTACTTGTACACCAGAACATTTTTGCGATCAGGAGATTATTTAAGTTTGCTCGTTCGTTTAACTGTCATTGGCGGATTTTTAATTGTAGCTGCGCCGTTTCAATACGGCAATATAGTGGTTGTTTTATTTGTTGTATACATGACGGGTTTTCAATTACTCCCGCTTTGGAAGCAGCACAAGCAGATTTTATGGCTTTCTCTTTATCCCGTCGAAGCTAAAGAACGAAAAAGGGCATTTTTGGACGTATGGAAAAAAGCGCTGTATGTACAAATTCTTGTGCTCGCCATAGCGGTGGCTTTTTCTAATATAGTTGCTGCACTGCTGTCCGTGGCAGCAGGTGCTATATTTATTCACTTATTTGTAAATGCATATGTAAAATAAAAAATTAACGTAAAAAAAGCTCCGAATGGAGCTTTTTTTACGTTTTTTAGGCTACTTTTGAGACGAAGATAATATCCGAAAGCGATAGACGTTCATCGCTACTTTTGTGAGATGATCAAGAAGCTGATAATTAGCATACGCACCTACAACAGCTCCAATCCCCGGCATCAGCTGAAACATTTTCACAACATCAATGTAATCGCGATATTCTTGTTGAAAAGCTTTCCAATCAAGCTCAAGAAGTTCCTCTTTCTTTTCCTCCCAGCTTTCTACTACTTCGAGCAGCTTAGTTCTATGATCGTCGCTGCAAAAGGCAAGATGAAAAATATACAGCATATAAATGCGTTCTTCTTTTTCTTTTACATCAAAACCATACGTAGCGGCAATGTCAAATAAGCACTTCATTTTTATGGAAAGAAGAAGTGGGAAATCTGCTGCACCTAAAAGGAGACCGCCTGCACCAGTACCAGCTCCTTCTACAGCAGCAGTTTTTTTGTACTTAGGTATGAGCTCTAAAATTCTTTTCTCTTTTTCTTCAAACGAAAGACTGCTGACATCTCTTTTTTTAGTCGTGAAATCGGACCCAACAAGCGTGGTTTCAACCATTTTTTTTATACTTTCAGTTATAATTCTATGGACTTTAGCAGGGATTTTTTCGTTTATTTTAAGCTGTAAAGATTTTGCGGTACGCTGAAATTTAGAAGGTCGTTTCAACATGCTAAATTTCCAATGTTCAGCTTCTCGTAATACTTTTTCTTCATACGTATTCAAAAAAGTCACCTCTTTTCAGTCGATATAAATACTACGTTTTAAGTGAGAAAAAGTTTCCTAAAATATAAAACAGCAAGCACTCGTCTATTTATCTGTACGAATGCTTGCTGAATGGTCAATTAGCTTTTATTGCGTTTTTAGAAGGAGCTTGTTCTTTTAAATACTCAACAGCAGCCGTACCAAGCGTTTTAGCTGCGATAAGCATTGCTTTTTCGTTAAAATCAAATTTAGGATGATGATGAGGATAAGGAGCATCTACACCTTCTGGCTGAGCTCCCGTAAAAAAGAACGTTCCTTTAATATGCTGCAAATAATAAGAGAAATCTTCTCCAGTCATGTGAGGCTCCGTTTCTTCGACTGTATGAACTTCATCGATTTGAGAGGCAGCAGAAGCAAGAAAAGCCGTTTCTTCAGGGTGGTTTACGACGGAAGGATAGCCGCGCGTATAACTCAGCTCATAAGAAGCATCAGCTGTTAAGCATGTACCTTGGACAATTCGTTCGATTTCTTTTTCGACATCATTTCTCACATCTTCGTTAAAAGTTCTTACCGTTCCAATTAGCCGAGCAGAATCAGCAATAATATTAAATGCATTTTCCGCTACAAAAGAACCTATGCTCACGACCGCTGAATCAATTGGGTTTACACGTCTGCTTACAATTTGCTGTAAATTAACAACAAGCTGAGAGGCGATGACGATTGAATCTTTTGTTTTATGGGGCTGTGCACCGTGTCCGCCTGCTCCTTTGATCGTAATCTCAAAGCGATCAGCAGCAGCCATAATAGGGCCCGTTCGATATTGAATCACACCAGTCGGAGTTAATGACCATAAATGCGTTCCGAATATCGCGTCTACACCGTCTAAGCATCCGTCTTCAATCATGGACTTGGCGCCTCCTGGAGCGTACTCTTCGGCGTGCTGATGAATGAAGACGATTTTACCAGGCAGAGAATCTCTTATTTCAAAAAGCGCTTTAGCAAGGACTAAAAGAGTAGCCGTATGACCATCGTGGCCACATGCATGCATCACGCCCGGAACAGTTGATTGATAGGGTACGTCTTTTTCATCTTGAATAGGAAGGGCATCAAAGTCGGCTCTCAAAGCTACAGTAGGACCAGGTTTTCCTCCTTGAATACTTGCTACAATGCCGTTTCCTCCTACATTTGCTCGGTAAGAAATACCGATTTTGTCATAAAAAGACCGGATGTAGGCAGCAGTTTGAAATTCTTTAAAAGACGGTTCTGGATACTGATGCAGATAGCGGCGAATTTGAACCATTTCATCAAATTTTTCTTCAAGTAAAGTATGTAGCTTGGAGTTCACATAACCATATCCTTTCTGTGTAAGTTGAATAAAGTTTTGAATTTTTTGACATTTTAATCATTATATCATTATCTATAAAAAAGAAAAGAATGTAAGCGTTGTTATTAAAAAAAGTAATTGAATCATGAAATATTTTATATACATAATAGATACATAAGATGAGAAATAGGGATAAAGAATGAGTTTTTTACCAATTTTCTCGTGAGATAATAGGAGGTAACGATATGGTAGATTCACAAACTGTATCTCTGTACAAAAAATTGATGTGGGCATTTGGGATTGCGGGTCTCGTTTTTTTAGGAGTGTTGTTTGCTGTGTCGACAGATTCTTTTCAAGGAGACCGCTGGCTTGTTTCAGCTATAGATGACAGCACTATTCTTCAGTCAGCGTCATCTGTTTTTCACGGCCTGTCTTTTTTAGCTTCAAAAATGATGATTATGGTTCTTTTAGCTGTACTTATTGTTTTTTTATTTTTTAAAAAAGATTATATTGGCATGATATCCTCATTTTTACTTATTTTAAGCGGCGATATTATTAACAAAGCAGTTAAAGATGCGGTAGAACGAAGCCGTCCTCTTGAAGGCATCGAAGGCTACAGCTTTCCAAGCGGCCATGCGATGATGGGAATTCTTATCTACGGTCTGATTATCTTTTTTCTAACAAAACATATGAATAATCAAAAGGTAGCAAAGCGGTACCAGCGTACAATTAGTTTACTAATTTTATTAATCGGTGTAAGCCGTATTTTATTAAGAGAACACTTTTTAACAGATGTCTTAGCTGGCTACAGCTTAGGGCTCATGTGGCTTATTGTAGGAATCTTCTTTTATACGCTTGTTTATGCATATGTAAAGCCGTCAGCAGAAAAAGAGTTTCCAAAAGGCATGTAAAAAATATATACTTAGGGCCCCCTTCGTAGAAAGAAGGGGGCTTTTGTTTAAACTAGAAACATTGCGACAATCGTTGTAACGACTAATCCAATTGCTACAGGTTTTAAATTGCGTCTGGCGAGTTCAAACGGACTGACTCCGCAAATCGCAGCAGCTGGAATCAGCGCCCATGGAATCAACGTTCCCCCTCCAACCCAAATCGCAGCAATTTGCCCCAAAGCAGTTAGCGTGGCAGCGCCCGATCCTAAAACAGATGCAAATAAATGAGAGACAGAGCCTACGAGTGAAATACCCGAAAAGCCTGAACCGTCTAATCCTGTAATAGCTCCTAGCGCAGTTATTGTCACAGTAGCGACCTGTGCGGTTAACGGCACAGTGGAAGCAAGCGCAACGCCTAGGTCATTTACAAGTCCATGTGATCCTTTCGGAAGAAAGTCACCAATAATTGTTTTGAACCCAGCATCTCCTAAATAGAAAAAAGCGGCAATCGGAATAACGGGACCGAATACTTTAAAACCAAACTGCAAGCCTTCAATCAAATAGGAAGTTGTTTGTTCAAGACCTTTTCCTTTATGAGCAATAAGCGACACCACTACTAAAATAAATAGAGCTGTACCTCCAACGAGAGCAGTGGCATCTCCTCCCTGTAAATGAAGGGCGAACATTGCCCATACGTCTATAGCAAAGAAAAGGGGAACGATAATGGCTAAAGCCCGGCGTAGTGAAGGAGAAAGAGGTGTGGATTGGTTAGAAGAGCTGCTTGTTAAAATTGTCGGTTGCGCCTGAATTCTATTGTGCTTCATATCTTGTTTTAGAAAGTAAAAAGCAGAGAGCGTTGTAACGACTCCCATCACAATGACAAGAGGGACACTTGCTTGAACAACCTCGTGAACCGGAAGACCTGCTGCGTCAGCGGTTATCTTAGGGGCGGCTTGAATAACAAAGTCACCTGAAAGCGCAACGCCGTGACCGAATAAATTCATCGCTACAGCTACGCCTATAGCCGGAAGCCCTACGCGGATGGCAACTGGTAACAGTACGGCTCCAAGTAAAGCAACGGCTGGAGAAGGCCAGAAAAAATAGGAGATTGTCATCATAACTAATCCAATAATCCAATAGGCAAGAGCAGGTGTTTTAATGAGGCGAGCAAAAGGGGAAATCATCGATTCATTTATTCCTGTAGCCATTAAGACTTTACTCATGGATAAAATAATTGAAATAATTAAAATGGTAGGAAGCAGTTCTGTAATGGCATAAATGAAGCTGGAAAAAACAGCGCTGACGGAGTGGCTTAACGAAGAGGTAGCCGTTAAGGAAAGCAAAAAAATCCCGAGTATACAAAGGATACTCGTATCTCGCCGCATAATCATAAAGCCGATAATGAAGGCGATAAAAAGGACATACATCCAATGAAGAGCTCCAAGCTCTATGCCCATAAAAATTCCTCCCAATAGGTAATGTAGTATACAATATGACGTTTGTGACTATTGTGATACTCGCCTACTAGGAGGATGTTTACTTATTTAACTACGTGGTATGAGGTCACATAAGAAGGGCGAGAAAAAATCGATGGCTGCTGATCCACACCTTCTGACGTACCGCGTTTTTTGTGTGCTTCATTATAGGCTTTTGAAGACTGCCAATCGCTAAATGAACTTTCATCTTTCCATCCTGTAAAGATAATGTAGGTGTCATTTTGCAATGGACGAAGCACGCGAATAGCTGAAAAGCCTGCTTCATTTTCAATTAAACGAGCTCGTTGGCTAAATCGCTGTTCAAACAAAGGACGGCCTTCATCTGTAACTGAAATATTATTTAGTACAGCAAATCCGCTATCTGCAAGATCTCCAGAAGCATCTAATACTTCATAAGCATGTCCCTCTTTAAAAATTGTATCTCCATCTGTTTCGTGGACTAGTGCAAATTGATCGTCATCTTTGTGAAGCAGTAATAAACGTTCACTCGGATGTTCGTCGATCAACTTTTGAAGGTAAGGGCCTGTTCCGTAAGTAATAAAGATCTTCATGGATTATACTTCCTTTCTAATTGGGAATTGCATACAATTTACAATTGTAAATCATACTAAAATTATAAAATTTTACACACAAAAATTCAAAAATTGTGAACTTCTAATGAAGATGGTAAAGTAAAACATTGATGAAGTTGTTTTCCATATTATCAAAAGTTTAGCGAAAGAAAAGGGGTGGCACGATGTACAAAAAAGGCTTATACGCAATTGCTGCCTTAGTTGGAATTTTTCTATTAGGATTGATTGGATATATTATCATCTTGTTTCTTGGAAACTATGTAATTGATGAGAAAAAAATCGTCATGGACTCGGCTACGAGGTTAGTGGACGAAAATGGAGACGAATTAACAAAGCTCTATGTGAAAAATCGGGACTTGGTTTCAATTGACAAGATTCCAAAGCATGTGCAACAAGCATTTATTTCAATTGAAGACGTTCGTTTTTATGAACACCACGGAATCGATTTTAAATCTATTGGCCGAGCATTATACCGAGATATACTGGCTGGGGGAAGTGTTGAAGGAGGAAGTACTTTAACACAGCAGCTGGCTAAAAATGTGTTTTTATCGAATGATAAAACGCTGCTTAGAAAAACAAAAGAAGTAGTGGTGGCCATTAACTTGGAGCAGCGTTACAGTAAGCAAAAACTGCTTGAAATGTATTTGAATCAAATATACTTTGGACACGGAGCCTATGGAATCCAAGCTGCATCCAAGCTTTACTTCAATAAAGATGTCTCCGAATTAACGGTAGAAGAAGGTGCACTGCTCGCTGCACTGCCAAAAGCACCAAATTCTTATTCTCCTATTTTACATCCAGAAAAAAGTATAGAACGTAGAAATGTTGTGTTAAATGCCATGCAAAAAGCAGGTTATTTATCAGCTGAAAAAAATGTACGTTTGCAGGGAAGAACGCTGGGGTTGAACATAAAGGAGCAGGGTAAAAATCCAGCGTATTTAACCTATATCGATATGGTTATTCAAGAAGCAGAGAAGAAATACAGCATTTCGAGCAATGAGCTTCTGCGCGGAGGTTATACGGTCAAAGTACCGATGAATATAAAAGTACAAGAAGCCGCCTACGAGCTGATGAAAGAAAATCGTTATTTTCCAGGTACAGATAATAGTGCCCAAGGTGCTTTTGTATTAGTCGATAACAAAAGCGGAGGAGTTTTATCTGTTATGGGAGGACGAGATTATGTACAAAAATCGCTCAACCGCGTAAATGTCAAAAGACAGCCAGGTTCTACGATGAAACCTATTGCGGTATATGGCCCTGCGTTAGAAGAAGGTCAATTCAAGCCTTATTCGTTGCTCCAAGACAAGCTTAGAAGCTATGGGGGATACACACCTAAAAACGTAGACGGGCAATATGCTAAAAAGGTAACAATGTACGATGCCCTAAAAGATTCTAAAAACGCAGCTGCTGTCTGGACATTGAATCAGCTAGGAGTTGAAACAAGTAAGCAGTATCTCACAAAGCTAGGAATTCCTTTAGAAGATAAAGGGCTTGCGATTGCTCTTGGAGGGTTAAAAGCAGGAATTACACCGCTTCAATTAGCAGGAGCGTACCGGGCATTTGCTGAAAACGGAGAAACCATCCAACCGTACTTTATTCAAGAAATAAAAGATCAAGACGGAAAAGTGATTGCAAAAGCTGCTCCCGACACTCACAAAGCATTTTCAAAACAGACGGCTTGGTATATGACAAAAATGCTTCAAGGAGTTGTTAAAGAAGGAACGGCAAAAAATGGAGAGTTTAAAGGAGAGTTAGCAGGAAAAACAGGGTCTACTTCGTATACGAATGTTAAAGGAGCCACAAGAGATGCTTGGTTTGTTGGATATACGCCAGATGTTGTAGGAAGCATGTGGATGGGATATGATTCTACAAATGACCAGCATTATTTAACAAAAGGAAGTTCTTATCCGACTCTATTATTTAAAGACATTTTAACAAGAGCTGGTTACGACGAAGCTGCATTTCAAAAGCCAGCAGGCGTTAAAGATCTGCCAAAACCAATACGCTTAGAGCAAGTTAAAGACTTAAAACAAGAATTAACATTCCATCCATTCGGTTTGCTAACGGTAAATTTATCGTGGACACCTTCACCTGATAAAAGAGCTGTTTATTATGTTTATGAGAAAAAAGGTGATAAAGCCGAAGTAATTGGCAAAGTGAAGGGAAAAGGAGCATTTGAAAAAGAGCGTGTGAATCTGCTCGACAGTCCTACTTATTATGTAGTTCCTTACAATTCCCAAACAAAACAAAAAGGAAAAAAATCCAACGAAGTAACACCTGCTCTTTTTCAATAAAAAAAGAAGAGTAGGGCGATTTTTTGACATTTTTAGCAGGTGGCTATACAAGTCGTAAAGAAATGGGTATAGTGACAAGTAGAGAATATAACGTGAAACTTTAATCAGTAGAGGAACCGGTATGTTCCTTTGCTGATTATTGTCTGTCTAATCGAAGAAAATACGGATGGAAGACAATCGAGAAAGGTGGAAATTATGAGTCAAGGAACGTTTAACGATACTTTTTTAAAAGCCTGTAGAGGGGAAGAAACGGATCATGTTCCGGTTTGGTATATGCGCCAAGCAGGGCGTTCACAGCCGGAATACCGAAAGCTAAAAGAGAAGTACTCTCTATTTGAAATCACTCATCAGCCCGAGCTTGGGGCATACGTAACACGCCTGCCCGTTGAACAGTACGGAGTGGATGCAGCTATTTTATATAAAGATATAATGTCACCGCTTCCTTCAATTGGAGTGGATGTTGAAATCAAGTCAGGAATTGGTCCCGTCATTTCTAATCCAATTCAATCTTTAAGCGATGTAGAAAAGCTAGGAGAAATTACGCCGGAAGAAGATGTTCCGTATGTATTAGATACGATTAAACTGTTAACAACAGAACAGTTAAACGTACCTCTAATTGGTTTTGCCGGTGCCCCTTTTACAGTGGCAAGCTATATGATTGAAGGAGGACCTTCAAAAAACTATAATAAAACAAAAGCATTTATGTACACGGAACCTAAAGCTTGGTTTGCATTAATGGATAAGTTAGCAGATATGACGATTACATATGTAAAAGCGCAAATTAACGCTGGAGCAAAAGCCATTCAAATCTTTGATTCATGGGTGGGTGCTTTAAATGTAGCGGATTATCGTTATTTTATAAAGCCTGTTATGGAGCGGATTTTTACCTCTTTGCGCGAAAAAAATGTACCGCTTATTATGTTTGGAGTAGGAGCAAGTCATTTGGCAAAAGAATGGCATGACCTGCCGCTGGATGTAGTGGGATTAGATTGGCGAACGCAGCTGGATGAAGCACGTGCACTAGGCTTAACCAAAACACTGCAAGGAAACTTAGATCCTGCTATTTTGTTAGCTCCATGGGAAGTTATTGAAGAACGTGTAACAGAAATATTAGATAAAGGGATGGCCAGTCCTGGTTACATCTTTAACTTAGGGCACGGCGTCTTTCCACAGGTTCAGCCGGAAACGTTGAAGCGTTTAACAACCTTTATTCATGAATATTCTGCAAATAGACAATAAATTGTCAAATAATTTGGAGCGCTAAACTTTGAATTTTTCTTTTTATTCATGGCAAAATGAAGACAAGTATTGAATCTAACAAAGAGGTGTCGAACACATGAGTAAAAAAGTAATGGGATTACTTGTAATGGCATATGGAACGCCATATAAAGAAGAAGATATTGAACGTTACTATACACATATCCGCCGCGGACGTAAACCTTCACCGGAAGCCTTAGAAGATTTACAAAACCGCTACGAAGCAATCGGAGGCATTTCACCTCTTGCAAAAATTACGCAGCAGCAAATGGAAAGTCTGGAAAAGCGCTTGAATGAAGTACAGGATGAAATTGAATTTAAAGCGTATCTTGGCTTAAAGCATATTGAACCGTTTGTTGAAGATGCAGTAGAAGCCATGCATAAAGACGGAATTAAAGAAGCGGTCAGCATTGTGCTTGCACCTCACTTTTCAACGTTTAGCGTAAAGTCCTATAATGGGCGTGCCAAAGAAACGGCTGAAAAATTAGGAGGACCAATCATTCATTCCGTAGAAAGCTGGTACAGTGAGCCAAAATTCATTCAGTACTGGGCTACACGTGTTAAACAAACGTTTGATTTAATAGACGAAGAGAAACGCCAAAAAGCCGTATTGATTGTTTCTGCGCATAGCTTGCCAGAAAAAATTATTGCAGCAGGAGATCCATATCCAAATCAGCTTCAAGAAACAGCGGATTTAATTGCACAAGTAGCTGGTATTGAACATTACGAAATTGGTTGGCAAAGTGCTGGAAATACGCCAGAGCCATGGATAGGTCCTGATGTCCAAGATTTAACAAGAGAACTGTATGAAGAAAAAGGCTATACGTCGTTTGTCTATACCCCGGTTGGATTTATCGCAGACCACTTAGAAGTACTTTATGATAACGACTACGAATGCAAAGTGGTGACAGATGAAATTGGGGCTGATTATTACCGCCCTGAAATGCCGAATGCACAGCCTGAATTTATCGATGGGTTAGCTACAGTTGTGTTAAAACGAATTGCCCGTTAAGTCAATATAGATTCTTTGTACGTTGAACAGGGACGAAAAGTAACTTATAATCAATATAAAGAAAAGTAAGAAGCGAGCTATGGATTTCCATAATCGCTTCTCTTTATATTGAATTTTACAGAAAAGGCGATGATAACATGACGGATAGACGAAAAAAGGTTGTCATCATCGGTGGAGGAATAACAGGTCTTTCAGCTGCCTATTATTTGCAAAAAAAATAAAGGATCATCAGCTGCCAATTGATCTTCAACTAATAGAAGCGACGCATCGGCTTGGCGGGAAAATTCAAACGGTCAGACGAGACGGTTATTTATTTGAAAAAGGTCCTGATTCATTTTTAGCGCGTAAGCTAGCTGCTACAAAGCTGGCAAAAGAAGTGGGGCTAGGTCGAGAGCTAGTCGGAAATGAAAAAGGAAAATCCTATATTCTAGTAAAAGATACACCGCATGCGCTGCCTGATGGTGCTGTAATGGGGATACCAACCAAGTTATCTCCTTTTATCACAACAGGGTTATTTTCACCTGTTGGCAAGCTGCGCGCAGCAGCTGATTTTTTCATACCGAAGACAAAAAATCAGGATGACCGTTCGCTAGGCGTATTTTTTAGAAGACGGTTTGGTGATGAAGTTGTTGAAAATTTAATTGAGCCTCTATTATCAGGAATTTACGCAGGAGACGTTGATCGTTTAAGTTTAAGATCAACATTTCCACAGTTTCTGCATGCTGAACATAAGTACAGAAGCTTAATTGTTGGAATGAAAAAGCTAAAAGAAATTCACCCACAGCACGGTGATGATTCGGAATTTAAAAAAAATAGCGTCTTTTTAACATTAAAAGAAGGTCTTCAATCGCTAGTAGATGGGGTAGAAAAAGCAATAGACCCTGATATTATTACAAAAGGAATAAAAGTAGAGAAAATTTATAAAGAAGATACCACATATGAATTATCGTTAAATAGCGGGAAAGTAATAAAAGCAGACAGCGTTATTGTAACTTCCCCTCATGCAGCTGCTCAGTCTATGCTTTCGGACTATAAAATATTCGAACCGTTGAAGCATATGCCTTCCACTTCAGTAGCTACTGTTGTGATAGCCTTTGCACAAGAAGCGCTGCAAGACAATCTAGATGCAATGAACATCGCCGTTTCAAGAAATAGCGATTACACGATTACGGCATGCACGTGGCTAAATAAAAAGTGGCCGCATGCCGTTCCGGAAGGGAAAGTGCTACTGAGATGTTTAGTGGGACGAACCGGAGACGAAGCTGTGGTGGATCAGCCTGACGATGAAATTTTCAAAATTGTCCTGGAGGATTTGAAGAAGCTCATCACCATTTCTGCTGAGCCCGAATTTTATGCGGTAACGAGATGGAAGCAGTCAATGCCTCAGTATACGGTCGGACATCATGATATGCTAGATACAATGAACGAACAGCTTGAAAAAGAGCTTGCCGGTCTTTATGTAGCGGGAAGCTCATACGAAGGTCTGGGTATACCAGAATGTGTAGAGCAAGGAGAAGATGTGGCTAAAAAAGCGGTTAAATATGTGCAGCAACTGTAGAAGTGGAGCGGTGAATCAATGCTCCGCTTTTTTTGTCTACTACTTCTAGAGAAAGGTTATACTAAGAGAAAAGATTGTGGTTGAAAAGCAAAAGAAACTTATGCTATAGTAAAACCGTACTTGTTGACCGAAATATTCATTTGGTCAGAAAGAAGGGGATAACGTGGCTATAGACCGAAAGCAATCAGTTGTTGATGCAGCGTCAAAATCATTTGCGCTGTTTGGATATAAAGCAACGACTATGGAGCAAGTGGCGAAGCTTGCAAATGTCGGAAAAGGAACGATTTATACTTTTTTTAAAAACAAAGAAGAGTTATTCGATGAAATTGTTACACGAATGATTCGAGAAATGACAGATGCAGCTGAAACTGTCATTGACAGCAGCCGTCCTTTTTTTGAAAATGCTCAAGCAGCTATTTTTCGAATCTTAGAATTCCGCACTGAGCATCAGCTCATGCTGAAGCTGGTACAGGAACAGCAGTTAGGCACTACAGCAGTGCAAGAAGTGCTGGTGCGAGTAGAAGAAGAGATTTTAACTTATATAAAAAACAAAATCGAAATAGCGATTTCTAAAAAAGAAATCAAACCGTGCAACCCGGAGCTCACAGCTTTTTTATTATTTAAAATGTACATTGCACTTGTCTATGATTGGGAAAAACGGCATGAGCCGCTTTCAGAAGAAAAAATTGCTGAATTAATTGAACTATACTTTTTACGCGGTCTGTCTCAGTGAGATAGGCTTTTTTCATAGAAAAAACAAAAAAGGTCTCATGAAGAGACCTTTTTTATTGTTCACTATCATCTTTTTTTACACCGTTTAATTCCGTATTTCCTGTTTTTGCATCTTCTTCTTTTTGCTCTACTTCTTTTTCGCCTTCTTTTTTAAGGTCGAAGTAAGCTTTTATCACGTCACCAGTAACAGTTTTACTTAACGTATTAGATGTACCGGCTACATAAGCAGAAGGAATAACAACCGCTACTGCTACTTCGGGATTATCATAAGGGGCGTATGAAACGAATGTAGAGTTACGAACGCTTACGCCTTTATTAAAGGTTTCCGCGGTACCAGATTTACCAGCAATATTATACTGACGGTATTTTCCTGTATTAAGTAAACGTCCTGTACCATGTGACCCTGTAACTACTTGGCGAAATCCTTGTTTGACAAGGTTAATTTCTGACTGGCCCATCGTAATACGGTTTAATACTTCTGGTTCAACAGAACTTTGAATACTTCCTTTTAGTTCGCTATCAAGCTCAGGTTCGCGGATTTCTTTTACTAAGTGTGGCTTCATGCGGTATCCACCGTTAGCAATCGTTGAGATGTACTGAACAAGCTGAAGCGGCGTGTACGTATCATACTGTCCAATACCAAAATCCAGTGCTTTACCTGGTTCGTTTGTTACGGTATTGCGAATACCCGTTGATTCGTTTTCTAATTCGATGCCCGTTGAAATTCCAAGACCAAACTGGCTATAGTATGAGCGCAGCTTATTAAAGATAGACGGTGGAATGTTCAGTTTGCCGCCAGGGCGGTACGTTTCACCAGCCATGCTCATAACCGTACGGTACATGAACACGTTTGATGATTGTTCCAAAGCATTTTGGATCCCAGTTGCTCCAATTGGGTGAGACGACTTTTTAATTGTTCCGCCAGCAAACTTCAGCGGCGCATCGTAAAAAACCGTACCAGGCTGAATAGCGCCTGAATCAAGTCCTGCTAGAACAGTAGCTCCTTTAACCGCGGAACCTACTTCATAAGAAGTTGTCATGTTACCAAGAGCAAAGTCTTGTACTTTACGTGCTCCAGTTTGCTTATCGGTAACAAGCTGTTTTCCACCCATTGCTAAAATGTCTCCCGTGTGAGGGTCCATCATAATAGCAAACGCGCGATCCATTAATCGTGAACCAGCAGCTCCAGATGTCACAGCTTTTGTTAAAACATCTTCGACTTGTTTTTGAAGTTCCATATCAATTGTTAAAATTAAGTCACTGCCGCGCTGACCTTCTGTAACGGTCTCTTGGCTCACTAAGTTGCCCGAGCGGTCCGTTACGTTTTGCACGCGAGCTTTTTGACCGCGAAGGACGTCTTCATACTGCTTTTCTAAATAACTTTTTCCTACTCGGTCATTTCGGCTGTAGCCGTGGGACAAGTAGTACTGTAAGTTTTCGCTTGGCAACCCTTCATCTGCCGATGTGATTTTACCAAGCAGCGTGCTAAGTAAGTCATCGTATGTATACATACGGTCCCAGTAAGTTGTTGTATCAACGCCTGGCAAGTTCCCTAATTGTTCACTAATAACGGCAAGCTCTTTATCTGTTAAGCCGCTTTTAATAATTTGAGCGGTTAACGCGTAGCCGCCTTCCATCTTGCTTTTAATAGCAATCACTTCAAGGTCATCTTTCACCGATAAAAGTTCGTTTTTGGTGATGCGCTTCAGCTGAAGAGGATACAAATCATCTTCAGAAAGCTGACCTTCTTTTACTTTTTGCTTATCTGCTGCGGTAATTTTTTTCGCAGCTGCTTTTGGATGAGTTGCAATCCAATAATCTTTTAAGTCGCGTTCTGTTAGCTTAATCGTATTTTTATCTTTCTTTTTATCCGATTTGCCAAAAACGTCTGTTGTAACAGGAACATCAATAAGAGTGGCAAGCTTTTTAGCTACTTTTAGCTTGTCTTCTTGAGTGACGCCCTTCAAACGCGTGTACGTGACAGCGTTCAACGGTTTATTATCCACGATAACGCGGTCATAGCGGTCTAGCATCTTTCCGCGAGGAACCGGTGAATCTACCGTTTCATCTTCTGTTTTTTCAACTTCTCGTTTATAGTTCTCTCCGTACACAATCTGTACGAAGCCTAATCGTAAAATGAGTGCAGAAAAAAGCAGGAAAACCACAATAAACAGCCAGTTAATTCGAAATGAGACATGTGTTTTTTTGCGCTTTTTAGTTTTCATGTAAACCCCTTCACTTTGTTTATACAAGTTAAAAAAATTCATAAATTTTCTTATGAATCTATCACTCTACATATTAACATAATTTTGTCTATAAATGTTATTAGGTGGAATAAAACAGATAAAAATTTTATAGAAATTATTGTGGAAGAAGAGAGACCTGTCGAAGGGTGCTGAAGGGGGGTGTTCAATATTTTCCACTCGGTTGTTCAATATTGTTACCTGTTCAAATGTCCTAGAATCGGTAAAATAAAGAGAGATAGATATCAAGGGGGGCAAAACGAATGAAAATGAAAAGGCTTTCAATAATGTCTGGCGTGTTAGCAACATCACTTTTATTTGCGACAGCATGTTCAAACTCAGGTACGGATTCAAAAGCAAGTAAATCAACAGGCTCAGGTGATCAAGTTGTTATTGATATGTTCCAGTTTAAAGTGGAAATTGCAGATCAGCTGAAAGAATTAACGGATGAATATACAAAAGAACATCCAAACGTAAAGTTTAACATCCAAACAGTCGGCGGAGGCGCGGACTATGGTGCAGCATTAAAAGCACAGTTTGCCTCTGGAAATGAACCTGATATCTTTAATAATGGAGGGTTCCAAGAAGCGCAAACGTGGAAGGATAAATTAGAAGATTTATCTGATCAGCCGTGGGTAGATAATCTGTATGATATCGCTAAAGAACCGATGACAATGGACGGGAAAATCTATGGTCAGCCGCTAAACTTAGAAGGTTATGGTTTTATTTATAATAAAGATTTATTTGAAAAAGCAGGCATTAAAGAGTTGCCTAAGACGCTGTCGGAATTAGAAGCAGCTTCTAAAAAGCTGAAAGCAAAAGGCATTACGCCATTTTCTAACGGATACGGCGAGTGGTGGGTGCTAGGTAACCACTTATTTAATATTCCAATGGCGCAGCAAGACGATCCAGATGCGTTTATTAAAGGTCTAAACGAAGGAAAAGCAAAATTTGAAGGCAATGAAACGTTTAAGCAATTTATGAATCTGTTCGATTTAACGTTAAAGTATGGAAATAAAAATCCATTAACGACGGATTACAATACACAAGTTACTCAATTTGCTTCTGGTGAAACAGCGATGATGCAACAAGGTAACTGGACGGTAAATATGATCACGAAAATCAATCCGGATATGAAAATGGGCTTTATCCCAATGCCAATCAGCAACGATGCGAAGAAAAATGATAAATTAGCAATTGGAGTTCCAAATAACTGGGTAGTGAACAAAAATGCACCAGATGCAGATAAAAAAGCAGCGAAGGAATTCTTAAATTGGATGGTTTCTTCTAAAGAGGGTCAAAAATTCTTAGTTGAAAAGTTCAAGTTCATTCCAGCGTTCAAAAACATCGATGGAAAAGGAATCGATTCTTTATCTGATGACATCTTAAAATACTCTGAAGAAGGCAAAACATTATCTTGGAACTGGTTTAAGTATCCAGAAGGAACGGTTCAAGAAGTAGGCGCAGCAATGCAGTCTTACGCAGGCAAACAAATGACGGAAGAAGAATTTATGAAGAAATTAGATGCAATTTGGGCGAAAATGAAAAAATAACCAAAAGGTCCGCGTGGAAAACGCGGACTTTTTGGTGTGAAAAAATAGCTGGTTAGATTCATAGTTATGAAAAAATAATAGTTAATTGAAAGCGCTTTTAATGTATAATAATAGTCATAATGTATGACATTAGTCAAAGGAGGTTATTTGTGAAAGGCTGGAGCATACGCAAGAAATTAATTTTGTTTTTCTTATTCGCAACCGTTGTTCCATTTTTAATTTCAACGATTTTTACGTATCAATACACAAAAGAAACGGTTAAGAATCGATTTATTTCTACCAACTATCAAGTTATTAAAAATGGAAGCAATGATTTGAGTGATTACTTAAATGAAATTGCTAATATTACCAAAAGGCTGTACGGCTACCACCCATTTATTAAAGTGTTAGATGAAGGCGTATCAAGTGACTTAGGAGCCAATCAACTGGAAATATCACGCACTCTTCTTTATTTATATAATACTCGTCCAGAGATTGAACAGCTCCATCTTTATATTGAGAACGGGCATGACTCGTATACAGCTTATAATTCGAAAGTGAGCAGCAGAGGGAAGTACGATGATATTTACACTCAGCCTTACTATTCTTATTTAAATAAAAATCATAAATTTCTTGCCATTGAGCCTACCCATGAAATTTATAGCTACAATAATTTATCAACGTTAATTGATTCACTGCCGAATCAAGTTATTAGCTTTCATCAGCGGATTGATGAAATTCCATCAGACAAGTTGTTAGCTTATCTATCTTTAGACATTAACATGACACAAATTCAATCTATATCGCAGCGTTTATATAATGAAGAGTCAGAAGATTTTTATTTAATGAACAATAAAGGGAAGGTTTTGTATTCTTCGGATTCAAAGGTTATTGGAAAAAATGAAAACTACCCGTGGCTAAAGGCGCTTACGTCTCAAGAGGATCACAGCATGGAATGGGAAGATAAAAGCTTCTCAGGCGTATTAATGTATGAAAAGCTCAAACAGCCTTTTGAGGACTTGTACATTGTGAAACGAATTCCTTACAGTGTTTTATATGAGGATGCAAGAAAGACAGCACTTATGAATGTATTAATTGGCCTGCCATTTTTGTGTATGCTCGTTATCGCTACGCTTTTTATATCAGTACGTTTTACACAGCCAATTAACGTATTGATTCGCAATATGAAAGAAGTGGAAAAAGGATCATTTGAAGTGCGGTTTAAGTCGCTTGGAAACGATGAATTTGGTGTTTTAGGAAGGCATTTTACCTCTATGGTAGAAACAATTAATGACTTGATTGAACGTAAATTTCGCTTGGAATTAGAAAATAAATCAACGCAGCTAAAAGTGCTGCAGTCACAAATTAATCCGCATTTTTTATACAACGCATTTCAATCGATTGGAACTCTTGCCCTTAAGCATAAAGCAGTTGAAGTATATTCTTTATTAACCTCACTTTCTCACATTATGCGTTACAGCATGAATATGAAAGAGGATATCGTAAGCTTAAAGCAAGAAGTCGATCACGTAAAAGCTTTCTTGAGTCTGCAGAAGCAGCGGTTTGGTTCAAAGTTTGAGTATGAGTTAAATATCGAAAAAGAGGCAGAGCTTATGCGAATACCGAAAATGATCTTGCAGCCTCTTGTTGAGAATTCTTTTAAGCATGGATTCGAAACCCGCACAGGAAGCGGAAAGCTGTTGATTTCAGCGAAGTTGAACGGAGAAGAACTGATTCTAACTGTTTCTGACAACGGAAAAGGGATAGGAGAGCAAGAGTTGAATCAATTAAAAACGAGACTTCAGCAATCGTATAATCAAACAGATGAGCATATTGGGTTGCAAAACATTTATGAACGACTTCGCATCTACTATGGAGATCATGCTTCAATGCAAATTAGCAGTCAAGAAAATCACGATTTTACCGTTGTCATAAAGCTAACAACAATTGAAGAAAAGAGGGATAGTGATGAAAGTATTAATCGTGGATGATGAAGAGCATGTAAGAGAAGGGATAAAGCTCCTTGGACAGTGGCAAGAGCATGAAATTACAGATGTGATAGAAGCTGATAGCGGTGAGCAAGCGATTGCGCTTATCGAGGATCACGGACCGGAAATCATTTTTACTGATATGAAGATGCCTAATATCGATGGAATTGCTTTGTTGGAGTGGATTAAAGAGAATTCACCTTCTAGCAAAACGATTGTGGTAACAGGGTATGATGACTACCACTATATGCGTAAAGCTATTCATTTTGGAAGTACGGATTATATTCTAAAGCCAGTGGATCCTTCGATTTTAAACGATACGCTTATACGAGCTGTAACTCAATGGAAAAAAGAAGAAGAGTCAAGAAAAGTCCATAATAGCAGCTATCGTTTAATCAATGAAATGAAGCCGATTTATCGAGATCGAAAACTGACGCAGTTAATGAACAATTATTTGCTAAATCAATCAATCTATGAAGAGTTTGGTTTCCATCTGACTAGAGAATATGAAGTGGGGATTGTACGTGTAGATGAATCCATTATTCGTTCTTTTGGCGGTGACCGGGATTTAGCCTATTTTTCAATTTTAAATGTAATCAATGAAATGCTGATGGCAGAAGAAAATGGGGTAGCCTTCCGTTATTTATCCAATAAGTGGGAAATTATCGTTATATTTTGGAATGATTTTGAACGCATAACCTCTTTACTGACGACTTTACATACAGCAATTCGCCGTACGTTAGACGTGAGCTGTCGGATTGCAAGAGGGTGCAGAGTTTCTTCTATTGATCAGCTAATGAAATCCTATGAACATGCGAAAAACTCGCTTTTATTAAGCAATGTTCTTGATCAAAATAAAGTGAAGGTCTACGGAGAGCAAGACGTTTTAGCAAGTGCTTTATTAATAAATATGATGGATTATAACAGTAAAATTGAAGAAGCGCTGCAAGTAGGAAAGTTTGAAGCCTTTTTGCCGGTATTCAACGAAATTATCACAGCTTTTGAAGCACAAAATTACCTATCATTAAAGCAAATTCTGCATTTTGAGCAGGAATATCAGCTGTTAAGCCAGCATTGGTTAAAAAGATATCACATTCCTTATACGATAAATAACGGTCCTGAATATGTTCTTTCTTTTTTCTATAACCAAGATGGGCAGTTTCAGCTAGCAAAGTATGTAGAGAGAAAGAAGCGTGAAGTAAAGCGCTTTTTAAAAGTAGTAAAAAGGTATAGCAAGCAAAACAATCGCGACGTTATTTATGAGATCGAACAATATTTGCAGCAAAATTTTCATCGAGATGTGAAGCTTCAAGAAATATCGGAACGTTTCTATTTAAGCCGTGAATACATTTCGAGAAAGTTTAAGCAAGAATTTCAAGAAAATATTTCAGATTATATGGTGAAAGTCAGAATGAATAAAGCCAAATCACTTTTACTAAATGAAGAACTAAAAATCTATGAAATTGCGAATATGATTGGATATCATGATGATAAATACTTTCGAAAAGTGTTTAAAAAAGTAGAAGGCATTACGCCAAACGAGTATCGCAGTTTGAGCGTATAAAAAAA
>NZ_JYOO01000012.1 GCF_000956595.1 Priestia aryabhattai B8W22 | reverse complement strand
TTTTATTGTGATCACTAAATTTCTGTAAAACTGAGATTTTATATATCTTACACGCGATTACGCTTTAAAATAAAACGGTAGCAAGTTATTTTTAAGTTTGTACATCAGTTGTAGAATCAGGAGCAAAGTTAACAACTTCCAAAACTATAGGAGAACCTGTTAAAACGCTAGATCCTGCAGGAACAGTAATAGCTAAAGAACCGACACCCGTGGCTCCTGGCGTATATGTGGAAAGGCCAGCCATTTGTAAAACGCCGTTGATATACACATTGTAATAGCTGTTATCCGTAGCTAAAGCTGGAAGTGCAGTAGCCGCGCCACCTGTATCACCAAAAAAGTCAGCGGCATCTATTGTTAAAGTAGTTGCACCCGTAGTTGTAGCAGTTGCTGTATAAAAGAAACGTGAGACGGTTGGGCTGGCTGTTACAGTGGTAGCAGCGGCTATAGCGAGTTTCATAATTTGAAGAGGCATAAATGTGTTACCTCCTTTCATGTTCTATCCTTCAATATATGCATTTGTTCCTTCTGAGGAATAGGTTTAATGGCATAAATTTAATTCTTAAAGACTATAACTAAACTAAGTACATCTGTGAAGGAGAGTCTTTCTTGAAAAAAAAATCTTACGGCTGCGATAAGTATGCACCTTCTTGTTCAACACCTTTTATTAAGCTTCCCGTGTTGCCTCAGCAGGAATTTAGGTATATATTCCCGAAAAAAGTTCGCATCTTTGAATACTATACCGTAGCCGGAGGCAGCAAGCGCATCTTTACAGATCAAGATGCGTTAAAAAAATATGGCACTCAGCGTATATTGGATCCTGAGAGCTACTCATACAGTAATCTATTCATAAACGGTGTGTTGCAGCCTTCCTCCAATTACAGCGTCCAAAAAGGACTTCTTATCATTAACACAGAGGATATTCCTTTAGAAAAATCACCCGTGATTTTACAAATGATTAAAGTAATCTAACTTTCAACCACAAAATGCGAAGTACACATGCCTGGAAATAAAAAAACAAGGTGAACGTTAGTCAGTTCCACCTTGCTGTGATTCTTCTTTTTTAACCGGAGCGTCACGCTTGAACATGTGATAGTAGGTAAACCCCAAGCATAGAGCGCCGGCGATTGAACAAAAATATTGCAAAAAACGGACGAAATCCATTGGAATGACCTCCCATTTTCAGTTTCGCTTCTAGTATGTACAGGGAAGTGAAATAATATGTGAAAAAGGGAGGTTTTCTCTTATAGTTCGTATGGTTCTTGAAGAGTAAGGTAAGGCTGCTGATCTTCAAGACCAAGACGCTTATTTAATTGTCTTTTCATTAAATCGTACTGGTAGATGAGGTGAAATTGATTTTTTTTCGGTGTTTCACAGCGAATGTAGGTTTCTTGCCCGTTCTTGTCTGTGAAATGAATGGTTAACTCACCGAAATAGCGTTGAACAGGAGCTCCGTGAAGGCCTTTTTCATTTTTGACAACCTTTGAAAATTCTGCTCGTTGAATACGGTTAAATGGAATAATAGCTACTTGATTGATAACAAGACGCTGATCGTACATGTCAATTTTAGATATGGAAATTTGATTAATTCCTTCTGCAAATTTAACATGCCCGTTTACAGAAACAAGCGGTTTGCGATCCTCAGGATCAACAGCGCCTTGAGGTCGCTTAATGACGTAGAAGCTAGCTACGCCAAGTGCTACGATACCAACCACAACAATAAGTGCAAACATCATTTTGCATTCCACCTCCTGAGTATAGATGTGTAATCTGAATTTAACAGCAAGCTGTTTCAGTTGCCATATTGCCTCAACAATGAGGGTAGAGAAAAGCAGTTCGGCAGTTCATTATAAGTATATACATACGTTCGACAATATGGTGTGATATTCCTTCTTATTATGACTTTTTTACGACAAAATGGGCAAAACTCTTTTCGAAAATGAAGCAAATCAGTTACAATTTAAGGATAAGGTACCAAATTTCTTTTCTGTCTCAAAAAAGTGCAGAAAAGCGTAAAAAATTCTAGGTACTTTCTCATATTTTTACTATTTTTATAGAATTTATTCCAATTTCTAATCCTTTATCGTGTATAATCTCTTGTGTGCAGCATGATATACATAAAGGTGTAAGGAGGCACAGTTCATTGTCTTTATCAGCAAAAAAGATATTATTATTAGTTTTAGTAGTTATATGTTTAGTGTTAGTTGTGATGCAATTCATAAATCGATCAGCAGAGCCGACTTCTGAACAGGCCCAAGAAACACTGAGTAAGCTTCCTGAACAAGAAACCGTTAAAGAAAAAGCGAAAGGCGACGAGGAAGCGCACAAATATCGAGTGTATTATATTACTATTGAAAAAAT
The DNA here is from genome assembly GCF_000956595.1 of Priestia aryabhattai B8W22. Taxonomy (GTDB): domain Bacteria; phylum Bacillota; class Bacilli; order Bacillales; family Bacillaceae_H; genus Priestia; species Priestia aryabhattai. The sequence goes on along the minus strand of NZ_JYOO01000012.1, from coordinate 134,686 downwards.
CGAAAATGGTACATACAGCGGAACAACAAAAGAAGGAACGGGCATTAAATTTTCCGATAAAAATTTAAATGAACCGATTCCAAGCAATTTGAAAAAAGGGGATATCGTTAAAGCATACTTTGATCTGGAATATAGCACGAAAGGTCTAGTCAAAGTAGAAAAGGTAGACGAGATACCCGATGATGACGAGAGCTCAAGTTAATTGAGCTCTTTTTTTGTATTTTACGAATGTGGTAAAATATTGAATACATAGACACGGTATAGGGGGAAGAAGATGATAGCAGCAATTATAGTAGGAGCGGTAATTCTTTTAGCTTTGATTATCAAAAGAATTGCAAAGTCGAGAGGATTTTGCTTGTATAAAGAGGAGCTTCCAGATGAGCTCGGAATACATAGAGATAAAGAGTTTGAAGATATTGTTCATTCACTAGAAGATTCTTTACCGATAGCCTATGTTCAGCAAGTGAAACAGCGTATGAAAGGGAAAAATACAAAAGACGATGAAGTGGAATGGACGTTTTTTGAGATGAAGCGCTACTTTTTATTAAATGCAGTCATCAAAGACGTACCGATGTTTAGTGCAAAAGTGGATGAAGTATGGCATGAAATGATTATGTTTACAGTAGATTATGAGCGTTTTACAGACCTTTTTTTCAGCCGCTTTTTGCATCACCAGCCAAATCTAGAGACAACTCCATCCCCACAGCCGGATAAGCGAGCGTTCTTTGATTGGATGTATGCTCATTTGTTTGACATAACGGGTAACAGCCGACTGCTTTGGGGGAAATTTTTTCAGCATCCGCTTGATAAAAGTACGCTTCAAGATTTTCAAAGGTTATCAGAAGATGAATTACTAGATCGCTATTTTTTAAGAAACGGCAAATGGGAAAAACAACAGAGGCACTTGATTCAAACGTTAAAAGAAGAAATCACTGCTGCTCAAAAAAGAAAAAAAGCAGGCGGATCAACTTACTTTAAAAAAACGGCTAAAAAAGGAAATGTATCAAACGAACTTCTTCTTCAAGGCTTTGTTTTTTATTCTCTCTACAAAGCCACCAATTTTTCAAGTCATATGAATGAACTGCTGCTATATAAAAAGACGATGTATGGGGGAGATACAGCTTCCTACAGCGGCTATAGCTGTTCAAGCCCGTGGGAAGACAACCGTCATCATCACCACGATGGAGGTCACCACCATCATGACAGCGGCAGCAGCTGTTCGAGTTCAAACTGCAGCAGTTCTAGCTGCGGGAGCGGATGCAGCAGCAGCTAGTACAGTAAAAAACTCGTATAAAGAGAGTTTTTTTACTGTAAATGCAACGATGATAAAAAGGTTAACTGACAAGCAATGAAAAATTTGGTATAATCGTTACGTTTTTAAAAAGGAGAGACAGCGAAAATGAATATTTTATGGGACTTTGATGGAACCATCTTTGATACCTATCCGACTATTGTGAAAGCATTCAAAGAATTACTAACAGATCCAACGATTTCAGAAGATGATATTTTAAAACAAATGAAAATATCTTCTGATGTAGCAATTAAGCATTTTGATATTGAAAAGTCTTTGTTTGATAATCACTTCCATGTGCTCGAACAAAAAATCAACCCTAAAGATAAGCCTGCTTTTCCTCACGTGGAAGACGTACTGAGCTTTGCCAATACAAATGTAATTGTTACGCACAAGTCTAGACAGTCTACGCTTGATATCCTGGCATTTTTTAATATGGAGCACTACTTTACGGAGATTATTACAAAGGATGATGGCTACAAGCGAAAGCCTGATAGCGGCGCTTATGCATATCTTCACGATAAGTATCAGCTCGATTTAGTGATTGGAGATCGCGAGCTCGATTTAAAACCTGCCCGTGAACTGGGAATTAAAACATGTGCATTTCAAAATGACGATATTGAAGCAGATTATCACCTTACATCATATGATCAATTCTTTACAACTGTCGTAAATAAAAACTCGTGAAGCTATTCTTCACGAGTTTTTATTTGTTCAGGTGTATGTATTTCGGGAATTTCACCGAGCGTGTAGTTCGCTACTTTTGTAATGTTACTATTAGCAAAAAAATAAACTCTCCGTCGACTCCGCGAATTTTTGTCGTGCGCAATCCAATTTCTTCAACAGTTCCTTTCGTATCATTTATAGATACGTGATCTCCTACTGAGAATTGATCTTCAAATAGAATAAAAAACCCGTTTAAAATATCTTTAATCAAATTCTGTGCACCTAAGCCTGTAATAAACCCTGCTACGCTAATACCAGCTAAAAGTGCTTTCATATTAATTCCAATTGCCTCTAAAGACGTAATAAGCACAATAAAATACACAACGTACATGACAATGCTCAGACAAAGTTTTTTCAGCGTTATTTCTTTTCGTTCGTTGTACCTCAGCAGCTTAGTTTTAAATCTGAAATCAAAGATTTTGTTAATTATACTGCGAGCAAACCGGATAACGATTTGAGCAATGATAAAAATCAAGATAATCTTTATGATTACTTCACTAATGTCAATCCATTTACCGGTGTTAAATAAAGTTTGATGTATCCACTGTATGTATTTCATGACTAAGTCCCTTTCTTGCTTTATAAAATTTTCTCTACTGAATAGTATAATTTATTTTTAAAAATATACTACTAAAATTTACTAAGGTAAGTTTGAACGATTATATGGTTTTATTTTAATTTATTTTAATTTATTTTAATTTTGTATATGTAATGAAAACTCCATAATTTAGAAAAAGAGAAATCCTCAAGCATAGAGATTTTTAAAACATTTCTTTATACAAATATTAAATAAAAACTTATAGCAGATATTAGTATAGATCTTATTAGCAAACATTATATACAGATATTAGAGAAAGAAAAACCCTCTAAAAACCCTATGATATCAAGGGTTAGAGAGAAAATAACTTTTCAAAAAATATCTCTGTGGAAAATAGACCTTTTTTGTGAACAGCATCCTTTAGTCAAAGGATGTATTTTATCGTAGTAGATATGGAATCTATTTTATTTACTATGTTTATTCTTTTATAATAGATGGATTTTAAAACCAATGGTATGAAGATTGCTGTTAAAAGTATGGATTATTTCCACTGTGGATAAATATGGTCGCATCAAAGAGTAAATAATCTGGAAATCACCGTCAATAAAAGAATAGAGAGGATGGTTTTATTAATAAATAGGATGATATAAAGTTTATTGATTATGTTTTTTTTCTTTTGTGGATAAATATGAAGGTGTTTTTGAGTAATATTCCGTAGTTATACACAAGAAATATCATTTATTTGAACTCATTTCGTTTATATAGGTAGGATAATGGAATTGGAGAGTTGTAGAAATGGATGTTTGTTTGCACCATTTGCACAAAAAAGAGAAAAGAAGTGAAAGAAAACAAAAAAAAGGCATGCCAAATAAGCCCCTTATGAAGCTGTAAGTTCGGCAGGGACTTGATCTTGAAGATTTTTTGAAAGCTCTTTTCGAATGAGCGTACGGATTTTTCCACCGTAATTTTCAACGACTTGAGCATCATGGCTGAAGAAGGCCTGTTCAATCAGAGAATAAAGGGCAGACTTCACTCGTTCAATACCATATTCAAAAGAAAGCTGAACCAAATCAGTAATGTCTTCGTTTTGGAATGAAGACATCAAAGTTCCTGTAGAATCTGTGCTGTGTCCAGATAATTTTACAAAAGTCTCTTCAATAGCATTTCGAATCGCCGTGTTATATTGCTCTTTCTTTTCTTGTTTCGACATCTTGCCATTTTTCGCGCCGTCTTTTAAAACAAAGAAAATAGTAGATCCTTGAACAACGGTTTTAAATGCACTCGTCTGCGTTTCAGCTATTTTCTGCATCATGCCTTTGTAGTGAGTATATTTCGGGGTGAAAATTTTATAGTCATTAAAGCTAATTTTTGAAGTGTTTTCTTCAGGATTAAACTGACGCTTAATCGTATCATTGTCATAAACCAATTCTTTGCGCAGCTCTAAACGAAGGGCATTTACGTTTTCAATTAAAATAAGCTCTTCAAAGCGAGTATATTCTAGTTCCATAAACCCAAAGCCGTTTTCTTCAAAATATTGAGGATAGGGAACAATACAAATATTGATTCCCTTGCCGCTGCGAGAATAAGAAATTAATTCTGTTTCTGCTAATACTACATTGTTGTTGCGAACTGTTCGAACCGTACAATTCAAAGCAGCTGCAATCTCTTTTTCAGAAACATCACAAATAATACCTCTTTCATCAACGTGAAGGAAGTGATAAAAAATTAATTGTGAAATTTGAGATTTAGATAAACGATGATGTTCCGCCACCGTTTTGATTGTAGGGTTCCCATGAGCGTCTAGGTCCATGTGATCTTCAATATCTTTATATTTTTCTACGGTGCTAGACAATTGGCGAATAATTTGTTTTCCAATTTTCGCAAATTCTTTTTTTATCATGAGAATCCCTCCAATCTATTTCATATCTACATTAATTTATTAGGTTAAAATAACAAAGAATACCTTGTGAAAATTATATCAATAAGAAACAGAATCGCAAACGAACGAGTAGTACGCGAAAAACGGCAAAAGGTTCAAAGAATGCTGTCATATCAAGGGATTCAGAGTATATGTTTTTTAGTACGCGAAAAACGGCAAAAGCAAGCAAGCGCCGGTAGAACAGTGTTTGTTACAATCAGTAAAAATCAAAAAAAACTTTATGCGTTTTAGTACGTCAAAAACGGCAAAAGGCTCAATATAGTACGCCAAAAACAGCAAAAGTGAAGAGTGGTACGCCAAAAACAGCAAAAGTTATCTTTATTCACCTAAAAAAAGGTAAAAAAATAGCTTCTATGATTGTTGGAAATAACACAACAAATTTTATTGGTACGCTAAAAACGGCAAAAGGTATTTTTAGTACGTTAAAAACGGCAAAAAAAGCGTAGTAGTACGTCAAAAACAGTAAAAGTTTTTGTTTGGTACGCCAAAAATGGCAAAAGCTTTACATAGGTTTCAAAAAAAATAAAAAATGTGGTTTGAAAGGGTAATAACTAAGGGAAAACCAACGTTTAGTACGCAGAAAACGGCAAAAGTAGTGGAGGAGTACGTCCAAAACGGCAAAAGGTAGGATTGTTTTACGGGAAAAAGAGAAAAATTAACAATTTATATGGAATAATTAGCAAATGAAACGAATTTAGTACGTCAAAAACGGCAAAAGAAGCAAAGTGGTACGTCAAAAACAGCAAAAGACGGTAATTAGTACGCGGAAAACGGCAAAAGCATCGGAGGAATACGTCAAAAACGGCAAAAGCTTTTGTTTAGTACGTTAAAAATGACAAAACTTCCAAACTATGAAATAAAAATAGAGGGAGATTTTGTATCAAAAAGACGAAAATGGCAAAATGTCAAATAAAAAAGGAAGGGAATGATTTACCCTTCCAATGTTTCTCTATGTTCTCCTCCAAAATAGTCTTGAATTTCATAATTTTGAAGAGGAATAAAAGAGATTTCAAATCCTTGAAGTTTTTGCTGGTAATTTTGTATCAGTACTTGATTGCTAACAAATTCTGCTAGAGATTCATTAATTAATTTTAGGTTTACATCAATTTTCTTTGAACGAAAACGAACTTTTGAAGCAAAATATTGATACGGATAAAAATGAGTGTAAGATTTTTCTTGTAAATAACAATCTAAACGCTCTTTTTGAAATGCATAAAGCAGTAAAGAAGAAAGCGAGTTATCTTTAAACTTTTTAATAACATCACTGTAAATTTGTACAAACTGCTGATTTAAAAAGCCTTGATGCGTATCATCGCTAAATACAATCGTTGCATATCGTCTGCCCGTTACTTCATCGGTTTCAATAACAGCCTTTTGGAAGAAGTTGATCGCAAATTTTGTATCTCTGGAATTTTTCTTCTTTGCTACACCTTCTACGTGATATCTGGCAATTTTCATAATGCGGGCTTCAACCGCTTCATAGTTTTTTACACCTTTTGAATTATAAATTTCTTTAACAATATCCGCTAAATCAAGCGTCACCGTTTTTTCTTTATAAAACATCTCGTCGCGCTGTGAAAGGGCAAACTGGATAATTTGAGAATCTTTCGGATCTAATACCATATTTCGCTTGGAAAGAACCGTTTGATTATCATTCACAGGGATAATGGTACGAATGAAATATTCTTCATCAACTTTATAGTCATTATATAAAACGACTTCTTGGGAGTTTGTTTTAACTTCCATATTGGTTTTAAGAGAATGACTTTCATTTGAGAAGATAGGGGCCTCTACCCACGAGTTTAATCGTTTATCAATCCAGTTGCTTAAATTTCCATTGTATTTTTCTAATATGATTTCAGCAATTAAAAAAGTAAAGTCCGTGTGAAATGCTTTCTCTATTTGATAATTCATTTTTGAATCTAAATAAGGAAAATCAGTAATGTTTGTTTTTTTGCTTTTAGCCCATGCCTCTACTTCTTTTAACTTTATCTTTAAAATATCTTCAGGTTTTTCCACGCCAAACAGCTTTTTTAAATGTTCGGTATCCACTTTTTTATCCATCACTTTTTTTGCTAATTCAATGTCTTCAAAAATAGGATTAGGCTTTTCTGCTTTAATATCTTTTTTTAACGTTTGCAGCCAGTTTTTCTTATTTGATTGCCTTCTTTTATAAGCGGGATTTCTTATTTCCTTAGGATTTATTAATTTATTCTCTAAAACAAACGTATCTTGCAATATATTTAAAATGTAGTCTTCTATAAAATCTTTTTCATTCGAAAAAAACGAATGAGAATCATATAAAAAGTCTATGCACTTTGCTTTGATATTGTCATCGATCGCATCGCTGATTTGTTTAATAAGGTAAGGAGAAAAATTGGATGGTTCGTTCATGTTGACCTCCTCTGTATGTATTTAATCTGTAACAATCTTATTATATCTTTTTTGAACGATACTCTAAAGGCTAAAAGGAAAATTCGTTTTTGTGACTGCTGTTTTATATCAAATTAGCCTAACTGACTATCAGTACATATAAAGGCTTATTGCAAATATAAAATGCTTTCTTTATAGCGCTTGTATAATATAAGTAGATACTTTAGATGTAAGGAGAGTATTATAGTAGTTTTATAAAAGAGAAAAGTAAAGTACATTCATTGAGTTTGAAAATGGAAAAGTTTATACTTGCCAAGTACACTCTTTTTACAAATAGGGGGAATAAGTATGTTGTTAAAACCTAAAGCAATTTTTTTAGATATGGACGGTACGATATTAAATCGCTCCAACAAAGTAAGTATTCAAACAAAAGAAATCGTTGACGAATTACGAAAACAGGGAATTTTTGTTTTTATCGCTACGGGAAGAGCGTTTGATGAAATAGAAGAGTTAGTTCCTGAAGGCTTTCAAGTAGACGGATTTATCACATCAAATGGTATGGCAGGATACGTAGGAAAAGAATCAGTCTTTCAGCATTCGCTTTCACTTCAATTGGTGGAAACTATTATTGAAAAAGCAAGAGCGAACAAGGTATACTATGAGCTTTTCCCGTATGGCACACCTCGCGTGACGTTAAAACAAGATCAGTCATATGTGGAAAATGAAATTAGAGATCCAAAGCCAGACAGTGTGGAAATTAACGAGTGGCTTTCTCGTAAACAAGCGATTAAAGAAGAAATTGACTGGAAAGATTCTGTAGAGGGAAGTGAATTTTCGAAATTCTATTTCTTTGCAAGAACGCATGAGCATATCAATAAATGGAAAGAAAAGCTTGAAAAACTCAAGCAAGAAACAGACTTTACAACTTCTACTTCATCTAAACACAATGTCGAAGTGATGGTTGCAAACGTAAATAAAGCAACAGGAATTCAGCAAATGCTAAAACATTTTAATTTGCCCGAGCAAGACATTTTAGCGATTGGCGACAGCAACAATGATTTGCCAATGTTTCAGTTTGCTAGCTATGCTGTAGCGATGAAAAATGCGCCGGATCACATTAAAGAAATTGTGGATGACATAACGGAATTTAACTGTGACGAAAACGGCGTATATCATTATCTTTCTAAATTTTTATTGCAAAAATCTACTAATAGTACGCCCGTTTTATAAGAATTAATGAATGAATTGCCGAAGCAAAAAGCAACGGTGAGATAGAACCAACTATTCAAAACATCGTCGTTTAGGCGGTGTTTTTAGTATATATAAGGTCAAAAGTAAACCGTTCATTATTATTAGTTATAGCACTCTTAGCTAAAAAGAATAGATGAGATTAAACCTTCTATAATGTTCTTTTTCAAATCATGTTATAAATAAATATAACTATCCTCGTGTCTACCTTTATAAAACGCCGCTCAGCGAGGTGAGTCTCATCATCTAAAAGCATAAATCCTTTTAACATTTAAACTTTTTCTTTCTTCAAACTTTTTATAAAATGCTGAGAAAAGGGATTGTATCTAAGTATATTTAATGCTAATATAACATTTAATGAAAATAGTATAACATATTTAATTTTATTTTATAATTAGTATGACATAAATGTTGGATTCAATCGTTTTTTTGAAGTGTTTATAATCACAGTGTCCAGAATATTAGTCCATTCATTACCAATAAAATATGTACCTTGCAAGCTGCCAAATGATAGTTGAACAAAAAATGCTAGCGTTATTAAACTATTAAAACCAAAGAATAGGAAGATTTAATGTGAATAAAAGAAAAATTGTCTATATAGTTTCCGACTCAGTAGGTGAAACGGCTGAGCTGATGGTAAAAGCAGTTTTAACTCAATTTAGTGGAGAAGATATTGAAATTCAAAATACTTCTTACGTAGAAGATGAGGGAAATATTGATAATATCATTGCTGAAGCAAGGTATAATGAGGCCATCATTGCGTATACCATTGTCATCCCACCTTTAAAACAGTATCTTGACCAAAAGGCACAAGAAGAAGGAATTGTAGCCATTGATTTAATGACTCCTCTTATGAGTGCCTTTAGCCAAACCTTTAATAAGGAACCTAATCTTCAACCGAGATTAACGAGAAAATTAGACGATAACTATTTTCGAAGAGTAGAAGCAGTTGAATTCGCTGTTAAGTATGATGATGGACAAGACTTCAGAGGTATCAAGCGAGCAGATCTAGTGTTGATTGGTGTTTCGAGAACATCTAAGACGCCACTTTCTATGTATTTAGCTCATAAAAGTCTTAAAGTAGCGAATATACCGTTAGTTCCAGAAGTAACGCCTCCTGATGAACTTTTTACTATTCCGAAAAATAAATGTATTGGTTTAGTTATTACACCAGATAAACTCAATGAAATCCGAAAAGAACGATTAAAAAATTTAGGTTTAGCGTCTCAAGCCAATTATGCCAATGTAGATCGAATCCTTGAAGAGCTGGACTATGCTGAGAAAATTATGAAGCGCATTGGCTGTCCTATTGTTAATGTTTCAGGTAAAGCAGTTGAAGAAACCGCTGAAGTGATATTGAGCATGTTAAAAAAAGACAAGATAAAAGGGTATGTATAAAAACTGTTGCTATGTAAGACAGCTAACTTGTCAGACATGCTTAATCTATAGAGAGTCAGGTAGAACAGGCCTGTTGCTAAAAGGCGCTTTTTGAAAATATAAAAGATAAGGAAGATTGTGATGAGCAATGTATATAAAAAAACAGACGTTATCTTAATTGGGGCCGGAGTTATGAGCGCAACGCTGGGATCTTTACTAAAAGAGCTGGCGCCGGAATGGGACATTACAGTATTTGAGAAACTCGCAGATGCAGGAGAAGAAAGCTCGAATGAATGGAATAATGCAGGGACTGGTCACGCTGCACTATGCGAGTTGAACTATACATCTGAACAAGCTGACGGATCTATAGATATTACAAAAGCGGTGCGAATTAATGAACAGTTTCAGCTTTCAAGACAGTTTTGGTCGTATCTTGTAAGCAGTAATTTAATTCATAATCCGCGAGAGTTTATTATGCCAATCCCTCATATGAGTTTCGTACAAGGAGAAAAGAATGTATCTTTTCTAAAAAAGCGTTTTGAAGCGCTATCAAATAATCCGTTGTTTCAAGGAATGGAGTATTCGGACCATCCTGAAAAGCTAAAAGAATGGATGCCGCTTGTCATGAAAGGCCGTACATCCCCTGAAGCAATTGCGGCAACTAAAATAGACTCGGGGACGGACGTGAACTTTGGGGCTTTAACTCGTATGTTGTTTAAACATCTAAAGAGTAAAAGCGTAGGAATTAACTACAACCACAGCGTTGAAAATCTGACACGCACCGCAGACGGCCTGTGGGAAGTAAAAGTACATGATATTCATAGCGGTAAACAGGAATATCACACGGCGAAATTTGTTTTTATCGGAGGAGGAGGCGGAAGTCTGTCTTTACTCCAAAAAACGGGTATTCCTGAGTCCAAACATATTGGAGGGTTCCCGGTAAGCGGATTATTTATGGTATGTAATAATCCCCAAGTTATAGAGCAGCATCATGGGAAAGTGTACGGGAAAGCGAAGGTTGGTGCTCCGCCAATGTCGGTTCCGCACCTTGATACACGCTATATCGACCGCAAAAAAACACTGCTGTTTGGACCTTTTGCCGGATTTTCACCAAAGTTCTTAAAAACGGGTTCAAATTTGGATTTACTCAGTTCTGTAAAACCGAATAATATTTTGACGATGTTAGCAGCAGGCGTCAAAGAGATGGGCTTAACAAAATACCTGATTCAGCAGGTGCTGTTGTCAAATGAAAAGCGTATGGAAGAGCTTCGCGAGTTTATTCCAAATGCAAAAAGTGAAGACTGGGATATCGTCGTAGCGGGTCAGCGTGTACAGATAATCAAAGATACGGAAGCCGGAGGTAAAGGCACTCTCCAATTTGGTACAGAAGTTGTGAGTTCAGCTGATGGTTCCGTCGCTGCATTGCTCGGGGCTTCGCCAGGTGCTTCGACTGCTGTTTACGTCATGCTTGAAGTGCTAGAAAAATGTTTCCCGCAGAATATGAAGAAATGGGAACCAAAAATAAAAGAAATGATTCCTTCTTACGGCTTGTCTCTGGTAGAAAATCCAGCGCTTTTTAACGAAATTCATGCTTCTACAGCACAAACGCTTGATTTAAGCAAAAAAGAACTTGTGTACCGATGATTTTAGGCGGCCTTTGACACGTATGCTTTAGATGAAAAGAATTTTTCAGGCTGCTTTATAAACTGTTTAAAATATAAGTGAAATCTATAAGAAAAAATGAAGGAGCTCCGTTATATTGCGGGCTTCTTTTTATTTATTTCCTTTACTAGCAGAATTTACTTCGTATACATGATATAATTCTTATTAGTAAGCGTTTACATATAATGAAGTGAAGAAGTGGAAAATAGCTATTTCGAGGAGCCGATAAAAGATGATTCTAACTAATACATCTTTACTAACAAAAGAACAAACGATTTTTAGCCATTCAGGGAATAAAATTAAATTAGAAGATAGAGAGATTGATATTGTTGCTCGATTTGAAGAGCCTCTCGTTCTAGTTTTAGGAAATGTTCTAAGTAACGAAGAATGTGATGAACTTATACAGCTATCTAAAGATAAAATGCAGCGATCAAAAATTGGCGCTGCACGTGAAGTAAACAGTATTCGAACGAGCAGCGGCATGTTTTTTGAAGAAAGCGAAAATGAGCTTGTACATCAAATTGAAAGAAGACTTTCTAAGATAATGGGACCGTCTATTGAATATGCTGAAGGCCTTCAAGTTTTAAAATACTTGCCTGATCAAGAATACAAAGCACATCACGACTATTTCACTTCTGCAAGTAAAGCATCTAAAAATAACCGTATTAGTACATTGGTTATGTACTTAAATGATGTCGAAGAAGGAGGAGAAACTTATTTTCCTAAGCTGGGTCTTTCCGTATCTCCGGCAAAAGGAATGGCCGTGTACTTTGAATATTTTTATAGTGACGCTGAACTTAATGACCGTACTCTCCACGGTGGAGCTCCTGTTATAAAAGGAGAAAAGTGGGTCGCTACCCAGTGGATGCGCAAACAAAAAATTCGATCGTAAAAACAAAGGTTTGAAGAGTCCTATTAGCTATCGTTAGTGAGGGCTCTTATTTATGTTACAAAAAAATAGCAAGCATGTTAGTCAGTTATTATATTGAAATATTCACACTTATTCTATTTGTGCAGCTATTCCTTATTCTTATAAGCCGGTAGACGATAAATGTATTTGTAGTGTAAAATATCCTCATGATTAAAAATCTGGATACACGAAAACGAAAAATGTGTTCGTGAGATAAAAATAAAATAGATGCTATTTAAAATGATGACTTTAAAACAGGCTGCGCGAAAAACTCGTGAAAGGATTTTCACGAGTTTTTGTTTTTAGGTGATTTACACTATTTATAAAATCATTTTACTTTTATATAGTAGATAGGGAATGTGTTAAAGGAGGACCCGGGTTTTGAAAGAAATAAAAGCAATTATTTACAGCATGATCGCGATGTTTATGCTGCTTCTTACTGGATGCAGCGATGAGCAGGCAAGTCATTCAAGCACATCTTCTACCGATACAAAACAAGCAGTTCAAGTAGAAGATTCATCAGATCAAGAAGAAAATCATAGTCCTTCTAAAGCAAGTCGTGAAGATGTAGTAGGTGAGGCAGCTACGGTAGAAAGAGTGGTGGATGGCGATACGCTTAAAGTAAAAATGCTGAACGGAAAGACGGATCGCGTACGACTACTTCTTGTCGATACCCCTGAAACAAAGCATCCCAAACTAGACGTACAGCCCTTTGGTCCAGAAGCATCTGCTTACACGAAAAAAAGGCTAGAAGGGCAGGAAATCACTCTTGAATTTGATGTGCAAGAACGTGATCAATATGGACGGTTACTTGCGTATGTATGGATAGATAATGAGCTATATAATGAAGAGCTGCTAGCAAAAGGGTTAGCCCGCGTAGCAGTATTTCCGCCTAATACAAAGTACGTAGATGAATTTAAGAAAATACAGGAGCAGGCTCGAAAAAGCGAAAAAGGCATCTGGAGTATTGAAAACTATGCCCAAGAAAAAGGCTATAACACGGATGCTGTAAAAAATCAGTCCTCTTCTAATCAAAAAGATACCCAATCTGCCACAAGCTGTGAAGGTAAAATAAAAGGAAATCAAAACTCCAAAATTTATCACGTGCCAACCGGGGCGCACTACAATCAAACTATGAATAACGTCATTTGGTTCTGTACTGAAAAAGATGCACAAGAAGCAGGATACAACAAGGCAAAGAACTAACAAAGAAATTCAGTAATTGCTGAGTTTCTTTTTTTATGAGCTCACTAAAGGTTTGTATAGGAGTAGCTAAATACCATCCAACAAAGAGCGGCCGATCCGTATAAGAAGACGCAGTGGCCATATGAGCAGCTGAGGCACTTGTAAAAGAACCTCCGCTATAAGTTCTCTCCCGCTCATCGTATTATCTTTCTGCTGACAGCGTTTTTTCATAGTCATCATCCATTCATTTGAAAATATACATTAATTATACAATGAAAGGAAGATTAGGAGTTAATTTTTTCTTTCTTTTCTTTTTCGTGTTAAAGTAGATAGGTAAGAAGTTTTGTTACAAATAACGCAAGCGAAGAGAATAAAGGGAGTTTGAAAATCGTGAAAATAAGGAAAGCAAGAAAAGAAGATGCTTCTGCTGTAACGGAATTACTTTATGACATGCTTGGGAGTATTGCACGCTCTCATACGGCGGCTACAACGAATGAAGAAGCGCTTTTAAGACTTAAAGCGTTTATTCTGTCTGAGAAGAATCGCTATAGCTATCATCATATTACAGTCGCAGAAGTCGATGAGAAGGTAGTTGGACTTATGCTTTGCTACGAAGGAAGTATGTTACAAACGCTTTATGAACCAGTTAAGCGTTTTGTACGTGCTAAACTTAATAATCCAGCGTGGGAAATTGATATAGAAACTGAACATGGAGATTATTATATTGACTCTCTATGTGTAGATGAAGCTTACCGCGGAAAAGGGATAGGAACGGCTCTTTTAAATGTAGCCAAGCAAGAAGCCAAAAAGCGTAAGATGTTTTTATCGTTAAACGTTGAATATAATAACGTAGAAGCAAAAAAATTGTATCAGCGTATAGGCTTTCAAGAGCATAAAACCATTTTTATTGATAAAAAACCATTTTTTTATATGAAGACTGCCTGATCATCTTTACGGTAGTATTTTTTGTGATAAAATGGATATATAAGTAAAATAATAAGAACCAACAGCTCAGCACTCTTGCTGAGCTTTCCTGTAAATCGCGTAAACGTATCAAAATGGAAAGAATCCTACATCCAATGGACCATAAGCAAGCGGTCATGAAAGTATGTTTGCTGATGTGCCACATGAAAGGAGCGTGCATGAACATCAGAGATCTTCCGTTTAATATGAGTTATCGATTTAATGAACAGCTTCGAGAAGTTCCGGTTAACCCACACCAAATGAAGCAGGGAATTATCTATTTAAAGAAACGAGCTCTTGAAGAAGAAGATGAGTGTGCCGCTGCTAAAACATATGGACATATTGGTGTATATGAGCGCATACTTGGAGAATTAACGAGCAGTGAAAGACACTTGCAGCTGGCCATTTATCTATATGACCGACATGCTGATACAATAGGTGAATTTTTGAATACGATCCGACTTGGACATACATATCACTGGCAAGAACAGTGGGATAAAGCGAATGAAACGTTTCAGCTACTCATTGAACAATTAAAAGCGGATGAAGACCTTCACATATATGAAGACTTTGTCTATCAACATTATGGAAAATGTTTACTTGATCAGCGGATTGTTTCCAGAGCACATCACTATTTTCAACGCGCGTTAGAAATTCGATTGAAAAAAGGCGATAAAGAATTGATTGAGTCGACTAATTCCTGCATCCGTCTTTGCTTAAATAAATTAAAACATTCCTAGTATACATAAAAGATAAATGACTCATAGCCTTAGTTACACATAATGCATAAACTTTCCGTTTGACAAACGTATGTGAACATATTATAGTCATACATGGCAATTTAAGAATACGTAATATAAAAACTAAACATAAGCGTCTCTTCTCTTTTGGAGAAGGGGCTTTTTTATGTGAATTTTTATGTCGAGGAGGGTTTAATCGATGAGTAAAACAGTAAAAGATGTCATCTTTTTATTAATAGGTTCGTTTGTATTTTCACTTGCCGTTAACATGTTTGTCATTCCAATAGGACTAGGTGAAGGCGGCGTTACGGGTATATCCATTATTTTATATTATACAACGCATCTTTCAACGGGCGTCACTAACTTTATTCTAAACGGTATCTTGCTTATCGTAGGGTATAAATTTTTAGAGAAAAAAACGATCGTCTATACGATGATTACGATTATCGCTACATCTATTTTTCTTCACGTAACTGAAGGCTGGAGTCTTCATCTTCATGAAGAGCTCATTGGCATGGTTTTTGCCGGTGTACTGCTAGGCGTTGGAATTGGGATGATTTTGCGCGTTGGTGGAACAACAGCAGGTTCAGCCATTATTGCTCGAATTCTAAATAAGTTTTTAAACTGGAAAGTCAGTCATGCACTTTTAATGGTTGATTTACTAGTGGTATTAGCTTCTTATTTTATTATTGGAATCGAAAAGCTGCTATTTACGATCGTCATGCTTTATATTACAACAAAAGTAATTGACTTCGTTATTGAAGGATTCGATGCCAAAAAGGCCGTTACCGTTATTTCAAGCAACAAAAATGAAGTAGCAGATCAAATCAATGAACAGCTTGATCGGGGAGTAACGATTCTAAACGGTCGAGGGAACTATACAAAAGAATCAAAAGAAATCTTGTATGTGGTCATTAATAAACAAGAGCTTCTTAAACTTAAAAAGCTGATTAAAAAAATTGATGATGAAGCATTTGTGATTGTACACGATGTACGAGATGTAATTGGAAAAGGCTTTCTAAGCGCATAATGCTGTGGTTCTTGGCAATTTTTTCTGACGTTGGTGTTCTCCGGAAAAGTATGATATAAGTGTGTCTAGAGACAATTCAATATACGAAAGGAAGAACCCATATGCGTAATAAAAGGCATGTAAAGCGTCTTCTTCAACGTCGAATTCGTTCTTTACGATACGTTGTCTTGATTTTATTTACGATACTGATCTTAAAGTACGTTAGTGAAATTATGTAACTTTTTTGTATGAGTCTTATCGCTCATTTGGAGTGCTTTTTCTTTCAATTCAGTAAACCAATTTGTATAATAGGTTTTAAGAAGGAGGAGTTCCATGAGCATTCCCAAACCATTAGTTCAGCTTAATCAACTCTTTATCGTTATAACGGTTTTGATCGCTTTACTTGCGGCAAAGTGGCTTTTACTTTTGCCTTTTCTCGTTGGAGTAGTCACACTTGCAACAAAGCGGAATCCCGTAATTATGTCAGGGAAAAAGCTTCTCAAAAAGCCTGCTTCTTCTTATCAAATGGAAGACCGGGATCAGCAGCTTTTTAATCAATGGATTGCAACGATATGTATGGGAGTTGCTTTCATTTCATTTTTAATGGGTTATACGCTTGTCGGCTATGTATTTAGTATAATGGTGATTCTTGCTGCAGGTGTAGCACTGATGGGGTATTGTATAGGCTGCACGATTCGTTATCGATATATGATGTGGAAATATAAAAGAAAAAACACGCTGCATAAACAAGGCCTCGAGAAGGCTTTGTTTTTTTATGCTCATTTGTATACGTTATCAATAAATTCAATCATCATAACAGGTGTTAGAGCACCTTTATCCTTTAAAAACCTTTGTTGACAAAGTAAGGTAAACAAATTAAACTTTTTATGATAATAATAATCGTTACGATTTAAAGGAGGGAAAGTATAGTTAGAGACAGTACATAAAAAAGGATAGCTTTTAATAAAGGAAGGGTTTATATGAGAAAAAAGATAAGTCTGCTATGCTTAACGCTTGCTACGATAGGTATGCTAGCGGCATGTTCGAGTAAATCCGCGAGTACCGGACAAGAGAGTGAAACGAAATCACTTACTTTTGTATCGAATTTTCCAAGTGACACGCTCGATCCACAGCTAAATTACACAACTGTACGAGCCGGCATTGCGGAAACACTAGTCAAAGTGAATGAGCAATTACAGATTGAACCATGGCTCGCAAAGAAATGGAAAACAGAAGATAATGGAACGACCTGGATATTTGAGATTAGAGACGGGATTACGTTTCAAAATGGCAAAGTTCTGAATGCTGAAGCCGTGAAACATTCGTTAGAAAGAACGATAAAAGAAAACGAAGCAATGAAAAGTGCACTTAAAATGAAAGAAATGAAAGCCAGTGGCCAAATCTTGACCATTATAACAACCGAGCCCCTTGCCACGCTGCCTTCTGAACTTGTTCATCCAAACACGGCAATTATCGATGTAGATACTTCAGATATAAAAAGTAAACCAGTGGGAACGGGACCATTTGAAGTAGTTTCGTTTAAACCGGATAATGAAATGAAAGTAAAAAAATACAAAGAATACTGGGGCGGGGAACCAAAATTGGATGAAGTTGTGTTAACATTTAATGATGATGAAAATGCACGAACGTCCGCTTTGCAATCGGGTGAAGCTGATATTGTATATCGTCCGGCAATTGAAAGCTTAAATACATTAAAACAAGATTCGTCTATTGTAGTAGATATACAGCCGAGCCTCAGAAATCAAATGCTTTTCTATAATTCAAAGCAAGAAGCATTTAAAGATAAAAATGTGAGAAAAGCGTTTGATGTATTACTGAATCCAAAAGATGTTGTGGACACAGCGCTTGCAGGTCAAGGGTCGCCAGCAAAAGGTCCATTTTTAAAGAGTTTGGATTTTTCGAACAATCAAAAAACGAAAATCTATGGACCAAGTGAAGCTCAAAAATATTTAGAAAAAGCCGGTTATATACTCAAGGATGGAAAAGCAATAAAAAATGGGAAACAGCTTTCTTTTAAGCTTGTTACATATCCTTATCGTCCGGAACTGCCTTTAATGTCACAAATGCTTCAGTCAGAAGCAAAAAAGATTGGCGTAAAAATAGATATTCAACAAGTTGAGAATATGGACGAGTATATGACAACAAAAGATGATTGGGGAATCGTTACATACAGTCTAGTAACGGCGCCTCGAGGAGACGCAGGATATTTCTTTAATGCTCTTTATATGGAGGGAGGAGCATTTAATGTAGGACATTTTCATGAACCAGCATTAACTTCCATTATTAATGAACTTAATAAAACGGTTGAGCAAAAACAGCGCAATAAGTTAGCGGGACAAGCCGGAGAAATAGTAGAAAAGGAAACGCTGCATTCTTCGATTGTTCACCCGAACAATTTTGTAGCCTATAAAGACAATGTGAAAAATTGGGTTACAACCAAAAGTGAATACTATGTGATAACAAAGGATTTAGATGTGAAGTAGATATGAAATTAATTGGTAAAAGAATAATAGAATTACTCATCTTTTTAGTTATCCTATCGTTTCTCAGCTTTGTTTTAATGAAACTAGCTCCAGGAGATCCGGTTAAGCAAATGCTTCGCGTAGACGACGTGGCAGTGTCTGAGGAACAAATAAATAGTTTGAGAACAGAGCTAGGGTTTAATGAACCCGTATATATTCAATATGTAAAATGGCTGACGCGTTTTTTTCAGTTTGATTTAGGGTCTTCGTATATGACAAAAGAGCCTGTCATCGATGAATTGGTAGAGAAGTTTCCGGCTACGCTGCGCTTGACGGTTGCATCTTTGGTTGTGATGCTGTTAATAGCTGTGCCGCTCGGAACGCTATCAGCACTATATCCAAATAAGTGGATTGATTACCTCAGCAGAAGTATTTCCTTACTTGGAGCGTCTATTCCAAGCTTTTGGCTCGGTCTTTTGTTTATACAGCTGTTCTCTGTACGCCTTCAATGGCTTCCTTCAATGGGTACAGGCACAGCAGCTCATCTTGTGCTGCCTTCTTTAACGCTTGGTTTTGCCATGTCCGCTGTGTATATGCGAATGATTAGAGCTAGTCTGCTAGAAGGATTGAAACAAGATTTTGTACGATCTGCTCGAGCAAGAGGAATCAGTGAAAGCCGCATTTTTATTTTCCATGCGTTTCGGTATAGCTTAACACCCATCCTTACCATTTTAGGGACGAGCTTAGGCAGTTTGCTTGGAGGAACAGTGATTATTGAAGTGCTTTTTGCTTATCCTGGAATCGGAAAATTAGTTATTGATGCGATTATGAATCGTGATTATCCTGTGATTCAAGGGTATATTTTGTGGATGGGCCTGTTTGTTGTTTTAATTAATTCACTTGTGGATTTGAGCTACAAATATGTAAATCCCCAGCTCTATGTAAAGGGAGGGGATAAAACGTGAAAAAGCCGCAGCTTCCTTTTGTAGTAATAAGCGTTTGTGGTATTGCGCTTATTTTAGTTTGTCTGTTTGGAAGTCAGCTAACACCAATGGATCCCACACAAGTCAATATGCAAGACCGGCTTCAAAAAGCCACCAGTGATCACTGGCTAGGGACTGATCACTTAGGCAGAGATCTTTTTTCACGAATCGTAGCTGGAGCTCAGACTACGATCGGAACTAGTTTTCTTGTCTTAGCACTTTCTCTTTTGATTGGAGTCCCGGTTGGTTTAATTTCAGGATATATTGGAGGAAAAATAGACCGCTTTTTAATGAGAATTGTAGATGCTTTTTTAGCTTTTCCTGATTATATTGCAGCCATCGTCTTAAGCGGGCTGTTAGGGCCCGGATTAGTTAACTTAATTGCTGCGATGGTTATTGTAAAGTGGGTTAGTTATGCAAGGGTAGTGCGCAGTATTGTGCTTCAAGAAAAGTCAAAAGAATATGTGCTGGTTGCTAAATTAAACGGAGTGGGAGCAGTTTCCTTAATCTTGCGCCATTTTCTTCCCCATGTGGGAGGACATATTCTTGTTCTTGCTACGCTGGATATAGGGAAAATTATTTTAATGATGGCTTCATTATCCTATATTGGATTAGGGACTCAGCCGCCTACTCCTGAATGGGGAACGATGCTAAATGAAGGCAGGGCCTACTTTTACAATGCTCCCCAGCTAATGTTCATACCAGGCGCAGCGATTATTTTATTTGTGCTGACGTTTACAGCTTTAGGTGAATATATTCGAGGAAAATATCAGGTTAATCAGTAAAAGAGGTGATTGTCATCGTTTTAGAAGTAAAACATCTAGCCATTCATAATAAAACAAAACAAATTGTAAAAGACGTTTCTTTTACAATCGAACAAGGACAGTGGATGGCGCTCGTTGGAGAAAGCGGAAGCGGGAAAAGCATCACTGCTGCTTCGATAGGAGGACTGCTGCCTTCAGGTGTAACGCTTAAAGGAGGCTCTATTACCTTTAAGCAGAAAGGAGAGGCGCCTATCCTTGGAAAAGATATTTCGTATATCTTTCAAGACTATCGAAGTGCTTTTACGCCTTTTTTAACAATTGGAAAGCAGTTTGATGAAACGATTCGTACACATAGTAGGCTGTCTAAAAAAGACAGGAAAGCCGCCATTTTTCAGGCTTTAAAAGCTGTGAATTTACCTGATGAACGAGTGTATAAAAGCTATGCTGCTCAGCTGAGCGGAGGACAGCTTCAGCGAGCAGCGATTGCTTTAGCGCTGCTGATGAAGCCTGCCTTGATTATCGCAGATGAACCAACTACGGCTTTAGACAGCGTGGCAGCAGCTGAAGTTCTTCAGCTGCTGTATAAGCTGAAAGAAGAAGCAGGCTGTGCCATTTTTTTTATTACCCATGACTTGCGTCATGTGCGGAAATATGCGGACCGGGCAGCCATTATGCTAGCAGGAGAAATCGTGGAAGAAAACAGTATCGAATCTCTGCTTCACGCTCCGCATCACTTTTACACAAAAAAACTGTTTAACGCCATTCCTTCTTTACAGAAAACGCCTGATCGATTGTTAGATACGCAGAAAAAAGTGTTGATATAGGAGTAAAATATGAAAGAAAAAAGTATATTACGCGTCACGCAGCTTGTGAAACAGTATAAAGACGTCACAGCACTGAATAATGTTTCTCTGCATATCGATAAAGGGGAATGTGTAGGGATTGTCGGAGAAAGTGGAAGCGGAAAAAGTACGCTTGTAAAAAGCGTGCTAAGGTTAGCAGAAATTCAGCAGGGAGAAGTATGGTTTGCAGAGAAACCTCTTCACCGGTTAAAAGGGAAAAAACTGCAGCAAGCTCGTCTAGGCATGCAAGTGGTATTTCAAAACCCCGCGGCTTCTTTTAATCCGAAAGTGAAAATCATCGATTCTTTGCTCGAGCCTTTGCGGCAGCAGCGAACCGTTCCTTCATTTTTATCTCATGTGAGCAGAAATGAAAAAGAAATCGCTTTTTATTTGTTAGAAAAAGTCGGGATTAGCGCAGAATATGCGTTGAACTATCCTCATGAACTCAGCGGAGGACAGCTTCAGCGTGTAGCGATTGCGCGTGCCATTAGCGTAGGTCCGTCTCTGGTACTGTTAGACGAACCAACAGCGAGCCTTGATGTTACGGTACAGGCAAAGATTTTAAATTTATTAAGAGATTTGCAGGAGACGTTTCAGCTGTCTTATCTTTTTATTTCACATGATTTAGCAGCAGTAAAATTTATGAGCAGTCGCATGATGGTTATGCAGCAAGGCGAGGTTATCGATCAATTTGACCGTGCACAGCTATTTGATAAAAACAGGCATCCCTATACAAAAAAGCTTGTGCGTTTATTTGAATAGAAAATAAACGCACAAGCTTTCTTATAAATGAGAATGAGACAAAGTCACGGACGCGGCGGTGGAGTATGCATATGGATAAAGTGATAGCCTGCTTGGCAAAGCATGATAAAACTAATGGTGAGTACAACGAGAGGAATTAGCTTGTTTCTTCCTCGTTCTTCATATAGTCCGGCTGCGCTTAACAGGAAGCCAATAGTAGCTAAAGGAGGAGAGGCGCGAAAGAATAGATCTGCAGCGGTAAACCCTTGGTTTGTATATTTATAATAAAAAAATAGACCCGTAATCAATAACAATAGTCCAATCCAAAACAGCGTAAGTTTTCCAAAAAGGGTTTTAGGCACTGTGTTTTCACTCCTTCTGTCAGTCAAGTACCATAAAATACTAGCATAAAACGTTCTGGTTTGCATTAGAGAAAAAGAACTTGAATGATACAATATATGTAAAAAAATAGGCTTGAAGTAGGGGGCATGAAGTATGCAAAACGCTCCATGTAAAAAAATACATAGCGTTGGATCTGTTGAAAGTGGAAAAACAGTTCTTGCCCGGTTATTGTCCCATAAATTAAAAGTTCCTCACTACGAACTTGATAATATTATGTGGGAACGAACACATGAAGGAGATAAAAGAAGAAGTGAAGAAGATAGAAAGAAGTGTTTATATCACATTGCATCTTCAAAGGAATGGATCATAGAAGGTGTATACTATACATGGGTAAATGAAAGTTTTAATGGAGCGGACCTTATTATTTTTCTTGATACCCATTATCTGAAAAGAATATGGTTTATTATCAAAAGGTATGTTCTGCAAAAAGCTAAAATAGAAAAAGCAAATTACGCACCGACGTTTTCTATTTTCATTAAAATGTTTCAGTGGAATGCGAATTTTGAAAAGCAAAGTAAACCTGAAATTTTGCATATCCTTCGTACTTCATATAACGATAAACTCATAATAGTGAAAAAGAGAGAAGAGATAGAGCACTTTATATGCTAAGAAAACGCCGCTCAGTTGATGAGCGGCGTTTGTTGTTTTTATTCTATCAGCATAGACGCGCATTTCTTTTCACAAGCTTTTGCAAGGTTTTTGAGAAGCAGATTAAGAAACTCTTTGTCCATTTTAAGCCACTCTTCTTTTTGCAGCCCTTCTACAATATAGGAAGAAAAAACCCACACGTCGTTTTTGATGGCAGAGCGATTTGTTTCAGCGATTACGGTTAATGCCTTAATGACAGCAGACATCACGGAAACATCTTCTTTTCCATAATGACGAATTTGATAGAACGCTTTGTACAAATAATCCATAAAAGAAGGTTTTTCTAGCAGCACTCGAATGCGTCCTTCTTCATCGCAATAATAAGGAGAAGAAGAATAGCTTTGTCCGAGTTTGATAAACACTTGCGTGAGCTGTTCAATGCAGTTAATAGCTGTTTCAGGATCATTAATAGCTGGTGAAATAGCTCTTAATGCAATTTCACTTATTTTCTGAATACCTAATTTTACGTCTTGAATCGATTCTTGATCATTTGTAATAAACAAGCAATGAAGAAATTTTTCACGTTCTAACGTTTGGTTATGATTGATCACCGTTAACAGCGGCATGTCTGCTTCTACATACTCACCGGGTGCTTTTTCGAGTTTAACAATGACATTTAGTTTAGATGCTAGTGCTGTTAAGTGATTGAGTTCGATATATTGAATATATCCTTGTCTGTTACTTTTAATTTGCAGTGTGTTTTCACTATCAAAATCAAGCTGTTTGTCATTCTTTGAATGGGGGTGGCTTTGTTGTTCTAGCCGTCTCTCTTCAATGGTAAGCATCGTTTTTTTGGCAATGTTTGAAATTAAATTCCCGACTTTAATCCAGTTGATGACGTGGTGAATCAAAAACACAAACATCCCTAAGCAAATGAATGCTACCATGATGGCTAAGGAAGGAACAATAAAGGTATTGCTGACTTGGTTGCTGCGAACTTGAATGAGCAGTACAAGCACGTATACGTATCCACCGATAAAAGTTCCAAGCACGCGCTGAGTTTTTGCATCTGTATTAAAATTCTGAATCGTTCTAGGAGAAAACTGACCTACAAACGTAGTCAGTACCACTAAAACAGAAGAAAAGGTAATCGTCGTCATCGTTAATAAGGAATTTGATACTGAACTCAAAATAGTATGAGCAAGCTCTTTATCCGTTAGAAACACAGAAGGAACTAACTTTAACCACTGTTTGTGAGCTGTTAAATATCGATCTGAAAATGTACTAATAGTGGCTAAAACAAAAGCAACAATTCCGTATATAGAAGGAGTAATCCAAAAATTGGCTTTTATTCGATTTTGCTGTAGCTTTATTGACATAACGAAATCTCCCGTATCATGATTTAATAAGTTCGGACTTCTTTTAGCATGGAGAAAAAAGTTAGTCATACTTATCCACCTATTATTACCCGCATCTGCATGTGAAAAACTTCTTTAAGAAAAGTTTTATCATTCATTTGTAAAGGGTAGAGATCAAAAAGGAGGGGAGAGCCGTGGCATTTGATTACTCACTTGACTTTGAACATATCGATTTTAGAAAATATCCTGAAAAGTATAGAGTAGGAAAAGGAGAACAAGGAGTTCTCCTTGTTGAGCCATATAAAAGTGAAATTCTTCCTCATTGGCGTTTTCGAACACCTGACATTGCTGAGGAATCCGCGGAGGCCATCTATCAGCTTTTTTTAACCTACAAAGAAAAAAGCGATTTTGTTGGAATGGATATGGCCCGGAAATTTCTCCAAATGGGATACACGCGATCCAGGCGCTACGCGAACTACAAAGGCGGAAAGAAATACAGCAAAGACGGAGAGCGTAACGAACGGCAAATTGATGAACAAAAAGCAGAATCGGCGGCTATTTTTATGGAAAAATGGAAGGAGGTACGAGAGAATAAAGAGTACTTGCAATTGAAAAAAGAGCATCAAAAAAAGTACGGATAATCAGCTGGAATCCGTACTTTTTTCCTTTGTTATTTCGATTCGTTTAATATGGTGATGTTCAATATCAATGACTTTAAATGAAAAACTTTCGTTTGTGATGCTATCACCTTTAGCGAGATCAAACTTTTCGGTCAGCATCCAGCCGCCAATGGTATCAACATCTTCTTGTTCAATATTTGTTCCGAGTAAATCATTTACTTCTTCAATCAACACCTTCGCATCTAGTACGTAGTGATTTTCATCAATTTTGTGTACGTCGGGTATTTCATCATCATCAAATTCATCACGAATTTCACCAACAATTTCTTCTAAAATGTCTTCTACTGTTACAAGCCCTGTTGTTCCTCCGTACTCATCTATTAAGATGGCCATGTGAATTCTGTCCCTTTGAATCTTAAGCAATAAGTCGTAAATGGCGATGGAATCAATGACTTGAATGATGGGTTTCATATACGTTTGTACGGTGCGTGATTTAATATCATCTTCTTTTATGTAATCCGCTAATATTTCTTTAATATTAACTAATCCCACCACTTGATCTTTGTTTCCATCTACAACTACCGGATAGCGAGTATATTGCTCTACTCTAGCCATTTTTAAGAATTCTTCTATCGTTTCATCTGCTGATACGCTCACAACTTCTGTACGAGGCACCATGATTTCTTTAGCCGTACGATTATCAAATTCAAAAATATTATTCATGAACTTAAATTCCGATTGATTAATTTCACCGCTCTCATAGCTTTCAGATAAAATAATTCTAAGTTCTTCTTCACTATGAGCTACTTCATTTTCAGAAGCTGGCTTCAGGCCGAATAATCCGACAACGCCTCTTGCTGAGTGGTTTAAAAGCCAAATAAATGGATAAAGTAACTTAGAAAAAAGAATAAGAGGACGGGAAAATAACAGCGTCACTTGTTCGGCTTTTTGAATCGCCACTGTTTTGGGCGCAAGTTCTCCAGCTACCACATTTAAAAATGTGACAATCGAAAAAGCAAGAACAAAAGATATGACATGCGAAAGTGATGTAGCAAAAGGAAGCATGTCAATAAGAGGCTCTAATAAATGACCTACCGTAGGTTCACCTATCCAGCCTAGACCGAGTGCAGTAACCGTAATTCCCAGCTGTGTGGCTGAAAGATAACCATCTAAATTTGATACTACTTTTTTTGCTGCTAAAGCGTTCCGGTTTCCTTCTTCAATTAACTGGTCGATTCTAGTCGACCGTACCCTAATGACGGCAAATTCCGTTGCAACAAAAAAGGCTGTTAATATGATTAATACGATGAATAAAATGACATTTACTGTTTCCAAATTTATCTCCTTACCCCGTTGAAACGGATAAGGGAACACCTCCCTTTTAAAAGTTTGATGAGCTGATTTATATGGTAAATAAAGAATATCATGTATACTGTTCCCTTAATATCAGCAGAAATAAACTTACTGAAAAGAAAGAACACTTTTTAATAACCCACAACATTTTTTGGCAGAAAAAGCGTAAACTAAACACTATAAAATGAATGAAAAGAGATAGCGTGATACCTTTAAAACGATGTAAATAGAAGTAGGAGTCGATTGTTTTTATGGAATTTTTTCTGACGATATTAGTCTTATTGGCTTTGATTGGTCTATCTAATATCATTAATCATTTTGTACCATTTATTCCTGTTCCCTTAGTTCAAATAGCTTTGGGAGCAGGGCTTGCTATCTTGCCATTTGGTGGAGATGTACATTTGGAGCCTGAGTTATTTTTTATTTTATTTATTGCCCCGCTATTATTTAATGATGGGAAAAACGTGTCAAGAGCTGCTCTTTGGAAGCTTCGTACACCTATTTTATTGCTAGCGCTGGGACTGGTTTTTGTAACGGTGGCAGTAGGAGGGTATCTAATCAATTGGCTCATCCCTTCCATTCCATTACCGGCGGCATTTGCACTAGCCGCTATTTTGTCCCCAACAGATGTAGTGGCTGTTGGAGCTATGGCGAGCCGAGTAAAGCTGCCTAAGCGAATTATGCATTTGCTTGAAGGCGAAGGGCTGATGAATGATGCTTCTGGTCTTGTAGCGTTTCAAGTAGCAGTAGCTGCTACCGTAACGGGCGTCTTTTCGATAGTAGATGCTACATTTCAGTTCCTTTGGGTAGCACTGGGCGGTTTGTTTGTAGGAGCATTTATCGCTTTTCTGATTATTAGACTGCGTGTACTTGTTCGACGTTTAGGAATGGAAGATATTACGATTCATATGTTAATACAAATTTTAACTCCATTTGTTGTCTTCTACATTGCTGAACACTTTCATTTATCAGGAATCTTGGCAGTTGTAGCAGGCGGCATTGTGCATGCGATTGAGCGCGATCGAGAGGAATCACCTAACCAGCAGCTTAAAGTAGTATCAAAAAGTACTTGGACGGTTATTTTATATTTGTTAAATGGCTTGGTGTTTGTACTGCTTGGTCTGCAAATACCAAAAGTAGCGAAAGCAATTATTCAAGATCCAAACTTTAATAATGGACAAGTGCTTCTTTATATTTTGATTATTACTGTCTTTTTGCTTGTACTACGATTTATTTGGGTGATGGTGTCATGGTCAGTAGGCTGGTATTACAAAAATAACAAGCACCTCAAACCTGAGCCCCGGTCTATTGGAATTATTACGGTTTCAGGTGTACGAGGAGCTGTTACGTTAGCCGGAGCGTTTTCGATTCCTTATACGCTTGATAACGGCAGTGATTTTCCAGAACGCTCTTTGATTATTTTTCTAGCAGCAGGTGTTATATTGTTAACCTTAGTTGCGGCAAGTATTCTTTTACCCGTCATTGCGAAAACAGAAAAGGCGCAGAAGAAGCCTGAGCGCAATACAAAAGAGGTCAAAGCCCGCATTAAAGTGCACAAAGCTGCTATTCAGCGGTTAAAAAGAGAAATGACCGAGGAAAATCGTGGAGCAGCTCTTTCATTAATTTCAACGTATAATACAACAATCAATAACATCATTGTTAAAACTCATCCTTTAGAAGCCTCTGAAAACAAACAGTATGAAGAAGAAATTCGATTGCTGGCTCTTCAGGCCAAGGGAAAATTGGTGGAAAAGCTATTAAAAGAGGAAAAAATAGACCGTGAGACAGCGTATATTTGTTTGGAACATACGCACAAGCTTGAAATGGCTGTAACCAATCGTGTAAGGTACAAATTATTGGTAAGCTGGATGAGGTTTAAAAAAGTTTTATTATTACTAGTCCGAATTTTTTCACCGAATAAGCAGGCGTTAAGAAAACAAAGCCTGCGCAGAAGAAGCAAAGTGAACAAAGTACGTATTCAAATGATTGAAGAAGCGATAAAGGTCATTAAAGAAAATATGAACGAAGAAAATCGAATGATTTCACTTGCTATTATTAGTGAATACCATAGATCTATGGCGAGACTTAGAAAAGAGAGTACCGAGTATAATTCACGCAAACGTAAAAAAACAACGAGAGATTTATGTTATAAAGCGTTTCATACCGAGCGGGAAACGGTGCAAGAGCTTTATGAAAAAGGAGAAATCACACGTGAAATCGCTCATAATATTCGAAAAGATATCGCTTTGCGTGAAGCATTAACAATTGAAGAAAATGGTTATTAAAAAGTCGCTGAGACTGATCTCTGCGACTTTTTAATGTGCTTATAAATATGATCTTTTATCTTAATTAAAGCTTGTACAAAAAATGTGTGCTTGTCCGCTGTCATCAGTCTATACGAATTGTTTTAAATTACATATATTGTTAACAGGTGAGCAACTTCACCTCACAATCTTTCTAACAGGAGTGGATATTTATATGAGCAATTTACGCAAAGTAATCGCTTCAGCTTTTAACAGTGATCAGACAAGCCGTGTTGCTGATGCTTTAATCTCTGATGTACTAAAAAAGTATGGTGTTTCAGAAGATTCTCTAAGAAATTTATCCCCTGAGCAAAAACAAAAAATTAAGCAAATTGTTGCTGAGCTTCAGTCGAAAGTCAATAATACACTCAAGTAAAAACGTTAGTGATCAGAAGGGTATAAAGTGGTTTTTATTAAGAAAATCATGTGGATTTGCAAAAAACAAAAACTTTTAGAAGGGTGATTGATATGAGTAAATACTACAGTTATTACAATCCTGAAGATGATGCGTATTATATGAAAAAAGACGATGCAGGAGCAGAAGGTTATTTTAAAGGTAAAAAGAAAAGAAAAGAAACAAAATGCGGAGGATCTGGATGGAGTGCATTGGAAGGCTCTAGCCATCCGGCGTTCAACGCTGTTAGAGAAAATCAAGTAGCGAAACAAAAAGAAGAAACTGTTCAATATTCTGAAGAAACTATTTTTGTCTGTGATTCTGCAGATGTTGAAGTAAATACAACAAGTATCAAAGCAGCTTTATCTGTCCAAGCGGCACTGCAAGCAGCAATTGTTCTTGTTTTAACAATTGCGATTGGAAGCAGCGCAGAAGCAGAGTCAATTGCACAAGAGTTATTCCAAAAATCTTCTATCAAACAAATTAATAGACAGCGCACAGTCATTAAAAATTCACGAAATGTAAAGGTAACTGTATCAGACACTGAAATTGCAATCAACATTCAAGTATTAATTGAGCTATTACTTGCTCTGTTAGTAGAGTTAGAAATCCAGCTATAAGCATAAGCCTTTTATCTTTTGTGTAGAGAAGCGTAGACAAGCCTATGGGCTGTCTACGCTTTTTTCTTTTTTTAAAATTGGCTGTTAAATGAAACGGTTCGAAATGATGAAAAATTTTATTTCTTCTCAAATAAATAAAGCTTTCCGTTAACAGCAATATCAAACCGAGGTCCTTTAAAGCCGCGTTTTATAAGTTCTTTACGCATAAACTTCATAATGCCTCCGTGGCTGACAATCAGCAAATCATCTTCTGACTCGGAAATAGCGCGATCTAGCACTGCTGCTACTTTTCTCTTAGTCTCAGTCATATCTTTACGAACTTGCTTGTTGATGAGTCCGGACATGCGAAACAGTAATGCCCAGAGGATAAAAGGAAGTTTGAATTTTAATGGAATAATAGGCATAGGTATTTCTCTAAGTTCCGGAAGAAGAGTGATCTCCTGTTTATAAATATGCTTTGCCGTTTTGTGTGCTCGCGGCATATCGCTTGAAAAACAGCGTTTCCATTCGATATTATTCAAATCAGTCTCTCCATACGTAATATCTGATTCATCATATTCCTGAAACCAAGCCACTAGTTCATCCGTAGATAAGCGGTGGTTTTCTGGAAGCCCTTTGTTTACTTTGTAATGACGTACTAATGCTACTTTCATTGTGAAATCTCCTTAAAATTTAAGCGCCAAAAACACTTACTCGGCGCAGCTTGATTTTCTTATTTAACGTTATTTTCATCATGCTGCACCTCCTTTCAAATATTTGTAAAATAAGTATAAAATGGATTGAGAAAATTGTAAATACGGTATAGAGGAAGATTTTGAGATAGAATAATTGGAAAATGAAACCTTTTTATAAAATAAAACGTATTACTTATAGATAATTCAAACAAATTGAAATACATATAAAAGGGTGGATTAAAATGATGGATACAGAGAGAAAAGTGAATATCAGAGAAGAGTTTGGAACTTTATTTTCAGAAGGGGATTTTCAGAAGCTTTATGATTGTGTAAGCGAAGAATTTAAACGTCAAGTTTCGCTTCAGCAATTTTTGGAGCAGAGCAAATTGGTTAATCAAGGAGAACAGTTCTACAGACTAGAAACAAATCTTTATTTAACCCCTCAAATTGAGCAGTTTATTTGGATAAATTCTACGCAGACAAAAGCCATCAGCGTTATGTTTGATGAACATACCATTATACAAGCACTTGTGATTGCTCCTATAGAATCATTTCCAAAGAGAGAGCGATGGAGTACAAACAAATATACGATGCCGATTCAAAGTGAATGGTTTGTCTATTGGGGAGGAAAGCATGAGGTGCTGAACTATCACCATCCAGTCGAAAACCAAAGGTATGCGTATGATTTAGTCGTGCGAAAAGGAAAGCAAAGCTATAAAAATGATGGAATGAAAAACGAAGATTACTATGCATATGGAAAAAAGGTTGTAGCTCCGCTTGAAGGAGTCGTTATCGCAGCAGCTGATGGGCAAGAAGATAATGAAATTGGACACACGAATAGAAAAAATCCTTTAGGGAATCACGTTATCATTGAGCATGAAGGAAAAGAATACAGTGTGCTTGCACATTTGAAGAAAGGGTCGGTTTCTGTAAAAAAAGGAGACGTGGTTCGTAAAGGAACGCTGCTCGGAAGGTGTGGAAATTCTGGGAATTCATCCGAACCTCACATTCATTTTCACGTTATGGATGCCGCTGACATCGAAACGTCAAAAAGTTTGCGAATTCAGTTTCATGCGGCTATTGAACCGATTCGCGGAGATACAGTTATTCCATTTTTCTATTGATTAAAAGCCATAGCGTTTGCTGTGGCTTTTTATGCAGGGCTTTCCTCAAATATAAAGTCAAGCAGCCGTTGAAACAAGTAAAGGATAATAGCTACCGTAGTCATGACAAGGAAAAGCCCAAAATGACTGATATCATACAAATTATAAAGCCCGATTTTAGCGAGAAAAGGAACAATAACATAACCATGAATCAAATCCAAAATAATGTTAACAAGTATGTACAAGATAAACCCGGGATACGTAAGGTAAAAGACAAAGATCGTAATCACAATATGAAGGCAATAAATCGTTGCTCCCATGCTAGTAAGAAAAAATACGTTTTCTTGAACCGTCCACCAGTGCATTTTTTCCGCTACTTGATAGGCGATTGTCATCATTAATGCAGCAAATAATCCTACAGTAAAAAATCGTTTAACACGCTGTTTATCGAGCAGCAGCAGTAAAAACCATGGAATAACAAGAATCCCCCATAATATCATTTGATTCATTCATCTTCCCACCTTTTATTTATCAGTATTTCTTAGTGTAAGAAAGAATTGTAAAAATATACATTTTAAAAAGAAAACGTTTACAATTAGGTTTCTTATCTATATACTAAATCTTGAATACTTGTATACAAGTTGGCTAAGGAAGTGATGACACATTAAAAAGGTAACCTACCCGGAAAGATGGCTTCGCGGAGCGTCGCTGGGAGAACAAGTTGTAAGCCAATTAAGAATTCAAATTATGAGCGGCGAGCTGAAGAAAGGAACCATCCTATCGGAAAATCAGCTCTCGGCAGAGTTTGGAATGAGTCGATCTCCTATAAGAGAAGCACTGCGGGTCCTTTCAAACGAAGGGCTCATTGAATTGCAGCGAATGGGAGCAGTTGTTATTGGTTTAACAACTAGGGATTTAAACGAACTGTACGATGTTCGTCTGCTTTTAGAACATTTTGTTTTAGAACGTTTATCTGAAGTTGACCATGATTCGCTTATTAAAAAGCTTGAGCAAAGCATTGATCAAATGAACATGGCAGCTAAATACGATGACTATGTAGAATTTGCTTATCAAGATTTGCGGTTTCATGAGCTCGTGATTATTGAAGCAGACCACAAGCGGATATTAAAATTGTGGGAAAGCATCCGTGAAATTATTTTAGCTGCTCTTTTAATTACTACTGAAAAAAGATTTCGAGATGATAAAGCAGCTGTGCTCCCACTGATAAAGCAGCATCATGAAATGATTAAAGCATTAAAGTCTCAAAATACAGAACGTATTCAAGATGAAGTGAAGCGTCACTTTGAAGACACGCGAAATACGATAACAGCTTCACTTTTGAATGAAGCATAAAAAAGGGATAAAGGATTCAAAATGTTTTTGGACCTTTTTATTTTTATCTTGTCGACAAGTATACAAAGGGGATGGAGAAATGAAAGCAGGTGTCTATGTTTCAGAAACAAAAGCCGTTATGCAGGAAAAAGCGAAACCGGTTATAAAAGAAGGAGAAGCGCTGGTAAAAGTATCTCATGCTGGAATTTGCGGAACGGATATGATGATTTATTTTGGAAAACACCCTAGAGCACAAGCACCACTCACTATGGGACATGAATTCAGCGGAGTTATAGAAGAGATTCAAGGGGAAACGAAATTTTCTTTAGGTGACCGCGTAGCAGTTGAACCTACGCTTAGCTGCAGAATTTGCGAAGCCTGTGTAAGAGGACAGTTTCATGTTTGTAAGAAGTTAAAATTAATTGGCATTGATCAAGATGGAGGGTTCGCGCAGCACGTGGCTGTTCCAATTCATCGCCTTCACCTCTTACCAGAGAAACTGTCTAGCGCGCATGCTGCTCTTGCAGAACCTGTAGCGGTTGCCGTACATACAGTGCGACGCTCGCGGTTGAAAGTAGGAGACCAAGCTGTCATTTTAGGGGCAGGACCTATTGGACTGCTGATCGGAATGATTGCGAAACGAGCAGGAGCAAAAAAAGTAATGATTTCAGATATTAGTTCTTATCGCTTAACTAAGGCGAAAGAACTTGGCTTTATACCAATTGATGCAGCGAAAAGAGACGTCGTAAAAGAAGTGCGTTTGCTTACGAATAGCGTCGGTGCAGACGTTGTATTTGAAGTAGCCGGAAATCAAATTACAGCAAAACAAATGGTTGAAACAAGCCGTATTCAAGGAGAGATTGTGGTGGTGAGCGTATACAAAAGCGCTCCAGAAGTAGATTTAGCAGCGATGCACTTTAAGGAAATTTCATTAACTACAACGAGATGTTATACAAAGGAAGATTTTCAGACGGCTATTGATTTACTGGCAAACGGTGAAATAGCAGCAGATTCTTTAATTTCTCATAAACTGCAGCTTGAAGATATTCAAGCGGGGTTTGAGCTTATGCAGCGGCCTGATGAATCACTTAAGGTTTTATTTGCACCAAACGGAGAGGAGAATGAACAATGACAGTAGATTTGTTTTCTTTAGATGGTAAAGTAGCAGCAATTACAGGAGCAACAAGAGGAATTGGAAGATCAATGGCGATTGCTTTGGCAGAAGCAGGTTCGGACATTGCTCTGCTGCAGCGATCAAAGGAATTTCTTGGAGTAAAAGAAGAAATTGAACGTCTCGGAAGAAAATGTTTTATTATTAATTGTGATCTAGAAAATGCTTCTGAAGTAAGCGAAGCGATCTCATCGGTTGTTGCTTATTTTGGCAAGCTCGATATTTTAGTGAACAACGCGGGCATTCAAAGACGTTCGCCCGCTGTAGACTTTGCAGAAGAAGATTGGGACGCTGTTATGAACGTTAATTTAAAAACCGTATGGTTGTTATGTCAGCAGGCGGGCCGCCAAATGCTTAAACAAGGAAGCGGAAAAATCATTAATATGGCATCTTTGCTTTCTTACCAAGGAGGCATTACCGTTCCAGCTTATGCCGCAGCAAAAGGCGGCGTTGCTCAGCTTACAAAGGCTTTGTCTAATGAATGGGCAGCAAAAGGCGTAAACGTTAATGGAATTGTACCAGGGTACATTGCCACTGATATGAATGAAGCACTTATTAACGATGAAACGCGCAGCAGACAAATCATTGAACGTATTCCTGCAGGCAGATGGGGACAGGCAGATGATTTTAAAGGAGCGGTTGTCTTTTTAGCATCTGATGCGTCTGCTTATATTCATGGACACTTGCTTGCCGTAGACGGAGGATGGTTAGGAAGATAACGCATGAACCAATAAATCTTTTCATATCATGAACAAACTCGATTAAAAGGAGCGTTCATGATATGAAAGTGTGGATATTGAATGTTGGGATTGCGGTCACAGTGCTGACAACTGCTTGGGCGGTGTATACAAAGCCTGAAGAGGAAGAGATTTCGCTATTTTCTTACGATCAGCCTTCTATAGTTGTTCAAAAAGAAAGCACAGGCTTTGAAAAAGCGTTAAAAGCTTTTTTGACGCAGCATGGTTTTCAAGAAGTTAGAGTGCTGAATGACTATGCGGAAGCTCAAGTTCTGGTTCTTCTGCCCGCCGAACAACTTTCTTCCTATAAGAAGAAGGAGATTCAGAAAGTCGTAAATCAACTTGCCAAGCAGTATCACGTTAATCCTAATGTAGTTAATGTTCAGTTATATGAAAAAAAGTAAAAGCCTTTTAGAAAGGGGAATCCCCCTCTATAAAAGGCTTTTTTTACTCTTTTTTCTTCTCTTGTTCAGCGAGCTCTTCTTGTCTTTTAAAATGTGATTTTCCTAACGCATACACAAAACTAAAAAACAAAGGGAGTAAAATAGTCAACAGCACAAGGCGAGTAAGCATATCGCCCAAGTCATTTCTCGTTAAGTAAATATTAATAGCTGCAATGACAATATAAATAAAAATCCCGAGGTTTCGTAAAAATCTCTTTAGCATAGATGCATTCATTTTTTTCACCTTACTTTTATATACTCACATTTAAGGTAAAGGAAACGATTAATAAAAGCAACCTATTTACTATAAAGCAAGAAGGAATACAGAAATTTATGATGAATGTTTATATGTTATCTGAAAACTACGGAAATAAAGATGCTAACATGAAGCTGCTTTATACAGCAGTCCGTTTTGATTACACCGAGTCAGCTACAAACAGTTGCCTTCTCTTCAATTAGCTTTAGTTTTTAAAAAGGTAAGGTGATGAGATGAAAAGAGTGCTGGTAATGGGCGTTTCTCCAGGAGTAGGAAAGTCCACATTTGCCAAAAAATTAGGGGAAAAGCTTGATTTAGAAGTACATCATTTAGACAGCCTGTATTGGCAGCCGGGCTGGAAGGAAAGAGACAATGATAGTTTTAGAGAATTGCAGGAGCACATTGTAAAAAAAGACAGCTGGATTATCGACGGGAACTACAGCAATTCGTATGACCTGCGAGTGAAGCGTGCAGATACCATCATTTATTTAGAGCTGCCGCTAATCGTTTGTGTGTACCGAGTAATAAAGCGGAGGATTGTATATGCAAGAAAAACGCGTGAAGATATGGCAAAAGGATGCCCTGAAAAAGTAGATTGGTCATTTTTTACGTTTATTCTTACTACGTACCGAGAACGGCAAAAAAAGATGAGAAACCGGTTTAAAAAACTTAAAAAAGATGAGGAATGCAAGGTTTTTATGCTGATGAACAGAAAGGACATCGAGAGCTATATACAAAACCTATAGGTGGAGTACGAGCTGAATTTTGAACAAAAACAGCCACGTAACAAGTTCGCTTGTTACGTGGCTTTATTGAAAAAACAATCATTCTTGCGTAATATTCAACATTCCTTCTTCGTCGAGCGCAAGCGTTAGAGAATGATTAACCTTCACCGTTAATGGATGAACTTCAGAGTCTCGGTCCGAAAAAAACCACCGTCTTTTAGGCGCCCCTACAAGAAAAAATGCACTGCCGCTTCCTAAAAAGTTAAAGGTTTCGTTTAACGGTCTGCTGTTGCGCACGGTGATACGGGAGTTAATAAGCTGTGTCCCTACAGAGCGGACATGAGGCGTTGTCAAGTTGATTTCTCCTATGCTTAAAAGCGACTTAGAAGAAAAGGGGTCGTTGGATGGCGGGCAGTCTGAATGTCTTGAAATGTATTCAACAATATTATGAGCAGGATCTTCAAAATAAAACGAATGAGCATCAAATGCTTCAAAATAAATCTCATCTTTCTTCTCTTCTGTATTGAGGAAGACTCTTTGAGTAGCCCATTGTTTCGCTTCCATAAAGCGGTTTGCTGGAACATTAAAAGCAAAATGGTAAAAGGGCTTTGTATGTAGAGCACTTTCTTTAAAAGTGAGCTCACTTTCACCAACTTTAATGGAAAAAGAACGCGGTGAAGCGGTGGTTAATGGGAAATCGAGAAAATCTACATAAAAATCCTTCATTTCGTCCAGTAGGTGAGTGTACAGGACAGCCTGATTAATAATCATAAACCATTCCTCCTCGTTTAAACGTTGTCTAAAACGGTATTACACAAATCTTTCGCTCTCTTTTTGATTACTGCTTTTCCAGTAAAGCTGAAAAGAGCCTTTATGCTCAGAGCCTACAAAATTAATACGATATCTCCTCGTTTTTTCAGGTGTTAAATAAAGAGAGTTATTAGTCATTTCAAAAAAACGTGTCTGTTTTGGATCTTCTACGTACAGGGACAGGTCTCCGCTTTTGGTGTTTTTAGATAGCGTAAAAGCGTAGGTTACGCCTTTTTTGAGTTTAATACTCCTGGAGTAGCGGCCCGTAAAGCTGTCGTATTCGCCAAAGAAAACCTCACTTCGTTCCTTTTTTATTTTGCCTCCTACAATTTGATTTTCCTGACCGTTAAAGTTAATAAGTAAAAAAGCGATAAGAACAATAAGAAAACTATATTTAAACATAAAAACCTCCATCTACTAAATTATAGATAGTTTTGGATTTCGTCAAATAGTGTTATAGTTTAAAAAGGGAAAAATTAACAAAAAAGTATTATCCCTTTACATGTTACGTCTAACAGAAAGGAGAAAAAATTGACTCAGCGTTTTTATTTTTTAGCAGCAAGTCAAGTAACCACAAATGTAGGTTTTGTTCTTTATACAATGGCCCTCACTTCCTATATAAATCACAACACTGGTTCAACAGCTCTTGCATCAATGATTACAATGACGAGCTTACTTGCTCGCTTCCTTAGTGGCCTTAGCGTACCTTTACTAGCCGATACATATAAATCTATTCATATTATGCGGGCTGTACAGGTTATACAAATAGGAATGCTCGCTGGATTGTATATGCTATTCACACAAGAATTTACAGTCACAGTACTAGCGATGTGTTTTGTCATTGTTGGGATCATTTCTTTTTTTAACGGCTTTTTTTTCATTTTCAAAACGTCGGTTGTCCGCAGCTTAGTAAGTGATAGCCAAAGAATGCAGGCGAACAGTTTGCTTTCAACAATTGACCAAACCTTTCTATTTGCAGGGTGGTCCCTTGGTGGTTTCGTTTTGTCTTTAACGGGGGTCACTTATTCTCTATTTATAACGGCAGGTCTTTTATTGTTCTCGTTTGTTTGCTTATTGTTTATAAAAGAAGCCCATACGCACAAGCAACCAGAAAAGCGAAGCGTGGTAAAGCTGATGGAAGGATGGCGTTTTTTATGGATACATAAACGCATCAGAGCACTCGTTATAATGGACATAATTGAATCACTCGTTGGAACCATTTGGATTGGAGCTATTACTCTTTCTTTTGTGAAAGAAGTGCTTGGAAAAGGAGAAGCATGGTGGGGATATATAAACGGTGCATATTATGTCGGAAGCATAGTCGGAGGAATTATCGTGTATCGAATGTCTTCTATAGTAAAAGGAAGGCTTTTGCTTCTTATGTTCGCAGGCTCAATTGGTTATGCTGTTTTAACCGGTTTTTATGGTCTAGTAACGAACCCGTATCTAGCTTTAATACTTTTGATAATGATGGGTCCTGCCTATCAGCTTCGAGATGTAGCTCAGGAAACCATTTATCAAAATATCTGCAGCAATGGGATGCTTCCTAAAGTAATAGCGGCAAAATCAACTCTTGTACAGGGTGCGTTTATTCTTTCTATCGCGTTTGTAGGTACAGTAGCCGACTTCTTTGGGGTGAGGTTTGTATATCTATTTGCAAGCTTCCTATTGCTGGTAACGTCTCTCATAGGTATTGCAGTATTAGTTCATAACAAGCAGTCTGTCGAAACAAAATCACCTGTTGAACGGAGAGAGAATATATGAAGATCATCAGGCTAACGTACCTTGGGGAGCATGATATAAAAGAGTTGTTAAATGAAGCTAACAATCGTTTTATTCAATTAGATCAGTAAAATTTCATAAGAATAACGCTCAGGAAAAGCCTGAGCGTTATTCGCTGTCATCTATAGTGTGGATTTACTATTAAAATAGCTTTTAGCAATTTCTCCGCATCCGCTACTAATTTTAGTTTGCTTTTTTAAGTTTGAGAGCTGTTTTAGGAGCAGGGCTTTTTTTAACAATATACAAACCGCTAAAAATAATAAGTCCTCCAAGCAGCTGCATGGAATTGATGGTTTCTCCAATGGCTACAGCAGCAAAAACAACGGCGAACAAAGGAATGACATACATGTAAACCATTACTTTTGTAGATCCAATTTTTCCAATTCCTACATACCACATTACCAGCCCGTACACCGTCACGAACAGAACAGAGTATGCCAGAGAGCTCCAGCTGCCTATATCTGTTGGCCAGATAAGCGTTTGATAGGTGAAAAGACAGTAGACAGTAAGCGGAATAGCTCCGATTAAAGCAGACCAGGCAGTCACGCGTAAAGCAGAATATTTTACGACTAAAGGTTTTGCTAAAATTGGATACCAGCCCCACGCAATGGCCGCTACAATCCCCATGATGTTTCCAAACCATGCAAGCTGCGACAGCGCATGACTAGAGTGACCAAACAGCAGTACAAACGCAGCCCCGAAAAAAGCAAGCACAGAGCCTAGCTGCGTTTTTAATGAAAAAGCTTCATGCTTATATAATATAGCTAAGATTCCTGTGAAAATAGGAGACATCGAAATAAGTAAAGAAGCATTAGTAGCTGTCGTATACTTAACGGATACCATAAACAGCGTTTGATAGAGCGTAACCCCTACTATACTGACCGCTATTAAACGTCCCCAGTCTTTTTTTTCGATACGAATGCCTCGCTCTATGATTCCTGTAATAAGTAAAAGAATAGGAGCAACCATTATAAAACGCAGCGCGCTAAATTGGATGGAAGACATATGAGCAACTCCAAATTTTCCGATTGTATAATTGGCTCCCCAAATTAACGCAACGGATAATAATATCCATTCCAGCCAGCCTTTTTTCATGTCATCACCTCAGGTAAATATATAAATTAAATAAGTGCGGATATCCTTAGTTACAAAGTATACAGGAAGAAATTGTGTAAAAGGCCAGCCAATTCAGCTATTTTTATCTCATCCACTTGTTTATAATACAAACAAAAACGCAGCTGCATTGGCTGCGTTCACCGCGGTTATCCGCATTCTTCTACCTCATCTAACCGTACAAGTTCCACTTTAAAAGAATGATTAACCGGTCGAATTTCACAGTATCCTGAATCATATACGTGAATCAGTACAAAGCGTTTTCCTTTATAGAGCACTTCTTTATAATCTATCACAACATACACCCTTTCTTTTTATAGTTTTTTTAAATTCTATGAACAAAAAACGGTGTAATTGCCTGAAATAAAAAGAATCTTTAGGGACTATAAAATTGCTTGGCAAAACGAGTTCGCTTATACTGTACTTTGATTCTATTTACGTATAGGTTCTGATTAAGAACAGCTTTAGCATATGGATAACGAAACAAAACAGCAGCACATAAGGAGCAGCATATGGATATTAACTATTTATATACATTCAAAGAAGTAGCGAAGTGGGGGAGCTATACACGAACGGGTGAGGAATTAGGGTATGCTCAGTCAAGCGTTACCACTCATATAAAAAAATTAGAGGGTCATTACGGTCAAAAACTATTTGAACGAACAGGACAAAAAATGAAGCTGACTCAGCCTGGTGAAGAATTGCTTTATTATGTGAATCAAGTAACTGAGTTATTAAATGAAGCAAAAGAGCGTCTTACTACGAACGAAGATGCAAGAGGCACGGTTTCGATAGGGACCGTGGAGTCGTTGGCCGCTTATTTTATTACACCGTATATTAGGGAATTAAAAAAGCAGCACCCTTCTCTAAAGATTATGCTAGAAGCGGGTTTATGTCCAAATTTAACACAAGGAATTATTGACGGAAAGTATGACGTAGCCGTTTTGCTTGATCGCCTTCAAACCTCTTCAAATTTAGAAGTGATTCCTATTCGAAAAGAAAACATGGTTATGATTGCTTCGCCTTCTCATTCTTTTAGTGAAAAAAACAACGTTGTAATGGAAGAGTTTGAAGGGGAAACCATCATTTTAACGGAGAGAGGCTGCCCTTATCGTACGCTTTTAGAAGAGATGATGCGCAGCAGAGGTATTCATATGCAATCGGTGATTTCATTTAGCAGTCTTGAAGCGATTAAACAGTGCGTAGCGGATAATTTAGGTATTGCTCTTGTACCAGAAATAGCGGTAAAACAAGAGATTGAAAGCGGAAAATTGATTAAAATCCCGGTTGATCATGAAGAATTTTATCTTTATTCACAGCTCATATTTAAAAAGAAAAAATGGCTGACAGCACCTATTCAACAATTTATTTCACTTATACAAGAAGGTTATCAAAAATATTGATAATAGATATAGAGAATCTTCAATAATGATGAAGCTGCTTTCGTGCTACACTTTTTATAAGAAATGAAAACTAGAGGTGTAGAACATGAATATATTTTTGCAGCACAATCCTACAAAATTATACTTTGGAAAAAATCAAATTACGAAACTATCGCAAGAGCTTGCTTCTTATCAAAAACAAGTAAACGTTCTGTTAGTATACGGTGGAGGAAGTATCAAACGAAATGGGGTATACGACGAAGTGAAAGCTGAACTTCAGTCTATTAACGCAGTTGTTCACGAGCTGTCTGGTGTAGAACCGAACCCTCGTTTGACTACGGTTGCTAAAGGCGTTGACATATGTAAAAAAGAAAACATTGATTTTCTCTTAGCCGTTGGGGGAGGAAGCGTGATCGATTGTACAAAAGCTATCGCAGCTGGAGCCGTGTATGAAGGGAATACATGGGACTTAATTACACGTAAAAAAGAGATTACAGGTGCTCTTCCTTTTGGAACGGTCTTAACACTTGCGGCAACAGGATCTGAAATGAATTCAACTTCTGTCATTACAAATTGGGAAACAAAAGAAAAGCTAGGATGGACGTCTTCTCACGTATTTCCCGTCTTTTCTATCTTAGATCCGGCGTACACGTTTTCAGTGCCGCGCGACCAAACCGTCTATGGAATTGTCGACAGTATGTCGCATGCGCTTGAACACTATTTTCATCGCACAGGAAATACGCCGATGATCGATGGCTTTATTGAATCATTGCTAAGAACGGCTGTACAAGAAGGTCCTAAGCTTCTTGAAGACCTTAGTTCTTATCAGTATCGTGAAACAATGATGTATATCAGCACGACGGCGTTTAACGGAAGCTTAGCAAACGGAGCGGATGGAGGAGACTGGGCTACTCATCGTATTGAACATGCTCTGTCGGCCGTGTATGATATTCCCCACGGAGGCGGCCTTGCTATCTTGTTCCCTAATTGGCTAGAGCATGTGTTAAAAGAAGATCCTTCTCGTGTAAAACAACTGGCTGTAAACGTATTTGGCATCAATCCAGAAGGAAAAAGCGATGAAGAAACAGCAATGGAAGGTGCAAAAGCGCTCCGTACTTTCTGGAATGACTTAGGAGCCCCGAACTGTTTGCGTGACTATGATATTGATGATTCTGAATTTGATGCTATTGTTGAAAAGACGTTTGTAAAACCAGGTGTTGGTATTTATAAAGAGCTTGATTATGCAAGCGTTCGAGATATTCTAGAAAGATCCAAATAAAAAGACGAGCTGCCTGCTCGTCTTTTTTATATGTACTTAATAATCCATTAGAAAATAAAGAAAGAGAAAAAAGCACAGCAAGATGCAGCCTGCTCCTACCGTTATTTCGGAAAAGCCTTGAATAAACGTATTTTTGGGAATGCCTCCTTCATTTTGCAGCTGAAATACGCGTTTTCTTTTGCGCTCATGAACGATTACCAACGAACCAAAAGCAACCGATAATAATGTAAAGAGCGGCACCACGATTAAAAACAGCTTGATAGAATACGCCCAGTACGATATATACAGCATATAATACATTACTCCGGTACTTAAGGCGAAGAGTGTTAAAGACAATAGAAACCACTTAGTAAAACGGTTTTTGCTCATGAATCATTCACTTCCTTATAGCAAGTTCTTCGTATAATCTAGACAATAAAAGCCGTCTATCATTTTACCAAAACTTTTTGATGCATTCTATTTTAAAGGGAAAATAGGGTTTGCAAATTTCTTAAAAGTGGTATAGTTCCTAGAACTATACATGTATACATACAAAAACCTGATGATAAATGAGGGAGAAGATGAGCTATGGGCTGCGACGCGTGTCTGCCAATTAGGACAGGATATACGGTTTCTTTTCAGAAATCAAACGATGTAAAGGAATTGGAAAAATACTTTAAAGATATTTCTCAAAATCAATGGAAGAGTCTTGGAGAAGATATGTTCTGGATGAGAGAAGATACCTTTTGGAGTTTTATGGATTATGTTCATCAGCATTTAGACCCTCGGCATGTGCGGGCTGTAGAAGCCAAGCAGCGGACCCCGTTTGAAAACCTGCCGCGCATGGAGCCAATCATCGCTTTCCAAAAAATGAAAGATGCCTTGTGGATTGATGAGCTGATTGAAGACAAGCGAATTTGCTCGTATTATCAGCCGATTGTATCGGTTGATCATGAACGCGTGCATATCGTTGGCCACGAAATTTTATCAAGAGGATTAGAAGAAGACGGAAGTATTATACCTCCTTTTAAAATGTTTGAAGCTGCTCAAATAAGAAATAAAACCTTCGCTCTTGACCGAGCCTGCCGCTTAGAAGCTGTAAAAAATGCTAGTATTATTGATCATCAGCTGATTTTTATCAACTTTATTCCTACAGCAATATATAACCCTGAGCATTGCTTAGCATCTACATTTACATTAATTAAAGAATTGAATATAAAGCCCGAGCAAATTGTATTTGAAGTGATTGAAACGGAGGATGTTCAAGATATTGAGCATTTGAAAAACATTTTGAATTATTATCGCTCCCACGGATTTAAATATGCTTTAGATGACGTAGGAGTTGGCTATAATACGCTGAATCGGCTTTTAGAAGTGGAGCCTGACGTCGTGAAATTAGCATTTGAATTCACAAACGGAGTCAGTAAGAATGAGAAACAGAAAAAAAGTGGCTCAAGAGATGTTAGCTATCACCCATAGAATGGGGGCGCAGGCTCTTGCAGAAGGGGTAGAAACAGAAGAAGATTTAAAATGCCTGATAGAGATGGGGTATGATTTGTTTCAAGGGTATTATTTTGCAAAGCCTAATCCTAAACCGTTAAAAGAGATTCATTCTATTTACGTTTAGCAGCGAAAAGCAGAAGAACAGAAACTTCTGCTTTTTGTATGAATGAAAGTAAGAATACTCAAAAAATAAACAATTCACTTTCATTTTGCTAAATAGTTTACAGAGAAAGGGAAGTGCTATAAGATGATAAATATTAATTCTTAGTATTTCTATCAGAAAAGGAGTGGATGATGTGGCACAAACGTTGCACTCATCATATAAATCAAAGCCAACTACTGTTGTAACAGAATTAAGCCCTATGCAAAAGCCGTTATTTGCAGGAGGGGTTATAGCAGCGGTTATTTTACTTCTAGCGATTGTGCTAACGACTGATTGGACGCAAGGTGTGTTATTTACTATCGGTCTAGCACTGGGAATGACGCTTCTGTACGCACGTTTTGGCTTTACATCAGCATTTCGCCGACTCGTATCTGTCGGCAACGTTCAAGGCTTGCAAGCGCATATGCTTATGCTAGCGATTGCGTCAACGCTGTTTGCTATTATTTTAAGTACAGGCTTTAGCTTTACAGGGGTAACGCCAAAAGGATATGTTTCACCTGTAGGAGTCAGCGTGATAGTTGGTTCGTTTATGTTTGGAATTGGCATGCAGCTAGGAAATGGATGTGCCTCAGGAACGCTGTATTCGTTAGGCGGTGGCTCTTCTTCCATGATTTTAACGCTTTTAGCTTTTATTGTAGGCTCTATGTTCGGGGCGTATCATTTGCCATTTTGGCAAAAACAACCTTCGCTTCCTCCTATTTCATTAGCTGAATCGACAGGCCTTGGTTATTTTGGTGCTTGGATTGTACAGCTTATCGCGTTTGCAGCGATTTACTGGATTACGATTCAAATTGCCAAAAAGAAAAATCCGCCTATGATGAAGCAGCTTCCTACGACAAAAGGGTGGAAAAAGATCATTCGCGGCTCTTGGCCTCTATTCACCGCAGCGGCTGTGCTGGCTGTATTAAATGCATTTACGCTTGCTGTAAGAGGAAATCCTTGGGGTATTACTTCTGCCTTTGCTTTA
The DNA here is from genome assembly GCF_000956595.1 of Priestia aryabhattai B8W22. Lineage (GTDB taxonomy): Bacteria > Bacillota > Bacilli > Bacillales > Bacillaceae_H > Priestia > Priestia aryabhattai. Next base: position 89,855 of record NZ_JYOO01000012.1, on the reverse strand, counting down.
TGGGGCGGAAAAGCAATGATGGCAGCTGGGATAGATGTATCAAGCTGGGGATTTTTCCAAGGAGCAAATGGAGAAGCGCTAACGCAAAGTGTGCTAGCAGACTCTACTAGCGTGTTGAATTTTGGGATCATCCTAGGCGCTTTCATTTCAGCGACGGCGCAAGGAACGTTCAAACCAGGAAAGATTAAACCCGGCGTTGCAGGAGCAGCTGTTGTTGGGGGCCTTTTAATGGGATATGGTGCTCGACTTGCCTTTGGCTGTAACATCGGCGCTTACTTTGGCGGCATTGCTTCATTTAGTCTTCACGGATGGGTATGGATGGTTATGGCGATGCTTGGCACAGGCTTAGCACTATTTATCCGCCCGTTATTTGGACTCAAAAACCCTAAATCTAATGATTCGATTTGTTAAGTTTAGATAAAACCTTCTTTGCATGAGCAAAGGAGGTTTTTATTTTAGTTGATGTTTGGAATCGCTCTGCTATTTTGTGAATCACTTGAAGTTTAGTACAGTTCATCAGTTTTCTCCGCAGCGTTTGCGCTACTTTTCTTTTAGTCAAAAACTCTTGTTCTAACCCAAAAAGAATATAAAAATTTCCTTTTTTTATAAAAATTTCACTTATTTTGCCGATATAACAGGAGAATTGTATGTATTTGGCGAAATAAGCAGTAAACACCAAGTCCAGACACAGTTATCAAAACGTAAAAAGGGGTTTTAACGTTACATGAACAAGTATTTAAAAAAAGCTGTTATTTATGGAAGTTTGTGTTTTTTATTGGGAGCGTGCGGAGGAGCGGGAGAACAAACCTCTTCTGAGCCGCAGAAAAAAGAAGAAACAGTAAAGTCTAAAGAAGAAGCGAGTAAAAAAGAGAAAAAAGACGCAATCAATACAACCATTAAAGTTAGCGCAGCGGGAGATTTTACCTTAGGAAACGATGAAAGCTTTGGGTACGATTCTACCTTTAACGACGTAGCGGCAAGAAATGGCCTGCCGTATTTTACGCAAAATGTAAAATCGATCTTTGAGCAAGATGACTTAACAACGGTTAATTTAGAAACAACGCTGACAACAGCGACCGAAAAAGCAAGTAAAACATTTCGTTTTAAAGGCGATCCTTCTTTTGTGAATATTTTAAAACAAGGAAGTATTGAAACCGTTAACTTAGCTAATAATCATACGCATGATTATTTACAGCAAGGATATGATGATACACGAGAAAACTTAAAGAAAAGCGGAATAGGCTATTTTGGCTATGAAGATACATATATCACAACGGTAAAAGGAGTCAAAGTAGGATTGCTTGGATATCCGGGCTGGGATGATACAAAAGAAATAAGAAGTCAGATTAAAGACGGAATTAAGTCTTTAAAAGAGAAAGGTGCCAAAATTATCATTGTGCATTTCCACTGGGGATCTGAGCGACACTATGTTCCTGATACAGCGCAGCAAGCATTGGCGAAGTATACAATTGATAACGGAGCAGATTTGATTTTAGGTCATCACCCTCACGTTGTTCAAGGAATTGAAGAATACAAAAATAAATTTATTGTCTATAGCTTAGGAAACTTTATGTTTGGCGGAAACAAAAATCCAAGTGATAAGGACACATTTGTATTTCAGCAGACGTTTACGATTAAAGATGGAAAGCTAACGACGAATAAAGACATCAACGTCATTCCATTCCGTATTTCTTCCACAACGGCGCGAAACGACTACCGACCTACGCCTTTAACAGGAGCAGAGAAGAACCGGGTGAAAAATAAACTGATTGATGTTTCCAATCAAATCAAACAGGAAAAGTGGACGGTTTATGATGAAGATAGTAAATGAAGCTCTCAGCACTGAGAGCTTTTTTTATAAAATAAAGCGATATACATCCAAATAAATGATATAATGTAAAAAAATAGATTAAAGGTGGAACTATGGTTAATATAGGTGATATTATTTTTCAAATTCTTATGCTGCTGATCCTTATAGGAGGAGCAGGAGTTATTATCGCATTTATTATAGGCTTAAAAAGATTGATTCAAAAGCAGGGAGTAAATGAAAAAAGGCTTCAGAGAATGGAACAAAAATTAGATGATATGCTGAAAAATAAAGAGTCATGACTATACAGAAGTACTGTTAACACATCAGTGCTTCTGCACTTGACAATTTATAAAAAAGCAGTAAGATATGTATACATCGTTTATATAGGGAGGAACGTTACATGGCAAAGTCAAAAGCAAAAAAAATGCGTGATAAAATGACGCGTGAAGGAAAGCGAAATCCAGAATTAAACCGCAGTCTGTTTGTATTTGCAGACATGGAAACGCGCAAAACCAAAACAAAGCAGGAAAAACTTCAGCACCAGCACACAAAACATAAAAAACGATTATCAGACGGAGTGTACAGTACCGGAGATGATCGTTTTTTTATTGCGTTTCATACATCTACAAGATGAAAAAAGAGCCTTTTGACTATCCATCTTCACTTTGCCTCAAACATTTTTACTGTAAACTTTCAGAAAAAACCCTTATGATAGGAAAAGAAGGAGATGAACTAAGAATGCTTACGATTGAAAAAGTACCTAAAAGCCAAGCGGGCGTTTTGCAAAATTTGTATTCTCTTTATCTCCACGATTTATCTGCGTATACGCCTTCTTTAGATATTCGCGAAGATGGAGCTTTCCACTTTGAAGAGCTGCCGCTGTTTTGGAAAGTAGAAGGCCTCTCGCCATACTTTATTAAAGTAGATGATAAGCTGACGGGCTTTTTTTTACTTCTTGAACAGCCCGCACTTCAGCAAGAAGCAGATTACTGCATCAATGATTTTTTTATTTTAAACAAATACCGAGGGCAGGGCATTGCTTCCAAAACGGTAAAAGACATTTTCTCTCATCGAAAAGGAACGTATATGATTATTGAGCTTGCAGGCAATAAGCGAGCTATTTCATTTTGGAAACATATTTATGAAAGCTTACATATTTCCTTTCAAGAAAAGAAAATTGAACTTGACGGAGAGCCAACTCTTATTCAAACCTTTAGTGTGTAAAACCTTTCTGAAAAACAGAAGGGTTTTTTATTTAAACTAAATATTAACAATTTTCAACAAATTATGTATAATTAAAGATGCTTGTCGACATTTATTCACAGGAGTATTCCTGTAAAGGAGGAGTAAAATGAAAGCGTTATCTAATTTCTTTACGGCGCTTGTGCAGCGCTTTTTACCTGATCCGTTTGTATTTGCTTTAATCTTGACGCTGATTTTATTTGTATCAGGTATTGTTTTTACTCCTCACGGGCCGATTGAGATGGTTCAGTTTTGGGGAAGCGGTTTTTGGAATCTCCTAGCATTTGCGATGCAAATGAGCTTAGTGCTTGTCACAGGGCATGCGCTTGCCAGCTCGCCGCTTGTAAAAAAGTGGCTTGTGAACATAGCACTGTTAGCCAAAACTCCGGCGCAAGGGGTAATTCTGGTCACGCTCGGCGCAGCTATGGCCTGTATGATTAACTGGGGGTTTGGCTTAATTGTAGGTGCGCTGTTTGCGAAAGAAGTAGCGAAACGCGTGCCGGGATCTGATTATCGGTTTTTAATTGCCTGTGCTTACATAGGGTTTTTAACATGGCACGGAGGCTTGTCAGGTTCGATTCCTCTTGTCGCTGCTACACCTGGAAACCCAATGGAAAAAACGGCTGGACTTATTCCGCTGTCAGACACGATTTTTACAGGGTACAACTTATTTATTACTCTCGGATTATTAATTGTCCTTCCTATTATGACAAGACTGATGATGCCGACGGGAAAAGAAGTGGTAGAAATTGATCCAAGACTATTGGCAGAAGATGAAATGGCTCCGGCTACAGTTGTTGAGACAACTTCTTCTAAGCCAACATTTGCTGTACGCATGGAGAACAGCAGGTTTTTAAGTCTAACAATTGCGCTTCTTGGGTATTCATATTTAATTTATTATTTTGCTGCAAACGGTTTTAAAATGGATATTAACACAGTGAATTTATTGTTTTTTACGACGGGTATTTTGCTTCACCGCACGCCTTTATCCTATATGAATGCCGTTTCTAATGCCGCGAAAGGAACCGCTGGGATTGTGATTCAATTTCCATTCTACGCAGGTATTCAAGGCATGATGGAGCTATCAGGCCTAGGCGGTAAGCTAACAAATGCCTTTATCTCGATTTCAAATGAAACGACATTTCCATTTCTCGCGTTTTTAAGTTCCGGCGTTGTGAACTTTTTTGTTCCGTCGGGAGGAGGACACTGGGTTGTCCAAGGACCTTTTATTATGCCGGCAGCTGAACAGCTCGGCGTAGATCCGGGAGTCGCCGCAATGGCCATTGCTTACGGAGAAGCCTGGATGAATATGGCTCAGCCGTTTTGGGCACTGCCTGCACTAGCTATCGCAGGGCTCGGAGCACGCGATATAATGGGCTACTGCGTGACGACCTTAATTGTATCAGGCTTTATTTTTGCTATAGGACTAACGTTTTTCTAATACGAAAAGGTCAGCTGAAAAGCTGACCTTTTTCATTACTTTCTTCTTTCCTAAGCGTATCTATCTACTTTCTAAGCCAACTTCGCGTGCACTCCAGTTCCAGAATTCTTCTGCAAGCCGTTCATTTTTTGCTCTTGAAGAAGGGGGTGTAACGCGTTTTTTATAAAAGTAAGCGCCGCTAATATGCGTCACTTCAGGACTGTCTGCTAAATAAATAGCTGTTTCGGCACCTTCAAGAGGTGTTAAAAAGAAAGGGCGAAGCAAGGCGTGAACGCTTTTTCCAAAACCCGTTTGACGATTAACGCCGATAGCGGTAGAGACTGCACCGGGGTGTAGGCAATTTACGGTTACAGAAGTATCTTTTAGCTTTTTACTTAAATGGACCGTAAATAAATTATTCGCTAATTTAGACTGAGAGTATCCTCGCCATATTCCGAATCCTGTTGTTAAGTGAGGGTTGCTGAAGTCTATTTTTCCAGCTTTATGAGCACCGGACCCAACGTTTATAATGCGTCCTTGCTGAGATTTTTTCAGCGGATCTAAAAGTAAATTAGTTAATAAAAAGTGACCCAAATGATTGACACCAAGCATCATTTCAAATCCATCTTGTGTTGTTTCCCGCTTAATTGTTACCACGCCTGCGTTATTAATCAGCACATCAAGTACACTGTAGCGAGACGTAAAGTCTTCACTGAAAGCCCGGATACTGTCAAGAGAACCTAGGTCACATGTCATAAGAGATATAGAATCCGATCCGCTTTGACGCTTCGCTTCTTCTAAAGCCGTATTTCCTCTTTCTTCATTTCGGCATACCATAATGACTTCGAATCCTTTTTTAGCTAGTTCAATCGTTGTGGCCAGGCCCATTCCAGAATTGGCACCCGTAATTAACGCTCGTTTGGCTGTCATGCGTATGTTCCTCCCAACTACATCTTTTTTCTAGTGTATAAGATAAGAAGATACGTCGTCCACTTCTAGCTTTTCTTTCATGCATAATTTTAAAAAATGCGTGAAATGTGCACAGGGGAGAAAATGTTGCACAAAGGTCAATATTTTACACCCTACTCGTCAATTAAAGCGGTTTCATAAATAACGGATTTCGTTAAAATAAGACATAGGGAGGTGCTAGTAAGATGAATAGCCAAAGTAAATTACAGGAGACAGAATATGTTCCTTTAGAGCAAGAACTTAAAAGAGAACCATCCATTAATACGAAAAAACGTAAAAATTTGAAAAATGTAGGTTTATTTGCTCTATTTGTAGGGCCCGCACTTTTAGCGTTTTGTGTGATTGTACTTATACCATTTTTTACAGGGATTTATTACTCATTTACAGACTGGAACGGAGTAAACGGCACGATTAACTGGGTGGGACTTGATAACTTTAAGTACTTGTTCACCGAAGATAAGCAGTTTCAGCAGTCGTTTTGGATCACAACAAAATATACGGTCGTTGCGATTATCTTAACGAACGTGGTCGGATTCGTGTTAGCGATCCTTGTTACTCAAATGTTAAAAACACGAAACATTTTACGTACGGTTTTCTTTATGCCGAATTTAATTGGCGGACTTTTACTAGGATTTGTATGGCAGTTCATTTTTGTAAAGGGATTTGCATCTATCGGACAAATCACGGGGATTTCTCTTTTTGAACTTCCTTGGTTGGGAGACGCAAAAACAGCATTTTGGGGCATCGTGATTGTAAGTGTATGGCAAGGAGCAGGCTATATCATGCTTATTTACACAGCAGCACTGCAAAACGTACCGCAAGAGCTAATTGAAGCAGCAAAAATTGACGGAGCAAGCAGATGGCAAATTCTTCGTCACATCACAATTCCAATGGTAGCACCGGCAGTAACGGTTTGTTTATTCTTAACGATTTCATGGTCATTCAAAGTATTTGATGTCAACTTATCATTAACAAACGGTGGTCCATTCAAATCAACAGAAATGTTAGCGCTTAACATTTATACAGAAGCATTCGTGAATAACAGATACGGTCTAGGTGAAGCAAAAGCCTTAATTTTCTTCATCGTCGTAGCAGCGATTACAATTATTCAAGTAACATACACCAAGAAGAAGGAGGTTGAATCGTAATGGGAAACAAATATACGAGCAAAACCTTTATTGTTGAAATTTTAGCGGTCCTGCTTGGACTGGTGTTCTTGGTTCCATTTTATTACGTGCTTTCAAACTCACTGAAGTCATTTGCAGAAATTTTATCAAACACATCGGCGCTGCCGACAACGATTCAGTTTCAAAACTTTGTCAATGCATTCAACCAAATGAATTACTTAAAAGTGCTTAGCAACTCGTTAATCATTACGGTTATCAGTAACGCAGTTCTAGTAATCTTCTGTTCAATGGCAGCTTACATGCTGGTTCGAACAAAGAAAAAAATCAGCAGCATTATCTTTATGGCATTCGTAGCAGCAATGGTTATTCCGTTTCAATCTATTATGATTCCTCTTGTAAAAGTAGCAGGAAACTTAAATCTGTTAAACAGTATTTGGGGTATTGTGATCATGTACTTAGGTTTCGGTTCGGGTATGACGATCTTCTTATACCACGGATTTATTAAAGGAATTCCAGTCGAGCTAGAAGAAGCGGCAATCATCGACGGATGCTCACGTCTAGGCGTATTTTGGAGAATTGTATTCCCGTTATTAAAGCCAATTACAGTAACCGTCGTTATCTTAAACAGCCTGTGGATTTGGAATGACTTCTTACTTCCGTCTCTTGTTCTGCAAGATCCTGAGCTAAGAACGATTCCGCTTGCGACATTCTTCTTCTTTGGTCAGTATACAAAGCAGTGGGATTTAGCACTAGCAGCACTTGTAATCAGTATTATCCCGCTATTAATCTTCTTCTTTGCAATGCAAAAACACATTGTTAAAGGAATTACAAGCGGTTCAATTAAATAATAGAAGCGGCAACAGGGCTGGTTTTGAGGCTGAGGCGTCAAAACCGGCAGCAAATAGGGAGGAACAGAAAATGGCATTCAAAATGAAAAAGTGGCCTTTAGCAGTAGGTGTTTTATCGGCTACGCTTTTATTTTCAACCGCATGTTCAAACGAAAGCGCATCTGGTAATAAAAAAAGCGGCGGAGATCAAGTAGTAGTAGATGTATTTCAAGGAAAAGTAGAAATTGCAGACCAGCTAAAAGCTCTAACTGATCAATATACGAAAGAACATCCAAACGTAAAGTTTAATATCCAAACGGTTGGTGGAGGAGCTGACGGTGCAGCAGCTTTAAAAGCGCAGTTTGCGTCGGGAAATGCACCTGACCTTTTCACAAACGGCGGATATCAAGAGGCGAAAACGTGGAAAAATAAATTAGAAGATTTATCGGATCAGCCTTGGATTGATGACGCATACGAAAACACACTTACACCAATTACGATGGACGGTAAAGTATATGGACAGCCGATCAGTCTCGAAGGCTATGGATTTACATATAACAAAAAACTGTTCAAAAAAGCAGGCATTAAAGAACTTCCAAAAACATATTCAGAATTAGAAGCAGCGGCTAAAAAGCTAAAAGCTGCCGGCATTACGCCATTTTCTATCGGCTACGGCGAGTGGTGGGTGCTTGGAAACCACGGCTTAAACATTCCATTTGCCAGTCAAAAAGATCCGGATGCATTTATTAAAGGATTAAATGACGGCAGTACGAAAATTGCAGGAAACGAGCAGTTCAAACAGTATGTAAAGCTGCTTGATTTAACAGTGAAATATGGAAACAAAAATCCGTTAACGACGGACTACAACACGCAAGTAACGAAATTTGCGACCGGTGAAGCAGCGATGATTCAGCAAGGAAACTGGATTCAGCCAATGCTTGATAAAATTACGCCGAACATGGATGTAGGTATTCTACCTATGCCGTTAAGCGATGATGCAGCTGTATCTGACAAGCTTGCAATCGACGTTCCAAGCAACTGGGTTATTCACAAACAAGCACCAGCGGCAGATAAAAAAGCGGCAAAAGACTTCTTAAACTGGATGGTTACATCTAAAGAAGGTCAAAAAGCGCTAGTAGAAGACTTCAAGTACATTCCAGCCTTTAAGTCAATTGAAGCAAAAGACATCGGACCTTTAGGTGAAGAGCTTCTTAAATATTCAAAGGATCAAAAAACGCTTCCTTGGGAGTGGACAAAATTCCCTGAAGGCGTAACGCAAAAATTTGGAGCGGATGTACAAGAATACATCGGCGGCCAAACATCTGAAGATGAGCTGTTAAAATCACTAGATAAAAGATGGGCTGAGTTGAAGTAATTGAAAAGACAACATAACTGTATCTATATAAAAAATAAAAGGCGGCAGAATCTATGGGTTCTGCCGCTTTCTGTGTTATCACTTAACTTCTTGGCCAAAGCATAACCGCTACGCCAATCAGACACACAAGTCCGCCAATCCAATCGTATGTATCGGGCATTTTTTTATCAACCCACCACGCCCAAAACAGGCTTAAAACAATAAAAATACCGCCGTAAGCTGCATATACACGTCCAAAGTCGGGGAACGACTGCCACGTAGCAATAACGCCGTACAGCACCAAAGCAATACCGCCCAGAAGCCCTAACCAGCTCGAAGCTCCTTCGCGCAGCCACTGCCAAATCAGATAGCCTCCGCCAATTTCAGCAAGGCCCGCTAAGATAAAAAGAAAAATTGCTTTAATCATAACCTATACTCCTTATATCATCATTTCGTCTCTTTATTCTATCTTACTTTTTTCATTTGATGAACTTTTCGTTTGCTTTAAATAAGTACACTGGAAAGCATTCCTTTATCAATTTGTCTTCAAACCTGCTAAACTATTAATAGTATGAGTTTATATAAAATGTTTGTACGAGTACAAAGAGCTATGTAATGACTGCTGCTCAGCGTACTTTTACAAGTAGAAGTTAGCAGGAAATAGACTATCTAAAAGAATAAGACGTTTAACAGTATAAAAAAGTAAAAAGAATGCAGATATAGGGGTTTGGTAAAATGAGTTTAGATCATAAAGTGATACGCATTGAGCTGCCTACACCATTTCCAATTGGACCAGTGAATGTGTTTTTATTAAAAGCAGACAAGTTAACGTTAATTGATGCAGGTATGAAAACAAAAGAAGCGTGGGACGTTTTTGAAGAGGCACTACGTAAAGAAGGATATAAAGTAACAGATATTGAACAAGTTATTCTGACTCATCAGCATCCGGATCACACTGGATTTTTAGAATGGCTGCCGAGTGATATACCTGTTTACGGTCATAAGCTTGTGGAGCCTTGGATTTACCAAGATGAAGAGTTTGTTCAGCAGCATAATGAGTTATATCGTAATTTTCTTATGGAGTTTGGAGTTAGTGATGATGTAATGGGAAAATGGCTTCGTAAAGCAACGGCTGCAATTCAAGTATATTCACCTAAAGGTCAGAAGCTAACGGGTTATTTAAAAGAAGGAGATACACTTCCGTATGCGAGTGAGTGGGAAGTGATTGAAGCACCGGGACATTCTTTGAGTCAGCTAATGTTTTACAATCGCAAAGAAAAGGTCGCGTTTGGCGGAGATCATATTTTGCCAAAAGTCCCGTCAAACCCGTATTTAGAACCAACCATTCAAAACCCTAAGCCAACGCCGCTATTGGACTACTTGGCGTCTCTTGAAAAAACGTTGAACTACGACATTGATTTGATTTATAGCGGACATGGTGAACCGCTTAGTGACATTCATTCTTTAATTATGGAACGTATTCAAAAGCAGCATAAATGGGCGCTGCGCGTGTTACAAGCGATGGGGAAAGGAAAGAAAACAACGCTTGAAGTCAGCGCTGCTTTTTTTCCGGATATGTATCAAAAAGCACCTGACTTTATTTTCTCAGAAGTGTACGGCCAGCTTACGTATTTAAAGAAAGAAGGCTACGTTGAATTAACAAAAAATGAAGAAGGCGTCTTGCTGTGGGAAGCTACACGCGTGCTTGCTCATCAGTCATAACATAACAAAACCAGCTTCTTTACAGAAGCTGGTTTCCTTTTGCTTATAGTGAATGCAAGCGCTCAATGCGTTTTTCAAGCGGCGGGTGAGTAGAAAATAAGCGTGAGAATTTTTCTTTACCGCTAATTTTAAAAGCGGCAATTGATTTTTGACGGTCATCTACTAATGAAGTAGTATGACGAAGCGATTCTAACGCATAAATCATTTTTTCCTTGCCGCCGAGTTTAGCAGCAAGCTCATCGGCTTTGAATTCCCGTCTTCTTGAATGCCAGAAAATAATTGGGCTGCTTAAGATACTAAAGAGAATCTCAAATACAATCGATGTAAGGAAATAGACAACCATCGCAAACTCTTCTCGCACAAAGTTTGACACCGCTTTGGCTACTAAACGAGAGAAGAAAATAACGAATGTGTTTAATACTCCTTGCAGTAGCGTAGTTGTGACCATATCACCGCTTTTAATATGCGCTATTTCATGAGCGATAACGCCGCTGATGGCATCGCGGTCCATTCGTTCAAGCATTCCGCTTGAAACGGCAACAAGCGAGCGTCTTTTACTTGGCCCCGTTGCAAACGCGTTAACTTCCGCTGAATGATAAATTCCGACCTGAGGCATTTTTCTTAATCCTGCCACAGATGCAAGTCGGTGAGTTTCTTCTAAAACAAATCGTTCATATTCACCTTGAGGGGAACGTTCATCAATAACTTGAACACCCATCATCCACTTTGCCATTAAGCGTGACATCATAAGAGAAATAATCGCGCCGCTGAAGCCGGCAATGACGCTAAATGCCAGCAGGCCGCCGTAACCGCTGCTTCCCATATAGCTTTGAACACCTAATAAAGATGTAATCGTTGTGATTGTGATTAATACTAAAATATTAACGAAAATAAACAGTGAAATTCGTTTTAGCACAAGTCTTCCTCCTTTAACTAATACGTGCATGATAGGTATACGGTTAGTAGAGAGGAAAGGTTTCATTTATTTATTCAAATTTACTAAAAAGATTACTATGGTTAAGTGGTTTAATAAAAAAAGTAAATAAATGGTTGAATACTTACCATAAATAGGTTATTATGAGTGATGTAAAGCTATCTTGTCTTGCAAGGTAGCTTTACTTTAAAAATGTATCTTGTATAACAAGATAGTGAAAAGGAAGAAATCGATATGTCTTTGAGAAGTCAATTGTTAAAAGGAATTTTAGAAGGGTGTATCTTATCAATCATTCAAAAAGAAACGGTTTATGGCTATGAGCTATCCCAGAAGCTTCAACAATATGGATTAAATGATGTGAGTGAAGGTTCGATTTACCCAATTTTACTACGTCTTCAAAAGGAGGGATTAATAAAGGGAGAAATGAAAGCATCGCCTTCGGGTCCTAAACGAAAGTACTATCATCTTACGGCATCTGGTGAGAGCGCATTATGTGAAATCCAAGAGGAATGGATCAACATTCAAAACCCTGTAAATAAATTGTTGAATAGGAGTTTTTACGATGAACGCTAAGGAATTAATTAAATTAAATAATAAGAAGCGAAAAGAGCTGACCAAGGAAAATGAAGAGTACTATGATAATATGCTTGTTTACATTCGAACGAGTGTGTCAGTTTCTGAACAGCAGGCTGAAGAGTTATTGATGGAGCTTTTAGATCACCTTATTGATGCACAAGCGGAAGGGAAGCGTGCTGAAGAGGTGTTTGGAGAGAACCTTAAGACGTACTGTGATGAAATGATTAAACAGTTACCTAAAGAACCCTTAAAAAGCACTGCTTTTTTTATAAGCTTTTTATTGTTACAGCTAGCAAGCTTGATGGCTATAGTAAGCGGGATAGGAAATATCGTTGTACATTATGTTAAGGATAGCAGCCAGACTGTTTATATCGGAACAGCAATCGTCACTTTTGTTATTGTTGCAGCTATTATTTCTCTTGATGTTTTTCTGCTTTTAAAATGGATACAAAAATCTGTTTACAAAATTACGAATAAGATTAAGGACTTTTTTCTACTCTTTGTCTTAATTTTTATTTCTCTTGCAGGGATGGTTTTTTTACCAAAGCTTATTCCACCTTTTGGCTATGTAATAGAAGGTGGAGGCTTCTTATATTTAGCTGCTGGTGCCGTAACACTCATCGTTTTAAGGTGGTTAAATAGTAAATATCAAATTACAAAATGAGATATAGGAAGCGGCAAAATGTATTGTTTAGTCTATAATCAAGAGCATTTTTTAAGAAATTTCATAATTTACGTCTATCTTGGGACAAGGCGTACTAAAATAATAAAAAAAGGTGTTCAACTCATGAACACCTTTTTGGTAAACATATTTAAAGATTACTAGTCAATAACTTCATGACGTTTAAAAATTAACCTTAGGCTCTGTACCTAACTTAATGCGTTTAAAGTTCTTTATGTGCTTCCACGTAATGAAAATAAAAATAATAGCTGCAAATACCATTAATATTACATCACCTACATAGATTGATGCTAAAAAGGCAACCAATGCGCCAATAGGTGAAGATAAGGATACGTATTTAGAAATTTTGAGAGAAATTAAAAAAGCAAGAATCCCTAGAATGAAAGCTAATGGTGAAAATGCAAGGAATACACCAGCGGCAGTCGCTACAGATTTTCCTCCTTTAAACTTTGCAAAAATCGGATAACTATGTCCGAGAATAGCGATAAACCCAGGGACAAGCATATGCAAGTGACTATTCATCATAAGCGGTAAACAGACAGCTAGCGAGCCTTTTGCTATATCGCCGATCAATACTATAATACCTGCTTTCTTTCCTAAAGTACGAAAGGTGTTAGTGGCTCCTAAGTTACCGCTTCCGTGCTTGCGAACATCGGTTTTGTAAAAGCCCTTTCCAATCACTAAAGCAAAAGGAATTGACCCAATTAAATAAGCTAATAAGATAATTATAGCGTTTGTTAATACGTTCATTATTGGCACCTCAAATTGTGTTGTTAGTATTCATTAAAATATACATGCGGTAAAAGCAGTCTTTTGTATGGCTAAAGGCTTCTAGTTTTTTCGGTGGAGTTTTTGTAAATTCGATTGACTTTCTAGTGGGACAACCCAATGCTTTTTAGTATGTTAAGATATTTTTGAACTTTTAAACCTTAATACGTATTAGTATAGATTGATATGTCTATTATAAATATGTAAAAAGAAGAACAGAGGAGAAACGAAAAGGCAAAAACAAAAAACTTGTAATACAATTTTAAAAATATAACATAAATATTTAAAGGTTAAAAGATATTTTGGGTATATTGTAGTAGAAAAAAGCGTTTTGATCATTTTTTTATGAAAAACAAGACAAAAAAATTAACAAATCAAAAAAAATATAATAAAATGTAAAACAGTGTTTCGAAATATTAACTTCTTAAAGTTGAAAGGGGTTCTGCACTTGTTGTGGACAGATATCAAAGAACGAGAAGTAGTTATGTACAAAAACTGCCAGGCGAAAATTTTAGAAAAAAAGGTGCCGAATAAAATAGTCGTTCGAAATCTAGAATTCCCGGAAAAAGGCGATTGGATATCAGCCGAGCTTGATTTTGAGGCTGTTGAAAAATTTGAGAAGAGTCGAGAACACTAATACTAAAAACATTTTATAATACTTTTATTTGGTATAGAAGAAAAAGCCGAGCTTACATTTTGAGTTCGGCTTTTTTGTTGATGTTTACTTCGTTCTCTTTACGAAGACCTCCTCGTTATTACATGTAAAACGACCCTTTTCTTCTCATTCATTTTTCACTATTAAACTATTTCTACATAAAAACTTATTTTCATTCGGGACTATAAGCTTATTTTTAACGCGCGTATTTTTGCCACTTTTTTCATATACAAACGTTCAGAAACAAAACTTCTGTGCATACATTGAAGACAAAGGGGGAGGATACAATGGGAAAAGCAAGTCGTATATTGAAATGGGTCAGCGGAGGATTGGAGGCCCTTTGGGGGATTCCACTTCTAGGTGGCACCTTGGTTATAAGCCTAGCCTATACGCCGCTTATTCTAATGCTTGCATTGCATATCGTAGGTTTAGTATTTGCGATTAAAACAAACAAAGTTCGGACAGGGCATATCATGGGAATTGTCTGTTCAGCTATCGCGTGGATTCCGGTTGTCGGCATGATCATGCATATTTTAACGGCTATTTTTTTACTGATAGAAGCAGCCAAAGATAACGAGCCGTCTGAAGACGCAGCATAAAAGAAGAGCCGCCTGATTTTTAGGTGGTTTTTTGTATTTATTAACAAAGACCTGTATGCTCTCTTGTTTTGGAAAATCCTTTTTATGTTAGAATATTAGAAGTATTTTCCAAAAAAAGGGGGTAAACACAATAGATAAAGCAAATCAAAAGAAGAACAGATTTCTTGCCGCAGGAGTTATATTAGCCGCTCTTGTAAGCTTTATATTTTTACTATGGAGTATAGGCTGGGTAATTCCAAATGCAATGAGTGTCAGCGGCTATAAAGGTAAAGAAACGTTTATTGATTTAAATGTGTTTAACGGAAATCAAGCAGAATTTGAAAGATACTAGTTTACTAGAAAGGTAAGAGATGGAGGAAAAAATAATGCCTACTTATAACAAGCTAGTGCGAGATAAAATTCCTACGATTATTGAACAAAGCGGAAAAACCTTCAAATCACGCGTGCTGCAGCGAGAGGAATATCAAAATGAGCTGATAAAAAAAGCAAAAGAAGAGCTTCGAGAATACATAGAAGCCCCAACGCATCAAGAGGCCATTGAAGAACTCGCAGATTTACTGGAAGTGATGCACGCGCTAGCAGCTGTGCACGGAGCAACGCCAGAGCAGCTGGAGAAAGTGCGTGAGGAGAAGGCCAAGGAGCGCGGGAAGTTTGATGATCGGATTTATTTAGTGGAAACAGAGGAAGCGTAGTTTGGTGGTCCAATAGTGGAGGGAGTGAGCGTTGGAAGGTGAGTTTTAATTTAAAAGTAGGAGAAATAAAAAAAGCTTATTTAACAGAACAAGAAATTTGGAAGGTCATTAATCAATTTTTCGCTAATGGTCACTTTACCACAACCTATAAATACGGTTTACTGAAGGCTTTAATTGAAAACCTATATAACGTTGACAATCAGTTAGTCCTCACGTTTGATCAAGTGTATTTTTCATTTGCTAAAATATATTGGAATTTGGTTATTCATCATGATTTAAATCAATTAAATACGTCCAATAGACAAGCTGGAATTCAAAAAGAGTTAAAGGAATTTCAGTTAATGCATGGTGTCCCCAATAAAGTAGTATTTGATCGTTTGCCAAGTAATCTTCAATTGCAGTTAGTAGAAAGAACTAAAAAAGTGGGGGCAAGGTATGTAGTAGGGGCGTTATACGGAGATATGGAAGGTTCTATTTATGAGTTTGATAAAAGAACAGAATACATAAAGTTTAATAGCAGTATGTATATTTTTTTACAAAAATATAGACAAATTGTTACTCATTTAACCAATTATCATTTGGCAAAATTTTTAGAAAAGCATAATGACAAAAATAAGTTGGAAGATGTCTTGTTGAAAGTGGAAAATATATCAAAACGCGAATCGCTGCATGCATTCTATAATATACTTTGGAAATATGAAACAAAAGAATGTTTTTATTGTGGGAAAGTTCTTTCTGCTAAACGCATCGCTACGCATGTAGATCATTTTATTCCATGGAGTTATATCCAATCAGATAATATGTGGAATTTGGTGTTAAGCTGTCAAAGTTGCAACACAAAAAAGAGCAATAAACTTGCTAAGAGCTTATACCTTGAGAAGATGTTTGTTCGTAATGAGAATCTTAAATTAACAGCAGTTCACAATGATTTTAACTATTATTCGGAGCGTAAGTTAGAATCTCTTTATAAGTATGCTGGAATGAATGGATACGTAGAAAACTGGTCTCCTTAAACCCGAGTATTTCTCTTTTCATCTCAGTTACAAAATCCCCTCTTGAAATTTTGTTCACCAAACAAGTAAACTAAAGACATAAGTTTGGTAAAATTGGGATAAGAAATTCACGAGGTAAGGGAGAACAAGTCGATGGAGATGGATCAAGAGAAATTTAATAAGGTGATTGAAGCGGCAAGGATGTATTATATTCTTGATTATAATCAAAGTGAAATTGCAAAAAAGCTTGGTGTATCAAGGCCTACGGTTTCTCGATTGCTGCAGACAGCAAAAGAAGAAGGCATTGTTCAAATTAAAATTGTGGATTCATCTATCAATAGTGAAAAATTGTCTTCTCAGCTTGAACATAAATTCAATCTAAAAAAAGCAATCGTCACACCGGTGCCTCAATATGAAAATCACATTATTAAAAGTCATCTAGGCGTGGCAGCGGCTGACTATCTCTATGACATCGTAAAAGATGGAGATATTATTGGGGTGACGTGGGGAACAACTCTTTATCAAGTGGCCATCGATTTAAAACAAAAGTATGTGAATGACGTGCAGGTTGTGCAGTTAAAAGGCGGAGTAAGCCATTCGGAAACGAGCACATATGCTTCTGAAATTATGTACTTATTTGGAAAGGCATACAACACGCCTCCTATGCATCTTCCTCTGCCTGTGATTGTCGATCATGTGGTAGTCAAAAAAGCAATGGAAACGGACCGTCATATTAAGCGCATTTTAGATTTAGGCAAGCAAGCCAACATTGCCGTCTTTACTACGGGACCCATTAAAACCGATTCGCTGCTTTTTCAGCTTGGCTACTTTTCCGAACAAGATGTAGAGATGATTTCCTCCCGAGCAGTAGGAGACATTTGTTCACGTTTTTTTGATAAAGATGGACAAATTTGCAATGAAAGCCTGGACGAACGGACGCTTGGACTTGATTTGGAAGAGCTGAAGAAGAAAGAGTACGCCATTTTAGTAGCCGGCGGAGATCAGAAAATCGACAGCATTTACGGAGCGCTGCAAGGGAAATTTGCAAATGTGCTCGTTACGGATCAGTTCACGGCGCGCTTTTTATTAGATAAACAAGAGTAAAGGAGATGAAGACGCTGTTTTTTCAAGAGCAAAAGCTTCATCGGGTTGAAATAGTAGAAGATATTGTATCTTATTCTGCGTCATCTCTGCAGGCACAGCGAAACCGGTATCCTTTTCAAGGGGACGTTTCAAAAGACGGAGTGATTGCCAAAGGAACCACGGGCTATATCATTAAGGAATTGAACGATTTACGCCGCCTGATCAGCCATACGTATTAATTCCTTATAAAAAGGTAAAGAATAAGTACCGAATCATGTTGTCATTTGTGATAAAAGCTGAAAAATAAGGGAAGACTTCCGAGTGCGGAAGTCTTTTTTTATTCACTAAAACAGCAGCTATAAATATTTTTGAACAAATGTAAATATATCTGTTTACAATTGTTCAAAGCTATTATATAGTAAGGGTGTAAGTTGTTGAAAACGTTTTAGTGGATGCACAATATGCAGATACTTTTAGGGGGAAAACGTCATGAGAATGGTTGACTTAATTGAAAAAAAACGTAATGGACATGAATTAAATAAAGCAGAAATCGATTTTATTATCGAAGGTTATACAAAAGGGGATTTACCTGATTATCAGCTATCGGCATTTGCGATGGCGATTTACTTTCAAGGAATGACGCAGGAAGAACGCGTAAATTTAACGCAAGCAATGGTTGAATCAGGAGATCAAATCGACTTATCAAAAATTGAAGGTATTAAAGTAGACAAACACAGCACAGGCGGCGTAGGTGATACAACAACACTTGTATTAGGACCTTTAGTAGCTGCGGTTGATGTACCGGTTGCTAAAATGTCTGGCCGCGGCTTAGGACATACTGGCGGTACGATTGATAAACTTGAAGCAGTGCCTGGCTTCCACGTTGAAATTACAAACGAAGAATTTATTCGTTTAGTAAATACAAATAAAATTGCCGTTATCGGTCAAAGCGGAGACTTAACGCCAGCGGATAAAAAGCTTTATGCGCTTCGTGATGTAACAGCAACAGTTGATTCGATTCCGTTAATTGCAAGCTCAATTATGAGTAAGAAAATTGCAGCTGGAGCAGATGCTATTTGCTTGGATGTAAAAACGGGGAACGGCGCATTTATGAAAAAGCTTGAAGACGCTGAAGAATTAGCAAAAGCAATGGTTGAAATCGGAAAAGGCGTAGGCCGAAACACAAAAGCAATCATCTCAGATATGAGCCAGCCTCTAGGATTTGCGGTTGGTAATGCGCTTGAAGTGAAAGAAGCTATCGACACGTTAAAAGGCGAAGGTCCTGAAGATTTAACAGAGCTTTGCTTAACATTAGGAAGTCACATGGTTGTACTTGCTGAAAAAGCAAGCAGCTTAGATGAAGCGCGTGCAATGCTTCAAGAAGTAATTAAAAACGGAAAAGCATTAGAATCGTTCAAAACATTCTTAAGCGCACAAGGCGGAGACGCTTCTGTGGCAGACGATCCTTCTAAATTACCGGATGCAGCGCACAAAATTGAAGTGCCAGCAAAAGAAGATGGCTACATTTCAGAAATCGTTGCAGAAAAAATCGGCGTAGCGGCAATGAAGCTAGGTGCAGGACGTGCAACAAAAGAATCTGAAATCGACTTAGCAGTTGGTATTATGTTAAATAAAAAAGTTGGCGACCAAGTGAAAAAAGGCGACTCTCTTGTTACCATCCACAGCAATAGTGAAGATGTACAGGAAGTAATGGATATCGTTTATGATTCTTACAGCACGGTCGCTGAAAAAGTGGAAGCTCCAACGTTAATTTATAAAGAAATTCATTAAGAGACAGAGAGGAAGAACAAAATGAGTCAAAACATTACGGGTATTATTGATCATACATTATTAAAAGCAGATGCAACAGAAGAGCAAGTTACGGTTTTAGCACAAGAAGCAAAAGAATATTCATTCGCTTCAGTTTGCGTAAATCCAACGTGGGTAAAAAAAGCAGCTGAATTATTAAAAGATGCTCCAGAAGTAAAAGTGTGTACGGTAATTGGCTTTCCTCTTGGAGCTACGACTTCAGCAGTAAAAGCATTTGAAACAACAAATGCAATCGAAAATGGTGCAGATGAAGTAGATATGGTAATCAATATCGGCGCGTTAAAAGATAAAAATTATGACTTAGTGCAAAGCGACATTCAAGCAGTAGTCGATGCTGCAAAAGGCAAAGCGCTAGTAAAAGTAATTATTGAAACGGCTCTTTTAACAGACGAAGAAAAAGCAACAGTTTCTGAGCTAGCTGTAAAAGCTGGAGCTGATTTTGTTAAAACGTCAACAGGCTTCTCTACAGGAGGCGCAACGGTAGAAGACGTAGCGCTTATGAGAAAAACGGTTGGACCAGATGTAGGTGTAAAAGCTTCTGGCGGCGTTCGCGGCTTAGAAGATGCAAAAGCAATGATTGAAGCTGGTGCAACACGTATTGGTGCAAGCTCTGGCGTATCAATTGCAAAAGGTCAATTAAGCAACTCTGATTATTAATAAATGACAGCAGGTTAGTACTAGCTAACCTGCTGTAAACTAAGCAAAGGATGATGACGGTGGAGCCAAAACAATTAATAGATGAAGCAATTGCAGCAAGCAAACAAGCACATGTACCGTATTCTCATTTTCATGTTGGTGCAGCTCTTTTAACAACTGATGGGAAGATTTATCGTGGATGTAATATTGAAAACGCTTCCTATGGATTGACGAACTGCGCTGAGCGAACGGCTATTTTTAAAGCTGTTTCAGAAGGGGACAAGCAGTTTTCAGCTATCGCAGTTGTAGGAGATACGGACGGCCCAATTTCTCCTTGCGGCGCATGCAGACAAGTATTAGCTGAGTTCTGTGATGATCACACACAAATTATCTTAGCAAACTTAAAAGGAGATTTTGTGATTACCAACATCAACGAAATCTTACCGGGCTATTTTTCATCAAAAGACTTACAAAAATAAGTAAGCAGTGGAGGATACTATGAAATATTTAATTGGCATCTTAGGATTACTCGTTGTCTTTGGATTAGCATATCTTGCAAGTAATAACCGTAAAGAAATCAAATACAAACCAATCGTTATTATGGTTGTGATTCAAGTTCTTTTATCAGCTTTACTTCTAAACACGAAGTTTGGCTTGATTATTATCAATGCGATTGCCAGCGTTTTCGGAAAGCTGCTTTCATACGCAAATGAAGGAGTAGAGTTCGTATTTGGCGGAATCGCGAATAAAGGATCAATGCCGTTTTTCTTAAACGTGCTGCTTCCTATCGTTTTTATCTCTGTCTTGATTGGGATTTTACAGCACTTTAAAATTCTTCCGTTCATTATGAAATGGATTGGCTTAGTTCTCAGCAAGATTAACGGAATGGGAAAATTAGAGTCTTATAACGCAGTAGCTTCTGCGATTGTAGGTCAGTCAGAAGTATTTATTACTGTTAAAAAGCAACTAGACAAACTGCCGCCAAACCGTTTATATACGCTTTGTGCATCAGCTATGTCGACTGTTTCAATGTCAATTGTCGGTGCTTATATGACAATGATTGAACCAAAATATGTAGTAACAGCAATTGTGATTAACTTATTTGGTGGATTTATTATTTCTTCTATCATTAACCCTTACACAGTAACGGATCAAGAAGATATTTTAGAAGTACAAACTGGTCATAAACAAACGTTCTTCGAAATGCTTGGCGAATACATTATGGATGGATTTAAAGTAGCGATTATCGTAGGTGCGATGTTGATTGGTTTCGTTGCGCTGATGGCTGCGATTGATAACGTGTTTGAAATGTTATTTGGTCTATCGTTCCAGCATCTGCTTGGCTATGTGTTTGCACCGTTTGCATTCATCATGGGTGTTCCTGCTTCAGAAGTTGTGGCAGCGGGTGGAATTATGGCAACAAAACTTGTAACAAATGAATTTGTGGCAATGATGAGCCTGTCGGATATGGCTTCAACATTCAGTGCTAAAACGCTTGGAATTGTATCTGTATTCTTAGTATCATTTGCTAACTTCTCATCAATTGGAATCGTGTCAGGAGCTGTTAAAGGCTTAAGCGAAAAGCAAGGAAATACAGTAGCGCGCTTTGGTCTTCGTTTACTGTACGGAGCTACGCTTGTAAGCGTACTGTCAGCGATTGTTGTCAGCTTCATTTTATAAGTGTAATAGAAAAAGAAAGAAAAGCAGTTTCCTTTTTAAAAGGAAGTGCTTTTTCTTTTTTACATGTAAACCATAGCTCCGCGCATCCTAAAGAAAAACATCGACACAGAGGAGGACAAGAAAAGCTGGGGGCTTTTCTTACTGAAAAATGGATCAAATTGGACTGTTGCTGTCAGGTGCAGCTTTATTTTTAAATGGACTGATGCTGCTTGGAAAAGCAGATGAAAAAAATGTAGGCGTATTTAACTTATTTGTTGGAGCTTTTCAAGTTATTGTTCCGTTTTATTTAATTATTACGTCAGATCAAAGCAACTGGATTTTATATGAAAGAACGGCAATCTTTTTATTTGGCCTTACGTATTTATATGTAGGCGTGACAGTATTAAAAGGAATGCAGGGAACAGGGCTTGGCTATTATTCACTTTGGGTATCGATTATCGCTTTAGTATACGTTACGGTTTCTCTTGTTCACTATCATGACGTCGTAAACGCTATTACATGGATTCTTTGGTCGTTTTTATGGTTTTTATTTTACGTGCTTAACACGAGCAAAAAAGATGTATCTGCATATGTGGGGAAAGTGGCGATTGTCCAGTCGTGGGTGACCTTAACAATTCCAGCGCTGTTTTCACTAACAGGTGTATGGGGAAATAAGGATATGTACAATATGTGGGGAATCGTGCTGGTAGCTTCCATCATTTATTTTGTATATCTAGGATACCGACTATTCTTTTCTCAGCCGCAAAAAATGATTTTAAAATAAGTATTTACAAAAAATAGATAATAATGGTAAGATGTTAGAAATTAAATGCCGTGAAGAGAAAAGTAGACAGCATGTATTCTTAGCAGAGAGCTCCGGAAGCTGAAAAGGAGCAAGAAAAACGTTGTTGAAGCAAGCCTCTGAGCAGCGCATTGGATCTAACGTGATAGTGCGACGGCTGCTTCCGTTACAAAGCTAGAGTATAAGCGAAAGCCGTACTCGATAAGGTTTATATGGCGACATATGAACAAACTAGGGTGGCACCGCGATTCAAAATCTCGCCCCTAAGACACATGTCTTGGGGGTGGGATTTTTTTATTGGCAAAAATCAATAATGGAGCGGAGGCCTTTCTTTTATGAAAAATAAGCTGTTGTCTTGGAAATACCCGTGTTTATTGCTGTTTGGAATTGGCACTAGTAATATTGGCGACTGGATTTATTTGATCGCTTTAAATGTAACGATGCTTGATATGACGAATTCGCCGCTTGCGGTTTCGGGGCTATACATGATAAAGCCGCTTGCTGCGCTGTGTACAAATATATGGTCTGGAAGCTTAATTGATCGGATGAACAAACGGAAGCTTATGATATTTTTGGATTGGATGCGTGCCGGGATTATTGCGTGCCTTCCGTTTTTCTCATCCATACTGATCATTTATGTGCTGGTATTTATCATTAGTATGGCAAGTTCGATATTTCGTCCGGCATCGATGGTCTATATCACAAAGCTTATTCCAACTGAAAAGCGAAAAAGATTTAATTCACTGCGCAGTTTGATTGACTCAGGAGGCTTTCTTCTTGGTCCGGCCGCAGCCGGTGCGTTATTTATGATTGGAACGCCTGCGTTTGCCATTTATGCCAATGCTGCAGCGCTGGTATTGTCAGGGGTGGTTACTTTGTTTATGCCGAACCTGGATACAAAAACAGAAGTTAAAGAAAATAAGCTCTCTGTAAATACCATTCGAGAAGATTGGAAAGTGGTGTTTCACTTCAGTAGAGCCAACAGATACATTATCACCATTTATGTATTATTCAGCTTCTTAATGGTCATGGCCACGGCAATTGATTCTCTTGAAGTTTCATTTGCAACAAATGTCATTCATTTGTCCGAAAGCGAATACGGATTTTTATTAAGCGTAGCAGGCGCTGGCATTATGATTGGCGCAGTTGTGAATACACTGTTTGCTAAGAAGCTGGCGACGAACTTTCTAATAGGCGCCGGCAGTGTAGGAGTGTCGCTTGGCTATTTGCTGTATGCGAGTTCTTCTTCTTTTCAAACCATGGGCACAGGATTTTTTAGCTTATCCTTTGCGTTAGCTTTTGCAAGTGCAGGTTTTCAAACCTTTTATCAAAACAGCATTCCCGTTGACATGATGGGGCGAGTAGGAAGCATATATGGCCTGCTTGAGTCACTGCTGATCATTATCATGACTTTTTTATGCGGCATGGCTGCGCACATCTTTTCGATTCAAGGAGCTGTAATTGGTGGAAGTCTGATCATGCTTTTAAGTACGGTTGTATTGTTGTTGTGCACGTTAAAGCCGGCGTTTTATAAAATAAGTTTAGTCAAAAAACAAGGAATCTAACGCATAGGTACTAATGGACAAATAAGTTAAGAAGCCGATAACAAGAAATGAATACAGAATAAAGGATGGAAAAGCCTAGTGAAAATGAAAAATGCGTTAAAGAAAAAAGGAATGTTTGTTAAAAAATTATCGAATCAAGGTGACCTCTTCCGGAAGCGGTGGGAAAATGAATTTGCAGATGCTTTAAGCGCATCGCAAAAAAGGACAATTTATATGGATGAATTTTTGTGGCATGTGTTTAGCTATGAAAAGCTCCCTTGCTTGCAAGGGGAACAAGCGGTTCAAGCGTTTGAGCACCAAGTTAAGAACGACTGTTATTTGTTGTTTGAATATGATGAACGAGTGCTGCAGCTATCTAAATGTAAGCATTTAACAAGCACTGATTTAAGTGGGAATACAAACATGTATTTAGAAGATTTATATGTGGTTGATAAAGATTTTACGTGGACTTATGTGATTACCCATGAAAGCTCATGTGGACCTTACTTTTACCGAACATAATAAAGATAGAGCCTGCCGTGTTTATTAATACGGCATTTTTTGTTATAAAAAAACATCTTATTAATTAAAAGTAATTATAGTAATTAAATGGTTTTTTTGTCTGAAATTATTGGGTATTTATTACTAACTATTATCCATCTCTCTCCTATATCTATATTACCATTTGGGTTTTTTTCAAAAAATAGGATATGAAATTAATTTTTTGTATGCTAAGGTAATTACTGCTAGTAAGCTTGTCTTACAAAATTTGTTTTGAAAAAGGAGGTTTTTATATGAAGTGGTATTTACATGTACTAAAAAATTATGCAACGTTTCAAGGAAGAGCAACACGTAAAGAGTATTGGATGTTTGTCTTATTTAATTTTATTATATGGTGTGTGCTTTCAGCTATTGAACTTATAACAGATATGCCTCCGTTTTTGCGTATAGTTTATCTTGTTGCAGTCTTTATTCCATCTCTTGCTGTGACGGCACGCCGACTGCATGACATAGGAAGAAGCGGTTGGTGGCAGCTCATTAGTATTATTCCGATTGCCGGAGCTATTTGTCTATTAATTCTTCTTTGTCTACGAAGTGAGTCGCAGTTAAACCGATTTGATGTACCTAATAAAGTTGCGTAGGACTTAAACGGTTAGGTAGTTTAATTTAATAAACAAAGAGAGGGTTTAAAAATGTACTGGTATATAAAAGCGTTAAAAAATTACGCGACGTTTCAAGGAAGAGCAACGCGTACGGAATATTGGATGTTTACATTATTTGCTTATATCTTTATGATTATTTCATATATCTTGGTTTTTATCGATTCACTTTCGGTATTTGGAGTTATTTTAGTATTACTTTACGGAGCAGCAATGATTCTGCCTTCACTTGCAGTCACTGTTCGCCGACTGCATGATACAGGAAGAAGCGGCTGGTGGTATTTAATTAACTTTGTTCCAGTTATCGGAGGCATTTGGCTGCTCATCTTACTTTGTCAAAGAAGCGAAGTAATAGCCAATATTTACGACACAGACACGCAGGCGTCTTAATCAGAGTAGTTTATTAGTTTAAAAAGTGAGTAAACTATACGTGCGAATTGTATCTAAATTAAAAAGAGGTTGGGACAAAAGTAATTTAGTTGAAGGGAAATCCGAACTAATTGAGATTCTTGATGGAGAATCCAATTAGTTCGGATTTTTTCATAGTGTGATGGTGAACGTAAATTTTATGTGTATAGGTTCTTCTAGCAGTTGATTGGAGCGCAAGCGACGAGGAGGCTCATCGGACGCCCGCGGAAAGCGAAGCCTTGCACGGAAATCAACGGCGGTGTCATAAGCGGTTCAGCTCATGTATCTCATTTGTTCGTCTTTAGGTTGGATTCATTTCGTTATGTCCTGGCCTCTTTTTTCATTTTCCCACACGCTGCTGGGAATTTCTTTTCGAAGAACAGGTGCAATATCACGTGCAAAACGCTCTAGCTGTTCGCGCTGCTCTGCTTCGCTTAGACCGTCTACGCTGATGCTCAGCACTTCGTTTCCATAAGCATGGTGATAGTCTATTATTTTTTCAATGATTTGCTCTGGGCTTCCTACTAAAGCAGGGCCGTGTTGAACGATGTCTTCTAGTGACGTGAATGGCGATTGATTATGCTTCGCTGCTTCTGTATTGCTAAATGCGTTATAGTATGGACGATAGCGGCGAATCGCTTCTTCCGTTGTATCAGAAATATATAGGCTGCTAGCCCCCGAACCGATGATGGCCTTGCGTGGGTCATGGCCATAATAAGCAAAACGTTCCCGGTAGTGGTCAATCAGCGCTTTATATTTAGCCTGAGGGTGAAAGGAATTGGATGAAAATAGCGGCTCTCCATATTTAGCTGCCAGTTCTGTAGACAGCGTGCTTGACGCGCTTCCATGCCAAACGGGAATAGAAGGCTGAAACGGCCGAGGCTGAGTCGTAACGTTAGTTAAAGGCGGACGATAACGGCCGCTCCACGTGACATTTTCTTCTGTCCAAAGCTGTTTTAAAAGAGCGTATCTTTCAGCAAGAGACTCCCATTGTTCTTCTTCTGTAATGCCAAAAAGCGGATAATGACGGGGATCATTGCCTTTTCCAATAATCAGTTCAAGACGTCCACCCGACAGGTGATCAAGCGTTGCGTAATCTTCAGCTACTCGTACAGGATCTAAAATGCTTAGAACGGTAACGGTAGTAAGAAGACGAATGTGCGACGTTTTAGCAGCGATTGCACTTAAAACAACGGGAGGAGAAGAAGACAAAAAAGGAGCTCCGTGTCTTTCGCCGACTCCGTAAGCATCAAAACCTAATTTTTCTGCCAGCACTGCTTGATTTAACACATGCTGAAACTTTTCTTGAGCAGTTAATGTTTCTCCAGTAACCGGGTTCTGGATATTTTGAATAAGACTAAATAAAGCAAATTTCATACGTTTTACCTCCAAAAGATAAAATGCTGGACGACAATAAAAAAAGCAAACGTACACATATTGTCGTGTCCATTTGCCTCCAGTTGACTGGTAGATATGTAGTTTTATTGTTTTATTAGTTGTATCTTAAGCGGTAAACACTGAGCTGTCAAGATAATCTTTTTTCTAAAACCTACTTGATTTATCGGTTAACTAGTATTATGATGTGAATAATCTTACACGAATAAGCCCACTGGTTAACCAGAGGCTCTTGATGAAGCAGATACTTTATCAAGAGCCTCTTTTTATTACATAATAGAGGGATTCAGGGGAGGAACGCATGAAAAAATATTGGCTGTTTTTACTTTCAATTGTAGTAGCTGTGAGCGTGGCAGGATGCGGAACAAACGCATCTTCAAGTGCAGGAGAAAAGAAAGAAAAAGATGTTCAAACGATTGTTGTTGGAACGGGCACTCAGTTTCCTAACATTTGCTTTATTGATGATAAAGGCAAACTGACCGGCTATGATGTAGAAGTAGTAAGAGCGATCGACAAAGAGTTAAAGGATTATAAATTTGAATTTAAAACAATGGAATTTTCAAATCTGCTTCTTAGCTTAGAAAGCAATAAGATTGATATGATTGCTCATAACATGGCTCAGAACGCTGAGCGAAAGAAAAAGTTTTTATTTAATGATGAAACATATAATTATTCTCCGCTTTATGTAACAGTTCCTAAAACTCGAAATGATATTCATTCATTAAAGGATTTAGAAGGGAAAAAAATGATTGTAGGAGCTACAAGCAATGCGGCTGTCTATCTAGACAAATACAATAAAAAACACGGTAATAAAATCGATGTAGTTTACGCCGGTCAAGGTGCGGATGATGCTACCACTCAATTAAAAACAGGCCGAGCAGATGCTACGCTTGCGACGCCATTTTCTATCGACTTTAGCAATCAAGCGCTGAAATTTCAGCAAAAAACGGTTGGAGATATTGTGATTAATTCAAAAGTGTATTTTATGTTTAACAAAAAAGACGAAAAGTTAAAGTCGGAAGTTGATCAGGCGATTAAAAAGCTGAAAAAAGACGGTACGTTAAAAAAACTCAGCACAAAATGGCTAGGAAAAGACTATACCGTGCAAAATTGACTATAGCAAAAAAGCAGCTGCCCATACAGCTGCTTTTTTGTATGATATAAATCCAATAGATAGAAGAAACGATCTGCAAAGAAAACAAAAAGTAGTGTATAGTAGAGCTATAAGTACTATAAAAGCAGGACCGCAGTAGGAGGCAATTCATTGATTACGGATTTACAGCGCGGAGATTTCTTTCAAAAAGGACATCGTTATCGCAGAAAACAAATTCATAAGCTTTATAAAGGACAGGAACAAAGCGAAATATCAACGCCAAAAGCGCATCCATATATTTTTATTTTCACAAAAGAAAGCGGAAGTGAATACGGAACGGGACACGGATGGAATAAAGATAAAACCGCTTTTTTCTATACGGGAGAAGGCCAAAGAGGATCCATGCAGCTCATTAAAGGCAATAAAGCGCTTCGTGAACATTTTTTATCAGAAAAAGCCGTTTATTTGTTTCACTACGTGGAGCCGGGAGTGGTCGAGTTTGTTGATGAAGTGACGTATATCAATCATCAACTAGAAATTATGTGGGACTCAGACGGAGAGCTTCGTGAAGCGATTATTTTTGAACTTGAGCGAAATCCCGTGATTGAGGAAAAAGCAGCAAAGTTGGATGTTTCACTTTATTCGACTGAACAGCTTCGTCATATGGCGTTAGGGAAAGAAAAAAAGACAAGTGTTTATGAGCAAACGGCAGCTCTTAAACAATATGTTCACAAACGCGCAGCTGGTATTTGTGAAGCCTGCGGAGAAAACGCGCCGTTTATCGCAAAAGATGGAAGCTCCTTTTTGCAAATGTACTATCTTTCAAAGCTATCAGAGAGCGGACTCGCTAAGCCAATGGACGCTGCAGCACTATGTCCCAACTGTCATAGCCGTCTACGCTACGGGAAAGATAGGGAAGTATATAAAGAAGAGCTGATTACTAAAATTAATGAAAAAGAAGCAGGAAAGAAAAATGAGTAATATCGTCTTTTTTCATTTTATAAAAAACCGTCTCTAGGCAGGGCAGCTGCCGAGGCGGTTTTTTGTATGTAGAATGACTTCAAAAAATAAAGACAATAAAGCGTATAAAAATAATAAAAAAACAGATAATGAAAAACTGAAGCTTTCGTTTAGAAAATAGTAAAAGCTGGGGTGATGTGCTGTGGGAGACAAGTATGACTGCGTCATTATAGGTGGAGGAATTGCAGGACTTCAAGCCGCAATTCAGCTGGGAAGATATAAACGCAGTGTATTGGTTATTGATTCAAACGACGGACGTTCCAATCTCTGCAAAAATTATCAAAATATATTGGGATGGCCTGAGGGAATAAGCGGGCAAACTCTAAGAGAAACGGGAAGGCAGCAAGCAAAAAGCTACGGCATTCAATTTGCAGAAGAGCGTGTCCTTCAGTGTGAAAAAGAAATAGATGGGTTTAATGTCATCACAAACTCTGCGAACTACGAAGCAGCTACTTTACTGTTTGCGACCGGAGTCGTAGACCGGATTCCTTCTGAACTTCAGCAAGAGCTATATCCTTGTATGGGAACAACCGTATATGTATGTCCCGACTGCGATGGATATGAAGTAAATAATAGAAGGGTATTAGTACTAGGGTCAGGAAAAACAGGAGCCAGTTTATCTCTTACGTTAACATATTGGACAAATAACATTATGTACATTAATCACGACAAAAAAGAAATTGGACCTTTAGCAGATACCTTGATGCAAAAGGGAATTACCTATAAAGAAGCGGCAATAAAAAAAGTCATAGCTGAAGCAGAAATGTTAAAAGGCGTCATCCTCGAAAACAATGAATTTATTTATGGAGAGAGAGGTTTTTTAGCGTTCGGAGGAAATAAAGTTCGAACAGAGTTAGCGCATGAGCTCGGAGCAGAGCTTCTAGAAAATCAGCACATTATCGTAAATCCGCGTACAAAAGAAACAAATGTTTCAAACGTGTGGGCAGCAGGAGACATTGTGGCTCATTCTGAACAAGTTACGGTAGCGATGGGAGAAGGTTTACAAGCCGCTATTTGGATACACAAACGCTTGTTAGAGCTTTATGAAAAATAATTGTTTTTTTTATAAAAAAAGTTAAGATTGCATGTTTTGTTTCCTTTTTGTTAGGGAACTGGAAATAAAAGAGAGATAAAAAATGATTAAAAATGAGGAGAAGGAGTGGCAAAAAAGTGGTATATAGTCAAGCAGTAAGAAAACCTGAGTTTCAACAAGCGGAATCGGAAGGGTTAAATGAAGCCATTCACGAGTACATAACTCGTCGTACACGTCACAATGCACCGGTTGTGGATGCGCTTCGATATATTATGACCATTGAACATAAACATGAACGCATGCAGGTAGCAGCAGAACTGTTTGGAACAGCTATCCAGCGTGTAAAAGATCAAGATATTATTCAATATCTAAAAAAGTGCGGAAGCTACAAAAGAATTTCTGATACGACGGAATAAAACCGTTTTCTTTGAAAAAGCGCCTTGAATGGAAAGGGGCTTTTTTTGTTTGCTCCATTTAAAAGCAAGGAGAAATACATAGAATTCTTCCAGTTTGTGCATAGTAAATGAAGCAGAATTAATTGAGGAAGAGACAGAGTTTTGTATCTGATTACGTGAATGAACGTTAAAGTAGAATACAACCTTCACTTGTACAGATGCCGACTTTTGAATAAATAGAGCTCTATGTATCTCTAGCAGGAGGTTTAGTTTATGAGTCAAGAAATACCCTTAAGTTCAAGTGAAATTGCTACTCTTTGGATGACCTATCAGCAAAAGACAATGATTCGAAGGATTTTAGAATATTTTATTGTTCAGGCAGAAGATGACAAGGCGAAAGAAATTATGCAAGATACGCATATGCAAGTGGTGAACTATATTGAAGATATCAAAACGATTCTAAAAAATGAAGGGGCAGCCATACCGGTAGGATACACGGAAAAAGACGTAAATGTCGGTGTTCCTAAGCTTTATGATAAAATGTTTGATATTATGTTTCTTCGCCTTTTAAAAGAAATTAGCATGGGGCTACATACGCTTCATTTAACCATGTCCTACAGAAAAGACATGATCTCTCTATATAAAGAGCTTACCGCTTTCACGCAAAGTGGCTATGACAAATGTGTAGATTATCTTCAGGAAAAAAACGTGCTTCCAAGGCCTCCAGCTGTTTCAGTACCTAAAACAGTGAAGTTTGCTGAAGGCACAGATTACATGAATGGAATCCATTTATTTTCGAGTAAACGGGCATTAAATACTGTAGAGGTAGCACATATTTATTATGCAATTGAAAGCAACATTTTTGGTATGCAAATGATCACGGGGTTTGCTCAAGTAGCAAATGAACCTGAAGTGAAGAAGTATTTTGTAAAAGGAAAAGAGCTGGCTAAAAAAGTTGTAAGTGATTATAGTAAAATTCTTCTGGAGAGTGATATTCAGACGCCTGCGACGTGGGGTGCGAAAGCGACCGAGTCAAAAGTAGCACCTTTTTCGGATAAACTAATGATGTACTGCGTGAGTTTATTTTGCAGTTTTGGACTAGGAAGCAACGCTTTAGGCACTGCGTTTAGTTTGCGTGGAGATCTTCCTCTTACACTTGTCAGTACGGCCAAAGACATTTTAACATACGGGCAAGACGGGGGGAAAATCATGGCCAAAAACGGATGGCTTGAGGAACCGCCAAGTATGGAAGACCGAAATGATTTGATTAAATAGAAAAAGCATAATGCATGAAGAAAACTTCTTTTTTTAAAGAAGTTTTTTCTTTTGGATAAAAAAATGCCGTTATTTGTTCATTTAACGGTTTGTTTTTTGAATAAAAAGGATACATAAACTATAAATTTACAATTATATGATAAAAAAGGAGGATGTTGCAGATGAAATGGTACATAAAGGTGTTAAAAAATTACGGGGTATTTTCTGGTCGAGCAAGCCGAACTGAATACTGGATGTTTGTGTTAGTTAACTTTGTTATTTCATTTATTTTGTCTTTGATACAGTTCATTATTGATAAGCCTCTTTTTCTGCCTGTAATCTACTCGTTATTGATTGCAGTCCCTTCGTTAGCGGTAGGAGCAAGAAGGCTCCACGATACGGGAAAAAGCGGATGGTGGCAGCTCATTACATTGGTTCCACTCATTGGAGGTATTTGGCTAATTGTTTTATTCTGCCAGCCTAGCGATCCAAAAGAGAATCGTTTTGGTACAACGGCCAAAGCAGCATAAATAGAACTCCCCCTTATATAAGGGGGAGTTTTTTAGTGCATAGGTTCTACTATAGTTCCATCATAAGCAGATTGGTAAATAGCTCGTATGTCTTTTTCATGAAGAGGCAAAGGACTGCGAGCGAGAATTCGTTTTTGCTGGACACCATCTTCTGTCAACTTTTGAAGGGCATTTTCTGGAATTTCAAATCCGCGAAGAGTCTGAGGAATTCCGACGTCTTTGACAAGTGACTGCAGTTGTTTTACACACTGATAAGAAGCTTTCTCTTCTGATAAAGAAGTAGCGTTTCCGCCTAGTGCTTCAAAAATATCCCGCATCTTTGTCACGCAGCTGCTGCGGATATAGCCCATAACGTATGGAAGCAGTATGGCATTTGATTCACCGTGAGAAATGTGAAACTGTCCGCCTAACGGATATGCAAGTGCATGAACCCCAGCAACACCGGCGTTAAAAAAAGCAAGACCTGCTAAATAGCTTCCGTAGCTCATCTGAGTTCGCGCTTCTTTATCTTTGCCATCTTCTACAGCTGCTCTTAAAGAAGAGCTGATCATGCGTATAGCCTTTAGGGCTAAGGCGTCCGTTGCTGGATTTGCATTCACCGATACATAAGCCTCAACGGCATGAGTTAATGCATCAATCCCTGTAGCCGCCGTTACTTTAGAAGGAACGCTCAGCGTAAGCTCGGGATCTACAATCGCGGCGTCCGCAAGCAAATGATCATGGGTCACAACGTCTTTGCTGCTTTCAAGAGATAATACAGAAATATTCGTTACTTCTGAGCCTGTGCCGGAAGTAGTGGGAATTAAAATTTTTGGAAGTCCTTTTTCCGTAATTTGTTTCGTGCCAGTTAAGTTTAAGTATTCTTCTACAGCTCCGTCATGAACGGCTAAAACGGCCGTAAGTTTTGCTAAATCTAATGCGCTCCCCCCGCCAACTCCAATGACTAAATCAAATTTTCGGCTTTTTGCGTAAGATACGAGTTTTTCACCAAGCGCTAAAGGCGGCTCTGGTGCCGTATCTGCATATACATCTACTTCGTATCCATTTTGGATAAGAGGAGCACTCACTTTATCTACAAGTCCAATGTCTTTTAACACGGGATCTGTGACGATTAAAATATGAGCAGGGTGATATTTTTTTACTTCCGGAAGCAGTTGTTGAAGTGATCCCCATCCTGTGTAACTGAGAGGGGTGAAAACTAGTTTTGACACAGTCATTCTTTCGTCCTCCTGTAGGTACTGTTTTGGTGGCGATTTCAAAGATGTGGTTTTGCTTCTACGTATATTATAATGAAGTATCGTAAATTTTTCATTGAATGCAAATTAGCTGTCACGAAAAAAATGAGCTTTACTTGATAGAGGCAAAGGATGGGGAATGTTGAGATACGTAACAAAAGAATTAGCTCAGAAAATTGTGTGTAGAACAATGGAGATTATTGATTGCAACATTAACGTAATGAACGAAAAAGGAGTCATTATTGGTTCGGGTGACAAAAATCGAATGGATCAAATCCACGAAGGAGCGTTGATGGTATTAAAAAACGGCAGTTCCTACGAAATTAATCAGCAGCAGGCTGACTCGCTGCGCGGAGCCAAACCAGGCGTGAATTTGCCTATTTTCTTTAACGGAGAAATTGTTGGGGTTGTGGGATTAACAGGACTGCCAGAGCAGATTCGTAATTACGGAAAGCTCGTGCGTATGGCTGCTGAAATGATTTTTCAAGAAATGATTTTAATAGAGGAAATTCAGTGGGATGAACGATTAAAAGAAGAGGTGGTTCATCAGCTTCTTCAACAAGAAGAGCCGCTTGATTCCTTATTTTTTGAACGAGCGAATCGGTTTAATATTAACCTATACCTTCCAAGAATGGCACTAATTATTAAAGCTGAAAATCGCCATGAAGTTATGAAGGTTGTAAAGAAATACAAAGCTAATAATGATCTATACGCTATGCTTCCAGACGGAGTGGTTCTATTAAAATCTATAGAAGCCGGCAGCGCTAGCAGCTATGCTGAACAGCTGGAAAAGCAGCTTCGTGCGTCTGATTGCCTTTATAAGTTATCTGCAGGATCTGTTCAAGCTGATTTTAAAGGCCTTCATATATCGTATCAGCAGGCGAAAGATACGCTTTCGGTTGGTTCAAAGCTTCATCCAGAAGCTGATTTCTACTGCTATTCGGATTATCAAATTCCCGTACTGTTACGTCAACGCGCCGGTTTTCAAGAAAATCATGATCTGTTGCAATACTATGAAAAGCTTAAGGAATATGATAAGAAAAAAGAGCTTATCGAAACGTTAACGATCTACATAGAAGAAAATGGCGAAGGAAGCACGGCAGCTAAAAAGCTTTTTATTCATCGAAATACGCTAAGCTACCGTTTAGATAAAATTCAAGATATCACGGGAAAAGATCCAAGGAAAGTAAAAGACCTTCTTGAACTATATGTAGCAATGCTGCTATCTAAAATTTCATAATTGTGCACGTGCATAAAAGATCTTGCGATAGTAAGGTCTTTTTTTGTTGAAATGACTAATGAAAGAATTAAAGGTAGCGCTTACAATTAGCATTGGGGATAGAAGAAACAAGAAAGGGGATGCTTTATGGACGTTCAAGTAAGCGCATTAGGCGCGATTTGTGCATTAGTAATTGCCATTATATTAATTCTAAAGAAAGTGGCTCCTGCATACGGAATGATAGCCGGAGCTTTAATAGGAGGACTGATTGGCGGAGTTAATATTGCTGATACCGTTACTTTAATGATTGAAGGAGCGCAAGGCATCATTCCCGCAGTGCTGCGGATTCTTGCAGCTGGGGTATTAGCCGGCGTATTAATAGAATCAGGTGCTGCAGCGGTTATAGCAGAAACCATTGTGAAAAAACTCGGGGAAACAAAAGCACTTTTAGCTCTAGCGCTAGCCACACTTATTCTAACCACAGTAGGCGTGTTTGTTGATGTGGCTGTGATCACAGCAGCCCCTATTGCTTTAGCGATTGCTAAACGTACGGGTATGTCAAAGCCAGCTATTTTATTAGCGATGATTGGAGGAGGAAAGGCAGGAAATTTAATGTCTCCTAATCCTAACGCCATTGCTGCTTCAGATGCATTTAATATTCCGCTTACATCCGTGATGGCTGCAGGAATTATTCCTGCTATATTTGGCGTAACGGCTACTTATATAGTAGCCAAACGATTAGTGAAAAAAGGAACAATGGTTCAAATTGAAGAAATAGATACAGTGGATGCAAGCAGCTTGCCGCTGTTTTTAACGGCCATCATAGCACCAATTGTTACCATCGTGCTACTGGCGCTGCGCCCGCTTTTTGATCTTAATATTGATCCGATGGTTGCTCTTCCTGCAGGAGGGATTGTTGGTGCCATTGTGATGAAAAAAGGAAAACAGCTTAATACATATGCTATTTCTGGATTAGGGAAAATGTCAGGTGTAGCCATTATGCTTCTCGGAACTGGGACACTAGCAGGAATTATTGCTAACTCTCAGCTAAAAGACGTGATTATTCAAGGCTTGTCTGCCATTGGATTGCCAGCTTATGTTTTAGCTCCGGTTTCAGGTATTTTTATGTCAGCGGCAACCGCTTCGACAACGGCAGGAACAGCAGTCGCAAGCCAAGTTTTTGGCTCGACGATTTTAGAGCTGGGCGTTTCTGCTTTAGCCGGTGCTGCTATGGTTCATGCCGGAGCGACCGTACTTGATCACCTCCCGCACGGAAGCTTTTTCCACGCAACGGGCGGAAGTGTAAACATGAAAATAAAAGAACGCTTAAAATTAATCCCTTACGAATCGCTTATTGGACTCATTATGGCAATTGTATCCACGCTTATATTTGGTGTATTAAAGCTATACGGGTAAAAACAAAAAGGAGTGTTTCTATGAAAATTGTGATTGCACCTGATTCATTTAAAGAAAGCTTAACGGCTTTGCGCGTTTGTGAAGCGGTTGAAAAAGGAATAAAAACTCATTTTCCTAACGCGGAGATTAGTAAAGTACCTATGGCAGACGGTGGAGAAGGAACTGTTCAGTCGCTTGTAGACGCAACGGATGGAGAGGTTATACAAGCGCGAGTAACTGGACCGTTAGGGAAAGAGGTGAAAGCTTTTTATGGAATTCTTGGAGACGGCAAAACGGCTGTTATTGAAATGGCAGCCGCTTCAGGCCTTCATCATGTCCCTGTCGATAAACGCAATCCGCTTGTCACAACAACGCGAGGAACCGGCGAGCTCATTCTTAAAGCGTTAGATCACAAAGTGAAGCATATCATTATTGGCATCGGAGGAAGTGCTACAAACGATGGAGGAGCCGGTATGGCAAAAGCTTTAGGCGCAAAGCTTCTTGATGCTAAAGGAGCAGAAATAAAAGAAGGAGGGGGCAGCTTAGGTCAGTTAACTTCTATTGATCTTACAAACTTGGATTCTCGGCTTGCTGAAATCAAAGTAGAAGTTGCGTGCGACGTAGACAATCCGTTAACGGGTGAAACCGGAGCATCCGCTGTGTTTGGTCCTCAAAAAGGTGCGACTCCTGATATGGTTAAACAGCTTGACCGTAATTTAGCTCATTACGCAGCGATTGTTGGAAAAGAAATGGGTATTCATATTCAAAGTGTTCCTGGTGCCGGAGCGGCAGGAGGACTAGGAGGCGGCCTGCTGGCATTTTTATCTGCGGAGTTAAAGCCAGGTGTAGACATTGTCATTAAAGCAACTCAGCTAGAAAGCTATATTAAAAATGCCGATCTTGTCATTACCGGTGAAGGAAGAATAGATGGTCAAACCATTTACGGAAAAACACCCATTGGCGTAGCCAAAACAGCAAAAAAGCATAGCGTTCCGGTGATAGCGATAGCAGGGAGCATTGGAGTGGGAAGCGAAGCTGTGTATGAACACGGTATTTCGGCTTTATTCAGCGTCGTGCCGGGGGCAGTGACTCTGTCAGAAGCGCTAGAAAAAGCTGATGAAAATATTGAACGAACGGCTAAAAACGTAGCGTCAGTTGTACGTTTAGCCATAAAATAAAAGTACAGTTTTTATTATTTTCTTTTTAGTGAATGTTAAAAGGTCTCTTCTGATGAAAGAGGCCTTTTGTGCGTTTAATGCTGAAGTAAGCTGCTATCATTCTTTTAAATTTTATATAGGAAATAGAACTAAACGTTTTCTGAAGCGTCATAGTAAGTAAGCAGTTACAAAGATTCGCTAGCATTCTCGTCGGCTTACTAACTGCTACTTACGGAAAGGAGAGGTAAACGTGCAAAAAAAGTTTAGGTTCTTGAGAATTCTACGAAATGTGATAGTAGCTATATTGGGGATATGCATTATTTGGGTTGTAACGAATCAAGTTATAACGGCAGTAGAAAAGAAAAAGTACCCTCCTATTGGTCAATTAGTAGAGGTTAATGGCAGAGATATTCATGTATATACAAAAGGTAGAGGGGAAAATACAATTGTACTACTAACAGGTCTGGGAACGACTGCACCTGCACTGGATTTTGAACCCTTAGTAAATGAACTGTCGAAGGATAATAAAGTTGTGGTAGTAGAACCATTTGGATACGGATGGAGTGACATTACGAATAAAAAGCGCACAGTAGAAAATAATGTAAGTGAAATGAGAGAAGCTTTGCAAAAATCAAATATAAAGGGTCCGTATATATTAATGCCGCACTCGGTTTCTGGCGTTTACAGCATGTATTACGTTAACAAATATCCAAGTGAAGTAAAAGCAATTATTGGAATAGACCCTACGTTGCCAAAAGCGCTGGATTATTTTAAAGAAGAAGCGCCCAATATACCAAGTTTAATGAGTGTTTTAGCGCCAAGTGGGATTGCTCGCTTAGCCCTGCTTACTAGTCCTAATCAGTATCTACCGCTAGCCGAAGAAGGAACGTATACAACAAAAAATTTAAAAATGACAAAAGCAATCTCCAGCTGGAAAGGCTACAACAAAAACGTCATTGATGAAGCAAAAGAGCTGAACAACAATATAAATAAAACTCTCGATATGTCGTTTCCTTCAAAGATTCCCGTAATGATTTTTACTAGAAAAATAGATAAAGAAGCAAAAGAAGGAAAATCGAATATTACGTTTTATCAAAACCAATTAAGTCACGTATCGTCGCAAAAACTAGTTGTTTTACAAGGACATCACTATTTACATTGGACGAAGTACAGAGAAATGAGCGAATATGTAAATGATTTTATAGATACATCTATTAATTCAAGTATAAAAAAATAAAGTGTATCCAAGAAAAGGAGTCCGAACATGGGATCTCCTTTTTCTAGTACAGCGAAGAAC
The DNA here is from genome assembly GCF_000956595.1 of Priestia aryabhattai B8W22. Lineage (GTDB taxonomy): Bacteria > Bacillota > Bacilli > Bacillales > Bacillaceae_H > Priestia > Priestia aryabhattai. Next base: position 51,341 of record NZ_JYOO01000012.1, on the reverse strand, counting down.
GATAACTAATTTATTCGTTCTATGTCTATAAATGTTATAATCAACCAATAACTGGAATGTTTTGTGTGTAAATGAATTTCAAGAAAGTTGATAGGAAAAGGAGTAACATGATGAAAAGTCAAGTTCGTTTACTAAGGGATAAAGAATTAGAAGAAGCAGCAATTATCTATACAAATGTTTTTAGTGGGTCACCGTGGAATGAGCCTTGGAGTATAAACACTGCTTACGCTCGTTTATACGATATCAGTAAAACTCCAGGTTACATAGGGATAGGTTACTTTCACAGTGAAAATAATAAACTCATAGGATTTATAGTAGGAAATGAAGAACAGTGGGCGAACTATAAGACGTTTTATGTAAATGAAATTTGTGTGTTAAGCAACACTCAGCAAACTGGCATAGGAACGAGTCTTTTATCTTTCCTTAACGAGTTACTTATACAAAAAGAAGTGAAAGAAGTCTACGTTTCTACTGAAAGAGGCCAAGGCAAACCAGAACGTTTTTTTGAAAAAAACGGTTTTGTCACTCATGAATCTCGTATACTGATGGCGGTAAATGTAGATTGAATATAAGTGAATGGGTGTAGGGTATCCGTTTTGTTGTTCCAGGAGGAACGGTTTATAAAGCAGGAGGAAATAATTTATGATTTTTTCGCTACTAGTTTTAGTCGCTATTTTAACGGTGAGTATTCCGCTGATGATTATTATTGTTAAAACAGTTTGGCACCGAAAGCTTCCTCGTAATTACTATACGCCGTTTGACTATCTTGCTGCACAAACAGAAGAAGAGTTTCATGAAGAGCAAAACGAACGAGAACTAGAAGAAAAAGAAGGAGATGTTGCAAACAGAAAGAGCTAAAGGTCGTTTTCAACTCCTTCTGTTTACAGCCCACCCCTCCACAATTTCCGTAAATTCACCTAGGTGTTCTTCAAATATCCGTTTTCGATGTCCGTTTGCTCCAGATGGATGAGGAAAGCCAAATAAATACGTATGCCGAGAAAACGAAGGTTCACCCGAAAGTTTTCTTAAAACATTTTCAACTGCTTTTCCTAGCGGAACGATTAAGCACGGATTCTTTATTTTGTTCAATTCCTGTGGGAACACTTCAAAAGCATAGTGCGAAAGAAGCGCTGAGCGTTCAATTGGGGGCTGATGACCCGTATAGTTTTTTCCTTTGTAAAATACGGGATATTTCAGTACGGACGTTGTATGCAGCATATCTCGCTGTGAAGCAAATAAATCAGCGGCACTGTCCATACCGATCGCTTTTTGAACGCCGCATCGATTTAACATGTCTATTAAATTTACTCTCATCGTTCCGCTAAAGCTAGCGGCTTTTTTTGTTTCGTACAGTACTTGTTCAAGCGGATGATGATGGGACAGGCTGGAAACGCATTGTTTAAAAGCGGTTTTCATTTGAAACCAGCCTGGTGTGATGCCGGCAATAATAATATGAGCGTCCGGATTTATGTAATCGTTATGGGGCGAGTAGTACATGCTTAGTTCATGTTCTTGTCCGATTAAAAAGTCTTTTTGCAACAGCTGTTCTTTCGTGAAATTCATATTATGCAATTGTTGAAGGGCAGGCAGACATTGTTGAAAATAAGAATGTTGGCTAATCATAGGCTCTCTCTTTCCTTATCAGTATTTCTCCTTTTATTTTCCCCAACAAACCGTTTTATATCAAATATGAACAAATTATTACGAAAATTAATGTTTACTAAAAGTTTACTTAAGTTTTAGTGCGGTGTGATAAAGACAAAGTAGTAATAGCGGCTTTTTTGTCATTTTAACGGTGGGACTAACAAAAGAAATGAAGAATTTTGGGGAATATTTTAGTAAATTTACTGAAATTTTAAAATTATTTATTGAAAGCGTTTTATTAATGTGCTATTCTTCCAATATAAGAGATAAATATTTAGTAAAAATAGAAGATTATAATAGAGAGGTAAAAAGATGGCAACTTTAAAAGATATAGCGGCGTACGCTAATGTTTCCAGTTCAACCGTATCCAGAGTACTAAATAATGATCATACGCTTTCTGTATCTGAGGTTACTCGTGAGCGCATTCTTCATGCAGCCAAGGAGCTGCAATATACGCCTGTGAAGATACGAAAAGGAACGGCAAACGGAAAAGACATAGAAGCTCCAAGGATAGGTATTATTTTTGCTCAATCCCTTGAAGAAGAGCTAGTAGACCCTTTTTTCTCTTCTATTCGCCATGGAATAGAGAGTGAATGCGCAGAAAAAGAAATTTTTACAGTAAAGTCATTTAGACTAAAAGGTATGAAGCAAGAAGAGCTGCTGCAGGATCTTGATGGAGTAATTGTAGTGGGAAGAGTTAGTCCAGAAACGGTTCAAGAAGTGAGCAATCATTTAGATACTATTGTTTTTATCAATCACAAAGCGGATGAGGATTTGTACGATTCGGTCAGGATTGATTTTGAGAAAGCTACTAAACATGCATTAAATCATTTATTTGACCTCGGTTATAAAAGAATTGGCTATATCGGAGGGACAGAAAGAGAACATTATATCAATGGAAGTTCTATTATTGAAGATCAGCGTCAAACGGTTTTTGAACGCGTTATGCATGAAAAAGGCCTGCTCGATTCTGAGAAAGTTTATGTCGGCGAATATTCAATGAATGAAGGATATGAGCTGATGGGACAAGCGATTAAGCAAGGAAATCTTCCTGAGGCATTTTTTATCGCAAGTGATGCAATGGCGATAGGAGCAATGCGTGCCTTGCAGCAATCAAATATAAAGGTTCCTGAAGACGTAGCGATTGTAAGCTTTGATGATGTGGATGTCGCAGCATTTGCGAGCACGCCGCTCACCACGGTTAAAGTATATACCGAAGAAATGGGAAGGCAGGCTGTTAAAATGCTAGTAGATCGGCTAAGCGGCAGGTCTATTCCTTTAAAAGTCATGATGCCGACTAAATTAATTTACCGTGAAAGCTGTGGAGCTTTACTCAAGAAGCAGTAACCTAAAAGCTATAACTCGAAAGGGGGTGATAAAAAAGCAGAATTCATACATAAAGAGTGGTAAGGGGGAAGAAAAATAGAAAAAATCATAAAAAAAGCAGGCTAAAAAGCCCTAGAAACTACATACTTATTGGCAGATAAGTATGTAAATGAAAAAGCTTTTTCATCTCTAGGACTCTTTGAACCTTTGTAAAAGTATAGGATTAAATTATAAGTGACTTTATTTCGTTGTGCAATGAATTTGTCTATGATTAAAATACTGAATATTCAGTTATTTATAACTTAATAGAGTATGAGGAGGAAAGAAGATAAATGAAAAAGCTTACGTATCTTTTCGTTCTATTACTAGTCTTTTCTGTTGTGGCAGCGGGCTGCGGAAATAAAGAAGCGGCAACAGGCGGAAATGGGAAAACAACGTTAACGCTTTTTTCTACGATGAGTAATAAAGGCGAGAGAAAAGCGCTTCAAAACGCAATTGCAGAGTTTGAAAAACAAAATCCAGATATTAAAATTGATGCGAATTTTCCGGGTAACGGCTATGAAGATATGCTTCGTGTGAAAATGGGTGCAAATGATATGCCGGATTTATTTGATACGCACGGCTGGTCTCAGCTTCGCTACGGGGAGTATGTAGCAGATTTAAAAGATATGGATTGGGTTCAGCATTTGGATCCGGCGCTAAATCAAATTTTAAAAGATAAAAGCGGCAAAGTGTATGCGTATCCTTTAAATCAAGCAAAAGACGGAATTAGCTATAATGCGACGCTGTTAGAAAAATACGGAATAAAGCCTCCTAATACAATGGATGAATTTATAACAGCATTAGAAACAGTAAAAAAGAAGAGCAAAGGAGAAGTAGCGCCTCTATGGATCCCAGGAGGGGAAAATGGCAATATTGCTCAAGTGTTTGATCAGCTGGCTACACCTCAGCTTATTACAGCAAAAAATAAGAACTACGCTAAGCAGTTGGAAAAAGGGACATTCAATTGGTCAAACTACACGCCGCTAGCAGAAACAATGGCAGAAATGAAGAAAAAAGGGCTGCTGAATGAAGATGTATTAACCGCAAAAGTATCTCAAGCAACGGAATTAATGGCTCAAAATAAAATTGCTTTCACATTTGTGGGCGGATCTCTTGGACCGGATGCAACAGAATTAAATCCTGAAGTAAAAGTAGGAACGGTACCGGTGCCTGCTATTCATAAAGGGGGCACGCAAAGCTGGATTGGCGGAGAGCGCTTTACCCTTGCTGCGTGGAAGGATTCTAAGCACCTTAAAGAAGCGAAAAAATTTATTGAATTTGTGTCACAGCCGGAAGTTGCCAAAAAGATTGCCGAAGGAACGTCTTCAGCATCGGCTCTGACAAACAATAAAACCCAAAACTACTACTCTGAATACTACGATAAGTATAGCGATATTAAAGTTGAGCCATACTTCGACCGGAAGTATTTACCGAGCGGCATGTGGGCAGTGATGTCTTCTACAGGTCAAGAATTGCTAGCGGGAAGTTTAACGCCAAAGCAATTATCAAAAGAGATGGAAAAAGAGTACAAGCGTCTCAGTAAACAATAAAATAGTGTGCAAAAGTTCCTTGTTCGCTAAGAAGCAGGGAGATAGGTTTCTGCTTCTTTTCAACACAAGCTGAAATAGGAGTGAACACGATGAATGAATTAGTCAGGAAAGAGCCGGTTTCTGTAGTAAGAGATACGGAAAAACGAAAGAAAAAATTAAAAACAGAGTCCTCTTTATGGTGGATGTACCTTCCCGGCTTAGTAATTATCACCGTTTTTATTATCTATCCTTTTATTAACGGAATTAGACTTTCCTTTACTAATTGGAATGGATTTTCACAAACGTACGATTGGATTGGGCTCCAGCAGTATAAACGTTTGCTTGCAGATCCAACGACCTGGCTTGTGATAAAAAATACGCTGCTCTACGGAATAGGCAGTACAATTTTCCAAAACATTATTGGCTTGTTATACGCTTTGCTTCTGAATCAAAGCATTAAAATGAAAGCTGTAACAAGAACAATTGTCTATCTTCCAGTTATTATCAGCCCAATTATTATGGGGTATATCTGGTACTTCTTTTTTGCCTACCAAGGAGGCGCTTTAAATGACCTTCTTGTATTTTTAGGCTTTGAGAAAATTAATGCTTTGGGAACTCCAGAGCTTAACTCTTGGATTATCGTGTTCGTCAATACGTATCAATTCGTTGGAATTGCGATGATTATTTATTTAGCGGGGCTGCAAAGTATTTCAAAAGATTATTACGAGGCAGCGCAGCTTGACGGAGCATCGGCTCTTCAGCAGTTTAAAAACATCACGCTTCCACTGCTTATGCCTTCGATTACAATTAACGTCGTTTTAAATATTATCGGAGGTTTAAAATTGTTTGACGTCATTGTTGCGCTGACAGGAGGAGGGCCTGGAGATGCATCGCAGTCGATGTCTACTTTTATGTATGACTTATATTTTAGAAGACAAGACGCCGGCTATGCAGCAACTCAAGGTGTGTGCATGGCGCTCATTATTTTAGTCATTAGCTTATCAGCACTTGTGTACTTTAAACGAAAGGAGACAGAAGCGTGATGGACTATACAAATAAACGGAAAAAACGATTTTTTACCTTTCTAGCTCTTTGTATAACTCTCGTTCATATTGTCCCTTTTTATATTCTAGTTACGACTTCTTTAAAAGCAACCGGGGATTTTAGTTCCAAATGGGTATTTCCAAAAAGCATACACCTTGAAAATTTCACAGCGGCTTGGGAGCAAGCGAATTTAGGCAGTTCTTTTATGAATACGTTTATCATTACGTTCGTTTCGGCGGTTCTGCTTATTGTTTTAGGATCAATGGCTGCGTATCCTCTAGCGCGCCGCCAGACGAAACTAAATAAGTACGTCTATTTTATCTTTATCGCCGTGATGGTAATACCGCCTCTAACAGCGTTAGTTCCGCTGTACAAAATGGTTGTGAATATGGGGATGATGAACACGTACCAAATTGCTATTTTAAACAATGTTGCAGCATTTTTGCCGCTAACGATCTTTTTGTATGCGAGCTTCATTCGCTCCACTATTTCTAAAGAGCTCGAGGAAGCAGCAAGAATTGACGGGGCCGGCACGTTAACGATTTTCTTTAAAATCGTATTTCCGCTGCTAAAGCCTGTTACTGCATCCATTTTAATTATTGCCAGCGTCTATATTTGGAACGACTATCAGTTTGCAATTTTCTTCCTTCAAGATAAGGAAATGCATACATTAACCGTTACGTTAGCAAGCTTTTTTGCCGAAAATCAAAATAATCTTAGCTTAGTAGGAGCGGCTGCGATTATTGCGATGCTTCCAATGACCATTTTATTTTTAGTGCTACAAAAATACTTTATTGCAGGGCTTTCATCAGGATCTGTAAAAGGATAAAACCAATACGAGGAAGGAAGATGACGATGTCTAAAATCACATTTATCGGAGCGGGAAGTACAGTTTTTGCAAAAAATATTTTAGGAGACTGCATGTTTGTGCCTGCTTTAGCTGGCTTTGAATTTGCGCTATACGATATAGATGCTGAGCGTTTAAGAGATTCGGAAAATATGCTAAACAATCTAAAAGAAAACTATAAATTGAATATTACGGTTAAAGCCTATTTGAACCGCAGAGAAGCTTTAACAGGAGCAAAGTACGTGATTAACGCCATTCAAGTAGGGGGTTATAAACCGAGCACCGTCATTGATTTTGAAATTCCTAAAAAATACGGCTTGCGTCAGACGATTGGAGATACAGTAGGAATTGGAGGAATCTTCAGATCACTGCGCACGATTCCTGTGCTGTTTGATTTTGCAAAAGATATTGAAGAAGTATGTCCAGATGCGCTGTTTTTAAATTACACCAATCCAATGGCAACACTAACGGGTGCAATGCTGCGCTATACCAATGTAAAGACGGTAGGCCTTTGTCACAGTGTTCAAGTATGTACAAAAGATTTATTTGATTCTCTTGGAATGGATCATGAAGGAATACAAGAGAAAATCGCAGGCATTAACCATATGGCATGGCTGCTAGAAGTAAAAAGAGATGGACAAGACTTATACCCAGAAATAAAGCGTCTGGCAAAAGAAAAACAAAGAACAAAGCATCACGATATGGTGCGTTTTGAGCTAATGGATAAGTTCGGTTATTATATTACCGAATCGTCTGAGCATAACGCAGAGTATCATCCATACTTTATTAAACATAAATATCCAAATCTTGTTGATCAGTTTAACATCCCTCTTGATGAATACCCGCGCCGATGCGAAGAGCAAATTAGCAATTGGGAATCAATGAGAGAAGAAATGGTTAACAACAGCCAGTTAACTCATACACGTTCACATGAGTACGGCTCTAGAATTATTGAAGCAATGGAGACAAACGTGCCGTTTAAATTTGCGGGTAACGTATTAAATACCGGAGGCTTAATTAGTAACCTGCCGACAAAAGCGTGCGTAGAAGTTCCATGTGTTGTAGACCGAAGCGGCATTATGCCGACTTATGTAGGAGACTTACCAGAGCAGCTTGCGGCGTTAAATCGCACGAATATTAATACGCAATTATTAACTATTGAAGCAGCTGTCACTAGAAAAAAAGAGCACATCTACCAAGCTGCGATGCTAGATCCTCATACAAATGCGGAATTATCTATGGATGACATCATTCGTATGTGCGATGATTTAATTGAAGCACACGGCGAGTGGCTGCCTGATTTTACAGGGAAAGTGAACCAATACGTGTAATAAAAGAATCCTCGGCTGAGATCAGCTGAGGATCTTTTGTACGTAGGAAAAGAAGGGAATATCATCCAAATGGATATTGACATTTAAAAATGTTCGTCATACACTGTAAGAAGCAAGTCATTTTATACTAAGAAAGGAAAGGTACCGTAGACAATGGATAAGTAATCCTATTTTTTTAGACATTCTTTTAAAACTTTATTTTAAATGAACATTTGTCTAGATAGGATTAGTCTGTACATTTTTAGGTGCCATTTCTATATGTCTTATATGAAGTGATTTCTCCCTTTTTTTACTCTATAAAAGGGTGCATATTTGCGTATGCCTAATTATGACCTCTAATCCTCTCTAGAAATCCTAGGGAGGTTTTTTTATGTTATTGTTAGAAGCTATAAATATTGAAAAAAGCTATGGAGATCGCCTGCTGTTTCAAGCAGAGAAACTTCAAGTACATCGCGGAGAGCGAATTGGAATTGTGGGAAAAAACGGAGAAGGCAAATCGACGTTGCTTCATATTTTAATGAAAAAAATGAGTCCAGATCAAGGGATTGTGCAAACATATGGCCGTGCCGCACTGATTCCGCAGATTGATGTTCAACCTACATCTGCCGTTTCTCCTGAGATGAAAAGTCAGTGGAGTGTGCCAACTGAAGCGGACTTTCTTAGCGGAGGAGAAGAAACAAGAAAGAAAATTGCAGCTGCTCTTTCATCCGGCGCAGAACTGCTTGCAGCCGATGAGCCAACCAGCCACTTAGATGTAAAAGGCGTAGAGAAATTTGAAGAAGAAATGAAGTCTTTTACAGGCAGTCTGCTGCTGATTTCACATGACCGAGAATTATTAAACCGCCTTTGTACATCTATTTGGGAAGTAGAAGGCGGCAAAATTCACTGTTATGAAGGCAATTATCAAGAATATGTGACGCAAAAAAAACACGCAGTTGAAAGACAGCAGTTTGAATATGAACAGTATGTAAAAGAAAAGCAGCGGCTTGAACTGGCGTCTGAAGAAAAAAGCCAAAAATCAAAGTCGCTTAAAAAAGCGCCGAGCCGCATGGGCAACTCTGAAGCGAGACTTCATAAGCGAGCGGTCGGAAAACAAAAAGCGAAGCTAGACAGAAGCGCAAAAGCGATTGAAACAAGAATTGAAAAGCTGGAGAAAAAAGAAAAGCCAAAAGAAATGGAAGAAATTCATTTTGATTTATCGCAGTTTCACCAAGTGCACAGCAAGCAGGTACTAAGCTTTGACAAAGTCTCAGCATCAGCTGGTAATCATATCTTGTTTCAAAACCTAAAAGGCGGTGTGAAGCCAGGAGCGAAAGTAGCGATTGTCGGCAAAAACGGCGCCGGAAAATCTACGCTGCTGAATATGATTGAGCAGCGAACAGAAGGAATCATGGTTGCGAAGCCTGTAAAACTCGGCTTTTTCCATCAGCGCCTTGAAAATCTAAATCCCGCTAAAAGCATTTTAGAAAACGTTAAAGAAGACAGTCCGTACACCGAGCAGTTTATTCGTACGGTGCTATCGCGCTTACTTTTTAAACGTGAAGACGTGTATAAAAAAGTAGAGATGCTAAGCGGAGGAGAACGAGTCAAAACGGCATTAGCAAAAGTCTTTTTAGGAAATTATAATGTTCTTCTTTTAGATGAACCGACCAACTATCTTGATCTTCATACAAAAGAAGCGCTTCAAGAAGTGTTAAAAGCTTATCCAGGGACGATTTTATTTGTGACGCACGACCGCTATTTTGTTAAAAAGCTTGCGACGCATGTTTTGACGTTAAAACAGTCTAAAGCGGAGCTCGCGGCGATTGAAGATACGGGTAAAAGCAAAAAAGCGTCACAGCAGCAAAATGAAGCGGAGAAACTTGCGCTTCAATTACAATTAACAAAAGTGATTAGCGAGCTTTCTATCACGCCAGAAGGAAAAGAAAAGCAGCTGCTTGAAAAAAGATATGAAGAGCTGTTAGAAGAAAGAAAACGATTAAATAGAAAGGAAGGGTAATATCACTTCGCCTAACAATGAATACAATGATGTTACTGAACATCAAAAGCGTATTGAAGGAAAAATAACGGATATGAATGTAAAAGGAACGCCCAAAAGAATAAAATAGATTGGCTATGGAATCATTATTTTCTTTGTGCTTCTTATTTTAACGATGATCACCGGCGTATTTATCAATTAAAACAAAAAAACAGCCGCTTCAATGTTGAAGCGGCTGTTTTTTTATTTTGTCCTACTTTTGTAACAATGGCATCTCCGTTTTTTCCAACGCGTACAGTAGCAAAACGAGCTTCGCTTTCCACTTTGCTGCCGGTTCCTTCTGGAATAAAGTAATGTTCAATGCCGTACTGAATTCCCCAGTCGTGATAGCTGCCCGTAATGACAACGTCTTTCTTTTTAGAAGTATACGGCTTATTCCAGTCATCATCCGCTTGGTAGATTTTTGTGTATTCATACACACCTTGTTTGTTAGGGCGAAGAACGAGCTTCACTTTTTCACCGTCTTTTACATGAGGTAAGGTAACGTGCGCAATGTCGTAATTCAGCTCAACGTAATCGCCTTGCAGCAGCGAGCGTGGATCGATCGGCTGTAAAGCGAGCTTAATTTCTTTTCCGTTTTGAAGAAGCACTTCGTTTTTAGTGAAAATGCCGCCCAGCATAATAAGCTGAACAAGAATGATGATCCATACAGCGGTTCGGCTGCGGTCAAGAAACGACGGCTGGGGCTGATCAGGCGTTGACAGGTCCCATTTCCTGCTTAAGAAAAGAAAGATCAGACCTAAAATAACGAGCACAAGTGATTTATTAAATAAATCCCACACAAAGTCGTAATATTTCATCGCTAAAAAAACAAACCAGAAAATCATGCCAACAATAAAATCATATTTTGGCTCTTTTCGTACCGTCACAAATAAAAAGACGGTCGAAATTACAAAAAACACCGTGCAGTAAATAATATTTAAAAAAGAAGGTTCGCTTAATTCAGTCAGCGACAGTAAAAAGATAAAAGCAAGAAGCAGTGCTGCTTTTTTAAACGCGTGGTGTACGTTTATCGCGTACACAGCGGCATTTAATAGAAACAAAGCGAGCAGCACATAATCTATTTTGATAGTGTCATAGTAAGCAGTCGGAACCTTTATTAACAGGAGCCCTTGCACTAGCACAAAAAGCAACAGGCGAACGGGCGTATGCTTCGTGAATACTAAAAGCGCTACAAGTGCGATGACGTAGATAAAAAACGGAATGTCGTTCACAAAAAAAGAAGCGCCGCCGCTAATTAATACGCCCATCATTAAAAGCGTATATTTTACCGTTGGAATATCTGCTTTAATTAAATAACATGCCACAATCAGCAAAACGCCAATCACAAGCATTCCGTTTGTTGGGTACGTTCCTGTAATAAGTGTGACAAGTCCTCCTAAAGAGCTGCTGCCGATTACCGATGCAATGGCCGTAATCCCAATCACCGCTATACGTTTGATCACGCGGAGCGAGGTTTTTTGTGCTGAAGTGTTGGCAGTGAGCCATTTGACAAACCACACGCTTGCACCAATAAACAAAATCACGAACCCTAAAGCTAAAAACAGCGACCATTCAGCGTAGTGTTTAAAAATAAAAGAGAAAAACTGTTCAATAACAAATAAAGCAAATGCCACAATGGAAATCCCTAAAAATGACCTTTGCGGCTCCACTTTTGAAAAATAAAAAAAGGAGCTTAGTAAAAACAGCAAATAAAAAATAATAAGACCAATCCGTAAGCTAGAGCTGCCTGTGAAATCCGGCAGGGAAACAGTTAAAAAAATGTAGTGAAACAAACAAAACGCCGCATACATGATCACAGGAGACGAGCGTTGTTTCTTTTTTATGATCCAAAAGATGAGTAAGTTCACAAACGCCATTCCTGCGTAAAGTAAAAGCGTCTCGTGTTCGCCTCGCTGTGAGACTGCGCCTGTTGGTGAAATAAAAAAAGCCATGGTGAATTGAAATAAAACAAACGATAACACATAAAACGGCTGATACTTTGTAAAAAAGCTAAACAAAATAACTGGCACAAGCCAAATTAAAAACAGCCAGTACGATTCAGCGTGCGTGTTGTAAATTTGAGAAAGAAGCGCGATGCTTAATCCAAATGAAAGAGCGCCGGCCAAAAGCGTCCAGTGACTTAAAAACGCCTGCTGAGGAAGCAGCTTTCGCACCGAAAATGCACTTCCGTAAAACAGCAGCATCAGCCCCACACTCAGCGCAATTTTAGTGTAGCGGTCAAAGCCTTGCCAGTTCGATGCGAAAAAATATAAAATGCCGGACAAAACAAGAGCCAATCCCAGTAAATAACCGAGTCTTACGAGCTTTTCTCTCATACTCAACCTCCTCTTTATATTATGTATATACTAGCGCATGTTTAAATATTTGGAAATAGAAAGAATGAATGCGTTTTAACAAAAAAATTGTGTAAAAAGGCCTTTTAGTGGCATGGAAATAACAAGTGAAGTAGTCCAAAAATCTTGATAAATTGTCAATGGTAAGATAGTTTTGGTTATTTTATCCTGAAGATTGGGTATTGAACTAAAAACCTACATTATTCCCAAAAAATATAAGAAAACATGCCGATGTGCTCTCTTTCTTTATTTGATATGCTATAAAAGGGAATTACTGTTAGAAGAATCAAGAGATAGATATAAAGGAAGTGTCATCATATGAATGAGATGTTTGTTGCTCATCTGTATACCCAAGTGAAGCAGACACATGAAGATATCCAGCAGCTTACCGCTAGTAAAAACACGTTAACGGAAGTCAAAGGAGAGCTTGAACGTGCAAAGGAAAAGGTAAAAGAACCAGAGCTCACTTCCGCCACTTGGTCAGGCAGCCTTGCTGTTGGGTTTGAAGACATTCGTACGGCTATGTTAGATGAATACGATGATTTGCTGACCCGTCAGCTGACGGATGCCCTTACGACAATTGATGCAAAAATTACGGCGCTTCAATCGGATATACAAGGGATGGAACGCGCCATTAAAATGCAAGAAGACGAAGCAAAAGATAAGGTGTGATGCAATATGGCAGACGAAATTAAAGTAATAGATGGTGAAATTAATAGAACGCTTAGTGATCTAAGCGCTGCTGCGCAGCAGTTTCAGCCGCTTTTTCCGTTTCACGTAGGAAGCGGACAAGATCTAGCGGTGCTCGATGAATTAAACCAGCTGAACCAGCAGCTGCAAACGTTAATTGTGGACTACAAGCAAACGCTCCTCGATGATTTGAACGCCACCAAAAAATCCGTGCAGTCCATAAAAGAAGCAGATGAAAAAGCTGCAAACGCCGCTAAATAATGTTCATATTTTATATAAAGCTATCAAAAACAACCTTTCAAACACCATGAATTTAGCATTCAAATAAAATAAAAAGGTTTTATTTAGAGGATGATGCAAGCCTTGTAAAGAGGAGCATCCGCTTAGGTTTAGAAAAATGACGGGCGGTTGTTCGTTAACCGTTTGTTGTTTTTCTACATCGATACAGCTAGGAGGTTACAGATTATTGAAAACACTTGATGTCGATGCTTTTCACGAAAATATTCAAGCTATCTTAGACTCTATTAAAAGTCAAAAAGAACAAATTCAGAGCCTGATTTCACAGGTTCAGGCATTTTCAAGCTTAGATGATGCGTTTAAAGGAAAAGGAGGAGAAGCGATTCGGTCTTTTTACGAAACGGGACATGCTTCTTTTTTAACGCTGTATCATTCATTACTCACTTCCTATGAAGCTCGACTAACTCAAATCATACATGCCCTGCGCTCATTCGAACCGAGCGAAGAAGGCTACATCACGCAGCCCTTTCTGCAAGACACTATTCCTGCGCATTTAAATCAAACAAGAAATACAACCGTTTCGCTTGTCGATCAAGCGAATGCAGCGATTCAAAAAATCAGTCACCTTGCTTCTGTTTCAGCGCTTAACGATCAAGGTTTTTTAACAGAAGTAGAACAAGCAAAACACAAAGCGGACAAAACGATGAACGATTTAGTCCGTTTTGACGAACAGCAAACGCAAAGCCTTTCAGCCATTCAAGATCAGCTGACGTCTTTAAACTCGCTGCTTTCTAAAGTGAAAGCTGGGTTTCAAAATGGTTCCATTCAGCCGGGCAATGTAAGTGAGCTGAGTGCGTTGGCGAAAAAAGCGATGACCCATTCAGGAGGCGTCTCGGTTCTTGAAAAAGGCATTCAAACAACCTTGACAAGAAAAGAAAAACAAGAGAAAGTGATAAAGGAAGTAGGCCTTGAAAAACTGATTCAGCTTCAGGCGATGACGCCTGCTGAACAGTTAAAAGAAATTCACAAGCTTGAAAAAAACTCGCCTTACATAAGAGAAGTGCTAACGCAAATTCAGCAGGATACAGCACCTGCTAACATGAAAAAACTAGCGGAACTGTCACCTGCAGAGAAAGCAGTGGAACTTGAAAAAAGTCCATACCTGCAGGCGCTCAACGATTCTTCAACTGTGGGCATGCTAGCGTCTCAACAGATTCTTCAAAACGCTACGGGCGTTGAGGGAATGCTTATGCAGTCGGTGATGAGTCAGGGTCAGGTTAGAGATGTGACACCTGAAAAAACTGCTGAATCCTTTGACTTTACAGAAATCTGCGAGAACCCTGCGGCTAAAAAAGAAGAAACCGGTATAAAAGCTGTAGTCAAGGACGTAGGAGAAGGTGCTGTCACCTTAGCAAAAGGCACAGTTACGGGTACTAAAGGCGTAGCACAAGACGTTTGGGCCGGTATGGGGGAGAGAGCAGATAAACGGTACAACTCCTTGTATGACTTTGGAAACTATATAACGATGGGCGGATTTGATGGAGCTGTTTCCTTCAAAGAGGAGTTGAATGAACGAGGGGAAAAATCGTTTGATTCACCGTATGACTTTGTCAATCACGCAACGATGGGACTCTTAGATGTAGGGCAGCAGGCACTTAATCCGGACAAACCTCTTTCAAAAGAGCACTGGGAAAACAGCATGTTTCTGTTTGCGAGCGTCATTGGAGGAGCGAAACCCGCAGGAGCGGTAAAATCCGTTCCAAAAATAACAAACGTTCCGCGTGTACCTGCCCATAAAGCGACCAAAACATTAAGCGATATGCGAAATGTCGTCAGCCCAAAAGCAGCAAGCAATTGGTCGAAGAAGGTGTATGAACCGTTTCAAAAGCAGATCAAACCTTTACTAGATGCGGAGATGCCGACTTTACGTCCTCAACCTCAACTGGTAGGGATAGGAGAGACGTTACCTCGACAGACCTTGGGTGAAGAGTTACATGGGTTAACGACGTATAAGATGGAGAATGTTTCAAAAGGTCAGTCGAAAGCGTTGGAGAAAGTGGAAAATCCTGATAGTAAAGCGAATGTTGAAGGGGTTTATGATCAGGAAGCTGTTGCTAAGGGTACGGGAAAAGTGTATCCAACCAGACAAATAGATTCAGTTGCGGAAGCACATATAATTGATAGAGTGAAAGAGCTAAGAGGGAATTTATCAAGTAAATATAAAAAAGCTGGTAATTTTGCCCTTGCAGAGGTGGATGTTAATAGTTTAAACAAAAAGGAGTTTTATGCTTCAAGTAAAATAGATGAATTTAAAGGGAATTTAGAAGAAAAAGTTCCTGAAATTTCATTAAAACCAAATGAGCCAATTTTTGAGGCATCTCTAGCACCTGGTAAGGATGGAAAACCTTATATGCGAGATTCTGACACAGAGTATAAGATTTTGAATGAAATTGCTTTAAAACTGGGTAATGATGTAAATGCTACTGGTGAAATTAAGTTATTCACAGAACTAGATACGTGTGATAGTTGTAGCAAAGTAATAGCTGAATTTGCTGATAAATATAAGAATATTAAATTGGAAGTTATTCACAATAACGGTGAAAGACTTAAACCATAAAAGAGGAGTGACATCATGGAAGACTGGGAATATAATGAAATATTTGAGGCGATTAACGAAGACTATGATGATTATTTAAAATTAAATAGGGGACATGAATATGCAATAGCAAGAACTATTAATGAATATATAAATCTTGGAAAGGTAGAAGACTTTATTGTAGATACTGCTGTAGGTGAAATATTGTTATCCAAAAATAAGGTCTTTATTGGATATGCTGAAGGGATAACAAAGAGATTAAGTGTGTTTAAAGATTTAGATGTTACAAATGAACTAACACATGAAGAAATAGTAGACTTGACTAATAGGATAGAGAAAGTACTAGATGGTCTTAGTAAGGTTGAGATAGATTATAACCCTTATTCCGAGTAGTTATTTGCGAAATTGAACAAGAATATTTTTAAATTATAAATTAATGATGTAATTAACTAAAAAGCACTTGATTTCCTTTTAGGGAACCAGGTGCTTTCTATGTGATATTTTATGCTTTGGACAACACGAATGATGATATGCTGAAATTCAGAGCCCATGAAAGTAGTACCATCATGAAGTACAATGTGCAATGATAGAATAGAAAACAAAATACGAGCTTAGGCGAGATGACATTATACTGGGCGGTGAATATAAACACACGGAATGGATACTAAATTAACGAACTCGTACAACCCCGTAAGCTTTAAGGTAATGATTGTCACGACACATAAAGAGTGTCATATTGTTACTACAAAACTTACAAGTTTATGCTACTTAAAAACATATGAACTTAAAGCACTTGATTGTCGATTAAAGGCAACAAGTGCTTTTTATTGTAAAATAAAACTATATATTGGACTTAAAATGTTAATTTAACCGATTAAGCTGAAAAAGTAGTTCAGACAGTAGAAGTGGTGAAGACGTGTTTCAAAAGGCCAGTCGAAAACGTTGGAGAAAGTGGAAAAGCTTGATGGTAAGGGTACGGGAAATGTCAAGCAAGGAGATAAAAGCTCTCTAGCGCCAGGTGGTGGATTAGCTGTACATGAGTTAAAAGGTGAGCATTTAATAGAGAGGCATGTTAGGAAAACTGATGAACAACTTTTAGAAAGATTGAAAACTAATCCTAAAATTACTGGTTCTTCAACTTTTAAGAATAGAATGACAGCAGAAAAAGTTGCTAAAGGTTCAGCGAGACCTTGCTGCACTTTCTCATTCTAAAGCAAAATTAGAAAAAGAGTTGAAAAAGTATCCGTATCTATATGCGAATTATAAAAAGTCTGAAATTGCAAGAAGTGTATATGAAACGGAAGCCAAAAAGCAACAACAAGATGGTCTAGCAGCTGTTTCTTTTGTAGCGGATATGGTGCCTGTGGTTTCCAATGTAAAAGGTGGATAGGAAGCAAGTGTAGGATCCGATCCTAGTACTGGGAATGAACTATCTAGTTTTGACCGTTCTGTTTCTGGAGCAGGAATTGTCTTTGGCGGCTTTGCGAGAGTGCCAGGGAAAGTGGTGAAATACGGAAGCGAAGGAGCAGAATACGTACTTCGCGTAAACAAAGCAGAAAAGACCGTAACAAAGCATAAGGTTAAAGATGTTTCCAAGGGCGAGTCAAAAGCTGTGGAGAAGGTCGAAGGGAAAGGTAAAGAACAAGATAGAAGTATTGAGAATAAGGGTACGGCTAAAAATGCTGTTAAGGCTAATAAATTTAATTTTGTTGAAAAGGCAAAAAATCACCTAATAAATGTCGAAAATGTTAATACTAAAAAAGGTATTGTTGGTGGTCACAATATAGATGAATTTAATAAAGCGTTGAAAAGTCAAGGTTTCAATCCGGATGATTTAATTGTGTCTAAAAAATCACATCAATCGATTGAAGGAATTTATGAAGTAGAGTATAAAATACCTAGAAAAGATATGGCTGGTAATGTTGCAGACCCAGTATCATATAAAAATATCAAGGAACCTAAAACAGTTTATGACCCATTTAAGATTAGTGACGACAAAATTTATCGATTGGGACAGGAAGCAATGCAGAACGGAAAAGTAAATGGGAGACTTGTCGAAGGAACTGCTTCAAATGGTTTAAAATTTAGAGGGTATTTAAATGAGGCTGGTGAAATAACAAACTTTTTCCCTATTGTTGATTAACTAAAAATACGATGTTATTGGAGGACGAAAAATGAGTGGAGAATATCAAGTAAATGAAAGTAAAGAAGATATTGATAAATTAATGTTAACATATTTTAATTTTATAAATGGAAAATATCTAGAAAAAGCATTAAAAAGCTTTGCCGAAAGAGAAGGTTATGGACAGGAGATAGTATTTGCCTTTTTTCAGTCTGATTTAGATGAATATGACATGGCACAATTACCTAGACCTTTAGATGAAAAACATGTTTTGATAGAGCTAGGTTACCCAGCTGTTGAAATTGAACAAATAGCTTTTTTAGATTTTAAAACATTCTATGATTATTTGGATAAAAATGTAAATAAAGAAGTAGAGAATAAACCAGAGAAAACTGAGCTGATAGGTTTATTGGCAGAAGTGAAACGCAGTTTATGTGTATAATTTTTAATAATTAACTAAAAAAGGCACTCCATTATTTTAATGGGTAACTAAGTCACATAGCTTTATGACCTCCCTATAAAGTTTCAAATTACTGACAAAAATCTAGCTGTGTTGTATAAACTGGTACCGATTTCAAGGACATCAAACAAAGTCTTTATGTAACTAAGAGATAATCTCTATATTGAATGAGGATATTAGTAGATATATAGATATTGAAAAGTCATCATGTTCGTACAAAGCCTACTTCTGAGCATAATATTAGCTGTGACTTTAAAAAGGATATAGTGTAAGCTAAGAATATACGAGGATTTTGAGTAGGAATAGAGTAAGTTTATAACCTTGATTGGCTAAATGCCTTTCGAGGTTTTTTACTTTAAATTATATCGAATCAGCTGATATTTGAGTGAGACGAAGCAGTGCAAGGTGCAAAATTAAAATGGAGATGTTCACAATGTTTGAGGAAAAAGTTAGAGCAGTCTTAGGTGCACGAGTATTACTAGATGATAATGATCTAAGAATCGAGCAAAAATGGGCAGAGCTAATTGTTTCACGGACGAATTTGATAATTTAGGCAAGGTAGAAGATTTTATGGTGGATACATACTGCTATTGGAGAAATTGCAATTACCCATGAGCAAGTTTTCGTTGGGCGCATTAGAGGTATAACAGGGAGGTTAGGGAAATTTGACCTAAAAGAAGCGCAAGACGAGCTAACATTAGACGAAATAAAAGATTTATTGACGCGAATGAATAAAGTAATAGTAGGACTACAAAATGTAGAGATAGTAAAATTTTAAATTATCAAATAGATTTTGAGCGTTTAAAAGTAGAAGTGAAAGTGATGACAGAAAAAGAAAAACAAGTAAACATTCTGTTTAAAGATTTTTTGCTTTTCATTTTGAAAACCAGCTGCCTAACAGCATACTTTTAGATATAGCTGAAGGAGATGTTAATTCGTTTGCTTTAGATAATAAAACATTGTTAGATCAATCAAAAGATTATTGTTGGCCAATGGACTATGAGCATATTGAGGAACTGATTAATTATATTGAAGGAAATAATGACCATTACTACAAACTATAAGCTTCATACGGATTAAATGGATGGGTTCTTGCTAACAAGGTACTAATTGAATAATAATTCATCATGCGCAAAAGGAGTATTGTCTAGTGATAAACAAAAAACAGGGGAAGGTTTGCGACTAATTCATGAGTTTACAATTTATAACCACGGCTTAAATAGAAGACATATTGATTTTACAGAACTAAAGCAGTTGATTAATGAAATAATCAAAACGGATGATTTTGCGGAATTAGTCATTACACCTATATACCAAAATAGTAAAATTAATCTCGGTTTAATACGGGATTTGAGTTATTAGGTAACACATAGAGAACTAAAGACATTAAAAGAGCATTCTTTTGGATTGTGCTTATTTTAAATAGAGATTTATATACAAAGACAATTAGAGCTTGAATGCTATTAGCAATATATGAGTCTTGAATCAATGGTAAGCGGAAAATGGATATAACTTGAAACATAAGTAAGGTAAAATTAAATTGTTACTAAAAAATTGTCATAGGAGAAAGCTTAAATGGATAAAGAAGAATTATCAAATTTTATAAATGAACATAAGGAATTGGACGACTTTACAGGTGTAGTAGAGGAAGGTCAAATCAAATTTGTCCAAAATGAGTTAGGGGTAGAATTGCCGGAAAGTTATAAGTGGTTTTTAACTAATTATGGATCGGGTGGGCTATTTGGTGTAGACATTTCAGGAGTGGCCAAGGCAAATAAAGCACCCGTTATTGCCCATACACAGAGATATAGAAATTTAGGGATGCAAAAAAATTTAGTAGTTATTGAGGATATTGGGGAATATGCTTACTGTTTAGATACAAGTAATATAGAGAATGATGAGTGTCCAGTAATAGCGTGGAATAGAATAGGAGGACTGGATGGCTATAATACAGCAAAGAACTTTTATGAGTTTTTATCCCAAAGGTTATTGGATGCAAAAGAAGCATGGGAAGAAGATTTTTAACGAGAGAAATAACAGTGATAAGCTAGGATTCAATTAATGAACAAGTAGGAGAGGAAAAGTTTGATAACTTTTATGAGTACCTCTACTATCGAATAGATGAAATGTTAGATTAGCACAAAAATAAGTACGCTAGAAGTTGAGACATAACGAAACTACTCCAATCTCAAGACGAACAATCGATATAAACGGTAACAACCTACTCTGCCTTTTTCGCAGGAGTTTTCGCCTTGCTATTCAATTAATAATCTAGATGGAATGTCTTTAGCTGAGAATCTAAAAATGAACTTGGAGTGTAATAAAATGAATTTAAATGCTTTTGGTCAAGCAACAGAAGAATCAATAGGCAAATTAGAAGAAATTTTGGGATTTTTACTTCCCGAAGATTATAAAAAATTTTTAGGTGAATATAACGGAGGAACTTCGAAAGTAAGATATAGTAAATTTTTTGTTGAAGAATTAAATCAGGAAATTCCTTTAGATGTTTTGTATGGGATAGGTGTAACAAGAACGTTTGATTTAATTGAATGTTATGAAGAGTTTGAAGAAGATATCCTGCCGTGTAGTTTGGTAATAGGAGATGATCCTGGTTCGGGATTTATTGTACTTATTACTGATACGGAAAGGCACGGTGTGTATTACTGGGACCACTCTCTTTCATTCCCCCAATCTCGTGAAGAAGAAAATACATACAAAGTAGCTCATAATTTTAAGGATTTTTTAAACGAATTAATTCATCCGTGATAATAGGGCGTGAAGAAACAGAACTAACATATGCTGAACGATTAGAAAAAGTCTTGAGTGAAGGTAATGTTATTGGCAATGAAAGATGCTATGAGCAACTATTTTAAGGTAAGAAGAGAATATTTTGAAAAAGGTTTGGATTTCCTATTTAAAACATCCTACAACGAAAATGTTCAATCAATAATTTATCAAGGGGAAATGGATGAAGACGAAGAAATTTTATGGAACCCTGTTCAAAAAAATAATCATAGCGATATAAAACCACTTGAAGAAAGGTTTCATATTAAATTTCATTCTTCAATTGACTGCTATTTTAATTCCTACTGGTTTGCGGAGTTAGATGGTTTTATGGATGGGCATTACATTACGTTAGAGGCTGTATTACCGAATATTGAATTGGATACGTTTGAAAGGAATTTAAAGGGATATAAAAGAAATCACGATAAGCTTGATAAGGTTCCTATAGGTATAGAAGGCAATGGTTTGGTAGTTGTGATCCATAACATCAGCGGCAAAATCGAATTAGAAGATTTTGAACGAGGTTGTTTTAAAGAAATTGCAAACTCCTTAGAAGATTTAATTTCTAGCCTGCGTTTACAAAGATAACAAAAGTATGTACAAAAAAGAATTAAATCATCATCTACAGAAAGGGAAGGAATGGAATGAAGATCGAATTATTAAAAGTAGTGGACCAAGAGTTGGAAATGTACCCTGAAGCTTTTGGCGGTGCTGTTACTAGTGAGGAAGTGACACAAGCTGAAGCGAAGCTAAAAGTGAAACTTCCAGAGGACTTTAAAAAATTTCTTTTGAGGTATGGTTCGGGGGCAATTGGTGAAGCGGTTGTTTTAGGGTTAAGAGAGGCAGAATTTGTGTCTACACCGTCATTTGTAGATAAATCTCTACAGTTCAGAAATATGTTGCCTCTAGGATACGAGCATTTTGTTGTGATTGGAGTAGACAGTGCGGGAAATCCAGTAGGATTTCAATATCCTAATAAAGAAATCATCATAGTTGATTTTGACTTTGGCGGAAAAAAAGTTATAGCCGGAAGCTTTGAAGAATATCTAGAAAAATCGATTCGTGAAGAATTAAATATCCATTTCTGATTGGAGTTATGGAATAGTCCCTATTTATAAGGAGGAATTAGATGAGAAAAGATTTAGAGTGGGAATATGCTGATCGAGAAGTATCAGAAAATGAGGTTGAAGAAAGTGGAAGGCAATTAGGATTCCACTTACCTAAAGATTATATTGATTGTGTAAAAATAAATGGAGGTGCTAGCGTATTACCAGAAGAATTTAATGTAGGCAACGTAGAGCTTTGTTTTGGTAGTTTATTTAGCTTTGATAAGAAAAGCAGTGAGTACATTGTTCAAAAATATGAACTATATAGACCTATGCTTCCGAAAAAGGTTTTTCCTATTGCGAATGATCCCGCTCGAAATTTAATTTGTTTAGATTAAAAAAATAATATAGATAACCCGATTGTGGTATTTTGGGAACACGAAAATGTCCCTGAAAAAGAAGTGTTAATGGAAGAGAAAGGTTTAATTGAAGAACAAGTGGAAGAACGTGCAAGGAGCAATGTATTTTACATCGCAGATACGTTTACGGATTTCTTAAGTGAATTATATGATTAAAAAGCCTTTTGTAAGTGCACGTTGATTTGCTAAAGTCTCTAAGGGGTATTTTTGTGCAAATGCTTCATCAAAAAAATGCTCGAGCATATAAAAATATGTCACTCGTCAAAATTTGGAGAGTTTTCTTTTAAATATTCAAATATAGTTTATGTAAAAGTCAACATACATGTTAGGTTTTATAACATAAATTTCTGAATAATCATTTACTTATTCACTTATTTCATGGTATGTTATATGACATAGATATTGTAACTTGCAATATCTGTTGAGAATTAGCTGTTATAATATATACTTATTTTTCTAAATATGCATCTGGACGAGCGGGTGCTCTATACATATATGAATACATCTACGTATAACTAGTCAAAAAGAATGAAGGCATTTCTAATTATAGTGCTGTTTGTTCTTTCGAATGAGTATAGTTATAGTAGGTGAAATTTTCAAGAAAGTTATTTTGATTTTTAGCTTTAATTTTTAGAATAGTTTGTTATTTTATTAATCAATGCTTTGCCACTTAGAAGTAGGTATAAAAGTTTACTAATAAAAGAAAGTGCAGACGAAATTTAATAAGTTTTTTGGAATTTGTGGGCGGTTTTCTCACTTTTTTATCATTTTTGAATAGTTTATAATCATCAGACAATTATACTGTGATATAGTTATAAGTGAGACAGAAAAAGGTGTGTTCTTAGGTCGCACCTGAATTTTTTTACTACGTAAGCAGGAGCGCCTACATCTTTTTACAAATATAGGGGATGAGGAAGGTTATAATGAGCAACGTACAGAAAAAAACAGACGTTATCTTAATTGGTGCCGGAGTCATGAGCGCAACTTTGGGATCATTACTCAAAGAATTAGCACCTGAATGGGACATTAAAGTATTTGAAAAACTCGCAGACGCAGGGGAAGAAAGCTCGAACGAATGGAATAATGCAGGGACGGGCCATTCTGCGCTGTGCGAACTAAACTATACATCAGAAAAAGCTGATGGATCTATAGATATAACGAAAGCGATCCGAATTAACGAGCAGTTTCAGCTGTCAAGACAGTTTTGGTCTTATCTGGTAAGCAGCAAGTTGATTCGCAATCCGCAAGATTTTATCATGCCAATTCCGCATATGAGTTTGGTACAAGGGGAAAAAAATGTATCGTTTCTGAAAAAGCGTTTTGAAGCGCTGTCAAACAATCCGTTGTTTCAAGGAATGGAGTATTCCGACAGTCCTGACAAACTAAAAGAATGGATTCCGTTAATCATGAAGGGGCGCACGTCAAATGAACCGATTGCCGCAACTAAAATTGATTCGGGGACAGACGTAAACTTTGGTGCTTTAACACGCATGTTGTTTGACCACCTGAAGAATAAAGGGGTTCACGTTCATTACAAACGAAGTGTAAAAGATATTAAACGTAAAAGTGACGGTATGTGGGAAGTAAAAGTCGCAGATGTAGACAGCGGCAAAGTTGAGTACCACACGGCAAAGTTCATCTTTATCGGTGGTGGAGGCGGAAGCTTGCCTTTACTTCAAAAAACAGGTATTCCTGAATCCAAGCATATTGGAGGCTTCCCGGTAAGCGGATTATTTATGGTATGCAATAACCCTGAAGTGATTGCGCAGCACCACGGGAAAGTATACGGAAAAGCCAAAGTCGGAGCTCCGCCAATGTCAGTTCCGCACCTTGATACACGCTATATTGACAACAAAAAGACGCTGTTGTTTGGCCCGTTTGCCGGCTTTTCACCGAAGTTCTTAAAAGCAGGTTCAAACCTGGACTTAATCAGTTCTGTAAAGCCGAATAATATTTTAACCATGCTAGCAGCAGGCGTCAAAGAAATGGCGTTAACAAAATATTTAATTCAGCAGGTGCTGTTATCAAATGAAAAACGTGTGGAAGAACTGCGTGAGTTTATCCCGAACGCGAAAAGCGAAGACTGGGATATCGTTGTAGCAGGCCAGCGTGTTCAGGTAATCAAAGACACGGAAGCCGGAGGAAAAGGAACGCTTCAGTTTGGTACAGAAGTTGTAAGTGCCGCTGATGGTTCTGTTGCTGCACTTCTTGGCGCTTCTCCTGGTGCGTCAACGGCGGTTCACGTTATGCTAGAAGTATTGGAAAAATGCTTCCCAGAAAACATGAACAAGTGGGAGCCAAAAATAAAAGAAATGATTCCTTCTTATGGCATGTCGTTAGTTGATCATCCAGACTTCTTTAACGAAATTCATGCGTCTACTTCACAGACGCTTGGTTTAATTAAAAAAGAGTCTGTTTACAGCTAAAGATTTTACGCCGCAACAAACAGTACATGTGTATGTGAAGAAATCTACAGGCGTGCACAAACACCACCTTTTCTTGAGGTGGTGTTTTAATGGTCTTTATATGTAGAGTTTGATTTAAGAGCGGTATTGATTGCTTCCAGGCTGAAGTTTCAAATGCTTCCACGCCGCAATTGCATCATCGCGGCTTTTTCCTTTGTTTTTCGAATCGTTAAAAAAATCGCGAATAAAGCGGTTGTACTCAAACTGAGGCGCAATTTCTTTTTGATAAGAAGGCTGCTTTTTTCGTTTTTCTTCTTCATGCCACGCTTTTACCACATCTCGATAGGTTTTCCCTACATTTTCTTTAAAGTAGTTTTGAATATAAGTGGAAAAATGAAACGTAGGATGAATGGCTTCTTTAAAAAAAGCCCGTACTTCTTGACTGCAGCGGTGATTTTCCCCAATGACGGTATCTAATGTTAGCGGCGATTTCGTTTTAGAGGACGAGCGTCTTTTAGAAGGTGCTCCTGAGTGTTGAGTGTCACCGGTTGTTAAAAACACTTCAATTCTTTTTGAAAGTTCCATTTTAGATCCAGACGGGCTCATGTTGTTTTCTCGGCAAAATTGCTGCAGCTCGGTTTTGAGCCAGTAAAAATCGGTAAAGTCTTTGATGGGTAAATCTTTTGTAAGTTCAGGTCTCATCGTTTTTACCTCCATATATTTACTGTAGAACATTTGTTCTTGTTGGTCAATTGTTTTTAGAGAAGTACGAAGGAATGTCTTTTATGTTTCTTCCTACATAGTGAGAAGAAATAGGCTGTTTATTCACCTCTCTTGCCCAAATAGAAAGCTGGCCGATGTGATGGATTTCATGAATGATGATGTGATGCAAAATGTCGGCTTCCGTGTAAGAAGTAGAATCCCAAGGGACTGTTACGTACCTTTTGTTGGAAAAATTCAAATGACTTAGAAAGTCGGCAATTTCGGGTCTATGTGCGGAAGAGAGTGCTTGAAGCTTTTCGAGCGTATCGTGTTCTTCAAAAGAAAGAACGATATCTGGTTTACCTTGGATGGCGCGTATCCAGCTGTCTTCCACATCAATAATATGAAACAGAGTTTGTAAAATGCTGCCCGTTCCTCCAGTCCGCTTCTTCAACAGTTCTTCTCTAGAAAGTTGATAACACCAGCTAAACCATTCATCTCTCACTTGCCAATTATATTCAAAAAAATGAATCATCTACCACACCTCACATGTTTTTTTACCTCTTACTAAATTAGATTAAGGCTTGTAAATTCCTTTGTAAAAAGAAGAAAAAACGTCTAGGCAAGAGATCTCTTGCAAATTCTAAAATCAAACAATTACAATAATAGAAAGGAGCTGATCACATGACGCTACATAAAAAAGTACTTTCTACAATTCTAGGAGGAGCTGTCGGAGACGCTTTAGGCGTTCCAGTTGAGTTTAAAAAACGCGATACATTTCGGATCACAACTATGACAGGCTACGGTACATACAACCAGCCTAAAGGAACGTGGTCAGATGATACGTCTTTAACGATGTGCTTGATTGATAATCTACTAGAAAAACAAGATGAATATGATTTGATGCAAAAGTTTAAGAACTATTGGTCGGATGGCTACTGGACGCCGTACGAAGAAATGTTTGATATAGGCATCGCCACAAGCGAAGCGATTCACCGCTATAAAAGCGGGCTTCCTAAAGAAGAGTGGGGAGGAAGCGCTGAATACGACAACGGAAACGGAGCGCTTATGCGTATTGCTCCGCTTGCGTTTACACTATGTGATGAACCTAGCTTTACAAAAAGAAAAGAAGAAATAGAAAGAATTGCTCACGTCACGCACCGCCATGTGCGCTCTACGCTTGGCTGCATTATATACGTGGAGCTGCTTATTTGTCTTCTTGACGGCAACGAGCCTTTTGAAGCATATGAAAAAGCGGTAAACCTTTGTCAAAAGCAGTTAACAGGTACGGAGTATGAAGCAGAGTTTTCTGCGTATGAACGAGTGTTAAACCTAAGCTTGCCGCACGCAGCAAGAAAGGAAATTTGTTCAACCGGATACGTCGTCAGCTCGCTAGAAGCATCTCTTTGGTCTTTTCTGCAAAGTGATGACTACAAAGAATCTGTACTTACTGCTGTGAATTTAGGAGAAGACACGGACACAATAGGCTTTATTACGGGTACTATGGCAGGAGTATATTATGAGCTGGAGGGCATTCCTGAAGAGTGGGTTTGTCAGCTTGCTAAAAAAGAAGAGTTAGAGAAGGCTTGTAAGAAGTTTGCGGATATATGTTAATGGATAATAAAAATTACTCAAAAGTTCGGAGGAGGTAAAGTGAAGTTTTGTATGGATTTTGGCGATACCAATTTTATTGGAGTGGCAAACGCAAAAGAGTACCAATCATTTGTCGATGAGGATTGGGAGCTAGACCAGCTTCTGAACCACTTCGGCAGTGAAATGAAAAAGAGAAATATCCTAGTATGTCAAATGACAGAAGAAGGAATTGAACACTCTTGGAACGTAGAGGTGAAGATTGGAACAGAGTGGGATATAGATACATACTTTAGGAAAGCAACAGGTTATATAAATGTAACCAATCATCAGCTTTATCTCGTAGATTATGACTGTCTTACGATGGCCGCCCAGTTTGAAGATCAGTTAGTGCCTGATGAAAACTGTTCTAAGTATAGAATTGATATTAAAAACGGTATGTACAAGGTCGAGCTTATTCAATTTTATAATGTTGACCAAGATGAGTATACAGGAAATGACCAAACGGATCTTTTATTGAACTTTATTAAGATGGAGCATGTTGAAGAAACAGTTGATCAGGTATTTTGGTGTACGTATTAAGTAGTAAACGTACCGTAGGCTATTAACTTAGAGGCGTAGTGTGCCGTTCTAAGGCATCCTATCTTATTTATATATTCACTGAAACCCTCTGGCTTTGCGTCAGAGGGTTTTTATGGTCAAAATCATTTATAATATACTTTTACATAACATACAAACTTCACGTTAAAGAAAGGTGATCACAGTGCCAAATGCATGGGATGCAGAACAGATCGTATCAGCACTGCTTGCCAAAACGCTAATCGAGACGCAGTTTCCAGAACTTGCGCCCGCTAAAGTTTCACTGCTTGGCTACGGCTTTGACAATACGGTTTATCAAGTAAACGACCGCTTTGTGTTTCGGTTTCCAAGAAGAGAACTCGCAGTAGGACTATTAAAAACAGAAAATCAGCTTTTACCAAGTCTTGCTTCTCAATTGCCTCTGTCGATTGCCGAACCCATTTTTTTCGGTAAGCCGAATGGAGGCTATCCTTGGCCTTTTACGGGCTATCACTACGTGCAAGGAACTCCGCCTGCAAGATTAACAGAAGAGGAACGTACGCAATCTGCTTCTGTACTAGCAAGGTTTCTTCGTACGCTGCATCACTATCCTCATTTAAAAGCCCAAGAGCTTGGCGTGCCGTTTGATGAGTTGAACCGACTTGATATGATGAAGCGAAAGCCGTCGTTAGAAAAGTATGTCAAGCAAATGAAAGAGCGTAGTCTTTATTCAAAACAAGAGATTCTTGAAGACTATGTAAATGACATACAAGAAATTCACTATCAAGAAAAACATGTACTAGTTCACGGAGATCTTCATATTAAAAACATGATTGTTGATCAAAACAATATGGTTTCAGGCATTATTGACTGGGGAGATGTTCATATTGGTCATTCGGCAGTTGACCTGGCGATTGCCTACAGCTTTTTACCTCCTAAAGGAAGAGCACGTTTTTTTAAAGAATACGGAGAAGTAGATGAAGAAACGCACAGACTGGCAAAATGGAAAGCCGTATTTACAACCGTAGTGTTTGTGGCACACAGCTACGATCAAGGAGACAAACAAACGTTAGAAGCGGCTCTAGAAAGCTTAAACCTGATTTTTCAAGAGTAATAAAACTGTAATAGAATTTCTGTTCAATTCCTGTATAGTTAAGAAAGGATAAAAATAAAAACAACAGGTGAAGCAAACGATGAATACAAGCCATTGGAATGAATCAGCAGCACATTTACTAGAAAGGTGGATACAGCTATATAAAGAAAAAACATTTCTTATTGGAGAAACGGAATCTTTAAACATGCTAAAAGAAGAAGTAGACGGGATGGATAAAGAAAAATTTCTCTCCATAGTAGAACGTCAGCTGCAGAAAGTGTATGACGAACTAGAAAAAGAACGTACAGAGTCTAACATAAGTCACATTGAATATACGATGTTGACGTTTCTTTCGAGCGGTTATCCAGAGTACATAAAAAAGCGTCAAAGCAATATGAAACAGCTCCAACAGTTAACAAGCATACATAGAAGTGTTACAGAGCTTTTCGGAAAAGAACTCATTTCTGAAGCGGATATGGTAGCGTTTAGAAACGACTTTTTTCAACTAACAGAAAAACACGCTAACACGTCATCATTAAAAAGAATCAAGGAAAGCTGGAATACGTATTTGTCGGCGTTCGTTGACTTTCAAAAAAAGCATGAACATGTAAAACAAGCGATAGCCACAGTACTCGGAGAAGACAAGAGCTTGAAGCAAGAATGGCATCAGCTAAGCAAAAACAAATTGGTGATCAAACAAAAAGCGACCGCCTTTCGCACAAAGCAGCATGAGCTAAATGAAAATATTCGAAAAGCTAAGAATTTACAAAAACAGTTACTCGAACTGCACTGGCCTGATGTTCGCAGCCAGTTTGAGGGACTACAAGAAAAAATGAGTAAGAGTCTTTCTAATGTATTAAAAGAAACGGAATGCAGTATAGAAGTTATTAGCCAAAACGATGCAAATGAACACGCCAAGTTAAAGCAATCACTTAGTGATCTACACACAGTTCATCAAGTTGATATTCATCAAACGTGGTTAGCGGCTTTTATTAAAAAATCACGACGATTTTTTAACGAACTGAGTGAAGATATAAAGGATAATAGGTGTCAGGAACTGTGGAATCGAATTTACGGCATGTATAAAGGAATAGCAGTAAACGAGTTTATTGTTACATACGAAGAATTTTTAGCACTTCAGCCGCTTAACAGTATAAAGAGCACGGAGATGCTAAAGCCATTAGCTCGGTTAAAGGTAGATATAGAACCTGTTACGCTGCCATCCTACGCAGACTTTCCCGTGCTCAAAAAGCAGCAATCATCAAGACGAACTTTTTCTATTTTAATAGGAGGCGCTATTGTTATGGTCTTATTGCTGACGATTGTATATATGAATCGTGATAATCAAACAGTAGAAACAAGCTCAAACATAAAAGCTACGGCCAGCACGCAGTCGTTAAAAAATGAACAGCCTAAGCCAGATGCTGTAAGCAAAACAGAGCTTGAAAACTTTTTTATCTCCTATAAAGCCGCTTACTTTTCAAGTTTAAACAGCGGGGACTTTAGTTCGATGGCGCCTTATATTGACTCGGGTCAGCCAGTTTATAAACAGCTAAAAAGCTATATCATATCACTCGCCGGAAAAAACGTATCGTTTGCTAACGATCAGTTTCTCGTGAAAAAGACAGAATCACATGACGACGGAACCTACGACATTTATACAAGCGAAGTATACACGTTCACTGATTCATATGACGCGAGCACGCAGTTTAAAAAAGAACGAATTTACCATGTGAAAACTGCTGGCAAAGACAAACTTCAAATTACTAAAATTGATACGTTAACAGATGAGCAGAAGCCGGTGGAAGAGTGAATGGTTTCTAAGAGATTATGAATAACCGCTAGTTCCTTTGGAGCTAGCGGTTGTTGTGGTTGGAGTGGGTTTTTCCTTTTTTTGTAGAGCGGTAGGAACTATTTGTGAGTCTTTCATTGATTATGTTCATGCTTCTTACAGTAGAAGTATGGTAGTATCGAACATGTATAAAATATAGGTCGTAACATAAGTAAAAGGAGGTGCTATGATGAAAAAACGCACAAAAATAGTTAGTGCAGTCATTGCTGGAGCTACTATTTTAATAGGAGGTATATGGATGGTAAATGAAACCCGTTATCCAAACGTCCCCGCTTTTAATGATCACTTTACACGAGAATTTTTAGAAAAAGATAAAAAAGTAGATGATGGATTTTATGAGTTTAAATCGAAGACAGGGCAGTATACGATGTGGTTTCCAGAGGAGTATCAGTTAATTCATGAAAATAAAGAAGACTATGCTATCAACGGTCAGTTTTATGAGCGATGGGTAGCTTCTTCCGAAAATTTCTTTAATAATAAAAATGAAATTTCATACATGAACGTAGAACTGGCAGAGAAGGTAAAAGAAAATGAGGAGGTAAATGTAGAGAGTCTGTTCAAAAAGAACCTACACGTGAATCAACCAAAAAAGATAGAAACAGCGCATATCAGTATATATTACGATTCAGCATATACATATTTTAAAGGAACTGAAGAAAAAGTTGTAAAGAACAATATTAAGTATGTTCCAAATACATACGTAGCATATATAGCAGATAAAAATACGAATAAAGTAATCGAACTTTATTACAAATACACTGGAGATCAGTTAACAGATAAACAAGGGGAAAAACAAGACAAGTTGATTGTGAAAATGCTGAAAAGTGTAAAGTTTTAATAGGGGAAACGAGCAAGAATAAAAAAGCACGATTATAATAACGAACGAATTGTCATGATCAGCTAAAATATAAGGGTTTATCTGAAAGAGGAATTTGTGTTGATAAAACAACAAATTCCGTATTTCAATACTCTTCTTAAAAAATATTAACATTTCCAGTTTTTTTCAATGAAATGAAACGCCGGTCGTAAATTTGTTTTATTAGCAATTGAAATAAGAGCGGGCACCACAGAAGGGTCGGTTTTAGAGAAATTAGGAATCCGCGGATTTAACCGGAAAAACTGATCGCCTAAAAGCTCAGAGCTAACCATTGATTCATAGTAGCTCGATCCACCAGAGATAATCTGAAGAAACGGCAGCAGTGGTTCATTAGGAGACCGGTCTAAAAGTACTCCCCAATTTGGCGGAAGGTCTTCCATATCTTCAGGTCGTATGTTATCGGCACTCACCATTCCCCATCCCTTTGTATCTCTCCTTAATTGGGTTGGTTGCTCACCTGTTCCAATGGATAATACGGCAATTTGATCTAACGGCTGCTTTGCTTTTCCCACTGCAAACGCGATACTAGCTGTACTGGTATTAGTTGCTACTGTATAACCATCTACGTAGTTTTGATAAGCTCTTTGCGTTGCAGGGGCAGCGCTGCTCCTAAGTATTACGTCACTCGCTTTTTCATTAAGATAAGGAGAACCTGGAAAGTTATGAAATAACACAGGATTCCAACGATTCAGCTCCGGTGAAAATAAGTGAAAGGATGGCACAACAATTCGTTTCTTTAAGTCTCTAAGGCGAAGGTCTCGGGGGAAAAACGTTCGTATGGCTTTAATAAAACCAGAATAGGGTAGTTGTTGGTTAAAAACAGGTCCGCCCGGTCGGGAAGCGCTGAACGCCGGTAAGATGTGATCTTTGAAAAACTGAAACGTCTCTTCTGGTGATCTTCCGCTTGCTAACGCAAGAGCAGTAAATGAACCAATTGAATTTCCTGAAAAAACATTGGTTTCACTAATTAACTTGGGGTTTTGATAAGCCAATCTATTCAAAAGTTGTAAACTTAAAGCACCTAAAGTACCGCCTCCATCAAAGGTCATAATCCGATATGTTGTCAAAGGTGATTTCTCCTTTCGAATTTCATGAGAGGTATCATTCTGTATATGTTTATTTTATGTGTTGTAGAGGTATGAATGTCTCTTTTGAGGATTCTTCAGGATTCAAGTTATGTAGGTAAGCATACGAGGAAAGGCTTCATTAAGTATATAAAAATATAACGAGAATAAGGATACATTTGATTAGCAGTGAGGGCATTTATTATGCACATAATTCGTTTATAATGGGTGATGAGAAAGTTATAAAGCACAAGCTTCAAAAAGGCTTGAAGGAAAATGTGTTAATCTTAAATAAAGATAATATAGGGTTAAAAAGTAATAATTTAATAGTTAATATGCTTATTATGGTACTGCAAAGAAGCAGGCTCATCTACAAAGCGAAAGTTACTACATTAAAAAAATTAGTATTCTGTCCAGAACCCCTCCAGTAAGTTTTCTACTCTCTGTTTCTTCCCTTTAAAGTGTGTGTCTTTTTTGAAGAAAATTCATAGGATATAGCATCTTATCTGTATGATGTGAGAAAGGGGTTATATCGTGGAGGAAACAAAGCTTACTGGACGAATCGTTACACCTGATGATGTGGAATATGATCAGGCTAGAACAAATAATAATTTAGGTGTGCCTAAATTTCCGAGAATAATTGTATTTTGTCAGAATACAAACGATGTAGTAAATGCATTGAAATGGGTAAAGGAAAATCATGTCCCATTTCGAATAAGAAGCGGTAGGCATAGCTATGAAAATTTTTCACTAGTAAACGGTGGATTAGTGATTGATGTTAGTGAAATGGATAGAATCACGTTCAACTCTAAAGACATGACAGCGAAAATAGAAGCAGGAGCTAATCTAGGGAAAGTATATAATGAATTATGGAAAAAAGGAACGACTATCCCTGCAGGAACGGAAAGCAGTGTTGGTCTTGTAGGCCTTGTGCTTGGCGGAGGGATTGGGATGTTATCAAGGTTGTTTGGGCTTACCTGTGATAATTTGCTTGAAGTTGAAATGGCCATAGTAAATGAACAGAGAGAAGTTGAACTCATTAAGGCAAATAAAAATCACAACAGTGATCTTTTTTGGGCTTGTTGTGGCGGCGGGGGCGGAAACTTTGGTATTGTTACGTCCCTTACATTCAAGGTGCAGCCTATCTCAAAGGTGTCAATCTTCTCAATTACATGGGAGTGGGAAGATTTTGAAGCTGCTTTTGATGCATGGCAGCACTGGGCCACCAATACTAATAAGCGCTTAACTTCGGAGATTGAGTTAAAATCGAAAGAAGCAAATCAGATTATCGCTCAAGGTGAGTTCGTTGGTTCATCATTCAAGTTAAAGGAACTTCTGCAGCCTTTAATAGATGTTGGGTGTCCTAAAAAAGTAGTAATAAAGGAAGTTTCATATATTGAAGCTGTACGATTTTTTGACGATCCGAGCGGAAACCAACCCGCCCCTCGAAAAAGGTCAGGCTCTTTTCTTAATAAACCTTTTCCAAAAGAGGCCATTTTAACAATGAAGCATTTTTTAGAAAATGCTCCGAATGAAAAATCTAGTATTTGGCACCAGTCTCTTGGAGGAGCAGTAGAGGAAGTTGGCTCTAATGAAACGGCCTTCTATTATAGAGATGCTGTTATCGCACAGGAGTACCTTGCTACATGGAGCCATCCTTCAGAAGAGAGAGCAAACATTCGCTGGATTGAAGAATTAAGAAATGCTTTATCGAGATATACAACTGGAGATTATGTGAGCTGGCCGGACCGGTTCATCAGAGATTGGCCAACAGCTTATTATGGAGAGAATTTTATAAAGCTTCGAGAAGTGAAACGAGCATATGATCCGTGCAATCTATTTCATTTCCCTCAAAGCATCCCGCCGTTTATTAACTGGTTTTAAAGAGTGTCTTTCAAGTCGGAGAGCCAAATAATACCCACCTTAAATGAGGTGGTTTTTTGTGTACATTGCCTTTTTCTAAGAGCGTGAAAAAGGCAGCAAACAGTGGTAAGCAGTTATTTTATCAATAGACGACTGCATTATAAGAAAAAACATATATAAATTTCATAAACATTGACATTCCCTTCCAAACCGCATACAATAGCTACTAATAAAAGCACACAAATTCGTTGAAGAGAATCAGTACGCTGCAAGTTTGTTCCACAGAGAGCTGGTGATAGCTGAAAGCCAGTGTTCAAGCCGCAGGGGAATATCCTCTCTGAGAAGTCAAACTGAACTATAAGTAAGTTTGAACGGTAGTCTACCGTTAAAAAGAACGCGTATGATTGTACGTTGCTGAGTGCTATTGATGAACGGATCAATAGAAGCCAGGGTGGTACCGCGGTTAAAACCCGTCCCTAGTCATAGGGACGGGTTTCTTTGTGTGCTTTTAACTTTAAAAGGAGTGGTATCACATGAAAGAAGTGAATGTAAGGGAGTCTTCGCAAGAGCGCGAACAGCGTATCCAGCAGCAGTGGCAAAAGGGAAATGTGTTTCACCAGTCGGTTCAAAAACGAGAAGGGCATCCTTCGTTTGTATTTTATGAAGGGCCTCCTACAGCAAACGGTCTTCCTCACGTAGGGCACGCGCTTGGCCGTACCATTAAAGACGTTGTGGCTCGTTATAAGACGATGACAGGGCATCAAGTGATCCGAAAAGCAGGCTGGGATACGCACGGACTTCCGGTTGAGCTCGGTGTTGAAAAGCAGCTCGGAATTTCAGGAAAGCATGATATTGAAAAATACGGCGTAGAAGCTTTTATTAACAAGTGTAAGGAAAGTGTGTTTGTGTATGAAAAGCAGTGGCGCACGTTCACGGAGCAGCTTGGCTATTGGGTTGATATGGAAGACCCTTACATCACCTTGGAGAATTCATACATTGAAAGTGTATGGAACGTGCTTGGCACGATTCATGATAAAGGACTTCTTTATAAAGGCCACCGCGTATCACCTTACTGCCCGAGCTGTCAAACGTCGCTGAGTTCGCATGAAGTGGCGCAAGGGTATAAAGATGTAAAAGATTTAACGGTAACGGTCAAATTTAAAGTGAAAAACCGCGATAATGAGTATTTTTTGGGCTGGACGACAACGCCTTGGACGCTTCCATCAAACGTGGCGCTTGCGGTGCATGAAGAGATGAGCTACGTTCGCGCCGAGCAAGGCGACAGCGTGTATATAGTGGCAGAAGCACTCGCAGACAAAGTGTTAAAAGGAGAATATAGCGTTTTATCTCATCATAAAGGAAATGAGTTAAAAGGAATGTCGTATGAGCCGCCGTTTGATTTTGTGAACGTTGAAAAAGGTCATGAAGTCGTGACGGCTGATTATGTAACGGACCAAAGCGGAACGGGCGTTGTTCATTTAGCACCTGCTTACGGTGAAGATGATTACAGAGTTGTAAAAGAAAACGGCTTTTCATTTGTGAACGTAGTGGATGAAAAAGGGCAGTACACATCTGAAGTGCCGCCGTTTCAAGGGCGTTTTGTAAAAGACTGCGACGTTGATATCGTTCGCTACTTAGCAAATCAAGACGTGCTGTATCATAAAGAAAAGCATGAGCATAGCTATCCGTTTTGCTGGAGATGTGACTCGCCGCTTCTTTATTACGCAAATGAAAGCTGGTTTATCCAAACGACGGCGTCAAAAGAACAATTTTTGAAAAATAATGAAAGCGTGAAGTGGTACCCGGATCATATCAAGCACGGTCGCTTTGGCAACTTTTTGGAAAATATGGTGGACTGGAACATCAGCAGAAAGCGCTACTGGGGAACGCCGCTGAACGTATGGGAATGCGGGGAATGTGCGCATCAAGTAGCTCCGAAAAGTATCAAAGAGCTTCAAAATCATGCGTCTCATTCCGTTGATGACAGCATTGAACTTCATAAGCCTTATGTAGATGACGTGCAGCTGACGTGTCCGGTCTGCAGCGGAGAAATGAAGCGAACGCCGGAAGTGATCGACGTTTGGTTTGACAGCGGGTCGATGCCGTTTGCGCAGTATCACTATCCGTTTGAAAATAATGAACTGTTCCAAAAACAGTTTCCAGCAGACGTTATCGCAGAAGGAATTGATCAAACGCGCGGCTGGTTTTACAGCTTGATGGCAGTTTCAACGCTCTTTACAGGAAAAGCACCGTATAAGCGCGTTTTGTCTCTTGGTCACGTCTTAGATGAAAACGGTCAAAAGATGTCTAAAAGTAAAGGAAATGCGCTAGACCCTGTTGATCTTATTCATACATTTGGTGCGGATGCGCTTAGATGGGCGCTTTTAGCAGACAGTGCACCTTGGAATCCGAAGAAATTTTCAGAGCGGGTCGTGCAAGAAGCGAAATCAAAAGTTATTGATACGCTTGTGAACGTGTACGGCTTTTACGTTCTGTACGCTAAGCTTGACGGCTATAACCCTGAGCAAACGTATGAATTGAAAAAAACAAAATTGGATGAATGGATTCTTTCACGTTTGCACAGCACGGTTAAGCGAGCAACAGCACATCTTGAAGATTACGGATTTACAAGTGCCGCTCGTGAAATCGCGGCATTTATTGAAGAGCTAAGCAACTGGTATGTACGACGTTCTCGCGATCGCTTTTGGTCAGAAGGGATGCACGGAGAAAAAGCAGCGGCTTACGATACGCTTCATGAAGTGTTAGTGATGCTTAGTCAGCTGTTGGCACCGTTTACGCCGTTTGTTGCGGATGATGTTCATGAAAATCTAACAGGGAAAAGCGTTCATTTAGCAGACTATCCTGCATGTGATCAAACGAAAGTGAACGAAAAGCTGGAAAAAGAAATGGCAGCGGTGCTTCAAGTAGTGGAACTAGGCCGAAGCATCCGAAATACGCATTCGTTAAAAGTAAAGCAGCCTTTGCAGAGTCTTTCACTTGTGGTAACGGAAGAAGATGTAGAGTGGGAAGCGTACCATGATGTCATCAAAGATGAGCTTAATGTAAAGAACTTTAACGTGGAGCAAGACGACGACAAACTTGTTTCTTATGTATTAAAACTTGATTTTAAACAGGCGGGACCGAAGTTTGGAAAACAAGTAAATGAGGTCAATCAAGCATTAAAGAACCTTTCAGAAGAGCAAGGAAAAGAGTTTGTTGAACAAGGCAAGCTGAGTGTTACGCTTGCTTCAGGAGAAAACTTAACGCTTGAAACGGCAGACGTACTTGTTGAAAAAGTGCCAAAAGAAGGTTTTGCAGTTGCATCAAACGGCATGTATACTGCGGTGTTGGATACGGCGTTAACCGAAGAACTCGTGCAGGAAGGAGTCGCTCGTGAAGTAATTCGAGCGGTTCAAGACTATCGTAAAAAGCTGGATTTACCCGTGAATTTACGTATTGATTTGGAGCTTAGCGGAGACGAAGAAGTGAAGGAAGCCGTTGCGAAGTTTGAAACGCTGCTTCAAGAAAATCTTCTGCTGCACAGTCTCAGTGTGAAAGAAGCCATCAAAAACGGAGAGACGGTAAAAGTCGGAACAAAGCAAGTTACGCTTCGCGTTTTAAATCAGAGCTGATAAAAAGCACTTACCTCATAGCAGGTAAGTGCTTTTTTACCTTTAATCAAACTGTCCGAGAACATTTTTAAGACTCGGCCAAACGATTTCAAAAGGA
The DNA here is from genome assembly GCF_000956595.1 of Priestia aryabhattai B8W22. Classification (GTDB taxonomy): domain Bacteria; phylum Bacillota; class Bacilli; order Bacillales; family Bacillaceae_H; genus Priestia; species Priestia aryabhattai. The sequence goes on along the minus strand of NZ_JYOO01000012.1, from coordinate 13,117 downwards.
GCCGCTAGTACATACTCTTTTCCGTTTTCATCTTTAAAGTGTTGAACAAAACGATATTTTCCTACTTTGTAGTTAGGAGTTGCGATATCTTGTTTGAATGATTTCCCTGGCTTTAGCGTGACAGTTTTATCAGGAAACTCCAATCCGTTTAGCACAACTTTGTACCACTTGCCGTCTTTTAAGTGATCCGCCGTATTTTCATAAGGAATTGTTAAGGTATGCGTCGAATTGTTTTGGATAACAAAAAAGCCAAACTGCGTTTTATCGTATTTTTCGCTTACAGCAGATAGCGTAATGACACCTCCGTCAGTGTTAATGGAAGAAGGAATGTTTTTTTCTTGTTTGGCTCCAAGTTCCATTTTTTGACCGTTATAATCGATATAGCCAAAAATACAAAACAAGATAATAAAAATGCCTAGTATTAGTATAAGTGTTCGTACTATTTTCAAAAGCTTTGCACCACCTTTTTCACTCTTCCATTATACGGAAAACTTCTTGTTTGAAATAGTATGAATTTACATTTTCTATATCACTTTTTTGAAAGGAATGATTGAAATGAGACAAATTATAGCCATGGGCGGCGGAGGTTTTTCGATGGAGCCGGATAACTTGCTGCTGGATCAATACATACTTTCACAAGCTCGTACAGATGTGCCGAAAATCTGTTTTATCCCTACAGCCAGCGGAGATGCGGATAATTATATAGAAAGGTTTTATGAAGCGTTTGAGAAGTTGATATGCACACCGTCTCATTTATCGCTGTTTTCTCAAAACTTTATGAATTTAAAAGCATATGTGATGCAGCACGACATTTTGTATGTAGGCGGCGGTAATACAAGGAATATGCTTTCTTTATGGAAAGAGTGGGGACTTGATACAATTTTAAAGGAAGCTTATAAAAAAGGAATAATTTTAGCAGGAATAAGCGCAGGTTCGATTTGCTGGTTTGAAGAAGGCGTCACTGATTCAATGAACAACAACCTGTCTAAAATCGACTGTTTAGGGTTTTTAACCGGCAGCAACTGTCCTCACTACGACGGAGAAAGCAATCGAAGACCTTCGTATCATGAGTTAATGGCAAGCGGAGAAATGAAAGAAGGCTATGCTGTAGATGATGGAGTCGCGCTGCATTTTAAAGATGAGAAGCTATCGGCATCAGTTAGCTCAAGACCAACAGCAAAAGCGTATGCTGTTAATCGAAAAGCGAGTAAAGTCATTGAGCATGAACTCCTGGTGACGTATTTAGGTGATGACAAGCAATAAATGGCCGCTTCCCATGTTTCTCTGTATAAAATGGAGATTATTCGTACATATATAAGCAGAGACTCTATATAGGAGGTTACTTCAGTGAGTTATGAACGATACTGGGGAAACATACATGAACAAAGCGATAAGCTGCAGAAGTTATTATCGTCGTATTGGCATCAGTATTCAGATTTTGGAAACTGGCAGTTTTGGGTGGTACTCGCTTCACTCGTTCTTCCTCTTGTGTTGTTGTATTTTACCGTAGACCGGACGAGGATCTTTGAGGTGTTTTTCTTCGGTTACACAGTGCATATGCTTTGGGCATATATTGATATTGCACTTGGGAGAAGCGGTCATTTAACGCACACGTTTTTCTTAACGCCGCTGCTTCCCAACGCAACGAATATTACCGCTTCTATTTTGCCAGTAGGCTTTCTGCTGCTTTATCAATATTGTACAAATCATCAAAAGAATTTTTATCTGTATACGATTCTGCTGAGCGCTGTTTTTTCGTTTGGACTGGCGCCTCTTGAACATCATTTTAAATTTATTGATTCAAGAAAAGGAATGAGTTTGTTTTATATTTTTCTTATTGATATAGGAATAACGCTAGTGGCGTACTGGGTTACAAGGCTGCTTGTAAAAGCAAAAGCCGCAGCCTATCGTAAAGCGGAAAAAGAAAGCTGAAAAAATGTTTCAAAATGAGTAGTTAAGGGTATACATACACTTAAGACAAATCGAGGTGAAAAAATTGTATTACTATCGCATTTCAGAAGGACAAGACGAAATGTACTCTGAGACAATTGTTGTCCATGAAGAACAGTTTGATCAAGGTACATTCGAAGAAATGGTAAAAGAAGCGATGATCGATAAGCCCGGCAAAATCGACCAGGTGGACATTGTGAAATATTTAATTGGACATTATCATTTCCAAGTTGCATATATTGAAGCAGCCTTTCATAGCACGTATATAGAAGAACAATAATGTTATGTATTCGTTAAGAAACCCCGTTGCATTGGCAGCGGGGTTTCTTGTCTCTACCAAGATCGATAGTGATAAGGGTTTTGAGGTTGATAATAAGAATTCTGAGACGGAGGATACGTATAAGGAGGAGTCTGGTGGTGAACGGGGCCTCCTTGTTTTTTCTTTTTATAGTGTTCTTTTTCTCCGCATTCGTCTGTTGGTCCAATTACGATGGTTTGATTTTTTAACGGAGCCAGCGTTTTCTTTAGCTGCTCTGGATCTAAGCAGTACGTGTGAGCAAGCACTTCAATAGGCGTCTTATTTAAAATATCAGATCCAAAAATGTATTCCGGATACGGAGCGTCAAAAATAGCGAGTAAATGTGTATTGTCTTCAGACGCAATCTCCCAGTGCCACCAGCCTTGAGGGATATTGGCTACTTGACCGGGAGTAATCGGAATATTTGTGACTTCGTTGTTAAACGGATTGATTAATGAAACGACGGCTGAGCCTGAAATACAGTAAACAAGCTCAGCGGCATTTTGATGATAGTGCGGTTCGACCACGCGGCTTTTGCTTAAGTAAATATCGAGTAACGATACGTTTCCAAGAGTATTTAGCACATCTCTTCCTAGCCGGTTAATATAGTTTTCATCATTGCGCGTATTGAGTCTGTTTTTGTTCACATCAGAAAAGTATTGTACGTTTGGATTATTGTAATCCATATAGGATGTTGGCATAAACATTCAGCTCCTATTTACAATTTTTAAGGTGATGTATCGTATGTAAGGAAGAAAAAATTGTGACAATAGCCCAGTAAAAAGAGAGGAAACCATCATTTTTTACCAAATTGTACAAACTCTTCTTTGTTTGTTTCATACACTGTAACAGGTTCTTTTTTTACAGAGCCATGATCAATGTCAGACGCATGAGACGGATCATTTTAAGGAAAGTGAGTTGCAGAGCTGTTGCTTGATCAATATGAAAAAATAAAGAGTACGTATGAAAAGCTGGATGAACTTCAGCTGCCGTTTGATAAGCCCATTTTAGTAGGAGTCGAGTGGAACGGAGTGCTGTTTGAGTTTTTGGTGAGATTAAAAAAAGAGTCTTCTCATTTGCTTGTGTTTGGTTCAGGAGGAGGAGCAAGTCAAGAAATGCCGGCAGGACCTCCGTATTTTCAGCGCCATTCGTGGATGAATGAATTTCAAGATTCAATTATTTACTATAACGATCCTACGCTTTATTTAGGAAAGGTGTCGCTTGCGTGGGGACAAGGGACAAGCGATCGTTTTTATTTAAAAGACATTGCGGTTTTAATTGAAAAGTTCATGAAAAAAGCACAGGTGAATTCGTCTAACGTATTGTTTTACGGATCTTCAGGCGGCGGCTTTATGTCAATGTTTTTAGCGGGGTACGTAAAAGGAGCAAAAGCGCTTGTCAATAATCCGCAGACGTGCTTGACCAAGTGGCTAAAAACACCGGTTCAACAGGTGTTTAATTTATCTTATCCTAACCTGACGGAAGAGGAAGTGATCGCCTCATACGGTGAGAGAATCAACGTAGTGAAGTTTTTTCGCCATATTAACTATGTGCCAAAGGTGTATTACTTGCAAAACGGGGCGTTTGAATACGATATGAACAATCACTTGCTGCCGTTTTTAACGGATTTGCAGGACATGCCAGACGACTGTGAAATCAATAATATAAAAGTGGAGCTCTATTATGACCCAAAGCTGAAGCATGCAGCTGTTAGTAAGCAAGAAACGATTGATTATGTGAATATGGCGAAGAAGATATAAGAAAAAAGGCAAGAGTTTATCCTTTAAGGAGCTCTTGCTTTTTTATGTCGAATTTTCTACCTCAATAGATACAAGTAGGAAGTTATGTTGCTTTTTCTTTTGAATATGATAGTGAAGATGAGGTGTAAGGAGGGGAAGTATGGCCGATCAAGATGAGAGAAAAAGATACTTGATGGAAGTTCAGACCTGGCTTGAACAAGTATGTGATCCTGTATTTGAAGAAGCCATTACAGAAGTAGATATAACGTCATATATAACGCGCACGCAAGAAGACGTTCTTGAATATTTAAGTGAAGAAGATGTCAACGAATATACGTTAGAAGAAATCAATAATGCAGTACGGCATATTGATAAAGTTTTAAAAGAGCGGCTTGGAGACGACGGCAGGGAGCGAGAATCGATAGCGCCAGGACAGCACGAGCTGCCGCCGCTTGGCTATAGCTATTCAGCTCTTGAACCGTATATTAACCGGGAAATTATGCGTCTTCATCACAGCAAGCACCATCAAAGCTATGTAGATGGATTAAATAAAGCAGAGCTCATGCTTCAGCAAGCCCGTAACACAAACAATTTTGACCTCATAAAACATTGGGAACGGGAAGCTTCTTTTCATGGCTCCGGTCATTACTTACACACAATCTTTTGGGAGATTATGAGTCCAGAAGGAGGAGGACGACCGAGACGACAGCTGCTGCAACAGCTTCAAAAAGACTTTGGCAGCTATGAGAAGTTTATGATGCACTTTTCTCAAGCCGCTAAAAAAGTAGAAGGTGTTGGCTGGGCCATCTTAGTGTGGTCGCCGCGTTCGCGAAAGCTTGAAGTTCTGCAAGCTGAGCGCCATCAGCTTCTCACGCAGTGGGATACGATTCCGCTGCTCGTATTAGACGTATGGGAACACGCGTATTATTTACAGTACAAAAATGAACGTGATCCGTACGTGGATAATTGGTGGAAAATCATTTACTGGCCGAATGTAGAAAAAAGATTTGAAGCAGCCAGGATGCTTCAGTGGCAGCCGTATTAACAAGTATTGCAGGTATCTTAATTCTAGATAAAAAGGCTATGATAAAAGCATTTTAGTTGAAGAAAGATCCGAACGGTGAATCCAACTCGTTCGGATTTTTTATTGTTATGACGATCGTGTATGTATGCGTTTCTAACTGTTGATTGGAGAGCAAGACGAAGACTCCTGCGGAAATTAACAGCGGTGTAAAAAGTAATTTATATTAAGCTCCTTTAACGCATTCATTTATTTTTAAATAAACTATGTTCTAAATAATTAATATAAAAATAAAATATAAGCCTCTAGAACCAGTGGAATGTTACAAATGAAATAATCCAATATAAATGTGCGTAAAAGCACCTTTATATGCCTAAATATGTATGTTTTTAAAATGTTAAGGTGATTAATTTACTAGTTTAAAAGGAAGAATTTTTATTTTTGCTGTAACTAAACTATCAAACTATTGACATGTTACTGAAATATAACTGTAATATTCATGTGTTATTTTTTATGTATTGGTAGATAAAGGGGAAATCAATTACATGAAAAAGACAATGATTACGTTCAGTTTAGTTCTAATGTCACTGTTCGGAGTGGCAAGTGGTGCATCAGCTGCAACAAATACATATACGGTAAAAAGCGGAGATTCGCTATACAAAATTGCAAAGACATATAAAATATCGGTTAGTCAGCTGAAACAGTGGAATAACTTAAAGTCAGACAGCATTCATCCGAAACAAGTATTAAAAGTATCTCAAGTAAAATCAAGCACGCCTGCTAAAGCAGCGCCTGCGAAGTCTTCAAACGTTGTGAAAGAATTTAAGGTAACAGCAACAGCGTACACAGCGAACTGCAAAGGCTGCAGCGGAAAAACGGCGATTGGAATCGATTTAAAAAAGAATCCAAATCAAAAAGTTATTTCTGTTGATCCAAAAGTGATTAAGCTTGGTTCAAAAGTATACGTAGAAGGTTATGGCACGGCAATCGCAGCTGATACAGGCGGCGCGATTAAAGGAAATAAAATTGATGTTCTTCTTCCTTCTCAAAAAGAAGCGTTAAAATGGGGAAGAAAAACGGTAAAAGTTCAAATCCTAAAATAAGTATTTCTTAAGGAAATGAGAGCCTTCGTTGAAAGGCTCTCATTTTTTTCTTCATTAAAGGGCATGCTACTTTATACATACTGATGGAAAAGTTTTACGAAAATGATCATATTTGTTGACAAATATTTCGGAAACGGATATATTTATCCGGTATATAATTAAGTTCATTAAATATTCGTGACATAAATTAATAGAATGAACACATAAAATATATTCTTAACCTGTTTGTCATCTGAAGATTTACATACAGATAATTTTAAAAGGGAAAGGTCTTGTTAAAATGAATACACAAACACAACAGTCCGATCAAGCCCGAACTCGGTCTATTTTTGGCGTAATGATAATGGGAGCGCTCGTCGCTTTTTTAAATCAAACGCTGATTAACATCGCGCTTCCGCAAATGATGGATCACTTCCATGTAACGGCGGCTACGGGCAACTGGTTAACGACCATCTTTATGTTAGTAAACGGAATCGTTATTCCAATTACAGCGTTTTTAATGAATCGATTTACGACAAGGCAGCTGTATATTACAGCAATGGGGCTGTTTACAGTAGGAACACTGCTTTGCGGTATCGCACCGACATTTTCCGTTATTTTAGTGGGACGCGTCGTGCAAGCAGCAGGAGCGGGAATTTTATTTCCGTTAATTACAAACGTTATTTTTACGTTATTCCCGCCTGACCGCCGCGGCTTTGCGATGGGGATTTTTGGGGTAGCAATGAACTTTGCACCGGCAGTAGGGCCGACGCTTTCTGGCTTAATTGTTGAGCACTACTCATGGCGCGTTTTATTCTTTATGATGTTTCCAATTGCACTTATTAACGTAATTGCGGCAATTATTTTAGTGAAAAACGTCACAGAAACAAGCCGACCAAAGCTAGATGTGCTTGGCGTTATTTTATCAACAATTGGATTTGGCGGCTTGCTGTATGCATTCGCTACGGGCGGTACAAAGGGCTGGACCAGCACTGAAGTATTAGCCATGTTCATTGTAGGCGGTATTTCGATTCTGTTCTTTATTTTCCGCCAGTTAAAAATCGATCAGCCGCTTCTTGAATTTCGTATTTTCCGTTACCGTATGTTCACGCTGACAACAATTATTAACGTAATTGTGACAATGGCAATGTTTTCAGGTATGATTTTAATGCCAATTTATATGCAAAACGTACGCGGCTTTTCACCATTTCTTTCAGGCTTGCTGCTACTTCCTGGGGGAATTGTAATGGGGATTATGTCTCCGATTACAGGACGGCTGTTTGATAAGTTCGGCGCAAGATGGCTTGCTGTTATTGGTTTAGCAATTACCGTTGTGACAACATATGAATTAACAAAGCTTGAAACAACCACAACATTTATGTATGTAATGATTGTCTATACTGTTCGTATGTTTGGGATGTCACTGCTTATGATGCCGATCTTTACAGCTGGATTAAATGAGCTTGCGCTTAGCTTAAATAAATACGGTACCGCGATGGTTAATACGCTTCGAATGGTTGCCGGAGCTGTAGGAATGGCGTTCTTTGTATCCATTATGATGAATCAAGGTGAAAAACACGTGAAAAATATCGTAACGAATCAGCAAATTTTGCCAACAGATAAAGGCAGTATGGCTGAAGCTGTGAATCAAGGTACAGCAATGGGTATTAACGATGCATTTATGATCGCAACGATTTTAAGTGTAATCGCGTTTGTTTTAGCCTTCTTTATTCGCAAAACATCACCAAAAGAAGATACCATTACAAATCGTGTGAAAAAAGCAAGCTAATAAAAAATCCGTGCCTTATATGGTACGGATTTTTTTTATGAGTTAAATTTATCTTTTTTACGGAAACGTCAATTCCACGCATGTGATGGGAACAAAAATGATGAACGGGATCGGAGGTTCAGGGGATTTTGCCCGAAATGCGCGCCTTGGTATTTTTGTAACAAAATCCATTGCTAAAAACGGTGATATTTCAAGCGTAGTGCCGTTTGTTTCACACGTTGATCATACGGGAACACGATGTGGATGTCATTGTAACAGAGCAAGGATATGCGGACTTACGCGGACTCGCTCCAAGAGAACGAGCAAAACGCATTATTGAAAATTGTGCCACCCAATGTATCGCGATCAGCTTATGGCGTATTACGAAGAAGCGCTCACGCGAGGCGGCCAAACACCGCACGTTCTTGAAAAAGCCTTTTCTTTTCATACGTCTTATCAAAAAAATGGAACAATGCGAGAAATTGTAGCGCAAACAAATTAAAAAAACGCTTTGTCTTCTTATGAGACAAAGCGTTTTTTTTGCTGAGTAAGAAACTTGTGTTTGTTATCTCGTTGAATTACGATGAAAGGGAATACATAAAGAAAACGAGGTAACTTATCTATGAAAGCATTAGTATTTGAAAGATTTGGAGGACCTGACGTTCTTCACTATCAAGATATACCGAACCCCTCTATTGGCCCAACAGACGTATTGGTAAGAACAAAAGCAATTGGACTTAACTTTGCGGATGTGTACCGAAGAAAAGGGAACTACCACTTAACCGGTACACCTCCGTATATTTTAGGATATGAAGGAGCAGGTGTGATAGAAGAAGTAGGAGCAGAAGTAAGTCATGTTAACGTAGGAGACCGTATTGCGTTTGCTGACGTTCCTTTTGCAAATGCAGAGCTTGTTGCCGTGCCACAAGATAAAATAATTGCTGTACCTGACGATATTTCGTTTGATGCAGCTGCTTCTGTACTTTTGCAAGGGTTAACGGCTCACTATTTAACACAAGACGGCTACAGCATTCAGCCCGGCGATTATGTGCTTGTTCACGCAGCTGCTGGAGGTGTAGGTCAGCTTTTAGTTCAAATTGCCAAGCTATTAGGCGGACAGGTCATTGGCTTAACGTCATCTTCTGAAAAAGCAAGAGCAGCGGCTCAGGCAGGCGCTGACTATGTTTTTTTATACGAAGATAACTGGGTGGAACAAGTGAAAGAAGTAACGAAGCGAGGAGCAGATGTTGCCTACGAATCTGTAGGGGTTACGCTAGAAAAAAGCTTTGAAGCCGTAAAAACAGGAGGAACCGTGGTGTTTTACGGAATGGCAGGAGGCGATCCGGCTCCAGTCGACCCGCGTATGCTGATGGATACCTCTAAAACGCTTACAGGCGGAGACTTATGGAACGTGCTTGTGTCATATGAAGAACGTAAAGTACGTTCACAGCAGCTGTTTGAGTGGATCAGTAAAGGTCAGCTTGTGCTAACCGATCCCGTGGTGTTTGATTTAAAAGACGGAGCAAAAGCACATGAGCTGCTTGAAAGCCGGAAAAGTACAGGGAAAATTTTGTTAAGACCGTAAAAGAAAAGCCCTTTCGTCAAGGGCTTTTTTCCGTTAGTAAAGGAGAAATCAAGGAGCTGTCTAATATATATAGTAGAGAAGTAGAGTAAAAGAGGTGAAGGTAGATGAAACATGCATTGATTACAGCGGGTCATAAAGGTATCGGTAAGAAGGTAACAGAACAGTTTTTAAAAAAGCAGTATTCCGTTACCGTCCATTTTCGAAGTGATAAAAATAAAGTGCGAGAACTGCAAGAAGAATGGCATCAATATAAAGACAACGTACAGTTTGTAGAAGGAGATATAACAAATAAAGCAGATATTGAACATGTCGTTACGCAGGCCAGGGAGCGGTTTGGACGTATTGACGTTTTAATTAATAATGCAGGTCCGTATGTATTTGAAAGAAAAAATTAATAGAATACGCAGACAGTGAATGGTATGAAATACTGGAAGGGAATTTAAGCTCCGTTTTTCATTTTGTAAAAGCTGTTGTTCCTATTATGAAAAAGCAGCAGTTTGGAAGAATTATTACATACGGTTTTCAAGATGTAGAGCATACCCCTGGATGGATGCACCGCGCGGCTTTTAGTGCCGCTAAGTCAGGGCTGGCTTCTCTGACCAAATCGCTTGCTCTAGAAGTAGCCGAATACGGGATTACGGCCAATATGGTCTGTCCCGGAGATATTGTAGGAGACATGAAAGAAAGTGATATTATAAAAGCAAGATTACTAGAAGACAAGGAAACGCCTGTGGGCCGATCAGGGACAGGAGAAGACATTGCGCGTATTATTGAGTTTCTTTGTGATGAAAACTCAGATATGATTACAGGCAGCATTATATCTGCTTCGGGCGGAGTAGATGTTGTTCATAAAAGTAAAAAAACAAGCCCCTGACGTTGATGCAGGGGCTTGTACGTTACAGCAGCGATTCTCCGCCGTCAATAAACATTTCACTTCCGGTAATATGTTTGGACGCGTCAGAAGCTAAAAAGAAAATTAAGTCTGCTACTTCTTCGGGCTTAGCCGAGCGTTTAGCAAGCGGCTGATTGCCATTTGGATATTCAATTGGAATCGCGACTTCTTTTAATTTGTCTTCTTGACGGAATGTATTGCTTTCAATATTTGTATCAACTGCTCCTGGACAAATGACGTTTACCCGTATTCCGTATGTAGAAAGTTCAAGAGCTGCCATTTTGCCGAAAGCCATTTGGCCAGCCTTTGAGGAACTGTATGCGCTCATGCCGATGTTTGAAAATGTACGGTTGCCGTTAATCGAGCTAGTAATAATAACGCTTCCTCCCTGAGCTTTTAAATAAGGAATAGAATGCTTCACGGTTAAAAAAGTACTTGTTAAATTTGTATCAATCGTTTTTGTCCAATCTTCTGGTGATAGTTCTTCAATAGAAGAAAACGTACCGTTGATGCCTGCGTTAATAGAAACAATATGTAATTGACTCCATAAGCTGCTAATCGTTTCGATACTCTCTTTTATACTTTCAGAGTCAGATACGTCTGTTTTAACGGCTATACACTCTCCGCCGCTTGCCATGATGGTCTCTTTTACTTCTTGTAATTTTTCTTCCTCTAAGTCTAAAAGAGCAACGCGCGCTCCTTGTTCAGCTAATGTGATGGCTGAAGCGCGTCCAATTCCAGATGCCGCTCCCGTCACAAGCGCAACTTTTCCAGTTAATGCAATCATTTGTAACCCCTCCATATAAAAATGTTGTTTCCTTTCTTTAACCTATAAGAAGGAAATAAAAACCTCTTTTAAACTATTTGTGTTTAAATTTGCTAAAAGATGCCAAAAGGAAAAGAGAAAACAGCGGCGAATTATTAATATGACGCCAGAACACGAAAAAGGCTAAGGTCAAATGAGCTTACTTGAGTAGCTAAAGATATACTCTGTCTTTTCAGAAGAATATTTATATAAAATTTTACATCAGAGGGACTTGCAAATCGTTCCTTGAAAGCTTACACTAGTAAAGCACAGAAAAAGGACGGTGTTTTATGAAGAAGAAAGATAATGTGATTCCATTCCCGCAAAGAAGGGAAGCAGCTGCTTATGTTCCCGCTTCTATTAGCTTAGATAAGGATATTGTGGAGTTTTTAGAAATTATGAATTTTGAAGATCGAAATGATTTTTTAAATGAAATGATTGATTCATTTTTTAAATATGTAAAAGGTGAAGAAGACGAAGTAAGATAAAAAGTAACGTAAAGACATCCAAAGAGATGTTTTTTATTTTGTGACCAATTGCTTAAAATGCATGCTTAAGCCTCGTATAGTTATTTATGGTATAGTATACATTAGATACTATCTAGCAGGTGCAAATGCGAGGAGTGATAAGATGAGTGGATTTAAAAAAGACATTCGTGCCGGATTTGAAGAACCACACTCACTAGAACAATTAAAGCATGAAATGGAGCAAAGCCTGTGGAATTTAAGAAAAGATTTGCGAAATGAAAATCGTTCGGAAACGGAAATGGAAATGATTAAAATTTCGCTGCTGTCACTATTTGAGGAGCAGGCCAATAATTTGAGCAAAACGGAGCTCTCTGATTACCTTGCAGACTATCACAAAAGAGTCGAGCAATTATTCGACAGGTATAGCTATAAATAAGACAAGCATCCTTGAGGGGATGCTTGTTTTTATTTGAGCAAAATTCGCTTGTATTCGTTGCGTTTCAGAGGTTTGGATACATATCCGTCAGCTTCTAGCTGATAAATAATGGTGGCAGCTGCATATACGCTAAAGGCATGATCAAGACCAAAGTAGTCTTGCAAAGCGGCGACGCTCACTTCCTCTTGAAAGATTTTACTGCGGTTCGATAAGACAATAGGGTAGACGTTTTTAACGATTTGCTTTGAAATTTCGAGTGTTAACATATTGAATCCCTCCTGTGTGAGTGTACATAACTAAAGGTATTCAGCGCATTGTACATTCATGAAAAAGGGAGCGATTACATTTTTAAAAGATAAAGAAAAGAGGAGTAAATGCCCATAAAATCAGATATTTTATCACTTTGTGGAACTTGTTTGAGAAGCTCAGTATTTTAGTGTATGACAAACATTTTCAAAAGTTCTATGGAATTATTAGGAGCAATTTAACTAAATTCACATATCTTAAAGTATAGCAAATGGAGGTGAAACACATGGGATACTACGGAGGTTACGGATACGGTTGTGGTTATGGCGGCGGTGGCTGCGGCGGCGGTTTCGCTTTAATCATTGTACTTTTCATCTTATTAATCATCATCGGCGCTTCTTGCTTCGGCGGCGGCTGGTGCTAATTATTAAAAAATGAGGACGATGCAACATCCACACTTTATTTCTTCAACTATTTCTTCCACAAAAGGTCTCTTCGGAATGAAGAGACTCTTTTAGTTTACTATTTATAATAACGTGTACAAACTACATGTTAAAAAAATTTATGCGTAGCTCTACATAAAAAAAAGACTCTGACTGAAATCAGAGTCTTTTTACTACTTATGCTTTTTGAACGTTAGCAGCTTGAGGTCCGCGTTGACCTTCTTCAACGTCGAATGTTACAGCTTGACCTTCGTCTAAAGATTTGAATCCTTCGCTTTGGATTGCTGAGAAATGTACGAATACATCGTCGCCGTTTTCGCGCTCGATAAATCCGAAACCTTTTTCTGCATTAAACCATTTTACTGTACCTTTTTCCATGAATGTT
>NZ_JYOO01000011.1 GCF_000956595.1 Priestia aryabhattai B8W22 | reverse complement strand
TTTTCTTTTTGTAGAATATTTCACCTATTACCCATTGGAATTTGTTATAATCGAACATATCTAAGAAGATTGATACGAGATGTTTGTCAGCGTTGTGAAATACTTATGCTCGAGTCAAAGTTAGGAGTGCTAAGATGGAAAAAGAATGGGATGTCGTAGAGGTATTAAGATACGCGCGGCATGATTGGTTAAATAAGCTGCAATTAATCAAAGGCAATCTAGCGTTGAATCGGCTTGATCGAGCGAATGAAATCATTGAAGAAATTGTAAATGAATCCAAACATGAATCCAAGTTAACAAACATCAATATGCGACTGTTTGCGGGCTTTGTTATGACCTATCATTGGAATAACCATGCTGTTCGCTTAGATGTGGAAGTGCTTGGAGAATTGAAGGATTTATCACAATACGATGAGTTCGTATACAACTGGTGTTGCTATTTGACAGAAGCACTCGAAAAGTATGTTGATTATCATGCAGAAAATTATTTGAGTATTTCAGTATGCATTGAAGAACAGGGAATTCGTTTCTTTTTTGACTTTAGTGGAATACTAACAGATATACAGAAGCTACAAAACAAGCTACAATGTTATGAGTGCGCTCAAGGAGTTGCATTGGTTGAACAGCATATGTCTGAAGATGAATTTAGCCTTATGCTTACAATAAGTTAACAGCGCTTTTGCTATGGCAGGAGCTAAGATATAGAACGGAGTGGAAAAGAAATGTTTGTAGATCAGGTCAAGGTATATGTAAAAGGTGGCGACGGAGGAAATGGAATGGTTGCCTTCCGTCGCGAAAAGTACGTACCAAAAGGAGGCCCTGCAGGTGGTGACGGTGGTCACGGTGCAGATGTCATTTTTGAAGTAGAAGAAGGATTGCGTACGCTGATGGATTTCCGCTATAAGCGTCACTTTAAAGCAAGCCGCGGTGAACATGGAATGTCAAAAGGACAGCACGGACGTAACGCTGAGCCGATGATTGTAAAAGTTCCACCAGGTACCGTTGTGTTAGATGAAGATACGAACGAAACGATTGCTGATTTAGTTGAACACGGCCAGCGCGCAGTGATTGCAAAAGGTGGACGCGGAGGGCGTGGGAATACGCGTTTTGCTACACCTGCAAATCCAGCACCGGAGCTTTCAGAAAATGGAGAGCCGGGTAAAGAGAGAAATGTCATTCTTGAATTAAAAGTATTAGCCGATGTAGGATTAGTTGGTTTCCCAAGTGTTGGAAAGTCAACGTTATTATCCGTAACGTCTGCTGCAAAGCCAAAAATTGCTGAATATCATTTTACAACAATTAATCCGAATTTAGGAGTAGTTGAAACAGAAGATAATCGCAGTTTTGTGATGGCAGATTTACCAGGGCTAATCGAAGGCGCACATGAAGGTGTAGGATTAGGTCACCAGTTTTTACGTCACATTGAACGTACCCGCGTTATTGTCCATGTAATCGATATGTCAGGTTTAGAAGGCCGTGATCCATATGAGGACTACTTAACCATTAATGAAGAGCTGCGTCAGTATAATATGCGTTTAACGGAACGTCCGCAAGTAGTGGTAGCAAATAAAATGGATATCCCGCAAGCCGAAGAGAATCTAGCTGCATTCAAAGAAAAAGTAGGGGACGAAGTGAAAGTCTTTCCAATTTCTGCGGCAACGCGTGATGGAATCCGCGAACTGTTATTTACAGTAGCTGATCTTGTAGAAACTACGCCGGAATTCCCAATGCAAGAAGAGGAAGATCTATCTATGCACCGCGTACTGTACAAGCATGAAAAGAAAGAAGTGGAATTTGTTATTACGCGTGATAGCGATGGCTCGTACGTATTAAGCGGTGAAAAAATCGAAAAATTATTCAAGATGACTGATTTCTCACGTGAAGAATCAGTTCGTCGATTTGCGCGCCAGCTTCGAGGCATGGGCGTCGATGAAGCCCTTCGTGAACGAGGAGCAAAAGATGGCGATATTGTAAAGCTATTTGAATATGAATTTGAATTTATTGACTAATTGTTGTTCATAGGATAAGGGGAGGGGCTTTACTTGCATAAGAGCGATAAGCAGTTTTATTTAGTTCGCGAAGATGTATTACCGGAAGCGATGAAAAAAACATTGGATGCGAAGCTGTTAATTGAACGGGGAAAAGCTGAGTCGGTAGCAGATGCTGTACAAGCCGTAGACTTGAGTCGCAGTGCTTTTTATAAGTACCGCGACACGGTCTTTCCGTTTCAGACGGTTGTCAAACAGCGCATTATTTCACTATTTTTTCATATTGAAGATCGATCAGGAACTTTATCACATTTATTGAGCACCGTTGCATCATCGGGATGCAATGTGTTAACGATTCACCAAACCATCCCTTTACAAGGGCGTGCCAACGTAACTCTTTCATTAGATACAGCAAGCATGAATGTTGAATTAAATGAAATGCTGCGAAGATTGAAAAGCTTAGAGTTTGTAGATAAAGTGGACGTGCTTGGTTCAGGGGCATAATGGTAAACAGATATAGATAAGGAGAGGCATGATTGTGGGGAAAGTAGGATATTTAGGACCAAAGGCAACATTTACACATGTAGCCGTCCAAGGCGTATTTAAACAGCACGACCATATTCCATACAAAACAATTCCAGCATGCATTGATGCAGTGGATAACGGAGAAATTGAGTATGGAATTGTACCGTTAGAAAATGCACTTGAAGGATCTGTAAATTTAACACTTGATTATCTTATTCATGAACGTCGTCTGCCGATTGTTGGAGAAATCGTGCTTCCAATTCGTCAGCATTTAATGGTTCATCCATCTCGTGCAGAACAGTGGAAAAACATTGAAACGATTTATTCTCATCCTCATGCAATTGCACAGTGTCATAAATTTTTACACGGAGAATGTACGTCAACTGCAGTAGAAGAGATGACATCAACGGCGTTTGCTGCTAAGTATGTAAGCGAACACCCTGAGCTTAATATTGGAGCTATTGCAAATGGATTAGCAGCCCATGAATATGGATTACATATTGCCTGCCCGAACATTCATGATTATGATCATAATACAACAAGATTTGTTATTTTGCATAAAGACGGAGCACAAGAGGTGCCATTTTTAGCTGGAAACGGGTGCAAGACAACGTTAATGATTACACTTCCATCTGATCAGGCAGGAGCGCTTCATCAAGTGCTTTCAGCTTTCTCCTGGCGTAAGCTAAATCTGTCTAAAATTGAATCCCGTCCTATGAAAACAGGGCTTGGAAACTATTTCTTTATCGTTGATATTGAACAAAAAATGGATGAAGTATTAATCCCTGGGGCTATGGCTGAACTTGAGGCACTAGGCTGTAGCGTAGAGCTTTTAGGAAGCTATCCCCACACACTGCTTGAAACAGAAATCCCGCTTTAAAGCGGGATTTTTTTGTTACAACATCTTTTTATTCATTCGAAACTAAATAGCCTTCCACTTCAAGAGCTAAGCAGGCAGCATTCAGTTTTTCAATTGTATCTGCTTCAATCGTATGAAGGTGAATTCCATCTGTTAGCTGAGATAAATAAGTTGCGTTTGTTTCTTGAATTTTTTTTATGAACGTTTCTACTTCTTTTCGGGTTTGAATCATAACGGAAGCCGTTAATTCACCATACACAGGGTGTTCAACGGTTACATCTTTTATGAGAACGCCGTGGTCAACAAGCAGGAGAAGCTCCTTTTCAGCATCTTCTGGCGTATGCTGACAGGCAATAATTCGCTGATGCACGGTAGTTTGAGATGGATTTTGAATATAAAGATACCCTTGGCTTGTTGCGATAATGGGCTCATTTTTAGCTTTAAGCAGCGAAATATCTTGTACAATGACTTGGCGGCTAACGTTCGTTCTTTTCGAAAGCTCACTGCCTGTCATTGGTTTATTCTCTGTTTTTAACCATTGGAGAATAAGTTCTCTTCTTTCTTCTCCAAGAATTTTCTTTTGAGTTCCTGGCACCTTTCATCCCTCCTTTTACACTGTCATAAATTCTTGCTGTAATAAATGAAAAACGGATATGAGTCGATCAATATGCTTAAACGTTGAATGTTGACTAAATGAAATACGTACAAAGTTCTTAGCATTCGCATTCGATTTGCCAATCGCAAGTAAAGAAGCTAATGGTTCCTGCTGATTTACATGGCAGGCACTTCCCGTAGATATAGCAATTCCGTGACGATTACATTGTAACATAACATATTGACCCTGTATGTTTGAAAACGTCAGTCCAATAATTCCAGGAAAATGAGAGTTCCCAAGGCCTTCTACTTCTATAAAAGGAGCAAGAGACTCTAGGTTTTCCAGTAAGTACGATTTTAAGCGCTCATAATGGTTCCGGGCGGTCGTCATTTCTGCATATGCGCATTCAGCTGCTGCAGTAAAGGAAGCAATGCCCGTTGTATTTACAGTCCCAGGGCGAAAGCCTTTTTCGTGAGTTGCTTTATGATAAATAGGCTTCCAAGAAGAACTTGAATTCATGTATACCATTCCTACACCTTTTGGTCCGTAAATTTTATGACTAGAAACTGAGATACTATCAGCTTTCAGCTTTTTAACATCAATAGGAAGCTTCCCGAAAGATTGAACACAATCACAGTGAAAAAGAATTTCTTTTTTAGATAAAAAATGGCCAATATCCTCAACTGGCTGAATTGTACCGAGCTCATGATTGATATGCTGAATGGCTACTAGCACAGTGTCAGGTCGAATAGTCTTCTTTAAGTCGTCTACAGACACAACGCCGTTTTGATCTACAGGTACGTAAGATAGGGAAAAGCCTTCTTTTTCAAGCTGCTGCAACGTATGAAGAACTGAAGAATGTTCAAGCTTCGTTGTAACTAAATGTTTTCGTTCGCTAGTGTTTCCTTTTAAAAGAGAGTGAATAGCTAAGTAATTAGCTTCTGTTCCTCCGCTTGTAAAAAAAAGATCATCCTCTCCGCAATTTACTAACAGACTTAATTTTTTTCTGCATAGTGTAAGCAAATTCTCTGCTTGTGTTCCAAGCGTGTGAAGACTGCTGGAATTTCCATAATAACTTGTTGCCGCTTCAGTATATACCTCAATTGCTTCTTGTCTCATTGGCGTTGTTGCTGCATAGTCCAGATAAATCATTTTCTCCCTCCGATAAAAAAACTTCTTGTCTTTCATTTAATAATATGTAAATATAGGTGTCAAGACACATGTAAATAAAGAGGTGTAAAATGTTAGAGACGGATGTTTTAATTATTGGAAGCGGATTAGCAGCGTTTTCTGCAGCTTATGAACTGTGTCGTCATAACAGAGTTGTCATGGTAACGAAAGGGAAAATTGACCGCAATAACTCAGTTCTTGCTCAAGGCGGAGTAGCAGCTGCTATTGGAAGCAGCGATCACTGGAGTGAACATCTCTATGATACGTTGGTTGCGGGCAATAAGCATTGCAATGAACAAGCGGTACGCACTTTAGTGGAAGAAGGTGCGGCTGTAGTAAATGAATTGATTCATAAAGGAATGAAGTTTGATAAAAACCCAGATGGTACGCTGCATTTTGGAAAAGAAGGAGCCCATCGTGTCAATCGTATTCTGCATGCAGGTGGGGATGCAACAGGACAAGCGCTGTTCGCTTTTTTGAAAAAAGAAGTACTGCCATATATTACAGTAATTGAAAACGAAATGATTCAGCATTTAGTAACTGTAGATGGCACGTGCAGAGGCGCTATCGGACAAGGTGAAAACAACAAAATTACTATATATCATGCTCGCCAAACCGTTATTGCTACCGGAGGAATCGGCGCTTTGTACAAGCATACATCTAACCAGCCGCTCGCGACAGGAGATGGGCTAGCGCTTGCGTACAGGGCTGGAGCAAAATTAGCGGACTTAGAATTTATTCAGTTTCATCCGACGCTTTTGTATCAAAAGGAAGCGAAAGGCCTAGTATCCGAAGCGGTTCGAGGTGAAGGTGGCGTACTGGTAAATGAATGGGATGAACGCATAATGGAAGGCGTTCATCGCTTTAAGGATTTAGCACCGCGAGATGTTGTAGCAAGGACGATTTTTAATGAAATGAAAAAAGGAAGATCCGTGTTTTTAGACATTGAAAAAGTGGCTCATTTCCAACAAAAATTTCCTACGATTACGGAACTATGTCGAAAGTATAAAATTCAACTGGACAAAAAACGAATACCTGTTACTCCCGGCGCACATTTTTTAATGGGTGGAATTGAAGTAGATGCTTACGGACAAACAAGTATTGAAGGATTATATGCCGTGGGGGAAGTTTCTTCTACAGGCGTTCATGGAGCAAATCGTCTAGCAAGCAATTCATTGTTAGAGTGTCTTGTATTTGGAAAACGGACAGGGCGTCATATTTTACATAAAGCGAGAACGGTATCTCGTTATACTCCCGTTCGTTACGTTTATAAAGGCATGCCTAAAATCCTGCCTGCCACAAGACAAATTCAGCATAAAATGATGGATTGTGTAGGAATCATTCGTCATGAAAACGAATTGGCTACTATTGTGCATGAATTCACAAATTATTTGGATGGAATACCTCTTGATCAAGAAGTTATATATTCGAGGGAAGCTGCAACCACCTGCAATATGCTAACGGCAGGTCTGCTTATTGCCGAGTCCTCTCTTGCAAGAAAAGAAAGTAGAGGAGGTCATTACCGAAGTGACTTTCCGCATGAAAAGCAAGAATGGGAGCATAGGCGAATTATTAAGCAGTCTGCTACTTCAACAAAACAATCATTGATTTTATAAGCAAGGAAATCTAAAAAGAAAGGTGAGGTAGCACAATGAATACGTTGAAATTACAAACACTATTGCAGTCTTTTTTTATAGAAGACATTGGAGATGGAGATATAACCTGTGAAGCTATTTTTTCTTCGTCTGACCAAGGGAAGGCTGTGTTCACGGCAAAGCAATCAGGTATTATCGCAGGAGTGGAATTGATTAAAGAAGGATTTCATTTAATAGACCCTAATGTGAAAGTGAATTTCGAAAAAAAAGATGGAGATGTTCTTAAGCCTGGAGATAAAATAGCTACCGTTTCAGGATCCGTGCGATCTATTTTGACCGGTGAACGGGTAATTTTAAACTTACTTCAAAGAATGAGTGGCATTGCCACGATGACGCACAAAGCCGTAGCGCTGCTTGGCAGCTCACATACGCGCATATGTGACACGCGAAAAACAACGCCTGGTCTGCGAATGTTAGAGAAGTATGCCGTTCGTGCTGGAGGAGGTTATAATCATCGTTTTGGATTGTACGATGGCGTCATGTTAAAAGATAACCATATTGCACATGCAGGATCTATCCTAGACGCTGTTGTGAGAGTAAGAGAGCAGCTTGGACATATGGTTAAGGTGGAAGTAGAAATTGAAAACAAAAGTCAACTGCTAGAAGCAATAGAGGCAGGAGCAGATGTCATTATGTTCGATAACTGTTCTCCAGAAGTCATTAAAGATTGGATACCGCTGGTTCCCGCTCATATTGTCACAGAAGCATCCGGTGGAATTACGCTTGGCACGCTCCATTCTTTTAGAGACAGCGGAGTGGACTATATTTCACTTGGAGCTTTAACACATTCAGCAGGGTCTATCGATATCAGCTTGGACTTATTAACAGAAAGGGGAACAGAAAATGATGAGTTTATTACAAACGCTTCAGCAGCAAACGCTGCCCGCTAAATATACGGAGCTCACAGAAAATGAAATGAAAAGAAGAGTACTAGAAATCAAGAAAAACCTCGGAAGCAAATTGTTTCTGCTCGGCCACCATTATCAAAAAGACGAAGTGTACGAGTTTGCAGATGCGGTAGGAGACTCCTTACAGCTGGCCCAAATAGCAGCTGAAAATAGAGAAGCTGAGCATATTGTGTTTTGCGGCGTTCACTTCATGGCAGAAACAGCTGATATTTTAACAGATGAAAATCAAAAAGTCATTTTACCTGATATGCGAGCTGGCTGTTCAATGGCTGATATGGCTACTATTCAGCAAACAGAAAAGGCATGGCCTGTCTTACAGGATCTTTTCGGAGATACGATTATTCCGCTTACGTATGTGAATTCTACAGCTGCAATTAAATCTTTTGTAGGCGAACATGATGGTGCAACAGTAACATCTTCAAATGCAAAAAATATGGTGGAGTGGGCATTTTCTAAAAAAGAGCGCATTCTCTTTTTACCAGATCAGCATTTGGGCAGAAACACAGCTTATGATTTAGGTGTTGGACTAGATGAAATGGCCATTTGGAATCCTATTGAAGAAATGCTTGAATATGAAGGCGATATAAACAATATCAAGGTGATTCTATGGAAAGGTCACTGTTCTGTGCACGAAAATTTCACGGTTAAAAATATTGATTATTTGCGCGAGAAGAAGCCTGAGATGAATATTATTGTTCATCCGGAGTGTTCCCATGAAGTGGTGCAAAAATCAGATTATGCAGGTTCTACAAAATATATTATTGATACAATTGAAAAAGCTCCTTCAGGCTCTAAATGGGCCATTGGCACGGAAATGAACTTAGTGAAACGGATTATCAACAGTCATCCGGATAAAGAAATTGTTTCGCTTAATCCCTATATGTGTCCTTGTTTGACGATGAACCGAATTGATTTGCCTCACTTGCTGTGGGCTTTAGAAAGCATCGAAGAAGGAAAAGAAGTAAATCAAATCAAGGTGGATAAACATACAGCAGAAGGCGCTATCAAAGCCCTAACGAATATGTTAGAACGCGCATAAAGATTTTTAAGACAATTAAACAAAGAAGGTCTAAAAGAAGACTTATTGACATATTGTTTGTGTTGATAAGTCTTTTTTTCTTTATCATAAAAACTTGAACCAAACTGTGGGCAAAATGAATAAAAAAATGGTTCAAGGCATATCTTGTGATGAACAAACAGAACTTACTTTGATTTTGCACATATAGATGGCAGAGACTCTACTCGGGAGGGGAATGACGTTGAAAATCCATATCGTTCAAAAAGGGGATACCCTTTGGAAAATCGCTGAAAAGTATGGGGTTAATTTTGAAGAGTTAAAAAAAGCGAATTCTCAATTAAGCAATCCAGACATGATCATGCCTGGAATGAAAATTAAAGTGCCAACAAGCGGAGTGCCTGTTCAAAAAGAAGGAGCTCCTTCACCTGGGATAAAAGAAATGCCTAAAGTTCAACACCCTTATAGTGATCAATCCACAAAAGCTTATCCAGTAACGGAAATTGATGAAAGTCCAGATGAGAAAAAGTCAGCTAATCAGCCTGCTCAGACACCGTTTATGCAACCGATAAAAGAAGCGCCGATCGCACAGCCTAAAAAAGAAGCACCAATTGCTCAACCGAAAAAGGAAGCGCCGATTGCGCAGCCAAAGAAAGAAGCGCCGGTCGCACAGCCAAAGAAAGAAGCACCAATCGTTCAGCCTAAAAAAGAAATGCCAGTTGCGCCAAAGCTTCCTAAATTAAAGCCAATTGCACCTGAGATTGATATTAACAATTATTACACCGTTAATATGGCGATGCAGGCTCCAAAAAAAGAAGCACCAAAAGAACTACCCAAGCATGAATCGCCAGAAAGTCCTGAGATGGAGAGTATAGAAATGCCTCCTCAAATGCCATGTTACCCAATCATGCCAATATCGCCTGTGATGCCAGGCTGCGGATTTAATTATATGCCGTGTCATCCGCCAATGTATGCACCGCAGCCATATCCAATGCCAATGTATCAACAGGCTCCAATGTATCATCACGGTTATGAAAACGAATCGTTTGAAGAACATGCAATGGGCGCTCACATGGCACCGATGCCAATGTATCCAATGATGCCACACAGCTGCTATGGACCGGTACAATGTTCTCCTTGTCCGCCTCCATGGGGATATCAGCAGCCCGTTTATCCGGCTTATCATCAAGCACCGATGTATCCACAAGTGCAAGGAGCTATGACAGGTGGCCATTATGAAAGTTCTTCCGAAGGGTTTGGAAACGCGCCTTACCATTATGGGCAGCACTATGCACCACAGCAGCAAGGAGACTGCGGCTGCGGTGAACCAAGACCTGACGACTATGCACCACAGCAGCCTTATCCACAGTACCAGCAGCAGGTACCTTATGGCTTTCAGGATCCAAGGGCACCCTATCCAGCCCCATATGGCATGATTGGTGTACCTCCGTATCCTGCGTTTGACCCAAATGCATTTAGTATTCCAGAATATGATGAGTACGACGAAGATGAAGATTGATTATTATACACGAGACGATTTTAATTTAAATCGTCTCTTTCTCTATTTGAAAAAAAGAGATATTCACGTTGAGACCTACCGTATGAAAAAGCCTCATGTCATCATAGCGGATACGAATAGAGGAAAAAAAGTAATAAAAGCCTACAGAGACAAAGGTAAAATTGAACATGTTTATCATTTTTTATCTCAGATTCAACAAGGGTACGCTGTTAATTTCGAAGCTTACCCAGAAGGTGAACTTTATATAAAGGACCGTCATTTGTATTGGGCGATGATGCCTTTTGTTAAGCAAGTAAAAGAGGTAACGTATGAAAGTTTTCAGGATCGGGAAGAAGTATTACAAGCATTGATCCGCTATCATGGAGAAGTTCATAAAAAGAAAATAGCTGCATATACAAAGCTTTCTGAGTATGATCTTATTTTAAAATGGAAAAAGCGGCTTTCCTCTTTTCGAGAAGCATCACATATATTTAGGGAATTTAATCAATTTCATGTATATAAAGACATTGTGACTTGGGGAGAAAAAGCTTTAGTCTTAATGGAGCGTTTCAAAGATAGTGGGTTGAACTGTTCCATTATTCATGGTGACGTTGCTTCACATAATTTCTTGAAAACAAACCACTTGGGTATTGTTATGATTGATTTTGACTTATCGGCTAAAGCTCCGGCTCTGTATGACTATGTTCAGCTGGCCCAGCGCTTTTTGCCTTACGTTCAGTGGTCGATGAAAGAACTACTTCAACACTCGAAAATAAAAGAATTAAGCAAGCAGCGTTTTTTTCTTGCTTCCTTGCTATTTCCATCGATGCTGATGAGAAACTGGAATACCAACGCTTCTGCTTTATCATGGGCAAATCGTCAAAGGTTAATGCAGCAATCAGTTGAAGAGTGGTCACAGCGTACACAGTTTTATCGAGTGATTTACCAGCACTTACAAAACCTACATGACATGTAAAGAGTTTATAAACACTTCATCGAATAAGAAACGGCTTGTCTTTTAATCCTAATAGTAAGCTCATAGTAAATAGAGCTTAAATTAGGGGGCGATTATGTTGAATAGGTATGTAGCAACTTCTTTAGCTTTTGCATGTATGATGGGACTTGGCGCTTGCAATAACAAAGACCAAGGTATGGAACAACGCTATACAGATACGACACAGCCTGTTGGGTATCATACAAATGAAAAAGCAAATGAACATCGCGTAGATAATCCGAAAGGTCCAATGACTGAAGTTTTAGATGGGAATGGAACACCTAATTATCCGTTAAACGTAAGTGATGGACGTTTTGACAATCCGACAAACCCTTATGGAAACATCAATAATACAAATGATCGTACAAATGGCGTTGCTAATATGTATTATGGTGAAGATTATCCAAGAGACTTTACGGAAAAAGTGGCTGATCGGGCTGCAAGCGTTAAAGGTGTAGAAAATAGTCGCGCCGTTGTCCGTGGAGATCAGCTATTAGTTGCTGTGGATCCTGCCAAAGACGTAAATAACGGCCGTTTAAAACAAAATGTGCTCGATAAAGTAAAGCCTATTGCGAAGGACTACAATGTTCAAGTAAAAGTAGATCATGATGTATTTATGAATGCTCGTTCTCTTGATGACGATATTCGAAATGGAAAAGACCGAAATACGATTCAAACTAATTTCAATGGTCTATTTGAATCAGTCGATGAGAATGTCAATCATAAACATCGTTAAATGAAGAAGCAGCTGTCTGTGAAGGACGGCTGTTTTTTGATGAGAATACATATAAAAAAGCTGCCATTGAAGCCAGGCAGCTATTCCTCGAACATGTAACTATTAATTTTTCTTGTTAGAAGCAGATTTGTTTGTTATTTTAGATTCCGCTTCTTCATTTTGAGCGTTAGTTTCGTTTTGTTTGAGGCGACCTTCTCTTTTTTTCGTATCTGCTGGTGCCGTAGCGACACTCTTTGTATTTTTTACATTTTTTGCAGAAGAGCTTGTCTTATTAGCTTGTGTGTTTGGCTTCTCGTTGTTAGTTGTCTGACTATTTTCGTATTCAGCTTCCACGTCGCTTGCTAGAGCTGCAGAAACTTGAGCGTAAGTATGGTCTGTATAGTTCATCATATTTTCGTATACTTCAGGGCTCGCGAGTCCATCAGGTTCTACGCTCGCTTCTTCTTTCTTAATCGTTTCAGTCCATTCTTTTGTTTCTTGAATAAGTTTTTTTCCTATAATTACTTCTTCAACAATAACTGGTCTTTTGGTTATTTCTACTCGTTCTTCCATGATTGGAACACGAATAATTTCATCTTCTGTAAGTGGCCCAGCGTTATAGTCTCCGTCAATTACAGGGCGGCGTTCAATATAAAACTCTTCTCTCGTAACAGGAACGTGTACAGTTCTTTCTTCCTCTATTACTTTTTTGTGGAGTTTTACTTCACCGACTTGAACGCGTTCTTTTAAGACATCTAATTTTTCTTCACGTAATTGGACGGCTCTATGCTCGTTGTGTTCCGTATACGTTCCGTACGCTGGAGTTTGTTCAGAGCTTACGGCATCTATCAAAATTAGAATTTTACCAGCAGCTACATCTGTCTCGCACTGCACGGCTGAGAAGTCCGGTATGCCCATGCGGATTAATTTTGATTTCAAGCCGCTTCCTTGTTTGAGCCCCATGCCGCCTGTCATCATAGTAAAAAAGTTATCCATCATGACGCCAGCTAATGAACTTACGGCAGGTGAACCAGCTTCAATAATTACATTTGTATCATGACCTATTTGAAATGTATTGCTTTTACTGTTAGAGATAACCATAATGTCTGTTTCTCGATAACCTTGACGCTTTAAATTGTGGATAACATCTAAAGCTTCTTTCTCTGAAAAAAAAGTTCCGACTACACGTTTATTCATTCTCATTACTTCAGCTCCCTTTTTTATGAAAATAGATAATAGAAGTCCTTACAATTACTTCCACTATGTACATACCCTGCGAAAATTTAATTAAAACGTTCAAGAGAAAATTTTACAAATAGTGTGTGAATGTAACAAATACTCCATGTTTTCTTACCATAATATCGAGAAAGGGATTTGCTTTATAAAATAAGAGGATAAAAGAAAATAAGTAGGTCAAACTATTAGTGTAGATTTTCACAAAACCTTTTTAGATAATACTAAAAAGAGTATGATTAACGTGTGAGGTGAAGGTGAGTGAAGAAAGTCATTCATCAAGCAGCTTTTTTAATGCTAGTAAGTATTGTGCTTTGTATAATGCCATACCGTGCAGATGCGAATGAAAAGGAGCCGATGACATTATTTCTTGAGCGCGTGTATGTGGATGGAGTCGTAAGTCAAGAGATGATCAAAAGCCCTTCTATGACGAAAAAACAATTAATGGAAAAATATAAAAATTGGCGACTGCTTAAAGAAACGGATCAAGAGCTAGTTTTTAGAACAAGCATAGACGATATTTCACCTATTTTAAAAGAGAACGGCTACGTAGGGCTTTCTGTTAACGGTATTCTCTCAGCATTTGAAGGCAAACCAGCTTCGTCGCAGCACATTATACAGTCGTTTTTTCAAATTGACATCAAAAGGCTTGAAAGCTATCAGCATGAACAATTAAAGAAAGGTATTCGCGTTCAATCAAAAGATGAATATCTTTCCCTCATTAATTTCTATAAAATCTATCAGCTCCAGCAGCGGCCGCTTTCAATCAAGCAGCCGTTTTTTAGTATGGTAAAATAATTATTGAATGCAACATTCTAAATTGCTTCTATTTGCTTTTGGCGATATGTTAAAATGGTATTCAACAGTCTAGTATTGTATATAACTTAAAAGGTCATTCATCAATAAAAGTGGGCGGTTCTATTTTTTACAGCTATTGTAAAAGTCGGTTGACAAAGATGAAAAGAGGCAAACGTTCTCTTGAAAGTCTTTTTTAAAAGCAACTTTAAAGGAAAATAGAGAACGATGCGGGCAGGATTCTTCGTAGGCAAAGTTGAAGGTCAATGCCCGCGCGTACGTGATTAAGGAGAGAGCTTATTGTTTGATTATATCAAAGGCACTGTTACATATATAAATCCTGAGTATGTAGTAATTGAAAACAACGGGATAGGCTATCAAGTCTTTACGCCGAATCCATATGTATTTTCAATTGATGAACAACCAAAGACGGTTTACACCTACCAATATGTAAGAGAAGACGTAATTGCCCTTTACGGGTTTGCTTCGCGAGAACAAAAGGATTTATTTATGAAGTTAATTAGCGTGTCAGGAATCGGCCCAAAAGGCGGTTTAGCTATTTTAGCGTCAGGTAATCCAGCGCAGGTTGTCCAAGCTGTGGAGGAGGAAGACGAGAAGTTTTTAGTTAAGTTTCCAGGAGTAGGTAAAAAAACAGCTCGACAGATGATTCTAGATTTAAAAGGAAAGCTGCATGATATTGTACCAGATGCCGTTCCTTCTTTATTTGCAGATCTGGACGCACAAGAAGTCAAATCTCAAAGTTCAGAAGCACTCGATGAAGCGATTGAAGCACTTAAAGTATTAGGTTATGCAGAAAGAGAAATCAAAAAAATTGTTCCGGCTTTAATGAAGGAAACGATGACAACAGATCAGTATATTAAAGAAGCGCTAAAACAATTATTGAAACAATAAGTAAGGGAGGAGTAAAATGGACGATCGTATTGTAACGGGAGATGTTCTTGGTGAAGAAGAAATCATCGAGCAAAGTTTGCGGCCGCAAACCTTACAGCAGTATATTGGTCAGCATAAAGTAAAATCTCATCTTGACATTTTTATTAAAGCTGCCAAAATGCGAAGCGAAACGTTAGATCACGTGCTTTTATATGGTCCTCCAGGATTAGGTAAAACAACCCTTGCCACTATTATCGCTAATGAAATGGGCGTGCAAATCCGTACGACCTCGGGGCCAGCCATTGAGCGTCCAGGCGACTTAGCCGCGGTTTTAACCAGCTTAGAGCCTGGAGATGTGCTTTTTATTGATGAAATTCATCGATTAAATCGTTCGGTTGAAGAAGTACTATACCCAGCAATGGAAGATTTCTGTTTGGATATTGTGATTGGAAAAGGGCCGAGTGCACGTTCTGTCCGTCTTGATTTGCCTCCGTTTACGCTAGTAGGTGCAACGACAAGAGCAGGGCTTTTATCTTCTCCTTTGCGTGATCGCTTCGGCGTTTTAAGCCGTTTAGAATATTATCAAGAAGAAGATCTTGCTTCGATAGTAGAAAGAACAGCAGCTATTTTAGATGTAGAGATTGATCAGAAAGCTACGTTTGAGATGGCTAGGCGTGCTAGGGGAACCCCGCGTATTGCGAATCGCTTGCTTCGAAGAGTCAGAGATTTTGCTCAGGTCAAAGGAGACGGAGCCATAACCGAAAGGCTTGCCACTGAAGCATTAGAAATGTTGCAGGTGGACCGTTTAGGTCTTGATCATATTGACCATAAATTATTAAGAGGGATTATCGAAAAATTTAGAGGCGGACCTGTAGGGTTAGACACAATATCGGCTACTATTGGTGAAGAGTCTCACACAATTGAAGACGTATATGAGCCGTATCTATTGCAAATCGGCTTTTTGCAGCGAACGCCGCGAGGACGAATTGTGACGCCTTTGGTTTATGATCATTTTCAGCTGGAGGTGCCTGATCAGTGAATGATATGCCTAAGATGCTTATCACATTAGGGGGCATTTTAGTCGTCATTGGGCTGGTATGGCAGTTCGTTGGCAAGCTTCCTGGCGATATTTTTATTAAAAAAGGAAATACAACCTTTTATTTCCCGATTGTGACATGTATTCTAGTAAGCGTTGTGTTATCACTTATTTTTTATGTAATTGGCAGATTTAAATAATTAAGTAGAAACAGGTGAACATTTTGAAAGTAGATTTATTTGATTTTCATTTACCAGAAGAATTGATTGCCCAAACGCCGCTTGAGCAGCGAGATGCGTCAAGACTCATGGTATTAAACAAAGAAACAGGAAGTGTGAAGCATCATATGTTTCATGACCTTCTTGATTATGTGCAAGAAGGAGATTGTTTAGTGTTAAACGACACGCGTGTTCTTCCTGCACGATTATTTGGGACAAAAGAAGATACAGGTGCTAATATTGAAGTATTGCTTTTAAAACAAACACAGGGCGATACGTGGGAGACGCTTGTAAAACCGGCTAAGCGAGTAAAAGAAGGCACGGTTATTTCGTTTGGTGACGGACGTCTGACAGCTGTATGTAAAGAAACGAGCGACCAAGGCGGACGTTTGCTAGAATTTAACTATGAAGGCATCTTTTATGAGGTTCTGGAACAGCTGGGAGAAATGCCGCTGCCGCCTTATATTAAAGAACGCTTGGATGATCAAGAGCGCTACCAAACGGTTTTTGCTCGCGAACAAGGTTCTGCAGCAGCGCCAACAGCAGGTCTTCACTTTACAGAAGAGATGCTTGAACAGTTAAAAGAAAAAGGTGTGCATATTGCATTTTTAACGCTTCATGTCGGATTGGGTACATTCCGTCCAGTCAGCGTTGACGACTTAGAAGAGCACGATATGCACTCAGAGTTTTATCAAGTGAGTGAAGGCACCGCTGCTTTACTAAACAGCGTACGTGAAAAAGGCGGTCGCATTATTTCAGTAGGCACAACTTCTACCCGTACCCTTGAAACGATTGCAACTGAGCATAACGGCAAATTTGTTGCTTCTTCAGGCTGGACCAATATTTTTATCTTCCCAGGGTATGAATTTAAAGCAATTGATGGAATGATTACAAATTTCCATCTTCCAAAATCTACGCTCATTATGCTTGTAAGTGCCTTAGCAGGAAGAGAAAACGTCATTTCTGCCTATGAACAAGCTGTAGCAGAGAAGTATCGTTTTTTCAGCTTCGGCGACGCGATGCTAATTTTGTAATTTAACATGAAAGGAATACATCAATGACAGCAATTCGTTACGAACATATAAAAACTTGTAAACAAACAGGAGCGCGTTTAGGGATTGTCCATACGCCTCACGGCTCATTTGAAACGCCTATTTTCATGCCAGTAGGCACATTAGCTACAGTAAAAACAATGTCTCCGGAAGATTTAAAAGCAATGGGGGCAGGCATTATTTTAAGTAATACGTATCATTTATGGCTTCGTCCAGGTCATGAAATTGTTAAAAAAGCGGGAGGCCTTCATAAATTTATGAACTGGGATCGTCCCATCTTAACGGATTCAGGCGGCTTCCAAGTTTTTAGCTTAAGTGATTTGCGCCGTATTGAAGAAGAAGGCGTTCATTTCCGCAACCATTTGAATGGAGACAAGCTTTTCTTATCTCCAGAAAAAGCGATGGACATCCAAAATGCGCTTGGGTCTGATATTATGATGGCATTTGATGAATGCCCACCTTATCCAGCAGAATATGACTACTTAAAACGTTCAGTTGAACGCACAAGCCGCTGGGCAGAGCGATGCCTTGAGGCTCACAGCCGCCCTCAAGACCAAGGTCTTTTTGGTATTGTTCAAGGCGGAGAGTTTGAAGATTTACGCCGCCAAAGTGCAGCTGATTTAGTTTCAATGGACTTCCCAGGTTATGCTGTGGGAGGGCTGTCAGTTGGAGAACCAAAAGATGTAATGAATCGTGTGCTTGAGTTTACGACGCCATATTTACCAACCGACAAACCACGTTATTTAATGGGAGTGGGATCACCTGACTCGTTAATTGATGGAGCGATTCGCGGAATCGATATGTTTGATTGCGTATTACCAACGCGTATTGCACGTAACGGAACGCTTATGACAAGCGAAGGTCGTCTTGTTGTTAAAAATGCAAAATATGCAGAAGACTTCGGTCCGATTGATCCAAATTGTGACTGCTACACGTGTCAAAATTATTCAAGAGCGTATATTCGCCACTTAATTCGCTGTAATGAAACGTTTGGAATTCGTTTAACATCTTACCATAACTTATATTTTCTGCTAAACTTAATGGAGCAAGTCCGTGAAGCCATTCGCGAAGACCGACTTGGCGATTTCCGCGATGAGTTCTTTGAAAAATATGGGTTTAACGGCCCGGACGCAAAGAATTTCTAGGTCACTACAGGAATTTTCATCAAATTTATGAATGAGTACCTGTTGATAATATAAATAAAAGGAGGAGTTTTCATGGGTGTTTTACAAAATATTTGGCCATTACTTTTAATGTTTGTCATTTTCTATTTCTTGTTAATCCGTCCACAGCAAAAACGTCAAAAAAACGTACAGCAAATGCAATCAGCACTTAAAAAAGGTGATAAGATTGTTACAATTGGCGGTATGCACGGTCTGGTAGAAGCAATCGATGAGTCACAAGTTGTGGTTCGCAGCACTGACGGTTCAAAATTAACGTTTGACCGCAATGCTATTCGTGAAGTAAGAAGCGTAGATTAATAAAAAAACGTCACGTACATGTACGTGACGTTTTTTTATGCTTCTCGTGAACCGGCAATGTTTACGCCAACAATTCCCCCGAGAATAGCGACTCCAATAAATCCAGCGTGAAATAAAAGCTGCTGTGCAGAAAACAGGTGACTATAGCCGAGGAATTGCAGCAAAAACATTAAAAAAGAATAAGAAATACCAGTGGCGCCTCCAACAAGAAGTCCCTTTGAACCGTTTCGTCCTCCTGCGATAAATCCTCCGATAAACAGTGTAATAAATGAGAGAATAAGTAAAAATAAACGTACGGACTGTTCTTCAAGCGATGTGAATTTTAAAATAAGCGAAAAGATAATGCTAATCGCTAAAGCCATCACTAAGATTGTTGCTACCCCTGCAAATACAGCGTTGCTCATTCGTTTTGCACCCAACTTGTTTCCCCCTCATGAAATAAAAAGATAGGTGAACCCTTAGTACGAGCATATTCGGGATGACTTCAAAATAGACGCATAAAAGTAAGGCTATTTTAAAATAAATGGTACAAACTACAAGGGAATACATAAAGGAGGTCTTTGCGGTGGAGTTGTTGATCATGGTTGCGCGAACCGTTCTTTTATATGTAGTAGTTTTAATTATTTTTCGCGTTATGGGCAAAAGGGAAATAGGGGAGCTGAGCATATTGGATTTAGTGGTCTTTATTATGATTGCTGAAATGGCAGTAATGGCTATTGAAAACCCAAAAGATCCTTTGCTGTATTCAATTCTTCCGATGTTAACGCTTCTTATTATTCAAATCGGCTTAGCTATATGGTCTCTTAAAAGCAATCGAATGCGAAATTTTATTGATGGCAAACCTAGTATTATCATTGAAAATGGAAAAATAAACGAACATGAAATGAAAAGGCAGCGATATAACTTCAATGACTTGCTCGTGCAGCTCCGTGATAAAAATATAAAAAATGTAGCTGATGTTGAATTCGCTATTTTAGAATCTTCAGGAAGGCTATCCGTGTTTGAAAAAGATCAGCAATCAGGTGAAAAAGGCAATTTGAATTTGCCTTTTATCATTGACGGCATTATTCAAGAAGAGCATCTGCTGCATGAACATAAAACGACGGAATGGTTAAGGACAGAGCTGGAAAAGCGAGGGTATTCAAACTTAGATAAGATTTCATATTGCAGCTACGACAACGGAAAATTTTTTATAGATTTGGTAGATGTGAAACAATAAAACGCGGATTGCTCCGCGTTTTATTTTCGTTTAAAATAGCGCAAAACAGAAAAACGGTTTAATTCTTCTTTTGTTATCAGTCTAAAAAGCAGCAAAAACAATACGTATACAAAGCTTGTCAGTGCAATTGATAAGACGGTTCGCAAACTCAAAGGGATGGAAGTGAAAAGCTTCATATAAGCGAAGTGTCCAATAAAACCTGATATGCCCATTACAGCAAAGCTGCGAAGATACTCAAACACATGAAGCTTATACGTGATTTTTTTCATAACCGTAGACAGGTGTAAAAGAGTGACAAGCATCATTCCCACAACAATTGCAAGACCAGCTCCCATAATGCCTAGATTGGGCTGAGTTGCGAGTAAGAAGATAAGAGATGTTTTGACCGCTGCTCCTATAAAACTGTTAATCATGGCGGCTTTTGCAAGGTCTAGCGCCTGCAGAACAGCTTGAAGCGGCCCTTGAAAGTAATAAAAGATAAAGAAAGGCGCCATGACTTTGACAAAAATAGCAGCTTTGTCAGAACCATACATCAATTCCATTACCGGATTAGCAAATACATAAAGAACAACAACGGCCAGTCCGCCTGTTACAAACGACAAGCGGAGAGCTTGATGAAGCCGATATTCGATTTGTTTCATTTGATTCTGTGCAAGAGATTCACTGATTGCGGGAACCAAAGAAGTAGATAGAGACACCGTTACAAAAGAAGGCAACATCAGGAGCGGGAGTGCAAAGCCTGTTAATTCTCCGTACTGCTTCGTTGCTACCGCTGTCGCTATTCCTGCGATTGCTAAACTTTGAGCCACTACAATCGGTTCTAAAAACCAAGAAATTGACCCAATCATGCGGCTTCCTGTCGTAGGAAGAGCGATTCGCATTAAGTCAAGGAACGTATCTTTGCCTGCATGTAAAGAAGCAAAAAATTTTCGTCTTACCGTTATTTTCTTCTTTCGCTTGAACATAAACATCATATAAAACAGTGAAGCTAGTTCTCCAAATACGGAAGAGAGCATAGCGCCAGCCGCAGCGTACTCGATTCCATAAGGCAAAAATGCTTTTGTACATACGGCAATTAACGTAATGCGCACCACTTGTTCGATAATTTGAGAATAAGCAGCAGGCTTCATTTGCTGCTTTCCTTGAAAATATCCGCGGATGACAGACGAGACGGCGATGATTGGAATAACTGGAATAATCGCAAGCAGCGGATAGATTGTACGTGAATCTGTAAAGAAGGTTTTTGCTACAACGGGAGCGAATAATATTAGTCCGAGCGTAAATAAAACGCTCAGCGTGCACGTAATACTTAAAGAGACGACAAGTATTTTTTTTATTTTATGCCTGTCACCTAAAGCTTCTGCTTCTGCCACTAACTTGGATATGGCAACCGGTAGCCCAAGCTGTGTTAAGGTGATTACTAATACCAGCGTGGGGACCGCCATCATATAAAGTCCCACACCTTCGTCTCCAATCATTCGAGCCACCACAATTCGATTGACAAACCCGAGTACACGTGTAATTAAGCCAGCAATTATTAAAATAATAGTTCCCTGTAAAAATTTAGACATATACTCACTGCTTTCTTGAGGTTTATACAGTGAATATATGCGCCGTCGGTGTCCAAGCATGACAAGTATTCCTCATACGAGAAAGAAATTTTACGCAAAATGTCAAACGGAAAGGAGGATCGATATGACACATCCATTTATTTCAGCTTCGAAAGAACTTATACAGCCTGTCGTATCCAGCAAAATGGAAGAATTTCATATGCTCGGATATGAAGAAGTAACGGAGAACGATTTATTGAGTTATTTGGAAATGAAAAAATGGAAAAAAGAAAAGGAGCTATCTCTCCACCAAGTTGTAAATGATATTTTATCTGTTAAGATCACGCAGGTGATGAGCTATGTAACAATTGAATCTTATAAATCTGATATGTTCTCAAGTGTTAATAATGGAGAAGACTGGAAAGAATTATTAAAGTAGAGTTTGTAAAATACATGTATTAAAATTTGATAAGGTCTTTATTTGACAGACATTAGGTTATGAATGATAATTAGATTGGTCATTTATCTATTGTTATCATTTCATGTTTTTTACATAAGAAGGAGGATTTTCTGTCGATGGTTAAAAGAGGACGTATCGTTGCCTTTTTCCTCTTAGTACTGCTTGTGTTTAGTACAATCGGAACAACGATGACTGGAATTACAAAAGATATTAAACTTGGCCTCGACCTTCAAGGTGGATTTGAAATTTTATATAAAGTCAGTCCAGCTAAAAAAGGCGATGTCATTGACAAAAAGGCACTTAACAGCACGGTTGAAGCGCTGCGTCAACGTGTCGATGTACTGGGAGTTAGTGAGCCCAGCATTCAAATTGAAGGAAACGACCGCATCCGCGTTCAGCTAGCTGGTGTCACGAATCAAAAGCAAGCCAGGGATTTGTTATCAACTCAAGCAAACTTAACGTTCCGTGACGTGAACGATAAGGTGCTGATGGATGGTACAGACTTAGCGCAAGGCGGAGCAAAGCAATCGTTTGACCAAAGCAATCAGCCTAGCGTCTCACTAAAGTTAAAAAATGCGAAAAAATTTGAAAAGATCACGCGAGAGCTTTCTCAAAAACCAGCACCTAACAATTTAATTGTCATTTGGCTGGATTATGAAGAAGGAAAAGACTCGTACCAAAAAGAATCAGCAAAACAAAATCCGAAGTATCTGTCTGCAGCCTCTGTTAGCAGCGTGTTAACGCAGCCAGATGTTGAAATTTCAGGTGGAAACTTCACAGTGAAAAGTGCAACGCAGCTGGCGGAATTGCTAAATGCCGGGTCGCTGCCAGTTAAATTAGATGAGCTATACTCTACATCCGTTGGAGCGCAGTTTGGGGAAGAAGCTCTTCACACGACTATATTAGCGGGTATTATCGGGATTGGGGTTATCTTCCTTTATATGCTGTTTTTCTACCGTATACCGGGGCTTATTGCCATTATTACACTCAGCTTCTACGTGTATTTAAACCTGCTTGTATTTGACTTGATGCATGTGGTTATGACCCTTCCAGGTATTGCGGCTCTTATTCTCGGTGTAGGTATGGCAGTCGATGCGAATATCATTACGTACGAGCGGATTAAAGATGAACTGAAAACAGGAAGGTCTGTTATATCGGCCTACCGGGCAGGAAATCGTCGCTCACTTGCGACCATTTTTGATGCCAATATTACAACGATGTTAGCGGCTCTTGTATTATTCTTTTATGGTCAAAGTTCAGTAAAAGGATTTGCAACAACATTAATGATCGGAATTGTGCTAAGTTTTATTACGGCCGTATACGGTACGCGATTATTAATGAGCCTTTTAGTAAACAGCCGCTGGTTTGATAAAAAACCAGGCTACTTTGGCGTGAAGAAAGAGCAAATTCACGATTTAAGCAAAGATGACGGCACAACCGTTTTACCTACAGCGTGGGATAAAATTGACTTTGTTAAATACCGTAAAGCGTTCTTCACATTCTCAAGCGTGCTGGTCATTATCGGTATTATTTCGGTTGCTGTGTTCAAGCTGAATCTTGGTATTGACTTTACGAGCGGAACTCGCATAGAAATTCCGGCAAATCATACCGTTACGCAGGCTGAGATACAGCGTGAAATGAAGTCTCTTGATATCAAAACGGATGATGTAGTTATTACAGGGAAAAGTAATGATACAGGTGTTGTACGTGTAGTTGGAGTCTTGGATAAAAAAGAAATTGCTAATTTGAAAGATCACTTTAAAGACAAGTACGGTTCTGAACCAAATGTAAGCACCGTTTCGCCCACAGTAGGAAAAGAACTGGCGAAAAATGCAATGATGGCGATTTTAATTGCTTCAATTGGAATTATCATCTATGTAACGATTCGATTTGAATTTTATATGGCTCTTGCAGCCGTACTTGCTTTGTTACATGATGCGTTCTTTATCGTTACGGTCTTCAGCTTAACGAAATTAGAAGTGGATTTAACGTTTATCGCCGCTGTCTTGACGATTGTTGGTTACTCGATTAACGATACGATCGTTACGTTTGACCGCATTCGTGAAAATATGCAGAAATTTAAATCCAAAACGTTTGACGATTTGGCGTTTATCGTAAATTTAAGCTTGCGTGAAACGTTTACTCGTTCAATGAACACCGTGTTAACAGTTGTGATTGCAGTTGTAGCACTTCTTCTATTCGGAAGTGAATCGATTCAAAACTTCTCAATTGCCCTGTTAGTAGGTTTAATTCTTGGTGCATATTCATCTGTGTTTATTGCTGCTCAGCTATGGCTTGTGTGGAAAGGGAAACAGTTGAAGCGCGAGCAACAAAAAGAAGTAGAAAGCAAGTAATTACAAAAACGTGCGTAAGTTTTCGCACGTTTTTTTGTGTGTGAAAATTCAAGACCCACTGTCAGAAAAATATGCTTATTTTCTTTCGTTGCTCCATTTCATCCACTCTAGTATAATAATGTGGGTTAAGGGGTGAAGAGACATGTTACAGTCAAAAAAACGTTGGAATGTTCAAGAATGTGATGAACAACTTGTTAATGAATTTGTAGAAAACCTCAATATTACACCTCTAGTAGCTTCGTTATTACTTAATAGAGGCATGACAACAGTAGAAGCGGCACGTGAGTTTTTACACGTTGATGCACAAACGTTCCACGATCCGTTTTTATTGCACGATATGGACAAAGCGGTAGCTCGTATTCAGCAAGCAATTGATCATAATGAAAAAATTATGATCTATGGAGATTACGATGCGGACGGCGTCAGCAGTACTTCTGTTATGTTATCTGCTTTACAGCAGCTCGGCGCTGATACTGATTTTTATATTCCTAATCGCTTTACAGAAGGTTATGGGCCGAATAAGGCAGCATTTGATAAAATAAACACAGGCGGCTATCAGCTGGTGATTACGGTAGACACAGGTATTTCGGCAGTCGAAGAAACGGCGTATGCACGTGAATTAGATTTTGATTTAATTATTACGGATCACCACGAGCCGGGTCCGGTTTTACCGGATGCGTATGCAATTATTCATCCAAAGCTGCCGGGAAGTACATATCCATTTAAAGAACTGGCAGGTGTAGGAGTGGCTTTTAAACTCGCTCATGCGCTGTTAGGGGAGCTTCCGGAACATTTGTTAGAACTAGCAGTGATTGGGACGATTGCTGACTTAGTTCCTTTAGTCGACGAAAACCGCTTAATTGCTCGCAAAGGTCTTGACTATTTGAAGTTCACGAAGCGCACTGGAATTGAAGCGCTGTTGAGTGTATGTGGAGTAAAACGCGAAGAAATTACTGAAGATACAATTGGATTTGCCATGGCTCCTCGCATTAATGCAGTAGGGCGTCTTCAAGATGCTGATCCAGCTGTTCACTTGCTTATGACAACAAATGCTGAAGAGGCAAAAGGTTTAGCTAAAGAAATTGATGCGTTAAACAAGGAAAGGCAGCAAATCGTAAACGATATTACGGAAGAAGCCGTTGAATTTGTTGAAAATATGTATCCTCCGGATGAAAACAGCGTTCTTATTGTAGAGGGAGAAGGATGGAATGCAGGCGTTGTTGGAATTGTCGCTTCTAGGCTCGTAGAAAAGTTCTACAGACCAACAATTGTACTAAGTATTGACTCCGAAAATCGTATTGCCAAAGGTTCAGCAAGAAGTATCGAAGGCTTTGACTTATTCGCGAACTTATCTAAATGCCGTGACATTTTGCCGCATTTTGGAGGGCATCCAATGGCAGCCGGCATGACGTTAAACAGCGATGATGTAGAAGAGCTGCGCAGACGTCTTAATGAACAAGCAAGCAACGTGTTAACCGAACAGGATTTTATTCCAATTACATCAGTTGATACAGTATGCACAACAGAGGAAATTACGCTGGAGAACATTGAACAAATGAGTGCGCTTGCTCCATTTGGTATGCATAACCCGAAGCCAAAAGTTCTCATTAAAGATGTTCATACAACATCTATGCGGAAAATTGGTGCTAATAAAAATCATTTAAAACTCGTATTTGAAGACAGCGGTGTATCGGTTGATGCAGTAGGATTTGGGTTAGGCTATATATTAGATGAAGTATCTCCTATAGCTAAGGTATCATTAGTAGGTGAACTATCTATTAATGAGTGGAACAATATGCGCAAACCGCAGCTGATGGTAGAAGATATCTCTGTAGACGAGTGGCAGATGTTTGATTATCGCAGTGCGGTTGATGTCAAACGTTTCTTTGAACAGGTATTCACGGATCAAATGAAAGTCGTTGCTTTTCATGATTCAACAATTGATAAATACAAGTCGCTGCTGCCGATGGAGCATGTTGTTCTTATTCAAAATGAAGAACAGGCAAACGCATGTATGTGTGCAGGGGAACAGATCGTTTTATTAGATTTGCCTCCTTCACAGAAGTGGCTTGAAGCTTTGTTTGTCCAAGGTATTCCTTCTAGAATATACGCTATTTTCTTAACGGAAGAAGACCATTATTTTGATACAATCCCAACTCGTGATCACTTTAAATGGTTTTACGGCTTTTTAGCGAAAAAGGGTCCTTTTGATTTAAAACGCTACAAAGAAGATTTAGCGATTCATAAGGGCTGGTCGAAAGAAACGATTGATTTTATGGCAAAGGTGTTTTTTGAGTTAGAATTTGTTACAATAAACAATGGCTTAATTTCGTTAGTGAAAAATTCTGCGAAACGTGATTTAATAGAATCTGCGACTTATCGCCAAAAGCAGCAGCAGATTGAAATAGAAAAAAACTTTATTTATACGTCATATGTACAGCTTAAAAATCAATTTCAAGATATTTTTAAGCGTTCGATTGAATGAGGAGGCAACATTAGAATGAATTTTAAAGATTATATTACAATTGTACCTGACTGGCCAAAACCAGGTATTACATTTAAAGATATCTCAACATTAATGGATAACGGTGACGCATACCGTGCTGCAACGGATGAGATTGTAAAATATGCCAATGATAAACAAGTTGATATTATCGTAGGACCGGAAGCTCGCGGATTTATCGTTGGTTGTCCAGTAGCATATGCGCTAGGTATTGGCTTTGCACCTGTTCGTAAAGAAGGAAAATTACCGCGTGAAGTAATCAAAGTAGATTATGGTTTAGAATACGGTAAAGACGTATTAACGATTCATAAAGATGCAATTAAGCCAGGTCAGCGCGTGTTGATTACAGATGATTTATTAGCAACAGGCGGTACAATTGAAGCGACAATTAAGCTTGTCGAAGAATTAGGCGGAATTGTTGTTGGAGCTGCGTTCTTAATTGAACTTTCTTACCTTGACGGCCGTGACAAACTAGACGGTTACGATGTATTCACATTAATGACGTATTAAGACGAACGATCACATAAAAAAGAGTACCTGATACAGGTGCTCTTTTTTCGTTAAAAAACGTTAATACGTAAAATGGAAATGATGTAAATTTCATAAATTAGACGCAAAGGCTTTACATCCTTGGATTTTTTCAAGATAATAGTTACAATATGAATTAAAAATGCTAGTTGATAAAAGGTGATTTCATGGCAAATGAGCAAGTCCTAACAGCGGAACAGGTCATTGACAATACGAAGCGATATTTAAATGAAGAAGACGTGGCTTTTGTACAAACAGCATATGATTTTGCAAAAGAAGCTCACAAAGAACAATATCGCAAGTCGGGTGAACCATATATTATCCACCCGATTCAAGTCGCAGGAATTTTAGTTGATCTAGATATGGATCCAGCAACAATTGCAGCTGGATTTCTACATGATGTGGTTGAAGATACAGAGATAACACTAAAGGATTTAGAAAAAGCTTTTAACGAAGAAGTAGCAATGCTCGTAGACGGTGTAACGAAACTTGGGAAAATTAAATATAAGTCTAAAGAAGAGCAGCAGGCTGAAAATCACCGCAAGATGTTTGTGGCAATGGCTCAAGATATTCGAGTCATACTGATCAAACTTGCGGATCGTCTTCATAACATGCGTACGCTAAAGCATTTACCACAGGAAAAGCAGCGACGCATTTCAAATGAAACGCTTGAAATTTTTGCTCCTCTTGCTCATCGTCTTGGTATTTCAAAAATTAAGTGGGAGCTTGAAGATACAGCTTTACGTTACTTAAATCCTCAGCAATATTATCGCATTGTCAATTTGATGAAGAAAAAGCGTGCGGAACGCGAGCAATATTTGGCTGAAGTTATTGATGAAGTTCGTGAGCAGGTAGATGAAGTGTCGATTAAAGTTGAAATTTCAGGACGTCCAAAACATATTTATTCCATTTATCGTAAAATGGCACTGCAAAACAAGCAGTTTAATGAAATTTACGATTTACTAGCTGTGCGC
The DNA here is from genome assembly GCF_000956595.1 of Priestia aryabhattai B8W22. Classification (GTDB taxonomy): domain Bacteria; phylum Bacillota; class Bacilli; order Bacillales; family Bacillaceae_H; genus Priestia; species Priestia aryabhattai. Next base: position 118,450 of record NZ_JYOO01000011.1, on the reverse strand, counting down.
ATTATTGTAAATAGCATTAAAGACTGCTATGCGGTGTTAGGGATTATTCACACGTGCTGGAAGCCAATGCCAGGACGTTTCAAAGATTATATTGCGATGCCAAAACAAAATATGTACCAGTCTCTTCATACGACGGTTATCGGGCCAAAAGGTGATCCGTTAGAAGTTCAAATTCGAACATTTGACATGCACCAAATTGCTGAGTATGGAATTGCTGCTCACTGGGCTTACAAAGAGGGAAAAACAGCTGAGCATGCTTCATTTGAAGAAAAGTTAACGTGGTTTAGAGAAATTTTAGAATTTCAAAATGATGCAAACGATGCAGAAGAGTTTATGGAATCTCTAAAAGTTGATTTGTTTTCTGACATGGTTTACATTTTTACGCCAAAAGGCGACGTCATTGAGCTTCCTTCAGGTTCTGTTCCAATTGATTTTTCCTATCGTATTCATTCTGAAATCGGAAACAAAACCATTGGAGCAAAAGTCAACGGCAAGATGGTGACGCTTGATTACCGTTTGAAAACGGGGGACATTATCGAAATTTTGACGTCTAAGCATTCGTATGGTCCAAGCAAGGACTGGTTAAAGCTTGCTCAAACGTCTCAAGCTAAAAATAAAATTCGCCAATTCTTTAAAAAGCAAAGCCGCGATGAAAATATTGAAAAAGGCAAAGAGCTGGTTGAAAAAGAAATTCGTCAAATGGAGTTTGACTTAAAAGAAGTATTAACAGCTGATAATATCAAACGAGTAGCGGAGAAGTTTAATTTCTCAAATGAAGATGATATGTATGCAGCTATTGGATATAACGGATTAACTGCCGCTCAAGTAGCTAATCGTTTAACCGAGAAGTGGAGAAAGCAGCGCGATCAAGAACAAGAGATCCAAATTGATGATATTGCACGCGACACTGCAGCTAAGCGTGTTCGCCAGCATAAACGAAAAGATTCCGGGGTTATCGTACCGGGTGTAGATAATATGCTGATTCGCTTGTCTAAGTGCTGTAATCCAGTTCCTGGAGATGAGATTGTTGGATTTATTACAAAGGGGCGAGGAGTATCTGTTCATAGAGCAGATTGTTTAAACGTTCACACAGATGATGCTGAAAGCCGTCTTATTCCTGTAGAGTGGGAAACACATATTAAAGAAGGCAAAGAGTTTAACGTGGAAATTGAAATTTCGGGCTACGACCGTCGAGGCTTACTAAATGAAGTTCTGCAGGTTGTTAATGAGACTAAAACGAATATTTCAGCCGTTTCAGGAAAATCGGACCGAAACAAAATGGCTACGATTCATATGTCAATTTCTATCCATAACATCAGTCATCTTCATAAAGTGGTCGAGCGCATTAAGCAGCTTCGAGACATTTATTCTGTGCGTCGAATTATGCATTAAGAAAGGTCGTTATACATGAGAGTAGTCGTACAAAGAGCAAAGAATGCAAAAGTAACTGTTGCAGGCGAGACGGTCGGTGAGATTAAGCACGGATACATGCTTTTAGTGGGCATTACCCATGACGATACTGAAGCTGATGCAGAGTATGTAGCGGATAAAATTGTGAATTTGCGAGTGTTTGATGATGAGTCCGGCAAAATGAATTTGTCGCTTCTAGATGTAGAAGGAGAAATTTTATCGGTATCTCAATTTACGCTGTACGGAGATTGCCGAAAAGGCAGAAGACCAAACTTTATGGGAGCTGCTAGGCCAGATCATGCTGCAATGATTTACAACTATTTTAATAAAGTATTATCAGAAAAAAATATTCGAGTAGAAACGGGCGCATTTGGTGAAATGATGGACGTATCATTTACAAATGACGGACCGGTCACACTTATTGTAGAAAGCAAAGAAAAAACGCAGGCTCACAGATGAGTCTGCGTTTTTTCTTTGTTTTGAAAATAGTGATTTAATCCTTCAGCGATAGCGGACGTAATCATTTGCTGATAACTGATGGAATTAATATACGTTTCTTCCCGTTCGTTGCTTAAAAAGCCCAGTTCAATTAATGTACTCGGACGTGTATTTTCGCGAAGAACATAATAGTTTCCAAATCGTTCTCCTTTGTCTTTCAATTTTGCATGTTCAATGAGTGACTGATGAATAGAATGTGTGAGTGGACTGTCCTGATGCTGATGGTAATAATACGTCATAAGGCCAGTTAGCTGTGAGCTGTTTGTACTGTTGTAGTGAATGCTTATAAAAGCATCTGCTTTAGTCGATTGCAGCGTGCGCTGTGAAAGTAGAAGGTACTCATCACGGCTGCGGGTTAAAATGACGTGTGCGCCTTCTTTTTGAAGTTTGTCTTGTAAAATAAGCGCTGTTCGGAGAGTGAGGTCTTTTTCATATGTGCCCTGTGTCCCGATGGCTCCTTTATCTTTTCCTCCATGGCCTGCATCAATAATAATGGTTTTGCTCTTTAGATGCTGCAAACTTTTACTCAGCGTATAAACAGGCTGGCGCTGCGCTACTTGCATGCTAGGCTGAACGCTGCGGAGCGCTACTGTTTTCGTGAATTTTTTAAACACCCAGCCTTGAATGTTCGAGCTTTCTACATAATACCAATCTCCTTGACGGTCTGAAACGGATAGTCTCGTATTCTTCGTCAATTTATTTGTAATTGAAAATGAACGTCCTGGACCGCTGCGTACATGAAGAGAGTCAGCTGTTACAACAATGGGGTGATGCACCGGTATGTTTGGGCGCTCAAATGAGGAAGAGCACAGTAACAAAAGGATACTTGCAGCCAAAACAGATACAGACTTCATGTTTAGATGGCGAATAGATAGACCTCCTTTTTATAACCAAATAGAGTATTCGATGAAAATAAAAAAAATCCTTTCTCTTATGTAAAAACATCTTTTTTGGGAAATGCTAATAAAAGGATAAGTAAGTGTATGCAGGGAGGAAGAAACAATGAAGTTTAGTGAAAAAGGTGAACAATCATTTCAGCAGGCAAATCCGGTATTCGGCATTCATTTTCATGATTTTATTGATAGAGAAAGTGAAGCTTCATCCCTTGAATTGGCTTCTGAATTTGGTTTAACGCTTCGAGATATTCAGAAACTAAGAAAACAATTAGACCGCTCTTAACATGAAAGGTGCTTGACAACTGCTCATTTCATTCGTAATATAGAAAGCAATTGCTAAATTAAAATGAATGTATAACATTTTTATATTGATAAGCCAAAGATCGAGAAAAGTAGTAAAGATGACACATGGCTAGAGAGGAAATGTCTTAGGCTGAAAGCATTTCTACATGATGACTTTATGAAAGAACACTCAGGAGGCTTCACTCTGAAAAGGGAAACTTAGTAGGAGATGAACGTGTTCGTGCGTTAACGAAATGAGTGGAAACATGTCATATGTTTCAATTAGGGTGGTACCACGTGAGATTAACTCTCGTCCCTACTATGGAAAAATAGTAGAGGCGAGAGTTTTTTGTATTGTAAATTTTAAATATAGGAGGCATATCACGTTATGTCAGTTCAAATACCTAGAGGCACACAAGATATTTTACCGGGCAAAGTAGAATATTGGCAGTTTGTTGAACAGCGAGCAAGAGAAATCTGCCGTGCGTTCAACTACCAAGAAATTCGTACACCAATGTTTGAACACACTGAATTATTTTTGCGCGGAGTGGGAGAAACAACGGATATCGTACAAAAAGAAATGTACACATTTAAAGATCGAGGTGACCGCAGCTTAACGCTTCGTCCAGAAGGAACAGCTGCAGTTGGACGATCATTTGTTTCAAATAAAATGTTTGGAAATCCAACGCAGCCAACAAAGCTGTTTTATATCGGTCCTATGTTTCGCTATGAACGACCTCAAGCGGGACGTTTCCGTCAATTCGTTCAGTTTGGCGTAGAAGCATTAGGGGTAAACGATCCAGCTATCGATGCTGAAGTTCTTGCCCTGTTAATGAGCTTTTACCAATCGCTTGGATTGAAAAAATTAAAGCTGGTTGTTAACAGTTTAGGAGATACGGAAAGTCGTCAAGCTCACCGTCAAGCGCTTATCGATCACTTTGCACCTCGCATCGGAGAGTTTTGCAGCGACTGTCAAAGCCGATTGGAGAAAAACCCTCTTCGTATTTTAGACTGTAAAAAAGATCGTGACCATGAACTGATGGCTACAGCGCCGTCTATTCTTGATTATTTAAACGACTATTCAAAAGAATATTTTGAAAAAGTACAGCAGTACTTAAGTGATTTAGACATTGACTATGTTGTAGATCCGACGCTAGTCCGCGGGTTAGATTATTATAATCACACAGCGTTTGAACTAATGAGTGAAGCAGAAGGGTTTGGCGCCATTACAACTCTTTGCGGCGGAGGCCGTTATAATGGGCTGATTCAAGAAATCGGCGGACCTGAAACACCGGGTATCGGATTCGCTTTAAGTATTGAACGCTTATTATCTGCATTGGAAGCAGAAGGAATTGAGCTTCCGGTAGAAACAGGCGTAGATTGCTATGTAGTGACAATGGGCGATGAAGCGAAAGAAAAATCCGTTTCAATTGTAAATACGCTTCGACGTGCAGGCTTTGTAGCCGATAAAGATTACCAAGATAAAAAAATGAAAGCTCAGTTCAAAGCAGCGGATCGTGTACAAGCAAAATTTGTTGTTGTTCTAGGTGAAGATGAGCTAGCAAAACAAGTTGTAAACGTAAAGAATATGGAATCTGGCGAACAGCAAGAAGTATCAATTGATCAATTGGTCAGCTATTTGCAAGAACAAGTATAAGGGGGAACCATGATGACAAAACGTTCATACTACTGTGGAGATGTAACAGAACAAGCAACTGGCGAAACAGTTCTATTAAAAGGATGGGTTCAAAAACGCCGTGATTTAGGGGGATTAATCTTTATTGATTTACGCGACCGCGGCGGAGTTGTACAAGTTGTATTTAATCCTGAAAAATCTGCTGAAGCTCTAAAAATTGCTGAAGATGTACGTAATGAATTCGTACTGGAAGTGCAAGGAACTGTTGTAGCTCGTGAAGAGGGAACCGTTAACCCGAACTTAAAAACAGGTAAAATTGAAGTTCATGCTGAGCAGATTACGGTGTTAAACAAAGCGAAAACACCTCCTTTTGCCATTGCGGATCAAACGGAAGTATCAGAAGATGTTCGATTAAAATATCGTTATTTAGACCTTCGACGTTCTGAGATGTTTAACACGCTTAAAATGCGCAATGACATTACAAAAACAATTCGTGATTTCTTAGATCAAAATGACTTTTTAGATGTTGAAACACCTATTTTAACGAAAAGTACGCCAGAAGGCGCACGTGATTATCTTGTGCCAAGCCGCGTGCACGAAGGGGAGTTTTATGCTCTTCCTCAATCACCGCAAATCTTTAAGCAGCTGCTAATGGTAAGCGGAGTTGAGCGTTATTATCAAATTGCTCGCTGTTTCCGTGATGAGGACTTGCGTGCAGATCGTCAGCCTGAATTTACTCAAATCGATATTGAAACATCATTTTTATCTCAAGAGGACATCATGACAATGACGGAAGAAATGATGTCTAAAGTAATGAAGCGCGTAAAGGACTTAGATGTAACGACGCCTTTCCCGCGCATGTCATATGATGAAGCGATGAGCCGCTACGGTTCAGATAAGCCGGATACACGTTTTGAAATGGAGCTAGTTAACTTATCAGAGCTTGTGAAAGACTGCGGGTTCAAAGTATTTAGCGCAGCAGTTGAAAACGGCGGAGAAGTAAAAGCGATTAACGTAAAAGGTGCCGCTTCTAGCTATTCACGTAAAGATATCGATGCTCTAACAGAGTTCGTGAAAATTTACGGTGCTAAAGGGTTAGCATGGCTGAAAGTTGAAGCAGACGGCTTAAAAGGACCGATTGCAAAATTCTTCAACGAAGATGAGCAAAAGCAATTTGCTGAAGCTCTTCAAACGGAAGAAGGAGATTTACTTTTATTTGTAGCTGATAAAAAGTCAGTTGTAGCAGATGCACTTGGCGCTCTTCGTCTAAAGCTTGCAAAAGAACAAGGGATTATTGATGAAACGAAATTTAACTTCCTATGGGTAACAGATTGGCCTCTTCTTGAGCATGACGAAGAAGACAACCGTTACTACGCGGCTCATCATCCATTCACAATGCCAGTTCGTGAAGATTTACCAATGTTAGAAAGCGATCCTGGACAAGTCCGTGCACAAGCATATGACTTAGTATTGAATGGTTACGAACTTGGCGGAGGATCTTTACGTATTTATGAGCGTGATATTCAAGAAAAAATGTTTAAAACGCTTGGATTTACATTAGAAGAAGCATATGAGCAGTTCGGTTTCTTACTTGAAGCATTTGAATACGGTACTCCTCCTCACGGCGGAATTGCGTTAGGTCTTGACCGTTTGGTTATGCTTTTAGCAGGACGCACAAACTTGCGCGATACAATTGCCTTCCCTAAAACAGCGAGTGCAAGCTGTCTATTAACGAACGCACCTGGTGAAGTAAGTGAAGCGCAATTAAATGAGCTGCATTTGCAGGTAAAAAAGCAAAAAACAGAAGCGTAATCGATTGAACTGTCTGTTAAATCGAGCCTGTCACTTGAAGACGACAGGCTCGATTTTTTTGTTTTACTTATTAATTGCAAAGTGATTTTTTCTGTGATAAGATACTTTCAAGAACTAAATAGTCCTGATGTGTTCGTCCTTAATCCAGTTTTGACCGAACAATTTTTTGCTTGGGAGCTCGGAGTTTTTAACGAGCGTACATGCCTCATCTCGAGGACTTACAATGGTTAAAGCAGAGCACCCACCTGCCGAGAGCGGGTTCAAAACGAAGGCACTCGAGACGGCACGATCGGGACTAGCATACATATAAGAAATCCTCTATGTAATGATTTGCATAGAGTTTTTTTATGGAGAAATAACGAATGCTGATGTTCGTTTTGCTAAAAATATGATATAGTCAATTTCGTTGTTTATTTGAATTAATCATACACGTTGGTGTATTTAATAGAGGAGTGTTTTAACATGTTGCATCAGTTTTCGCGTAATGAACTGGCGATAGGAAAAGAAGGGCTAGCTACTTTAAAAGGCAGCACAGTTGCTATTTTAGGGATAGGAGGAGTAGGATCATTTTCTGCTGAAGCTTTGGCTCGCTCAGGAGTAGGGCGTTTAATTCTTGTAGATAAAGACGATGTTGATATTACAAATGTCAACCGTCAAATTCACGCGCTGCTTTCTACGGTAGGACAGCCTAAGACAGAATTAATGAAACAGCGTATTTTAGACATTAATCCAGACTGTGACGTCGTTTCTTTGCAAATGTTTTATACAGAAGAAACGTATGAAGAGTTCTTTAGCTATAAACCGGACTTCGTAGTGGATGCATCTGATACCATTTCGTATAAAATTCACTTAATGAAAGAATGTCTAAAACGTGATATCCCGATCATTTCAAGTATGGGTGCTGCCAATAAAATGGACCCAACACGTTTTAAAATTGCAGACATTTCAAAGACGCATACAGATCCGATTGCAAAAGTTGTGCGTACTCGTCTGCGTAAAGAAGGAATTCGCAAAGGAATTAACGTCGTTTTTTCTGATGAACGTCCAATCGTTATTCGCGAAGAAGTTCGCAAAGAAGTAGGAAATGATCAAGCGCAAATTCGCAAAGCGAAAATGCCTCCATCTTCTAATGCTTTTGTTCCATCTGTAGCAGGCTTAATTATGGGCGGTCATGTTATTAATGAATTATTAAGTGATATTAAGATTCGCCGCGTAGGTGATGAATAAAAAGAAGGCTATCGCAGCCTTCTTTTTTTATGGAAATATCTCTTCTGTTTATGCTTTGGATGGAATCTTCTGTACGATATGTATAAAAAGTACTAATGTTTTGAAAAATATGGATTGATGATGAATTTACACTGTATTAAAAAAAGAGATTTATGTAAATTTATTTAACGCTCTATTTACATAAAATTTACGTTTCCGCTTTCTTTCTTTTGGATATTCTACAGTAATATTCAGAAAGCCTTATATACCAAGGGTTTTGATAGAAACAAGAAAAAATAAGCCCCAAATAAGTAAGTTTACAGTAACTTAAAATTCACTTCATATAAAGACAACAATCTACTCGTATAATGTGTCTTGTACCTGTTGTTCGAGTACAAAGGACTAGTACTAATTACACATACATTTATTGGAGGGTAATGCAATGAAAACAAAGGGTTTTAAAGTAACATTAGCAGCTTTTTTAATGGTAGGAGCACTAGCAGCATGTGGTAAAGAGGGAGCAAGCAACGACAGTGGTTCAGGCAGCAAAGAAGAAGTGTCAGGTACGTTAACAGCGGCGGGATCTACAGCTTTACAACCACTTGCAGAAGAAGCAGCGAATGGAATTACTGAAAAATATCCAAACCTTTCAGTAACGGTACAAGGTGGAGGTAGTGGAACTGGTGTCAACCAAGTAGCATCAGGAGCAGTTGACATTGGAAACTCTGACGTTCCAGCAGCCGATAAAATCGAAGATAAATCAAAAGCAGATAAACTTGTCGATACGAAAGTAGCGGGCATTGGGTTCGCACTTGTTGTAAATAAAGATGTAAAAGTAGAATCGTTAACAAAAGAGCAAATTCAAAAGATTTTCTCTGGCGAAATTAAAAACTGGAAAGAAGTTGGCGGAAACGACGAAAAAATTAACGTAATCAACCGTCCGGCATCATCTGGTACACGTGCTACATTTGAGAAAACATTAATGGGTGACGCAAAAGTAAATGACAGCGTTGGTACAGCTCAAGATTCAAACGGAGCGGTTGAGCAATCAGTAAACTCAACGCCAGGAGCAGTAAGTTACCTTGCTATGTCGTATTTAATTGGCGATAAAAAAGAAAGTTTAAAAATGCTTAATATTGATGGTGTGGAGCCAACAACAGAAAACATTGTTTCTAAAAAATATCCGTTCTGGTCTTATGAGTACATGATTACAAACGGTGAGCCAAAAGATGGTGCAAAAGAGTACATTAACTACGTAGCTGGTAAAGACTTTGCTAAGCAAGTAGAAGATATGGGATATATCCCAATGACTGAGTTCAAAAAATAAGAATGTTTTAAAAAAGAATAGGGCTGACTAACACAGTCAGTCTTATTCTATTTGAATGTTAATAAAGTATATAGCGAATAAAAAGAAAAGCGAATATATACTGAATATGTAAGGAGACAGAGCGATGAAGGGGAAAAAATCCATTAATTATGTAAAAAGCGAATACATTGGCCGTACGCTTTCTACATTTTGCGGTATTTTAATTGTACTTGTTACGTTAGCTATTATCGTATTTATTTGTGAAAAAGGCATACAGTCATTTTTACAAAGTAATATATCAATCGGTGAAATGTTGACTTCAACAAAATGGAGCCCAAACAATAAAGAATACGGGGCACTTGTGTTTATTCTAGGTTCCATGCTTGTATCAATCGGAGCTGTTATTATAAGCGCTCCAATTGGAATTGCTATTGCCATTTTTAACAACTATATTTCGCCTAAATTTGGTTCAACGGTTTTGCGACCGGTGTTAGAGCTTTTAGTCGGAGTTCCTTCAGTGGTATACGGTCTTTTAGGGGTTACCATTTTAGTGCCGCTTCTTCGCGATAACTTCGGCGGAGTGGGCTTTAGTTTGATTGCCGGAATTATTGTCTTAAGCGTCATGATTCTTCCGACAATTGCAAGTATTGCTGACGATGCAATTCGAAGCGTAGCACCTGAATATTTAGAAGCTTCTTATGGATTAGGTTCAACAAGATGGCAGGCCATTAGCCGAGTGATTATTCCATCTGCTAAAACAGGTATTTTAACAGGCATCGTGTTAGGGCTTGCCCGCGCATTCGGAGAAGCGCTAGCTGTTCAAATGGTTATCGGAAACACGGTTAAGCTTCCTGAAAGCTTATATAGCCCAACGGCAACATTAACAGGTATTTTAACAATGGATATGTCTAATACGTTAAACGGAACGGCATGGAATAACGCATTGTGGACGTTAGCCATGATTTTACTGCTTATTTCTTTCGTGTTCATTTTAATTATCCGAGCAATTGGGAAACGAGGTGCTCATCAATGAAAAACAAAAATGCACGCACAGTAAATAATATATGGACAGGTATTTTTTATGGCATTGCCGCTCTAGTTGTGGCGCTATTAGTGTATTTAGTTGTTGAAATTATCGCCAAGGGCTGGGGATTTTGGGATCCGAACTTTTTATTTGGAAAGCCAAGCAATACGATGGCAGGAGGCGGTATCGGACCACAGCTGTTTAACTCGTTTTACATGCTTGTTTTAACGCTGATCATTTCTATTCCTCTTGGGTTAGGAGCCGGAATTTACTTAGCGGAGTACGCGAAGCAAGGTCGTTTCCTAAATTTCGTCCGCTTATGTATTGAGACAATGGCGTCATTACCGTCCATTGTAGTTGGTTTATTTGGATTATTAATTTTCGTCACATTTTCAGGCTGGGGCTATACGCTTATCGGCGGAGCACTTGTGATTACAATTTTAAATTTACCCGGTTTAACGCGCGTATGTGAAAGTGCGATTGCATCTGTTCCTGCGAGTGTAAAAGAAGCGAGTTTAGGTTTGGGTGCAACTAAATGGCAAACAATTGTCAAAGTAGTGATTCCATCAGCGATTCAACAAATTATCACGGGCGTTATTTTAACAGCGGGACGAATCTTTGGAGAGGCAGCTGCGCTGATTTATACAGCTGGCTTAACGACGCCGATGTTAAATTCAAATGCCGACTTAACGAGTCCTGTAAACCCGTTTAATATTTTTCGACCAGCGGAGACGCTTGCCGTCCACATTTGGAAATTAAACTCTGAAGGAATTGTACCTGATGCGAGATTGATTGCAACAAAGTCAGCTGCTATTCTAATCATTATGGTTCTGTTGTTTAACATAGTCGCTCGTTTAGTAGCAAAACTTTTAGACAGCTACTTTAAAGGTTCAACAAAAACGAAAAAACGAAAAGACGTTAAAAGTGCAGCTTAATAGATAAAGAAAAAAAGAAAATGGCTTTGAAACTGAACAACAGTTTCAGCCATTTTCTTTTTTTAATGTCTCTAAACGATTAAAAACTTTTGAAAAGTATTTTTCTTGGCCATTTTGTTTAGGATGAAAATATTGTTTGTTTTTGATGCGATCCGGTAAATACTGTTGAGGGACCCATCCGTTATCAAAATCATGCGGGTACTGATATGCAACGCCTCGGCCAAGGTTTTCTGCTCCTTTGTAATGAGCATCCTTTAAATGAGGGGGAACGTCGCCGGACAACCCTTTTTTAATATCACTTATCGCTTCATCTAATGCTTTGTAAGCAGCGTTGGACTTCGGTGATAGGCAAAGTTCAATAACGGCGTTTGCAAGCGGAATTCGTGCTTCTGGGAACCCTAATCGCTCAGTTGCTTGAATAGCTGCTAGCGTTCTCATACCAGCATCCGGATCAGCTAGTCCAACGTCTTCATAGGCAATGACTAAAAGTCGACGATTGATGCTGATCAAGTCTCCTGCTTCAATTAGCCGTCCCAAATAATGAAGAGCGGCATTTACGTCGCTGCCGCGAATCGATTTTTGAAAAGCCGACAATACATCATAGTGAGCGTCACCATTTTTATCGTGTGAAAAATATTTCTGCTGCAGACATTCTTCCGCCGTTTGTAGGGTAATAACGATTTTACCATCGCTTTCACTTGTTGATAAAACAGCCAGTTCCAGAGCATTCAAAGCGGAGCGTACGTCACCGTTACAGCTGTTGGCAAAATGGTTCATGGCGTCATCTTCTACGACAATTTTTCTATCCCCAAATCCATTGGATGAGTCGCTGAGTGCTCTTGTTAGCGCCATTTTGATATCATCTGGCGTAAGAGATTTTAATTCGAAAATTTGGCATCTGCTTCGAATAGCAGGATTAATCGCGTGATAAGGATTGCTTGTTGTCGCTCCGATTAGAATGATCATGCCGTTTTCTAAATAAGGAAGTAAAAAGTCTTGCTTGGCTTTGTCAAGGCGATGAACTTCGTCTAACAGCAGAATTACTTTGCCTGACATTTTGGCTTCTTCGGCGACAATTTCCATATCTTTTTTATTGTTTACAACGGCATTTAACTGACGAAACGCCGTGTTGGTTGTTTTTGCAATAGCTGTTGCAATTGTTGTTTTCCCAACGCCTGGAGGCCCATATAAAATCATCGAGCTTAAGTGATTTGCTTTTACCATTCGATAAATCATTTTATCTTTGCCAACTAAATGCTGCTGCCCGATAACGTCATCTAAATGAGTCGGACGCATTCGAAATGCAAGAGGTTTTGTAGCCATGTTTATCTCCTTTCTTTTCTTTCACTGTATCACAAGAGGTGAATAGGTGGTGGAAATTTATCTTATAGGCATAGTATGTTATAATGTCAACAGCTACATTTGCAAGAAACGTGTATAGAGAAGTTCATATAGCTTAGTAAAAAACGACTCATCACAGCATTCAGTGACAACGTGAGGGTCTTATTTTTTTCATAAATAAAAAAGTGTATTGAAGGAGTGTATCGTATGAAAATTTCAACAAAAGGACGCTACGGTTTAACGATTATGATTGAGCTTGCGAAGCGCTTTGGAGAAGGTCCTATCTCGCTTAAAACTATTGCTCAAACGCATGATTTATCTGAACATTATTTAGAACAACTTATTTCACCGCTGCGTAACGCTGGGCTTGTAAAAAGCGTGCGCGGAGCTTATGGAGGTTACATCTTGGCACATGAACCTGCTAACATTACTTCTGGCGATATTATTTCCGTTTTAGAAGGTCCTATTAGTCCTGTAGAAGGAATTGAAGATGAAGAGCCTGCAAAACGCGAGCTGTGGATTCGTATTCGAGATGCAGTTAAAGAAGTGCTAGATAGTACAACGCTTGAAGATTTAGCAAATCATTCTGATGATGATCAAGCGTCTTATATGTTTTATATTTAATAATGAGCTAGGAGGCGTTTATTTTGGAACGTATTTATGTTGATCATGCAGCAACGTCTCCAATACATCCAGCAGTCGTTGAGAAAATGACGACTTTTATGCATGAGTACTTTGGAAATCCGTCTAGTATTCATCACTACGGGCGGGAAAGTCGACGCTATTTAGACGAAGCTCGCCAAACGATTGCAGCAAGTATTGGAGCACACGAAAATGAACTGATTTTTACAAGTGGTGGGACAGAAGCAGATAATATGGCACTGATCGGAGTCGCTCTTGCAAACCGCCATAAAGGAAATCATATTATTACCACGCAAATTGAACACCACGCTGTGCTTCATACGTGTGAATATTTAGAAACACAGGGCTTTGAAGTGACTTACCTACCAGTTAATGAGTACGGACAAGTATCTGTGGATGAAATAAAATCAGCCCTAACGGATCAAACAATTCTTGTGTCGGTGATGTTTGGAAATAATGAAGTAGGTGCTATTCAGCCAATTGGAGAAATTGGAGTTCTATTAAAAGAGCATGGAGCATATTTCCACACGGATGCAGTGCAAGCTTATGGATTAATTCCGTTAAATGTGCAACAATTAGGTGTCGATCTTTTATCCGTTTCGGCTCATAAAATTAACGGACCAAAAGGGATGGGCTTTTTATATGCAGCTGCTCACGTTTCACTGTCTCCTTTGCTATTTGGAGGAGAACAAGAGCGCAAACGACGAGCTGGAACTGAGAACATGACAAGTATCGTCGGGTTTGAAGAAGCTGTGAAAATTTCGCAACAAACGCTGCAAACACGTGCAGATGAATATAGAAGATACAAAGAAATAATGGTAGCTGTGTTGAAAGAAGAAGGTATTTCATTTGAAATTAACGGACATCTTGAAAATGCTCTGCCACATGTGTTAAATTTATCATTTCCAAAAACAAATGTTGAATCGATGCTCGTAAATTTAGACTTAGCAGGAATTGCGGCATCGAGCGGTTCAGCTTGCACAGCGGGAGCAATCGATCCTTCTCATGTGCTTGTAGCTATGTTTGGAAAAGGGTCTGAACGTTTAACAACTTCTATTCGATTTAGCTTTGGCTTAGGAAACTCAGCTGAGCAAATTGAAAAAACCGCACGTCAAACAGCAAACATCGTTAAGCGACTAACGATGTAAATAGCAGCCATCAGTAGGGTCTTCATCCCTCACTGATGGTTTGTGTCGTTTCGTTCGCTTTTTAGCGAACAATTTAATTAAAATGAAGAAAGCGGAGGTGGCGAAGTTGACAAAATCACCTAAAGATACGCGTGTAGTAGTCGGAATGAGCGGAGGCGTTGATTCATCTGTAGCAGCTCTTTTATTAAAACAACAAGGATACGATGTGATCGGAATCTTTATGAAAAACTGGGACGATACGGATGAAAACGGTGTTTGTACTGCGACTGAAGATTATAACGATGTTATTCGCGTATGTAACCAAATTGGTATTCCCTACTATGCAGTCAACTTTGAAAAACAATATTGGGATAAAGTATTTACCTACTTTTTAGATGAATATAAAGCAGGTCGTACACCGAATCCTGATGTAATGTGTAATAAAGAAATAAAATTCAAAGCCTTTTTAGAGCATGCAATGACGCTAGGAGCAGACTATCTAGCGACAGGGCATTATGCACGCGTTGCGTATCGCGACGGGGAGTATAAAATGCTTCGAGGCGTAGATGAAAATAAAGATCAAACGTATTTCTTAAATCAATTAGGACAAGATCAGCTGTCTAAAGTAATGTTCCCGATTGGTGAAATTGAGAAATCAAAAGTGCGTGAAATTGCGAAAGAAGCAGGCCTTGCTACAGCAACGAAAAAAGACAGCACAGGTATTTGCTTTATTGGTGAACGCAACTTCAAAGAATTTTTAAGTCAGTATCTTCCTGCTCAGCCAGGTGTAATGCAAACGCTTGACGGCGAAGTAAAAGGCAAGCATGACGGTCTCATGTACTATACGATTGGCCAACGCCATGGTTTAGGTATTGGAGGCAGCGGTGAACCTTGGTTTGTAGTAGGAAAAGATTTAGAAAAAAATGTTTTGTACGTCGATCAAGGCTTTCACAATGAGCTGCTCTATTCTACATCTCTTACAGCAACCAATGTCAGCTGGGTAAGCGACCGTGATTGGTCGTCACCAATGACGTGCACAGCAAAATTCCGCTATCGTCAAACCGATTCAGCAGTAACCGTTGAAAAAGTCGATGATGATACAATTAAAGTTACTTTTGCTGAACCTGTTCGCGCAATTACGCCAGGTCAAGCAGTTGTGTTTTACAAAGATGATGAATGTCTTGGCGGAGCAACAATTGACAAAGTATTTCAAGAAGAAGAGCAAATCTGGTACGTATAATTCATATAAGCAAGAACGAAAAACCTCGGCTGTATATAGCTGAGGTTTTTCTATGATATACTTTACTTATTGGGTAAACTAATAACTTACATATTCTAGATTTTCATGATGTGAAAGTCTTTTAAATCATAACTAAAACAGTGGAGTGAACGAAAAAATGACAGATAAAAATCAGCTAGGAATTCAGTATATGCAGGAAGGGAAATTTGAAGAGGCTGCTAAAACATTTTCAGAAGCAATTGAAGATAATCCAAAAGATCCAATTGTGTATGTGAATTTTGGCAATTTGTTAGCGGCTGTTAGTGAGATGGATCGTGCTTTGAAATTTTATGAACGTGCGATTGAATTAGATGAAGAAACGGCAACAGCGTATTACGGAGCAGGAAATATTTATTTTAATGCAGAGCAGCTTGAGCAGGCAAAGCACTACTTTGATTTAGCAATCAAACAAGGCTTAGATTCATCCGATGCCTACTTTATGCTTGGTTTAACGCTGTTTCATATGGAAGAAATTCGTTTTGCGATGCCTTATCTGCAGCGAGCGGTAGAACTAAACGAACATGATGTAGAAGCAAAATTTCAGTACGGTCTTTGTTTAGCACAGCTCGAAATGGTAGATGAAGCGATTGCTGAATTTCTTAAGGTAGTAAATCAAGAGCCAGAACATGCCGATGCTTTCTATAATTTGGGCGTAGCGTATGCCATGAAAGATGATAAGGACAAAGCAATTGAGATGTTAGATGAAGCTTTAAACGTGCAGCCAGATCACGTAATGGCAGCAAATGCTAAACAAGTTCTGTCTACATTAGAACATTAAGAAAGCGGGTAAAGGAAGGATAACATGAACGAAGAACTAGTGAACCCTTCACAGCCAGAACGTCATTATATAAGCGGCACGTCAATTGTAACGGTTTTTCATAACGAAGAAAACTTATATAACGTTACGCGGATACGGATCAAAAAAACAAATTTAGAGATTGAAGATAAAGAAACGGTCGTTACAGGCTATTTTCCTAAGCTTAATGAAGATGAAGTATATACATTTTACGGGGACTTCAAAGAGCATCCAAAGTTTGGTCTGCAATTTCATGTTGAGCAGTTTAAAAAAGAACTTCCGCAATCAAGGCAAGGGGTTGTTCAGTACCTATCAAGCGATTTATTTCACGGAATCGGTAAAAAAACCGCTGAAAATATTGTGGACGCCCTAGGAGAACGCGCTATTTTTCGTATTTTGCAAAATGAGTCCGTGCTAAAAGAGGTTCCGAGGCTTTCAGCCGACAAGGCAGAGGCTTTAGTAACGCAGCTTCGTGAACATCAAGGGTTAGAAGAAGTAATGGTAAAGCTGACAGACCTCGGGTTTGGACCGCAGCTTTCGATGAAGATTTTCCAAGCGTACAAACAAGAAGCGCTTGAAATTGTTCAAAATAATCCTTATCAGCTCGTAGAAGATATTCAAGGTATTGGTTTTAGCAGGGCCGATGAACTTGGAAAGAGGCTTGGTATGGCAACCAACCATCCTGATCGTTTGCGTGCAGGTATTTTATACGTCATTGAGCAAGAATGTAATCAAATGGGACATGTATACGTCACGGCAGATCAGCTGTACGGAAAAACAGCAGAGCTTCTTCGAAAAAGCAGGCATGAGAATCTGTCTGAAATGGATCTTACAAGAGAAGTGGACGCATTAAAAGCAGACAAAAAGCTTATCATTCAAGACGAAAAAATTTATTTTCCTCCCCTTTTCTATGCTGAAAAAGGGCTGGTTAAAGCTATTCAAAAAATTATGGCCCAAACGCAATACGAAGAGCAGTTTCCAGAATCAGAATTTTTACTAGCTTTAGGTGAACTAGAAGAGCGATTAGACGTGCAATATGCACCGTCTCAGCGCAAGGGCATACAAACTGCTTTAATGTCTCCAATGCTTCTTTTAACAGGTGGACCAGGTACAGGGAAAACAACGGTTATTAAAGGAATAGTCGAACTCTATGCAGAACTTCACGGATGTTCGTTAAATCCAGGGGATTATAAAAAAGATGAAGCTTTTCCTGTTTTACTTGTGGCACCTACTGGACGCGCTGCTAAACGAATGAGCGAAGCGACCGGACTTCCGGCAGTTACGATTCACAGATTATTAAAATGGAACGGACAAGAAGGATTTGACCATAATGAGGAGAATCCAATTGACGGAAAATTATTGATTGTGGATGAAGTATCGATGGTAGATTTGTGGCTTGCTCATCAGCTGTTTAAGTCTCTTCCTGCTAATTTACAGGTTATTTTAGTTGGAGACGAAGACCAGCTTCCTTCAGTAGGTCCGGGACAGGTGTTAAAAGATTTACTGAGTTCAGAAGTAGTTCCTACCGTCCGTCTGACAGATGTATACAGGCAAGCAGAAGGATCGTCGATTATTGATTTGGCTCATGAAATAAAAAAAGGAAAGCTTCCGGAAGACTTATCGAGGCAGCAAGGAGATCGTTCCTTTATTCGCTGTCAAGGACAGCACATCACGAACGTCGTGCAACAAGTTTGCGGGAATGCGTTAAAAAAAGGCTATACGGCTAAAGATATTCAAGTTCTAGCTCCTATGTATAAAGGTCCTGCAGGGATTGATAAACTGAATGAAGTTCTTCAGGAATTATTTAACCCGGCTTCTGAGCAAAGAAGAGAGCTTAAGCACGGAGATATTACGTACCGAGTCGGAGATAAAGTGCTGCAGCTTGTCAATCAGCCGGATAGCAACGTATTTAACGGAGATATGGGAGAAATCGTCTCAGTTTTCTTTGCCAAAGAAAATACGGAAAAACAGGATATGCTGGTTATTTCATATGAAGGAAACGAAGTAACTTATACAAAACAAGACTTTAATCAAATAACTCATGCATACTGCTGTTCCATTCATAAATCACAGGGAAGTGAATTTCCCATTGTTGTGCTTCCAATTGTCAAAAGCTATTACCGGATGCTGCGACGCAATTTACTTTATACCGCCGTTACGCGAAGCAAACAGTTTTTAATTTTATGCGGCGAAGACGAAGCGTTTCAGTTTGGAGTCAGCCGGAATGAAGACAGCGTTCGCCAGACGAATTTACAGCCCCTGCTTCGAGAAAGCTTGGATAACGACATAGAAGATCCCGAAATTCCATTTATGAAAGATGCAAATATTGGGATGGAAAACGTTACGCCGTATGATTTCATGTAACCTTTCGCATGCTAACAAAGAGTTAAATAAACTCCTTTGTTGCCATCCTTCTTTGCTAATTGTCAGAAAATAAAGTATGGACATGGAAAGAAGTGGACATAATGCGTTTATATAAGTAGAACGTATAAAGAGGTGTCGACTTTGTTTAAATGTCCAAACTGTAAAAGTATTGACGTTGGCAAAATTGGTGTAAATCAGTATTACTGCTGGAATTGTTTTATTGAAATGACTATTTCAAAAGGACAAATTAATACTCACCAAGTAGAAGAAGATGGAACATTGAGCTCGCTTGATGATTTGTTCTCAGATGACGAGCGCACAATCAATTTCTAATTCTTTTTTACCGGGAGGAAGAGCAATGGGCAGAATCATTCCGTCAGTAGTCGCTTTCGGTCTTGGAGCTTATGCATTTAAAATGGCAGATGATCGAGAGATGTTTACAAAAAGAAATATGAAAAAAATGCGTAAACGTATGATGAAAGCTATTCACTAATAAAAAAGCACTATTGCACTGAGCTGCAATAGTGCTTTTTTGCAGGCAGAAGATACAACTGCATGTATAAACTCCTTTCTTTATCAAAAAATAGAAGGGAGGAGGAGTTTACGTTGAAAGATAGTTCATTCAAATGGTTCTATAGATTCGGACTGCTGTTATTAGCACTGCTGTGCGTATTAGTCTTTTTTAAAGTCCAGTTTTTATGGCTGCCTGTTATTTACATGTTTTTAAAAGCACTGCTGCCTTTTTTTATTGCAGCATTCATTACATATTTACTTCATCCGCTTATTGAAAAAACGCATGATAAAGGCGTGCCTCGTCCTCTAGCTATTTTACTGATCTACATTATCTTTTTTGGAGGAATCGGGTTCGGAGCCTATAAGTCGTATCCTATTTTTGTGGAACAAGTAAAAGATTTAAATGAACAGCTGCCTCATTTTACGAATACATATAGACATTGGGTAGAATCGATTCATGATCGTACAACTTCACTTCCAAACGGTGTACATGAGAAAATTGAAGGCAGCATTGATGATGTAGAGGCTACGCTCAACGTGTGGCTTACAAAAGTGGCGGAAGGATTAAAATCATTGATTACCTCTTTTTTGATTTTAATCATTATTCCATTTATTGTTTTTTATATGCTGAAGGATTTTTCCTCTATTAAGAAAGCAACAGCTTATGTCACACCGAAAAAGTGGCACAAACCAGGCGAACGTTTTTTATCGGATGTGAATGAATCGCTTGGCAATTATATTAGAGGACAATTTTTTGTTTGTCTCATTATTGGTGTGATTGCCACAGCAGCACTTTGGTTCTTTCATGTACCTTATGCACTTCTTTTAGGCTTTATTATTGGCGTAACGAATATCATTCCGTATTTTGGCCCGATTATTGGTGCGGTTCCAGCAGCTATTATTGCAGCAACTATCTCGATAAAGTTGGTTATTACCATTGTCATTATTATCTTTGTGCTGCAGTTTCTAGAAGGAAATGTGCTGTCTCCGCTTATCGTAGGAAAGAGCCTTCATATTCATCCTTTGTTTATCATGCTTGCGCTCCTTTTAGGAGGAGAGTTTGGAGGAGTATTGGGTCTCATTTTGGCTGTGCCAATTTTAGCAGTCGTTAAAATATCTATTTTGCATATTCGCTCTTATACGCTCAAACATTGACAAAGAGCGGTTAATTTGTCATAATATCGCCATAAGAAAACGCTACATATTTTGAACACAATGATGGATCGAGTACGTTGCACACTGGTTTTTAGAGAAGGGCTTCCTTGGCTGAAAGAAGCGCTAAACAAAGAGCAGCTGAACGCTAGTCCAGAGTGCAGGCTAAAACCTGCCGTGTCAGCAACGTTAACGCTATGAAGGTGATAAATGCTTTTGGCATTTATAATCAGGGTGGTACCGCGAGTTCAACTCTCGTCCCTGCTACAGGGATGAGAGTTTTTTTGTGTGCAAATAACTAGCAATTGCTTTTGGACACAGAGAAAATAGATGCTTTTATGTCATCATTTTTTTGTCTATAAATAAGAAGAGTATTAAAGGAGGACCAATCATGAAAAAACTGACGTCAGCACAAGTTCGTCAAATGTATTTAGATTTCTTTAAAGAAAAAGGCCATGATGTAGAACCAAGCGCATCTTTAGTCCCGCATGAAGATCCATCTTTATTATGGATTAACAGTGGAGTAGCTACATTAAAAAAATATTTTGATGGTCGAGTTATTCCTCAAAATCCGCGTATTTGTAACGCGCAAAAATCTATTCGTACAAACGATATCGAAAACGTAGGTAAAACTGCTCGCCATCATACGTTTTTTGAAATGCTTGGTAACTTCTCTATCGGTGATTATTTCAAAGAGGAAGCAATCCAATGGGCATGGGAATTCTTAACGAACGATAAATGGATTGGATTCGATGCAGATAAGCTATCTGTAACAGTTCACCCTGAAGATGAAGAAGCATTTAAGATCTGGAATGAAAAAATGGGTGTGCCTAAAGAGCGCATCATTCGTTTAGAAGGTAACTTCTGGGATATCGGAGAAGGTCCGAGCGGTCCAAATACAGAGATCTTTTATGATCGCGGAGAAGCATATGGTAATGACCTAACTGATTCGGAATTATATCCAGGTGGAGAAAATGAGCGTTATTTAGAAATTTGGAACCTTGTATTTTCTCAGTTTAATCATAATCCTGATGGTACGTACACGCCGCTTCCAAAGAAAAACATCGATACAGGAATGGGCTTAGAGCGCATGGTTTCTGTTATTCAAGATGTGCAAACAAACTTTGATACAGATTTGTTTATGCCAATTATTGAAGCAACAGAAAACATTTCAGGCGCTAAATATCGTACAAATGATGAGCAAGATACGGCATTTAAAGTCATTGCTGACCATATTCGTACGGTAACATTTGCTGTAGGTGATGGTGCGCTTCCTTCAAATGAAGGCCGCGGGTATGTGCTGCGTCGTTTATTACGCCGAGCAGTTCGCTATGCTAAAAAGTTAAACATTAATCGTCCGTTCATGTACGAGCTGGTGCCGGTAGTAGGTGAAATCATGGTTGATTTCTATCCGGAAGTAAAGGAAAAAACGGATTTTATCCAGCGCGTTGTAAAAAATGAAGAAGAGCGTTTTCACGAAACGTTAAATGACGGACTAGCTATTTTGGCAACGGTTATTAAAAAAGAAAAAGCGCAAAACAGTGATACGGTACAAGGCGAAGATGTGTTCCGTTTATATGATACGTATGGCTTCCCTGTTGAATTAACGGAAGAATATGCAGAAGATGAGAACATGAAAATTGATCATGCAGGTTTTGAACGTGAAATGGAAGCACAGCGTGAGCGTGCGCGTGCTGCTCGTCAAGATTCTAGTTCTATGCAAGTTCAAGGCGGCGTACTTGGTGAAGTAACCGTTGCAAGTGAGTTTGTTGGCTATGATAAAAATGAAGTAGAAACAGTTGTTGAAGCAATTATTGTAGACGGAGAGCTTGTTGACCGCGCTGAAGCTGGAACAGAAGCGCAAGTTATCTTAAGCCACACGCCATTCTACGCAGAAAGCGGCGGTCAAATTGCGGACCAAGGTACAATCCAAAGCGCTGCAGGAACAGCGGAAGTAAAAGACGTTCAAAAAGCGCCAAACGGCCAAAATGTCCAAACGGTATCTGTAACAAACGGAGAGCTTGTAAAAGGTGAAACATACAAGGCGACACTTGATGAAGAAAACCGCAGTGCGATTGTGAAAAACCATACGGCAACGCATTTATTGCATCAAGCACTAAAAGATACGTTAGGAACGCATGTTAATCAAGCGGGTTCTTTAGTAACAGCGGATCGCTTGCGCTTTGACTTCTCTCACTTTGGTCAAGTGACACAAGAAGAGCTTGAGAAAATTGAACAAATCGTTAATGAAAAGATTTGGGACAGCATCTCTGTACAAATTGAAAACAAAGCAATTGACGAAGCAAAAGCGATGGGTGCAATGGCGCTATTTGGTGAGAAATACGGAGATATCGTGCGCGTAGTACAAGTAGGCGACTACAGCTTAGAATTATGTGGTGGATGTCACGTGCCAAATACATCTGTTATCGGTTTATTTAAAATTGTGTCAGAGTCCGGAATCGGTGCAGGTACTCGACGTATTGAAGCTGTAACTGGAAAAGCTGCCTATCAGTTAATGAATGATCAAGTAGGCTTACTAAAAGAAGCTGCGGCAAAAGTAAAATCCAACCCGCGCGATTTAGTAGGGCGCGTTGAAGGATTGCTAGAAGAAATTCGTAATCTTCAGCGTGAAAATGATTCGCTATCTACAAAGCTTGGCAATATTGAAGCTGGCAATCTTGTTGACCGCGTGCAAAACATTAATGGTGTGAATGTACTAGCAGCGAAAGTGAATGCAACGGATATGAATAACCTTCGTGCGATGGTTGACGATTTAAAACAAAAATTAGAATCTGCTGTGATTGTATTAGCTTCTCCACAAGGTGAAAAGGTAAATATTATTGCAGGTGTAACAAAAGATTTAATTGCTAAAGGCCATCATGCTGGCAAACTTGTTAAAGAAGTAGCGACGATTTGCGGCGGAGGCGGAGGCGGACGTCCTGACATGGCGCAAGCTGGAGGAAAAGACGCTAGCCAAATTGAAAAAGCACTTGGCACTGTAGAAGAATGGGTTAAATCCGTTTAATTCTCCTCTTTCTTGGTGTACAATATAAATAAGACTTAGCATAGTGCACAATGTGTTCACAAATTAAGAGAGTGAGGTGGGACCGTGAGTTCATTTGATAAAACCATGCAATTTAATTTTCAAGATGAGCCAGCTGAAACAAACGTACATGAAGTATTGTTTACGGTTTATGACGCACTGCAAGAAAAAGGCTACAACCCGATCAACCAAATCGTTGGGTATTTGTTATCAGGAGACCCTGCTTACATTCCTCGTCATAACGATGCGAGAAACACAATTCGCCAGTTAGAGCGAGACGAGCTCATTGAAGAACTTGTTAAATCTTATTTACAACAGCATCGAAAGGATTCATAAATGCGCGTATTAGGATTAGATGTAGGAACCAAAACAATTGGTGTGGCAGTTAGTGATGAAATGGGATGGACAGCGCAAGGAATTGAAACAATTAAAATTGCAGATGAGCAGATGGAACAATCATATCCTCGTTTACAGCAGTTAATTGATGAATATTCCGTAGAGAAAGTCGTAGTGGGTCTTCCTAAAAATATGAATGGTACGATTGGCCCTCGAGGCGAAGCGTGCATCGAGTTTGCTGACAACGTCAAAGAAAAACTTAACATTGAAACGATGATGTGGGACGAGCGCTTGTCGACGATGGCAGCAGAGCGAGTACTGCTGTCTGCCGATGTAAGCCGCAAGAAACGCAAAAAAGTAATTGATAAAATGGCAGCTGTTATGATTCTTCAAGGATACTTAGACAGCAAGCAATAAGAAAAGCAGCAGGCTTTGCTTAAGCTGACAAGTTATGACTTTCCCTTTTGCATATTCTTTTGTACGTAAAAGGGAAGTGAAATAACTGAACAGCTTGCTTTTCGCTGAAGAAAAAGTTAAGCTAAGAGCTTACAATATAAAATGAGGTGCAAACATGAGCGTAGAAGAAAATAAAATTACAATCGTCGATGAGAATGGAAATGAGCAGCTATGCGAAATTTTATTCACATTTGATTCTGATCAATATAACAAATCATATGTAATTTACTATCCAATCGGAGCAGACCAAGATGATGAAGAAGAAATTGAAATTCATGCATCTGCTTTCACACCAAGTGAAGACGGTCAAGACGGTGAGCTTCAACCGATTGAAACAGAAGAAGAGTGGGACATGGTTGAGGAAATGGTTAACACATTCCTTGACGAAGAAGGCGAATAATTATAGTGAAAAAGCTGATGACAATTGTTATCAGCTTTTTTTTACATAGTGGCTGTTCTTTTTAGATAAAAAAAGGTTTTTCCTTGCATTCTTAGGGGAGATTGTATGATAATGACGAAAAATGAGATAAATTGTAGTATAATAATTCCTGCGTGTGAGAGTGCATTTTCATAAAAGAATTCATTGTTTGAACGGATGAAACTAGACTTTGGGCAGACAATAACATAAATCATGGAAAAATTTTAGGAGAGGCGATAGTTTAAGGAAGCGATACCATCTCACACCTATAGGAGATACGAATGAATCGCAATCTCATGTCTCCTCTCTGTTCATACTTACAAAAAATCAAGAAGAAAAGAGGTGAAACTGGTTGTATCTTCTTTTACAGAAGTAGATTTAACCAGGAAGCTGCTTGTCGCAACAAACATTTTTACCACCTAATCGTTCAAGAAAAAAACGAGTTATTTTTATTACAATTATCGTACTTCTTTTACTTGTTGGCGGTGCATTTTTCTATGCTCAATCCCGCTTAACGCCCGTGGATCGAAACAGCAATAAAAAAGTAAATGTGACCATTCCACAAGGTTCTTCCGTTCAATCGATTGGTACGGTATTGAAAAAAGAAGATTTAATTAAAAGTAAAAGTGCATTTCGCTATTACGTAAAATTAACCCATGTATCTGGATTTCAAGCTGGAACGTATTTATTTTCTCCTTCCATGAGCTTAGGGGAAATGGTTGAAAAAATGGAAAAAGGCGAGGTTTCAAAACAACCTGATATTCGTGTCACCATTCCAGAAGGGCGCCAGCTTGTCGAAATTGCTGATATCATTGCTAAAAATACAAAGTTTACAAAAGACGAAGTCATGAAAAAGCTAGATGATAAGGCTTTCATTAATAAAATGAAAGAAAAGTATCCAGATTTAGTAACGGATGAAGTGATGCAAAAAGATATTAAACATCCGCTAGAAGGTTATTTATATCCCGTTACGTATGATTTTTATGATAAAAATGTGTCGTTAGATGAAATATTGGATAAAATGGTAGGGAAAACAAATAATGTATTAGGTCAGTACAGTGGGCAAATGGAAAAGAAAAAATTCAGTGCGCATAAACTGTTAACAATGTCTTCTCTCATTGAAGAGGAAGCGACTGCGAAAGTCGACCGAGAAAAAATTGCCAGCGTCTTTTATAATCGCCTTGAAAAAAACATGCCTCTTCAAACGGATCCAACCGTATTATATGCCTTAGGAGAGCATAGAGACCGGGTGTTCTATAAGCATTTAGAAGTGGATTCTCCTTACAATACGTATAAAGTAAAAGGGTTGCCTCCAGGACCAATTGCCAGCTCTGGGCTGATGTCAATCAAAGCTGCGTTGCATCCAGCCAATACAGATTATTTATACTTCTTGGCTACACCTGAAGGAAAAGTTATTTTTACCAAAACGTTAGAAGAACATAACAAAGAAAAAGCCAAGCATATTACAGGTAAAGAAAAGCAAAATACCGAAAAATAATTAGAAATTTAAAATTGGGGAATCGCGATACTTCGCATTCCCCATCTTTTATGTTAAAATATATCGGGTTTACGTAAAAACGAAAAAAACTTATAATAGACTAGTTGTCTTACTATTTTGCAGTAATGAAACGTTATGAAAACATAATGTAAAATGTACTTCTGAGAACGGAGGAAGTGTTTTGCTTTTACAAAACGTAGAGCAGTATGTGGAAAAGCTTATTCCTAAGCGCCAGGAGCTTATTGAAGAAATGGAAGCTTATGCAGAAGAACATCACGTTCCGATTATGGAATTGATTGGTGTTGAAACGCTATTGCAAATTCTTCGTCTTCATCAGCCAAAACATATATTAGAAATTGGAACAGCGATTGCATATTCGTCTATTCGAATGACCCATGCGCTTCCAGAGGCACGAGTGGTTACGGTGGAACGAAATGAAGAGCGTTACCAAAAAGCGCAAGAGTTTATTGAACGGGCGGGAAAACAAGATAAAATTGTGTCGTTGTTTGGAGATGCACTAGAGCTTAGAGATGAAATTGAACGTCATGGTCCTTATGATGCAGTCTTTATCGATGCAGCTAAAGGTCAGTATCAGCGTTTTTTTGAACATTATGAGCCGATGCTATCTTCTAAAGGAATGATTATTTCGGATAACGTACTATTTAAAGGTCACGTAGCGACCGATTTGGCGGAAGTAGAAACACGTCGACGCCGCAGCTTAATTAAAAAAATTCAGGCATACAATACGTGGCTGATGAATCATCCCGATTATTATACAACTATTCTCCCTATTGGAGACGGAATCGCGATTAGTATTAAAAGAGGTGACCAAGAATGAAAAAACCAGAACTATTAGTGACACCAACTGCAGTTTCGGAAATCGAATCATTACTACAAGCTGGAGCAACAGCTATTATGGTTGGTGAACAGCGCTACGGTTTGCGTTTAGCAGGTGAATTCAAACGTGAAGATATCGTAGAAGCTGTAAATATTGCTCATCAGCATAATGGAAAAGTCTACGTAGCGATGAACGGATTATTTCACAATGATAAGATCGCCGAATTAAATGAATATATTTTATTCTTAAAAGAAGCAAGCGTAGATGCGATTGTATTTGGAGATCCTGCTGTATTAATGGCAGTGCGTGAAACGGCTCCAGAAATGAAAATGCACTGGAGTACCGAAACAACGGGAACAAACTGGTATTCATGTAACTACTGGGGCCGCAAAGGAGCTAAGCGTGCAGTTCTTGCTCGTGAGTTAAGCATGGATAGCATCATTGATATCAAAGAAAAAGCCGAAGTAGAAATTGAAGTTCAGGTGCATGGCATGACGTGTATGTTCCAATCGAAACGTTCACTTCTTGGCAACTACTTTGAGTATCAAGGAAAAGTCATGGAAATTGAAAATCGTAAAGTAGAAAAAGATATGTTTTTACTTGATAATGAGCGAAACAATAAGTATCCAATTTTCGAAGATGAAAATGGAACGCATATTATGAGTCCAAATGATATGTGCATTATCGATGAGCTTTCCGAAATGATTGACGCTGAAGTAGATGTATTTAAAATTGACGGCGTATTAAAGTCACCGCAATATATTTTAGAAGTAACAAAAAAATATCGTCAAGCGATTGATTTATGTGTAGATGACCGTGAAGAATACGAAAACGTTAAAGACGATTTGTTAGAAGAAATTGAAAGCTTGCAGCCAATTAACCGCCCGTTAGACACAGGGTTTTTCTTTAAAGAAACGGTATATTAAAAAGCATGCAAAGAAAGATAAACAAAGGAGGTACAAACGATGGCTGTTCAAATCGATACTGTAGTAGAAGGTAAACGAGTTATTACTAAAAAGCCTGAGTTGTTAGCTCCAGCCGGTAACCTTGAAAAATTAAAAGTTGCCGTACACTATGGAGCAGATGCTGTGTTTATCGGAGGAAAAGAGTTTGGCCTTCGTTCAAATGCAGATAACTTTACATTTGAAGAAATGGCAGAAGGTGTTCAGTTTGCAAACAAATACGGCGCACGTATTTATGTTACAACAAACATTTTTGCTCACAATGAAAATATGGACGGACTTGAAGATTATTTAATGGGATTAGAGCGCGCTGGCGTTTCTGGAATCATCGTAGCTGATCCGTTAATTATCGAAACCTGTCGACGCGTTGCACCTAAGCTTGAAGTACACTTAAGTACGCAGCAATCACTTTCAAACTGGAAAGCCGTTCAATTCTGGAAAGAAGAAGGATTAGAACGTGTTGTACTTGCTCGTGAAACGGGTGCTGAAGAAATGCGCGAAATGAAAGAAAAAGTGGATATTGAAATTGAAGCTTTTATTCACGGAGCGATGTGTATTGCTTATTCAGGCCGCTGCGTGCTAAGTAACCACATGACAGCGCGTGATTCAAACCGTGGAGGCTGCTGTCAATCATGCCGTTGGGACTATGATTTATTTAAAGTAGAAGACGGTAAAACGGAAACGCCTTTATTTGATGAGCAAGACGATCCGTTTGCAATGAGTCCAAAAGATTTAAATTTAATTCAATCTATCCCTCAAATGATTGAGCTGGGTATTGATAGCTTGAAAATTGAAGGACGTATGAAATCGATCCACTATATTGCAACAGTGGTGAGCGTATATCGCAAAGTGATTGACGCATACTGTGCAGATCCTGAGAATTTTGTGATTCAAAAAGAATGGCTTGATGAGCTAGACAAATGTGCGAACCGCGATACGGCTCCCGCCTTTTTTGAAGGGGTTCCTGGAGTGGATGAACAAATGTTTGGCGTACACGGCAAGAAAACAAAATTTGATTTTGCTGGTTTAGTATTGAATTATGATGAAGAAACAAGCATCGTGACATTGCAACAGCGTAACTATTTTAAACCGGGAGAAGAAGTGGAATTTTTTGGTCCGGAAATTAAAAACTTTACGCAAAAAATAGATAAAATTTGGGACGAAGATGGCAATGAACTAGATGCTGCGCGTCATCCGCTGCAAATTGTGAAATTTAAAGTGGACCAACCTCTATTTTCATATAACATGATGCGAAAGGGGATTTAAATATAAAATGGGGAAAAAGCCCGTTGTAATCGGTATCGCTGGTGGATCCGGTTCTGGTAAAACAACTGTAACCAAAGCTATTTATGAGTATTTTAAAGGGCATTCTATTATGCTTCTTGAGCAAGACTATTATTATAAAGATCAAAGCGATGTACCGTTTGAACAGCGTTTGCAAACAAATTACGATCATCCTCTAGCATTTGATAATGATTTGCTGATTGAACACTTGCAAAACTTATTAAATTATGAGAGCATTGACAAACCGGTATATGATTACGCAATTCATACGCGCTCTGAGAAGGTAATTAAAGAAGAACCAAAAGATGTTATTATCTTAGAAGGTATTCTTGTACTAGAAGATCAGCGCTTGCGTAATTTAATGGATATCAAGCTATACGTAGATACAGATGCGGATCTTCGTATCATTCGTCGTATGCTTCGTGATATTAAAGAACGAGAGCGTACGCTTGAGTCAGTTGTTGATCAATACGTATCTGTCGTTCGCCCGATGCATAATCAGTTTGTTGAACCAACAAAACGCTATGCAGATATTATCATTCCTGAAGGCGGTCAAAACCACGTAGCGATTGACTTGATGGTCACTAAAATTCAAACAATTCTTGAACAAAATGCCATTTTATAATAACATAGCATAGATGCAGGAATTTTTTTGAAGACAATGCAGACATATTCTGCTAACTAAACACAAACATTATAAAGAATAGAGAAACGAGCAGCTTCTATTTTGAAGCTGTCATTTCTCTATTAACTGATTTTTCCACAGAGTGGAAAATTTTTTGTACATACAGAAATCGACTGTATACACTAGAGATTTTGAGTTCAAGAAGGAGTGAAGGGATTATGGCACAAGAAAAAGTATTTCCAATGACAGAAGAAGGAAAGCTAAAGCTAGAGCAAGAGCTAGAATATTTAAAAACAGTAAAACGTAAAGAAGTTGTAGAGCGTATCAAGATCGCCCGCAGTTTTGGAGATTTATCGGAGAACTCTGAGTACGATTCTGCAAAAGACGAGCAGGCTTTCGTGGAAGGACGTATTACAACGCTTGAGAATATGATTCGCAATGCGAAAATTATTGAAGAAGATGTAGAAAATTCTTCTATCGTATCATTAGGTAAATCTGTAACATTTGTAGAGTTGCCAGATGGTGACGAAGAAACGTATACAATTGTAGGTAGTGCAGAAGCAGATCCATTTGAAGGGAAAATTTCAAATGATTCGCCAATTGCTAAAAGTCTAATGGGCAAACAAATTGGAGATCAAGTAACTGTTCAAACTCCTGGTGGAGATATGTCAGTGAAAATTGTATCTGTTAAGTAAAACATATGGTTGGAAGCGTTCTACTGAATGCTCGTAAGTAAAAAAGCTGACACGCGTCAGCTTTTTTTATATGATTTAAAAAAACGGAGAGAATAGAAAAGATATGTAGGAAAGGAAAGATGAAGATGAAAGATATCGATTTTACTAAAACAGCGCTTGTTTTAATTGATTTACAAAAAGGGATTGTGCCAATTGGAGGAGACGAAATTGTAGAAAAATCTGTTCAGCTTGTGAATCGTTTCCGCGAACAAAATGGATTTATTAGCTTTGTACGAGTAGATTTTCAAGATGGAAAAGATGCGTTGACGCCAGAAACGGATCAAAAGCCATCTGCTCCTCAAGAAAGACCTGCAGACTGGGCAGAATTCGATCCAAGACTTAATGTTCAAGAGACTGATTACATTGTGACAAAACGTCAGTGGGGAGCCTTTTTTGGGACAGATTTAGACCTTCAGCTTCGCCGAAGAGGAATTGATACAATTGTCCTTTGCGGAATTGCAACAAACATTGGTGTGGAAAGCACAGCTCGTGAAGCATTTCAGTATGGATATAACCAAATTTTTATCACGGATGCCATGGCGACATTTACAAAAGAAGAGCATGAGGCCACTCTTTCTTACATCTTTCCGAAAATAGGAAAGCTACGAACAACTCAACAATTTTTAACGGAAAATGAATAATAAAAACTTGCTGAATCAGCAAGTTTTTTTATGGAATGAAAAAAAGAATGAATATTTCTTAAGATAATGGTTTTAAAAGTAATGGCAACGTCGACACTTGTAAAGAGTGAGGTGTAGTCATGAAAATAATTCACAAGCGAATTTATATTACTCTTATTTTTATTTTATTATTAATTAGTGGACTGGGAGCACGGCTTGTTCAACTCCAGCTTGTCAGCACGGAATCTTTTACTGATAAAAATATTAACTTAATTGAAGGAAGCGTAAAACAGCGTACGCAGGAAATGGTGGTAGACGACGGGCGAGGGAAATTCGAAGATAAAAATGGACAGTCTTTAACATCTATCACGCATAATCGCTTAGTCCTATTTCCGTTTTTAGAAAAAATGAAGTGGCCCGTTCAGCAAGTAAGCGAAATTGTGGGAATGCAACCACAGGAATTAACGAACAGACTAGCGAATGCTAAAACACCGGTTGTTATTACAAAAGAATTATCCCATGCACAAGTCGAAAAAATAAATGCATTAAAGGTACCTGGCGTGTTTGGAATTCCTCTAAAAGATGAGCGTCCAGTTCCTCTTGCTGAACATTTAATCGGACTAGAAGCACAAAGCAAACAAATAATTGAAGAGAAGTACAGTGATAAATTGAAAAATGGAGCTATTAAATCAACTACACCTGTAGGTATCTCAGGGATGCAGAGGGCTTTTGACGAGTTTTTGCTGCCTGAACAAGAGTCTAAGCTCCTTTATCATGTTGATCGACTAGGTGGGCCTATGTTTGGCATCGATGTAAAATATACGGGCACAGCTAACCCTTATTATCCAGTCAGTGTGCGTACGACGCTTGATTTGTCTGCTCAGGAGCTAGTGGAGAATACATTGAATCATTATAAGTTAAAAGACGGAGGAGCCGTCTTAATTGATATAAAAAACAATAAAGTAATTGCGATGGCCAGCAGGCCTTCAATTAATAAGAAAGATCCATTTAAAAAGCAAAACGGTTCAGACAGCGTAGAAAATCGTTTGCTGACGCCGCAAACTCCTGGATCTATATTTAAAACCGTAACAGCAGCTGCAGCGCTTGAACAAAATAAAATTCAGCCTTCTTTTACCTATAACTGCGATAAAAGTATTTATGGCAATAATGTAGAAGAAGATCATCAAAAAGGGCAGCTGACGTTTGAAGAAAGCTTTGCGCAAAGTTGTAATGCAACGTTTGCCCAGCTAGCAAAAGAAATGATAATATCTAATCCGGATATCATTGAACAATATGCTGATAAGTTAGGGCTTCTTCAGCCTGTAGGATGGACGGGTGATGTGTTTCACTTTGAACATTTTAAGCAGTTTTTAGGAGAAAAATCGGGAAGAGTTTGGACAAATGATAGAGAAAAAAAAGTACCAAATGCTGTAGCGCAAACAGCAATTGGACAGCTTGACGTAAAAGTGACTCCGCTTGCAGTAGCAAATATGATGGCGACAATTGCACGGGGAGGAGAAAAGAAGCAGGTAAAAGCGGTAGATGCGCTGGACTATAAAAATAATACGTCACTGTATACGTTTAAAGAGCATGAGCTAAAAGGAGATACGATTAATGAAGCCACAGCTGCTTCTATGCAGCAGCTTTTAAAAGGCGTCGTACAGAGCGAAAAAGGAACAGGAAGAAGATTTCAAACGCTTCCTTATGAAGTGGCAGGAAAGTCAGGAACTGCTGAAATCAATGTGAAGGCCGATATCGTCAATAAATGGTTTGCGGGTTACTTTCCGGCAGATGATCCAAAATACGCAATGGTAGTAGTGGATTTAAATACAAAAAGTGCGATATCTCCCACAAACAGCGTATTTTATGATATTGTTAAAGGGATGTATGACTTAAATACACGTTAAAACAAGAAGAATTTGTAAAAAATATTACAAATATACTTCAAATAAATTTTGATGCTTCATGTATAAGAAAACACATGTTAGAATAAAGCATTATAAAAGTTGGAGGAAATTGTAGCAATGAATAACAATCGTTCTTCAAGACACGAAAACAAAGAAAAAAAAGTAAACCGATTATATAATCTGTTAATTGCTGTCGTAGCGGTTTTAATTGTATTTGTCGGTGGTACGATGATTCTTGGAAACAAGGATAAATCGGATAACCAAGCGGAAACAACTCAAAACAATCCGCAAACAAATGACCAAAAAACGGACAAGACGGCTAAAAAAGACGATGATTCTTCGAAAGATGATCAAGCAACAGAGGATCAAGCAACGGACGATCAAAGCTCTGAAGATGACCAAAGCTCTGAAGATGATCAAGCAACAGATGAAGAATCAAACGACTCAGATTCACAGGCTGAAGTAGAGAAAAATCCAGAGCCTGGCGTGGCAGAACGCAAGGTAGATCCTTCATGGGATTCAGTAGGTACATCACAAGATGCTCCTGCAGCAACATATAAAAAAGGATCAACGGATTGGAACGAAATGCTAAAAGCTGTAGGCGAAGGGTCAGGCATTAGCCCAAGCAATATGACCGTATGGCGTCTAGGTAATAACGGTGGCGTAGGTAAAGCTGTAGCTACGGTTAGTCCTAAAGGCAACTCATCAACAAAATACCGCGTTCAAATTGAATGGGTAGATGGAGAAGGCTGGAAGCCCGCAGTAGTGGATAAGCTTCAATAAAAAAAGCAGCGCGCTAGCGCTGCTTTTTTATTTTGAAATGAACAACTGCAGAGTACAGTTTTTTACCTTGTTCATAGTCCACAGACATTTGATGAGATACGCTATGTACCTCAAGTAAAATCGCCTTATTTTGATCAATTTTTTCAGCAATTTGTTTTTCAAGCATTTTAACATCAGGCGCTTCAAAAAATTCTATTTTATCTTCAATCATTTCAAATTCAAAATTCATCTTACGGCCTCCTTACCTCATTACTATAGTATAGCAAATAGAAAGTTAAAAGCTTAAAATATTTGTAAATGAAGAACAAACGATGACTAAAAACATACTATATCCATAAGAATTATTAGTTATGAGGAGGCGTTTTTTATGGGGCTAGAGTTTTTAGATATCTTTGAAAAGTGGGCGAATGAGTATGATGCATCGGTAAGCGGGAAAGATGAACAGTATAGAGAAGTGTTTCGCAATTATAATGAAATCTTAGAATATGTAGCAGACCGTTCAATAGGGCATGTGATAGAATTTGGAACAGGCACTGGAAACTTAACAAAAAAACTTTTAGAAAAAGAACTTACGGTAGTAGGAATTGAGCCGTCAGTTCCAATGAGACAATTGGCACACCAGAAATTAGGAGCAGATGTTTTAGTCACACCGGGAGACTTTTTACAGTTTGATACATCGTTGTTTCCAGCAGAGAGCTTAGTTAGTACGTATGCATTTCATCATTTAACAGATAAAGAAAAAGAAGAAGCTGTGATAAACTATGGAAAGTTACTTCAAACCGGTGGTAAAATAGTGTTTGCCGATACAATGTTTGAAACAGCGGATTCATTTGCTGATACCATTGTTCAGGCAAAACAAAAAGGGTATACGCAACTAGCAGAAGATCTAGAGAGGGAATACTATACAACGATCCCTGTCTTAAAGCAAATCTTTGAAAGCAATGGTTTTCACATAACCTTTACACAATTTAATCACTTTGTGTGGGTATTGGAGGCAACGAAACAATAGTAGAAAGAGGTTTTAAAATGAAAGTAGCAATCATTGGAGCAATGGAAGAAGAAGTGACGATTTTACGCGATAAAATTGAGAATCGTCAAGAAACAGTAATCGCAGGATGTGAATACTCAACAGGAACAATCAGCGGCGTGGAGGTTGTATTATTAAAATCAGGTATTGGAAAAGTAAATGCGGCGTTATCTACAGCCATCTTACTAGAGAAGTTCAAACCTGATTACGTTATTAACACAGGATCAGCAGGCGGTTTCCATCCAGAGTTAAACGTAGGGGACGCGGTTATTTCAACAGAAGTTCGTCATCATGATGTAGATGTAACGGTATTCAACTATGAATACGGTCAAGTGCCAAACTTGCCTGCAGCTTTTAAAGCAGATGAAAAACTAGTTCGCCTTGCTGAAGAAAGCGCTCTTGAAGTAACGGATATGAAAATTGTAAAAGGATTAATTGCTACAGGAGATTCGTTCATGAACGATCCTGTGCGCGTAGAGTTTGTTCGCTCTAAGTTTCCAGACCTTTATGCAGCTGAAATGGAAGCAGCGGCTGTTGCTCAAGTATGCTATCAATTTGGCGTACCGTTTGTTATTCTTCGTGCTCTTTCTGACATCGCCGGCAAAGAATCAAATGTTTCTTTTGAGCAATTTTTAGAAAAAGCAGCTGTTAATTCAACGAAATTAGTATTGAATTTTATTACAAAATTAAAATAAGCTGTTCATAAAATATAGAGTTTGTTTTCGTCTACACTCTGCATCGTTTGTCATAACATGGGGTGTAGACTATATTTTTATCTTAATTCCTACTTTATTTATAGGTTAAGTTATATTATTTCGATAGCGAGGTGTTCAAGATTATGAAGGTAGTCAAAAACGTTCATGAATTGATTGGAAACACACCTATGATTGAGATTACACAATTTGATTTACCTAGGGAAATCAGGATATTTGCCAAGCTGGAATATGTTAATCCAGGAGGAAGTGTAAAAGATCGTTTAGGAAAAGAACTGCTGCAAGAAGCTCTTGGCTCTGGAAGACTGAAGCGAGGCGGAACGCTGGTTGAGCCTACTGCTGGGAATACGGGGATCGGGCTGGCTTTAGCTGCTCTTCAGTACGAAATAAACGTCATACTATGTGTTCCAGAAAAATTCAGTATTGAAAAACAGCAGCTCATGAAGGCTTTAGGGGCAACGGTGGTTCAAACGCCTACTGAGGCTGGTATGAAAGGTGCTATAAACAAAGCTCAAGAGCTGCTGCGTGAAATACCTGGTTCTTATTGTCCTCAGCAGTTTGCTAATCCGGCTAATCCTATGACTTATTACAAAACCTTAGGGCCAGAAATATATGAACAGCTTGATGGAAAAATCGACGTGTTTGTAGCTGGAGCAGGTACAGGGGGAACATTTATGGGTACAGCGCAATTTTTGAAAGAAAAAAATCCTTCTCTAAAAACAGTCATTGTTGAGCCAGAAGGTTCAATTTTAAACGGTGGGAAATCCGGCCCTCACTTAACTGAAGGAATCGGAATGGAGTTCATCCCTGATTATATGGAGCGGTCTTATTTTAATGCTATTCATACTGTTAAAGATGTTTATGCTTTTCAAAGAGTGAAAGAGCTGGCTTTAAAAGAAGGGTTACTAGTAGGGAGTTCTTCAGGAGCAGCTTTCGAAGCAGCCCTGATCGAAGCAAAAAATGCAGAAAAAGGGGCTCATATCGTCACGATTTTTCCTGATAGCAGTGAACGGTACTTAAGTAAAAATATTTACAGTGGAGGAAGATAAGATGAAACGTAAAACACAGTTGATTCATGGTGGAATTGTTGGCGATGAGCAGACGGGTGCTGTCTCTGTTCCTATTTATCAAGTGAGTACTTATAAACAAGAGGGAGCAGGAAAACATACGGG
Source organism: Priestia aryabhattai B8W22 (assembly GCF_000956595.1). Lineage (GTDB taxonomy): Bacteria > Bacillota > Bacilli > Bacillales > Bacillaceae_H > Priestia > Priestia aryabhattai. The sequence goes on along the minus strand of NZ_JYOO01000011.1, from coordinate 81,815 downwards.
ATATGAGTATTCGAGAACCGGTAACCCTACACGGCACGCCCTAGAAGAACTTATCAAAGAAATTGAAGGAGGATATGCTGGGTTTGCGTTTGGATCTGGTATGGCCGCTACTACTGCAGTGTTCATGCTGTTTAACAGCGGAGATCATGTGTTAATTACAGATGACGTATACGGAGGAACGTATCGAGTGATCACAAAAGTGCTAAGCCGTATCGGCATTGAGGCTACTTTTATTGATACAAGCGATATCCAAAACATCGAGAAAGAAATTCGTCTTAACACAAAAGCCATTTTTATTGAAACTCCAACGAATCCTCTTCTAAAAATTACTGACTTGCAGCATGCTTCTTCAGTAGCTAAACAACACCATTTACTTACCATCGTTGATAACACATTCAGTACGCCGTATTGGCAAAATCCTATCGAAAAAGGAGCGGATATTGTTCTGCACAGTGCAACTAAGTATTTAGGGGGCCACAGTGACGTTGTAGCAGGGATAGCAGTTGTGAATTCGCCTAAATTAGCTGAAGACCTTCATTTTATTCAAAATGCGACTGGAGGCATTTTAGGACCTCAGGATTCTTGGCTTTTAATGAGGGGGATTAAAACATTAGGAATACGAATGGAAGAACATGAATTCAACACTGGGAAAATAGTAGAATTTTTACTTGCTCATCCTGCTGTGGCAAAAGTATATTATCCAGGGTTAAAAAACCACCCGAACCACCTCATTGCTAAAAAGCAAGCAAGAGGTTTTGGCGGAATGGTTTCATTTGATGTGGGAAGCGAAGAGAAAGCGGAACGAGTGCTGAGCAAAGTGAAGTATTTTACATTAGCAGAAAGTTTAGGAGCCATCGAAAGTCTTATTTCCATTCCTTCCAAAATGACCCATGCTTCTATACCGAGCGACCGACGTAAAGAGCTAGGAATTACAGATGGATTAATTCGTATTTCTGTAGGTCTTGAAGATGTAGAAGATTTAATTGAAGACTTAGAAAGAGCATTGAAATAAAGGTGGTAAAAATAGGATTTTTATAGACCTATAGATCTATGATAGAGTAGAGATATAACATTCTACTGAGAAGGTGATTGTATGAAAGCTCAACACATCAAAGCAAAAATTGAAGATTACAGCCGCTTTATTTACGTCCTTCTAGCCGTAAGTACATTCTTGTATATTGGTGTTATGATTGGCCAAGGTGAAAAAAGTGATATGCAGCTTGGAATAATGGAAGCGATCGTTATTCTTTTTACCACCCTTGCTTTTTATTTTAGTTATCAAACTAAAAAACTAAAAAAAGAATTAATGAAAGAAAAAGAATAATAGATACAAAAAGGCGATTATTCATCGTCTTTTTTTTATGAGGGTTAAAAAAATAAAAAAATTCCCTATTTTTCAAAAAAACAGTTTACTTTTTATAAGTTCGTGGATATAATTACCATTGTAAGGAAAATACTTTATTAAAAGGAGGTCGAGTCATATGTTAAGACGTTTATCAGGTATGGATCATTCAGTTTGGACTATGTTCAAAAATCGTCTATATACGTATACTATTCGGCCGTGTTCCTGTATCAAGTAACTTTCTTACCTTGATCGTTAAAACACGTCAATTCACCACAGGTGCGAATAGTAGCCCTGTGGTTTTTATTTTTTTTCAGCCACAGGATGCTTATGCATAACTGTGGTTTTTTTTATAAGGAGGTGATTGTAATGACACTGAATATTTTCTTTTTAACTATTACCATAAAGTCCCGTCAATACTCAGAGGAAGAAATTAAGCATGAACAGTATGTAAGACAATTAGAAGAAGAAATAAAAGACCGCAAGTATGAATTTTATCGTCATTTCTAATTTGAACAGTGGAAAGGAGTGGATGAATGATGATTAATCAAAAAGGATATATCGTTGTATGGCTGCTTGTGGAGAAAGATTCCACCTAAATGACTAGTAGGGGGAGTAATGATGTGTTTGCTGCGGATTATCATTTGGAAATTATTTTAAAAAAAGAGCGGAAGAAGGATAATTCTCTTCTTCGTCTCTTTTTTTCTTCTTTTTCGGCTCTATAAAATTCGTGAAACATTTTCATCAGCGCTCGCTTTTCAATTCGCGAAACATAACTTCTTGAAATATTTAATTCTTTTGCAATTTCTCGCTGGGTTTTTTCATCCTGCAGATCCAAACCGAAGCGGCCAACAATTACTTCCTTTTCTCGATCATCGAGGATATCGATGTATTCTTTTATTTTTTCTAATTCCATATTTAGTTGAATCATATCAATTACATCGTCTGATTCTGATTTTAATACATCAATCAAACTGATTTCATTTCCTTCTTTATCCTGGCCAATTGGATCATGCAGCGACACATCTTTTTTTGTTTTTTTGAGCGCTCGCAGGTGCATCAATATTTCATTTTCAATACAGCGCGCGGCATAAGTAGCTAATTTTGTGCCTTTTCCTTGAGAATAACTTTCGATTGCTTTAATTAAACCGATTGTCCCAATTGAAATTAAATCTTCCGCATCCTCTCCCGTATTTTCAAACTTTTTAACAATATGCGCAACGAGTCGGAGATTGTGTTCAATGAGAAGATTTCGCGCTTCTTGATCTCCTTGTTCCATTAAAGATAAATATCTCTTTTCTTCAGCAGCAGACAAGGGTTGAGGAAACGCATTGTTTTTTACGTAGGAAACAAGGAAAACCAATTCTTTAAAGAAATAGCCTAGTGCGGTAAATAATGCAGACATCTCTTCACCTCCATAAGGGGATATCAACTTGTGAGAGACTAACATTACACTATATGTAAAAAGAAGGATGTCTTTGCCTGTACGTTTAAAATTCCCCCCGGGGACAAGAGAGTTTGAAAAAGTCCACAGATTTTTCTTTAGAGATAGTTACCAGCCTATACAGGGAAAAAGTATGTACATACGCTAGTAGTAGTTCATAGTGTAAGGAGGGAGAGTATGTACGGTTACGGAAGCTGCTGTTATCCTAATTATCCAGCTTACCCATGTGGAGGAGGCTTCGGCTGGGGACTTGGATTGTTGATTGTTCTATTTGTCCTGTTATTAATTTTCGGAAGCTTCTATTGGTTTTTTAGCTGCTGGTATTAAAAAAAACTCATGCGTGTGCATGAGTTTTTTTAGGTGACATATCCTACCGAATAGAACCATTCATTTTTAAGAATTCTTAAGGAATTTTCGCTTTGTTTCTTAAAGAAGATGATTTATTCTATAATTAGGAAAAGTAGCAAGACGATAATATTCTTCTGCAAAAGTAAATGGAGCTCTATACTTTTTTTAGCTTGAAAGTACTAATCATCAAGCAAGCGAGTACGATAATCAAAAACATATAAAAGTGTGAAGGCAAATAAGGGACGCCCAGGTAGCTAAGAGTTAATAAACAACCTGCTGCGGTAATAGGGAGCCCTGTAAAATACCCAGTATTTTCTGTGATGTTAAAGCGGGCAAGACGAAGCGCTCCGCAAGCAATGTAACAGATGGTAACAATTGAACCTGCAGCACCAAAGTGAGACAAAATACTTTGATAAAGTAGTAGAGCTGGAGCGATGCCAAATGATATAATATCGCACATGGAGTCCAGTTGTTTTCCAAGTTCAGATTCAATTTGCAGCTTTCTGGCTACCATGCCGTCGAATCGGTCTGCTAACGCTGCTAAAAAAATTAGTAATAAACTTAAGTTCAATTCATTTTTCATGACAAATAAAATAGCAAAGCTTCCTAAACTTAAATTAACAATCGTTAAGGAGTTTGCCGCTTGGGATCTCAGCTTTTTAATTGTATGATCTAGATAGTCTAATAAAAACAATTTCCTCACTCCTTTAAAGGATGGAATGAACTAAAGGTAAAAATAATGGTAATTTCATTGTAGACGCAAACCTTAGTCTAGTAAAGAACTATTCAGTATGTGGAGGTAAAATTATTGTTGCAGCACCTGTATCGAACGTTTATTGAGCTTACGAATCACAAAGGATCATCGAAGCTCATTCGAAAATTCACTTTCTCTAAATGGAGTCGGTTTGTTATACCATCCTATACAAAAGTTTTTAAAGTAAATAAAGAAGAAATGGACAAGCCTCTGCATCATTATCAAAACTTACACGAGCTATTTATTCGCCGTTTAGATCCTTCTGCTCGTCCGGTCGATCAGCAGAAAGACAGCGTTGTCAGTCCTGTAGATGCAAAGATAGAAGCATATGGAGTCATTACGCCTCAAAAAGAAATGATTGTAAAAAACAAACCTTATTCTATACAGGAAATGATTTCAAATGATCTCATTCTTGAAAAATATATAGAAGGACAGTTTATTATCCTCTATCTTAGTCCCAAAGACTATCATCGCATTCACAGTCCGCTTAAAGCCCAAATAGGGAATACGTGGACCGTTGGACAAAAGTCTTATCCAGTAAATTCATTAGGAATCAAGTACGGGAAAGAACCGCTGGTGAAAAATTTCCGGAAGCTCACGGAGTTAACATTTGAAAATGGTCACATGCTGATGGTAAAAGTAGGAGCCATGTTTATCAACAGTATTGAAGCGGTTTCTAAAAAAGAAGTAGTCGAAAAAGGGGAAGAAATGGCTTACTTCACGTTTGGTTCGACTGTCATTTTATTATTTGAGAAGAACTCAATCACTTTTGATTCTAACGTTCACTCAGGTTCTTATGTAAAGTATGGAGAACCAATTGCTCATTTGAAAAAATAGAGCCTATATAATAAAAGAGTAGATAGATGATAAATGAAGATGCAGCTTTCTTTTATTAAGAAGGCTCTTTTATTCGTTAAGAAGGAATTTGTATGCTAATCTTTAATGATCTTCTTTCAATTTCCTCTTCAATTAATTTTATAAAATCAGGGCTTAATTGCAGTTCGGTTGCTTTGCTGTATGATTCAATAAGCAGCTCATCTGATAATTTTCTCATAAGATTGCCGCCACCTCCTACTAAAATAAATATCCTAAAAAGTTATATTTAAATGCTAATAAATTCCTTATTTATAATCTAACATGAATCAAATAAAGGAACAATCGTTCTGTTATCCACAGCTTTCGGTGGATAAAATGTGGGTATGTTGTTTATAATTACCATTAATTGCTGAACTATAACAGAGGATAATGTGTATAAACTTATCCACATAGTTGGGCTTATCATTTTTTGTCGAAAACTTTTAACAGAATTTGTTTACCACTTACCCTATTTGATAAGTAATAAACGTTTTCTGCACTATTTTTTATTTTAAGTTTGCAAAGAGTGAATATATCGTAAGCCCACGAACAAATGGAGGTTTACTACCTTTTGTCAATAACTTTCTGTATAAAGTTAAAGCATTCACAAGGCATATCCTTTATACTAAGAAAAGACCTGTTTTTGAAGAGAATAAAATTTTAGGTTGGAAAATAACAAGAAGTCGTTATAATGATAGACGGCGTTAATTTTAGTATGTAACTATATATTCGAGGTGCATGATACGTGTTGAAACTTTTTTTACCAAATGAACATGTGAAAAACGTGTTTCAAATTAAGCCAGACGATTTGAAAGAGCGCGGCATAAAAGGAATTATTACCGACTTAGATAACACGTTGGTGGAATGGGATCGCCCTGATGCCACTCCGGAATTAATTGAGTGGTTTCAGTTAATGAAAGATAGTGGAATTAAAATCACTATTGTATCGAATAATGTGGAGAAACGAGTCAAGCTGTTTTCAGATCCAGTTGGACTTCCATTTGTATATAAAGCACGCAAACCGATGCGTAAAGCATTTAGAAGAGCTCTTCGTGATATGGAGCTGCAAAAAGATGAGGTTGTGGTCATTGGCGACCAGCTTTTAACGGATGTATTAGGAGGAAATCGCCTAGGCGTATATACGGTTTTGGTTGTACCAGTTGCGCAAACAGATGGATTTGTAACGAAATTTAACCGTAAAATGGAACGAAGAATTCTAGGTTGGATGAAACGAAAAGGTATGATTAACTGGGAGGATTAAAACGTGAGTGAAGAAAAAATACAGTGCGTAGGATGCGGAGTGGAGATTCAAACAGAACGACCGAATGAACTTGGCTACGCTCCAAAATCAGCATTAGAAAAAGAAGCTATTATTTGCCAGCGATGCTTTCGCTTGAAGCATTATAATGAAGTACAAGATGTTTCCTTAACCGACGATGATTTTTTAAAAATCTTAAATGGAATTGGTCAAACGGACGGTTTGGTTGTAAAAGTTGTAGATATATTTGACTTTAACGGCAGCTGGTTACCTGGTTTGCATCGATTTGTTGGCAATAACAAGGTTCTTTTAGTGGGAAATAAAGCAGATTTACTGCCAAAGTCTATAAAGAAAAATAAACTAATTCATTGGATGAAGCGAGAAGCGAAAGAGCTTGGGCTAAAATCAGTGGATGTGTTCCTCATGAGCGCGCAAAAAGGACAAGGAATTCGAGAAATTGCCGAAGCTATTGAACATTATCGCGAAGGTAAAGATGTATATGTTGTTGGATGTACAAACGTTGGTAAATCGACATTTATTAATGCCATTATTAAAGAAGTAACGGGAGAAAAAGATATTATTACTACATCTCAATATCCGGGAACAACGCTGGATATGATTGATATTCCGCTTGATAACGGCGCGTCTTTATATGATACGCCTGGCATTATTAATCACCATCAAATGGCTCACTATGTAGATAAACGAGACTTAAAGTTAATTTCTCCTAAAAAAGAAATAAAGCCGAAGGTTTATCAGCTAAACGAAGGGCAAACGTTATACTTTGGAGGACTAGCGCGCTTAGATTATGTGCAGGGAGGCCGCAAGTCATTAACATGTTACGTATCGAATGATTTGCATATCCATCGTACAAAGCTTGAAAAAGCAGATGAGTTGTATGAAAAGCAAGCAGGTGAACTGCTTCAGCCGCCGCGCCCAGAGCAAATGAGTAAGTTTCCTGAACTTGTTGCACATGAATTTACAATAAAAAATGAAAAAACGGATATGTTTTTTCAGGGCTTGGCTGGGTGACGGTTAATGAGTCAGGTTCAAAAGTTGTGGCGCATGCACCAAAAGGAGTCGGCGTATTTGTGCGCGATTCTTTAATTTAAACAAAAAGGGGAAAAAATCTTGAGTACATTATATGGGCTAGTTGGTTATCCGCTTGGGCATTCACTATCGCCATTGATGCAAAATGATGCCTTTAAACGTCTGAACATGGATGCGCACTATGAGGCTTTTCCGATTGAACCTGTTCATTTTGAGTCAGCTATTGGAGAGCTAAAAGATAAAAATATTCAAGGATTTAATGTCACGATTCCGTATAAAGTTGATATTATGAATCATTTGGATGAAGTCGATCCATTAGCAAAGGCAATTGGCGCTGTAAATACAGTTGTTAATCAAGATGGTCGTTATATTGGATACAATACCGACGGAGAGGGATATGTGACTTCTTTACTCAAAGCAGTAGAAGGCGGCTTATCCCAAAAAAGAATTTTAATTATTGGAGCTGGAGGAGCTGCAAAAGCTATTTTTTATACAATTGCAGCTCAGCACGCTCCCGATGTAATTGCGATATGCAATCGTACCGTCGAAAAAGCAGCTTTACTAGCTAATGAGCTGCCTTTTTCGACGAAAACGGCGGCGATGTCTATTTCTGATGCGGAAAAACAACTAGATACATTCGATATTATTATTAATACCACTTCGGTGGGGATGTATCCTAACGTTGATGAGCTGCCTTTAGCACTTACTTTATTGCAAAAAGCAGCGGTAGTCAGCGATATTATTTACAACCCTTTAAAAACAAAGCTTTTGGAAGAGGCTGAAGCAAAAGGGGCAGGCACTCATAACGGTGTCGGTATGTTTGTACTGCAAGGTGCACTTGCATTTGAAAAGTGGACGAACGTCCGTCCTGACGAAGAGGCAATGGAACACATTGTTCTTTCAACACTAACTAAGAGATAAGATACAACGGAGGTTTTTATGTTAACAGGTAAACAAAAACGTTTTTTACGTTCAAAAGCACATCATTTAAATCCAATTTTCCAAGTAGGAAAAGGTGGAGTCAATGAAAATATGATTGGTCAAATTGCTGATGCATTAGAAGCAAGAGAATTATTAAAAGTAAGCATTCTGCAAAACTGTGATGAAGATCGTGACACGGTTGCTGCTCGATTAACAAAAGGAACAAAAGCAGAGCTTGTACAAGTGATTGGAAATACAATTGTGTTATATAAAGAATCACGCGAAAATAAGCAGTTAATGCTTCCAAAAGTGAAATGAAATAGAGCGGGGAAACCCGCTCTATTTAAAAATGAAGTAAATTAAAGGAGTCGGGGATTGTTGAAGAGTATTGGAATTTTAGGTGGAACATTCAATCCGCCTCATTTGGGGCATTTAATGATGGCAAATGAGGTTTTGCATGCCTTGAAATTAGATGAGATATGGTTCATGCCGTCGTATATTCCACCTCATAAAACAATCAAAGAGCCTATTGAGCCATACCATCGTTTACAAATGCTAAAGCTAGCTATTGAAGAACATGATCAATTTACCCTGCAGCCGATTGAATTTGAGCGCAAAGAGCCTTCATATACATATGATACGATGAGAATACTAACAGAGAAATATCCAGCGTATCAGTTTCATTTCATCATTGGTGCTGATATGGTAGAATATTTGCCGAAGTGGTATGAAATTGATGAATTAGTCAATTTGGTTACATTTGTAGGTGTAAAGCGTCCGGGGTATACCATTACGTCCCCTTACCCGATAAAAGAAGTAGAAGTTCCGCAGTTTGATGTCTCCTCTTCCTTTATTCGCGAACGAGTAGTAAAGAAAGAAACCATTCGTTATTTTATACCTGCTGGTGTTAAACAATATATCGAGGAGAATCAATTATATGAATCGAACTGAGGCATTAGAAATCGTAAAGAAACAGTTAACAGAACGTCGTTATATTCATACTGTCGGGGTAATGGAAACAGCAATTGAATTAGCTAAACGTTTTGAAGCAGACGAAAAAAAAGCAGAGCTGGCTGCTATTTTTCATGACTATGCCAAGTTTCGTCCAAAGGAAGAGATGAAGCAAATTATTATTGATCAAAACATGAATCCTACTTTATTGGAATACAATACCGAATTATGGCATGCTCCAGTAGGCGCGTTTTTAGTGAGAAATGAAGTAGGGATTACGGATAAGGAAGTATTGAATGCAATTGCTTACCATACATCCGGAAGACCTGGCATGACGTTACTTGAAAAAATTGTGTACGTTGCTGATTACATTGAACCTGGAAGGAGATTTCCAGGTGTTGATGAAGTGCGGGAGTTAGCTAAAACCGACTTAAATGCAGCACTTATTCAATCATTAAAGAATACCATTTCTTTTTTAATGACCAAACATCAGGCCGTTTATCCCGATACGATGATGACATATAATGATTTAATCTTAGGAGGTCAAACACATGACTGAACGTGAATTGCTATCTCTTGTTGTAGAAGCAGCCGATGATAAAAAAGCAATCGATATCGTAGCGTTAAATATGGAAGGAATCTCACTTGTGGCAGATTATTTTGTTATTTGTCACGGTAACTCAGATAAACAAGTGCAGGCAATCGCTCGTGAAATTAAAGAAAAAGCACACGAACAAGGCATTTCTGTGAAGCGTTTAGAAGGATTTGAGCAGGCTAAGTGGGTGCTTGTTGATCTTGGAGATGTTGTGGTTCACATTTTCCATAAAGATGAGCGCGGATATTATAACTTAGAACGCTTATGGGGAGATGCACCATTTGTAAGTTCAGAAGAGCTACAGCTATGAGCAGGTACGGAGAATTTGCCTACGTATATGATCAGCTAATGGCAGACGTTCCGTATGACGATTGGGCTGAATTTTTTAATCAGCAGGTGGCAAAAGCAAAAACAAAGCCTGACAGTATATTAGACCTTGCCTGCGGCACAGGAGAACTCTCTGTTCGATTTGCAAAAGAAGGTTTCTCCGTAGTAGGTGTTGATTTGTCTGATAACATGCTTATGGTAGCTCAAGAAAAGGCAGCAGAAGCAGGGGTAACGCTATCTCTTTTTCAGCAAAACATGGCGGAACTTGAGTTATTGAAAGAGTTTGACTGTGTAGTGATTTTTTGTGATTCTTTGAACTATTTGCAAAGTGATAAAGAAGTTCAAGAGACCATTCAACGTGTATATAAACACTTAAAACCAGGTGGGCTCTTTATATTTGATGTTCATTCAGTGCACAAGATGAAGGACGTATTTGGAAATCAATCTTTTTCTTACGTAGATGAAGACGTGTCATATATTTGGAATTGCGCCTATAATGATGCAGATCTCCGCGTAGAGCATGACATTACGTTTTTTGCTTATGATGAAGAAATCGATGCATATCATCGCTTTGATGAAGTGCATGCTCAGCGCACTTGGTCGATTGACCATTATCACTCATGGCTGAGCGAAGCTGGTTTTATAAATATAGAAATAAGTGCAGATTTCAAAATGAGTAAGCCTACTTCAAACAGTGAGCGCATCTTTTTCTCTGCGCAAAAAAAAGAAGCCGAGTAGAGGCTTCTTTTTTTGTTTCAAAGCAGGATTTCTATAGAAATTATGGAATAAGACTATCAAACTGATTGTGAACAAGCTCAATGTCTTCGTCAAATTTTTCATGTGTTTTTTGAAATACGTGAACAAACATCTCTCCGAGTTCAGCTTCTAAAACTTTAATACCTTCTCCAGTTACCCCACCTTTTACGCATACTTTATCCTGTAAGGTAGGAAGCGTAAATATTTCTTTTTCCAACAGTTTTCCCATTCCAATAATCATATCACTGGCCATGACCGTAGCTTCTTCTTCAGAAATATTTGTTTCTTGAACTGCTGCATCAATAAAGCGCTGAAGCAAAAAGCTGAAGAATGCAGGACCGCAGCTTACGATATCGGATGATACGCGCGTAATCGTTTGATCAATGGCCACAGGCTTTGACATAGATGAAAATAGTTCATGTAAATAATTTTGGTAAAAAGGCGTACATCTTTCTCCAAACGTGAAAAGAGAAACACCTGCTAATGCCCGATTCGTAATGCTAGGGATAATTCTAGCTGCTTGACTCGGAATGAGGCGTTCGATTTGTTCTACGCTAATTGGACTGGTAATGGATACAATGCAGTGATCTTTCGTCAGCAGTGGTTCTAATTTTATTAAAAGGGGGTGAATATCCAATGGCTTAACACAAATAAAAATGACTTTGGATGCGTGAACAACTTCTTCAGCTGTATCAGCAACATGAATTTTTTTATGCTGCTGTTGAATCTCTTTGGCCCTTTTTTTTGTACGATTCATAATAGTAATTTTAGAAGGACGTACGGCTTTTGATTCAATAAACGCATCAATTAATATTTTCCCCATGTTTCCTGTTCCGATAAACCCTATGTTCACTGATTCATTCCCTCCTTCAAAAGCCTTTTCTTCTAAACACTATGAAGACGTAATGGAATTTATGACGTTACTTCAAAATTCAAAGGAGTGTACAATTTGACTTTTTCAAAAAAACAATGGCTAATTGGGTGTATTTGCTTAGCAGTTGGGTTGGCTTTTTATATCTATCGCACAGGCGGAGAGAAACCGGAAAGTTCTCTTCAAACCTCAGATATAATAAAGGCAGAATCTTCTGCTACAAAAAAAGAAGGAGAGTCGTCTGAGCAAGTAATTTCAAGCCAAGATTCCCCGTTTGTGATGGTGGATATTAAAGGAGCTGTTCAGAAGCCTGGTGTATACCAGCTTCCGAAAGATGCAAGGGTAAAAGATGCTCTAGCACAAGCCGGAGGCGCTACGAAAGAAGCGGACTTAAGACAGCTCAATTTAGCTAGCAAGCTACAAGATGCAATGGCTGTTTATATTCCAGCTGCTGGAGAAGAAATTCCCCCTTCATCTTCAGTTTCTTCAATCTCTTCCTCAGGAACTTCAAATGATCAGCCCCTTGTTAATATCAATACAGCGAACACTGATGAACTGCAAGCGTTAAATGGCATTGGACCTTCAAAAGCGAGTGCCATCGTTTCATATCGAGAGGAAAATGGCTTGTTTCAAACAGTAGAGGATTTGGGGCAAGTATCAGGTATTGGCGAGAAGTCGCTAGAAAAAATCAAAGCTCAAATTACGGTACAGTAGAGACTTATTGACGAAAAAGGAAAAAAAACGCTACACTATGAAAGAGACAAGTATAATTATAATTATTCAGTTTTAAATAAAAAGGTAGGGAATGAGATGAACCGGATTTCATGGGATCAATATTTTATGGCACAAAGCCATTTGCTAGCTTTAAGAAGCACTTGTGAACGTCTGGCTGTTGGGGCTACAGTGGTGCGTGATAAACGTATTATAGCTGGAGGATACAACGGCTCGATCAGCGGAGGCGTGCATTGCGCTGATGAAGGCTGTTATGTGATTGATGGACACTGTGTAAGAACTGTCCATGCAGAAGTGAATGCACTCTTGCAGTGTGCTAAGTTTGGTGTGAAAACAGAAGATGCGGAAGTATACGTCACGCATTTTCCTTGTTTAAACTGCTGTAAAGCCCTTATTCAAGCGGGAATTAAAACAGTATATTACGCTAATGATTACAAAAATCATCCGTATGCTGTTGAGCTATTTCAACAGGCGGGAGTGAAAACAGCAAAAGTTGAACTTGATGAAGCAATCATTGACTTAAAAAGTAAAGAGAAGCTTCAATTTGTGACGGATGTTCTCGCTCGTTTAGAAAAAAGCGGAGCTGACGAAGCAGAAGTGATGAATTTACAGCGTGAAGCTCTCGCATTGTTTACGGCAAATTAAAGATAAAAGAGGTTTTTTACTTGGTAACAGTAAGAAGCCTCTTTCTTTTAAGAAGAAAGGAGCTAAAAGTGAAAGGATATTATATGTACTGTGCTTTTAGCATGATGATAGCTTTATATGTATATGATAATCATTCCGCTGTAAGCCTGTTTTTGCTGATCGTGCTTTTCATTTTTCAATGGCTACAATGTCCGAGGAAAGTGGTTATTGCTTCTGCACTGTTGAGCGTTTTGTGCGTCTACTTATTAGCTGAGACAAATAAGCATAACAAAACGGTTCTTTTAGCTGAATCTTCTACTTTTACAGGCGAAATTTCATCTGTTCCGCATAGTGACGGCGACAAGCTTACTTTTAAGTTTACGGTTCAAAATGAAGAGGTCATGGCTTTTTATAAACTAAAAACGTTGAAAGAGAAACAGCAGCTCGAAAAGCTAACGATTCATCAAGTTTGTCAACTAGCGGGGCAATTAACTTCTCCTTCACCTGCTCGCAATCTTCATGCATTTGATTATCAGCAATATTTGTACCATCAGTCTATTCATTGGCAGCTTAACGTCAAGAGACTTGATTTGGTAAAATGCCAGCTTCCCACTTTAACTCCACTTACGTACCTTACCTTTATTCGTCAAAAAGGAATTAATTATATTCAACAAAATATGTCGGAACCAGGCGCTGGGTTTATGCAGGCACTAATTTACGGTGAGCGCACTGGAATCGAAGAAGAGAGTATCAAGCGCTATCAGCAATTTGGTTTAATACATTTGCTTGCCATATCAGGTCTTCATGTTGGACTGCTGACAGCGATGTGTTTTTATTTGCTCATTCGGATTGGAATAACGCGCGAGCGAGCCATTACGCTTTTACTTTTGCTTCTTCCTGTATACATGGTTTTGGCCGGTGGCAGCGCTTCAGTTGTCCGAGCTGTTTTTATGAGTATGCTGATGCTTATATCGATAAAAATACAAAGGAAAATTCTTTTGGCTGATAGCATCAGCCTTGCTTTTATAAGCATGCTGCTTTTTAAGCCGTACTATTTATTTGATGTAGGATTTCAGCTTTCTTTTGCCGTTAGTTTTGCCTTGATTTTATCGAGTCAGACAATTTTACCTCGTTTTCATTCTTCTTTCAGCCAGCTCATGGCTGTTTCAGCGATTGCACAAGTCAGTTCACTTCCTTTATTGTTGTACTATTTTTATGGAGTATCTCTCCTCAGTTTGCCATTAAATATGGTTTTTGTACCGTTGTTTTCTCTTGTTGTATTACCTCTTTGTTTGCTCATTCTTTTTGTTCGTCTCATCTTGCCGGGAGTGAGTGAATTGCTGGAGCAAATTCTTCATGTTCTTTTACTTGTTTGTGAAAAATTACTTGGCTTTTTTGAGTGGGTTCCCGCTGATTTTGTAACGGGAAAACCCCACATTTTGCTGTTTTTGGGCATGTACTTATGCATTTATGCTTTATTTGTAGCGGTCGAAGAAGGAGAGTTTTTCGTTCGCTATATGTTTCTTCTCGCAGCATTGTTAGCCGCACAATGTATGTATCCTTATTTGAATCCAAAAGGAACGGTCACAATGGTCGATGTAGGACAAGGAGATTGCTTTATCATTGAGCTTCCTTATCGAAAAGGTGTGTATATGATCGATACCGGAGGAACCGTTTCATTTCCAAAAGAACCATGGCAAAAACGTCGTTCTTCTTTTGACGTGGGAGAAGACGTACTTGTTCCCTTTTTGCATTCAAAAGGAATGACAAAGGTAGATAAAATGATTATTACACACGGCGATTATGATCACGCAGGGGCAGCACAGCATCTATTTTCACAAGTGGCTGTCGGAGAGCTGGTGCTTGGGAAAAAAGCTGAATTAAATGACGTAGAGACTGGCTTGGTGATCGCTGCTCAAAAACAAAGCGTGCCTGTTCAAATTGTTCAACAAGGAGATAGCTGGCAAGAAGGAGGTGTCTTATTTCAGGTTATTTCTCCGACAGGTTTCGAAGAAACGAGCAACAACGGCTCAATTGTAATAGACGCTAAGTTAGGAAATTTAAGATGGCTATTCACCGGAGATTTAGAAAAAGAAGGAGAACAAAGAATATTAAAAGACTTTCCCAACCTTAAAGCAGATGTATTGAAAGTTGGACATCATGGCAGTAAAACCTCAACTTCAGAAGAGTTTGTTCAACATTTAAATCCTAAAGTAGCGCTTGTTTCAGCGGGGCAAAAAAATCGTTATGGTCATCCTCATCAAGAAATATTAGAGCTTCTGAAAAGCTACGGGGTTTATATTTATCGAACGGATGAAGATGGTGGGGTAATGTATGAATTTACAAAAAAGTCAGGAACGTTTTCACAGCAACTTCCATAGTCTATAGTAAGAAAAACGAACTGAAAAAGACTGCTAAGAAGCAGCCTTGAAGCAATTTTACGAACCCAAGTAGTGAATCACAGTTGCAATAACAAATAAGGCAGTGAAAAAGCCAAATGAAACACCAAATCCTACGGCAGAATCGACAGCGTCGTTGCGTTTACTTTGGACACTTTCTTCAAATTGGTTCATTAACACCCCTCCTGTTTACAGTATAATCTAACTTTTTTTAAAAATCTAGACAATTTAAAAGCGTTTTCATAAACTGACAACAGTTAACAACTATACTTTATGAGCATGAGGAGAAAATAGAGATAAGGGTTTAATCATTAACAAATAAGTAACCTAGGGCTTATATTGTTGATGTTTATCATAAACTGAGGAATTGTCGTTTTAAGACAATTCCTTTTGTATTGTTGCCAAAAACTCATAACACCTTTACGATAGAAATTGTATTTTGTTTATCAATAACTATACATAATCAATATAGATGAATAAAAAAAAGAGGAGCGTATATACGTTGGCAGTTGATAGCTTAAAAAGTATTACTAAAAATAATATAGCCCCCGTTTATTTAATACACGGGGTTAATGCATTTATGAGTAAAAAGATTAGAGATAAAATCGTCGACTATACGTTGAATGAAGAAGATAAAGAATTTAACTTGTCACTATACGATTTAGAAGAGACATCGATTGATCAAGTGCTAGAAGATGCTGAAACGCTTCCTTTTTTAGGAGACAAGCGTGTAGTGGTCGCGAAAAATGCAGCATTTTTAACGGCTGAAAAATCAAAAGATAAAGTCGAGCATGATCTGGCAAAACTTCAGCAATATGTCGAACAGCCCCCGTCTTTTTCAACGTTAATTCTTCTAGCTCCTTATGAAAAGCTGGATGAAAGAAAAAAAATAACAAAATTATTAAAAAAACAAGCAGCTTACATCGAAGCGAACGAATTTGGTGAAAAAGAAATGAAGCAGTGGATTCATAATTTACTTTCAAAAGATGGAGTGAATATGGATGAAGAAGCTGTAACGCTGCTTATTCAGCTTGTGGGTCTTAATGTAACGCTTGTGACAAATGAAATTGAAAAAATGGTGTTATACGTTGGACAAGGCGGAGTCATTACAAAAGAAGTTGTGCTTAAGCTTGTGGCGAAAACGCTTGAACAAAATGTATTTACGCTTATTGATGCTGTTATTCAGCGAAAGGTTTCTACTGCTTTAAATATGTATCAGGATTTACTGCGTAATAACGAAGAGCCTATTAAAATTTTATCTTTGTTAGCGACGCAGTTTCGATTGATTTATCATACGAAGCAGCTGTCTAGCCAAGGGTACGGTCAGCAGCAAATTGCTCAAACGATTAAGGTTCATCCGTTTCGTGTGAAAATCGCTTTGCAGCAGAGCAGAAGTTTTGAGGAACAGCAGCTTAAAGGAATTTTAAAGGATTTAGCAGAGGCAGATTATGAAATGAAGACGGGGAAAATGGATAAGGCGCTTATTTTACAGCTGTTTTTATTAAAAAGAGCGCAATAAAAAAACGATCCTAATGGGATCGTTTTTGTCTCAATTATGCAGATAAACCGTTAAGTTTTACTGCTAAGCGAGATTTTTGACGAGCTGCAGCATTTTTGTGGATAAGACCAGATTGTGCGGCTTTGTCTAATTTTTTAGAAGCAACAGCAAATGCTGCTTTTGCGTTATCTACATCGTTGTTTTCAACTAAAGCTTCAAAGTTTTTGATTGCAGTACGCATAGCTGATTTAGCTTGAATGTTATGAGCACGGCGAGCTTCAGTAGTTTTTACACGTTTGATAGCTGATTTAATGTTTGGCATCCGTTTCACCTCCCGAAATGATAACAATCGAGATTATATAGAACTCGACATTCTTCACAATAAGAACAAAAGATATTTTATCAAACACAAGGACAGAATGCAATAGCCTTGACAAGGAATTTTATATGACAGACCTCTCTTTAAAAGCTTGTAGCTGATATTGCGCCCTTCCTTCTACTTTTCATTTCTTAAATGCATGAATCTGCCAGTCCTCGGTGACAATAATTTCAACAAAGATTGTCTAGGAGGTTAAGAAATGGAAAAAGAACTTGATTTAAGTCAATATAGCGTGCGCACGGATTTAGCTGTCGAAGCAAAAGACATAGCGTTAGAAAATCAGCCTAAACCGAATAATCAGTCAGAAATCAAAGGCGTAATTGTAAAAGAAAAAGAAGAACAAGGTGTCAAAATTTCAATGGTAGAAATTACGGAAGAGGGCGCAGAAGCAATCGGTAAGAAAAAAGGCCGATATGTAACCCTTGAATCGGTAGGCATTCGCGAGCAGGATACTGAAAAGCAAGAGGCTATGGAAGAAGTATTTGCTAAAGAGCTGAATTTTTTTATTAAAAGCCTCAACATTCCAGATGATGCTAGCTGTCTTGTAGTGGGGCTTGGAAACTTAAGTGTTACACCAGACGCGCTTGGACCAAAGGCAGTAGATAATTTGTTGATTACAAGACATTTGTTTGAGTTACAGCCTGAAAGCGTGCAAGATGGCTTTAGACCCGTTAGCGCCATTGTTCCGGGAGTAATGGGAATGACGGGTATTGAGACAAGTGATATTATCTTTGGCGTTGTAAAGAAAGTGAATCCAGACTTTATTATTGCAATCGATGCGCTGGCCGCTCGTTCGATTGAACGGGTAAATGCTACCATTCAAATTTCAGATTCAGGTATTCATCCGGGGTCTGGGGTTGGAAACAAGCGCAAAGAAATCAGTTATGAAACACTTGGCATTCCAGTTATTGCAATAGGTATTCCAACGGTGGTGGATGCTGTGTCCATTACAAGCGATACAATTGACTTTATCTTAAAACATTTCGGCCGAGAAATGAAAGAGCAGGGAAAGCCGTCTAAGTCGCTGCTTCCGTCTGGTATGACGTTTGGGGAAAAAAAGAAGCTCACGGAGGATGATTTACCCAATGAAGAGCAGCGTCAAACGTATCTCGGTATGATTGGCACCCTTCCCGATGAAGAAAAAAGACGTCTTATTCATGAAGTGCTTGCACCTTTAGGCCATAATTTGATGGTTACACCAAAAGAAGTGGATATGTTTATTGAAGATATGGCGAATGTAGTTGCAGGAGGACTTAACGCTGCTTTGCATCATGAAGTGGACCAAGATAATTTTGGGGCATATACTCATTAATATACGCTTTTAGATGAATGAGTTCTTCAGAATATAGTCATAATGGTTAGTACTACAGAAGATAAAGAAGTAAGGGGCCTAATAATATGATTAAATTTACTTTAAAATCAGTAGTGCTAACCATTTTTTTACTGTGCGTCGTATTTTTAGGAATGCAGACGGCTCAGCAAGGGTTGATTAAAATGAAGGGATATAATGATCCTTCGATTGAACATGTTATTAATGTGTCTAAAACGTCAGATGGTCAGGTGGAAGCTGCTGTTTTAGGTTCAAAAAAAGTCGTGAACATTGATGAAAAACAGCAGTTTTTAGAAAAACGAAAGGCTTTTAACTTTTTCTCCTCGCTAGGTCAAAGTCTAGCGGAAGGCGTGAAAAGTACAATAGGAAAAGCTTTTAAGGCTATCCATCATCTTCTTAATTAAAAGCAGAATCTCTTTCTGCTTTTTTGTATGGAAAAATCCCCAATGGAATGCTTATTGAATGTTGACGAATGTGTTGTTATAATTTAGTTTAGTGTATTTTGCCGATTTTCAGTAGGAGTGAAAAAAATATGGATAGAGAAGCAAGATTGAAACGACAATCGAAAATCAGAAACTTTTCGATTATTGCTCATATAGACCACGGTAAGTCAACATTGGCAGACCGTATTTTAGAAAAAACAAATGCGTTAACACAGCGAGAAATGAAAGCTCAGCTTTTAGATTCAATGGATTTAGAACGTGAACGTGGAATTACCATTAAATTAAATGCTGTGCAGCTTCAATACAAAGCAAAAGATGGAGAAGAGTATACTTTTCATCTAATTGACACACCGGGGCACGTCGATTTTACATATGAAGTGTCGCGAAGTTTAGCCGCGTGTGAAGGTGCTATTCTAGTAGTAGATGCAGCTCAAGGTATTGAAGCTCAAACACTAGCAAACGTATATTTAGCGCTTGATAACAACCTTGAAATTTTACCTGTCATTAATAAGATTGACCTGCCGAGCGCAGAGCCAGAGCGAGTGCGCCAAGAGGTTGAAGACGTAATTGGATTAGATGCGTCGGAAGCAGTATTAGCTTCAGCTAAAGCAGGAATTGGCATCGAAGAAATTTTAGAACAAATTGTTGAAAAAGTGCCTGCTCCTGAAGGGGATCCAGATGCACCGCTTCAAGCACTAATCTTTGATTCATTTTATGATGCATACCGAGGTGTAGTCGCATCTATTCGTATCGTACAGGGACGAGTAAAAGTAGGCGACAAAATTAAAATGATGGCAACAGGAAAAGAGTTTGAGGTAACGGAGCTAGGTGTGTTAACGCCAAAAGCCGTTGCTAAAGATGAACTTTCTGTTGGCGACGTAGGGTTTTTAACAGCAGCTATTAAAAACGTTGGAGATACGCGAGTAGGGGACACGATTACTCTTGCTAAAAACGGAGCAAGTGAACCTCTTCCTGGTTATCGTCGTCTGAATCCAATGGTATACTGCGGACTGTACCCGATTGATACAGCGAAGTATAACGATCTTCGTGAAGCACTAGAAAAGCTAGAGCTAAATGACTCTGCACTTCAGTTTGAACCAGAGACGTCTCAGGCCTTAGGATTTGGTTTCCGATGTGGATTCTTAGGACTGCTTCACATGGAAATTATCCAAGAGCGTATTGAGCGCGAATTTAAAATTGATTTAATTACAACAGCCCCAAGCGTTATTTATGACGTGTATTTAACAGACGAGACTCATCTGTCTGTAGATAACCCGTCTAATATGCCGGACCCACAAAAGATCGAACGCGTGGAAGAACCGTATGTGAAGGCAACGATGATGGTACCAAATGATTATGTTGGTGCTGTGATGGAGCTTTGTCAGAAGAAGCGAGGCAACTTTATTGATATGCAGTACTTGGATGCTAATCGCGTTAGTATTGTATACGAAATTCCGCTGGCTGAAATTGTATATGATTTCTTTGATCAATTAAAATCAAATACAAAAGGCTACGCGTCGTTTGACTACGAGCTTATCGGATATCAGCCTTCGAAGCTTGTGAAGATGGATATTCTCTTAAACGGTGAAACGGTCGATGCGCTTTCCTTTATCGTTCACAGAGATTCAGCTTACGATCGTGGTAAAGTCATTGTAGAAAAGCTTAAAGAGCTTATTCCACGTCAACAGTTCGAAGTGCCGATTCAAGCGGCAATCGGTCAAAAAATTGTGGCGCGTTCAACCATTAAAGCCATTCGCAAAAACGTTTTAGCAAAATGTTACGGAGGAGATATCTCTCGTAAACGTAAACTTCTTGAAAAACAAAAAGAAGGTAAAAAACGTATGAAGCAGGTCGGTTCTGTTGAAGTACCGCAGGAAGCATTCATGGCTGTGCTTCGCATGGACGAAGATTAATAGCTCAAATTCTATTATTTAACATGTCAAATTAGTTTTGAAAATGGAGCTAATCTGATACGATAGTAAAGAGTTTTCAGCGCTGTAAATAAGTGTGAACGAACATAGATAAAAATACCGCAGAGAGACTCTGCGGTATTTTTATCATTTATAAATGTGATTGAGGTGAAAGTCCATGGTGAAGGCAGCATATCTGCATATCCCGTTTTGTCATCATATTTGTCACTATTGTGACTTTAATAAAGTGTTTTTCAAAAATCAGCCCGTTATGCCGTATTTGGAAAGCATGCGAGAAGAAATGAAACAAACAGTCGAACGTTATCCAACGACCAATTTAAACACGATATTCGTTGGGGGTGGAACGCCCACAGCCTTAGATGAACAGCAGCTGGAGTATTTTTTAGAATCTATTCGTATGTATCTTCCTTACGACGAGAAAGGTGAGTTTACATTTGAAGCGAATCCGAATGAATTGACAAAAGAAAAGCTTCAGCTTCTCCATGACTATGGCGTGAATCGTTTAAGCATTGGTGTACAAACGTTTAATGAAAGATTATTGGAGAAAATTGGACGTGTGCATTCAAATAGACAGGTATTTGATTGTGTTGAGCAAGCGAGAAAGATTGGAATGTCGAATATAAGCTTAGACTTAATTTATAGCTTGCCAGAACAAACGGTAGCTGATTTTTCTTCGACGCTTCAAACCGCTTTTTCATTAGAAGTAGAGCATATGTCTGCCTATTCGTTAATTATTGAACCTAAAACGGTATTTTATAATTTAATGAATAAAGGGAAGCTGCCGCTGCCTGCTCAAGAAGAAGAAGCAGCTATGTATGAGCTGCTTATGAAAGAAATGGACAAACAAGGTTTTCGTCAATATGAAATCAGTAATTTTGCAAAGCCAGGGTACGAGAGTATTCATAATCTAACATATTGGAACAACGACGATTATTACGGAATTGGCGCAGGTGCACATAGCTATATTGACGGAATAAGACGAGCAAATATTGGACCATTAAAAAAGTACATTGATTCAGTCGAGCAAAAAGGAAATGCATATCTGAATGAAGTGAGCGTGACCGAGGCTGAAAAAATGGAGGAAGAAATGTTTTTGGGCCTTCGTAAAACGCAAGGAGTCTCAAAAGAGGAGTTTAAGAAAAAATTCAATCGAGAATTAAAAGATGTATTTGGAGAACCTATTCGAGAATACAAAGAGAAAGGACTTTTGGGTGAAGACAATAGCTCCGTCTTTTTAACACACAATGGTCGATTTTTGGGGAATGAAGTTTTTCAAGCCTTTATTGGGATAATCTAATATCAAATCGTTGACATCGCTATAGTGATTTGGTAATTTATTATTAGATTTAGCACTCAGAGTTTTAGAGTGCTAACAGAGGTGATGAAGCGTGCTTACTGATCGACAGTTATTAATTTTACAAGTCATTATTGATGATTTCATTCGATCTGCGCAGCCGGTAGGCTCTCGAACATTATCTAAGAAAGAAGAGTTTAATTTTAGTTCGGCTACGATTCGTAATGAGATGTCAGACCTAGAAGAACTTGGATTTATTGAAAAAACTCATACTTCTTCAGGGCGCGTTCCGTCTGAGAAAGGCTATCGTTATTATGTTGATCATCTAGTGTCCCCGCAGCACTTGAAAGCAAGCGATGTTTCTACGGTGCGTTCAGTATTTGCTGAACGCATTGTAGAACTGGAGCAGCTCGTTCAAAAGTCAGCGCAAATTTTATCTGATTTAACGAGTTTAACGTCCATTGTGCTAGGGCCAAAAGCGGTCAGCCATAAGTTAAAACAGCTGCAGATTTTACCTTTAACGGCTCAGTCAGCTGTTGCGATTATTGTGACCGATACAGGACACGTTGAAAGTCGGACGATTACGCTGCCGAGCAGCATTCAACCTTCCGATATTGAAAAGATGGTTAACATTTTGAACGAAAAGCTCATCGGCGTTCGTATTACGGATTTACATGATAAAATGTACAAAGAAGTAGCGACGCTCTTAAAAAGCCATATTCAAGGGTATGAGCAGACGATGGATATACTCAATGATGCATTAAAGCTCAACATGAATGGCAAATTAGTAGTTGGCGGCAAAACGAATATGTTTGCTCAGCCGGAATTTCATGATCTTAATAAAATTCGCGGGCTGTTCAACATTATTGAACATGAACAGCAGTTTTATAAGCTGCTAAGCCCAAATGAGGCTGGCATACATGTGAAAATTGGTCATGAAAATAAGTTGAATGAAATGGTAGGGTGCAGCTTAATTACAGCTAGTTATTCTTTTGGTCACGAACAGCTTGGCACAATTGCTATACTGGGGCCGACCCGCATGGAATATGCGCGTGTGATTAGTTTGCTTACACTGCTATCATCAGATATGTCTCAAGTGTTAACAAACTTGTATAAAGAATAAAGGAATCGGGTGGAATATATTACTTCCATCCTTTCCCTGTGATAAAATAAAAATCGTTGTTTAAAATGTGAAAATGTGTGTAAACATTTAAGGGAGGTGAATGAATTGTCAAACGAAAAGCAAGTAGAAGAACAAAACGAAGAAGTGGTTGAAGAAGTTCAAACAGAAGCTGCTGAAGCAACTGAAGCTGAAGCGTCTGAGGAAGTAAACCCTCTTCAACAAGAAAATAATCAATTAAAGCAACAGCTTGAAGAAGAAGAGAATCGCTACTTACGTCTACAAGCTGATTTCGATAATTTCCGTCGTCGTTCACGTCTCGATGCAGAAGCTGCTCAAAAATACCGTGCTCAATCATTGGTTGCGGATATTTTACCAGCACTTGATAACTTTGAACGTGCATTACAAGTTAACACAGCGGACGAACAAACCAAATCTGTGCTGCAAGGTGTAGAAATGGTATACCGTCAATTGGTAGAGGCACTTCAAAAAGAAGGTGTTGAAGCAATTGAGTCAGTTGGGAAAACATTCGATCCATACGAGCATCAAGCAGTGATGCAAGTAGAAGACGGTGAATACGAACCGAACACGGTAGTAGAAGAGCTTCAAAAAGGTTACAAATTAAAAGATAAAATCATCCGCCCTGCGATGGTTAAAGTTAATCAATAACACTACATATTATGAAGGAGGTCATTGTCAATGAGTAAGATCATTGGTATCGATTTAGGTACAACTAACTCTTGTGTCGCTGTATTAGAAGGCGGCGAACCAAAAGTAATTCCAAATCCAGAAGGAAACCGTACAACGCCATCAGTTGTGGCATTCAAAAACGGTGAGCGTCAAGTTGGGGAAGTAGCGAAACGTCAAGCTATTACAAACCCTAACACAATTATTTCAGTTAAACGTCATATGGGTACAGACCATAAGGTGGAAGCTGAAGGCAAGCAATACACGCCTCAAGAAATGTCAGCTATCATTCTTCAACATTTAAAAGGTTATGCTGAAGAGTATTTAGGTGAGCCTGTAACAAAAGCTGTTATCACAGTTCCTGCTTACTTTAATGATGCTGAGCGTCAAGCAACAAAAGATGCTGGTAAAATTGCTGGTTTAGAAGTAGAGCGTATTATTAACGAGCCTACTGCAGCAGCACTTGCATACGGATTAGAAAAAACAGATGAAGATCAAACAGTTTTAGTTTATGACCTTGGTGGCGGTACGTTTGACGTATCTATTCTAGAACTTGGCGACGGCGTATTTGAAGTTCGCGCAACTGCAGGTGACAACCGCCTTGGTGGTGACGACTTTGACCAAGTAATCATCGACTATTTAGTAGCTGAATTCAAAAAAGAAAACGGCGTTGATTTAAGCAAAGATAAAATGGCGCTTCAACGTTTAAAGGATGCGGCTGAAAAAGCGAAAAAAGATTTATCAGGCGTAACATCTACGCAAATTTCTTTACCATTTATCACTGCTGGAGAAGCTGGTCCTCTTCACTTAGAGGTATCTTTATCACGTGCTAAATTTGACGAGTTATCAGCAGGTCTTGTAGAGCGTACAATGGCTCCTGTGCGTCAAGCTTTAAAAGATGCAGGTCTTTCTGCAAGCGAACTTGATAAAGTAATCTTAGTTGGTGGTTCAACTCGTATCCCAGCCGTACAAGATGCAATCAAAAAAGAAACTGGTCAAGATCCTCATAAAGGTGTAAATCCTGATGAAGTAGTTGCACTTGGTGCAGCAATTCAAGGTGGCGTATTAACTGGTGATGTAAAAGACGTTGTATTACTAGACGTAACGCCTTTATCACTAGGTATCGAAACAATGGGTGGCGTATTTACAAAGCTAATTGAGCGTAATACGACGATTCCAACAAGTAAATCACAAGTATTCTCAACGGCTGCAGATAGCCAAACGGCTGTAGATATTCACGTTCTTCAAGGTGAGCGCCCAATGTCTGCAGACAACAAAACGCTAGGACGTTTCCAATTAACAGACATTCCTCCTGCACCACGCGGAGTACCTCAAATCGAAGTATCATTCGATATTGATAAGAACGGCATCGTAAACGTTCGTGCAAAAGATTTAGGTACAAACAAAGAGCAGGCTATTACAATTAAATCTTCAACTGGTTTATCAGATGACGAAATCGACCGCATGGTAAAAGAAGCGGAAGAAAACGCAGATGCTGATAAGCAACGTAAAGAAGAAGTGGAACTACGCAACGAAGCAGATCAATTAGTGTTCACAACTGAAAAAACATTAAAAGATCTTGAAGGAAAAGTAGAAGAAGCTGAAGTAACAAAAGCTAACGAAGCAAAAGATGCTTTAAAAGCTGCGATTGAAAAGAATGACCTTGAAGAAATCAAAGCGAAAAAAGATGAACTTCAAGAAATCGTTCAAGCGTTAACTGTAAAATTGTATGAGCAAGCTCAACAAGCTCAGCAAGCAGGTGAACAAGGCGCTCAAAATGATGATGTTGTAGATGCAGAGTTTGAAGAAGTAAACGACGACAAAAAATAATGCATCTTGACGACTAACGTGAATGACGCCATGGTGCGATTCACATCTTTTTAAAAAGTCAAAGTCAAGCTTATTTCTTGGCTTTGACTTTTTTAACGTGGAAAAGCGAAAGGGAAAGTTTTTCTCTTGGCTCTCTGCGTGCATGGGAGCAATAGAAAGTAACTTTTATGTTGCTATGGAATTATTAATAATGATACAATTACGTTTATGTGAAACGATTCGGGAGTGAGTATTGATGAGTAAGCGAGATTACTATGAAGTACTCGGTATCAGTAAGAGCGCTACAAAAGATGAAATAAAAAAAGCATACCGCAAGCTTTCTAAACAATATCATCCAGATATTAACAAAGCGGAAGATGCTGCTGACAAATTTAAAGAAGTAAAAGAAGCATATGAAGTATTGAGTGATGACCAAAAAAAAGCACAATACGATCAATTTGGTCATACTGATCCAAATCAAGGCTTTGGCGGCTTTGGTGGAGGCGGCTCAGACTTTGGCGGCTTCGGCTTTGAAGATATTTTCAGCTCAATCTTTGGTGGTGGTGGTCGCAGACGTGACCCTAATGCTCCGAGACAAGGTGCCGATTTACAATATACGATGACACTTTCTTTTGAAGAAGCTGTTTTCGGAAAAGAAACAACAATTGAAATTCCACGTGAAGAAACGTGTGAAACATGTCACGGTTCAGGTGCAAAACCTGGAACAAAAGTTGATACATGTTCGCACTGTAATGGTTCAGGTCAGTTAAACGTTGAACAAAACACGCCGTTTGGCCGCGTGGTAAATCGACGTGCGTGCCATCATTGTAATGGTACGGGAAAAATCATTAAAGACAAATGTGCAACGTGCCACGGTGACGGTAAAGTAACAAAACGACGTAAAATTAATGTTAAAATTCCAGCTGGGGTAGATGATGGTCAACAGCTGCGCGTTAGTGCTCAAGGAGAACCAGGGGTAAATGGTGGTCCTCCGGGAGATTTATACGTAGTGTTCCACGTGCGCACTCATGAATTCTTTGAACGTGATGGAGACGATATCTACTGTGAAATGCCTTTAACGTTTGCTCAGGCAGCGCTAGGTGATGAAGTAGAAGTACCAACTCTACACGGCAAGGTGAAACTGAAGATTCCTGCTGGTACACAAACGGGGACGAAATTCCGTTTAAAAGGAAAAGGTGTCGCAAATGTACGTGGGTATGGTCAAGGAGATCAGCATATTCACGTTCGCGTTGTAACACCAACAAAAATATCAGAAAAACAAAAACAATTATTGCGTGAGTTCGCTGAACTGAGCGGTCAAGAAGCCGTTGATGAGCAGCATGATTCCTTTTTTGCAAAAGTAAAACGAGCAATTAAAGGAGAATAATTGTCTTTCATAGTAAACAGAGACAGGTTGGTAAAGGTACTTTGCCAACCTGTCATCTGTCATGTTCATATTTAAAATCCTATATTACTGAAGGCAGAAAGGATGAAGTTGGTAGCAATGAAATGGTCTGAAATTTGTATTCATACAGCGCAAGAAGCAATTGAACCCATCTCTCATATTTTACATGAATCAGGAGCTAGCGGGGTAGTTATTGAAGATCCTGCTGATTTAGTGAAGGACAGAGATACAACTTTTGGTGAAATCTATGATTTAAACGTAGAAGACTACCCAGAGGAAGGTGTAGTGATTAAAGCATACCTTCCAGTTAACAGCTTTTTAGCAGAAACTGTGGATGGTATCAAAAAAGAAATTAATGGACTGCTTGTTTACGACTTTGATTTAGGAGCTAACAAAGTTACGATCAGTGAAGTGAACGAGGAAGAGTGGGCCACAGCTTGGAAAAAATATTACCACCCCGTGAAAATTTCAGAGCGTTTTACGATTGTACCAACTTGGGAAAACTATGAAAAAGTAAGCACAGATGAATTGATTATCGAGCTTGATCCCGGAATGGCTTTTGGTACAGGTACGCATCCAACGACGGTTATGTCTCTTCAAGCATTGGAAAGAACAGTGAAAGCAGGAGATACCGTTATCGACGTAGGTACAGGTTCAGGAGTGCTAAGTATTGGCGCAGCTCTGTTAGGAGCAAGTAATGTACAAGCTCTAGATCTTGATGAAGTAGCCGTACGTTCTGCCCGCGAAAATATTGAACTGAATCAAGTTGGAAATATCGTAACAGTAGGTCAAAACAACTTATTGCAAGGTATAGAAGGACCGGTTGACATTGTTGTGGCGAATATTCTAGCTGAGGTAATCGTTCGTTTTGTAGACGATGCTGCAAAGGTATTAAAGCCAGGAGGCATGTTCATTACATCAGGTATTATTAGTGCGAAAAAAGAAGATGTCAAAAAAGCGTTAACGGGAGCGGGCTTTGTTATTCAAGAAGTAACGCTTATGGAAGACTGGGTAGCAATTATTGCGCAAAAACAAGCTTAACAAGTGAGAAGGTGTCAAGATGCAACGTTATTTTCTGCCAAATGATCAATTTCAAGAGCAAAGTGTCACAGTGACACAAGATGATGCCCATCATATCTCACGCGTCATGAGAATGAATGAAGGATCACAGTTTATTGCCTGTAATGAACAGGGGCAAGCTGCTTTGTGTGAAATTGAAAATATTTCCGCTAACGAAGTGAAAGCATCTATTATAGAATGGATAAGCGAAGAAAAAGAGCTTCCAGTCCATGTTACAATTGTGAACGGTCTGCCTAAAGGGGATAAGCTCGAGCTTATTATCCAAAAAGGGACAGAACTTGGGGCGTATAGGTTTATCCCTTTTATTGCGGCTCGTTCAGTTGTTAAATGGGATGATAAAAAGAGTCAAAAAAAATTAGATCGCTGGAACAAGATTGCTAAAGAGGCTGCAGAACAATCTCATCGTACGATTGTACCAGCAGTAGAAGCCCCAATTTCTTTTAAAAAACTAGTAGAAATTAGCGGTGACTATACTCATAAAGTTGTAGCCTATGAAGAAAGAGCAAAGCAAGGAGAAACATCTCATCTGCACGCTGTTCTTTCAGCTTTAAAACCCGGCAATTCCGTGCTTGTGGTTGTAGGCCCTGAAGGTGGTTTGACCGAGCAGGAAGTAGAAGTATTAGAAGAAAATGAATTTACAATAAGCGGATTTGGTCCGCGGATTTTACGAGCAGAAACAGCTCCTTTATATGCGCTGTCTGCTATATCTTATCAAACTGAGTTAATGAGGTGACGATTATGTCAACAGTTGCTTTTCACACGCTAGGGTGTAAAGTAAATCACTATGAAACAGAAGCAATTTGGCAATTGTTCAAAGGCCAAGGCTATGAGCGTGTTGAATATGAACAAACTGCCGATGTATATGTAATTAATACATGTACGGTAACAAATACAGGAGACAAAAAAAGCCGTCAAGTTATTCGCAGAGCTGTGCGAAAAAATCCAGATGCGGTTATTTGTGTAACGGGGTGTTATGCTCAAACTTCGCCAGCTGAAATTATGGCAATTCCTGGCGTTGATATCGTAGTAGGTACACAAGATCGTGTTAAGATGCTTGATTATATTGAACAATTTAAAAAAGAGCGTCAGCCGATTAACGGTGTAGGAAACATTATGAAAACACGCGTATATGAAGAGCTAGATGTACCGGCATTTACAGACCGTACGCGTGCTTCGTTAAAAATTCAAGAAGGCTGTAACAACTTCTGTACATTCTGTATTATTCCATGGGCGCGCGGTTTAATGCGATCTCGTGATCCTAAAGAAGTAGTAGCACAAGCACAGCAGCTAGTGGATGCGGGCTATAAAGAAATCGTGTTAACAGGTATTCACACTGGCGGATACGGAGAAGACATGAAAGATTACAATCTTGCCCAGCTTCTTCGCGATTTAGAATCTCAAGTAAAAGGACTAAAACGTATTCGCATTTCGTCAATCGAGGCAAGCCAAATTACGGACGAAGTGATAGAGGTACTAGATCAGTCAGAAATGGTTGTACGTCATTTGCATATTCCTCTTCAATCAGGTTCAAATACGGTATTGAAGCGCATGCGTCGTAAGTATACAATGGAGTTCTTTGGTGAGCGCTTAAACCGTCTGAAAGAAGCTCTTCCTGGATTAGCGATTACATCAGATGTGATTGTCGGGTTCCCAGGTGAGACAGAAGAAGAGTTTATGGAGACGTATAACTTTATTAAAGAGCACGGTTTTTCAGAGCTTCACGTATTCCCGTATTCTAAACGTACAGGTACGCCAGCAGCTCGTATGACCGACCAAATTGATGAAGAAGTAAAAAATCAACGTGTGCATCGTTTAATCGAACTTTCAAATCAATTGGCAAAAGAATATGCTTCAACGTTTGAAGGAGAAGTACTGGAAGTAATTCCGGAAGAAAAATATAAAGAAGACCCTGAAAGTGGTTTATACGTAGGATATACCGATAACTACTTAAAGGTAGTGTTTAAAGCTTCGGAAGAAATGGTTGGAAAGCTTGTAAAAGTTAAAATTACAAAAGCTGGATATCCTTATAATGAAGGTGAGTTTGTTCGCGTGCTAGATGAGGTTCATCTTCAAGATCAGGTGAAAATGAGCTCATAACACTTATTGGAAAGCTGCGTGTTTACGCAGCTTTTTTCATACGTATAAAACAGCTGAGCGAGTAATGTTTTATCAAGAAAGTTCATAAAATAAAGGGGGAATAACTGCATTACTTTATGTAAAGCGGTTGACCTTAAGGAATCATTATATTATAATTGCAAAAGACATGTCTAACATGTCATTTCATTATGATGTTAGTGGTTTTGTTCGGAGGGAGGGAATTAGAATGTCAAGAACAGTTGTTCGTAAAAACGAATCGCTTGAAGATGCTCTTCGTCGCTTCAAACGTTCAGTTTCAAAAACTGGTACGTTACAAGAAGCAAGAAAGCGCGAATTCTATGAAAAGCCTAGCGTAAAGCGTAAGAAGAAATCTGAAGCTGCTAGAAAACGCAAGTTCTAATAAGAGGGTGGATTTATGAGTCTTCTCGAGCGTTTAAATAGTGATATGAAACAAGCGATGAAAAACAAAGAGAAAGAGAAGCTTGGGGTCATTCGTATGGTCAAAGCATCTCTTCAAAACGAAGCCATTAAGTTAGGGACTGACCTAACTGAAGCAGACGAGTTGACGGTTATTTCTCGCGAATTCAAACAACGTAAAGACTCCCTCCATGAATTTGAGAAAGCAGGTCGTCAAGATCTTGTTGATAAAATTCATTCTGAATTAGCGGTTTTAGAAGTTTACGCTCCTAAACAGCTAACCGAAGAAGAGTTATCTGAAATTATTAAAACGACGATTGAAGAAACGCAGTCTTCCTCTAAAGCTGATATGGGGAAAGTTATGGGAGCGCTTATGCCGAAAGTAAAAGGCAAAGCGGATGGCTCTCTTGTTAATAAGCTTGTCCTTCA
Source organism: Priestia aryabhattai B8W22 (assembly GCF_000956595.1). GTDB lineage: Bacteria > Bacillota > Bacilli > Bacillales > Bacillaceae_H > Priestia > Priestia aryabhattai. The sequence continues at coordinate 50,669 of NZ_JYOO01000011.1, read as the reverse complement.
ACACTTATCATAAAAAACACCTTACCTTGTGTAAGGTGTTTTTTATATGGATAATAATCGAACTTATGTTTTGTTTTTCGAGTGTAAAGAAGAAAATAGATAAATTTTAAAAAATTTGAAACTATTGTTAAAGTTATACGTATATACAGGTACATACTCATACTATCTATGGAAGGAGGGAAGTGTATTCGGTGAAAACCTTATTTTCTTTCGCGTGCTTTCTTATTTTAGCCACTGGGTTATTCCCCACTATTAGCACCGCTGACGTGAAGCGCGTACACGTTATTCCTGTCAATAAAACGGTAGAAAATGGATTGCTTTCTTTTTTAAACAGATCCATTGAAGATGCGGAAAATGACGGTGCAGATTTGATTATATTGGACATAGATACTCCTGGAGGAGCTGTAGATGCAGCTTCTGAAATAGCTAAAAGCTTAACCTCAACACCTATTCCTACCGCTGCTTTTGTCGATAAAAAAGCATTATCAGCCGGAGCGTATATTGCACTTAACGCCGATCAAATTTATATGACACCCGGCTCTACAATGGGATCGGCAGCTGTGATTGACCAACAGGGAAATGCAGCAGGAAAAAAAGCTCAGTCTTATTGGTTATCGGCTATGAAGAGCGCAGCAGAACAAAATAACCGAAACCCTAAATATGCAGAAGCGATGGCAAACACAAAGATGGTAATACCTGAGCTCAACTTAAAAGGAAACGAATTGCTGACGCTCACTCCGAAGCAAGCCGAGCAAGTTGGTTATTCAGAAGGAACTGTAAAAAATTTAGATGATCTCCTGAGCGTACTTGGCTATGAAGATGCTAAACTGACGTATGCAAAAATGAGTGTAAGTGAACAAATTGCTCGTTTTCTTACCCATCCTCTTGTTGTTCCCATTTTATTATCCATTGGTGCTTTAGGAATTGTAATTGAATTGTTTACGCCTTCATTTGGTATTGCGGGCTCTATTGGAGTCTCTTCGCTTCTTTTATTTTTCTATGGTCATATGGTAGCAGGATTAGCAGGAATGGAAGCCCTCGTTTTATTTATAGCAGGAATTATACTGCTTCTGTTAGAGATTGTAGTACCAGGCGGAGTTTTAGGACTGCTAGGGCTTGGAGCTATCATTTTAAGTTTTTTTATGTCAACAGATAATAATATCGAAATGGGAATTTCTCTTGTAATTGCAATAGTGGTGGCACTGGGAGGTGCATTTGTGATGATGAAATTTTTTAAAAGAAAGCTTACACCTTTCAAAAAAATGGTGCTTAATGATTCACTTAATACCGAATCTGGTTATGTATCGAATCAAAATCGTTATGAATTAATAGGAAAGCAAGGTAAAACAACAACACCGCTGCGTCCTTCAGGTACCGTGCTCATCGATGAAGAGTATGTGGATGTAGTCACTGAAGGCGGATATTTAGACAAAGATGTGTTAGTAAATATTATAAAAGTAGAGGGATCAAGGGTTGTGGTGCGGAAGCTCACAGAGCCTTTGAAAAAGGAGGACCTTAATTAATGGAAGTAGGTAGCGTATTGTTTTTTGTAGTTATTGGTCTAGCAATTATTGCTTTAGCTGTTTTTTTCACTTTTGTACCGATTATGCTATGGATCTCAGCATTAGCAGCAGGCGTTCGTATTAGTATTTTCACACTGGTCGGAATGAGACTTCGTCGAGTGATACCATCTCGCGTTGTGAACCCGTTAATTAAAGCAAGTAAAGCAGGTTTAGGCATTACCATTAATCAGTTAGAAAGCCACTATTTAGCAGGCGGTAACGTTGACCGCGTGGTAAATGCGTTGATTGCAGCGCACAGAGCAAATATTGAGTTAACATTTGAGCGCGGAGCAGCTATCGACTTAGCAGGCCGTGATGTGTTAGAAGCTGTACAAATGAGCGTTAATCCAAAAGTTATTGAAACACCTTTTATTGCAGGGGTGGCTATGGATGGAATCGAAGTCAAAGCAAAAGCTCGAATTACCGTTCGTGCAAACATTGATCGACTAGTAGGGGGAGCTGGAGAAGAAACGATTATTGCCCGTGTTGGCGAGGGGATTGTTTCTACAATCGGTTCACAAAAAGATCACAAAAAAGTATTGGAAAATCCTGATATGATTTCTCAAACAGTTTTAGGAAAAGGGTTGGATTCCGGAACAGCATTTGAAATCTTATCCATCGATATTGCTGATATCGATATTGGTAAAAATATTGGGGCAGTTCTTCAAACAGACCAGGCGGAAGCAGACAAAAATATTGCACAAGCAAAAGCCGAAGAACGTCGCGCTATGGCCGTTGCTCAAGAACAAGAAATGCGTGCAAAAGTAGAAGAAATGCGTGCAAAAGTAGTAGAAGCAGAAGCAGAAGTACCATTAGCGATGGCAGAAGCACTGCGCTCTGGCAATATTGGCGTCATGGATTATATGAATATTCAAAACTTGACTGCTGATACGGATATGCGTGATTCAATTGGAAAAATGTCTAAAGAAGACGATGAGAAATAATGAATCAGTTTAACAAGGAGGTTTTCTCCTAATGAATATTGTTGAAACGCTTATTAAACTAATTATTAATAATGCTTTCATTTTTGTCATCATTGGAGGGATTATTTTTAATGTTGTGCAGCGTTTTATGGCTCAGTCAAAAGAGGAAGAGCAGCAGCGTTCTAAAAGAGCTCCTATGCCTCCTGTAAACAATCCTTCAAGACGGGAAAGGCCTAGATATCGTCCTGTCAAAGAAGAGCCCAAAACAGCTCGTATGGAGCCGGAAACTGTTCCTTCAGCAGAAACAAATCCTTTGCAAGAAAAACTGGAAGAACTGAAAAACCGTTCGTATCATGAACCGTCTATTCAAAAGAAAATCACAGTTGAAAAGCCAAAAATCACGGGTGAGAAAAACGTTTTTCAGCCCATTTCTCGTAAAGAAGCTGTTCAAGGAGTGATATGGTCCGAAATTCTAGGGCCGCCAAAATCGAAACAACGTAAATATAAACGATAAATAGATGTGATACATTAACCCCCTTTCTCATAAACATGAGATGAAAGGGGGTTCTTTTTATGAGCAAAAAGTGGAGACACCAAATGAAAAGATGGATGACAAAAACAATGGAACTACCCGCTGATGTATTAATGGATCTTCCCCGTATTACGTTAGTTGGACAAATACACATTTATATTGAAAATCATAAAGGTTTATTAGCCTTTTCTGATACTGAAATACGCGTGTTACTAAAACAGGGACAAATGTTAATTCGAGGTGAAGGACTGGTCATTAAAGTAATACTGCCGGAAGAACTGGTTTTAGAAGGTAAAATCAATCAAGTTCTTTATTTAGAACAATAACACAAGGAGGAAAAAAATGAAGAATGGATGGACAAACTTTGTTATTGGTACCGTACGTATTCGAATTGTTGGAAAAGGAATTGAACGTTTTTTAAATAATTGTGTGAGACAACAGATTATGATTTCGAATGTCCATAAAGTTGACGGTCAGCTAGCGACAGCAACGATATTATTGAAAGATGTAAAGAAAATTCGTATACTAATTCGCAACGCAGACTGTAAAATTTATTTTATAAGAGGCCGAGGTTTTCCTTTTTTAACAAAACGAGTGATCAAAAATAGTGGGTTTGCTTTAGGTTTTCTTTCTTTTTTTATTATTCTTGGTTTGCTTTCCAACATGGTGTGGAAAGTGGAAATTAGCGGTGCAGAACCACAAACAGAACATCAAATGACTAAGCAGCTAGCCAAAATAGGTGTAAAAAGAGGAGAGTTTCAATTTCTGTTAGAGAGTCCTGAAAAAATTCAGCGCTATTTAACGGATAATATGAACAATATTACCTGGGTGGGAGTAGAAGTGCGCGGCACTTCTTATCACTTCCAAGTGGTTGAAAAAAATGAGCCCAAGCCTCAGCAAAAAACACCTTACCAACATTTAATTGCTAAAAAGAAAGCCATTATTACGAATTTGTTTGTCGAAAAAGGACAACCTTTAGTCAAGGTTAACGATTTTGTCAATGAAGGCGAGGTCTTAGTTTCCGGTATTATTGGAAACGAAAAAATAAAAAAGTAGTAGCTGCTAAAGGGAAAGTCTACGGTGAAACATGGTATAAGTCTGAGGTGAAAGTACCTTTAAAAACTGATTTTCAGGTATTAACGGGTAATGGATATACGAAGCACTATTTAGATTTTCAAGCTTTTAAAATGCCTCTTTGGGCTTTTAACAAAGAGAAATACGGCTCAAAGGTGACAGAAAAAGTGGAGCATCCACTCTATTTTTTTAAATGGAAATTACCTCTGTCGTATGAGAAAGTTGCTGTACGAGAAGAACAGAACTCGCAGCGCGTCTATTCTAAACAAGAGGCGGTGGAAAAAGCTTTGGAAATCGGTCGAAAAAAATTACTATCAACTTTAGGTGAGGATGCTAAAATAAAAGGTGAAAAAGTTTTGCACCAAGAACAGGACAATGGTAAAGTTAGATTATCAATACATTACCAAGTTATAGAAAATATTGCGAACACTCAACCAATTATTCAAGGAGATTGATGAATGTCAGAACAGCTAGTAACAATTAACGTACAACTTGATGATTCAAACGAAGCCATTTCATTATTTGGCGTACAAGATGCGAATTTAAAGCGAATTGAAGAAGAAATGCAGGTCTCGATCATTTCAAGAGGTGAGACTGTTGTAGTCTCCGGAAGTACAGAAAATGTTCAGCTAGTGGAAGAAATGCTTAAAAAGTTACTGAACATTATCCGAAAAAATATTTCCATATCTGAACGAGATGTTGTGTATGCGATTCAATTAGCTAAGAAAAATTCTCTTGAGTTTTTTGAAGATGTATATGAAGAAGAGATTGGTAAAAATGTAAAAGGTAAGACTATTCGTGTTAAGACATTAGGACAAAGTCAATACATTTCTGCTATTAAGAAAAATGATTTGGTATTTGGAATTGGGCCTGCTGGTACGGGTAAAACGTATTTAGCCGTTGTCATGGCTGTTAATGCTCTTAAAAATGGTCACGTACAGCGTATTATTTTAACACGTCCTGCTGTTGAAGCAGGTGAAAGTCTTGGCTTCTTGCCAGGAGATTTGAAAGAAAAAGTAGATCCGTATTTGCGGCCTCTGTACGATGCATTACATGATGTATTAGGAACAGAACATACGCAACGCCTAATCGAACGCGGAGTTATTGAAATAGCACCCCTTGCTTATATGCGAGGTCGTACATTAGATGATGCGTTTGTTATCTTAGACGAAGCACAAAACACCACGATGGCGCAAATGAAGATGTTTTTAACACGACTAGGATTTGGGTCTAAAATGGTGATTACAGGAGATATTTCACAAATTGATTTACCAAAAGGAGCTCAGTCTGGTCTAGCGGCTGTCTCGAAAATCCTGACCAATGTTAAAGGTATTTCGTTTGTTCATCTAGAACAGTCAGATGTTGTGCGCCATCCACTTGTGGGACGCATCATTCAAGCGTACGAACACGCTGACCAAAAGACCCTTTCTTAATAGGGTCTATTTTTTGTAAAAGGGGGTACGTTTGTGTCAACGTTTCGGATAATCAAGCAAACAATGGCACAGATCGAGCGATTACGGTTAATTCAAATTGGGTTATATGCCTTGTTAGGTATAATGATGTTTGCGTCTATGTATAGCAATGTAAAGCCGCAGGAATTAGATCTTAGACTACTGTCTATTTCCCCGCAAACCATTTACTCACCCGTTACCATTGAAGATAAAGAGAGTACAGAGAAAAAACGGGCAGAGGCAGAACAAGCCGTTGAAGATGTGTATACACAAAAAACAGAATACGCACAGAACCAAGTCGATCTTGTTGCATCTATTTTTGATGCGATGATGGAAGTTAATACAGAATATGAAAAAGAAGATCATGAAGATGACAGTATAGATGCCGTATTAAAAACTAAACAAAAAATGCTAGAGGACAAGCTTCCTGAAGATATTCAAAAAAACTTGCCAAAAGATACTATTAAGCAGCTTCTTCAGTCTTCTAACAGTGATTTATCGATTGCGAAAGACGCTGTAGTCACAGCCGTTCATCATGTGATGAAAGATCAAGTGAAGATTAGCGATGTAGAAGAGAAAAAAGACCAGGTAGAAGGTCAGCTTGTTTACACCAATGTCAGCAACTCCCTAAAGGATTCAATGAATGCCATTGCGAAATTTGCTATTATTCCAAATGTGATTTATGATCCCAAAAAAACAGCTGAAAACCGTCAAGCAGCTGTGGAAAAAGTGGAGCCTGTTCGAATCAAACAAGGCCAGATTATTGTAGAAGAAAATCAGCTTATTAATCCTGATATATATCGTCAGCTCCAGCTCGCGGGATTGTTGAATAACAAAGGATCTATTCAGCCTTTTGCGGGATTAGCTTTGCTGATTGTGATGATGATAGCCGGCCTCATTTACTATTTGCGTGAATTTCACACCAAGACATATCAGCCCTTGCTGTTGTACGTATTGGTAGCAACCATTACGATTGGCCTCATGAAAATCTTAAGCTTGTTTCAGCAAATTGATTTATCGGAAATTGGTTTCTTAGCTCCTGTTGCGGTGGGAGGTTTGCTGATTCGAATTTTAATGGATGAACGCATTGCTATTTTATCAAGCATTGTATTTGCTATTTGTGGAAGCATTATTTTTAATGGTGAATTGACAACCTCGTTTAATATGAACATTGGGATCTACTTTTTAATTAGCAATATTGCTGCTATTTTATTTTTAAGCAGGCAGCACAGGCGTTCACGGATTTTGCAGGCAGGTCTATTTGTGGCCATGGTAAACGTAATTATTAGCTTTGCTATTATTTTTATTAAAAATGGCCAAATTGGTACTGTAGAGCTTGGCTATTACAGCATGATGTCAATTGCATCTGGTGTTATTGCTTCCGTTTTAACTATAGGTTTGCTTCCGTTTTTTGAAAGTGGATTTGGCATTTTATCTACGATGAAGCTGATTGAATTATCGAGTCCTAATCATCCGCTATTACGTAAAATTTTAACCGAAACACCGGGAACGTATCATCACAGTGTAATGGTGGCAAACTTATCTGAAGCGGCGTGCGAAACGATAGGAGCTAATGGTTTATTAGCGAGAGTGGGGGCTTATTACCACGATATTGGTAAAACGAAGCGACCGCAGTATTTTATTGAAAATCAAATGAATATTACCAATCCGCATGATAAACTAAGTCCGAAGACTAGTAAAAATATTATAATCGCACATGCTACAGATGGAGCTACCATTTTGCGAAATCACAAGTTTCCAAAAGAGATTGTAGATATTGCAGAGCAGCATCACGGAACGACCCTGCTTAAGTTTTTCTATCATAAGGCACTTGAACAAACAGAAGAAAAAATTGATGAAAAAGAATATCGCTATCCTGGACCAAAGCCTCAGTCAAAAGAAGCAGCGGTTATTTGCATAGCTGATAGTGTAGAAGCAGCCGTAAGGTCAATGTCCAATCCAACTCCGGAAAAGATTGAGAACTTGGTGCGAAATATTATTAAAGATCGCTTGCAGGATGAGCAGCTTAGCGAGTGTAACGTAACGCTCAAAGAGCTAGAGTTAATTCGCCAAGCACTATGTGAAACTTTAAATGGGATTTTTCATTCCCGAATTGAATATCCAGAGATAAAAAAAGAGAAGGTGAAGGTATGAGTTTAGTTATTGATTTTGTTGATGAAACAAACGAAGTGAGTAAAGAGCAGCAAAAAGAGCTTGAGCAGCTGCTTGAAGCCGCTGCTATATATGAAAATCTGCAAGAGGATGCAGAAGTATCCGTTACATTTGTGGATAATGATCGAATTCAAGAAATCAATCATCAATACCGCCATAAAAATCAGCCAACGGATGTAATATCGTTTGCGCTAGAAGAAATGGGCGAAGATGAAATGCAAATTATCGGAGATGAGATGCCAAGAGTCCTAGGGGACATTGTCATTTCGATTCCAAAAGCTCATGAGCAAGCAGAAGAATACAACCACTCGTTTATGAGGGAGCTAGGCTTCTTAACGGTTCACGGTTTCTTGCACTTGCTTGGATATGACCATGAAACATCAGAAGATGAAAAAGAGATGTTTACACGTCAAAAAGATATTTTAGAACAATATGGACTCTCGCGATAAAAAAGGGATAGCTAAAGTTGTCAGTAGCTTTGGTTATGCAATAGAAGGGTTTCTCTATGTTTGTAAAACACAGAGAAATATGCAAATTCACGTAGCAGCTTCTTTCATCGTCCTTCTCTTGGGCGCCGTGCTGTCAATTACAGCTGGTGAATGGACGGTTGTGCTGCTTCTGATTGCAGGCATGTTCAGCTTAGAGTTAATGAATACAGCGGTTGAAAAAGTTGTCGATTTAGTTTCTCCTGAATATCACATACTAGCAAAACACGCAAAAGATGCAGCCGCAGCCGCGGTGTTGGTCTATGCGTGTTTTGCTGTCCTTATAGGAGGAATTATTTTCTTAAAGTATTTGTTTTAAAAAGGATTCTTTTTGGTTCTTTACACCCCCGTGGTATAATAAAAAAGGACAAGTTAAAAGACATGTAGAAGCGCAAAAGGAGAGCGAATAAATGGATAAGACCGGACTGATTGATGAGGCGAAAAAAGCTCGTGAAATGGCTTATGTACCGTATTCAAAATTTAAAGTTGGTGCAGCTTTATTGACGAAAGATGGAAAGGTTTATCGCGGCTGCAATATTGAAAATGCAGCTTATAGCATGTGCAATTGTGCTGAGCGTACGGCTTTATTTAAAGCCTATTCAGAAGGAGATAAAGAGTATGCAGCACTTGCTGTAGTAGCTGATACTGATCGTCCTGTTTCTCCGTGTGGAGCATGCAGACAAGTAATCTCTGAGCTTTGTCCAAAAGAAATGAAAGTTATATTAACCAATTTAAAAAATGACATACAAGAACTAACTGTGGAAGAATTACTTCCAGGAGCATTTTCATCGGAGGATTTACATGAGTAATAATGAATTTAAGTCAGGTTTTGTTTCAATTATTGGAAGACCAAACGTAGGGAAATCAACTTTTTTGAACCGAGTAATTGGTCAAAAGATTGCGATTATGAGTGACAAACCGCAAACAACTAGAAATAAAATTCAGGGTGTATACACGGAAGATCAGGCGCAAATTGTGTTTATTGATACACCAGGAATTCATAAACCAAAGCATAAATTAGGCGACTTTATGATGAAGGTAGCGCAAAATACGCTTAAAGAAGTAGATTTAATTTTATTTATGATTAACGCAACAGAAGGCTTAGGTCGAGGCGATGAATTTATTATCGAGCGTTTAAAGGATACAAAAACGCCTGTTTTCCTTGTGATTAATAAAATTGATGAAATTCATCCAGACGAATTGTTTTCAATTATCACGAATTATAAAGACTTATATCCTTTTGCTGAAATTGTGCCGATTTCAGCTTTACAAGGAAATAACGTGGAGCGTTTGCTTGATCAAATCAAGCAGCGATTGCCGGAAGGTCCGCAATATTACCCGGCAGATCAGGTAACAGATCACCCAGAGCGCTTTATTGTTACGGAATTAATTCGTGAAAAAGTGCTGCATGCAACGAGGGAAGAAATACCTCATTCTATTGCCGTTGTGATGGATTCTATGCAAAGACGAGATAATGGCGCTGTTTACGTCGGGGCTACAATTATCGTCGAAAGAGATTCACAAAAAGGCATCGTAATTGGAAAGCAAGGAAAGATGTTAAAAGAGGTAGGAAGAAAAGCAAGAGCAGACATTGAAGCCCTTTTAGGTTCAAAAGTATTTTTAGAACTATGGGTAAAAGTGCAAAAAGATTGGCGGAACCGAGCGTCACATCTCCGTGACTTTGGATTTAGAGAAGACGAATATTAATCATTTGAGTTCTTGTTTGCGTCGATTTATATCCCTTCATAAAAGAAGGTAATTTGTAAAAAATTGTGTTACATGATTTTACGTCGGAAGGCTATTCTAAACATAAGGAATTGAAATATGTATCTGATCTTTATGGTTAGAAAGGTGGGAGTTCTATGTTGAATTTTACTTGGAACATTTTTTCACAAACAGGTAGCATTGATACTTATCTCATTTTTAAGGAACTTGAAAATGAAGTGAAAGAAAGACCCGAAACATATGAGGACAACAGCGAAAGTCTCAATTCTCCCTTGTCTTAGCCTTCTGTAAGATGGCGGTGATGATGATTGTTTAAAAAGTGTGAAGGAATTGTCATTCGAACGAATGATTACGGTGAATCAAATAAAATTGTCACCATTTATTCACGTGAACTCGGAAAAGTGGGTCTTATGGCAAGAGGGGCAAAAAAGCCCAGTAGTCGCTTAGCTTCCGTCACACAATTATTTACGTATGGATACTTTTTTATACAAGCAGGTTCAGGAATGGGTACTCTCCATCAAGGAGAAGTTATCTCATCTATGAGAAGCATACGCGAAGATATCTTCACAACAGCGTATGCTTCTTATATTCTTGAATTAACAGATAAAGCTACTGAGAACAATAAACCAAATCCATTTCTATTTGAACTGCTGCACCAAACCATTCATTATATGAACGAAGAGTATGATGCAGAGATCTTAACATTTATTTATGAAATGAAAATGTTAAACGTTCTAGGCCTTCATCCTACATTAAATGAATGTGCAGTCTGTCATCAAGGTGAAGGAACATTTCATTTTTCCATTCGAGAAGGCGGGTTTATTTGTCATCGATGCTTAGAAAAAGATCCTTATCATTTGAAAATTAGTCCGATGACGGTTAAACTATTAAGGCTATTTTATTACATTGATTTAAAGCGGTTAGGTTCTATTTCTGTTAAGCCCGAAACAAAAAAACAACTAAAATTTGTAATTGATCAATATTACGAAGAATATTCGGGATTGTTTTTAAAAACAAAGCGGTTTTTGAATCAGATGGAGTCTTTAAAACACTCGCTCTCTGATGAGAAATAGAAAAGATAATCAGTGATATGCAAGGAATTGCTGTCGCTAGGGTGCCTCGTAGTATGTAGGGGACACCCTTTTTACTGTGGAGCAAAGAGGTAGTTTCACTTTTTGTAAGCGTAATGTCTGCTTTTTTTGAGAAGCCGTGGTAAAATAAACGGCATTCTAAAAAGATAAAATGCTAAAATTAATAAGTTATAGCTTTTACTTTTGCTTAAAAAGTATATAATGTTTTATAAATAGTATGTCACATTTAATGATTAGGTGGTGAGTACAATCGAACTGAATAAACGACAAGAACAAATTTTACAAATTGTGAAAGATGAAGGCCCTATTACAGGCGAACATATTGCAGATCAGCTTAGTCTTACTCGGGCAACGCTAAGACCCGACCTTGCTATTTTAACAATGGCCGGCTATTTAGAAGCGCGACCCCGCGTAGGTTACTTTTACACAGGTAAAACAGGAGCACAGCTTCTTACAGATAAAATAAAAAAAATACAGGTGCAAGAATATCAGTCTATCCCGGTAGTCGTGAACGAAAATGTGTCGGTATATGATGCTATTTGTACAATGTTTCTAGAAGACGTGGGGACCCTTTTTGTAGTGGATGAGAAATCTCAGCTAGTGGGAGTACTGTCGCGTAAAGATTTATTGCGCGCGAGTATTGGAAAGCAAGAGCTAACATCTATTCCTGTTCATATTATCATGACGAGAATGCCCAACATTACATATTGCTATCGCGAAGATTTGTTAATTGATATTGCTAAGATTTTAATTGAAAAACAGATTGATGCTATGCCCGTTATTAAAGAGGGAGACGGCAATTTTGAAGTGGTGGGACGCATTACCAAAACAAATATTACAAAATTACTAGTAGCATTAGCAAATGATGAAGTATTATAAGTGAAAAAGGATTAAAAAGGGGATGCACAAAATATGAACAACCCATGTCTTTATGTCATTTCGGATTCTGTAGGTGAGACAGCTGAACTAGTTGTAAAGGCTGCCTCAAGTCAGTTCAATATGACAGACTTTGTAATTAAAAGAGTACCTTACGTAGAGGACATCGCAACACTTTCAGAAGTGGTTTCAGTAGCAAAGATGAACAACGCTATTATTGGCTTTACGTTAGTAAAGCCCGAAATGAGAGAATTTTTAATTCAAGAAGCGTCTAAGAACGGGGTAGAGGTATTTGATATTATTGGACCTTTAATTGATAAAATTCAATCTTCTTATCAACTTTCTCCTCGCTATGAGCCTGGTATGGCTAGAAAATTAGACGAAGATTATTTTAAGAAAGTAGAAGCGATTGAATTTGCAGTGAAATATGATGATGGGCGTGACCCGAGAGGAATTCTTAGAGCGGATATCGTATTAATCGGTGTATCAAGGACGTCTAAAACACCTCTTTCTCAATTTTTAGCACACAAGCGTTTGAAAGTAGCCAATGTTCCGATTGTACCTGAGGTAGATCCACCAGAAGAGCTGTTTCACGTATCACCTGAAAAGTGTATAGGGCTTACTATTAGTCCCGAAAAATTAAACGATATTCGTAAAGAGCGTTTAAAGTCTCTTGGTCTAAACGATAAAGCAATTTATGCTAATATTGGTCGTATTAAAGAAGAACTTGAATTTTTCCAAGGGATTGTAGATAAGATTGGCTGTGAAGTGGTTGACGTATCCAACAGAGCCGTAGAAGAAACAGCTGGTATCATTCTCAATACCATCAAAAAGAAATAAAAGATGGATCTCCTCCGTGCGTGAAATAAAGGAGATTGCTTTCTTATGTTTGTATGCTGTAAGCCTAAGAAAATATACCAAAGATGAATATGACAGAACTTTTAAAAACAAGTGACTTTTGTATAGAAAATATAGGTTGTTTATATTATAATAAAAAATTGTGATAAAAAAGAATAGTTTTAGGTTTAGACTTTGTTAAGAACGAATAAACTATTTATATAAAAGTCAAGTCAAAATCGAAAAAAGTATTCGACAAATGCCATCTACAGGAAATAACAAATTGTTAGAAGGAATCTCTGGAGGGATGTAGAATACAGAGTTATAGTAAAAGAAAAAGTAAAGTTTTTGTCGATGCTGATGCATGCCCTGTTAAAGCAGAAATCGTTGAACTTACACATACATATGACATCGAGCTTGTGTTTGTTGCTTCCTATGCTCACATGCAAACAAATCCTACACCAGGAAAATGGGTCTATGTGGATGCAGAAAAGGAAGCCGCAGATTTATATATTTTAAATCACGCAGCCAAGCAGGATATTGTCGTAACTCAAGATACTGGCTTAGCAAGCATGTTAGTAAGTAGAGGAGTTTACGCACTGTCTCCTCGTGGAAAGTACTATAATGACGACGAAATGAATACGGTGCTTTTCTTTCGCTATGTTTCTGCAAAAGAGCGACGGTCAGGGCGTCATACTAAAGGCCCAAAGGCATTTAGTGAAGAAGATCGCCAGCATTTCATTCAAGCTTTTGAAAAAATGTTGTCGAAACTTGCAGGAATTTAGCACTTAGTGAAGAATATTATATGAAATACGGAGCTGTTACTATGGCAAATCGAATTCCTGATGAAGTAATCGACCGTATTCGGCATTCAGTAGATATTGTCGACGTCATAAGCGATTATGTACAACTAAAAAAACAAGGGCGCAATTATTTTGGACTCTGTCCGTTTCATGGGGAAAGCACACCATCTTTTTCAGTATCGCCTGATAAACAAATTTATCATTGCTTTGGATGCGGTGCAGGAGGGAATTCATTTTCATTCATAATGGAATTAGAAGGACTGTCCTTCACGGAAGCAGCTCAGCAGCTTGCTGAAAAAGGAGATATTCCTTTCGAACATGAGATACATCCTCATGAAGAAGATAATCAAAAGCCTAGCAATAAAATGATTGAAGCACACGAGCTTTTAAAGAAATTTTACCATCATTTATTGGTAAATACAAAAGAAGGCCAAGATGCTTATGATTATTTAATAAATCGAGGGTTTTCGCGAGAAATTATCGATGAATTTGAGATAGGTTTTGCTTTAGATTCGTGGGAATTTGTAAGTAAGTTCTTAACAAAACGTGGGTTTAATCCGCAAGAGATGGAACATGCAGGTTTAATCATTAAACGCAACCAAGATGAAACGTACTTTGATCGTTTTCGTGATCGAATTATGTTTCCTATTGCTGACTTGCAAGGCAAAACAATTGCATTTTCAGGGCGCCTGCTAAAAGAGATAAAAGGGCAGCCTAAATATTTAAACAGTCCCGAAACTTCTATTTTTAACAAAAGTCGCACACTCTACAACTTTCACCGCGCTAAAAAACATATACGCAAAAATCAGCAGGTTATTTTATTTGAAGGATTTGCAGATGTTATTTCAGCTGTTAAAGCGGGGTGCCCAAACGCAATTGCAACAATGGGAACTGCCTTAACCGAAGAACAAGCTAAGATTATTCGCCGAAATGTAGAGTCCGTTATCATTTGCTATGATGCAGATTCTGCCGGAATTGAAGCAGCGCACAAAGCAACTGCTATCTTAACAAATGTGGGTTGTACCGTTAAGATTGCTGTGATGCCGGATGGTTATGACCCGGATGATTATATTAAAGAATACGGGGCAGAGAAGTTTCAAAATGATGTTATTAATAGCAGCTTGACCTTTATGGCATTTCAAATGAGGTATCTCCGCCGAAAACGAAATCTACAAAATGAATCTGAACGTATGCAATACATTGAAGACGTTTTGAAAGAAATAAGCCTCCTTACGAAAGCTGTAGAGAGAGATCATTATTTACGCCAATTGGCACAAGAGTTTTCCATTTCATTAGATGCGCTTAAAGAACAGCAGTATCAAGTGTATCGAACTGAAAAAAAGAAAAAGGATAATGATTCTCCAAATCGAAATAATATAAATAGACAACCAGTCGTAAAGAGAAGCTTATTACCGGCTTATCAAAATGCAGAACGCTTTTTAATCGCTCATATGTTGAAAGATAAGGATGTAGCATTTAGAATTCAAGACCGACTTCAAGGTCAGTTCAATGTTGAGGAACATCGTGCGCTTGTTCTATATTTGTATGCTTATTACGAGGAAGGACACGAGCCTAATCCGAGCGGATTTATCGAACGGTTGCCCGAGTCTTCGTTGTCTAGTCTAGCTTCAGAATTGGCGATGATGTCAATCAATGATGAATTGTCGGAGCAAGCTTTGAATGATTATATCCAAACGATATTGATTTATCCACAAAGGGTAGCGATAGAAAAAAAAGAAGCAGAAAAGCAAGAAGCAGAGCGTCAAAAAGATTATTTAAAAGCTGCGACAATAGCAATGGAAATTTTACAGTTAAAAAAACGTTAAAATAAACGATGTTGCGTATTAGTCCCACTTTTAGAAGGTTTTCCTTAAAATTTTGGAAGGAGGGGATCTGATGGCTGAAAAATCAGCTCAATCAAAACAACTTGATTCAGATTTAACAATTGAACAAGTAAAAGATCAATTGACCGAAATCGGAAAAAAACGTGGTGTGCTCACATACGAAGAAATTGCAGAGCGTATGGCGAACTTCGAAATTGAATCCGATCAAATGGATGAATATTATGAATACCTTGGAGAACAAGGTGTTGAAGTAATGAGTGAATCTGAAGCAAATGATGACGATGCCGATCCCGATATTCAAGAACTGTCAAAAGAAGAAGAGTTTGATTTAAATGATTTAAGTGTACCTCCTGGTGTGAAAATTAATGATCCAGTTCGTATGTACTTAAAAGAAATCGGACGCGTTGACTTATTGTCGGCAGAGGAAGAAATCAATTTAGCAAAACGTATTGAAGAAGGCGATGAAGAAGCGAAACGTCGTCTTGCTGAAGCAAACTTACGTCTTGTTGTAAGTATCGCTAAACGCTATGTCGGGCGCGGTATGCTGTTTCTTGATTTAATTCAAGAAGGAAACATGGGCCTTATTAAAGCGGTAGAAAAATTTGATTATCGCAAAGGTTATAAATTCAGTACGTATGCGACATGGTGGATTCGTCAAGCCATTACTCGTGCAATTGCTGACCAAGCAAGAACGATTCGTATTCCCGTTCATATGGTTGAAACGATTAACAAGCTAATTCGTGTTCAACGTCAGCTTCTACAAGATTTAGGGCGCGAACCATCTCCTGAAGAAATTGCAGAAGATATGGACTTAACACCAGAAAAAGTTCGTGAAATCTTAAAAATTGCCCAAGAGCCGGTTTCTCTTGAAACACCAATTGGTGAGGAAGATGACTCTCATTTAGGTGACTTCATTGAAGACCAAGATGCAACATCACCTTCTGAACATGCTGCGTATGAATTATTAAAAGAGCAGTTAGAAGACGTCCTTGATACGTTAACAGATCGCGAAGAAAATGTTCTTAGACTCCGCTTTGGTCTGGACGATGGACGTACGCGTACACTTGAAGAAGTAGGAAAAGTATTTGGCGTAACGCGTGAGCGTATTCGTCAAATTGAAGCTAAAGCGCTTCGTAAGCTTCGTCACCCTAGCCGCAGCAAACGGTTAAAAGATTTCTTAGAATAGATAAAAGCGTAAATAGCGCTTATGAGATAGCTTCTTTCCTTGAGGAAAGGGGCTATCTATTTTTATGGAATAAATTTCATAAAAACGCATTTTGAAGAAGTATATTGATTTTTTTACCAACTTTTCTTCTTTCATATATTTTACTGAATTGTCCTTCATTTTGCAAATGCTCCTTTATATTCTTTTGTTATAGAACATAAGCTGTTCAAATTCCTTTTAAACATCCGAAAAATGGAATCGCTATCATTTTATTCATGCTTTGATTAGTATTCTTCTATTATAACATGAAAAAATTAAAACGTTTTAAAAGTTGAGAAAATTTACAAAAATGAATTATAATTAAATAATGTAAGCGTATACATTTTTTTAGGGGGAATAAAAATGAATTTTGAATTAACCAATGAACAAAAGATGATTCAACGAACGCTCAGAGAGTTTTCAGAGGCAGAAGTAGCACCGAATGCATTAGAGCGCGATCGAAGTAAGCAATTTCCGCTTGAGGTTTTTAAAAAGTTAAGTGAGCTTGGTGTAATGGGTCTTCCTTTTCCTGAAGAGTATGGAGGAGGAGGAGCAGATACGGTTAGTTTTGCTATTGTCGTAGAGGAGTTAAGTAAAGCTTGTGGCTCTACAGGAATTACATACTCAGCTCATGTTTCGCTCGGGGGGGCACCTATTTATTTATTCGGAACAAAGGAGCAAAAAGAACAGTACCTACCTGCTTTATGCTCCGGGGAATCTTTTGGAGCGTTTGGTTTAACCGAACCGAACGCAGGAAGTGATGCGGGGGGAACGGAGACCGAAGCAGTGTTGAAGGATGGGACATTTAGGGTTAATGGAAGTAAATGCTATATTACGAATGCCAGCTATGCAAAGTTTTTAGCTTTAACAGCTGTTACAAATCGTACAGAAGGGAAAAAAGAAATCTCAGCTATTATCGTGCCTACAGAAGCTCGAGGTTTTACTGTAATAGACAATTACGAGAAAATGGGTCTACATGCTTCAAATACAACTGAACTTGTTTTAGAGGATGTTGAAGTGCCTGAAGAGAATTTACTCGGTGTAAGAGGAGAAGGTTTCAAACAATTTCTAATGACGCTTGACGGGGGAAGGATTGGAATTGGAGCAATGGCCGTTGGAATCGCTCAAGCTGCGTATGAAAAAGCACTGTCATATGCGCAGGAAAGAAAGCAATTTGGGAAAGCTATTTCATCGTTTCAAGCGATTCAGTTTAAATTAGCTGATATGGCGATGAAAATCGAGTTAGCAAGAAATATGGTATATAAAGCAGCGTGGTTAAAAGACCAAGGAAAGCCATTTACGAAAGAAGCAGCTATGTGTAAACTGTATGCTTCTGAAATTTGTATGGAAGTAGCCAGTCAAGCTGTTCAGATTCATGGAGGATACGGCTACATGAAGGAGTATCACGTGGAGCGGTATCTACGAGATGCCAAGCTTTTAGAAATTGGAGAAGGAACTTCAGAAATTCAGCGCTCGGTTATTGCAAGGCAAATTGGCTGTTAAGATACGCAATAAGAAATTAGTTAATTATGTAAATAAAACCCTTTCACTTATGAGCATTTTCAAGTAAAATAAAAGTGCTTATACTATTTTGTTATTTCTAGGGATGGGAATACATAAAGGGGGTATAGTGAGTGAAGCGAAATCCGCTAATACCATTTTTATTAATTGCGGTAATTGGGATTGCTTTAATGTTAACGCTTTCGTTCAACGGATTGAACAATGCAAAAGAAATTGCGGCTGAAAAAGAAGGCGGTGGCGCGGAACAGCAGGCTTCAGCTAAACCAGAAGAAATTTATCAAAAAACTTGTATTGGTTGTCACGGTGATCAGTATCAAGGTGGAGTAGGCCCTTCGTTAAAAGGAATTGGGAAAAAAGTTTCTCAAGACGAAATTGCAGATATTGTTGTAAACGGTAAAGGAAACATGCCGCCTGGGCTGGTTCCTCCGGAAAAAGCGAAGGAAATGGCTAAATGGGTATCAGAAATTAAATAGAGTTCAGAAACATGATTTTCTGGAAAGCCGCTCATTTATAAAGCAGGCTTTTTTTTTATGACTTTTTTATACGCATTGAGTTAAAAGGAAAACATGAAGAGAAATAGGAATCATGCAGCTATCTATGTTAAAATAATGAACAGTAATCACATAGAGAATAGGTGACAAAATGAATGAATTAAACTTATCAACAAGACTTGAAGAAGTAGTAAAGTCGATTCCTTTGGGAGCAAAGATAGCAGACATTGGCTCAGATCATGCGTACTTGCCGTGTTTTGCTTATTTAAATGGATATATTAGCGGCGCCGTAGCAGGAGAAATTACAGAAGGTCCTCTTCAATCGGCTATTCAGCAGGTGAAAAAAACAAACTTAACGGATGTCATTGATGTTCGAAAAGGAAACGGCCTAGAAGTAATATCACCGAATGAAGTGGACTGTATTACAATCTGCGGAATGGGCGGAACGCTTATTACGATGATTTTAGAAGAAGGAAAAGAAAAGTTAGAAGGAGTAAAAAGACTTGTGCTTCAGCCGAATATTGGCTCACATCATATTCGCAGCTGGCTGATTCAACACAACTGGGAAATCATTGATGAAAAAATCATCGAAGAAGACGGTCGTATGTATGAAGTCATCGTTGCTGAACCTGGAAATGCCTTAGCTCCTTATAACGGGGAAGTGGAAGCTGGTATATTAATGGGCCCTATTTTAAAAGAAAAACGTTCTTCTGCTTTTATGACAAAGTGGACGCATGAGTTAAATCATCTTAAACAAATTGTTAGCCAAATGAAGCAGGCTCAGTCAGAGGAAAGCAAAGCAAAACTTCAAAAACTTACCCAAGACATCTCATTAATTGAGGAGGCGTTAAAATGAGTAAAATCCCTAACGGATTTCAAGTAATTGAAGCATTTGAATCATTTTCTCCCAAGCATTTAGCGGTTGAAGGAGATAAAATTGGTTTACAGATTGGAACGTTAAACAAGCCTGTAAAAAAAGTAATGGTAACGTTAGATGTTCTTGAAACGGTCGTAGACGAAGCGATTGAAAAACAAGTGGATTTAATTATTGCTCATCATCCTCCTATTTTTAGACCTCTAAAACAAGTGGTTACAGATCGTCCTGAAGGACGTATTTTAGAGAAATGCATCAAGCATGATATTGCCGTATATGCTGCTCATACAAACTTAGATATAGCTAAAGGCGGAGTAAATGACTTGTTAGCCGAAGCGTTGGGGCTAGAAGAGACAAAAGTGCTGGTTCCGACAACGTCTATTCAATTAAAAAAGCTAGCTGTATTTGTTCCTTCAAATGACGCTGAAGCAGTGCGCACAGCTATTTGTGAGGCAGGAGCTGGACATGTTGGCCTTTACAGCGACTGTACGTTTTCAACAGAAGGCGAAGGCACATTTAAACCTTCTTCAGAAGCTAATCCATACATTGGCTCAAAAGGAGAGCTAGAACGTGTCAATGAAACAAAAGTTGAAACTATTTTTGAAGCAAGTCAACAAAATAAAATTATTCGCGCTATGCTCAGTGCTCATCCTTACGAAGAAGTAGCCTATGATATTTATCCAGTGGAACAAACGGGCGAGACGCTTGGACTTGGCCGAATTGGTAAGTTAAAAGAAGAGATGACGTTAAAACAGTTTGCCGCTCACGTTAAGCAAGCATTGGACGTAGATGGTGTCAGAGTCGTAGGATCTATGGATGCAACAGTGAAAAAAGTAGCTGTTCTTGGGGGCGATGGAAACAAATATATTACAAACGCAAAATTTAGCGGGGCAGATGCCTATGTAACAGGCGATTTGTATTTCCACGTTGCGCATGATGCAATGGCAATGGGCTTAAATGTTGTAGATCCTGGTCATCATGTTGAAAAAGTTATGAGACAAGGTGTAACGCGTGTATTAAACAGTCTTTTTGCTGCGAAAAACTTTGAGTGTGAAGTATTTGATTCAAAAGTAGACACAAACCCATTTACGTTTATGTAACAAAGAAAGAAGGTGTTGACGAATGTCAACACCTTCTTTTGCGTCTATTAGTCTGTTAAGACGATTTTTTTGTTCGAACTTTTGGTAAAATTTTTGAAAGAGGCACGCTTTTTTCACGTGTCCATGTTGTTTCATCTTCTGGATCGAACTGATCTAGAAAATTGATGACCTCTTTTGTAATTGGAGTAGGGGTAGATGCGCCTGCCGTAACGGCTACGGTTTTTGCGTTCATCAACCATTCGATCTGAAGCTCTGAGATGTCACCGATGCGGTATGCCTCAGTGCCGGCAATCTCCATTGATACTTGAGCCAAACGGTTTGAATTGTTACTTTTAGGATCTCCTACTACGATTGTAACATCTGCTTCACCTGCTTGCTCAGCTACAGCTTCTTGGCGAACTTGTGTAGCTAAACAAATTTCCTTGTGAACTTCAGCATGCGGATATTTTTCTTTTACTTTTTCCATTACATCTGCAACGTCCCACTGACTCATTGTTGTCTGGTTTGTTACAATGATTTTCTCGCGTTGAATATTTAAATGGGCTACATCTTCTGCTTTTTCAATTAAATGAACGATATCTGGTGCGATGCCAAGTGCACCTTCTGGCTCAGGGTGATTTCGTTTTCCGATATAAATAACGTCATAACCTTCTTTTTCTTTTTGGCGAATAAGGTCATGGGTTTTTGTAACATCCGGACATGTAGCATCGATTGTTGTTAAACCTTTTTCTTTTGCTCGTTCTTTTACTTCGGGAGATACTCCGTGCGCCGTAAAAATAACGGTTCCTTCATTTATTTGGTCTAAGATTTCTAGGCGATTAGCACCGTCCAGTGTGATAATGCCGTCCTCTTCAAACGCATCTGTAACGTGTTTATTATGAACAATCATTCCTAAGATATAGATTGGTCGAGGCAATGATTTATCTAAAGCGGCGTTTCGTGCAATGACCATTGCGTCTACTACACCATAACAATAGCCGCGCGGTGCGATTTTAATAACTTTCATTTCAATTTCCTCCTCATCATAATCCTGACGAGCAATTCAACTCGCTTCTATTATATAAAAGAGGAAGGAAGAATACAAAGATATTCTTTTTTTACTCACTGTATTTCATTAAGGAGTCAGCTGATTTATCAAATATAAAGTTTTGGTTTAGACACTCGATCTCTAGAGGAAAGTTCAATTTCTTCTTCGAAGAAATCCAGCTCATCATCAGATGAATCCGTGCTTTCTGTGCCTGCTGACAAAACCTTACTGTCTTTACTTTCATCAGTTTCAGAAACCTCTGTTCCTTCTGCTTCGAGTACTTCATCTGTATCATCACTTGAGCGCAGGGCCTGATAGATTTTCCATAGAGAAGGAGCATTTTTGACAAGAGGTCCGTATTGTTGAATCATAGGTCCCATCGTTTCCGCAGCTTTTAACACTCGCTGAACATTTCCCATCATGGAGCTTAAGTTAGCAGGGTTCGTTAAACCTTGCAAACCTCCAAGCAGGGAAGAAGAGTTGGTCGCTCCTGCAGCACCTTGGGCTCCTGAAAGGCCTGAAAACAAAGAACCTCGAGGAGCAGCAGCTGCTGCTTGTTGAAAGGGGATGTTTCTATTGCCGCCTCTTCGGAATAGGCGAGTTAAGAAGTTACCTCCTCCACGGTTCAGGCCTTGCTGATTCGGGTAAAATGATTGTTGAGCATTTGTCTGCTGGGCAAAGTTACGAAACTGCTGTAATGGATTAAATTGGCCAAAGTTACCAGGTTGTTGCCCAAAACCGTTTTGCGGTGGCATTCCTGGCATCATTCTTCTTTGCATACCGGGTGGAAATGGTGGTCTTCGCTGTAGCAAAGGACGCACCTCCTTTAGTAAAGTAGATTTTCTTTTACTATCGTATGCAACTCGCGATAAAATGTTTTTGAAACAGGTAATAAGTTTTAGTAATATGAATGAGAAGTAGTCACAGAAGGAAAAATCGATTATAATCATATATTGTGCCTTAAAAGATGAACGTGAATGTAAAAAAGGAGACTATTATGGAAAAAACAAACTTTGAACGTTTTGAGTTTCAACCATTTTTAATAGAAGCAATTAAACAATTAGGTTTTTATCAACCTACAGAGATTCAGGAGCGCTTAATTCCTTCCGTTTTAAAAGGGGAAAGTGTAATTGGTCAGTCACAAACAGGGACGGGCAAAACACACGCTTATTTATTGCCTTTACTTGAAAAGGTAGATCCTAAAAAAGAAGAAGTACAAGTTGTGATTACCGCTCCAACTCGTGAGCTTGCTTCTCAAATTTATCAAGAAGTATTAAAGCTAACAAAACACAGTGCTGAAGGAGAAGAAATCTCAGCAAAATGTTTCATCGGTGGTACAGATAAACAGCGTACAATCGACAAATTAAAGAAGCAGCCTCAAGTTGTCGTAGGAACACCGGCTCGTTTGTTTGATTTAGTAAATGAAAAAGCGTTAGTTGTGTACACAACTAAAGCGCTAGTAGTAGACGAAGCTGATTTAATGCTTGATATGGGATTTTTAGAAGATGTGGACCGTTTGGCAAGCAATATGCCTGAAAAATTACAGATGCTTGTTTTTTCAGCAACTATTCCTGAAAAACTAAAGCCATTCTTAAAAAAATACATGGAAAATCCAAAATTTACGCATGTTTCGCCAAAGCAAGCGGCAGCGGCTAAATTAGAGCATGTATTAGTTCCACTACGTCATCGTAACAAGTTTAAGCTGCTGCATGATATGCTTATTTCGTATAACCCTTATTTAGCTATTGTCTTTACAAATACAAAGAAAATGGCGGACGAAGTAGCAGATGATCTACTGTCTAAAGGCTTAAAAGTAGGAAGAATTCACGGAGACTTATCTCCTCGTGACCGTAAGAAAATGATGAAACAAATTAATAATTTAGAATTTCAATACGTAGTAGCGACAGATTTAGCAGCTCGCGGTATTGATATTGAAGGAATTTCACACGTCATTAACTTTGAGCTTCCTTCAGATCTAGATTTCTACATTCACCGCGTAGGACGTACAGCTCGTGCCGGTCATTCTGGAATTGCTGCTACAATCTTCGATGTGGAAGATGAAGATGCAGTAAATAAGCTGGAGAAAATGGGGATCGAATTTGTAAACAAAGATCTTCAAAAGCAAGAATGGGTTTCCATTGATGACCGCAACCGTCGTAAAAAGCGTGTGAAGAAAGCGGATGAAGTTGGAGAAGAGGCACATCGCTTTATTCAAAAGCCGAAGAAAGTAAAGCCTGGCTACAAGAAAAAACGTGCTCGTGAAATTACAAAGTACGTTCAAAAGAAAAAGCGTAGTGAAAGACGCAACAATCGTTAATCGCAATAGGTTAGAGGTGTAAAAAGGAATGTTGAAAATTGGTTCTCACGTATCGATGAGCGGCAAAAAGATGCTTTTAGGAGCAAGTGAAGAGGCAGCTTCTTACGGAGCAAATACGTTTATGATCTATACAGGCGCTCCACAAAATACTCGTCGCAAAAAGATTGAAGAGCTTAATATTGAAGCTGGTCTTTTGCATATGAAAGAGCATGGAATGAAAGATATTGTTGTACATGCTCCCTATATCATTAATTTAGGAAATACAACAAAGCCCGAAACATTTGAGCTTGGAGTAGATTTCTTAACGTCTGAAATTCAGCGCACCCATGCTCTTGGCGCAAAGCAAATTGTTCTTCATCCAGGGGCTCATGTGGGCGCTGGAGCAGATGCCGGTATTCAGCAAATTATCAAGGGTCTAAACGAAGTATTGACAGCTGATCAAGAAGTTCAAATTGCGCTTGAGACAATGGCTGGAAAAGGAACAGAGTGTGGAAGAAGCTTTGAAGAAATTGCCCAAATTATTGATGGCGTGACGCACAATGAAAAGCTCTCTGTTTGTTTTGACACATGTCACGTACATGATGCTGGTTATGATATCGTTCAAGACTTTGACGGTGTATTAAATGAATTTGACAAAACCGTAGGAATACAGCGAATTAAAGTGCTTCACATCAATGATAGTAAAAATGTATGCGGTGCCCGAAAAGACCGCCATGAAAACATTGGATTTGGTGAAATCGGATTTGGTGCACTGAATTATATTGTTCATCACCCAGCGTTTAAAGATGTTCCTAAAATTCTAGAAACTCCTTATGTAGGAGAAGATAAGAAAAATAAAAGAGCGCCATATCAATTGGAAATTGATATGATTCGTACACAAAGCTTTGATTCAGAGCTAAAACAAAAGCTTATGTAATTTCATATGTGATTGAAAGAGGTCATGTCTATAGACATGACCTCTTCTTTTACATCAACTGCTGAAATAATTCGTTCACTCGTCTGGCAGTTTCACGATCTGTTACTTGAGCAATTTGTTTGATTAAATTTCGGCGCTCTTCAAGGTTATAAATATTTACGGGCTGCTGTCTAATGACGGATACAAGGGTGTGTGCCTGCTGATCTGTAATGGGGATGTTGTATTGTTTGCTATACTTTAAAAGCTCTTTCGGGGTAATGTTGTTTACTTTCTTATTGACAATCTGCTGTACAATTTTCATATGATTACCTCCTCGTCATATACAGTTTATGAATAAAAAAGAAAGATGTGACTATATTGTGTAATAAAACAACATTTTGAGTCAGATAAACTTACGGAGGCAAGAAAGCGAAGGAGTGAAACGGCTTAGTTTACAAATAAAAGACAATCCTGTATACTACATTAATGACTAAATCGTAATGATTCTGAGAAAGTAAATGGGTAACGGAGTATACGATAGAAACCGTGCCCTCTTTTGTATGGAGAAATATAAAAAAAGAATGGTGAGGCGCATATGAATACACCTGATATCATTGAAATTGATCATTTATCATTTCAATATGATGGAGTGAATGTATTAGAAGATATAAGTTTTTCAATTCCAAAAGGAGCTTTTTTAGGTCTCGTTGGTCCAAATGGTTCTGGGAAATCAACGCTAATCAAATGTTTGCTTGGTTTGCAAAAACCATCTCAAGGTTCAATTCGTTTATTTGGAAAAGATCAGAGAAGGTTTAAAGAACGAAGTAAAATTGGATATGTATCGCAAAAAGCGAATAGTTTCAACAGCGGCTTTCCTGCTACCGTTTTTGAAGTGGTTTCGACGGGTCTTACTTCAAAATTAGGTTTGTTTCGCTTTATGAATGCTTCTCATAAACAAAAAGTAAAAGAAGCGGTAGAAGCAGTGGGGATGAGCGAATTTTTAAATCGAAACATAGGAGAACTATCCGGTGGTCAGCAGCAGCGAATTTTTATTGCACGCGCGCTTGTAAGTGAACCGGAGCTGTTAATTTTAGATGAGCCCACGGTCGGGGTGGATGCACAAAATGTGTACACTTTTTATGAGCTTCTTGAAAAGTTAAATAAAGAAAAAGGAATTACGCTTGTGCTTGTTACTCACGATATTGGCACTGTCTCGGAAAAAGTAACCCACGTTGCATGTTTAAATAAATTTCTACACTTTCATGGGAATGCCAAAGAATTCGAACAGCTTTGTGAACATGACGTATCAATGTTTTATGGCCATAATGTTCATGTGTTAACCCATGATCATCATCATGGAGGGCAGCACGTATGATAAGCAGTTTATTTCAATTTGAGTTTTTACGAAATGCATTTTTAACCGGTATGATTATTGGTGTCTTGGCTCCTTTATTGGGGACATTTATCGTAGTGAGACGCCTTTCTTTAATCGCAGACGCTTTAAGTCACGTAACGCTAGCGGGAATTTCTGCGAGCTTGCTGCTTAGTCAAAAAATAGGGTTTATGCAAGGAGTGAACCCGGTTTATTTAGGAATGGTGTCTTCCGTTACAGGCGCTCTTTTTATTGAAAAACTTCGAGGAGTCTACAAGCATTATCAAGAGCTCGCTATTCCGATTATTTTATCGGGCGGAATTGGTATTAGTGCCATTTGTATCTCGCTGGCGGACGGTTTTAATAATGATTTAATGAATTATTTGTTTGGAAGCGTGAGTGCGGTGAGTCGTTCGGATCTTTGGACAGTTGTTGTCATAGCCGTATTTGTAATAGCTATTGTCTTTTTCTTATATAAAGAATTGTTTATTTTATCGTTTGACGAGGAGCATGCTTCTGCTTCTGGAATTAAATCCAAGTGGATGCACTTTTTATTTATTGTGATGGTTGCTCTTGTCATTGCTGTATCGATGCGTATTGTCGGTATTTTATTGGTGTCATCTCTTATGACTCTTCCTGTAGCAGCAAGCATTCGCTTAGCGAGAGGCTTTAAGCAAACGATTCTGCTTTCGGTGATTTTTGGTGAAATATCTGTTTTAGGCGGATTATTTTCAGCGTACTACTTGGATTTAGCACCAGGGGGTACAATTGTTGTCATCGCTGTTGTTATTTTAATCATATCTATTATGATTAATAAAGGACGGAAGGGGAAACAAAAATGAATTTAACTGAAGCCATTCATTTATTAAAAGATCAAGGATATAAACATACGGGAAAACGTGAAGAAATGCTTGCCCTGTTTTCAAAATCAAATAAGTACTTAACGGCAAAAGATGTATTAGAATATATGAAGCCTGATTATCCTGGTCTAAGTTTTGATACAATCTACCGTAATTTATCATTATTTGTGGAGTTAGGCGTACTTGAAATGACGGAGCTTTCGAGCGAAAAGCACTTTCGATTTAAATGTGCAACCGCTCATCATCATCACCACTTCATTTGTTTAGATTGTGGAAAAACAAAAGAAATTGAAGCTTGTCCGATGGAGTATGTAGACGAGGATTTGCGAGGGTATAATATTACAGGCCATAAATTTGAAATTTACGGTCAATGTATAGAATGTAATCAATAAAAAAGAGAGGGCGCTATGCACCTCTCTTTTTTATTTTTGCTGTTCTTTTAACCAGTTGGCTACCCACTGATCTGCTTCTAGCCAATTGTATACGCGAACCACTCCTTTTGGAACAGGCAAGCGATTATAAGGAGTATCAAATAAGATAACGGGAATATCGCATTCTTCACTGATTTCACAAGCATTATCATGTTTGTCTTCAAAAAAGATATCAACATCGTATCGTTTTGCTGTCTCAACTTTAAAATGAGAGCCGACTAATTCAATGTGATGAAACGATAGTTCATTTTTTTGAAACCATTCTTCCGTGACGTCTAATAGCTTATCGTGCCTTGCACTAATAAAGAATAATTCGTGCTTTTGATGCCACTTTTGCAAAACCGCTTTTGCATCGTCTGCAAGGGGAGAGGTTTCGTAAATAGAGCGTTCATTTGCTTTAAACCATTTACCAAGTTCTGCAGGTGATACATTTACAAAAGGGCTGAAATCATATTCTGTAATATCTTCAAGTGTTAAATTTAAGTTAAAGGCTTTATTTAAATGAGGAACAAAAGTTTCAGGAGAGGTAACAGTTCCATCAATGTCAATTCCAAACTTTTTTGTCAACTACGTGCACTCCTTTAGTACGTTTATTCTACTTAGATGCTTGATTATTCTTGTCTAGTGTAACATAAAGCCTAAAGAGAAACAGTAATACTTTTTATACTCCTTAAGAAAAAAGATAAGGATGATTATGCGGTGTGGGAATCGTGTAGGTATTTATGTTTGTAAGAAAATGAGCAGCTGTATAAGATTAACACTTATAATTTTTCCTCGCATTCAGATACTATAAATGCTCCTTATTTACGAAAGCGAGGGATTAAGCATGGAGAATGAAGAACAAAGGCGTAGAAAAGATGTATATGAAGCTGATTTCATGGAAGAAACTGCAGCTGAAGTGGGCGTTCCTTACCGAGTAGGAGAGCCTCATGCAGAGCGTGAAGTTATAGATATGGATCGCAATCGCAATCATGAAGTCGCTGGACGAGGAGAAGGAACGGGATACGGTCGTTTCGCACTCGTGCTTTCGATTCTTTCACTATTCTTTTTACCAATTATTCTTGGTGCCGCTGGGATTATTCTAGGGTTTATCGCACGCAGAAAAGGAGCACTTACGCTAGGAGCATGGGCAATAGGGATCGGAGTTGTATCGATTATTGTCGGTACATTTATATTACCGTTCTTTTCATAAAAAAAACGAGGCGCATATGCGCCTCGCTTTTTTTGATTATGTTATGATTTAGCTGCAGCTTTTTCAGCTTCTTGCTTTGCGTGATATTCAGCAGCGATTTTATCAATTTCTTTTTTTAGTTCTTCAACCATTGTTTCTTCAGGAACTTTGCGTACGATTTCACCTTTGCGGAATAGTAGACCTTCACCGCGTGCTCCTGCAATCCCGATATCAGCTTCACGAGCTTCACCAGGACCGTTTACAGCGCAGCCAAGTACCGCTACTTTAATCGGTGCTTTTACAGTTGAGATATACTCTTCAACTTCATTAGCAATGCTAATTAAATCAATTTCAATACGTCCACAAGTTGGGCAAGAAATAAGAGTTGCAGCATTGGAAGCTAAACCGAATGATTTTAGCAACTCGCGCGCAACTTTTACTTCTTCTACAGGATCCGCACTTAAAGAAATACGTAATGTATTTCCGATTCCTTTAGATAAAATAGCGCCAAGACCTGCTGCGCTTTTTACGGTTCCTGCAAATAATGTACCCGATTCTGTAATTCCTAAGTGAAGAGGGTAGTCAAATGCTTGAGCAGCTTTTTCATAAGCTTCAATTGCCAAGTTAACATCGGATGCTTTCATTGAAACGATGATGTCATGGAAATCAAGGTCTTCTAAAATTTTAATGTGATGAAGTGCACTTTCTACCATGCCATCTGCTGTAGGGTAGCCGTATTTATCTAAAATACGTTTTTCAAGTGAACCGGCGTTAACTCCAATACGAATTGGAATGTTTTTAGCTTTTGCAGCATTTACAACAGCTTCAACTTTTTCACGGCGTCCAATATTACCTGGGTTGATACGAATTTTATCCGCTCCGCCTTCAATTGCTTTTAACGCTAAGCGATAGTCAAAATGAATATCTACAACTAATGGAATGTTAATGCGTTTTTTAATTTCAGGGATTGCATCTGCTGCGCGCTCGTCTGGACAAGCAACACGAACAACTTGGCATCCTGCTTCTTCTAAACGTTTAATTTCTGCAACCGTTGCTTCAACATCATGTGTTTTAGTGGTTGTCATACTTTGAATAACTAATTCGTTACTGCCCCCAATTGTTAAATCTCCAACTTTAACGGGGCGTGTTTTTGTACGATGTATAATTTCACTCACGTGATAATCTCTCCTTCAAAATGAAATCAAGAATTTGAATTCATTAATAGAATAACTCTTTATGAACAAAATAACTAGTAGAAAGTACTACCTTAGCTATTTTAACAATGACTATCCCATCTTGACAAGAAGAATGCTGTCATTACTTGTAAATAGGGAACTTATACGTTTTTCCAATTTGAATATCTTCAGGCGCTGTACTATTATTTAACTTCTTAAAGTCTTTAATCATTTGGTTCATGGAAACCGGTATCGATTTTTTTGTAAGCTCCTCAATTACGGACAAAACTGTATCACCTGGCTTAATTTTTATTTTTGTATAGGTGGAAGAAGAGCTGGCGGCTTTTGTTTCTGCAGGCTGCGCTTTGCTGACTTGAACTGCTTCAGTAGCAGTGGGAATGGTCCCGTATTTAATGTCGTAGTGACAAATATATCCGATAAAAGCGAAAGCGGCTAATGCACATAGCTTTTTCATTATGCTCCTCCTTCATTCTTTTGCTTATGTGTAAAGCCTATGCTTGTCTTACTTAAATATGATTGGAGAACGAAAATTGAAAGAAAAATTAATGATTGTTTCATTAGGCTTATTGCCTTTAATCATGGTGCTGGGAAATTCCATGCTCATTCCTCTGCTGCCGAGCATTCAAAAGTCACTTCACTTAAGCGGAGTTCAAACCAGTTTAATACTGAGTGCATTTTCGATTCCAGCCGCATTGTGTATCCCTGCTGTAGGGATTTTATCAGACCGGTATGGGCGTAAAAAGTTAATCATATATTCACTCGTCATGATGATAATAGGTAGTGTCATCGCTGCTAGTAGTGCTTCATTCTCTTCTGGAAGCTTTGCTGTGTTGATGGCTGGCAGAGTGATTCAAGGGATTGGAGCTGCAGGTACTACAACGTTAGCAATGGCATTAACTGGAGATGTATTTACAGAGGAAAAAAGAGCAAAAGTTCTCGGGATTTTAGAAGTATATAACGGAGCTGGAAAAGTGGTTGCGCCTATAATTGGAGCATCGGCAGCACTCGTCGTATGGTATGCCGCATTTTTGGTCTATCCTTTAGCTGCAGGCGCTGCTTTAGTAGGTATAGCGATGTATGTGAGAGAAGCGAAAACAGGTTCGGATTCAGTATCTGTTGGAAAGTATTTAAAGAGAGCTATTGGGATTGTTTATGATAAAAGAAAATCGCTTTTTCCTTTATTCTTTGTCGGGGGATTGGGGTTGTTTTTATTATTTGGCATTTTATATTATTTATCTTTTTTAATAGAGGAAACGTATCATATAGACGGGTTTTTCAAAGGAACCGCTTTTTTATTTCCTCTTGGCGCGATGACGATTGTTTCTTATTGGACCGGTCAGCGAATCAAAACAGATGTAGAGCTCATGAAAAAATTGATGATAGTAGGAATGATTCTTTTATTCGTAATGTTTGGAGTATTAACGATGATTTACACGCTTCCTGTGCTGATGTTTTGTTTGACAGTTGCCTTTGGCGGCTTAGGATTTGTTCTTCCGTGTATTAATATGATGATTACTTCAGCAGCTTCAGACGAAGAAAGAGGGTTTATTGTATCCATTTATGGAACGGTGAGATTTTTAGGAGTGGCGTTGGGACCTGTTGTTTTTGAAGTGTGGATGCATACTGAAAGGCTGATGTTTATTTATAGCTTTCTACTGCTCGCAGCAGGAGGGTTATGGGTTTTGTATCAGTTGAAAATTCTTTCTTCTGCAATGGGAAGAAAAGTTGTACAGAAATAAAGAGGCTGAGACTTAACTAAATCACTCCAATCACCAGCTAGAAGCATCTACATACATGAAAACCGCGTTCACCATATCAATAAAAAAATCCGAACGAGTTGAATTCTCTATCAAGAATCTAGAGTCCTCGTTTGGATTTTCCTTCAACTAAAATACGTTTGTCCCAGCCTCTTTATTAGGTTTTACCTTTTTTCTTATAGGAACCCTTGTGACGAGCAATAAGTAAATGAAGAACGTTCCTATCCAGTAAAGAGAGCTGTGCGTTGCTAGAGACAAAGAAAAAGCTTCAAAAAGCGTATAAAGCAGTGTGAAGGTTACCGTACTATAAGCGCTCAGTGCCCATAGCTGCTTAAAAGGAATCTGCTTTTTGGTAATGAGTCCAATCAGCTTTCCAAGATAAGCAAGGCAGGTAATAGAAAGGAAGCTTAGTCCAGCTGTTAATACGTACAGTAAAAGCATAGCGATAGGGACAAGTATGTATAAAGAAAATTTTTGTTCGTGCAGCAAGTTTAACAGTTCATTTTTATCTTTATGATGCCAGTTTAGCAACTCATATGAATACGTTTGTGTTTGTGAATTAGTCGTGATATATATTCCATCCTTTAAAAAACCAATTGCATGAGCAGGGGAATGAAACCGTTCAATAGACTGTGAGGGGTTTAAGATAAAAGCGGTACCGTTTACTTTTTTTGTGAAAGGTTGACTTGACGTAAGCTGTGAATTTGAGATAGCAAAAGAAGAAACAGATTTCGGGAGATCTGTAGTAGCGATATGATAGCCGTTTACAATCGTCAAAGCCATAAAGAAAAATGTAGGCAGCAAAGAAATGAATGTTAAAAATAGCACAAAGCCAATTGTTTTATTCGTATGCTCAAAGCGAAGCGATCTTATTTTTTGGAAGGAAGTAAAACTCCATGCCATCTTTTTCAGCATGCTCATTGTAAAGCCTCCTATTATTAAAAATTCTGATTATAACCTATTTTATAGCGAAAATTTAAGGTTTACAATAGATTTTAGAAACCGTTACCAATTACAATGATACGATGGA
The DNA here is from genome assembly GCF_000956595.1 of Priestia aryabhattai B8W22. Taxonomy (GTDB): domain Bacteria; phylum Bacillota; class Bacilli; order Bacillales; family Bacillaceae_H; genus Priestia; species Priestia aryabhattai. The sequence goes on along the minus strand of NZ_JYOO01000011.1, from coordinate 18,048 downwards.
GCGCTTTGTTAAAAGCATATCTTTATATGTACAGATTTTGCTGTCATTGTTTTTGGAGATATTACCGGCAGCTTGAGGACCGTGCTGTTAATATTGCAGTGGTACACTCGAAAATCGTTATCTGAAGACGTATTCGAAAGTAAAATAAAGGAAGGTCTCGTGGTGCAAGGTCTTTCTTTATAGGAGTGGTTATTGTATGATAAATAGTAATAATAAAAAGGATAGGTGCGGGCATGGCTATTTTATGTTGGGCATTAGTTATCATTAGCTTTGTTGTATCGTTTATTGGGTTGGTTTATCCCATCATCCCAAGCGTGCTGTTTGTAGCTCTAGGATTTGTTATATACGGTTTATTTTATGATTTTAGCTCCTATAGCTGGTTATTTTGGGTGATACAAGGATTGTTAGTTGTCGCACTTTTTTTAGCAGACTATATAGCTAATATTATTGGTGTAAAAAAATTCGGAGGCACTAAAGCAGGCGTTTGGGGAAGCACAGTTGGGCTGCTTGTGGGTCCGTTTGTTATTCCGGGATTTGGGATTATTTTAGGGCCGTTTATCGGAGCGATTGTAGGAGAACTGATTGTTCATCGGACCACAATTAGCAACGCAGTAAAAATTGGAGTAGGTTCGGTTATTGGCTTTTTTAGTGGCGCTATCTCGAAAGGATTTATTCAACTGTTGATGATTGCCTATTTTTTATATGCTGTTTTAAAATAATATATTGACTTTAGGCCAAAAACATGTTAAATTTTTAATGTCGCTAGTAAATGTTATATTGTTCCACAGTAGCTCAGTGGTAGAGCTATCGGCTGTTAACCGATCGGTCGTAGGTTCGAGTCCTACCTGTGGAGCCATGGCGGTGTAGCTCAGCTGGCTAGAGCGTACGGTTCATACCCGTGAGGTCGGGGGTTCGATCCCCTCCGCCGCTATTTTCCAATTTACGTTTGTGACATACATAATTCATATTGTTCCACAGTAGCTCAGTGGTAGAGCTATCGGCTGTTAACCGATCGGTCGTAGGTTCGAGTCCTACCTGTGGAGCCATGTGGACCCTTAGCTCAGCTGGTTAGAGCAGACGGCTCATAACCGTCCGGTCGCAGGTTCGAGTCCTGCAGGGTCCACCATTTATAGGGTTGGAGGAATACCCAAGTCCGGCTGAAGGGATCGGTCTTGAAAACCGACAGGGGTGTTAAAGCCCGCGGGGGTTCGAATCCCTCTTCCTCCGCCATACTATTGTCTATTCAAAGCTTCTTTTGAGAAAAAGAAGCTTTTTTTATGTTTAAAAGAATAGCGAATGGGAATTAGGTAAATATAAATCATGGATTAGGTACTTTTTATTTGAAACAGTAGGGTAAATTTGCTAATCTAAACGTATATGGTGCTTTTGCGCCAAAATGCTTACATATTTTGAAGGAGGAATTATTCATGGCTTACAAATTACCAGAACTACCTTATGCATACGATGCACTGGAACCACATATCGACAAAGAAACAATGAATATTCACCACACAAAACATCACAACACATATGTTACAAACCTAAACGCTGCTGTTGAAGGCAAAGCGGATTTAGAAAGCAAAAGTATTGAAGAGTTAATTTCAAACTTAGATGCTGTTCCTGAAGATATCCGTACAGCAGTACGCAATAACGGTGGCGGTCATGCCAACCACTCATTATTTTGGACAATCCTTTGCCCTAACGGCGGCGGTGCTCCAACTGGTGAATTAGCAGACGCTATCGCTAGCAAATTCGGAAGCTTTGATCAATTCAAAGAAGAATTTGCAAATGCAGCTAAAACTCGCTTCGGTTCTGGCTGGGCTTGGTTAGTTGTAAATAACGGCGAATTAGAAGTAACAAGCACACCAAACCAAGATAGCCCATTAATGGAAGGCAAAACGCCAATTCTTGGTCTAGACGTTTGGGAGCACGCTTACTACTTAAATTATCAAAACCGCCGTCCAGATTACATTTCAGCATTCTTTAATGTTGTAAAATGGGACGAAGTTGCTAAGCGTTACGACGCTGCAAAATAAGCTGAAGACGTATTTAAGAGCCAGTAAAGTAATTATTACCTTTACTGGCTTTTTTGTTTTCCAATTCTTTTACATATCTCCTTTTCTTTTTCACACACTAGGTGTAGAAGAGAAAAGGAGTTTTTTGATATGCCTTTATTAAAAAAAGTAGTTGGAGATGTAGAAGTTAGTAAAGATTTACTTTTGCTTTTAATTATAGGCGGTCTTTACGCCTTGGCTATTTCAATTTCCAATTCGTTTGTTAACATTTATCTGTGGAAACAATCAGGCGAATTTTCGGATCTCGCTATTTATAATTTAGCGGTAGTGGTGCTTCAGCCGCTTACGTTTATTTTAGCAGGTAAATGGGCCAAACGAATTGACCGGGTTGTGGTTTTAAGGTTAGGCGTATCTTTTTTGGCTGTTTTTTATATCGCTGTATTAGTCAGTGGAGCTAACGCAGCCGAGTATTTAGTATTGCTTGGTGGACTGCTAGGGATAGGATATGGCTTTTATTGGCTCGCTTTTAATGTGCTAACTTTTGAAATTACTGAACCCGATACAAGAGACTTTTTTAACGGATTTTTAGGGATCTTAAACTCTTTTGCAGGGATGATTGGTCCTTTAGGAGCGGGCTTCGTTATTTCCGCTTTGTATGAATCACTTGGGTATAAAATTGTGTTTGGTGTATCTCTGCTATTGTTTGTCGGTGCCGTTGTGCTTTAGTTTTTTTATTACAAGACGTGCAGCTGAGGGAGTATACAAATTTAAAGAAGTATGGGCTGAACGAAAAGTCAACAAAGACTGGAATCGAATATTGCAGGCTCATTTCTTTCAAGGATTGCGTGAAGGTACGTTCATTTTTGTCGTATCCGTCATGGTATTTATTACAACAGGAAGTGAATTAGCTTTAGGAACTTATGGACTGGTGAATTCAGCGGTTGCGTTTGTAGGATACTATGTAGCCTCAAGGTTTATTAAGCAAAAAAATCGCCTTCGATTTATTTTCACGGGGGGCCTCCTTCTCTATGGAGCAGTCTTTTTGCTTATCTTTAACTTATCGTATCCAAAGTTAATTATATATGCTGTTTGCATTGCCATTGCCTATCCTATTTTGTTGGTTCCATTCATTTCTCTAACGTACGATGTGATTGGACGGGCAAAAGACGTTGTTTCAAAAAGAATTGAATACATTGTTGTCAGAGAAGTATTTCTGAATATTGGGCGCGTCGTTTCCATATCTTTATTTTTAATAGCTGTACTATTTTTTGATGAAGCAAAAAGCATTCCCATTTTATTAGCTATTGTTGGAGCTGGGCATACGATCATTTATTTTTGTGTGAGACATATCTCACAGCCTCTGCACAAAAAAGAAACGACTGTTACTCCTCCAGTATTAAATGAAGGAGACGGAGAGTCTCCAGCGTAGAGTATTGTCAGCTCCTTCATTTGTACTATGGAAAATGTATCGCTTTTCTTTTAGAATAAATACGTTGTGTAAATAGGCACCTGCCAGGTGTCTATTTATTTGCTAAATATCTGATTTTATGGTGTTATGGTATATATGTTTTATAAAGTGTAGGTGTTGGTATGAAAAAGAAAAAAAGAAGAAAAAGTCACGTGCCTTTTCGTGTGAACTTACTTTTCTTGACCGTATTTGCCCTATTTTCCGTATTAATTTTGCGGTTGGGACTTGTTCAAATTGTGTACGGTGAGAATTATGAACGAGAAGTCGAAAAAACACAGGACGTTACAGTCAGTACGCCTGTTCCTCGAGGGAAAATGTACGATCGGTATAACCGCGTAATTGTAGATAATACCTCTTTAAATACGATTACATATACTCGTTTTCAAGGAAACACAGCTGAAGAAAGGCTGCGCATCGCTAAAAAGTTAGCCACTATGATCGATGTTCCTTACGCCACAAATGTGATTGATATTCCAGAAAATAAAAAGAATAAAGATGCTAAAAAACGTGGTAAAAATTACAGAACGCGACATGAAAGATTATTGGATTATGCTTCACCCTAAAGAAGCGGAGCAGAAAATTACGAAAGCTGATCGCAAAAAAGTTCAAGATGGTGAAATGACTGATGATGAACTGTATCAACGTCAGTTAGACCGCATTTCTAAAAAAGATTTAGAAAGTTTAAAGAATGATTTAGAAGTTCTAGCTATTAAGCGCCAAATGGAGGCAGGTTATTCTAACACCCCGCAAATTGTTAAAAGCGGTGTGACAAATGAAGAGTATGCCGTTGTAAGTGAGCACTTAGATGAACTTCCAGGTGTGGATACAACAACGTATTGGGATCGCTCATACCCAGAAAACAGCACTCTCCGTACTTTGCTTGGAAATGTATCCTCTGCCAACGAGGGTCTGCCCAAAGATAAAGTACAGTATTACTTATCAAGAGGATATAGCCGAAATGACCAAGTTGGGACGAGCTATTTAGAGAAGCAATACGAAGCTCAGCTCAGCGGTCAAAAAGAAAAAGTCCAGTATGTAACAGATGATAAAGGAAATCTCCTTGATACAATTCAAGTGTCTAAAGGCGAACGGGGCAGTGATTTAGTTTTAACTATTGATATGGAGCTTCAAAAAGCAGTAGAAAAACAAATTACGGACCAGCTTTTAGCCAAAAAGAAAATGAAAGGAACTCAGTTTTTAGACCGTGCTTTTGTAATTATGATGGATCCTCACACAGGAGAAATCTTAACAATGGCTGGTAAAAAATACACCATTGATAAGAAGACTGGGGTACCTAAAATAGAAGATTTTGCATTAGGGAATATTTCAACATCTTATACAATGGGCTCTGTTGTAAAAGGGGCAACGGTTCTGGCTGGCTTAGATTCAGGAGCTATTAAGCCAAACACAGTGTTCGTTGATGAACCGTTAAAAATTAAAGGAACACCAATTAAGAAATCAGCTGAGGCTGAGGGGTTAGGACCCTTAACGTATTCATCCGCGTTAAAATATTCATCCAACGTATTTATGTTTAAAACGGTAATGGCGATGGCTGGATTACAGTACCATAAGAACATGACTTTACCGATTAAACCTGACACATTCAGCGAACTGCGTTCGTACTACAGTCAGTTCGGCTTAGGCGTATCAACAGGCATAAACCTCGATAACGAATCAACAGGTGTACAAGGCGGAAGCAACGTTCCAGGTACAGCACTTGATTTAGGAATTGGTCAGTATGATACGTACACGCCGCTGCAGCTTGTGCAATACACTTCTGCAATAGCTAATGGAGGGTATCGCATCAAGCCGCAGCTGGTAAAAGAAATTCGAAAACCAACGATAAAGACCGATGAAATTGGCGGTACGCAGCATTCATTTGAACCTGATGTGTTAAATCGTATCACGATGAAAGAAGAATACATTAAAGATGTTCAAAATGGCTTTAAGCGCGTTACGCAGGAACAAGGCGGTACAGGGTACGCAGCTTTCCATACAGCGAACTATAATCCTGCTGGTAAATCAGGAACGGCACAAGCCTATGAGAAAAACCCAAGCGGAGGGGATCCGATTAAAGTTAATAATTCAAACTTTGTCGCCTTTGCTCCGGCAAATGACCCTGAAATTGCAGTAGCTGTCGTGGTACCATCGGCATTTGTGCCAAGTGCACCAAATACCATTACAAAAGAGCTTGCTCGTTCTGCGCTCGATACGTATTTTGATTTAAAGAAAAAAGGTGAACAACAAGTAAAAGATCAAGAAGAGAATCAACAGGCTGTCATTGCAAACGACGCCAATTAAAGAAGCTGGGAAAAAGCATATTAGTTGAAATAAGATCCGAACGACGTTGATTAAGAATCAGCTTCGTTCGGATTTTTTTATTGGTAGAGTGAACGTAGATTAAATCAATTTAGCTATGTCTCAACCTCTTCATTTTTTTAGAAATCTTTACATATATGGTTTTTTATTGAATTTAAGGGTCGTAAGAACTAGTTTTCTACCTAAAAAACACGCAGATAGACCTTCGTTTACAAAAGCTTTACATTGAATTAAAACACAATTAATAGTCGGCTATTATTCTGTAAGTGTAAGGATTAATAGGAAATGATCAAAATAAGGGGAAGCGTTTCGGCTTCTCGTATTTATTTACACTGATAGTAAACAATAGATATTAAATAGATATAGAGAGACTTTTATTGTGCTCAAAACGGTTAAAGAAGATGAAGGAGGATTATCCAATGGCAATAACAATGGAATTAACTAACAAAGAAAAAGTAAATACTCCGCAAACAAAAGAAATTGTATATAAAACAAAAGGTTTGAATTTATGGTATGGCAACACACATGCTTTGAAAAATATTGATTTAGACATTCATGCTAACGAAGTTACCGCGATCATTGGTCCATCAGGCTGCGGAAAATCAACATATATTAAAACGTTAAATCGTATGGTAGAAATGACCCCAATTGTCCGCACATCAGGTGAAATTGAGTATAGAGGAAAAAATATTTTTGATAAATCGTACCATGTGGAAGAGCTGCGCACGCAAGTAGGAATGGTTTTCCAAAAGCCAAATCCGTTCCCAAAATCTATTTATGATAATATTGCGTACGGTCCAAGGATTCATGGCGTTCGCAACAAGAAAAAACTAGATGAGATTGTTGAAAAAAGTTTACGAGGAGCAGCTATTTGGGACGAAGTTAAAGATCGTTTGAATCAAAATGCGAATGGGTTGTCAGGTGGACAACAGCAGCGTATCTGTATTGCGCGCTGCTTGGCTATTGAACCCGACGTTATTTTAATGGATGAGCCTACTTCTGCACTCGATCCAATTTCAACATTAAAAGTAGAAGAATTAGTACAAGAATTAAAGAAAGACTTCAGTATTATTATTGTTACACATAATATGCAGCAAGCGGCACGTATTTCAGATAAAACAGCATTTTTCTTAAATGGAGAAGTGGTAGAGTACGCAGAAACAGATAAAATCTTCTCAATGCCATCTGATAAACGCACAGAAGATTATATTACAGGTCGTTTCGGTTAAGACATACAAGGAGATGGGATAAGTGGTTGTACGCGAAAAGTTTCATGGTGATTTAAAGATATTACGTGAAAAATTATTAGAAATAGGGCGCTTAACGCATGAGGCGCTATCAAAATCAATTGAAGCGTTGCAAACAAGCAACGTTGAGCTGGCGCTAGAAATTATCGACGGCGATGCATACGTGGATGACTTAGAAGAAGAAATCAATGACCTAGCTATCTTGCTTATTGCAAAGCAGCAGCCGGTGGCTATCGATTTAAGACGTATCATTGTGGCAATTAAAATTGCTTCGGACGTTGAGCGTATGGCAGATTTTGCGGTTAACGTAGCAAAATCGGCTATACGAATTGGAAATGAAGAATTAATTAAGCCGTTAGAACATGTGAAGAAAATGCACGATATTTCAATTGAAATGCTGAGTCTTTCGTTAAAAGCTTATCACGAGGAAGATCTTGTTTTAGCTAAAAAAGTAGCGGAAATGGACGATGAAGTGGATGAGCTTTACGGAATAACAATCAAAGAACTTTTAAGTCTTGCTAAAGAAAAGCAGGAGGCTATGAACCAAATTACGCAGCTTTTATTTGTAGCCCGCTATTTAGAGCGTATGGCTGATCATACAACGAACGTAGCAGAAAGCGTATTTTACCTTGTGAAAGGCAAACGCTACGATTTAAACGAATAGTAGAAAAACCTCTTCTAATAAGCGAAGAGGTTTTTTTGTTAGTACATTACAATCACTATGTTTATCTTAGTTTTTAACACAAATCGACAAATTGTGTTTATTGTGGCAACTTTTTCTGAATGGTAAGATGTTAATAAGTTTATACGGCATTGATATGTAGAAAAAACAATCTAAGAAACGAAGTGATAAAACAGTGGCTCCTAATCTTATTCAAAACTTAAATGTGTGTATAGCTACTCAGCTTGACTCATCTCGTATTTATGTTCACTGGTCGTTTTCTGAGCATATTCGAGAGATGGTAGAAAGTATGTTTTCGACACGGTGGGAAGAATTGAATCTAGCTATGTGTACGTATGATATAACAGGTCTTCATTTTAACGGCCATGAATCAAACCGCTATTATATGAAGAGTCTTACTGCTCATCAAGACTTCATGTTTATGAATAGCTTGGAAAGCGAGCGCACGTATGTAATAGATATTGGTATTCAAGATAAAGAAGGAAGTTTTTTTTCCCTTCTTCGTTCGAATCCGGTTTATTTGATGAAAGAACAGCATGAACAAGTGAATGTAACTTCGTTAAGCTGGATGTACGAACCTGTAAAAGTTCACCAGGGTGTTCAAAATGAATTTAGCACATATTCCTTATATTCAAATGACTTGGAGCAGGTGAAGAAGCAATATGAATAGTGATGACTGTATTCTTTTAACTTATATGCATTATCCGTTGCTACATGTACTTCAAGCAGAGAGTGAGTATCCGCTGTTTGAACAAGTAACGAACGAATTCATCCCTTTTTTAGATCAAATTGAATCTAAGAAATTGATAGGTGCAACAGCTGTGATGTCTTGTGTATTTTTGAACGTATTAAACGACGAGAAGTTTAATGCTCGTTACGCTCGGTATTTACACCAGTTTTCAAGCCAGCAGCATCAGAGAGCACTCACTTTTTTAAAAAAGTGGGACGGGAGCTTGTTCTCAGCCTGCAAATATTTCTTTCAGCATGACATGATGGAATGTATTCCTACTACCGTAACGAACGCGTTCGTTTCCATCCTTAAAACGGAACAAACATTAAATCTCCAAATTACAGAAGCAATACGTGTTTTTCAACAGTTTTTTGAAAAAAAGCCCGTCGGTTTTTTTATACAGCAAGGAGAGTATACTCATCAAGTAGATATGCTCCTGAAATCTCATGGAATGCGCTATACCTTTGTGAAGTCATCAACAGATGAACTAAAAAAGTCGCCTGCTGGCATTATCTTGTTTCCATATCCTAAGCAAGGAAAACAAGTTGAGGAAGGAACAATGAATAAAGCGAGCGCTGTTTTGGATTTGAAAGCGAAGCACACGCTTAGCTTTCAGCGAATGCAAGCAGCAAGCGGGACATTTCAATATCCTTTAGATTACGCGAGGAATATACAGTTTCACCAAAACGAAACTCTTGCACTCTACGGTGCAACAAAAAGCGCCGAATTTGTCAGTGAGAACAATCAATTGTTTATTTCAACCGTACAGAAGACAGAGGCGATGCTAGATGTTATCGATTTTAAACATCCTAACGTGGTGAATGCTATCTACCGACAGTGGCTCCTTTTAAGTAGCAGCGACTGGCTTTATAATTTTAAAAAGGTCAGAGATGAATACGAAAGGCAAGTAAAACTGTTTGATTTCCTTTGTCATGATGAGAATCCAAGGATGGATAGTGAAAACAGTTTTCTTTCAGGAAGTTCTTTTTTATACCCTGCAAAAGAGACAGAGCCGGCGGCTTTATCAGTAAATCAATATAAAGGCGGTCTCTCCATTTTAATGCTTGCATGGGAATTCCCTCCGCTAGTTATCGGAGGACTTGCACGACATGTATTTGATTTATCCAGAGCGTTAGCAAAGGCGGGCCATCACGTTAGTGTATTAACGACATATGTAGAGGGGCTGCCGGAATATGAGCGTTTATACGGGGTTCACGTTTACCGAGTTAAAAGCCTGCAGCCTCATCATCCGGATTTTTTGACATGGGTAAACAGTTTGAACGTGGCTATGGCTCTTAGAGGACTGCAGTTAGGCTACAAGCTGTCTTTTGACGTTATTCATGCTCATGACTGGCTTGTTGCATCCGCAGCAAAATGTTTAGCAGATAAAACGGATAGACCGCTAATTACGACCATTCATGCGACAGAACATGGGCGCAATAATGGTATTCATAATGACATGCAGCAGAAAATTCACTTGCAAGAAGAGGAGCTAATTCGACAATCAAGCTCAATCATTGTCTGCAGTGACTATATGAAGAAAGAATTAATCACTTTATTTCACGTAGAACAAGATAAAATTGCTATATTTCCAAATGGAATTGACAAGCAGCTGGTAGTCGACGCAGTAAATGAGCGGTTAAAAGAAAGTTTACAAAAGAAATATAATTTTAGAAAGGCCCCTATTATTTTTTCAATTGGACGAATTGTATATGAAAAAGGATTTCAGCTATTTATTGAAGCAGCGGAACTATTTAAGAAAAAACAAATAGATGTTCAATTCGTTGTGGCGGGAAAAGGGCCTTTACTTCATGAGTTTCGAACACAGGTAAGTGAAAAGCAATTGGACAAATACGTGTATTTTATTGGATACATTACCGATAACGAGCGAAATCAGCTTCTTCAAGCTTGCAAAATGGTTGTTTTTCCAAGTCTATATGAACCTTTTGGAATTGTTGCTTTAGAGGGTATGGTAGCCAAGAAGCCAACCATCGTTGCCGATACAGGAGGTCTAAGCGATATTATTTCACATTTCGACACGGGCCTGACGTTTGCCCGAGGAGATACGCTCGAATTAATCAACTGTATTGAATTTTTGTTAAAAAATGAAAAAATAGCTGCGAAAATCAGCGAAAATGGGTATAGAAAAGCAACAACTATGTTTAGCTGGGAAAAAATCGCTATCGATACAAGTAAGCTGTTTCAACATCACATTTGCCAGGATAAAAAAAGGAGGGAGGAAAAAAATTGAAAGCCATTATACTTGCTGGCGGTAAAGGAACAAGACTGCAGCCCTTGACCTACACAATTCCAAAGCCTATGCTGCCGCTTTACGATAAACCTGTGATGGAATATAGCATTGAGCTGCTTAAGAAACATGGAATTACAGAGATTGGGATTACGCTGCAGTATAGGCATGAACAAATTATTGAATACTTTGGGGATGGCTCTCAGTGGGGAGTGACGCTTACTTATTTTATCGAAAAAGAGCCTCTTGGAACAGCGGGCGGAATTAAGCGAGCAGAGGCCTTTATTGAGGAAGACTGTATTATTATTAGTGGAGATGCCTTAACAGAAATTAATCTTCAAGACGTTATTCATTTTCATTATGAACAAAAAAGCGAAATGACCATTGTTACAAAAGAAGTAAACGACGTGCGGGGTTATGGAGTGGTGACGATAGATGAAGGGAATCGAGTCACGGGATTTGTAGAGAAACCAACCTACGAACAGGCCAATAGCCGATTGATTAATACGGGAGTGTATGTGATCAAAAAATCCGTTCTTGATTACGTGAATTCTTATGGTCCTACGGATTTTAGCTTTGACATTATCCCACTTCTTTTGGAATATAATCATACTGTGTGCAGTTTTGTAACGGAAGATTATTGGATTGATATTGGGCAAATTCACCATTATCGTCAAGCACACTATGATTTGTGGAGCAAGTGGTTTGGCAATAGACAGGAAAGTATTGTCTCAGATGACGCGCTTATAGAAGAAGGGGTGACTGTTTACGATCCGGTTTACGTAGGAGAAAATGTGGTGATTAGAAAAGGTGCTTCAATTGGTCCTTACACGATTATCGGAACCAATAGTATCATAGAAGCACATGCTGCAATCGATAAAACGATTTTGCTTCAAAACGTAACGGTCGGGGCAGAATCTTTTTTATACAACGCTACGATAGGTCCTTATGTAAATGTTCAACCAATGACTACGTATGTCCAAGATACAGTAGCTGAAAATCAAGTGCTACCTCAACTTTCTGTGAAACCAGATGTTTCCATCTTCAAAAACGGTCGCCTGTATGTCCATTCATCTGTTGATCGAGAAAGACTATACAATGCGTTATTACTTGTATGCAAACATCAAGGGTCGTTCTGTCTAGCAAGCGATGATGAAGAAGAAGCCATTCAACTTCGCAAAGAATGCTTTTCTTTTTTACGGAGTAATCATTCTGCTGTGTATGATATTAAAAAAGAAGCTCTTCCGTTATTTCGATATTACATGATGACTTCACAAGCGAGCATTGGTGTTTATATTGGTGTGGATAGCAAAAACAGCAGCCTTTTTTTAGAAATATATGACAAAAAAGGGCAATTAGTTAATCAGCTTATTGAAAAAAAGATTGAGCGGATGTACCTTCAAGCTAAAAAAGCAAACATGACGATTTCTGCTCCACTTAAAAAAACAAGCATAGGAAATATCAGGGAAGAATATTGTGATGCTTTAGTAAAATCCATTAATCAGCATGTTTTATTAGAAGACAGTATGCGAATTGGAGTGATTTGTTCACCGTTTATACAGGAAGTTGTCGAATTATTATGTAAGCGTCTTCGTGTCCATGTGTTGTTTTTAAACAAATGGGAGAAAACAGAAGAAATCAAACGAATGATTAAAAAAAATAAGCTGTCTTTTTGTATTCAGATTAAAGAAGATGGAGAAACATTTGCTCTATATGATGAAAAAGGCTGCAGCGTAAATGATTCAGAAATTATGTCGCTTTATATTTATAGCGTGTACATGACAAAAAAAGTAGCATTCGTTCCTATTCCTATACACTATTCATCCACACTAGAAACATTTGCCCAATCTCTCAATCAATCATTTATGAGGACAAAAGCAAAAAAACGTGATTTGCTTAGTCTTTTGGGGCCCGTTCAATTTCAGTTAGATGCCATGTACGCTTTATGTCAGCTGATCGAATTAATTAGGGTGCAGCAGCGGAAAATTTCTGAAATGATTCAATATGTCCCGCACGCTTATATGAACTGGCGCTATATTTCATGTCCGCTAGAAATTCAAGAACAAGTGATGAAGAAGTTGTTAGAAGAAGCAATCGGTAAACAAGTATATGTCATTGATGGCTTAAAAATTTACCATGATCCCCATGAATGGACGCTGATTTTGCCCGATGGTCACTTGCCTGTATTAAATATTTATTCAGAGGCGTTAAACACTCAGACCGCCAAGAAGCTGTCGGCATATTTTGTGGAAAAAATACAAGAGTATCAAAGAGTGTAAATAATGGATTTTATTTAAAAGAAAGGAAGTACACCTCTCAGAAAAGAGTTCCGCTTATTTTAAGAAACTTCATCTATGTATAAGGCGTAGCAGAGAAGGAGCTCAGGACTCTAAGAGGAAAGAAAAAGTGAAGAAATGAAATTAAATGACTTTCTTCAAAAAAACAGACTGGCATTTCCTTTCGAAAAATGATATTATATTAAAGTCTGATTTATGTTTATAATGTTTGGAGGGAAAATAGATGCGCGTAAACGTTACATTAGCTTGCACTGAAACTGGTGACCGTAATTACATTACAACTAAAAACAAGCGTAATAACCCAGATCGTCTTGAGTTAAAAAAATACAGCCCAAGACTTAAAAAAGTTACACTTCATCGTGAAACAAAGTAAGCAGTAGGAGTACAATCCTGCTGTTTTTTTTATAGGGGGAATTAAAATGAAATCTCATCTGCGCAAAGAGATGAAGCGCGTTCTTAATTTAATTTCTGAAGAGCAGCACGAGGCGCATTCAACAAGCATAGCAAATGCACTGTATGAAACTTGTTTATGGAAAGAAGCTAGAGTCATTGCAGCTACGGTTTCAAGAAATAAAGAAGTTAATACGAAAGCCATCATTGAACGTGCTTGGAAAGATGGAAAAAAAGTAGCTGTTCCAAAATGCAACCCCACAACATCTCAAATGGTTTTCTACGAGATTACGAATTTTTCACAGCTTGAAACAGTGTACTACGGGTTAGCCGAACCAATTGTTGAAGAAACTGTTTCCGTTTCAAAATCTTCAATTGATTTACTCCTTGTGCCTGGCGTGGTATATAGCAAGAATGGATATCGCATCGGCTATGGAGGCGGTTATTACGATCGTTATTTAGCAGATTATACCGGACAGAAGCTAAGCCTTGCGTTTGATTGTCAAGTCGTTTCAGAGGTTCCATATGAATCTCATGATATTCCCGTTGAATATATTTTGACAGAGAAGGAGCTTATTTGCTGTGAATCCGTTTGATGCTGTCATGATAATTGTAATATTACTCATGGCAGGAGCAGGCTACATAGCAAAAGCACTGACAGTATCGGGAGCCTGCATGTCTTTCATCGTAGGAGCGAGCGTTTATATCGGTTTTTCGCTTCAAGGTTTTTTACTCTTACTCTTATTTTTTAGCACTTCTACGCTGTTTAGTAAGTATAAAAAAGAAAAAAACGCGCGTTAGAAGAAAAGCTAGAGAAGCACGACAGGCGAGATTATATTCAAGTCCTTGCTAATGGAGGTGTAGCTGCTGCTTGCGGTTTGTTATATGCTGCAACAGCTTTGCCTGTTTATATGTGGATGTTTATGATTAGTATCTCAGCTGCTAATGCCGACACATGGGCATCTGAAATAGGGTCTCTTAGTAAGAAGCCGCCGTTTTACATTTGGACGTTAAAGAGAGTAGAAGCGGGTACTTCAGGAGCCGTTTCACTTTTAGGTACAGCAGCCGGAGCAGCTGGAGCTTTTCTTATTGCTGCCGCTTGTTATTTTGCTTTTCCATCCGTATCGCTGAGTAGTATATTGCTAGTCGGGTGCTTTGGTTTTATTGGAAACGCTATAGACACTCTTCTTGGAGCAAGTGTGCAAGTTCGCTTTCGCTGTCAAAGCTGCGGTATTGAAACGGAAAGGAAAGATCATTGCCGCAAGCCGACGGTAAAAGAAAAAGGAATAACTTTCTTTAACAATGATGTTGTGAATCTTGCCGCTATTTTGCTTGCTGCCTTTACAGGCGGAATCCTTATCCTGCTTTTACCTATATAAGAGCATAAAATGTTCGTCATAGGAGCAAAGTAAACGTAAGGAGGCTTGAAAATGAGACATATTGTATTAGTACTTACGCTTTTAGTTGTTGGAACGCTGGGCTACCAAATGAGATACCGTGTTTTAAATTCGCTGTTTGGAAATTCATTTATCCGCAGTCTAGCTGTTCGTTCATTTTTTAATTTGCCGTTTGTTCGGGATCGTTTAATGAAGCAGGTCTTCCGCTAAGAGCGAAAGATACATAAAAAACACCTTACCGACCTGTAAGGTGTTTTTTTGTAGAAAAAGAAAAAGGGAAAATCGTTGCTTTTTTCCTGGCTTTCTGCCATCTTTACATATAGAGAGTGTGAGGAGGTGACTATTTGTCTAGGCAAGATTTTTATTATTTGCAGCTGGCACAGCAATTGCTTGGCCATTCTTCATATGAGCTGATTTCGATGAAAGCTGATGCTTCAGAGCTGTGGTTTCAATCTTCGCATCGCAAAGATAAGTCAATTGTCCGCATAGTCCGCCGGAGTTTTAAATCAGCCGTTGAGCAGCAAAAAGATGTATTGTATGCATTACAAAGAGCTGAGAATGTGCGAAAGCAGAGAGGTAAATCAACGCTTACTCTTAACACGATTTACTTTGCTGATTTTGATCCTTTTTATACAGAGCAGTCCTTAGAAAGTGCGCCAAGTCCCTCTAAAGTGAATAGTTACGTTGAACAACTAACGGCAGAGAAAGCAAGCGCTTATGAACCTCTATTCGAACGGCTGGGTCTTACATTAGAAAGCGCAGACAATTTCTCTTCCGAAGAAGAAGCTCAGCGAATAGAACAGTGGAAACATAAAATTGTGCTTTTTGTGCAGAAAAAACAAAGCGAAGAACAGCAAATAGCTGGATACGGGAAATCTATTTTTACATATATATTTTTAGCGATGCAGATCTTAATGTTTCTATTTCTGGAGTGGAAGAGCAGTACGCAAAATACGCTCACTCTCATTCAATACGGAGCTAAATACAACCCCTTAATTATGGAAGGCGAGTGGTGGCGTTTTTTTACACCTATAATTTTGCATATAGGACTTCTGCATTTGCTTATGAATAGTGTAGCCCTGTATTATTTAGGAACGCTTGTAGAGAGGATATATGGCAGCGGGCGTTTTGTCTTTATTTATATCTTTGCCGGGTTTGCAGGATCTCTAGGAAGTTTTATATGGAATACGTCTATTTCCGCAGGAGCCTCAGGGGCCATTTTCGGTTGCTTTGGAGCTTTACTGTTTTTAGCAAGAACAAATCCACGCTTCTTTTTTCGAACAATGGGATCGAGTTTCATTGTAATCATTGTGATTAACTTGATTTTTGGATTTGTTGCGCCGAACGTCGATAATGCAGGGCATATTGGCGGTTTGGTTGGCGGATTTCTAGCTGCGAGCATCGTCAGTTTACCGAAACAAAAAAAGACTGTATATTCAGATTCCGGCTTTCATTTGCACGCTTTTATTAGTAGGCAGTCTGCTTTTTTATGGATATCATGAGCGTTCTGTTTATCAAGATGAGCCCTATGCACTCAGCGTAGCGGCTACGTATCTTCAGCAGAAGCAGTATGAAGAAGCAAAAGACGCCATCAAGCTTTTTATTGAAAAAGGGACAAGCAATAGTAACATATATTTTATCAGTGCTAGCGCAGAATTTTATCTTGAAAATTATCAAGAAGCTAAACAGCAATTGAATCAGGCTGTAAAGTATGATTCAACTTTTCATGAGGCGTATTACAATTTAGCTCTGGTGAATATGAAACTGAATGATATTCCCGCGGCCACACAAAATATCGACAAAGCAATTGCGCTTGAACCACAAAGTGAAAAATATGAAAAGCTGAAGCGACAGCTAGAAAATTAAAACTGTTGAATGATGAATTTAATATTTTATACTTTACTATTGTGAGAACGTTTACTAGAATATTAATATGTAGACCTAGCAGTGGGCGTTAAATACGGCCGCTGTTTATGACTGAATGACTGTTGAGTTATCTCAAAAATAAATGAATCATATCACCTAGAAAATAGGATAAAGGTGACAGAATGAATACGTTATATGATGTACAACAATTATTAAAGTCCTTCGGCATTTTTATATACGTGGGCGATCGTACTGCTGATTTAGAGCTGATGGAAGCGGAAGTAAAAGAGTTATATCAGTCTAATTTGATTGATGTACGTGACTATCAAATGGCAATTCTTTTGCTTCGTCGAGAGTTAAAACAACAAAAAGAGAAAAAGGATGAATGAACATGGATGACAAATGGTTAGTTGGAGTTGATTTAGGCGGTACAACAATAAAAATGGCCTTTATTAATCATTATGGAGAAATCATTCACAAGTGGGAAATCAATACGGATGTGAGCGAGCAAGGCCGTAAAATTCCAACAGATATTGCAAAAGCAATTGATAAAAAGTTAAACGATCTTGGAGAAGTAAAGTCAAGGTTAGTAGGAATTGGTATTGGTGCACCGGGCCCTGTCAACTTTGCAAACGGTTCGATTGAAGTAGCTGTCAATTTAGGGTGGGAAAAGTTTCCTATCAAAGATATCTTGGAAGTGGAAACTTCTCTTCCTGTTGTAGTAGACAATGATGCAAACATTGCGGCGATTGGAGAAATGTGGAAAGGTGCTGGAGACGGAGCAAAAGATTTGCTGTGCGTTACGCTTGGCACAGGTGTTGGCGGCGGTGTCATTGCCAACGGTGAAATTGTACAAGGCGTAAATGGAGCAGCTGGTGAGATTGGCCACATCACATCTATTCCTGAAGGCGGGGCACCGTGTAACTGCGGCAAAACCGGCTGTTTAGAAACAATTGCTTCAGCAACTGGGATTGTACGTTTAACGATGGAAGAATTAACGGAAACGGACAAACCAAGTGAGCTTCGCACAGTGTTAGAGCAAAATGGACAAGTTACATCTAAAGATGTATTTGATGCTGCTCGTTCAAAAGACGAGTTAGCTATGCATGTTGTAGACAAAGTTGCCTTTCATTTAGGTTTAGCACTAGCAAACTCTGCCAATGCATTAAACCCTGAGAAAATTGTTCTAGGCGGCGGCGTGTCTCGTGCAGGCGAGGTATTACTTGCACCGGTAAGAGATTATTTCAAACGTTTTGCATTTCCTCGCGTAGCGCAAGGTGCTGAACTAGCAATTGCTACTTTAGGAAACGATGCGGGAATTATTGGAGGAGCTTGGTTAGTTAAATCTTATTTTGAATAATAAGCAAGAATCTAACTGAGATAAAAAAG
>NZ_JYOO01000010.1 GCF_000956595.1 Priestia aryabhattai B8W22 | reverse complement strand
AATAAAAAGACTAGTCATTCAATGACTAGTCTTTTTTGTTTCTAAAAATTACAGCGTGAATTTAACTTTTAAATTATGTTACACTATAGTGGATTCATTTAATTTTTGTTATAAAAGTTCTTTTTGACGTTGTAAGAAACTTTTTTCGAACTGGAGGCTGCATTTTGGGTAAGAAATCAAAAAAAGTACTGTATGAATTACAAGAAAATGAAACAATCGCAAGTTGTTTAGATCGGATGAAAAAAGATGGGTATATGCCCGTTCGACGAATGGAAAAGCCTATTTTTGAAGAAAAAGAAATAAATGGTAAAAAGGACTATGTTCCGGTAAAGCAACAGATTGTTTTCGAAGGGAAAAGTCTCTAAATACGAACATTTTAATGATAAAAATAGTAAACATTCGATTTTTAGGTTGACTTTTTTCTAGTTTGGCTGTTATTATTAAGTTGTCAATTGAGATATCCGAAACCTCATATAATAGTGGGAATATGGCCCACGAGTTTCTACCCGATGACCGTAAATCATTGGACTATGAGGAGAGTACAATTACTAAATAGGTAAACATGATTCCTTTTCAAAAGGAATGTTGATACATGAAACCTAGGGTAGTTGTGGCTTTCCTTTAGTGAGCCATAACTTACCCTAGGTTTTTTTATAACGTGAAAAAGGAGCTTTTATTCATGAATGTAAAAGTTGCTGTTGTAATGGGCAGTCAGTCAGACTGGAGCACTATGAAATATGCGTGTGACATTTTAGATGAATTAAATATTGAATATGAAAAGAAAGTTGTATCAGCACATCGAACGCCGGATTATATGTTTGATTATGCTGAAACTGCTAAAGAACGAGGGATTAAAGTTATTATTGCTGGCGCTGGTGGCGCTGCTCACTTACCTGGTATGATTGCTGCAAAGACAATTTTACCTGTAATAGGTGTACCCGTTAAATCAAGTAACTTAAACGGCTTAGATTCACTTTTATCGATTGTTCAAATGCCAGGCGGCGTACCGGTAGCTACAGTAGCTATTGGAAAAGCTGGTTCTACGAACGCTGGGTTGCTAGCAGCACAAATCTTAGCAACACAGGATCCAACGTTAAGTGATCAACTTGAAAATCGTAGAGAGTCTATTAAATCATCTGTGTTAGAAAGTAGTGATCAACTTGTCTAATTTACTTATACCTCCTGGTAAAACAATTGGAATCGTAGGCGGTGGACAGCTAGGAAGAATGATTGCACTATCTGCTAAAGAAATGGGTTATTACATTGCAGTGCTTGAACCAACAGAGGATTCTCCTTGCGGTCAAGTAGCAGATATTAAAGTCATTGGCAACTATGATGATAGAAAAGCGGTTGAACAGCTTGCTGAAGTGTCAGATGTCATCACTTATGAATTTGAAAACGTTGATGTTGAGATGATGAAATGGCTAGAAACAAAATGCTACGTGCCACAGGGCAGTCATTTACTAGCCGTTACACAAAATCGTCGTTTAGAAAAAGAAATGATTACAAACCTTAATCTAGATGTTCCTGATTACGCAATCGTTACGACTGAAGAAGAACTTTTAAAAGCTGTCGAAACAATTGGTTATCCATGTGTCGTAAAAACTTGCCGAGGCGGATATGACGGTAAAGGGCAAGTTCTAGTGAAAAATGAGAATAATATTCGTGAAGCAGCTGAGCTATTAGCACAGTCGGAATGTATTGTAGAACAGTGGATGAACTTAGATAAAGAAGTATCAGTTATTGTACACCGCAATGCAAAAGGCGAAACGGTATGTTTACCAGTAGCTGAGAACATTCATAAGCATCATATTTTGCACCAAACGATTGTTCCGGCACGTATTACAGCAGATCAAGAAGCGAAAGCTCTTCAGTATGCGCAAGAAATAGCAAAAGGATTAGATTTAGTTGGTACATTAGCAGTTGAGATGTTCCTAACTGAAGAAGGTCAGCTTTATATAAATGAAATGGCACCTAGACCTCATAATTCAGGTCATTATTCAATCAATGCTTGTGATCTTTCTCAATTTCAGCAGCATGTAAGAGCCATTTGTAACTGGACCCTAGCACAGCCGACTTTATTAAAACCTGCTGTTATGGTTAACCTATTAGGGGAACATATTGAGAACACAATGGCAAAAATCGAATGTTTAGATGATATGCACTTACATTTGTACGGAAAAAAAGTTGCAAAAGAGAAGAGAAAAATGGGACATATCACGGTATTAGCTGATAAGATAGATGAGGCGATAGAAAAAGCCGAATCTCTAGGAATTTGGGAAAGAACGGAGGAAGTAACAACATGATTGAACGTTATACGAGACCAGAAATGGCAGCTATTTGGACAGAAGAAAATAAATTTAAAGCTTGGTTAGAAGTTGAAATTCTAGCTTGTGAAGCATGGTCAGAATTAGGACATATTCCGAAAGAAGATGTGAAGTTAATTCGTCAAAATGCATCTTTTGATATTAACCGCATCAATGAAATTGAACTAGAAACGCGTCATGACGTAGTAGCTTTCACTCGTGCAGTATCTGAAACGCTTGGTGAAGAGCGCAAGTGGGTACACTACGGTTTGACTTCAACTGACGTAGTTGATACAGCTCTATCTTATTTATTAAAGCAAGCTAATGAAATCTTGCTAAGTGACGTAGAGCGCTTTGTAGAAGTACTAAAGGAAAAAGCTCAAGAACATAAGTATACGGTTATGATGGGACGTACGCACGGTGTACACGCTGAGCCAACGACATTTGGTTTGAAAATGGGATTATGGTATGAAGAAATGAAGCGTAACCTAGAGCGTTTAAAACGTGCTGCAGCTGAAGTAGAATTCGGTAAAATGTCAGGAGCAGTTGGAACGTTCGCTAACATCGATCCTTTCGTTGAAAAATACGTATGTGAGAAGTTAGGAATTTCACCAGCACCAATCTCTACACAAACATTACAGCGTGACCGTCATGCACACTATATGTCAGTACTAGCGTTAATTGCGACATCTATTGAGAAATTTGCAGTAGAAGTTCGCGGTCTTCAAAAGAGTGAAACACGTGAGGTTGAAGAGTACTTTGCAAAAGGTCAAAAAGGATCATCTGCAATGCCTCATAAACGTAATCCAATCGGTTCTGAGAACGTAACGGGACTTGCTCGCTTAATTCGCGGCTATATGGTTACAGCTTATGATAATGTACCGCTTTGGCATGAGCGTGACATCTCTCATTCATCGGCAGAGCGTGTCATCTTACCTGATGCAACGATTGCTTTAAATTACATGTTAAATCGTTTTGCAAATATTGTTAAAAACTTAACAGTATTCCCTGACAACATGAAGCGCAACATGGATCGTACACTAGGGCTAATTTACTCACAGCGTGTACTGTTAACACTAATCAATAAAGGCATGGTACGCGAAGAGGCATACGACTTAGTACAGCCAAAAGCAATGGAAGCATGGGAAACGCAAGTTCCTTTCCGTTCTTTAATTGAAGGCGAAGAGCGCATTACTCGCCACTTATCACCAGAAGAGATTGAAGATTGCTTCGATCATAAGCACCATTTAAAAAATGTAGATATGATTTTTGAACGTTTAGGTCTTTAATAAAAAAGGCAAGGCACGTCCTTGCCTTTATCTAAGAACGTGTATCTGAATATTCTGTATGTAGAGGTGACAGCATGGAAAAGCAAGAGTTACTTTATGAAGGAAAAGCGAAAAAAATTTACGCTACTGATGAGCAAGATGTATTGTGGGTTGCTTATAAAAATGAAGCTACAGCATTCAACGGTCAGAAAAAAGCAGAGATTAGCGGAAAAGCACAGTTGAACAATCAAATTAGTAGTTTACTATTTTCAATGTTACATGAGCAAGGGATTACAACTCACTTTGTGAAGCAGCTTTCAGATCATGAACAAGCGGTGAAGAAAGTAGAAATTGTTCCGCTTGAAGTTGTTGTACGAAATGCTACAGCAGGAAGCCTTGCGAAGCGAATTGGCGTAGAAGAAGGTATTCGTTTTGAACAGCCAATCGTTGAACTTTACTACAAAGATGATGCGCTTGGTGATCCATTAATTCTTGCAGAACATGCGATTTTCCTTAAGGCTGCAACTCAAGAAGAGATTGATAGTTTAAAGGCACAAGCACTTCAAATCAACGAAGTATTATCGAAATTTTTCAAAGATAAAGATATTTTCTTAGTGGATTTTAAATTAGAATTCGGCCGTACTTCTCAAGGCGACATTATTTTAGCGGATGAAATTTCACCTGACACTTGCCGCTTCTGGGATGTTCATACGAACGAAAAATTAGATAAAGATGTATTCCGCAGAGACTTAGGCGGTTTAACAGAAGCATACGAAAAAATCTTACAGCGAATCGGAGGATAACCCAACCATGTATAAAGTAAAAGTATTTGTCACATTAAGAGAAAGTGTATTAGACCCTCAAGGAGTAGCCGTTAAAAATTCATTGCACCGTATGTCTTATGAAGAAGTTCAAGAAGTACGCATCGGTAAATTTTTAGAGCTAACAATCGACAGCACAGATTCATTAGATGAACGCGTAAAAGAAATGTGTGAAAAGCTTTTAGTTAATACAGTAATTGAAGATTACCGTTACGAGGTTGAGGAGGTTGTCGTACAGTGAAATTTGCTGTAATTGTTTTTCCAGGATCAAACTGTGACGTAGATATGTATCATGCTATCAAAGATGAGCTTGGTGAAGAAGTAGATTACGTTTGGCACGATACAGAATCATTAGATCAATATGATGGTATCCTACTTCCGGGTGGTTTCTCATATGGAGATTACCTTCGTTCAGGTGCTATCGCTCGCTTCTCAAATGTAATGGACGCTGTAAAAAAAGCAGCAAGTCAAGGAAAGCCAGTACTAGGTGTATGTAACGGATTCCAAATTTTATTAGAAGCAGGATTACTGCCAGGTGCTATGCGCCGTAATGAAAACTTAAAATTCATCTGTAAAACAGTGAATTTGAAAGTAGCTAATAACGAAACAATGTTTACAAATGCTTATGGCAAAGATGAAGTAATTGCTATTCCAGTGGCACACGGTGAAGGCAACTACTATTGTGATGAACAAACGTTACAAAAATTGATTGAAAACAACCAGATTCTTTTCCAATACGCAGGTGATAATCCAAACGGAAGTCTTCAAGATATTGCAGGGATTACGAACGAAACAGGCAACGTATTAGGAATGATGCCTCACCCAGAAAGAGCGGTAAGCGATCTTTTAGGAAGCGCGGACGGACTTAAATTATTTCAATCAATCGTAAAGCAGTGGAGGGAACAAAATGTCGTTACTTCTTGAACCAAATGTAGAGCAAATTAAAGAACAAAAGTTATATCGAGATATGGGATTAACAGACGAAGAGTTTGCAAATGTAGAGCAACTGCTTGGTCGTACTCCTAACTATACAGAAACAGGCTTATTCTCTGTTATGTGGTCAGAGCACTGTAGTTATAAAAACTCTAAGCCTGTACTGAAAAAATTCCCTATCACGGGTGAAAAAGTATTACAAGGTCCTGGTGAAGGAGCTGGTATCGTTGATATTGGTGACAACCAAGCCGTTGTATTTAAAATCGAAAGTCATAACCATCCATCAGCGATTGAACCTTATCAAGGAGCTGCAACTGGTGTAGGTGGTATCATTCGTGACGTCTTTTCAATGGGAGCAAGACCGATTGCACTTTTAAACTCTTTACGTTTTGGTGAATTAACATCTCCAAAGGTTCGTCATTTGTTTGAGGAAGTAGTAGCGGGAATCGCAGGTTACGGTAACTGTGTAGGAATCCCAACAGTAGGCGGAGAAATTCAGTTTGAAGCTTCATATGAAGGAAATCCACTTGTTAACGCTATGTGTGTTGGTTTAATTAACCACGAAGACATTCAAAAAGGTCAAGCTAAAGGCGTCGGCAACACGGTGATGTACGTAGGAGCAAAAACGGGACGCGACGGTATCCACGGTGCTACATTTGCTTCTGAAGAGCTATCTGATCAGTCAGATGAAAAGCGCCCTGCTGTACAAGTAGGAGATCCATTTATGGAAAAACTTCTTCTTGAAGCTTGTTTAGAGCTTATCAAGTGTGACGCTTTAGTTGGTATTCAAGATATGGGTGCTGCGGGCTTAACAAGTTCTTCAGCAGAGATGGCAAGTAAAGCAGGTTCTGGTATTGAAATGAACCTTGATCTTGTACCTCAGCGTGAAACAGGTATGACACCATATGAAATGATGCTTTCAGAATCTCAAGAGCGCATGCTCATCGTTGTTGAAAAAGGCCGTGAAAATGAAATCGTCGAAATCGTTGAAAAATACGGATTAGAAGCTGTTTCAGTTGGTCACGTAACCGACGATAAGCGCCTTCGTCTAACTCATAGCGGAGAAGTAGTAGCAGATGTTCCTGTAGATGCATTAGCAGAAGATGCACCGGTATACCACAAGCCATCTCAAGAACCAGCATACTATCGTGAGTTCCAAGAGCAATCAGCATATGCTCCTACTGTTGAAAATCACAGTGATATGTTAGTAACGCTTTTAAAACAGCCTACTATTGCAAACAAAGAGTGGGTTTACAACCAATATGACTATCAAGTGCGTACAAACACAGTTGTATCTCCTGGATCTGACGCGGCGGTTGTTCGTGTACGTGATACAAATAAAGCATTAGCGATGACAACAGACTGTAACTCTCGCTATTTATATCTAGACCCTGAAGTAGGCGGCCGCATTGCAGTGGCAGAAGCTGCTCGTAACCTTGTATGTTCAGGTGCACAGCCTCTTGCGATTACAGACTGCTTAAACTTCGGTAACCCTGAAAAACCAGAAATCTTCTGGCAAATTGAAAAAGCAACAGACGGTATGAGCGATGCTTGCCGTGAGCTATCGACTCCGGTTATCGGTGGTAACGTATCTCTGTACAATGAAACAAAAGGTGAAGCAATTTACCCAACTCCTGTTATCGGAATGGTTGGTCTAATCGACGATATCGACCATATTACAACTCAATATGCGAAGCAAAAAGATGACTTAATCTATGTTATTGGTAAAGCTGAAGCAGAATTTGCAGGTACTGAGCTTCAAAAAGTACTAGAAAACGGTACGGTATTCGGCCGTTCACCTAAATTAGATTTAGCAGTTGAAAAAACACGTCAAGATCAGCTTCTTCAAGCAATTCGTGAAGGTGCAGTTCAATCTGCTCATGATATTGCAGAAGGAGGATTCGCAGTAGCCCTAGCTGAAAAAGTGATGAACGGCAGCGGGTTAGGCGTAAACGTAACGGTAGACGGTGAAGCAACAGCAGAACTATTCAGTGAAACACAATCACGCTTTGTCGTAACGGTTTCACCAGAGAATAAAGAAAAATTCGAAATGCTTGTACAAGATGCAACATTAGTAGGACGCGTAACAGAAGACGCAACATTAACTGTTAAACATCAAGAAAATGTTCTTGTTCAATTATCAGTTGAAGAATTAACTACTGCTTGGAAAGGAGCGCTTCCATGCTTGCTGAAATCAAAGGCTTAAACGAAGAATGTGGCGTATTCGGTGTATGGGGACATGAAAATGCAAGCCAAATTGCTTATTACGGTTTGCATAGCTTGCAGCACCGCGGACAAGAAGGCGCTGGTATTGCTGTAACAGACGGTGAAAAAGTAACAGTAATGAAAGGTGTTGGTCTTGTTAACGAAGTATTTGGCCACGGAGAGTTAGAGCAACTAAACGGTAAAGCAGCAATTGGACACGTTCGTTATGCAACAGCTGGAGGCGGAGGGTTTGAAAATGTTCAACCCCTTCACTTCCGCTCTCATAGCGGAAGCCTTGCGTTAGCTCATAATGGAAACTTGGTTAATGCAAATGCATTAAAGCATCAGCTGGAAAACCAAGGGAGTATTTTTCAATCAACATCTGATACAGAAGTACTGGCTCATTTAATTAAACGAAGCGGCTATGAAGATATGAAAGATAAAGTGAAAAATGCTTTATCTATGGTTAAAGGCGCATATGCATTCGTTATTTTAACAGAAGATACAATGATGGTTGCACTCGACCCTCACGGACTGCGTCCGTTGTCAATTGGACGATTAGGTGATGCTTATGTAGTAGCTTCTGAAACATGTGCATTTGATATTGTTGGAGCAGTTCATGAGCGTGATGTAGAGCCTGGTGAATTACTCATTATTAACGATGAAGGTATTCAATCAGAACGTTTCACATTAAACGTAAACCGCGCCATTTGCAGTATGGAATATATTTATTTCTCAAGACCAGATAGCAATATTGATGGAATCAATGTTCACTCTGCTCGTAAAAACCTTGGGAAACAACTTGCAGTTGAGTCACCAATTGAAGCAGATGTTGTAACAGGCGTTCCGGATTCAAGTATTTCAGCAGCAATCGGTTTTGCAGAACAGTCCGGGATCCCATACGAATTAGGTTTAATTAAGAATCGATACGTAGGCCGTACATTCATTCAGCCTTCACAAGAACTGCGTGAACAAGGTGTAAAAATGAAGCTGTCTCCCGTACGTAAAATTGTAGAGGGTAAGCGTGTTGTCATGGTAGATGATTCTATCGTTCGCGGCACAACAAGCCGTCGCATTGTTCGTATGCTTCGAGAAGCAGGAGCAACTGAAGTACATGTACGCATCAGTTCACCACCTATTAAAAATCCATGTTTTTATGGAATTGACACGTCGTCATCCTCTGAGCTAATCGCTGCTACGCGCTCTGTTGAAGAAATTCGTGAATTGATTGAAGCTGATTCACTTGTTTTCTTAAGCAACGAAGGGTTAGTAGATGCAATCGGCAGACAGTATGAAGGCAACGGCGGACAGTGTATGGCATGTTTCACTGGAAAGTATCCAACTGAAATTTATCCAGATACTGTACACCCTCATGAAAAGGTAACTTGTTAGTTTTAACGTAAAAAAGGAGTGACAACATGTCATATTCATATAAACAAGCTGGAGTTGACTTAGAAGCAGGATACGAAGCTGTTTCACGTATTAAAAAGCACGTAGAACGCACTGCTCGTGCAGGTATTATGGGAACAGTCGGCGGCTTTGGCGGAATGTTCGATTTATCTACATTGAATTTAAAAGAGCCTGTTCTTGTTTCTGGTACAGATGGAGTAGGAACAAAATTGAAACTTGCTTTTCAAATGGATAAGCATGACACAATCGGTGTGGATGCGGTGGCCATGTGTGTAAACGACGTGTTAGCACAAGGAGCAGAGCCTCTTTACTTCTTAGATTATATTGCTTGCGGCAAAGCAGTTCCTGAAAAAATTGAATCGATTGTGAAAGGAATTGCAGACGGCTGTGAACAATCCAACTGTGCGTTAATTGGCGGAGAAACAGCTGAAATGCCAGGTTTATACGAAGAAGATGAATATGATCTTGCAGGATTTACAGTAGGAGCAGTAGAAAAGTCAGAAATTATTACTGGAGATGAGATTAAAGCTGGACAGCTGTTGATCGGTATCTCATCTAGCGGTATTCACAGCAACGGCTACTCTCTTGTACGTAAAATTGTTGATGATCAAGGATTAAATCTTCACGAAACTTACGCTGGTTTTAATGAAAAGCTCGGAGTTGAGTTATTAACGCCAACAAAAATATACGTGAAGCCAGTCCTAAAAGCATTACATGCAGCTAAAGTTGCAGGTATGGCTCATATTACTGGAGGCGGATTTGTTGAAAATATCCCTCGTATGCTTCCTGAAGGTTTAGGTGTAGAAATTGATTACGGTTCTTGGCCAATTCCATACGTGTTTGATTTCCTTGAAGAGCAAGGCAAGCTAGACCGTAAAGAAATGTTTGAAGTATTCAACATGGGAATCGGATTTGTTTTAGCTGTTGAACCTGAAGATATGAATAAAGTCATTGAAGCAATTGAAAACGAAGGCGAAAAAGCATTTGTTATCGGACGTGTAAACGAAGGAACAGGTGTTGAATTTGCTGGAGGGACGTTTGCATGATAAATATTGCAGTGTTTGCTTCTGGAAACGGCAGTAACTTTCAATCCATCTATGAAGCAACTCAGTCAGGTCGATTAAAAGCAAATATTGCGCTTGTTGTTTGTAATAAACCGGATGCATACGTAATTGAACGAGCAAAAGCATGTGGAATACCATGCTTTGTTTGTTCGCCTAAAAACTATGAAAATAAAGAAGCGTATGAAGCAGCCATTCTTGCAGAGCTTACATCAGCTAAAGTAGAATTTCTTGTTTTAGCAGGATATATGCGATTAGTTGGTTCGACGTTGCTTAAGCCATACAAAAATCGTATTGTTAATATTCACCCTTCGCTTTTACCTGCATTTCCTGGGATTGATGCTATTGGTCAAGCTTTTGATGCAGGAGTAAAAGTGATTGGAATTACCGTGCATTTTGTAGATGAAGGCATGGATACAGGACCAATTATTGACCAGCAGGCTATTCGCATTGAAAAAGGCGATACAAGGGAAACAGTTGAGGCCCGTATTCATGAAATTGAACATCAATTTTATCCCGCGGTACTGAATGAATTATTTGAACAAGCCGCAGTTAAATAAATAGGATGGAACCTTGTCAAAAAAGTTTTAATCCTTTACTATGGTAGAGTAGTAGTGAAAGAAAGATTTTAAATGAGAGATCGGATCAGGAGGAGTTTACAAAATGACAGCAAAACGCGCGCTTGTTAGCGTATCTGATAAAGAAGGTATTGTTTCATTTGCACAAGAATTAAAGGACTTAGGAGTAGAAATTATTTCAACTGGCGGTACGAAGCGTACCCTAGAAGAAAACGGCATTGACGTTATCGGAATCTCTGAAGTAACTGGTTTCCCAGAAATTTTAGACGGCCGTTTAAAAACATTGCATCCTAACGTTCACGGTGCTTTATTAGCGTTACGCGATAATAAAGAGCATCAAGCTCAAATGAAAGAGCATAATATCTCGCCAATCGACTTTGTAGTTGTAAACTTATATCCATTTAAAAAGACAATTGAAAAAGAGGATGTAACGCTTGCTGAAGCGATTGAGAATATTGACATCGGTGGACCTACAATGCTTCGTTCAGCTGCGAAAAACTATCGTTCTGTCTCAGTTGTAGTAGATCCAAGCGATTACGCAACCGTAGTAGAAGAGTTAAAAGCGGATGGCAATGTTTCATTTGAAACCAACCAACGATTAGCAGCAAAAGTATTCCGTCATACGGCAGCTTATGATGCATTAATCGCTGAATACTTAACAAACATTACAGGTGAAACAACTCCTGAGAAATTAACAGTAACGTATGAGCGCGTTCAAGGCTTACGATACGGAGAAAACCCTCACCAACAAGCTTCTTTCTATAAAAAGCCATTAACACAAAAAGGTTCTATTGCAACAGCTACGCAGCTGCATGGAAAAGAGTTATCATACAATAATATCAACGATGCAAACGCAGCTCTTCAAATCGTAAAAGAATTCAAAGAGCCGGCTATCGTAGCGATCAAACATATGAATCCTTGCGGTGTAGGTGTGGGTGAAACAATTGCTCAAGCTTATCAAAAAGCATACGAAGCGGATCCTACATCTATCTTTGGCGGCATCGTAGCAGCTAACCGTCCTATCGACCGCGAAACGGCTATTCAGTTAAAAGAAATCTTCTTAGAAATCATCATTGCTCCTGCGTTCGATCAAGAAGCATTAGATGTATTAACAGCTAAGAAAAACCTTCGTTTACTAACGATAGAGCTTGATGAAAAAGCAGAAAAAGAAGCTTTCTTAACATCTGTAAAAGGCGGCGTGCTTGTTCAGGATGAAGACGTATTTGGATTTGATGATGCAACGATTACTGTTCCAACGAAACGTGAGCCAACAGAAAAAGAGTGGGCAGATTTAAAATTAGCATGGAAAGTTGTTAAGAATGTTAAGTCTAATGCTATTGTACTTGCAAAAGATGACATGACAATTGGCGTCGGGGCTGGTCAAATGAATCGTGTAGGCGCTGCAAAAATTGCAATTGAACAAGCTGGTGAAAAAGCACAAGGTTCAGCTTTAGGTTCAGATGCGTTCTTCCCAATGGGCGATACAGTAGAAGCAGCAGCTAAAGCAGGAATCACAGCTATTATTCAGCCGGGCGGATCAATTCGTGATGAAGAGTCAATTGCAAAAGCAGATGAATACGGCATTGCAATGGTATTTACAGGCGTAAGACATTTTAAACATTAATGAGGTGAAGAACGTGAATGTTTTAGTTATTGGAAAAGGCGGAAGAGAGCATACAATTGCATGGAAAGCTTCAAAAAGTCCACTTGTTAACGAAGTGTTTGTAGCACCAGGAAACCCAGGCATGAGAGATGTGGCAACGATTGTACCAATCGATGAAAGCAGCCAAGAAGAGCTTGTGCAGTTTGCAAAAGAAAACAAGATTGGATTAACAATTGTTGGACCAGAGAATCCGCTAATTGAAGGCATTGTTGATCGATTTGAACAAGAAGGTCTTCCAGTCTTTGGACCGCGCAAACAAGCAGCGATGATTGAAGGAAGCAAAAGCTTTGCAAAAGAGCTCATGAAAAAGTATGATATTCCAACCGCAGCGTATGAAACATTTACGTCTTACGAGGAAGCAAAAGCATATGTGGAAAAGCAAGGCGCTCCAATTGTTATTAAAGCAGACGGCTTAGCAGCTGGTAAAGGTGTAACTGTTGCTCTAACAGTAGAAGAAGCCGTAGATACATTACGTGATTTTCTAGTTGACCAAAAATTTAAAGAAGCAAGTGCAAAAGTAGTTGTAGAAGAATTTTTGGATGGTGAAGAATTTTCATTAATGGCATTTGTACGCGGTACAAATGTATATCCAATGGTAATTGCACAAGATCATAAGCGTGCTTTTGACGGCGATCAAGGTCCGAACACAGGAGGCATGGGAGCTTACTCTCCTGTTCCGCAAATCAGTGATGCAGAAGTACAAGAGGCTGTAAAAAACATCTTACTTCCAATGGCTAAAGGATTAGCTGAAGAAGGCTGCGAGTATACAGGAATTCTATATGCTGGTCTGATTCAAACACAAAAAGGACCAAAAGTGATTGAATTTAATGCGCGTTTTGGAGATCCTGAAACACAGGTTGTACTGCCGCGTATGAAAAGCGATTTAGTCGATGTGCTTCTTCGCATTTTGAAAGAAGAAAAAGTAGAAATTGAATGGGATGACGAAGCGGCTATCGGAATTGTATTAGCAGCAGCAGGCTACCCAGAAGATTATCAAAAAGGTGCGCCAATTAACGGGTTGGATGCGATTAGTGAAGACGCGCTTGTTTTCCACGCTGGTACAGCTTTAGAAAACGACACATACGTTTCAAACGGCGGCCGCGTTCTATTAGTAGGTGCCAAAGGAGCAACCCTTCAAGAAGCGCAGCAAGAAGTATACAAACAAATGGCTCATATCGATGTAGAAAAAGGCTTTTTCTATCGCAAAGACATCGGCCATCGTGCATTAACAAAAGCAGCTTTAAAATAAAAAAGGAGAGCTCCGGCTCTCCTTTTTACTTTATGAAGGATTATACGTTTCTTCGTTTCCGTTTGGATGGTGTTCATGTTCATCATGTTTTTGACATGAATCATATGCGTACGTAAGGGGACAAAAACGCGTGATGCCTTCTGCAACTTTTAAAGCGCCCATTAACCCTAAAAAGATGTATGAATCTTTGTACGGTCTGCGAGATAAACGAGATGTTGTCCAAGAAAGAAGGGTAAAGCCCAGCGTAAGTCGAATTAATGCGTTAACAATGCCGATATTTGGTTTCATGTTTTATCACCTTTATTCATAAAATTAATAACAGTTTCTGAATGCGTTTACATCACGGATGTGTTACGATAAAAATACATAGTAAATTAGGGGGAATTTAGCATGCCGGAACAAAGATACCGCTGGAAAAGCAAACATATTAGACAGCAGCTTTTAGTATTAAACGGTCAAAAAGCACCAACTATTGTCTTAAAAGATGCAACATATTTGAACGCTCGAATGAAGCAGTGGAAAAAAGCACATATTTGGGTTTACCAAGATCGTATTGTATACGTTGGCTCAGAGATGCCTAAGCACACAGACGCTTCTACAGAGATTATAGACTGCAGTGAGAAATATGTGGTTCCTGGGTATATTGAGCCGCATGTTCACCCGTTTCAGTTATATAATCCCCAGACTTTTTCCCAATATGCAGCCAAGCACGGAACAACGACTTTATTTAATGATAATTTAATTCTTGCTTTACAGCTTGAACAAAAAACGGCATTTTCATTGATTGAAGAAATGAAAACGTTACCACAATCACTGTATTGGTGGTGCAGGTTTGATTCGCAGACAGAAATTGATGAAGAGGCTGATATCTTCTCACATACAAACATTACTTCTTGGCTACAAAATGAAGCTGTCTTACAAGGAGGCGAACTGACAAGTTGGCCGAAGCTTTTAGACGGAGATGATTTAATGCTTCATTGGGTTCAAGAGACAAAGCGGATGAGGAAGCATATTGAAGGACATTTCCCGGGAGCGTCAGCATTTACCTTGGCAAAAATGAAATTGCTCGGGGCAGACAGCGATCATGAGTCTATGACAGGGGAAGATGTTGTTGCTCGGTTAACGCAAGGCTATGACGTTGCTTTGCGCCACTCTTCAATTCGGCCAGATTTGCCAAAATTGCTGCAGGAGTTAAAAAAGCTGCAGGTAGATTATTTTGACCATATTACGATGAATACAGACGGTTCTCCGCCTTCTTTTTACCGAAACGGCGTGTCAGATATGTTAATTACATTAGCTATTTCAGAAGGAGTTCCCGTGTTAGATGCTTATAATATGGTGTCTGTAAATATTGCCCGCTATTACAACATGGAACATTTGCATGGGCATGTAGCAACAGGCTGTGTGGCTAATATTAATATTTTAGAAGATCCTATGCGGCCTACCCCGGTATCTGTACTAGCAAAAGGAAAGTGGATGAAAAAAGAAGGCAAAGAACAAGCATTAGCCTCGGTAGAATTTCCTTGGGAAAAGTTTGGTTTTTCACCGTTAAAGTTAGACTTTGATTTAACGATGGACGATTTTCAATTTTCAATGCCAGTAGGCGTCAAAATGAAAAATGCTGTTATTATGGAGCCGTATTCAATTCACTTAAATGTAAGCGGAGATGTATTAACCTCTGATCATGATGAAAGCTTTTTAGTGCTGGTGGACCGAGAAGGCAAGTGGCGCATCAATACGCTGTTAAAAGGATTTGCGACAAATGTATCGGGAATGGCGAGTTCGTTTTCAAATACAGGTGATTTTATTTTAATTGGAAAATCGAAAAAAGATATGATGTGTGCATTCAAACGTATGAAAGAAATTGGCGGCGGTATCGTTATTACAGAAGGTGAGAAAGTAGTATATGAACTGGATCTTACGTTAAAAGGAGTCATGTCGAATCTGCCGATGGAAGAGCTAAGTAAACGAGAGGTGGAACTCAAGAAAGTGCTGGGTGAGCGAGGATACAAACACGATGATCCTGTCTATTCACTGCTATTCTTTTCGTCTACACATTTGCCTTATATTCGTATCACGCCAGTAGGAATTTATGACGTTATGAATAAAAAAGTACTTTTTCCGTCTATAATGCGTTAAAATATAAAAGTATCAAAGGAATTTGAAATTTGTATGAAATTGGCTGTCTTCATACAGAATGAATGTATGTGCAAATAAATATAGAAACTGTATTTTATAGATAGAAATAACCAGTAAAGAAAGCCAATGATAAAGGAGTTCGATACGATGCAAATCAACAAACTACGAGGAAAAGAATTAGATCAGCTATTTCAAGCGATTTTATCATTAGAAAACATTGAAGAATGCTATCAATTTTTTGATGACCTATGTACAGTTAATGAAATTCAATCATTAGCACAGCGCTTAGAAGTGGCAAGAATGCTAAGAGAAGGCAACACGTACCATAAAATTGAGACGGAAACTGGAGCAAGCACAGCGACTATTTCCCGTGTTAAACGCTGCTTGAATTATGGAAGCGATGCGTATCAAATGGTGTTAGAACGCCTTCAAGAAGATTCAAATCAAAAGTAAAGCGTATGGCTGAAGCAGCCATACGCTTATTTTTTTAATTAAAATTGAGTTGCTTCTTCAATGATATTTTTAAGGTCGCTAATTGCTACACGTTTTTGTTCCATTGTGTCGCGGTTACGGATTGTTACTTGATTGTCTTCTAATGAATCGAAGTCGAATGTAATACAGAACGGCGTACCGATTTCATCATGGCGACGATAACGTTTACCGATTGAACCAGCATCATCGTAGTCAATCATAAAGTATTTTGCTAAATCTTCAAAGACAGCGCGAGCTTCGTTAGAAAGCTTTTTAGAAAGTGGTAATACAGCAGCTTTAAATGGTGCTAAAGCAGGGTGAAGCTGCATCACTGTACGAGAAGAGCCGTCTTCTAACGTTTCTTCTTCATACGCATCAATCATATAAGCTAATGTTACACGGTCAGCGCCTAAAGAAGGCTCGATGCAGTAAGGTACATAGCGTTCGTTTGTTTCTTGATCAACATATTGGAAGTCTTCTCCAGAGTGTTCCATATGCTGCTTTAAGTCATAGTCTGTACGAGAAGCTACGCCCCACAGTTCGCCCCAGCCGAATGGGAACTTATATTCAAAGTCTGTTGTTGCATTACTGTAGTGAGAAAGTTCATCATCATCATGGTCGCGAAGACGAACGTTTTCTTCTTTCATACCAAGAGAAAGAAGCCATTTGTTACATGTTTCTTTCCAGTAGTTAAACCACTCTAATTCAGTGCCTGGTTTACAGAAGAATTCAAGTTCCATTTGTTCAAATTCACGCGTACGGAATGTGAAGTTACCAGGTGTAATTTCGTTACGGAAGCTTTTACCCACTTGGCCGATACCGAATGGAAGCTTTTTACGCATTGAGCGCTGAACGTTTTTAAAGTTTACGAAAATACCTTGAGCTGTTTCAGGACGAAGGTAAATTTCATTTGTTGATGTTTCAGTTACACCTTGGTGCGTTTTGAACATTAAGTTAAATTGACGAATTTCAGTGAAGTTAGCTGAACCACACTCAGGACACGTAATTTCGTGTTCTTTAATTAAGTCAGCCATTGCATCAAATGAAAGACCGTCCACGATCATTTCAATGCCTTTTTCTTGAAGTTTTTCTTCAATTAATTTATCGGCACGGTGACGAGCTTTACAATCCTTACAGTCGATCATTGGGTCATTAAAGTTTCCTAAGTGACCAGAAGCTTCCCATGTTTTTGGATTCATTAAAATCGCCGCGTCTAAACCAACGTTGTATGGAGATTCTTGAATGAATTTTTTCCACCATGCTTTTTTAATATTGTTTTTTAATTCTACGCCAAGCGGGCCGTAATCCCATGTATTTGCAAGACCGCCGTAAATTTCAGAACCTTGAAATACAAAGCCGCGATGTTTGGCGTGAGATACGATTTGATCCATTGTTTTTGACATTCTAATTCCTCCTGTAAATGGTAGTAATTCAAGCGAAACAAAAAGAGCGGGTACAAAAAAACTCTCGTCCCTGGGCATATCAACAATATGCCCAGGGACGAGAGTTTTTTCCCGCGGTTCCACCCTGGTTGATACAAAATGTATCCACCTTCGTCTGTATATACTCCAGATTGCCTTTTCCTTAAATCATTCTCTAGGCTCCCACCGTCCCTAGTTCGCTTTATGAAGAGGATTTAAGTACTATTGATCCTTCAGCGTATATCATATGAATTTTAGTAGCTATATATTAGCATATCCTATGCAGAGAAACAATAACCTTGTGCAAAATGGGCTTTTTTTGTGATGTTTTCTTTCAGAATTTGAGGATAAAACCGCATCTTTTATACATATTTTTTGAAAACAAAAAACGTGATGAAAAGTTCGGTTTTCCTTTCATTTCACCCTCCTAGTTTTGTTATAATGAACAAATGGACGAGCGCGAACTTTTAAGTGTAAAGATAAGTGTAAAGAAATGGAGGAGCATATATGTATGATATTAAAGAGTGGAGACATGTCTTTAAATTAGATCCTAATAAAGAGATTTTAGATGCAGATTTAGAGAAAATTTGCGAATCTGGCACGGATGCGGTTCTTGTCGGAGGGTCTGACGGAGTGACTCTAGACAATGTGCTGCAGCTGTTAATGCGTATTCGCCGCTACACGGTGCCGTGTGCGCTAGAAGTATCAACCATTGACTCTGTAACACCTGGTTTTGATTCTTATTTCATTCCGACCGTTTTGAACAGCAAGGATCCAAAGTGGATTGTTGACTTACATCATGCGGCGATGAAGGAATACGGAGAGATTATGGATTGGGATGAAATTTTTGTAGAAGGATACTGCGTACTTAACCCTGAAGCAAAAGTAGCTGCGCTAACGGAAGCGAAAACAGATTTGGAGGCAGAAGATGTTGTAGCGTATGCTCGCATGGCTGAACGCATGTTTCATTTGCCCGTTTTCTATCTAGAATACAGCGGAACATATGGAGACCCTGCATTAGTGGCAGAAGTGAAAAATTCGCTAAATGAGACGAAGTTATTTTACGGCGGGGGTATTGAGACAAAAGAGCAAGCGAGTGAGATGGGGGAGCTTGCCGATACGGTTATTGTAGGAAATGTTATTTATACAAATTTATCGGAAGCATTAAAAACTGTAAAAGCGGTAAAAAAGAATATTGCACAATGAAAAATAAATAAAGTAGAATAGAGAATATATGTTCGATATAGGCGGTGAAAACGTGAATTTTTTAAGTGAAAAATTATTAACAGGATTAAACCCTCAGCAGCAAGAGGCAGTTAAAACGACTGACGGACCATTATTACTTATGGCCGGTGCAGGAAGTGGAAAAACACGTGTATTAACGCATCGAATTGCGTTTTTAATGGCGGAAAAAGAAGTTGCACCTTGGAATATTTTAGCGATTACCTTCACAAACAAAGCAGCTCGTGAAATGAGAGAGCGTGTGGCAAGTATCGTTGGCGGAGTGGCAGAAGACATTTGGATTTCAACGTTCCACTCGATGTGCGTGCGTATTTTACGAAGAGATATTGATCGTATTGGTTTTAATCGTAACTTTACGATTTTAGATTCAACGGATCAGCTGTCCGTTATTAAAAACATTTTAAAAGATCAAAACATCGATCCAAAAAAATTCGATCCGCGTTCGCTATTAGGAAGCATTAGTTCAGCTAAAAATGAACTGAAAGTAGCGGAAGAATTTGATAAAACAGCAGCGGGACCATATGAAGAAGTTGTAAGCAAAGTCTACAAAGAGTATGAAAAGCGTTTAAAGAAAAACCAAGCGCTCGATTTTGATGATTTGATTATGACAACGATTCAGCTATTTAAACGAGTTCCTGAAGTGTTAACTTACTATCAGCGCAAGTTTCAATATATTCATGTGGACGAGTATCAAGATACAAACCATGCACAATATATGTTGGTTCGCTTGCTAGCTGCACGATTTGAAAATGTATGCGTAGTAGGGGATTCAGATCAGTCTATTTACCGCTGGCGCGGGGCTGATATTACAAATATCTTGTCATTTGAAAAAGATTACCCAAAAGCCAAAACCATTTTGCTTGAACAAAATTATCGTTCAACGAAAACGATTTTGGCTGCGGCAAACGGCGTCATTGCAAATAATATGAATCGTAAAGTGAAAAACTTATGGACGGAAAACGATGAAGGCCAAAAGATTTATCATTACCAAGCAATGAGTGAGCATGATGAGGCACAGTTTGTAGCACGTAAAATTAAAGAAGCAGTAGACAGCGGAAAGCGTAAATACAGCGATTTTGCCATTTTGTATCGTACAAATGCACAGTCTCGTGTGATGGAGGAAGTGCTGTTAAAATCCAATATTAATTATACAATTGTCGGCGGCATTAAGTTCTATGACCGCAAAGAGATTAAAGATTTGCTTGCGTACTTGCGCTTAATTGCCAACCAAGATGATGACATTAGCTTAGCTCGTATTGTGAACGTTCCAAAGCGCGGAGTTGGAGCTACTTCAGTCGATAAAGTGGCCAATTACGGAAACGTTCATGACATTTCTATTTTCAAAGCGCTGGATGAAGTAGAATTAATGGGGTTAACAGGAAAAGCAACAAAGGCCCTTCGTGATTTCCAATCGATGATTTCGAACTTAGCTCAAATGCAAGACTATATGTCTGTAACAGAGCTTGTGGAACAGGTATTAGAAAGAACAGGGTATCGTGAAGCGCTTAAAGTGGAAAAAACAATTGAAGCACAAAGCCGCTTAGAGAATATTGATGAGTTTTTATCTGTCACAAAAACGTTTGAAGAAGCAAGCGAAGATAAAAGCTTAGTAGCATTTTTAACGGATTTAGCCCTTGTTGCTGATATCGATAAGCTTGACGACGAGGAAGAAGAAGAGAACGAACAAGTGATTCTTATGACGCTTCACTCAGCAAAAGGTCTAGAGTTCCCGGTTGTTTTCCTAATGGGTATGGAAGAAGGTGTATTCCCTCATAGCCGATCGTTATTTGAAGATAATGAAATGGAAGAAGAGCGACGCTTAGCCTACGTAGGAATTACACGTGCTGAACAAGAATTGTATTTATTAAATGCTCAAATGCGTACACTATTTGGTAAAACCAACGTTAATCCAAAGTCGCGCTTCATTGGAGAAATCCCAAGTGAACTTGTGGAATCTTTAAATGAAACGATGCGCAAACCTGCTGCTGGTCGTTCAGGGGCTTCAGCTTCGCCGTTTGCAGCGCGCCGACAAGCGGCCGTGGCAAAAACGAAGCTTGTATCAACGGGCAGTGAATCAATTGGATGGAGCGTTGGAGATAAGGCCGAGCACAAAAAATGGGGAATTGGTACAGTTGTAAGTGTAAAAGGAGAAGGAGATTCAAAAGAATTAGACATTGCTTTTCCTAGTCCTACAGGTGTAAAAAGACTGCTTGCTAAATTTGCCCCGGTTACGAAAGTGTAATCGTGAAAAGGAGCTAGAATATGGAGTTTGAAACAGCAAAATCACGCGTTCAAGAATTACGTGACGTATTAAATCAATATGGCTATGAATATTATGTGTTAGATCAGCCATCTGTTCCAGATGCAGAATACGATAAATTAATGAATGAGTTAATTGAAATAGAAGAATCATTTCCAGAATTAAAAACAGCTGACTCACCTACTCAGCGCATCGGCGGCCAAGTGCTCGATGCGTTTGAGAAGGTTCAGCATCAAACGTCTATGCTAAGTTTAGGAAATGCATTTAATGAAGAAGACCTTCGAGATTTTGATCGCCGAGTGCGCCAAGCCGTTGAAGACGAGTTTTCTTATGTATGTGAACTTAAAATTGACGGCCTTGCTGTATCTCTTCGCTATGAAGATGGATACTTAGTGCTGGGTGCTACGCGCGGAGATGGTACGACGGGTGAAAATATTACTGAAAACTTAAAAACAATTCGATCGATTCCACTGCGAATTAAAGAACCGTTATCAATGGAAGTTCGCGGAGAAGCATTTATGCCGAGGAAATCATTCGAAGCACTTAATGAAGCAAAAATGGAAAGAGATGAAGTGCCGTTTGCTAACCCCCGTAACGCAGCTGCTGGCTCACTGCGTCAGCTAGATCCTAAGATTGCGGCAAAACGTAATTTAGATATCTTTGTCTATGCCATGACTGATACAGGAGAATTAGAAATCGACTCCCACAGCGAAAGTTTAAATCTGCTCGATGATCTTGGATTTAAAACAAATAAAGAAAGACAGACGTGTGAAACCATTGACGACGTAATTGCTTATATCGAAAGCTGGCAAACGAAACGTCCAGAATTATCTTATGATATTGATGGCATTGTTATAAAAGTAGATTCATTTGATCAGCAGGCTGAGCTTGGCACAACGGCCAAAAGTCCACGCTGGGCTATTGCTTATAAGTTTCCTGCTGAAGAAGTTGTAACCAAGCTTGTAAATATTGAGCTGACGGTAGGCCGGACAGGTGTCATTACGCCAACAGCTATTTTGGAGCCCGTTCAAGTAGCAGGTACGACGGTACAGCGTGCGTCTCTTCACAATGAAGATTTAATTCGTGAAAAAGACATTCGCATCGGCGATTATGTCGTGGTGAAAAAAGCAGGAGATATTATTCCTGAAGTAGTGAATGTGATTGAAGAGAAGCGAACGGGAGAAGAGCAAGAATTTACGATGCCTACTCACTGCCCGGAATGTGAAAGTGAACTGGTACGTTTAGAAGGAGAAGTGGCGCTTCGCTGCATTAATCCAAGCTGTCCTGCTCAAATTCGTGAAGGACTTATTCATTTCGTGTCCCGCAATGCGATGAACATTGATGGACTTGGTGAAAAAGTTATATCACAATTATTTCGCGAACAGTTAATTAAAGATGTAGCGGATATTTATACGCTGACAAAACAGCAGTTAATCGAGCTTGAGCGCATGGGTGAGAAATCTGCTGATAATTTGATTGCGGCCATCGAAGCCTCTAAAGAAAATTCGCTTGAGCGTTTGCTTTTTGGTTTGGGCATTCGTCATGTCGGAGCAAAAGCTGCAAAGACGTTAGCTCAGCACTTTGAAACCATAGACAAGTTAACAAAAGCAACGTATGATGAATTAGTGGCAATTAATGAAATTGGTGCCAAAATGGCTGATGCTATTGTCGCTTACTTTACACAAGAAGAGGTTCAAGAACTTATACATGAATTAAAAGAGTATGGAGTAAACCTTACATACAAGGGACCCAAGCTTGTAAGTGTAGAAAATGTAGATTCTGTTTTTGCTGGTAAAACCGTTGTATTAACAGGTAAGCTTGAACAGCTATCTCGCAATGAGGCAAAAGCACAAATTGAAGCACTTGGCGGTAAAGTCACAGGAAGCGTAAGTAAAAAGACAGACCTTGTTGTGGCAGGGGAAGAGGCTGGTTCCAAACTGACAAAAGCTAACGAGCTTGAAATTGAAGTATGGGATGAAGCAAGGCTACTTACGGAATTAAATAAATAAGAGGTGTGTGTAGTTGAAAAAGATATTGTTACTTTCTCTTGCGGTCATGCTTGTAACTTCAGCGTGTGCACCGAATCTTTCGGACGATAAAGAGACTGTTCAACAAACCAACAACAAGAAAGAAAAAGCAGTTATTCCGAAGTATAGTATTTCAGATGATTATTACCGAACAATTCTTCCATTTAAAGCGGGAGTGGCAAGAGGCTTAGTCGCAGCAAACTTAAACAATCGCTTGGATGCGCAAGAATTTGAAACAGGCTTAATGCGCTTATCGACAGATAGCTATTCTCCGAAAAAATATGTGTATCAAGAAGGCCAGTACCTTGATAAAGATACTATTCGCTCATGGTTAAGCCGTAAGCTGAGTGATAAACAGTTTAAAGATCTTCAAAGCAAAGCAAAAGATGATACGGCGAAAAAGAAGCTTAAAAACAATGGGTTAAACCCAATCGATACAGAAAAAGGCGATTTGAAAACTCGCAACGAAACAAGTCCAATGTACTTAGCGAACATTACTGAGCAAGACTACCTTATTCAAGACGGAGACGACAAGGTAAAACTTGGAGGCGTCACAATTGGCCTGGCGATGAATTCTGTTCATTATTATACAGAAGAAAATGGCTATGCTCGTGAAGTGAAGCTTACGAATAAAGAGATTGAAGCCCAAGGAAAGCAAATGGCAGATGAGATTGTTAAGCGTATGCGCGACATCAAAGGCTTAGAAAATGTGCCAGTTCGAGTAGCGCTATTCAAACAAAGTGCTAAGTCCTCTTTAACACCGGGTAACTTTATAGCTGTCGGAAATGCAGGTTCAAATGATACGGCCGTTGGCAGCTGGGATAATTTAGATGAGCAATATTATTTATTCCCATCATCAGATGCAACAAAAGATCACCGAGATGATGCGATGAAATTTGATGAGTTTAAAGCACAAATCGAAGACTACTTCCCGAACTTTACAAGCGTAGTAGGGAAGGGGTATTACAAAGATGGACAGCTTCAAAAAATGACGATTGATATTCCCGTACAATTTTACGGAAAAGGTGAAATTGTAGGATTTACTCAGTACGTTGCTGGTTTAATGCTTGATCATTTCCCTTCATATATGGAAACGAGTATTTCTATTAACTCAGTAAGCGGACCGGAAGCTCTCATTGTTAGAAAAGCAGATGAAGACAAGCCGTTCGTTCATATTTACGAAGAGTAAGCAAAAAAGACACTGCTCAAGCAGTGTCTTTTTCTAATTCTATTAAATTGCCTCCTATGAAGGAATGGCGTGAGAATTTTGTCTTGTAAACTTAGCAAGATAATAAGCAGCAAATGCAAATGCATCTTGTTCGGTTGTCCGCTCTTCATACGGGCGCTTTTTATCCAGCTCAAACTCTTTCTGATAATAAGGGATGTGATCTTGAATATAATGACGCAGCTCGTGAAAAATGGTTTCGACAAGCGGGAGGTAGTCATCAAACTTAAAAATAAATATAATGCCGACTTCTCGCCAGTAGACGCCTGATGCAAACTGAAGGTATTCTGCTTCTTCTTCTCCAAGAGCAGAGACAATTTTATTGGCTTCGCATGAATCACAAAAAATTATAGGAATATGAAAGGCTTTATTTAAACAAGCAAAAACATCTTTTTGCAAGGTGGGCAAATCCCACTTGAATTCTTCATCTAATACAAACCATCTTCCGTTTTGCTGATACACAGGGCGCTGGTGGATGACTGACTGTATAAGTATTTTATTCAATTTTTATAGCACCTCTTTTACGGTAAAGTAGTTATTCGTTTTCTTTACTTTCCCAAAGACTAGTGAAATTAAAACATGGTGGTGTGTTCATCTGAAGCATGTTTCTCTTTCTATCTATCTTTTCTAAAAAGAAGGTTATTTTAT
This sequence comes from Priestia aryabhattai B8W22, assembly GCF_000956595.1. Lineage (GTDB taxonomy): Bacteria > Bacillota > Bacilli > Bacillales > Bacillaceae_H > Priestia > Priestia aryabhattai. Next base: position 131,790 of record NZ_JYOO01000010.1, on the reverse strand, counting down.
ACCTATGCAAGAGAGAAATATTTTATGACGAAGGAAAAGTATGGAATGTTGTTTGAATGAAATAGATTTGGTATAAAATAGAAGTGATAAATGTAAGCCCTGTCTTGTCTGGCGGGGTTTTTAATATTTTAGGAACTAGTCTCAGAAATGTTGCCTGTTGCTAGTGAAGTTTGGTATTATCAGTATATTGTAGTGGGACGAATATTCGGAGGTGAAGGAACATGTCAAGAATTTCTGTTGATCAAGTGAAACACGTTGCAAACTTAGCGAGACTTGCGGTGACGGATGACGAAGCAGAACTATTTACAAAACAATTAGATGCTATTATTACATATGCAGAACAATTAGATGAGTTAGATACTACAAATGTAAAACCAACTTCTCACGTATTGGATATGAAAAACGTAATGCGTGAAGATAAGCCAGCTAAAGGCTTACCAATTGAAGACGTAGTAAAAAATGCGCCAGACCACAAGGATGGCTACATTCGAGTACCAACTATTTTAGAATAAGGAAGGAGGCTTTACGATGTCTTTATTCGATCGTAAACTTTCAGAACTACATAGCCTTTTACACAAGAAAGAAGTACGTGTACAAGATTTAGTAGACGAATCATACAAACGTATTAATGAAGTAGATGATAAAGTAGGTGCGTTCTTAGCGCTTAATGAAGACAATGCTCGTGCTTATGCAAAAGAGCTAGATGAAGCATTACAAACAAAAGATGAATTTGGCCTATTATTTGGTATGCCGATCGGTGTAAAAGATAATATTGTCACAAAAGATTTACGTACAACTTGCTCTAGTAAAATTCTAGCAAACTTTGATCCGATTTATGATGCAACAGTTGTTCAAAAATTGCAGGCAGCTGAAGCGGTAACAATCGGTAAATTAAATATGGATGAATTCGCAATGGGTTCTTCAACTGAAAACTCAGGTCTTCAGTTAACGCGCAACCCATGGAATTTAGATTATGTACCAGGTGGATCTAGCGGTGGTTCAGCTGCAGCTGTAGCAGCAGGCGAAGTTCCGTTTTCTTTAGGTTCTGATACAGGTGGTTCAATTCGTCAGCCAGCTGCTTACTGCGGTGTTGTCGGATTAAAACCAACATATGGTCGCGTATCTCGTTACGGATTAGTAGCATTTGCATCTTCTTTAGATCAAATCGGACCGATCACAAATTCTGTTGAAGATAATGCATACTTACTTCAAGCAATTTCAGGCGTAGACCCAATGGATTCTACTTCTGCTAATGTTGATGTACCGGATTATGTATCTGCTTTAACAGGTGACGTAAAAGATCTTAAAATTGCTGTTCCAAAAGAATACTTAGGCGAAGGTGTGGGCGAAGAAGCTCGCCAGTCTGTTTTAGATGCACTAAAAGTGTTAGAAGGACTAGGCGCGACTTGGGAAGAGGTATCGCTTCCACACTCTAAATACGCATTAGCTACGTATTATCTATTATCTTCTTCTGAAGCGTCTGCTAACTTATCTCGTTTTGACGGCGTTCGCTACGGATACCGTACAGATAATGCTGAGAACTTAATCGAAATGTACAAGCAGTCTCGAAGCGAAGGCTTTGGAAACGAAGTAAAACGCCGTATCATGCTTGGAACATTTGCGTTAAGCTCTGGTTATTATGATGCTTACTACAAAAAAGCACAGCAAGTACGTACGTTAATCAAGCAAGACTTTGAGTCTGTATTTGAAAACTATGATGTTATCATTGGACCAACTACACCAACTCCATCATTCAAAATTGGTGAGAAAACAGATGATCCATTAACAATGTATGCAAACGATATTTTAACAATCCCAGTAAACCTTGCTGGAGTACCTGGTATTTCTGTGCCTTGCGGCTTATCAAATGGATTGCCATTAGGGTTACAAATTATCGGTAAGCATTTCGACGAACGCACAATCTATCGTGTTGCTCATGCATTCGAACAAGCAACTGAGCATCATAAAGCGAAACCAGCACTGTAAGGGGTGAGATAAAGATGAACTTTGAAACGATTATTGGTCTTGAAGTACACGTTGAGCTTAAGACAAAATCTAAAATTTTCTCAGCAAGTCCAAACGCATTTGGTGCGGCTCCAAATGCTAACACAAGTGTAATTGACTTAGGTTATCCTGGCGTACTACCTGTGTTAAACAAAGAAGCAGTTGATTTTGCAATGAAAGCAGCGCTTGCGCTAAACTGTGAAATCGCAACAGATACAAAGTTTGATCGTAAAAACTATTTCTATCCGGATAACCCAAAAGCTTATCAAATCTCTCAATTTGATAAACCAATTGGCGAGAACGGTTGGATTGAAGTAGAAGTTAAAGGTGAAACGAAGCGCATTCGTATCAACCGACTTCATTTAGAAGAAGATGCTGGTAAGTTAACGCATACAGGCGATGGCTATTCACTAGTAGACTTCAACCGTCAAGGTACACCTCTAATTGAGATTGTATCGGAAGCAGATATGCGTTCTCCTGAAGAAGCATATGCTTATTTAGAAAAACTAAAATCAATCATTCAATATACAGGCGTATCTGACTGTAAAATGGAAGAAGGTTCACTTCGCTGTGATGCCAATATTTCTTTACGTCCAGTTGGACAAGAAGAGTTTGGTACAAAAGCTGAGTTAAAGAACTTAAACTCATTTAACTATGTGCGCCGCGGTCTTGAACACGAAGAAATTCGTCAAGAAAAAGTGTTATTGTCTGGTGGCTTAATCGAGCAGGAAACACGCCGTTTTGATGAGTCTACGGGTGAAACAATTCTGATGCGTGTAAAAGAAGGATCTGACGACTACCGCTACTTCCCAGAGCCTGATTTATTAGAATTATACATCGACGAAGAGTGGAAAGAACGCGTTCGTGCTTCGATTCCTGAACTTCCAGATGCTCGTAAAAAGCGCTATGTAGAAGAGCTTGGCTTACCTGCTTATGATGCAATGGTATTAACGCTAACAAAAGAAATGTCTGATTTCTTTGAAGCAACGCTTGCTGCGGGCGGAGATGCGAAGCTATCTTCTAACTGGTTAATGGGTGAAGTTTCTGCTTACTTAAACTCAAACCAAAAAGAACTTTCAGATGTAGCATTAACACCTGAAGGCCTAGCTGGTATGATTCAATTAATTCAAGAAGGTACAATTTCGTCTAAAATTGCGAAAAAAGTATTCAAAGAGTTAATTGAAAATGGCGGAGATGCAAAGAAAATTGTAAAAGAAAAAGGTCTTGTACAAATTTCTGATGATGCAACTTTACGTAAATTCGTAACAGATGCATTAGATGCAAACCCTCAATCTATTGAAGATTTCAAAAATGGTAAGGATCGTGCAATTGGCTTCTTAGTTGGTCAAATTATGAAAGCTTCAAAAGGCCAAGCGAACCCACCGATGGTTAATAAAATTCTTTTAGAAGAAATTAATAAACGCTAAATTTGATAACTAAATGTGAGGTGGGTATCCATCTCACATTTATTATGAGTAAGGGCGATCGCGCTGAAGGTATGAATAAAAACCGAAACGTGAATATTGTATATCAAGGTTAATTTCTTTATAATATGTTTGTTCATGCCCCCTCTTGTTGATGATGTAATGTGAGGGGGCATTCTTTCACTGATAAAAGTAGGCAAAGATTTGTGACAAATTATCATTATTAGGATGATGAATATGAAAAGAGCGAGAATTATTTATAACCCGACATCGGGCCGTGAAATTTTTAAGAAAAACTTACCGGAAGTTTTGCAAAAGCTAGAGCAAGCAGGATACGAAACATCTTGTCATGCTACAACTTGCGCTGGCGATGCAACAGAAGCTGCCAAAGTAGCAGTAGAGCGCCGCTTTGACGTTGTAATCGCAGCCGGTGGAGACGGTACCATCAATGAAGTCGTAAACGGTATTGCCGGACAGGACTATCGTCCGCAGCTAGGTATTATTCCTGTTGGAACAACCAATGACTTTGCTCGTGCCATTAATGTTCCGCGTACAATTGAAGGCGCTGTTGATGTTATTGTAGAAGGCGTAACGAAGCCAATTGATTTAGGCTGTGTAACAAACGACGGAGAAACGCATTACTTTGTAAATATCGCCGGAGGCGGCCGTTTAACTGAGTTAACGTATGAAGTGCCAAGCAAGTTAAAAACAATGCTTGGACAGCTAGCTTACTATTTAAAAGGTATGGAAATGCTTCCTTCTATTAAACCAACATCTGTTGAAATTGAGTATGATGGAAAATTCTTTGGCGGCGAGATTATGTTCTTCCTCGTTTCCTTAACGAACTCAGTCGGCGGTTTTGAAAAGCTGGCACCAGATTCTTCTTTAGATGACGGCATGTTTGATTTAATTATTTTAAAGAAAGCAAATTTAGCTGAATTTATTCGAATTGCGACACTTGCGCTGCGAGGAGAACATATCAATGATCCTCACATTATTTATACAAAAGCGAACCGTGTTAAAATTCATACGAATGATAAAATGCAGCTAAATCTAGATGGCGAGTACGGAGGGTTATTGCCTGGGGAATTTGTAAACTTATATCGCCATGTAGAAATCTTTGTTCCAAAAGCAACAGCTGAATTGATGGAAAAAAATGGGATCGCCTAATTGCGATCTTTTTTCATGCTTTTCTTTGTTTGGCTTTCGCTCTTATGGTACAATCAGTTCAGCATTTTCAAATGACTAAAAGGATGTAACGATAAATGGAAAAATTAAAACCACCTGTAGAAAAAAATGAATATATAGATGTTGCGTTTGAAGATTTAACGCATGACGGAGCGGGTGTAGCGAAAGTGAACGGATTTCCTATTTTTGTTCAAAATGCGCTGCCTGGCGAAAGCGGCCAAGTAAAAATCATTAAAGTAAAAAAAGGCTATGCATTTGGCAAGCTCATTAAGCACCATACAATTAGTGAGCAGCGTGTTGAAGCACCCTGTCCGGTCTACAAGCAGTGCGGAGGCTGTCAGCTGCAGCATGTAAGCTATGAAGGGCAGCTGCAATTCAAGCAAAAGCAAGTAAAAGACGTCATGGCGCGAATTGGTCATTTACCTGACGTTCCGGTACATTCGACGTTAGGAATGAACGATCCTTGGCGCTATCGAAACAAAGCTCAAGTTCCCGTAGCAGAGCGAGAAGGCGGGTTGGTCGCTGGGTTTTATCAGCAGCGAAGCCACGACATCATTAACATGGATGCCTGTTTGATTCAGCAGCAGGCAAATGATGATGTTGTTCAAGCTGTTAAATCAATCTGTGAAAAGCATGGGGTTTCTCCTTACCAAGAACAAAAGCATAAAGGATCGCTTCGTCATATCATGGCGCGCTACGGACTTGTAACGGGTGAAATCATGGTTGTCATTGTGACTCGTACAGCTGAGCTGCCAAACAAAAAGCGTATTATAGAAGACATTATTGAAGCCGTGCCGAACGTGAAATCAATTGTTCAAAATGTAAACAACAAGCGCACGAACGTCATTTTAGGGAACCAAACGAACGTACTTTGGGGCGAAGAATATATTTACGACTATATCGGCGATGTTAAATTTGCCATTTCAGCAAAATCATTCTATCAAGTAAACCCTGAGCAAACGAAAGTGCTTTATGATAAAGCGCTTGAGTATGCAGATTTAACAGGAGAAGAAACGGTCATTGACGCGTATTGTGGAATTGGAACAATCTCGTTATTTCTCGCTCAAAAAGCGAAAAAAGTATATGGCGTTGAAATCGTGCCTGAAGCGATTGAAGATGCAAAGCGCAACGCTGAGCTAAACGGTATTCACAATGCAGAATTCGAAGTAGGCGAAGCTGAAGTCGTCATTCCAAACTGGTACAAACAAGGCATCAAAGCGGACGTCATCGTCGTAGACCCGCCGCGAAAAGGATGCGACGAAGCTCTTTTGAATACCATCATTGACATGAAACCGAAAAAAGTTGTCTATGTTTCATGCGGACCAGCAACTCTTGCGCGTGATCTAGCTATTCTAGAAAAAGGCGGCTATGAGACGGTTGAAGTTCAGCCTGTTGATATGTTCCCGCATACGACGCATGTGGAGAATGTGGCGGTGCTTACATTAAAATAAGAGGACTTTATAAAACCCACTATCACTGGGAATGGTAGTGGGTTTTATATTGGCTTTTATTTTTAATACAGTACGGAATCTGCTAAAAAATTTATAGAGAAACAAATAAAAGCAAATATAAATGGGAGTAAAAAGATTCCTAAATATACATAAGGCAAAATGGAGGAAGCAAATTGATTACGTGGGAAACGGATGAAAAAGAGGTAAGTTTAGAAACCATTTGATGTAGAAAAAGCATGGGATGTATTATTTCCAATCGACTTTATTGAATGTGTAACAAAGTATCATGATATTAAATACTAGCTAGTTGATGGTATTTACCCATTTGGAGATGACATAGCGGATAATCATGTATGTTTTGACTACCGTTCTAACTCTCAGCGGCCTATTATCGTTTTTATAGATCATGAACTAGCATAAGAGAATCCTGAAAGCGGTATGTTTTTCGTCGCCCATTCACTTGAAGAATTTATTAATGGTCTATATGAAGAAGAATAAAATTAAAATAACTTTCCATCAAGAGGCTGGGACAAAAGTATTTTAACCCAAGTAAAAGACGAACCATTAATCAACATGTTTGATTCGTGGTTTATTTTTTTGTTAGGGCAAATAAGTGTCGTCTGTTTCGTTCCTTCTAGCAGTTGATTGGAGGGCAAGGCGAAGACTCCTGCGGGAAAAGCGGAGCAGGTGAGACCCCGCAGGAGCGCAAGCGACGAGGAGGCTCAGCGGCCGCCCGCGGAAAGCGAAGTCTTGCACGGAAATCAACTGCGGTTCCATACAAGCTCATCTATACTAGTTGTTCGCCTTTAATTTAGATTCATTTCATTATGATGTCTCAACCTCTTTTAGGTTAAATAAGTACGGAAAAGGTAAAGTTAGCATTTCTATACCAAAAGCAGCAAAAGCTTGATATAAAAGCATTATCCGCTTGTATGTCCGTTTTATTTTGCCGTTTGTCCACCCCACCAACACAGCAAATTTCTGAATATACTTTTTTTAAGGTTTTCAATATTTTAGGAATTATAATAAAGAAGCAATAAATGAAAACATTATATTTGTGGTAAGAGGTGAAGGGACATCATGTATAGAGCAATTGCTATTATAGCAGGTTCTGTGTTAATTGGATTTGCATACAATTGGTTTTTAATCCCCCATAAAGTGCTAAGCAGCGGTATTAGCGGTATTGCTATGATTATAGGAATTTTAACGCCTGCAAGCACGGGAACAATGAATTTTTTGTTGAATTTACCCCTTTTAATTATTGGTTTTATGAAGTTAGGAAAGCGGTTTGTCTTACATACGCTGCTGTCCGTTGTGGCTTTATCAATTGCTTTATACGTGATTCCCTTGAGAGCTGTTAGTACAGATCCTATTCTGTCAGCTGTTTTTGGAGGAGTTTTAACTGGAATTGGCGTAGGGTTTGTTTTTCGTCAGTCAGCTTCGACAGGTGGATTTGATATTATTGCGATGCTTCTTACGCATAAAAAAGAATTTCCTCTTGGCGCTATATTATCAGCGATGAATGCCGTAGTTGTATTTGTTTCAGGCTTCTTTGTGAATTGGGACGCGGCTTTATATACGATGCTTTCGATTTTCGTCACAGGAAAAGTAGTGGATGCGATTCATACTCGCCATATTAAGCTCACGTTAACCATTATTACGAGAAAAGGCGAAGAAATGAAGCAGCAGCTTCTTACCAATTTAGTGCGCGGCGTGACGTTAATGAACGGTGAAGGAGCTTATTCAAGAGAAGACCGTAAAATATTAATGACGGTGATTTCACGCTATGAGCTTGCAAACCTCAAGCAGTTAATTCAATCGGTTGATCCTGAAGCTTTCGTAAATATTACAGAAACGGTAGAAGTAATGGGGCTGTTTCGACGGGATGCTTATTAATATATTTGTTATTTCAGCGCCGATTTATGATAAATAGCCATTTTTATAGTATAAAAGTTATAAAAAAAGCCTTAAGAGTAGTTCTTGAGGCTTTTTTTGCGTAAAATATGAGTAAGAAAATATCGTGTATGAAAAGTATAAAAAAGGGAATTTGATAGAGTACATAAAATATTGACATCAAAAAGGAGAGACTATATGACGGTAGAATATCAGTTAACGAAAAAGAAATATTACGAAACGTTTATGCAAGAAAATGAAAATCAGCCGCCTGTAAAAGTCCTTGGACAAGCTTACTACGAAGAGCAGCAAAAAGAGTGGTACGACTTATCGCTCATTCGCTTAGCACAGGGAGAAATATACTTCCATAATCAAGATTTCGAGTCCGCGATTTATAAGTGGGAGAATGTAGATGGTGAATTTAAGCTGTGGGCGAAGAAAAATACAGCCGACGCGCATTATGAATTAGGGTTGTCTACTCAAGCTGAAGAGCTTTACCTATCCATTGAAACAGATTCAAAAGTATTGAAAGCTGAAATAGCGCTAAAGCTGTTTTTACTTTATACGGATCATAATAATATTGGACGAGCTTATGAAGTCATTAACGAGCTGGTTGCTTCTCAGCCGGATTATCCAAACGTCACGGCGATTGCACGCAGATTTTATGAAGAGCAAGAAGATTTTAACAGCGCAGTGGAGCTTGCGGTAGATGAGTGTATTCGTACGGAATCGCTGAATTGGTTTGCGATATTAAAGACTTATGTAGATAAAGGATATACAGCAAACTTTATCCCGAACTATTTTTATCAAGTGATGATTGCATTTTACAAAGTAGATCAAGTGTATTTCAAACAGCTTGTCTCAGCTTTATGGAAACAATATAAGAGCCAGCCTCCTTATCTTGCTTGGATTAAAACCATCAATGATATTTTCTTGAATATTGAAGTTGGCCTCTATGATTATTGGCAAGAGATTTCAACTCTTTATCAAGAAACGTACACCGACTTAATGGAAAGTGACCATTCTGTAAAAGAATTGCATGAAGTCATTCCAAACGTATTGACAAATTGGCTTAAAATTACAAATAAGTCACGTGCATTATTTCCGTCTGCAGCCGTGCTTTCATGGAATGAAAAATTTCCATCAACTATCGATACAATCACCATCGAAAATGCGGGCAGATTAATTTTTGAGGCGCGTAACGACATTGATGGTCTCGAATATCACTACAAGCTTTGCCATGGCATTATTAAATGGGCCAATGAAAATGGCTTAGAAGTGGGACACACATTTAAATGGTGGGTAGATTTTCTATTAGATGCTCATACGACACACTTATTAATTACAGGAACAAATGCCGCAACTTCGTCATTTGTGGGATCGATTACAGAAGAAAAGGTACCGCAAAATCACGAAACAACCTTTGTGTTCATTCATGATGATGAAGAATCCATCCAGCAAATCGCTGATCAAGAAATCATTCCGATGGAAACGATTGATGGAGCGGAACAATCTCCTGATCATGCACTTGTAGAAGTGAAAAAACCTTTTGCGTTCCTTGATAAGCATAATTGTTCATGCATTGTGACGCCAAGCTTTACAGAACAAGAGGCACGTGAGCAGGATGCATTTAAATATGCTCCTTTAGCAGATGGTTTACTGTTTGTGCTTGATGCAAAAGAATCGCTGCTTGATGAAGAAAGAGAATTATTGCTGGAGATTAAAGAGCATGCGCCAAATACGCCCGTTCATTTTGTCATTAACAATATGGACAGTCTTTATAATCAAGCAACACTTGAGCGAATTACAAAAGAATTTGAAGCAAGCATTGGAGCTGATTTCCCGCAGGCACATGTATTAGCCTATACGCCTCACTACGTCTCGAGTCAGCACCACGGAGACTTGGCTCAGTTTATTAAAGCTAATTTCTATTATGATCCAAACGACGTTGGAGTAGAAGAGCGTGCGCGCAGACTGCTGTTCTTCATTCAAAACATGCTAAAGAGCTTAGTGGAGAAGAGAAATCAAACAGAAAATCATTTGATCGAAAGTATTAAATGGAACGAAGATATGCTTGTGCGATTAAATGGCTTCTTGCATCGAGTGGATGACTTAGAACAAGAAAAAGCAAGCAGTATTGTTTCGGCTTATCACGGCATCAAAGAGGATATTAGCAAAAAGCTAAAAAATAAAATTACCTCGTTTACTCAAAAAGTCTTCAGAATTAGTGAAGGAAGACAGTGATTTTAGTACGGTTCATATTGAGCTGAATAAACAAATGAATATGCGCGTGGAAGAGCACTTGCAGCAAGATGTCCTACCTAAGTTCCGCATTTCTTTAAAGGACTGGATTGCTACATCAAATGAAGAGCTGATTGCGAGTCAAGTAGATATTGAAGAAGTAGCAGAGTCATTAAATAAGATGTACAATGAGCAAAAATTAACGTTAGCCTGCGATTTTAAAGTGCTGGACGACTGGCGCCGCGACGTTAATCGTATGGCTAATCGGGTTCAGCTGGATGAAGAAAATATTTTACTTCGCGTTAATCCAACGCAGCTCTTGTTAAAAGGAGCAGGAAAGCTGTTTTCTTCCATTCTTCAAAACCAAACGCTGCTTTATAATCAATATAAAAAGTACATTGAAAGTCAAGACTATCAAGATATTACAGAATCTATGCTGGCCAAGTTTTTTATGCAGTTTAATTTATTTGAGAAAAATTTAGAAGTTGATATTGAACTATTCTTTGAAAAGCCAAAAGAGGTTTTAAAAGAAACGATTGAAGAAACACAGGCGCATATTAATGAAAATCAAGACGTGTTAAGTCATATGAAAGCCAATCCTGAAGCTTACTATGATCCGTTAACATTATTCCAGCTTCGCTTGCGTCAGTATGAGTTAATGGTTAAAGCTACAGAAGAAGTACACTACAACGTATAAAAGGTGGAGCAGGATGTATTTAACGATAAAAGAAGCAGCAGAGTATCTATCTTTTCCTGAAGAATATGTGCAGAAATTGATTCAAGAAGGAAAAGTACGAGCTATATTTGATGGTGAAAACTACTTATTAAATAAAGAGCAGTTTAACACCCATTTAGAGCAAATGGAAAAGTACAAAAAACAAATTGAAGAATACTTAAATGAGCCTATCCCTGAAGATATGGACGTAAAAGATGAAGATTGAAGGCAGAAGCAGAAAACAGATGTTTTCTGCTTTTTTCTTTTGGAGTGAAGGTGTTAAAAAAGGTAAGATATGAAAGAAATGTCGAAAAAAGTTGGAATTTCGTTAAAGATGTAGTCTTTTTAGATGCTTTTTTTATATAATGAAAGTATGCTAAACAAAAAGGAGAAGGTCTATGCAACGATCAAGACAGTTAAGGCTGATTTTATTGCTTGCCCTGATTGTTGTCGCTTTGTTTTTAATTATTATTATTTCGAAAACACATGGGATTATAAGTCAGCAAACGACAAAAAAAGTAGAACACACAAGCGTTGCAATTCTCACCTCTGATGTACTGACGGATCAAAGCTGGGGCAGTCTAGCTTATAAAGGAAAAATCAACATTGAGCAGCAGTATCCTGTTTCGGCTCAAGTTATTAGCGAAGTAAATACGAACCAAAAAATGAAAGAAGCTGCTGAAAAAGTTATTCAAAAAGGGACAAAAGTCGTAATTGGACATGGAAGAGAATTTTCTACCGTTTTTACAGAACTAGCTCCTAAGTATCCTCATGTTCATTTCGTCACCATTCACGGTACTTCAATGTATAAAAACCAAACTGTATATACATTTGATCAAACAAAAATAGAGCACCTGGCAGGCACGGCAGCTGCCATGAAGACAAAAACGAAAAAAATTGGATTACTCGATACATTTGCAAAAGAAAAAAACCTAGGATTTGAACAAGGAATCAAAGCGTATGATTCATCGATTGCTTTTTATTATCGAGTTGTAAACAGCCGAGACGATGGAGCAAAAGCAGTAAAGCTGCTCCGTGAGTTAAAAGATCAAGGTGTCGATATCGTCTATGCTAAAGGAAATTCGTATAATCAAGAAGTTATTCAAGAAGCGAAAACACAAGGAATGTACGTAATAGGGTATTTAGATGATCAGGCGTACATGGGTAGGTCTGTTATTTTAACAAGTGTGATAAATGATGTTCCTCAAGCTTACAACGTGATTATGAAAGACTATTTCAGTAAAAAAGGTCTTCCATCTGGAGAAGTCAAACTTGACGCCAGGGACGGTGTTTATAAACTAGCGCCTTTTGGACCGATGTACAGTAAACGGGAAAAACAAATTTTATATTCGAAAGTTAGAATGTCTACACAGCCGAAGTAACTATGAAAAAGAAAGAGATGATTATGAATCAATTATTTCGCAACATGTCATTTCGTAGCCAAATATTAACGATTCTTCTTTTGATTACATTTATGTTAAGCGGGTTCTCTTTAGTTTTAGTGCATGCCATTGATAAAATGAATCATGTAAGCAACGAAATTAAAGATGAAGATGTTCCTCAAATGGTGTGGCTTTCTTATTGGGAAGAGCAGCTGAACATAAAAGAATACATTGTGAAAAATAATCTAAAGAACCCCACTGTCTCTTTGATAGAAGAATATCAATCATATGATACAAGAGTTATTGAAGACAATGAAAAGTATAAGCAGCCTGTGCCAAAATCGTTGATTCCACTGAAGGAAAAAATTGAGCTGCTTGATTTTAAGATTTCTAATAACGTGCAGGGACTGCTGAAGTACGGAGATATAGAGGGAGCAAAAGAGTATCTTAATAGAAATTATTTGCCGGATCTGCATCAGATAAAAAAAGATATTAATAGTTCAAAAGAAGAGACGGTTGATTCACTTGATACACTATCAGATACACTGTCTGTTATTATTAAAGATTCATTAATTTTACTATTGATTTTAACAGTAAGTGCTATTGTGGCTTCTCTTTATGTTTCTTATCGTATGAGTGCAAGCCTTACGAAACCAATTGAACAAATGATTGAAAAAGTGAATGACATTGCAGACGGAGAATACGGTCTTGTTCTTCAAGACACAAAGCAAATTGAGCTGAAGCAGCTTTCGGCTTCTATCAATCAAATGTCGGTTAGTTTAGAAGATTCATTTTGGAAAATCATTAAAGATAAAGCGTATCGCCAGCAGATTTTAAATTCACTGCCTGTTGGAATTATCACAATGGAAGATGAGACAAATAGTATATTTGCCAATACCTCAGCAAAGCAGTTTTTAGATCTCGACGAAAAGGATATTTGCGGGTATATGGAGGAATGTCCTGAATATAATACTGAATTTTGGAGCATGTTGAATTCGGGAGAAATTCACGAAAATAAAAAAGTGTTATTTGGAACGAAAAAGACGTGCTATTGCTTTTTAGTCTCTCAAACGCAGCTGTTTAATGAGAAGAACGAGAGCATCGGAAGAATTTTTTATTTTATTGATATATCGGATACCGAAGAATTAGAAAAGCGAATGCATCAGTCTGAGAAACTTGCCCTGGTTGGAGAAGTGGCAGCCGGAGCTGCTCATGAGATTCGTAATCCTCTTGCCGTGATTCATGGATTTATATCTCTTATGAATCAGTCTCTTTCTGATGAGGAGAAAAAGCGTTTTTACCTGCCTCTGCTTATGAAAGAGCTAGAGAGGATTAATTACATCATTGAAGAAATGCTGTTGTTATCAAAACCAGGGACTCCGGTAATGAAAAAAGTCAGCATGCAGGATATTATTAATGAGCTATTGCCTTTGATTACTCACTCAAGTAAATTTACAGAAAAAGATAAGCTTATCTTTGATGTGAAACTGCAGCCGCATATACTAAAGGTAGATGAAAAACAAATCAAACAAGTTCTTCATAATTTAATTCGAAACAGTATGGAAGCTATGGATGGAGAAGGAGTCATTACAATCTACTCTCAGGTTCATGATGATAATTATTATCTGTATATTGAAGATAATGGAAAAGGAATTCCTTTGCATATGCAGCAGTCGCTGTACCAGCCGTTTTCCACTTCAAAAGATAGTGGAACAGGTCTTGGTCTGCCAATTGCTCAGCGTATTCTAGAAAGCCACGGAGGACAGATTAAATTATTATCTACTTCTTCCCGCGGCACAGTTTTTGTTATTAAACTTCCTCTACATTAAGAAAACAGCCTCAAAAGGGCTGTTTTTTTAATGTGCTGTTAAAATAAGAGGACCGTTTTTCGTAATCGCAAGCGTATGTTCAAATTGAGCGGATAATTTACCGTCTGTTGTACGAGCAGTCCAACCGTTTTTATCCATTTTAGAATGCCATGTACCAGCGTTTACCATTGGCTCAATTGTAATAACCATACCTTCTTTTAAACGTGTACCTTTGCCAGCTTTTCCGTAGTGAAGAATTGTAGGCGCTTCGTGCATGGTATTTCCAATTCCGTGTCCTGTGAAGTCACGTACCACAGAGAATCTTTCACCTTCTACATAGCTTTGAATAGCGTGGCCGATGTCACCTGTACGATTTCCTGGCTGTGCTTGCTCGATTCCTTTTAAAAGCGCTTCGTATGTAACATCTACTAGACGCTGTGCTTCGTCTGAAATGTCTCCAACGGTATGAGTCCATGCGGAATCTGCTAAGCCTCCGTTTAAATTTACAACCATATCAATGGTTACAATATCCCCGTCTTTTAACGGTTTAGTTGTTGGGAAACCGTGGCAAATTTCATCATTTAAAGAAGCGCACGTTGCATATTGATATCCTTTGTATCCTTTTTGTTCCGGCGTTGCTCCGTGCTTTGCTAAGTACTCTTCAACAAATGTATCAATTTGCATTGTTGTTATGCCTGGTTTGATCATTTTAGCGATTTCTTTATGACAAGAAGCTAATAGTTTACCTGCTTCGTGCATTAAATTAATTTCGCGTTCACTTTTTAATGTGATCATTGTTGTTCACTCCTTTTTTGATGTAACTTTAAGAAAAAAGTTGAGCAGCGGTTATAGCGATGAAAGTCGACTATTCATCAGTTGATTCTTCTTTATTTGAAAATCTAAGAAATACAGGAACCGTCTGCTATTGGGCGATATAAAATCATCCTTAATCATAACGCCCAATAGTAGGAAAATGCAAGATGCAGGCTTAAAAAGGAAGGGTTTGACGATAGGCATGTAGGGAAAACTGATAAATGAACGTTGAATTGGAGCATTCTCTATAACAAATGCGGTATGATATAGTAAAATAAATGAAACAAAACAATTCTTTAGGAGGGGTATAGGAAAATGAGTGAACATGGAAAATTTATTGGATTTGCAGGTACATATACAAAAGCAGGCAGTGAAGGTGTCTATACATTTACTTTAGATACGAAGGCTAAAAAGATTGTAGAAGTAAAAGCCGTGGCTAAAATTGAAAATCCTACATACTTAAATGCAAGCAAAGACAACAAACATCTTTATACAGTTATTAAAGAAGGAGAAAAAGGCGGAGTAGCTGCTTTTAAGGTTGATCCAAACACGGGGCAACTAAAGTTTGTAAACAAACAGCTGCTAGACGGCGCGCCTCCTTGCTACGTTTCAGTGAATGAAGATAATACGCTTGTTTTATCTGCTAACTTTCATAAAGGGAGCGTTGAGACGTATTCTGTTAATGAAGAAACAGGAGAAATTGAATATGTAGCATCCGTAGTGGAACATCCTCATTCAGACCTCAAAAAAGGACAAAAAGGAAAACCACACGTACACTATGCCGATTTTACTCCTGGAGAAAAGCACGTGGCCGTTGTGGACTTAGGTATTGATGAAATCGTGACATATGAAGTGGAAGAGAATAAATTAAAAGAAGTCAACAGCCTTTCTACATCCGTTGGTTCGGGCCCTAGACATTTAACGTTCCATCCAAATGGCCGCTATGCCTATGCCATGACAGAATTCAGCTCTGAAGTTTTATTTTTAACTTATGACGAAAGCAAAGGAAGCTTTACTCAACAACAAGCTAATTTAGCGATCCCGGCTGATTTTACAGAAAATAATCAAGGGAGTGCGATCCACATTTCTTCAGACGGCCGCTTTGTCTATGCAGGAAACCGCGGACATAACTCAATTGCAACATTCAAAGTAGATCAGGATTCTGGACAGTTAACATTTGTAGAATGGACAGGCACTGAAGGCGACTGGCCGCGCGATTTTGTTTTGGATCCAACCGAACAATTTATTGTGGCGTCTAATCAAGAGACAGGAAACTTGGTGCTGTTTGAAAGAGACCAAGAAAGTGGAAAGCTAACGCTTCTTCAATCTAACGTTACGGTTCCAGAAGCTGTGTGCGTAAAGTTCCTCCATTATAAGTAATCGATGTAGACAATAAAGCATAATCAAAGAACGATTATGCTTTATTGTCTAGACCTAAGCGCCTGTCACTTCCCTTGCGGGTTTAGTGCCATCCGCTTAGGTGAACCTTTGAGGGAATAGTCAGGTAGTGTGTGTTTCTTAGCATCCTTTATAATCTATCTATATATGGAAGAAAAGCCCTTTTGGAGGGCTTTTTTTTCTGGGATTATAGTAGAATGAAGAGAGAAAGCATGAAAGGCTGAGGTGATAAGTGTGGAAAATATATGTGAGTATCCAATTGTACAGGCTCCCATGGCAGGAGGAGTTTCGACGCCTAAACTAGCTGCAGCGGTATCTAATAGCGGAGGGCTAGGGTTTTTAGCTGCGGGATATAAAAATGCGTGTGAATTGGAGCAGGAAATTATAGAGATGCACTCACTTACGAAAAAACCTTTTGGAGTGAATCTGTTTGTTCCGACAAATGAAAAAGTAGCAGTTGATACACTTGATTGTTATCAAAAAGAACTGTCAAAAGTAGCTGAATATTTGGAGTGTCAAGTTGGTATACCAAAGAATGATGATGATGAATGGAGCGCCAAGCTCGACATCATTCAAAAACATCGAGTACCTGCTGTGAGCTTTACATTTGGGTGCCCGGATCGAGAGGTTGTAGCAAGTTTAAAAGGAATTGGAAGCCGTGTTTTCGTTACGATTACAACACCTCAAGAAGCCGAAGTGGCTTTGAGAGCAGGAGCGGATGCGCTATGTTTGCAAGGCATTGAAGCCGGTGGCCATCGGTCTACTTTTTTAGAGAGTTCGATGGACTATCCGCTTATGAATTTGCTAAAAGAAGTTCGCTCAATCACTAAAAAGCCATTGATTGCTGCGGGAGGGTTGATGACGGGGTCTGACATCAAGCGCGTGCTACAAGAAGGAGCTTCTGCTGCACAGTTAGGTACGGCTTTTATTTGTTGTCCAGAAAGCGGAGCGAGTGCTCTTCATAAAGAAAGCATTCTTCAAAAGCGTTTTAATGAAACAGGTATCACATGCGCTTTTACAGGGAAGCGTGCTAGAGGATTTGTGAATTCTTTTTTTATTTCCTATGATAAATCGGCACCATCCGCTTACCCTCATATTCATTACATGACAAAGCCTATTCGAACAAAAGCTACAAGAATGAATAATCCAGAGTACACTTCTTTGTGGGCAGGAACCGGGTTTGCGATGGCAAAAGAACTGCCGGCACATCTTATTGTGGAAGAGCTTGTACAAGAATTAAATAAATGATGAGAATTACGGAGTTGCTTGTTTTAAGTACAAGCAGCTTTACATAAAGAAGGTGAATTCATAGTGCAAAACAAATTTACAATTGGGCAAATGGCCAGACTGCACGATATTCCGATTAAAACACTTCGTTATTATGATGAAATTGGTCTATTTGAGCCTCATGAAGTTGATCCGCAAACCGGATATCGTTATTATACGTTAGAACAATTTAAGAAATTAGATATTATTGTCTATTTAAAGCTTATGGGAGTTCCGTTAAAAGAAATTAAAAGAAAGATGGAGCACAGCAGCTTGGATGAATTTATTGAAACCTTAGCGGAATATCAGAAGGTAACAAAAGAAAAAATTCGTCACCTTCAAAGAGTGAATGCGCAGTTAACAACTCGAAGGAGGGAATTAGAAAAGACGAGACATATTAACCAAATAGGAGTCCCATTCATCAAACACCTTCCTTCTCGTGAAGTTGTGCAAGTAAAAGCGGAGGTAGGTACGTTAGACGGGACTGAAAGTGTTCTCCGTGATTTAAAAAAGAAAATCAGCCATATTACTCCGATTATGATTGGAAAAGTAGGATTTATGCTGTCGGTGGAAAACACCCAAAAACACCAATTTACAGATTACGATGGCATTTTTTTATTAGTCGAAAGCGATATTTCTTTTAAGCATGAGCTCGTTACGTTAATACCTGAAGGTGATTACGCATCTATTTATATGAGAGAAAAGAGAGATACCACAGGAGTCTATTACGATACGTTACTAAGCTTTATCCATGCGGAAGGATACAAAGCAGAAGGTCCTTTCTTAATTCGGCGGATTGTAGATTCATTTATTTCTCATCATGAAGAAGAGCGGCTGACGGAAATTCAAATTCGAATTACGTCTTGACTATCCAGTAGCTGGAGGGTTTAATATGAGACTATTGTAAAACCGCTGAAGGGAGAGACAACAATAGATGAATCAGCAAAGTATTTCCCAAGGAATGTCTTTAAGCCGAGGAAATCGAATTTTATTTATTTTAATCTTGGGCTCACTAAGCGCATTTGGGCCGTTATCAATCGATATGTATTTGCCAGCGCTGCCGACGCTTGCGAAAGAATTGCATACTTCAGCTTCTTTAGCACAGGTCAGTCTAACGTCTTGCTTATTGGGCTTGGCATTTGGGCAAGTGGTAATGGGGCCATTCAGTGATATCCGCGGAAGGAAAAAGCCGCTTGTAGCAGCATTAATCACTTATGCGGTTGCCTCTGTTTTATGCGTGTTTGCGCCTTCTATTTGGATTTTTATCGTTTTACGATTTATTCAAGGCATGGCGGGAGCAGCAGGAATGGTTATTTCAAGAGCAAGTGTGCGAGACTTGTTTTCAGGTTCGGATTTAACAAAGTTTTTCTCCATGCTTATGCTCGTAAATGGTTTAGCTCCTATTTTGGCTCCGGTTGCCGGTGGTCAGCTGCTGACGGTCATGTCGTGGCGCGGAGTATTTGGCGTGTTAGCTGTAATTGGTGCACTAATGTTTTTTGCCGTTTTATTTGGCTTGAAAGAAACGCTGCCGGCTGAACGCCGTAAAGAAGGTGGATTAACAGAAGTACTGCGTACATTTGGCGTATTGCTAAAAGATGGTGTCTTCGTGGGATATGCGCTGGCGCAAGGTTTTATTATGAGCGCTATGTTTGCTTATATCTCAGGTTCTACGTTTGTTCTTCAAGACATTTATGGACTGTCTCCGCAGATGTTCAGCTTTGTTTTTGCTATTAACGGTTTTGGTCTCATTATAGCTACTCAAGTGACAGGACGTTTAGCGGGTAAAGTAAAGGAAGCTACTCTTCTTGTGTATGGATTGCTTCAAGCAGCCGTTGGAAGCGTGCTTTTAGTGGCTGTGATTGCTACTCACACGTCCGTTATTTTGGTCTGCATCTTGCTTTTCTTTGTTGTATCAAGCGTAGGAATTGTGAATACAACCGTTTTTTCACTTGCTATGCAAAATCAAGCTTCTAATGCAGGGAGTGCTTCAGCGCTTCTAGGATTGCTGCCGTTCTTGCTCGGAGCAGCCGTAGCCCCTCTTGTTGGACTTGGAGGAGGGCAGAATGCTCTGCCGATGGGCATTGTGATTATGGTCTGTGATTTATTAGCATTAGGTGTGTACATGACGTTAGTCAGACGGAAAACTGCATCATAAAAAAGCTACTTGGCTCTCAACAGCCAAGTAGCTTTTTTTAGTTATTGAGCTTTGTGCTCGTTCTTTTCAAACGGCATTGTGACACCGAGTTTTTGAATTTCTTTTTTTGCATTTTCTAAAATAGTCTCGGCTTTAGCTTTTGTTTCAGCATCTAAACCATTGAGAAAATCTTTCTTTTTAGCAGGAAGTTGAACACCAAGTTCTTTTAATTTGGCTTCAGCTTGTTCCTTAGTCAGGGTGCCGTCGCGAAGCTGATCCATAATAGCTTTGGCTTTTTTCTTAGTGGCTGCATCGAGATTGCTAAAAGGGTCGCCTTTATGTTCAGGAAAATTAACGCCAAGTTCTTTTAATTTGGCTTCAGCTTGTTCCTTAGTCAGGGTGCCGTCGCGAAGCTGATCCATAATAGCTTTGGCTTTTTCCTTTGTAGCCGCATCTAAATTGCTGAAGGGGCCTTCTCTGTGCTGAGGTAAGCTTACGCCGAGTTTCTGTAAATTTTCCTGTGCTTTTTTCATAATATCATCAACTTTTTGTTGTGTTGCATCATCCGTATTTGTTGTAATGCCATTTGTTCGCTCTACAACTGTTGAAGAGCTTGTTTCATTTTTGCTTGCTGCAAATGCCGTGGAGTTTGCAGCGGCCATAACTCCTAGTGTTAAACCGCTTGCCATGATATAACCGAATAGTTTCTTTTTCATGCTGTTGTCACTCCTTAAAAGTTATAGGGGTGTGGTACAGAGCTGTCCACAATTGTTAATGTAACCACCAATAGTGAAAAAATGGTGAAAATAGATAAAAAACGAAAAAATATAGACGTTTGTTGAACACTACGGCTCTTTTATTGGATAACAAAATGAAATTCGATATGATTTTATTTAAGTAACAGCAAAAAAGAATGGAGATTTTATATAGATGAACGTTCGTAAAAAATTGGCAATAGCTTTGATAGTTGCGATAGCGGTAAGCCTGTTATTTTTGTTTCGCGATGAGTTGAAGCCGGGTCCAACGTTAAAAGATTTTTCAGGAGCAACTGAGTTACATCCTGTCGTAGAAGAAAAGAAAAATAAACTTGTTCAACAAGCAAACGACCAAGGAATCTCGATTGTAATTACGGAAGGTTTCCGTTCAAAAGAAGAACAAGATAAGCTTTATGCAAAAGGCAGAACGGAAGAAGGTAATATTGTGACTTATTCAAAGGGCGGGCAGTCTTATCATAACTATGGATTAGCTATTGATTTTGCTATTCGGTTGAAAGATGGACGAGTTGTTTGGGACATGGAATATGACGGTAATCATAACAATCAATCTGATTGGATGGAAGTTGTAGATATCGCAAAAGGTTTAGAGTTTGAATGGGGAGGAGATTGGCAAGGTTTTAAAGACTATCCGCATTTTCAAATGAATCCGGAAAATATAAAAGACCACACACGCTAATAAAGCGTGTGTTTTTTTAGAGGGGTAATATAATTTCACTATATTTATGTCAGAACCTCTAACAAGAATAGAAGCTTGTATTTACTTTTTTTATTAATTTACCGTCAAGGGAATTAGGTATATCAATATAATAAAATTATAGGTAAATAATTAGAAAGAGGGGTGATTAGAGAGAACTGCTCCATAAAAATGAAAGACAATTCGTATAAAGATATGCGTTAACTAATATAATCTATTGATTAAGCTTATACAAGTACCTTCAGCCTAGCGAACGTATGCTTACATATCGGCAAATGCCAACAAAACCTTTTATTTTTCTAGCATATTTTATTTGAAGATAGTTCATTTTGATTACAAAAAAGAGATAATTTGTCAACTGTTGACTTTGCTTTAAGGGTAAGAATATAATTTTTAACATATTTTAAATATTTTAAAAATTTAAATATTTATTGTTGTTCGCAGATTAGGAGGAGGAAAATGATTGTTTTTGACGGAGTGAACAAGTATTACGGTGATTTTCACGTATTAAAAGATATCAATTTAACGATTAAAAAAGGGGAAGTTGTCGTCGTAATTGGGCCGTCGGGTTCGGGTAAAAGCACGATGCTGCGATGTATAAATTATTTAGAAACAATATCTAACGGACAATTGACGGTAAATAATATATTGGTAGCGGATAAAAAAACAAATATTAATAAACTGCGCCGCAATATAGGTATGGTGTTTCAGCATTTTTATTTATATCCGCACAAAACGGTTTTAGAAAATATTACTTTAGCACCTATGAAAGTACTGGGACAGTCGTCAGAAGAAGCTAAGAAAACAGCTCTATACTATTTAGATAAAGTAGGAATCGGTGAAAAAGCCAACGCCTACCCATCCCAGCTTTCAGGCGGTCAGCAGCAGCGTGTAGCGATTGCGAGGGGACTTGCGATGAAACCAGAGATTATGCTTTTTGACGAGCCTACCTCTGCCCTTGATCCAGAAATGATTGGAGAAGTGCTGGATGTCATGAAAACATTGGCTAAAGAAGGAATGACGATGGTCGTTGTAACTCATGAAATGGGGTTTGCGAAAGAAGTAGCAGACCGGATTGTATTTATGGATCAAGGAAAAATCTTAGAAGAGGCAACTCCGGCTGAGTTTTATGAAAACCCGCAAGAAGAAAGGGCACGTTTATTTCTTAGCCGTATTTTAAATCATTAATTGTTTAATAGGGGGAGTATAATATGAAGAAATCAAAAACGTTTTTAAAGGCAGCTGTGCTTTCATTAGCAGCGGCTATGATGTTAGCGGCTTGTGGAGGGAAAAGTGAAGAAACGAGTGGATCATCAGCTAAAAAAGATGCGCTCACTGAAATCAAAGACAGAGGGAAAATTGTCATTGGAGTTAAAAATGATACGCGTTTATTTGGCTTGAAGAATCCAAAGACGGGTGAAGTAGAAGGTTTTGATGTTGATATTTCTAAGCAGCTGGCTAAAGAGATTTTAGGAGATGAAAACAAGGTAGAATTTAAAGAAGTTACGTCCAAAACAAGGGTTCCTCTTCTTCAAAAAGGAGATATTGACGCTGTTGTTGCGACAATGACTATTACAGACGAACGTAAAAAAGAAGTAGATTTTACGGATGTATATTTCCAAGCCGGACAGTCTCTGCTTGTGAAAAAAGGCAGTAAAATTAAAAGCATCGATGATTTGAAGAAAGGTACTAAAGTGTTGGCTGTTAAAGGATCAACTTCAGCTATTAATATTCGCGAAAAAGCACCAGAGACAACGGTATTAGAGTTTGAAAACTATGCAGAAGCATTTACCGCTTTAAAATCTAAGCAAGGAGATGCTTTAACAACTGATGATGCTATTCTTTATGGAATGGCTGATGAAGATCCTTCTTATGAGTTAGTAGGAAAGCCGTTCACAGAAGAGCCTTATGGCATTGCTGTGAAAAAAGGAAACAAAGAGCTTGTAGATGCATTAAACGATGCGCTTAAAAAGATGAAAGACTCTGGAAAATATGATGAAATTCACGACAAGTGGATCAAACAATAAGCGTACAGTTTTCTTTTCTCAGGATGAGCAGCATTATGCTCATCCTGCTTGTTTAGTTGAAAGGAGGAAGAAAATTGTTGGATTTTTCAATTCTGACGAACAATATGGATCTTTATTTAGAAGGTTTTAAGTACACCATTATCGCCAGTCTGATCGCTTTAGTGGCCAGTTTTGTACTTGGTACGATCATTGCGGTAATGCGAATAGCCCCTCTCAAAATAGTAAATGTAATTGGTACGGTCTATGTAGAGTTCATTCGAAATATTCCACTCGTGGTTATCGTCTTTTTTATTTTTATTGTGGCAGGAATCAGCGGTACAGCAGCTGGAGTGCTGGGACTAACTATTTATACGGCAGCTTTTATAGCCGAAGCCATACGAGCAGGAATTATGGCTGTTCCGAAAGGGCAGCTTGAAGCGGCTCGTTCATCTGGCCTTACGTACGGTCAGGCGATGCGGTTCATTATATTACCTCAAGCGATTAAAATCGTCATTCCTCCTCTTGGGAATCAATTTATTAATTTAGTAAAAAACTCATCCGTGTTAGGGATTGTTGCTGGCTTTGATTTAATGTATCAGGCAGATCTCGTTTCCTCTCGAACTTACGTAGTGTTTGATGTGTATATTTTTGCGGCTCTGTTCTATTTGGTTTTAACCATTCCGTTGAGTTTAGGAGTTGGTTATCTTGAGAAACGTCTTGGTAAAATAAGCTGAAAGGAGTGAAAGTGATGGATTTTATGGGTGCTTATTCTCCTGATCACCTTTCCTTCTTAATGGAAGGGTTTTGGGTCACTTTAAAAGTAGCATTTATTTCAATTGTATTAAGTTTTCTTATTGGCAGTATAGTAGGTATTTTAAGGTATGCTCGTATTCCCGTTTTGTCTCATGCGCTTGCTTTTATCGTAGAAATTATCCGGAATTTGCCGCTGCTTTTAATCATCTTTTTTACATACTTTGCTTTACCTGAGATCGGAATTGATATGGAAATTACGTCAGCAGCGATTGTGGCCCTCACTGTATTTGAATCTGCTATGATTTCAGAGATTATCCGAAGCGGATTAAAATCAATTGAAAAAGGACAAATTGAAGCAGCTCGTTCATCAGGTTTAAACTATTATCAAACGCTTCGTTTCGTTGTGCTGCCACAAGCTTTGCGACGAATGGTACCTCCTTTAGTTAGTCAATTCATTTCATTATTAAAAGATACATCGCTTGCAGTGGTCATCGCACTTCCTGATTTGCTCCACAACGCTCAAATTATTTACGGACAGAAACAAAGTTACGTGGTGCCGATGTTTTTGATCATCGCCATGATGTATTTTATTGTGAATTATGCTTTATCAATCATTGCACGAAAATTAGAAGTCAAAAGAGTATAGAGGCTCTTTTGACTTTATTTTTGGAAAATAAATAACATTGACAATGTATCGATTCAACGCATAAAATGACTAAAGTAACAGTGGTTAAACGGAATCATTTTCATTCATTATATAGAAGAAAAAAACAGTGTTGGTAAAACCCCTACTGAACATCCGGTAGGGGTTTTTGAGCAAGAAGTGATTTGGTTAAACTAACACGTAAAATAACCAGAAGGGACGGGCATCATGGAAAAACAAGATCAAAATTTAAAAAAAGGTCTGTTGCCTCGTCATGTGCAGCTCATTGCACTTGCCGGTATGATTGGGACAGGAATTTTTAAAGGTAGTGCTGATACGCTCGGTATTGCAGGACCAAGTGTTGTACTAGCGTATTTATTTGGCGGTCTTATTTTATTTATTGTAATGACAGCACTAGCGGAGATGGCAATTGTCTATCCGAATATGAACGTACAAAATTTAGTGCATAAGGCATTTGGTACGCAAACTTCTTTTATTGTAGGATGGCTGTACTGGGTGAACTGGATTGTCGTGACAGTTGTTGAACTGCTTGCGGGAGGAAGCTTTTTGAAGTTTTGGTTCCCTTCTGTACCTCTTTGGCTCTTAAGCTTTCTCTGTGCAGTGCTGATTGTAGGGATGAATTTATTTCAAGTGAAGTATTACGGAGAAATTGAGTTTTGGTTTGCGGGTATTAAAGTAATTGCTCTTACCGCTTTTATCATCTTGGGAGCTTTTATTTTATTCGGTGTGATTCCGAGTGAAGTGCAAAACCCTTGGGCAAATTATACGGCTCATGGAGGCTTTTTCCCTCACGGCATGAGCGGTGTGCTAAGTGCCTTTTTAATTGTAATGTTCTCTTACGGCGGAGCTGAACTAATTGGTGTGGCCGTAACCGAAACAAAAGATGTAAAAAATGTGTTACCGAAAGTAATCAAAGGCACAGTATGGCGAGTAATTGGTTTTTATATTTTGCCTATTTTAATTATTTGCGGCCTTATGCCTTGGAATTCTGTATCAGGGCAAGAGAGTCCGTTTGTGCAAGTGTTTAGTATCACCGGACTTCCGGGTGCGGCTCATATTATGAACTTTGTTTTATTGACGGCCGTTTTATCAGCAGCGAATTCAGGCATGTATGCAACGTCTCGTACGCTCTATGCTATGGCTCAAAGCGGAGAAGCGTCAAAGCGCTTCTTGAAAGTTTCGAAAAACGGTATTCCGATTAATGGGTTGATGACTACAGCTGCTTGTATTTTAATAGGTGTGTTTTTAGCCTATAAAACGCCGGATAATGTAATTAGTTATTTAATGACTATTCCTGGCTTCACGATTATTCTTATTTGGGTAAGCATTTGTTTAGCTCAATTAAAGCTGCGTAAAGGGTATAAAGAAAAGCCGTTTTTCGCATTAAAGTGGTTCCCTTATACAACGCTTTTTGCAACAGCGGCACTGCTTGTTATTTTTGTATCGTTCATGTTTAACAAAAACAATGTGATTGGATCAAGCGTATGTGCGGTTATCTTAGTCGTACTCCTTATTTTTTCATTTATTAATAAAAGCCGAAAAGAAAAAAAGTTTGAAGTATAGCAAAAAGGCAATATACTAGAAAGACGAGGGTAAAGACTTGTCTTTCTTTTTTTGCGGAAATTTCTGCATCACGTTACATATTTCTAGATGAAATGTTTAGTTAAATAAATAAAGGATGAGGACTACAATGGAATCAAATAATGTATTAAAAACAAACTCAAAGAAGAAATCAAAGCACTTAGCCACGATTTCTTTGGCGATTATGGGAGTGGGCTTCGTTGCCACAATGCCTTTTGGTGATTCAATTTGGGGTCGGTTGCTTCAAGGTGGATTCGAAGCTGGATTAGTCGGCGGCTTAGCGGATTGGTTTGCCGTTACGGCTCTTTTTCGTCACCCTTTAGGCATTCCTATTCCGCACACTGCGCTGCTTCCTAAAAACAGACAGCGTATTACAAGAGGGTTAGTCTCAACGCTTGAAAACGACTGGCTGTCAAAGGAAAGCATTCAAGAAAAAGTAAAAAGAATTGCGTTTACAAAACGTTTGCTTCCGATTGTTCGAAAAGGCGTTCATTCGGAAACGATTCAACAAAAAGGAACAGCACTGCTTGTTGATGCGATTAATCGTGTGGATACAGACAAAGTAGTTCCTATTATTGAAAAAGAGCTTAAATCATCGCTTTCAGCAATAGAGTTAAAACCTATCGTGCATTCGATTGTCGGAGAAGTGGTGAAAAATCAGTATGATGAAAAAGCGCTTGATGTTCTTTTGAATAAAGGAGAGAGCTGGATTCAAAAAGAAGAAACGCAGTATCAGCTCGGAAGTATTGCTAAAAATGCGCTGGATAATATTGAGCTTGACGGTATTTTACAATTTGCTCTAAAATCATTTCAAAGTATGATTAACGAAGAGAAGCTAGGGTCTATTTTGCAAAATCTACTGCTTTCTATTACAGGTCGTCTTCGTAACGAAGATGATGAATACCGCCTTGCTTTGGTAAATGGAATTAGAAAAGAGCTGAAAGGCTTGGAGCAGAATGAAGAACTTCTTGAAAAATTAGAAGCATGGAAACAAAAAACGATTAATGAATTAAATGTAACGAATAAATTAACAGAAATCGTCGATAAAATGAAAGCGAAAGTGACGGCATTCATTGAAAGCCCTGAATTTATGAAAAGCTACGCCGTTCCTTACGTGGAGAGCTGGCTGAATGCTCTTGAAGCGGATGCACAGCGTCAAGAAGCAATTGATACGACCATTCAAAAGCAAATCATGAGCTTTGTAGAAGATAATCATTCGAAAATTGGACAGCTTGTTCAAGAAAACTTAGACAAGTTAGATGATGAAACGCTTGTTGATATGATGGAAAACAATGTCGGAAAGGATTTGCAGTGGATTCGAGTGAACGGCGCTCTATGTGGATTCTTGATTGGTATTGTGTTAACGGTTATTAAATTAGCGGTATAAAAAAGCACGCTCCTTTTGGAGCGTGCTTTTTCTATTAATCATCTATTTCTACACTGATTACCTCACCGTTTTTGGCATCTACTGAAACAGTTGCCTCACGTTTAGCGGCTGTGTCAATTTCAATTTCATATACTAAACGGTCGTTTTCTTGGTCTAAATCCGTTTCATTGACGGTTCCTTTAGCACTCTTTAAAGCTGTTTTGATTGCTTGATCTAATGAAATAGCAGGGGAAGCGTTTTGGAGATTCTCTTCTTTCTCATCTTCATCGTCTTTTTGATCTTCATCAAATTCAATGATTTTACCGCTGTTGCTGTCAATATCTACATCGTATTCTTTATTACCTTTTGTGATGTCTACTTCATATTGTTTAACGCCGTCATCTACGGCTAATTGGATATTTGTAATGTCACCGCCGTCTGTTTTTTGAAGAGCAATGTCTTTTGCCTTTGCTTCTTCAATCGTTGTGGTTTGCTTCTTGTCATTGCTTTTTGGCTGATCTGTCATGGCATATGCACTTGCACCTAATCCACCGACTAATACTGCACTGGCTAAAACGGTTGTAATAACTTTCATATGTTACGGCCTCCTTAGTTTGTTGTTAAGACTATCTTAGCCAATGAACTTTAAAGGAAAAGAAGAAGAAGTTTAAAATTTTCTTAGAAATAAATAAAGGTGTATAAAAAAAGCACAGCTTTCCGCTGTACTTTTAATCGTCGTCATTTTCATAGGTGATGGAATCTACATGCCCAGAGTAAGCATTTATCATCACTTTAGCTTCTCTTGTTTTGGACTGATCAATTTCGACTTCGTAGAAGGTCTGATCTTCTTCCTCTTCTATTTCAACTGAGGAAAACGTTCCTTTTACTTTTTGTAAAGCAATATCTCTTGCTTGTTCCATTGAAATGAGAGGCTCGTCGGATGTAGGAGAAACTGGTGGCTGCTCGCTCTTTTTTTGTTCTTCTTCTGTATCATTTTTAGTTTGAGTAGACGTTTGTTTCTCTACTTTTTGTTTGATTAATGACTGGACTTCTCCATTTTCTCCATTTACTGTGATGTGGTATGGAATATCATCTTTAAGCAAAGTGATTCGATAAATCGGTTCATCATCTTTTTGAGAAAAGCTTGCATTTTCAATCGTGCCGCCGTATTTCTGCTGAATCATACTGCTGACGTCAGATTCGGATAAAATAGTATCAGATCGATTCATTGCTTTTGCGATTCCGTAAAAGCAAGCTGAGCCAACGGCAAGAAAGATAAGTATAAAAAGCACCGTTTTCTTCATACATTCACCTCCAGTATCTTAAAAAGTAGTATAGCAGGCAATTCTTAAAAATCTCTAAGAAACGGTGAGAAATTAAAGAGGAAAGCAAACCGTTACGGATGTCCCTTTTCCTTCATCGCTGCTAATCTCAATACGTCCGCTATGGGCTTCTACAATCTTTCGAGCAATGGATAATCCGAGTCCTGAACCACCAGTTTCTCGATTTCTTGCTTTATCTACGCGAAAAAAGCGTTCGTACACGTTTGATAAGTCTTCTTTTGGAATACCAATTCCTTGATCTGTGACCGTAATCATAAAGCTTTCGTTTCTTGCTATAGTTACTTCTACCGCTTTTTCACTATATTTAATGGCATTATCTAACAGGATGTATAGCAGCTGCTTTAACCGTTTTTCATCGGCTGTTACAATTGGATGATCAGTTTTTACGCTTAAATAAATGGTTCGTTCAAAGGCTTGTTCTAGATGCTTGATTGTTTGTGTACATATGGCGGCCGCATCTACGTGTTCCATGTGAAGCTCCCACTGAGATTCATCTTTCGCGAGTACCAACATTTGAGACGTAAGCTGTTTCATCCGCAAAGACTCCGAGTGAATGGCTTCGATGGCTTCTTCTAAAATGTCTGGCCGCTTCATTCCCCAGCGTTTTAGCATATTGGCATAGCTTTCTACCACGGTAAGGGGTGTTTTTAATTCATGAGAAGCATCCGATACAAACTGCTCTTGCTTTTTATAGTTTTCCTCTAATAAATCCATCATATTATTGAAGGTATTGGCCATTTGATCTAACTCGTCTTTAGAAGAAGAAGAAAGGTCAATTTTTTTGAACGTGCGAGACACTTGAATCTCTTCCATAGTATGAATAAGAGATTTGATAGGCAGCAAAATAATTTTACTTAAAAGCCGTCCCGCAAATATAGTTGGAATCAATATAACAAGAGAGGCAATAAGCAAGATAAATTTTAACGTCTGTAAAGATTGTTCCACGTCTTCGAGTTGTTCCGTGACTTCCAAAGAAACGACTTCACCGTTCGTCCAAATGACGGGAGTATGTGAAATCGCGTATAGATGGCCGTCGTCTTCTTTGATTGTTGTTTGTTCATTTGAATAATAGGAATAAGGCAGGGCCTGAAGCTTTTTCGTTTGATCAGTAACGGATACAACTAAAGGGCTGCCCGACTTAGGTAAAATACGAATCATTCCGTTAGGAGGCAAATAAGCACGAAGCAAATTGGATTGTTTAACTGTCGAACTTGTTTGTTTGAGACCATTTGTTACGTTGCTTGTTTCTGCTTGCAAACGTTCAATTGCATTGTCTTCCATGGTTTTCTTGAAAATAAAGTAAACCGAACTGTTTGCAATTACTAGCAGAATAAAAAGCAGCGCAGTTGATGTAAGGATAATCTTTGTTTGCAGTTTCATGAGCTACTCCTTAAGCATATAGCCAACGCCGCGCACTGTTTGAATGTAGGGTATTGAAAATGGAGCATCAATTTTTTTGCGCAAATATCGAATGTATACGTATACAATATTCGTGTCTCCGTAGTAATCGAATCCCCATACGTTTGTAAGAAGCTGTTCAAAGCTTAGCACTTGATTGTTGTTTTGAAGCATATAGACAAGCAAATCATACTCTTTCGGAGTCAGCTCAATGGCTTTATTTTCACGCGTGACTTCTCGCGTTTTTTCGTTAACCACTAAATTGCCTAGTTGGAGAGCGGCCGTTTCTTGTTCAGCAGGCGATGTTGATGCAGGATGGCGAAGCCATACGCGAATGCGTGCAAAAAGCTCTTCAATTTGAAAAGGCTTTGTAATGTAGTCGTTCGCTCCTAAATCTAGTCCGCTTACCTTATCAGGAAGGGCGTCCCGAGCCGTTAATAAAATAACGGGCGTTTGATCATCATTTGTTCGAATACGACGAAGTACTTCGAGACCGCTCAGTTCAGGAAGCATCACATCTAAAAGCAGCAAATCCCAATCGTGTTCTTGAAACTCTGCTAACCCTTCCGTCCCTGTATAAGCCATGCCCGTTTCGTACCCTTCGTGTTCAAGCTCGAGCTGAATCAAACGAGCAATTTTGCGCTCATCTTCTACAATTAAAATTCTGCCTTTACTCAAAAAAATTCCCCCTTGTGTCTATGTATAGTTGCGTACATTATAGCACGGGGATGATTGAGGTGTATAAAAGCAGCTGGAGTTTAGTCCGGCTGCTGATTGGTTGAAAGAGGAATATGCAGGGTAATGGCAGTTCCTTGGTGAAGAGTAGATTTCACTTCGATTTGCCCTTTATGAAGTTCGCAAATGGCCTTTGCGATGCTCATGCCAAGTCCAGCACCTTCTGTTTTTTCGGTTGTATTTGTGCCGCGGTAATAGCGGTCAAATAAATTTTTCTGCGTTTCTTCATCCATTCCAATTCCATCGTCTTGAATCATAATTAAGATGTGGTCATTTTTTATGGCCGTCGAAATTGTAATAGTGGTGTTATCAGGGTTATGCTTAATAGCATTAAAAATTAAATTATCAACCATTCGCTCAAACCAGCGCGTGTCAGCTTGAATAAAAGGTTGAAGATGAACAGGCACATAAGAGAATTGAACATTTTTAATGGTTCGATCGTTAACGAATTTTAAAACAATATGCTGAAGTAATTGATGAACGTCCACTTTTTTTGTTTCTAAGACAACGACATTATTTTTAAGCTTAAAGGCCAGTGAAAAATCTTCTACAAGCCCCACCATATACTCACTTTTGTCACGCAGCGTTTGGCCAATTTCTTTTAGCTCTTCTTCGTCCCAATTGTAATGGCCGCTTTCCAGCATATGCCCATATCCTTGAATTGTTGAAATAGGTGTCCGCAAATCATGAGATATTCCCGTCATCCATTCTTCACGAGTGGTCTCTAGCTGCTTTCGTTCTTTTTCAGCCAAGCTAAGCTGCTCTGCCATCTCATAAAAGGCTGTAATTACTTCTGAATAGAGGCGATATTGAAAACGTACTTTTCCATTCTTCCGAAAGACGCGCTTCCGCTCTTTTTCTGTTAGCACTTCTGAATAGTTTCCGCTTCCCATACGTCCGAGCCAGCTGGTGAAGAGAAGTAAGGGCCCGCCGTAGCGAAAAGCGTTCCAGATTGAAATAGATATAGTTGCTAAAAGAACTGAAGCAGTAACAACAACTGCGCCAATTACTAGTTTTCTAATAATTGAGTAGTCAGAAATAGTTTGATGTTTGTTAGGGGTATGAAAAATCCATGAATAATTTTTCTTTGAATCATGAAAAATTGTAGCTGTAGATTCATATTTGTCTTTTTCAATTTTTCGGGAAATAATGTCTAAAGGCTCATACTGCTGTTTTGTTTTGGGCATTCGAAAGGAAGAGATAACTTTGCCTTGGTTGTTAATAACTTGCAGAGAAGCATCCTTACTTAATAACTGCTTTTCCAATTGAGGTACTTTTTCAGTTATTGGAAGGCCGCCTTGGCTGTAATTTTTATATAAATCGTATAACTGGTCTTTTAATTCATTTTTATAGCCTAGTATGTAGTATGTGGGTTGTACAAGAAACGTATCCAGTTCTGTGACGATATGATAGTCTCGAAATTTTTTCTGTTTTTCAATATCGAGAAGTTGATTAATTGTATAATGTTTAGGGATATTTTTAGGAGTATTAACTTCTCCAATTACATCTCCTTTTTTGTTTACCACTTGATACCATAGGTTTTCACTTTTAATTTCTTTCGTTAAATCTTTCGGTATAGTAGCTTTTCCATTTTCAATAACTGTATCAGTCGTTAACATGCTTAGGGAACCTGTAGGAAAGTCTCTTCTTATATCTTGATTTGTAAGATATACAGCTATAAATATAAAACAACAAAAAATAACACAGCAAATGCAAATAGAAGTCATAATAAACTGAAACGAAAAATGAAAGGTCAATCTTCTTTTAATTGATTTCATAGTGCTTTTCCGGTCACTAATTTATATCCAAGCCCTCGTACTGTAACTAAATGTTTTGGGGTGCTGGGGTTATCTTCGATTCTTTCTCTGATTCTTCGAATATGTACGGTTACCGTATTATCGTCTACGAACTGGTTATATCCCCAGACGGCTTCAAGCAGCTGTGATTTAGAAAGAACAATATTCATATTTTTACAGAAATGAAGGAGCAGCAAAAATACTTGTGCGGGGCAAGCAACCGTTTGACCATCTACAATGAGCTCTCCAGCGGATTCATCTATGATAAAACGATCAAACTCATAGCGATTTGAAGGCTGTGATTCCATTTTTACAGGATTTCTTTCGGTCAGCGCTTGTTTTCTGCGCAGTCGTGCTTTAATTCGTGCCGCAATTTCTAAAGGGTTAAATGGCTTGGTTACGTAGTCGTCTCCGCCCATGGCGAAACCTGTTAACACATCCAAGTCAGATACTTTGGCTGTTATGAACAGGATATATGCGTTTGAGAGCTCACGAATTTTAGGACAAATATCAAATCCGCTTTTATCGGGAAGCATGACGTCCAACAAAATAATATCAATCGTTTTATTATGTAAAACATCTAGCGCTTCTTGAGCGGTGTGAGCTTTATAGATTTGGTTGAATCCTTCTTTTTTTAATACTGTCTCCAACATTTTGACAATAGCAATTTCATCATCAACTAGCAATATAGATGCATCTTCCAATATAAATCACCTCTGTTTCATTTCATACGTATTCGATTTTAGCATAAGAACATTACGAAAAGATTAACAAAATTGGAAAATGTTAAAGAAAAGATAATCTCCCGTTTATTTTCTTGAAAACTTCATTTCATATACTAAATATACAGACACATAGTAAAGGAGTTAAAAGGATGAGTAATGATTTTAGGCGAGTTAAAGTAATTGATAGTATGAGAGGATTCAGCTTGTTTGGTATTTTACTAGCGAATATGCTGATTTTTCAATATGGTATTTACGGAAAGGATATGATTCATCTCTTCTCGCTATCACCAAGTGATTCAGCAGCCTATGTCTTTTTAAAAGTCGCGGTAGAAGAAAGTTTTATGCCAATCTTTACTTTTTTATTTGGCTATTCAATGGTGAAGATGAAAGAAAGCTTAGAAAGAAGGCAGTTAGGAGTAAAAAGGCATTTCTTTCGCCGCTTTCTTCTGCTTCTAGGGTTTGGCCTGCTGCATGGAGTACTTTTATGGGAAGGAGATATTCTTACGTTTTACGGAATGATGGGGATATTTTTATTAGTTTTCTTTTTAAACCGTAAAGCTAAAACGCTGTTGGTATGGGCATCAATTTTGTTGATTCTGACCGGAGCGGCTGGTTACGGTTCATTACACGATAACATGTATCTTCTTAGTGATAAACAAACGCTTACCACATACGTAAAAGATACGATTCATGTGTATGGAAGTGGAACTTATGAACAAATTAAAGACCACCGCAACAATGTTGATCCGATGAATATAGCAGGATATAAATTTGCTTTTGCCTTCTTGTTTACACCATTTATAATGGGTGCTTTGTTTTTGTTTGGTATGTATGCGGGGAAGAAAAAGTGGTTTTACGACGTTTCAGCTAATCAAAAACAGTATGGCCGTTGGGCGGCCGTGTTGGTTCCGCTTAGCTTGCTGTTAAAAGGAACTATGTACGTATGGCCAGATGCTAATTGGGCTGGTTCTACACATATGTTAGGTGGGAGTCTCTTATCTCTTGGTTATATTGCAGGCTTTGCTTGGCTATATGCGAAATACGAGAAGTCATTTTTGATGAAGGCTTTTGAAAGCGTAGGCAGGATATCGCTTAGTAATTATTTAATGCAAACGGTTATATGCACGACGATTTTTTATGGTTATGGATTAGGTTATTTCGGAAAGCTCGGCATGATTGCAGGGGTTTTTGTCTGCATAGGTATTTACGGAATTCAGCTTATCGGCAGTTATATGTACGTGCAAAAATTTAAAACTGGACCGGTGGAAAAGCTGCTGCGCATATGGACAAATTTTTCTTGGAGTGGAAAGCCAAAAGAGAAAAAAACTTTACCGTCAGAAGTAAATCATCCTTTTGTTGGATGATAGCAGTCAAACTTATGTCAAAAGGAGATTTTAAAAATGTGGGCCATTAGTATAAAAGAGTTTCAAAGCTTATTTAAAAGCATTAAATCAATTATCGTTATTATAATCGTATGCGGTGCTTCCTATGGAATAGCCCATATAGTCAGTCAACTTGGAGGTCAACTGACGAGCGCACAGATTCGAGATGGAGCCAACGGGGGAATTTTGGCGATGCTTCTCGGGTTCGGACCTCTGTTTATTTCAAGTCTTTCTCATAATGTTATTAATCAAGAAATTAAAACAAGGACGGCAAGGTTTTTAGTTACTAAAACATCAAGAGAGCGTATTGTACTAGGGAAATTCTTAGGTATTTGTTGTTTCTGGCTCGTTTGTATCTCTCTTTCATTTCTATTGATTGCGTTTATTTCGCATCATTTTTCTTTTTATATATTTTTAGAGTGCCTACTATTCACTATGTGCATGATTTCATTTGTATTAATGCTTTCAGCTTTGCTGCCAAACCCAACTCATACTATGTTTTTATCAATTATTTTATCGTTTGTTCTACCGGTACTGAGTGGATGGAGCATATTTTCATCAAAAGCGTACATTGCATGGTTTAAGTATGTGACACCCTACTACTATTTAAAGTTGGAGAAAGGGTATCTAACAGTTCTTCTTATTTTTGCAGCACTTTGTTTATGTACGGCACTTTGGAGTTTTAAAAGGAGAGAAGTATAATATGTATGCTATAGAAACAAGTAAATTAACTAAAAAGTATGGATCTAAAACAATTGTTAACAGTATTAATTTACAGGTACCACAAGGAGAAATTTACGGATTTTTAGGGAGAAACGGAGCAGGGAAGTCTACATTTATTAATATGCTTACCGGCGTTTCATTTCCTTCAGCAGGAGAATTTACGCTGCTGGGACAGAGTGATATTGATTTAGAGCTTCAGAAGAAAATAGGTGTGCTTCCTGACTATGCTAACTTTTACGATGAGATGACAGCGCTCAATCATTTGCGCTATTTTTTAAAGATAAATGGCCATCGTTTTTCTAAAGAACACTGTAGTGATGTACTGAAGAAAGTAGGATTAGAAGGACATGACCATCAGAAAGTTGGAAAGTTTTCATTTGGAATGAAAAAGAAGTTAGGAATTGCTCAAGCAATTATAACAGATCCAGATCTTATATTTTTAGATGAACCAACTTCTGGAGTAGATATTGAATCTGCTCTCCACATTCATGAATTAATAAGAGAACTTCAAAATCAAGGCAAGACGATTTTTATGACGTCTCATAATTTAAATGAAGTTGAGAAGATTTGTACACGCGTAGCGATTATGAAAAATGGGGTTATTTTAATAGAAGGGACAATGGAAGAACTGCGCTTTCAATACCAAGCGAAAAAAACGGTGATGATTAAACATGATCCTTACCCAAGCAGCCATAAAGAATATATTCAACAGTTTTTCCGTACGGTGAGTCCGGACGTGGAATACCATCACACGTACACAAAAGTGATGCTTCAAAAAGAGAGAAATATCCCTCTGATTATTCGCGAATTGATTCAATGCGGCATCGATATTTATCAAGTTCACGTAGAAGAACCTTCTTTAGAAGAAATCTTTTTGCAAAAAAACATTGTGGATCATTCACAGGTAAGTTAATGGGCAAAAGTCCGTTGGCTTACTACTCATCCTGAATACGTTATTTATAAATATCAGTTAGGAAGCCTCTGACAAAAACATGTTCATTTTCGCAAGAAACTGATAAGATAGCTAATGACATTTAAAAATAAGAAAGGATTTCGATTATGTTATCAGCTATTAATTCAGTAGACTATGCCATTTTCCATGCGGTGAATCAGTATGCCTCGCATGTGAAGTTTGTAGATTCGCTAATGGTATTCTTTGCAGATTATGCCCAGTATGTACTTATCGTTTTACTCGGCTTGTTTTTACTTATTAATAAAAACGGCAGCCGTGTTGTAGCATTTCAAGCTTTATGTGCTTGTGCCACAGGAGTCATTATCAATAAAGTGATTAGTTTATTTGCTTATCGAGATCGTCCGTTTATCTCTCACCACGTGAATCAGCTCATTGATCACGCCGCGAATTCTTCATTTCCAAGCGATCATGCTACATCTGCATTAGTTATCACTTTTACCATTTGGCTGCATTTCAAACGTTCAGGACGCATGTGGGTTTTCATGGGTGCACTCATTGCATTTTCACGCGTATGGGTTGGCGTTCACTATCCATTCGATGTGTTAACAGGAGCTATTTTAGGCTGTGTGCTGGCGCTGTTTATTCATTATGTTATTTTTAATACGAAAATCATGAGAGCTATTACTAATCTGTCTATTTTTCGAAAATCAGCTTATGACGGGCAGTCTCAATATTATTAAGAAAAAGTCGCAAATACGCGGCTTTTTTTATTGGGAAATTTTTAATGTATTTAATACTTGTTTTTTAAAATTAAATTTTGTACAATTAAATTACAGAAACGATAAATAAAAACATCTAATAAAATTACTAAAAAAGAGGAGAGATTTATACATGAAAGCTTTATATGAAACAACAGTTGTTAACACAGGTGGAAGAACAGGAGAAGTTCACTCTTTAGATAACATCTTTAACTTAGACGTGGCAACACCGCCAGCGCTTGGTGGAGAAACAACGACAGCAACAAACCCAGAGCAGCTATTTGCAGCCGGATACAGCGCTTGTTTCAACAGCGCGTTAGAATTTATGCTGAAAAAACATAACGTAGAAATTAAAAGCAGTGAAGTAAAAGCTACGGTTCAGCTGCTTCCAGATAAAGCTGATCAAGGAGTAAAAATTGCTGTAGCGCTTGAAGCTCATATCGAAGGCTTAGATTTAGAAACAGCGAAAAAGTATGTAGACCTAGCTCACTCATACTGCCCGTATTCAAAAGCAATCAGCGGTAACGTAGACGTAACGGTAGAAGTAGTTTAATTGCTTTAAAAAGCCCTGCTAAGCATGTAAAGCTTAGCAGGGCTTTTTTATTTGAATTTTCTCTATTCATTTGTAAGGAGTACTAGTATAATGAGGAAGAAAATGAATCATTCGCACAGTTTAGGTGCTCTTACATAGAGTAAGAGGTAACAGGGAATCGAGTGCAAATCTCGAGCGGTCCAGCCACTGTAAGCAGGGAGTTTTCTATCATATCGTCACTCAAAACGGGGAAGGCGGTAGAAAATGATGATCTCAAGCCAGGAGACCTACCTATTCTGTACACTTGACTCTTCTAGGAAAGAGGCGGTGTATCAAGGTACGCAGTGAGCAATTGCTGTTTATTTTCATATGCCGACACATCCTCAATTTCTATAGAATTGAGGCTTTTTTACGTTTTATTTTAAAAAAAGGAGTGTAGGAAATGGAAGGTTTATCAGTTTTTTTACTTGTCTTTTTATTAGGAATCAGGCACGGATTGGATGCAGACCACTTAGCTTTTATTGACGGCCAGACCCGATATAATTGGCGAATGGGCAGCCGTTTTGCCCCGTGGGTTGGAACGCTGTTTTCACTAGGTCACGGAGGGATGGTGGCCGTCACGGCCGGGGTGCTGGGCGTGGTGATGAAGAATTTTACATTTCCATCGTATTTCGATCATTTTGCATCTTGGGTATCCATTATCTCCCTCTTTCTAATCGGGACATTAAACACATATCATTTGCTTCGAACTAAAAATAAAGAAGAAGAGTTTCAGCTGAGCGGGTTAAAAGGGAAGTTTATCCCGAAAATCGCAAAAGGAACAACGAATCCTTTTTTAATTATTCTTGTAGGAGCATTGTTCGCTTTAGCAGCTGAAACGGTCAGTCAAACGGCCGTGTGGTCTCTAGCTGTAGGGAACGCAGGCAAGTATACGCCGCTTTTATTAGGACTAGTATTTATGTTTGGAATGATGCTGACAGATACAATCGATTCACTGATTGTACATAAAATGGTGAATGAATCGAGTAAGTTTGGGCAATCTGCTTCTCGCTTGATGGGCTGGGTTATTGTTGTCCTCGCATATGGTGTGTCATTCTATTTAGCATTCACTTTCTTTAACCCATGGGCTGAAGTAAACTTTGAAATGGTTGGCGTTATTCTATTTATTTTTTTAGTGTCTATGTTTATTTTTGTTAGTGTGAAGTCAAAAGGAAAAAATATCAAAATAAATATCAATTAATAAAATGAAAGCTTTAATCTGTTGAAGATTGAAGCTTTTTTGTATAAATTTGTTGAAGTTTATGGCTATTTTCCGTCGGTTATGAATAAGTTAAAGTATTATCTGTATTTAAAGGATGGAAAATTGTCTGAAAACCATTATAATTAAGGATAATTTAAGAACGTTATGTGAAACGTAGAACATACTTATACGTACAATAAATAAAAGCAGTGAATGCACAAGCAGCAGGGGTTGTTTGGAGGAGGAATTGATTTGAGTCAGGTAATGGTAGAACAAAGCGTATTTAGTTATTTAAAAGAACACGAACAAGAGATGCTCGAAGATCTAGTGGGATTTGTGAAAAAAGAATCACCATCTTACAGTAAGGAGTTAGTGGATCAGTGTGGAATGTATTTAACGGAGCTGTTTCAAAAGCGTTTAGGGATAGGGTATGAAATCATAGAAAAAAAAGAAGTAGGAAACCACTTGAAATTTACGATTGGGGAAGGAGAAAAGCAGCTTTTAATTATCGGTCACTTTGACACAGTATGGGAAAAGGGAAGGCTGAGCTTGAGAACAGAAGGAAACAAGCTTTATGGTCCGGGAATTTTAGATATGAAAGGCGGCATTGTGCAATCTATATGGGCGATTAAAGCAATTCAAGAACTTGGCTTAGCACTGGATAAAAAAATTGTGTTTTTCTGCAATTCAGATGAAGAGATTGGGTCGATTTCTTCTAAAAAATATATTGAAGAAGAAGCACAAAGAAGTGAAGCGGTGCTAGTAGCGGAACCGGCGGTGGCGGGTTCAGGTGCGTTAAAAACGTCGCGCAAAGGAGCGGGGATCTTCACCGTAAAAGTATGGGGACGAGCAGCACACGCGGGTAATCATCACAAAGAAGGAATCAATGCCATTGAAGAACTGGCGCGCCAAGTGATTTTTCTGCAGAGCTTAACTGATTATGAAAAAGGTACAACGGTAAACGTTGGGACGTTTACCGGAGGCAGCGGTACAAATGTAGTTCCGGAGTATGCAGAAGCGCACGTGGACTTACGTGTTTCTACCGAAGAAGAAGCCGAGCGCATGACGGATATTATTTTAAATTTAACACCTATTTTAAAAGGGATTAAGCTAGAAGTAACGGGAGGCATGAACCGTCCTCCGATGGTGAAGTCTAAACAAACGGAAGAGTTATTTGAATGCGCTCAGTCAATCGCGGCCAAACTCGGGATGAAATTGGAAGAAGCAGCTGTGGGCGGCGGAAGCGACGGGAATTTTACAGCGGCCATTGGCGTTCCCACGTTGGATGGATTAGGAGCATGCGGAAAAGGAATACATGCGGAATATGAACATATTCAAATTGATACGCTGTCCGAGCGTTCTTCTTTATTTGCGAATTTGCTGCTGCAAATATAAAAAAAGCCCGCCTCAAAAGGCGGGGACTAATCTGAAAGCTTATAGTGGGAGAGTATAAGTTTTCTTTTTTACTTACTGCTTTCTTCTTGAAGAGAAAAGGCAGTTTCTTTCTTTTTGAATACCACTCCATCAAGAGCAAGGAACTGGCTTCCTGCAAGGAACAAGTGAGCAGACATGGCAATTAAAGCGATATCAAACTCAAACCCGCCAACAAATCCGCTTTTAAGCTTGGCTGTGAAAATAGCGCCAAGCATAACGGCTACAAATAAAGCAGCTACGACTCTTGTTGCTAGACCAAGAATAATAAGGACCCCACCTACAAGTTCAATCGTTGCAACAATGTAGGCCATAAAACCAGGGATTCCTAAGCTATCAAAGAACCCTACTGTATTTTCAATCCCGCCCTGCCATTTTTGAAAACCGTGTACTAAAAATGTAAAACCTAATACTAAACGAATAATAAGTGAACCAATTTCGACGTTTTTATTCACTTTACTTCCTCCTTTAAGTTTATTTAATTAAACACTACGTTATGTAGTGTGAAAGCCCGAAAAAAGAAATATAGCCATTAATTTAGAAACTCTTTCTTATTTGGATAATTTTACAACATTACAAACATCACACTACACATTGTAGTGTGATGTTTGTCCTCAGTCAAGTGAAAATATGAAATTAGATCATTTGGCATACAAAAGTTTCCTAAAGGGAACTTGAAAAATCCTTTAATTATGTACAAGTTAGTCCCTTATTTTCAATCTTATTCTCCAACATGCTATACTGATGGCGGAGGTGTTACGATGCGTTTAGAAAATAAAAGAGTTATTGCGCTTGTTAGTGCAGACTTTGAAGACCTAGAACTATGGTATCCAGTGATGCGTCTTCGAGAAGAAGGAGCAGAAGTACATTTAGTTGGAGAAAAAGCAAATGAAACGTACATGGGGAAATACGGTGTTCCAGCCGTATCGGACTACGCGTTTACAGATGTTGATCCAGCTGAATATGACGCTATTTTAGTACCTGGAGGCTGGGCGCCGGATAAGCTGCGCCGCTACCCTGAAGTAATTGAAATGGTTCGTCATATGGACGAACAGCAAAAGCCAATCGGTCAAATCTGCCATGCAGGATGGGTATTAATTTCTGCAAAAATCTTAGATGGCCGAAACGTAACAAGTACGCCAGG
This sequence comes from Priestia aryabhattai B8W22, assembly GCF_000956595.1. Classification (GTDB taxonomy): domain Bacteria; phylum Bacillota; class Bacilli; order Bacillales; family Bacillaceae_H; genus Priestia; species Priestia aryabhattai. Next base: position 90,113 of record NZ_JYOO01000010.1, on the reverse strand, counting down.
AATCAAAGATGATATGGAAAACGCGGGAGCTATTTGGCATGATGAAGCAGTCGTAATCGACGGCCACATCATTTCAAGCCGCCGTCCGCCAGACCTTCCACCTTATGCAAAAGCATTTGCGGATGTACTAGCAGAGCAATAAGAAAAAAGCCGAAACCACATTGGTTTCGGCTTTTTTATAAGATCCGCTAAAAAAAAGAAATGATAAAGTAAATAAAAAAGTATCATTAAAAAAGCGAGCAGATGCATCTGCTCGCTTTTGTTCGTGTTTCTTATCAGTAACTTGCTTTTTGCAAGTGTAAAAACAAAATGATTACTTTCTTTATAAAATCCATGATTACGGTTTTTGTATGTTTCGTTGTTGTTAGGGCACAATTAGCATTGATTGTGCTTGCATGGATTTCATCCATTGCCGCGGTTTGTTTTTCCACATGATCGATTAACCTAAACGACGCAAGCCCTACCTCTCTTGCATCCTTACGGCTCCGAAGCCGATCCAGTGTGAATAAGTTTTGTTCAAAGACATGTGTCGAATGCCAGTATTTTTACCTTGCATTGTACGATACATCCTTTCAAGTTACTTTCACTATGTCCAGCTCTTAAAGAAAAGCCAGAAATCTAAATATAACACCTCAGTTGATCTATGTCAAATAGAAAATGTGATTTTTTCACGTGAAACAATTGCAGCTAAAACATGGTTAAGTAAAGGGATATCTTTTTTATATGGAAGAGTTTTTTGATACGATAAGTTAGAGGAATCCTAGAGGAGGATGAAAAATGAACAAAAACAAACAGTTTCGAAATGATGTATTGAGCAGTGTAGAATCATTAACATATGAACAATTAAATCAGCAGCCAGCATCTAATACATGGAGCGTTATGCAAGTATTGGAACATTTATATTTAATGGAGCGCATGATTGTTTCACGTGTAAAGGATCAGCTAGAAAACGGTGTAGATCAGCCGACTGAAGATAAGCCGTTTCATTTAGCGGTAGACCGTTCGCGAAAAGTAGATGCACCGGCTCAAGTTACGCCTTCAAATGAAAAGCAGACATTAGAAGAAATGAAGAATAAGCTGGCAGAATCAAGAGCGGCTTTAGTAGAGTTAGAAGAAACAGCAAGTGAAGACAAGCTAAAGCAAAAATCGTTTCCACATCCTGTGTTTGGGTTAATGGATTTAAAGCAATGGATTGATTTTATTGGCTATCATGAAAAGCGCCATCAAGAACAAATAGAAGAAATCAAAACAGCAATTGGTGCATAAAAAAACAGGCATTCCGCCTGTTTTTTTATTTTTGGACCAAAATAGGATAGTCCGACATCATCCAAATACCAACACTGTATGTTTGGGGATTATGGTTCCCCACGGTAGAACCTGTTTGAATCGTAAACGAGAGTTGCAGAGGGTCTTGATCGTAATAAATCGTTTGCTTGGTGGAAGGGGAATAAAGTCGCTTCGGAGGGATTTTAGGAACCGTATCCGTCGTGTTAACAAAACAGCGGCTATTTGAAACAAGATTTGTGTATGTTTGAACGAATTGAGGATCACCTACTCGGGGAGCTCCGTAGTTGTACATTGTAACTTCCGGAAAAGATGCGTTTGTGGCGACATCTAAGGCATGAAGAGCAGCGAGTGCACCACCTAGGCTATGCCCCGTTATATAAAGTGGCTTGGGGGTAAGGGACTGATACGTTTCAAAAATTTCATCGCGGCATGATTCGTAAACGGCTAAAAAACCTTCGTGGACGAGCCCTGCTTGTTGATTGTATGGATAAGGGCGCTGCCTAATGCGAGCATCAGCAATCCAATCTGCCTCAGATTGAGTTCCGCGAAAGGCAATTACAATAGAGTCATCAGATTCTAAAATAAAACCAAACCATTCTTGCACCCCTACGGCAGAAGCTTTAAACGATTTAATAAGCCGGTAGCCTTCAGGTACATCAAATGTGCCTCCCTGTGCGTATTGCTTATAAGCTAAAACGCACGCATAAAGAAGGTCTAGAGCTAAAGAACGATAAAATAAAGGCTCTATTCTCATCATTGTTTTCACACCTTCTAATAGAAAATAACTTCTATAGCCTATGTGTTCGTGAGAAGAAAGGTGCAAATATCTCTTTTTTGAAAACTATAATTATAGAATGTAAACGGTTTATCTTTGGATATTTTTGAAGATTTTATAACGTTTTTTGTGTATTTTAACTAAAAATAAAGTTTTAATTTAGAGTTTTATTGTTAAAATTTATAATTTAACTTATAATTTAAAATAATCTGAATTAAAAATAAGGGGGTTATCGTTTGGAGCAATTTGTAACGAGTTTGAATAATGTGCTATGGAGCACACCTGTTATTTATGGATGTCTTGCGATTGGCTTGTTCTTCTCAATTTTAACGAGGTTTTTACAGGTTAGACACTTAAAAGACATGATCATGCTGATGTTTCAAGGTAAAAGTTCAGAAGCAGGAGTTTCTTCCTTTCAAGCATTGTCTTTAGCACTGTCAGGACGAGTTGGAACAGGAAATATTGCTGGAGTTGCGACAGCTATCGCGTTTGGAGGTCCAGGAGCTGTATTTTGGATGTGGGCAGTTGCTTTTATTGGTGCTTCTAGTGCATTCATCGAATCAACACTTGCTCAAATTTATAAAGTTAAGCAAGATGGCCAATATCGAGGTGGTCCAGCGTACTACATTGAAAAAGGAACAGGTATGAAATGGTATGGCATTTTATTTGCCATTGCAGCACTTGTTGCGATGAGTATCTTAATGCCGGGCGTTCAGTCCAATTCCATCGCGCTTGGCATAGACAATGCATTTGGTGTTAGTCCAACGGTTACAGCAGTAGGATTAGTTATTATTCTTGCTTTTATTATTTTTGGAGGCGTTAAGCGTATTGCAGGGGTAGCCCAATTCGTTGTACCTTTTATGGCGCTTGGGTATATTATTTTAGCTCTTATTATTATTGCCATGAACATTTCCGAGTTGCCGGGAGTTATCGCTCTTATTTTTAAAAGTGCTTTTGCATTAGATTCTGCTTTTGGAGGAATTGTTGGGTTAGCTGTTTCTTGGGGAGTTAAGCGCGGCATTTATTCAAACGAAGCAGGACAAGGGACAGGACCTCATGCAGCAGCTGCAGCAGAAGTTTCACACCCGGCGAAACAAGGCCTTGTACAAGCTTTTTCAGTTTATATTGATACACTGTTCGTTTGTTCAGCAACAGCATTTATGATTTTATTCACAGGCATGTACAACACGGAAGGACCGGGAGGTTCATTTATTATTTCAAATTTACCGGGTGTAGAAGCAGGGCCTGGATTTACACAAGCTGCTATTGAAACAGTGTTGCCGGGATTTGGAGCTGGCTTCGTGGCAGTTGCTCTATTCTTCTTCGCGTTTACAACGATCATGGCTTATTATTACATTGCCGAAACAAATATTGCTTATCTAACTCGTGGAAAGAACGGAAAGTGGGCTATGTTTGCATTAAAGCTTGTCCTGCTGGGAGCTACGTTCTACGGGTCAGTTAAACAAGCATCACTAGCTTGGGCATTAGGTGATGCGGGACTTGGTATTATGGTATGGCTAAATTTAATTGCCATTTTAATTTTAGCAAAGCCTGCATTAGTCGCATTAAAAGACTATGAATCCCAAAAGAAACAGGGGATAGATCCTGTATTTGATCCTGTTAAACTAGGAATTAAAAATGCAGATTACTGGGAGAAAGAATATAAGAAAGATGAGTCACAGGTTTCGTAAACAAGAAAATCCTCACATATGTGAGGATTTTTTTATGAAGAAAGCGAGACAGGCGAATTGTTTAAGTTATAGCGTTCCTTCAAAAGATGAATACGGTGTAGCTCTTCAAGAAGGTGGTGAATTGCAAGCAGTTCGTACAGCATTGTTGTCTCTGTTGAAAAAGGCTGATCCACTCTGTTTTCTTCCTGCTTATGTGCCCAAAACCTTTGTTTTAAAGTTAAAATAAGCGTTTGATGCTGAAAAGAGCTTTTATATTGTTCATTTTGTAAGACGTTATGAAAGGAAGTGAAAGTGTCCCATATCACTTGATGTCTTGCACTTTGCAGCTGATGGGCAGGCAAATAAATTAAATTACCAATATGGTAGACAAGCTGCCGCATAAGAGAAAGTTTCTTATATTCATAGTGAAATTTTCTCATAGCTGTATGAGTGAAATGATGAAACTTCCATTCTTTTCGCTGGTATTCACAAAGCGTCTCAATTTTTTCAATTTCAGCAGAAAGGTGTTGAAATTGAAGCTTTGTTTGTTTATGGCAAGCATGTACTTGGGAAAGTTCACTTCCTCTTTGCTGTAAGACGCTACTCATTTGTTTTGAGAGATTTTGAATTTTCCTCGTAATAATCGGTGTATAATTAGGAGGAAGAACGATGATATTCACAAGTGAAGAAGTAAGCAGCCCAATACTAGTGGTCGCTAGGCGAATTAAAAATGATATGAAATAATGGTCGTGCACAATCGTCAGCATAGCTACTCCTGTTAGCGTGGCAACGAGTGTTCCAGCATGTAAACGCAGTTTATAACAGGATATAATAGTAGAAACGGCAACAAGCATATAGGTAAGCGGCGTTACCCCTAAAAGAAATGTATAAAGCATGGCAAAAGCCGCTCCGATTGCTGAAGCAGGAAAGCGGATAAACGCTTTTTTGATAGAGTCGGCAGCGGTTGGTTCAATCGTAACAATAGCTGTAATAACAGCGAGCATATAAGGCCAGCCAATAGATTGGCAGATGAGTGCAGTCAAAAAGACGGCAATGCCTGTTTTAATAATACGACCGCCTAAAAAATTTAATTTTTTTATGTTAATCATTATGCATACCTTCTTTAAAAAAGTTAGTATTTTAATTATAAGGCATATTAAGGTGATAGGAAAACCTGTCTTAAAAACTAGCTTTCAAAAAACGAATAAATATACTATAATTTGTTTAAATATTTAAAAGGAGAGTACCACTAATGAAACAATTAATAAATGAAGCAATTAATAAATTACAAGATACATTTTATGATGTAAGCAAATATATTGGACAAAACCCTGAGCTTGGTCACGAAGAATTCAAAGCGTGCAAAGCATTAACGGATGTTTTAAAAGAACAAGGGTTCACAGTTGAAATCGGTACATGTGACTTGCCAACAGCTTTTACCGCTGTTTATGACAGTCAAAAGCCAGGTCCATCGATTGGATTTATGGCTGAGTACGATGCTCTGCCAGATCTTGGACATGCATGTGGACATAACTTAATTGGAACCATGTCAATCGCAGCTGGTATTGGTCTTAGTAAAGCGGTGGCGGAAACAGGCGGTAAAATATACGTATACGGAACACCTGCAGAGGAAACACGAGGCGGCAAAGTAACGATGGCTGAACAAGGCATTTTTAATCATTTAGATGTAGCTATGATGGTACATCCTTATTACTGTCACCAAAAAAGCGGGCGTTCTCTTGCGATGGATGCCATTCAGTTTGAGTTCTTCGGAAAATCTGCACATGCAGCTGCTGCCCCTCATGAAGGAATCAATGCGCTAGACGGTGTATTGCAAACGTTCAATAGCATTAATGCGCTTCGCCAGCATGTGAAGCCGGATGTACGTATTCACGGAGTAATTACAGAGGGCGGCAAGGCGGCCAACGTTGTACCGGATTATGCAGTAGCACAATTTTATGTCCGCGCTTCAACTCGTGCATATGTAGATGAAGTGACAGAGAAGGTGAAGGCATGTGCAAACGGCGCTGCTTTAGCCACGGGAACAAAATTAAAAATCTCAAACTATGAGTTTTCTTATGATGATATGCAAACGAATCAAACATTATCCGATGTCTATACAAATAATCTCATCTCATTAGGCGTGAGCGAACAAAGCATTACGGAAGACCAAGGCGATCATGGATCTTTAGATATGGGGAATGTCAGTCAGGTTGTTCCGGCTATTCATCCGTATATTCAAATTTGTGATGATTATTTTGTTTGTCATACGCACGAATTTAGAGAAGCAGCTTTAAGTGAGCAAGGAAGAGAAGCAATGATACTCGGGGCAAAAACAATGGCATTAACAGGGTATGACGTATTAACAAATCAAACGCTGCTCCAAAAAATCAAAGAAGAATTTAATGCTACAAAGTAAGAGATAATGATAAAACCATACTAAATAATACGCTTGCAGTCGCAAGCGTATTATTTAGTATGAGAAGTGGGACTGAATGGTTTGAAAAATTTGGCCGTGGCGCTGTTCATCGCTCGCAGCTCGAACAATGCGGCTTTGAATTCGAGCATTTGTGATTCTTCTAGCGATTGATTGATAAAATGGAACGGTTTCTACTTCATCTTTAATGGATTCAGAGACCCCTTCTTGAAAAGTATTTGGCAGTTTTATGTTTAATGAAATCTGTGGGTAGCTGCCTGATAAATCATAATAGGCTTTAGAAAACCAGTCAAAGTGTTTAATTTCATCCTGCCGAATACCTAATATAGCTTGTTGAACCTGATTATTAGGAGCCAGCTCTGCTAGGCGTGTATAGTAGTGAATAGCGGAAAACTCATCATTTACAGCTTTGTTTATATCTCTTAAAAGCTGTTCGTCTAGTCTTGTATCATCTTCCCAATATTCTTCATGCCGGGAGTGAAATTCATACATATGGATATACCTCCTCACCGTTTTGTTCTCTTGTCGTCACCATCATCGTATGTATAGACAACAAAAGGCGTACATTAAAAGAAAAAAGTTTAACAAAATGGTAAAAAGGGTATGTGCAGAGAATAGTATCAAAAAAGACAGAGGTTATCTTATGATTAAAATTGTAGCTAAAACCAAAGAAGGATCTATTAAAGAGATAGAAATGAATGAGATCCGTTCAAGCCATGACTTTCAATGGTATTGGGTTGATTTTTACAATCCCACCGAGGAAGAAAAAAAGCAGCTTGAACAATTTAATTTTCATCCTTTAGCAGTTGAGGACTGTTTGAATCAAGGTCAGCGAGCTAAATTTGAGTTGTATGATGAGCATTATTTTTTAGTCTATTATGCACTTCATAAAGAAGAGCTTGAGCACTTAGAAGTATCTGCGTTTGTAGGAGATAACTTTTTAGTCACTTACCATATGGATAAGCTAACGAGCGTGGCTAGGGTGTGGGAGCTTATCAAAAAAGATCCTGAGGCTACCGAAGATGGAACATGGGATATCATGTATGAACTCTTAGATCATACCGTTGATGAATATTTCCCTGTGCTTTATAAATTTGAAGATCACATAGATGATATTGAAGACAATGCAAAAGACGAACCTATGGATGAATTAATGAGGCAGCTTTATGACATCCGAAGTGATTTGTCACGAATGCGCCGCATTTTAAACCCCATGAGAGATTTAATGTATCGTATTATGTCAACTAATGCGTTAAAAGCAAAAGAGCAGGTTCGCTATTTTAATGATATTTATGACCACCTATTAAATATGATTGAAATTATGCAGGCAAGCAGGGATTTGTCAAATGATATTAGAGAAAGCTTTATGTCGATTAATTCGGATCGTATGAATTCAATCATGTTTACGCTAACGCTTATGTCAGCTATTTTCTTACCGTTGACGTTTATTGCTGGCCTCTATGGCATGAACTTTTCATATATGCCGGAACTGACGGGAAAATATAACTATTTTATTGTACTGGGCATTATGATTGGGCTTGTAGGCGTAATGGTCTTTGCCTTTTATAAAATGGGATGGTTCAAATACAGAAAAGGACCTAAACTATAAAGTAGATTGTTAACCTTCCTGTATAAATGTTAATCAACTCAGTAAAAATGAAATTAAATAAGCGAAGATCTTATCTGGCTCTAGATAAGATCTTTTTCTTGTGCTATAAACAAGAAAAGCAGGGAAGCGAGGGAAGAATGTGAAACAGGGAAGAATGGGGCTGCGAAGCATCACGGTGTTGCTTGTATGCATGGTGGTGATTCTATCGCTATTGTTGACGGATTTATTAGTTAGCAGTTCAATTGGAAAAAATATTCGAGATCAACAGGCTGAAAAAGCTCGGACTATTGCTACAATTATTTCAGAATCAACGAACGTGAAAGAAGGACTAGAGACAAAAACACCTCAGTCAATTCAGGAGTTTACTAAACGAATTCGTAAAAAATCAAGCGTCTTGTTTATCGTTGTTATAGATATGAATGGAATTCGCCAATCTCACCCAGATCCTAAAAAGATAGGAAAGAGGTTTGCCGGAGGCGATGAGCAAAAATCATTGCACGGGAAATCTTATGTATCTGTATCAAAAGGAACGCTTGATAAATCTCTGCGCGCTTTTGCACCCATCTATAATGAGAAAAATCAACAAATTGGCGCAGTAGCTGTGGGGATTTCTTTGAATAATGTAAATGAAGCCATTAGAGATGGGCATCGTCGAATTGTTTTAGGTTCATTAATTGGTTTACTTGTAGGCGTTCTTGGTGCTATTTTATTAGCGAATTACATAAAGAAAATTTTATTTGGCTTGGAACCTTCTGAAATTGCTAAAATTCTAGAAGAGAGAAGCACTATGCTGCAGTCGGTTCGTGAAGGAGTGATAGCTGTTGATAAAGAAGGTAATATTACACTTGCTAATCGTTCTGCACGCCGCTTATTTGTTAAAGCAGGATTAGCACCAGAGCCAATCGGTTTGTCTATTCGAGAGTATATGCCCACCTCCAGATTGGACGACGTTTTGTCTACGGGGGAATCCCATTATGATGAAGAGCAAGTCATAAATGGAGTAGCCATTGTAGTTAATAGGGTTCCGCTAGTGGTAAACGAAGAGATTGTAGGGGCACTTTCTACGTTTCGGGATAAAACAGAAGTTAATATCTTAGCAGAACAGCTAACAGGTGTTAAAATGTATGTGGAAGCGCTTCGAGCACAATCGCATGAATTTATGAATAAACTTCATGTGATTTTAGGAATGGTGCAGATGAATTATTATGATGAGCTAAAAACGTATATTCATCAGCTTGTTAATCACCGTGTCGATGAATCTAGTTCAGTGACTAAATCTATTAAAGATCATGCGTTGGCAGGGTTTCTAATGGGCAAAATGAGTTATGCTAGAGAGGAAAGCGTAGAACTGACGTTTTCCGCTGATGAAGTTATTCCAGAACCTTCAGATCCACACGTTACTCATCATCTCATTACCGTTATTGGAAATTTAATTGATAATGCAATTGATTCAGTTTGTCATCAAGCCTCTAAAAAAGTGTCCGTTATGCTTGTGTATAAAAACAATAAACTTACGATTCAAGTCACGGATACAGGCTGCGGCATTCCTTCCGATACAATGAATCAGATTTTCAAAAAAGGCTTTTCTACAAAAGGAACGAGCAGAGGGTTTGGGCTGCATTTAGTGAAGCAAACGATTGATGAACTAGGTGGCCAAATCGTCATTGACTCATTTATAAATAGCGGTACCACATTCTATATTGATATTCCGTACGAAACAAGGAGAGATCAAGTTGATTAAAGTATTAATTGTTGAAGATGACCCAATGGTTGCTCAGTTTAATCAAAAGTACATTGAAGAGATAGAGGGGTTTACAGTAGTCGCTGTTGCTCATTCGGGTCATGAAGCCTTAGTGAAGGTAAATGAACATCAAGTTGATTTAGTGCTGCTTGATATCTTTATGCCTGGGCAAAACGGTTTGAGAGTTTTACAAGAGATTCGAACAAAACAAGAGGAAATAGACGTCATTTTTATCACCGCTGCTTCGGATGCCCAAACGATTCAGCAAGCTTTACGCTACGGAGCGATTGATTATTTGATTAAGCCTTTTACATTTGAACGCTTTTATCAAGCACTTTCGGCTTACAAACAAACATTTCGTACGTTAAAACAGCAACCTCAGCTTAATCAACAGGAATTAGACGGGCTGCTGTCTAATAAAAAAATAAAAGAAGCTCCGGTAGAGCCGTTGCCTAAGGGTCTAACGACAGGAACATTAGAAGTCATCGTAGAAGCCATTGTGCATCTTAAAGATTATCCTTTTTCAACCGATGATGTGGCTGAAAAAACGGGAATTTCAAGAGTGTCTATTCGGAAATATTTAAAATTTCTAACAGATATAGGTCTTCTTGGAGAAAGAATGACTTACGGCACAATAGGACGTCCTGTGTATGCGTACTTATACAATGAACAAAACCGTCACTTGCTGCATCACTACCTCGTTGATTTTGAAAAATAAAAAGATCGATCTGTCAGAGAAGTACGCTGCTATTTTGTCGGTGTGAGAATATTTTACTGTAGAGTGCCAGTGCTTTAAGTGGTATGGTTGGTAATAACAGAGTAAAAAAACAAGTCGTTTGACTGAAAAGAGGTGGTTTCTTGATTGAAAGCATAGAACGCTTGACTAAACTACTGTTATCAGGGAATCAAGATGAAGCTTGGAATATTGTGTGGAAAAAAAGACAGCAGGGTTTCGACACATTTTATATTTTTCAGCAATTCATTTCAGTATCAATGGCTCAAATCGGTATGATGTGGGAAGAAGATGAAATTTCAGTGGCTGATGAACATTTAGCTACTACTACCTGTGACTATGTTTTGTCACGCTATCAATTGTGTATAAGACAAGAAGTTATTAAAAATGAAAAAAAAGGTCTGTTTTTGTGTATAGAAAATGAACAGCATTTTTTAGGTTTAAAAATGATTGCCATTCTCTTTGAGGAGCACGGATGGCAGACGAAACTTTTAGGAGCAGATTCTCCGCTTTTACATGCAACGCACGCTGTTGAACAATGGAAACCTGATTTAGTAGGAATCTCGTTCAGTTTAACTCATCATATAGAAAAAGCAAACGAATATATAGAAGGATTACAAAAGACCAAACATCAGCCGCTTATTTTAGTTGGAGGCCGAGTAGTTTCAAACTATAAGTTTCCTCTTGTTCAAACGAATCAAGTTCGATTTATTGCACAGCTAGAGGAGTTGAAAGAACTTTTTCATTATCAATCAATTAGGGGGATTAAGGTTGTCGACTATTAAATATGCTCCGCTTCCTGTTTTTATTATGGATGAGGAAATGAATATTCTAGCGCAATCTGATGAAGCAGCCGCTTTATTCGGAGAGGTTCAACATTTTTTAGAAATTGTTGACGAAGATAGTCAGAACAAAGCTAGAAAACGATTAGGGAAGAAGGAAAAAATAAAAACAGAATTAGTCATGCATTCGCGTAAAGCTAAGATGTCTCTTTATACAGTGAATTGCAAATGGGAGCAAGATAAGGCGCATGTAATATGTGTAGAGGAAGATTCTCAAATTAGAATTCTCTCAGAAAAAATCGAACAACATACAGCGCGTTTATCTGAAACTGACTTAGAACTGCTGCTGCAAAAAGAGCGATTAGAAAAGGCCATGAACCGAGTTATAGAGCTGTCGGGACCGTTTATTCATTTATCGAATAACATGGTGCTTATACCTCTGTTTGGCGATTTATTTGAGGAAGTCATCATGAAAAATGAACATCGGCTGCTCAGACAAATAGATGAGGAAACGGTTGATCGAGTTATCATTGACTTTAATGGAATAGGTCAAATTGATGAACGAGGTGTTGCAGCCCTAGAACATTTAATATGGGAATTTCAGCTAATGGGCGTACAGATTTATTTAACAGGTGTGACACCCGATCATAGTCAATGGCTTCACCAGTATCATTTTCAAGCAAATGTAAAATCTATTAGTAACCTAGGTCAGGCCATTCATCAATTTTTTACAACGGCATGAAATGGCTACAAAAAGTGAACACTTCATATAAAGGCAATAAGACAGGGGATCAATACTGATAAACAGGTGATTAAAATTTGGTGAAACACGCGCGTAAAGTAGCTTTAAGAATTTCAATTATATATATCATTATTGGCGCTGTATGGATCTTGATATCTGATAATATATCTAGAACATTAGCGCAAGGTCGTTTTGAAGTATATATTTTTTTTCAACAATACAAAGGTTGGTTTTTTATTTTAGCTACGGGGATTATTTTGTATGGGTTGGTATATAGGAGAGCTTATAAACTAGTGGAGTCCCAGCAAGAGCTTGTAGTGAAAGAACATGAACTTCAAACGAGCAATCAGCACTATCAATCTTTGTTCAAACACAATCCTGATGGCGTTTTTGAAATAAGTAAAACGGGTGAAGTTCTTCTTGCTAATCCAGAAGGTGAAGCAATCGTAGGATACTCCAGTGAAGAATTGCAAAAGATGAAACCTTCAGCTCTTATCGCAGCTGAAGAGTTTGATATGTGTAAAGAGTATTTTAAAGAAGTGCTAAATGGTAAAGGTGCTAAGTTCGAAATGAATGTTATCAATAGAAAGCGAGAAAGACGGTTGCTTAGGTGTTCTTTGCTTCCCATTATCGTTCATAAGCAGGTAGTAGGTGTATTTATGATTGCACGCGATATTACTACATACCGTCAAGATGAAGAGCTTATGATAACCTCGGAAAAAATGTCGGTTATTGGCCAAATGGCAGGTGCCGTAGCACATGAAATTAGAAACCCGCTTACTTCTTTAAAAGGTTTTGTACAGGTTATGCAAGCCTCTAAGGAAACAAATGACACATATTTAGATATCATGATGTCTGAAATCGACCGCATCAACTTAATCTCCAGTGAAATGCTCATTCTTGGAAAAAAGCAGCATGTATCTTTTGAAAAGACCAATTTATGCGAGATTTTAAAGCAAGTTATTACGCTAATGGAAGCGCAGGCCAATTTAAATAATGTTTCTATTTTATTGAAAGAAACAGCCAAAAGACCTATTTATGTTTCGGCTGATGCAAATCAGTTGAAACAAGTGTTCATCAATGTGATCAAAAACGGTGTAGAAGCTATTATTGAGAAAGGTCATATTACAATAACAGTTGAAGAAAAAGATACACGAGCATTGATTCACTTTGAAGACAATGGAATCGGAATGAGCCAAGAGAGGATTGAACAAGTAGGGACGCCGTTTTATTCTACAAAAGAAGCTGGCACCGGCTTAGGGCTGGCCGTGTGTTACAAAATCATGGAGCGTCATCAAGGTACCATGCATTTTAAAAGCGGTAAAGGAAAAGGGACAACGGTTACTATTGATATGCCAATTATAGAACGAAACAGCCGCTTCTCGTAGTTCAGAGAGGCGGCTGTTTTCTTGAAAAAGAGGAAGTAAGCAGCTGAGCCCTTTGCGTCCGGATCCATATAGGGCATAAAACCTCCTTCTTATACAAGTTTTCGTCCATAATAAAGAGGATCATATTGTTTTCTATAGAAGCAATAGTGTATCATAGTTGAAGCTATGTATATTGATGTAGAAAAGTTAAGGCCACAACCGATTTTTCTACTGACGGATTGACGGGGTCCCTTGGGATAAGGAAGGTTTATTTATAAATAGAAATTAAGGTCAGTATTAACGCACATGGCCACTGATACATTCGTTTAATTGAAATGAAAAAAATCGTTTATAATATCGAGAAAAGCATGGAAAAGGAGATAGATATGGGCCAGTTTATAGAGACTTTACAGCCTTTTTTACAAGAGGCGTGGAAAAAAGCAGGGTTCAATGAGCCTACTGCCATTCAAACGAAAGCTATTTCAGAGATTTTAGCTAATAAAGATGTAATAGGAGAATCCCCAACGGGAACAGGAAAGACACTGGCATATTTGTTGCCTGTCTTACATCGCATTCAGCCGGGACCATCTCATATTCAAGCGGTTATTTTAGCATCTTCCCATGAATTGGTTATGCAAATTCACGGTGAAATTCAAACTTGGTCACAGGGAAGCGGTATTTCAAGCGCTGCGTTTATTGGCGGAGCAAATATGAAACGGCAATTAGAAAAACTCAAAAAACGTCCTAATATCATTGTTGGTACGCCAGGACGTTTGAACGAATTAATTAAAATGAAGAAATTAAAAATGCACGAAGTCAAAACAATTGTGATTGATGAAGCGGATCAATTGTTTGTACCTGAGCATGTTCAAACGGTTCAACAGATTGTAAAAATGGCGTTAAGTGATCGTCAAATCCTAGTCTTCTCAGCTACTGTATCAGAACGTACCAAATCGCTGGCGAAAGACATGATGAACCACCCTCTTGAAATAGAGGTAGGAAGAGATGAACTCCCAGCTTCGAAGGTAGAGCATGTATACATTAAAAGTGAAGCTAGAGATAAAGTGGACGTGCTTAGAAAACTAGTTCGTCAAGAACAAATGAAAGCTTTAGCCTTTTTTAAAGGGATCGATACTCTGATCGAGTTTGAAGAAAAATTAACATTTAAGCGTGTAGAAGCAGGCTCTTTACACAGTGAAACGAAAAAAGAAGATCGTGCTACGACGATTAAAGGGTTTCGAAAAGGAGATTTCCCTGTCTTATTAGCAACGGATGTCGCAGCTAGAGGATTGGACATTAAGGGATTGACGCATGTAATTCACATCGATGTTCCTCAAGATGCAGATCAATACGTACATCGCTCAGGTAGAACAGGAAGATCGGGAGCAGAAGGTACAGTCATTTCTCTTGTCACTGAACGAGAAGAGCGAAACTTAAAACAAATCGCACGTGAACTTCAACTTACATTAGCGAAAAAAGAGCTTTATATGGGCGAAATCGTCGATGAAGGAACAAAAGAGCAGTCTCGTACAGCTAAAAAACCTTCAAAAAAGCCATTTAACAAGAAAAAGAAACAAAAAGGTCGAATGTAAACTAGGTATTCTGCCTTTTTACAACAGCAGTGTCACAACCTAAAAAGCAACGTCTACTGCTTTATTACAGCAGCCTGGCGTTGTTTATTTTCTCTATTTCACCTGTATAAATAAGTAAAAAAAGAGAAATGTAGATATTTTTTCCTAGGTATGAAAATAGTTTGAATGATGGATTTTGTTTTTTGTAACCTTATTTTAACATTACTTTAAGAGACTTCTAATAAAAGAGGAAGAAGGACGTGGGGACATTTTATGGATGCAATTGATGATCTCTTTGACGACATAGAGCGAAGAAGAAAAAGCAAAGAATATAGTCGAGATGCAGATCAATTAGAATCATATTTACATGAAGTTCAACGTATCATGGAATTTCTTGAAGAAGGTATCTATCTGTTTCAAAATTCGCACCAACAATATGCGTCAGATTGGTCAGGGCGTTCTAAGAGCTCATATGAGGATATTTATAATGATATTACGCAATCCACTTTTCATCTGTACGACGTAAGGGATGAATTGTTTCAAACTTTACGCTTAGAAATTTCACGATTAAGAGAGTTAGCATCGGCGTAATAAATAACATTATCGACTCACTCCTTTAGAAAGTGAGTCTTTCCGTATAGGCTTAAAAATGTTTGGATGATGACTGAAGGCTTACAAGAGATAGGGGGACGGACATACATGGAGATAAAAGTAAATCCAGAAGTGCTGCAGACATTTGCAGAGCGAATTCAGCAGTCTCATTCACAGACCGCTGATGCACTTCAAAAACTAAGCTGGGAAGCTACAAATCTACATTTCTTGTCTGTTGCAGATATTGATAAAGTGCTGGACTTGCAGGAAGAGTTACAGCATATGATTCGCAAACTTGATTCGCTAACGGAAAATGCACATTTATTAGTAAAAGACACTGCAGAGCAAATGAGAAAAGCAGATGGAGAGCTAGAAGGCTCTTCAGGCTGGACGGAGTTTTGGTCGAGCGTATGGAGTGATGGGAGCGCCCATTCACAAGATACGTGGAATGACATAAAGAACTTAAAAGAATGGAATACGTATGACAATATGCATAGAACGATTGAAAAACCTCTAGGTACTCTTAATGTTATGTGGAATTCGCTTTCTATGTCTTGGGAAGAAAAAGTAGTGAATGGTTCTACATGCAGTCGAACGGAATTTTTTACTTATGGCGTTATTCAAATGGGATTGGGCATTTTAAGTCAGGAGATGAATTCTTCAAACATTATGTTTAGTGACAGCACAGAGGAAGTGAAGAGAGAATGAATGAAGTATATGATGGCGCTGGAAGTGAAATGCTACAGTTCCTTACAGGGTTGTCTCAGCAATGAAGTATACATTTAACTTATTAGAAAAATCGTTAATTGAAGCAATGAAAGATAATAAAAAAATTGCTCAATTTTATAAAACTTTAATGAATAGCAATTTATGGCTAGTTGTTAGCTCAGAGCATGTAGCATCAGATATATTAATTGCAGACCACTACGTTCAGACGATGAAAAGTGCGGCGTATCGATATTTACCTGTTTTTTCGTCAAAATATCCGATTGAACAGATGCTAAAAGATGAAAAGACCGTATGCGTATCATTTAAGGATATGCTGCCTGTATTAAATGAAGAAATAGCGATATTACTTAATCCTGACACGCCTCTCTCAAAATTATTCATCCCGGAAGAAATAAGAATGTTAAAAGAAGATCAAAATTATTTTAAGCAGTAGCCAAGGCGATAACAAGCGCATGTGCTTTTTCCAAGCATGTCTGAATCTTAAATAAATAGGATATATATAGGCAGGGCCTTAAACAGGCTGCTGCTTTTTTATTACTAGTAAATAGTTCTATAGATAATGAGAAGAAATGTAATTTAATAGTCTTATAGTTTTTATTTTCCTTTAAATAGGTACCTATAGATCAGATGGAAAAGGTTTAAATGAGAACAAAATCTTGGTTGTTCAGGTTTTATTTGCATTTTTTAGGGGTATTTGTAGATACATATTCTCATTTTTGGAGGCTTTTGCAAGTAACCTTTGACCTTATCACTAGAGTTTCTTACAATAATAGTAAATATATAAACCGAAGGAGAGATATGTATGTCAGGAATTATTCGCGTAACACCAGCAGAGCTTCGCGACATGGCAGGTCGCTATACTAACGAAAGCGGTCAAGTTCAAGAATTAGTAAGCCGTCTTGATACAATGAAAAATCAACTTCAAGATATGTGGGAAGGTGCTTCAAGCGAAGCGTTTGCTGCTCAATACGAAGAATTAAAACCTTCTTTCGTTGAAATGTCTAACCTGCTTACAAAAATCGCTAAGCAATTAGACGACTCTGCAAATGTTCTTGAAGATACAGATAACCAAATCGCTAGCCAAATCCGCGGTTAACTTCATCTAATAATCTAAGTGAAGTAATAAAAGGAGCGCCCCATTCTCAAAAGATGAAGGCGCTTTTTCTATGTTTTGAGGTGATGAAACCCTATGTATATAGAAGTAACAGTAGACTTAAAGCACTATACAGGTGATCGGTTCGATTTGCGACTATCAAACTATCATTCAATCAAAAAAGTAGTCGAGATCGTTTGGCAAGCTAAAAAGATTACTCAATCACCAAAGGACGGTGCGTGGATACGTATTTCAAATAAAAATCTTATTTTCTCGGGAAATGAGACGATGATTAACTGCGGAATTACCACAGGTGATTGTATCGAAATTCTCTAAAGGAGTCTATTAGAATGTCAGAGAAGAAACCGACTTACTTAGAAGAACAGCTCGAAGCTGTAATGACACGTCATAATAATGAATATACGTTTGTTTTTCAAAAAGAAAAAATTAGACTTGATCGTTCTATTGAAATTGAAATGTTAAAGGATGTAAACACGGCTTTTCAAAAAGAAATCATGATGAGCGATGATGAACTTAAAATAACAATTAAGCCTACCTCTGAATTTCAACCTTTTACAGCATTAAGGGGAAAAGAAGAACAGCAAAAGTGGCTGTTTGCAGATCAGCTTATCAAAAAGGTAAAGCAGCATTCTTTTTCAAGGCTGCATTTGTTGATTTGTCCAGAAAATATCATTTTTGATAAAAGTTTAAGTTCTGCTTTTTTACATTATGGAGTGAAAGAAAGTTTACCTCCTTATGAGCCTAACGAGGAACAAAGCTTTCAGGAGTTAAAGGCTACGATAGCAGCGGCCGTTGACTCATCGCATACATTTGAACAGTACTTTAAGTTATATGAGACCTTGCAATTAAAAGAAGACGCTAAAAAAATAATGCATATCAGCAATGAGGAAGAGTTGAGTCAATTTGTTCAGCATAAGCTAACCCAAATTGAAAAACATCAAAAGACACTTGTTCAACTTCCTCAAAAGCGCTGGACCATTTTTAAGTTTTCGTCTGTCGGTATACTTGTCTTATTAATTCCAGCTCTTATTTATACTTTTTATTCTTACTTTTTTGCTCAGCCGAAACAAGAAGCATTTGTAGAAAGCAACGAATACTTTCTTGAAAAAAACTACAGCAAAGTAGTCGATACACTTGAAGATTACGATATCGAAAGCATGCCTAAAATTGTGCAATACGAAATAGCAACTTCCTATCTTGTTAATGAAAAGTTAGGAGAGGAGCAAAAAGCAAATGCTTTAAAGACTATTACGCTTCAGTCAGATCCTCAGTACTTTGCCTATTGGTTTTACATTGGCCGAGGAGACAACAAAAAAGCGCTAGAAGTTAGCAGGTTGTTAGAAGAACGCTCGTTAATTATTTATGCACTAATGAAATACGAAGGTCAGCTAAAGACAGACAACGATTTAGCGGCTGATAAAAAGCAAGAAGAGCTTGATAAAGTAGCGAATGAACTTGAAGAATTTAAGAAGGAAAATGATCAGCAAGAAGCGGAAGCAGCCAAGCAGCAAGAAGAGAAACAGACTGAGGAAGCACAGGCGGCCAAGCAGCAGGAAGAAGAACAGAAAGCTGCAGAAACCGAGAAGAAGAAACAAGAAGAGCAGAAAAAACAGCAGGAAGATCAATCGAAGTAGGGAGGTAGTTGTATGAATATGCTTTGGATAGTTAGTGGGCAAACGTATCAGCAGCTGCCTATAGATTTTAAAACCTTTCGCCAAGCAACGGTTGGAAACACTCAGCATCAAACGTTTACTTTTTCCTATCCGTTTGAGAAAGGGCAAATGACGCTGTCATCTGAAAAGAACGGCCGGCTCTTGATTTCCTACGGAGAAGAAAGGATAGCAGAGCTATCTGTTTCTGAGTCGTTTGTATGGCGAGAACAAGGACAGGCTTTAACCTTTGCCCTTACAGAGACGGCTGTTAAAGAAGCTGTCTATTATATTGATTACGGATCAGAAGTCTCGTTTTCCACAAGTGATGAAGCAGCTGATGTGTATCAGCAGAAAGAAAAGTATGTAGTAGAGCCAAAAGAAGGATTTTACTTATCAAAGATAAACGGGAAGTGGAAGGTCTTTTATAACCAAGAACGGCTTTATCTTAATGGACACCGAATAGAAGAGAATAGGAACCTTCAGCCCGGAGATCTTATTTTATGGTCTTCTATGACGATTCAATTGATCGAAAAAGATTTGCTGAAGATTCAAAGCTACTATGATTATGCATCTAAGCTTCCGGCTACGGCACAACCTATTTCTGAAATGAAAAAGAAGTACCCGGTTTATAGACGGACACCGCGCATGATATATGATTTGCCTAATGATAAGGTGAGCTTGTCCTTTCCGTCTCAAGACAATGATGAAAATAACCGAAGCTTATGGCTTACCATTTTACCCCCATTAGTCATGCTTTTAGTCATGGGTACGGTATCGATTATTCAGCCCAGGGGAATTTTTATTATTATATCTGTCATGATGTTTACGACCACGCTGATTGTATCTACCGTTCAATATTTCAAAGATAAAAAACAGCGCAAGAAGCGCCAAGAGCGCCGTCGTCGAATTTATACAAAGTACTTAGAGAACAAGCGCGAGGAATTACAAGAACTAGCATCAGTTCAACGAGATGTATTATCTTATCATTGTCCTACGTTTGAACGAATGAAATATTTAACAGAACAGATTTCCGATCGAATTTGGGAACGAACTATAGAAAGCAGTGATTTCTTACAGGTGCGTCTTGGAAAAGGAACAGTTCCTGGAAGCTACCAAATTTCTTTAAATAGCGGAGATATGGCTAATCGAGAAATTGATGATTTGCTTGAGCAGTCTCAGCACATGGAAAAGGTCTATCGAGAAGTCAAAAATGCGCCTGTTACCGCTCACTTAGGTTTAGGCTCTATCGGTCTGGTAGGAAAGATGAAGACGGTGAAGAGTGAACTGCATCAGCTTGTAGGACAGCTGGCATTCTCCCACAGTTATCATGATGTGAGATTCGTATTCATTTTTGATGAAGAAGAATATAAAGAGTGGGAATGGATGAAATGGCTTCCTCATTTTCAGCTGCCTCATTCTTTTGCAAAAGGCTTCATTTATAATGAACAAACGAGAGATCAGCTTTTATCTTCTATTTACGAAATGCTGAGAGAACGCGACTTAGATGAAGCAAAAGGAGAAGGGGTTTTCTTGCCGCACTTTGTTTTTATTATTACGAATCAGCAGCTAATTGCAGATCACGTTATCTTAGAGTATTTAGAAGGATATCATCCTCATCTTGGGTTCTCTACGATATTTGCGGCAGAGACGAAAGAGAGCTTAACGGAGCATGTTCACACACTCGTTCGTTATATTAACGAATCCGAGGGGGATATATTAATTCAAAAGCAAAAAGCTGTGAATATTCCATTTCAGCTTGATAAACACACGCTTGATTATAATGAAAGATTTGCAAGGATGCTGCGGACATTGGATCACCAAGTTGGCATGACCAACTCAATTCCAAATAGCGTTTCATTCTTAGAATTATTTAAAGCAAGAGAAATTGGTGAGCTGGATATCGTGCAAAGGTGGCACAGCAATGAATCAGCTAAGTCGCTAGCCGTTCCAATTGGTTTAAAAGGAAAAGAAGATATTGTGGAACTAAATCTTCACGAAAAAGCTCACGGCCCTCATGGATTACTTGCAGGTACGACGGGGTCAGGGAAAAGTGAATTTTTACAAACGTACATTCTTTCTCTAGCGGTGAATTTCCACCCCCATGAAGTCGCATTTTTACTGATTGACTATAAAGGGGGAGGAATGGCTCAGCCGTTTAAAAACATGCCTCACCTGCTTGGAACCATTACAAATATTGAAGGAAGTAAGAATTTTAGTACAAGAGCCTTAGCTTCTATTAAAAGTGAATTAAAGCGACGCCAACGCTTGTTTGATAGATATGAAGTCAATCATATTAATGATTATACAGATTTATATAAGCAAGGTATGGCAGAAGAACCTCTGCCTCACTTATTCTTAATCTCGGATGAATTTGCTGAGTTAAAAAGTGAAGAACCAGAGTTCATTCGCGAATTAGTCAGCGCGGCGCGAATTGGACGCAGTCTAGGCGTTCATTTAATTTTAGCAACACAAAAGCCAGGCGGTGTTATTGACGATCAAATTTGGAGTAATGCGCGCTTTAAAGTAGCGTTAAAAGTCCAAGATGCCGCTGATAGTAAAGAAATCTTAAAAAATGCAGACGCTGCTTCTATTACGGTGACGGGTCGAGGCTATCTGCAGGTTGGAAATAATGAAGTGTATGAACTGTTTCAGTCAGCTTGGAGCGGCGCGCCGTACATGGAAGATACGTATGGAGCTGAAGATGAAGTAGCCATTGTAACGGATCTCGGGTTGATTCCTTTATCTGATGTATCTACTCAGCAGACGTCATCTAAACAAGCGGAAGCAGAAATTGATGTTGTGGTGCAAAAAATCGAACAAACGCAGCGGGAACTAGGTATCAAAAAATTAAATAGTCCATGGCTGCCCCCTCTTAAAGAGAGATTGCTTCGCAGTGAGTACAAAGAGAAGCGAGACGGCGTATTCCCAATTGGCTTGATTGATGAACCTGAAAAGCAAAGTCAAACGGTATATAACTATCAGCTGATGGACGATGGGAACATTGGTATATTTGGTTCGTCAGGATATGGTAAATCGTTTACAGTCATGATGTTACTTCTTAGTCTAGCTGAAAGACAGAGCCCGGAGCAGCTTCATTATTACATTTTTGACTTTGGAAACGGTACGCTGCTGCCGCTTCGTCAGCTGCCTCATACGGCAGACTATTTCTTAATGGATCAAATGCGTAAAATCGAAAAATTCATGACGATTATCAAACAAGAAATCGCAAGGCGAAAGCAGTTATTTCAACAGCAGGAAGTTAGCAATATCAAAATGTATAATGCTCTAAGTTCAGAAGAGCTTCCTCTAATTTTCATCACAATTGATAATTTTGATCTGGTCAAAGAAGAAATGCAAGATCTAGAAATGCAGTTCACACAGCTTGTGCGTGACGGCCAGTCTTTAGGAATTTATATGATCTTTACCGCGACGCGCGTGAATTCTATTCGTCAGTCACTTATGAATAACTTGAAAACGAAAGTGGTTCATTATTTAATGGATCATTCAGAAGCGTATTCTATTTTAGGACGTACGCCGTATGCGCTAGAGTCTATTCCAGGCCGGGCTATTATCAAAACGGATCAACCTTATTTTGCTCAGCTGTTTTTACCTGCGGAAGGAAAAGATGATTTTGAAATTTTTGATGCAGTTAAGCTGCACATTCAACGATTAAAGAATCAATATGCTGATGCTATTCTTCCGGAGCCGGTGCCAATGCTGTCATCGAAACTTGTACTTGCCGAGTTTATGACGGACAGAAGAGTTATTCGGGAAAAAGGAGTTATTCCTCTTGGGTTAGATGAAGAGTTTGTTCGACCGGTGCATATGAACTTTACGAAAAATAAGCATTGCATCGTCATGGGGCAGACGCAAAAAGGAAAGACAAATGTAGTGAAAGTCATACTGCAAACAGCGCTTGAACAAGGTGTGAAGCAAATCGGACTATTTGATTCGGTTGACCGTGGTTTATCAAGCTATGCAGCTGAAGAGCGAGTTGTTTACATGGAAACAAAAGAACAAATCGTCGACTGGCTTGACCTAACCGAAGAACGATTGCAGCGACGTGAAAATAAGTATTTGGAAGCAGTGCAGGAAGGAACAGTACACAGCCTTTCATTTGCCCCGATCATGCTTGTAGTAGACGGATTTGTACGATTCCAGCAAAACTTAGACAGCGTCTTGCAGGATCGCATTACAAAATTGATGAAAAATTATAGCCACCTGGGCTTTAACTTGATTGTTGCAGGGAACAACAATGAGTTTTCAAAAGGATTTGACGCGTTAACAACAGAAGTGAAGCAAATTGGCCAAGCCGTGTTGTTGATGAAGAAAACAGAGCAAAGCTTATTTACGCTTCCTTATGACCGAAAAGAAGCCGACGTTAATCCTGGCTTCGGTTATTATATTAAAAGTGGAAAAGAAACAAGAATTCAAATCCCGCTATGTGTAAGTGAAAGGAAGATCTTAACATGACCGAACAGCGTAAGTATACACTTAAAGTCATATTAGCTGTTGTTTTAATTTTGGCTCTTCCTTCTTTCTTTTTCCAGTATATTGGAGACAACCCGCTGCAAGTCACAGAAAACTCAACAAGAACGATTGCGGTTGTTAACGAAGATAATGGAGTAAAAGAAAACAGTGAAAAAGCGATAGAATTTGGAGAAAAAGTGACTCCTCTTTTACAGGAGGGGTCGGATTATCAATGGACCGTGCTTGGACGAAGCGCAGCTACAAGCGGTTTACAGAATGGGAAATATGATGCGGTTATCTATATTCCCTCGACTTTCTCACAAAATATTTTATCGTATCAGGAAAAAAAGCCAGAAAAAGCCACTTTGGAATACAAAGTTCAAAGTCAGCTTAACGCAGTTAATAAGGAAAAAGTAGTAGGGGAATTAGAAGATGCTACTACAAAGGTTAATAATGAAATGTCCTCTTTGTACTGGAGTTATGTATCACAGGAAGTAGATAAGGTACGCGGACAGTTCGATAAAATTCTAAATAAAGAAATCGCCTTTCAAAAAACAATGGTCGCTTTTTATAAACCGAATTCAAAAGATTTAGCAGGTGAATTAAATGATCAAAAGAAAATTCTTCAGCAAATCCAAGATAATGTAAATAAAGCAGAAAAAGGTTCTAGCGATAGACAAGGCGACGTAGAACAGGTTGAAAAGAATTTAAACAGCTTCATTGAATATGTAGATCAATATCAAACATATCAAGAAACACAAAAACAAATGCTTGAAAAAACGCAGGCTCAAAGCGTCGCTGCGATTCAACAAGGGTTGTCTTCCCTTGAATCTAATCAGCCAAGCTCTAAGCAAAATTTTAATGAGCAGGCCAATCAAGTGTTTAGTGGCTTATCTTCCATTCAACAGCAGCTGGATGAAAATCAAAAAGCCGTTGGAGAACTTGGAGATCAACAAGCGGATAACGTCAGTGAACAAGAAAAAGCTCTGCAAGATTTGAACGGCCAAATAGTCAGTTCATACAAACAGCAGTCTGAGCAAACAACCCTAAACCAAATTGAAAGTAAGCTAAAGCCGCTTCGTGCGCAGCTAGAGACAGCTTCATCAAATGAGGGTGGCGGAGACTCAACGAATCCAGGAGAAAGTGATGGAACTCAGCCAGACCCTAATCAAGGCGGAGAGGCGCCAACGGACCCTGGGAAAGGTGACGGAACTCAGCCAGATCCTAATCAAGGTGGAGAGACGCCGACGGATCCTGGAGAAGATGATGGAACTCAGCCAGATTCCGGTCAAGGCGAAGGAACGTCAGAACCAATTCAAGTGGATTTATCTCAGCAAACAGCAAAGCTTGATGATATATCAAAAGGGCTTGAAGACTTAGAACAGCAGCTCCAAGGAATGGTAAATGAAACACCTGAAGCGCCTGAGACACCTGAAGCGCCTGAGACACCTGAAGCGCCTAAGACACCTGAGGGACCAGAAACGCCAGAAACGACTGAAACACCGGACACATCAGGTACATCCAATGCTGTGAAAAGTGCGCTTGAAAAAGTAGCTAATCTGAAAACACAGGTACAGGCAGTCAAAGATGAGCTGCAAAATGTAACCGTTCAGCCTGAAACTTCAGGAGAAAATACGGATGCGCTGAAGCAGAAAATTGCCAGCTTGGAAGCAGACGTTGAGTCTTTGACAGCACAGAAAAACAAAGCAGAGAAAGACTTAGAAGAAGCAACCAAGTCGTCGAGCAGTCAAATTGCTAAGCTTCAAGAAGAAAATGAACGATTAAAAAAAGAGAATGAAAAGTTGAAAGAAGGCGGCAAAAAGCCTTCTAAAGGTAGTGTGGATGTAGAGAATCTCATCACGATGATTACAAACAAAGAAGATAAAATCTTATCTTCTCCAAATCTTTCAGCTTCTCGAAAGGAAAAGCTGAGCAATACATTCTCAGGTAAGATTAAAACCAGCAGTGCCGAAGATCTGCTAAAGTACTACGGTGATTTATCGCAGTATGATTTGACTTTAGCTCAAGTAGGAAATACAGACATACAGAACAGCGTCCTTAACAATGACTCTATTAAAGGAAGTTTGCAGCAGGCGTTAGCTGGAACCGTCTCTTCTCAAGACGCGCGTAAGCAAATCCAACAAAACCTGTCTTTAACAAAAGAAGAGTTAGCACAGTTTCAAAGTTCAGTGCAAGATTTTGCTGATCAATATGGACAAACAGTTGATGCTGAACAAGCATCTATTATGGAAGAGCTATCAGCTATTCAAGAAAAAGCAAATGCAATGAATCAAGAGCTTCAATCTAGCGCAGGTGAAGATCAAGCATTAGAAAAGAAAGAAGCTCCGGACGTAACAGGCTTAATGACGCTGCAGCAAAGCATGGGTCAAGAGTTGAAGGGAATGAACGAACTCATTTCATCTTTAGATGAAAGACAAGCTAATGTTGTCACATACACAGATGAATTGCAGAAGCGTGTAAATGAAGTCCAGGATAAAGCTGACACGCTTAACAGCAAATGGGCCCAAAACGTGGATTCAACGAAATTGGTACGCGGCCAGGTATACCGTTTGTTAAATAATACATTAGTAGATGGACAGAATAATGATTACGTTTATCATTATTTAGCGAATCCCCTTCAAGTAAGCGGTGAAGTGCCAGCTGAAAAAGTAAAAGAGGTTCCACCGGTTGTCATTTTGGTTATTATCTTAATCAGCAGCTTACTAATTGGCTATTTCAGTCAATACTACCGACATGCACCTATGCTTGTAAAAGGTACGCTGTTTGGATTATTGAATTTGATTGTAGGGTTAATGGTAAGTATCTTTAGCCTTAATATTTATTCGTTATCGGGAGACAGGGCAATGGAATGGTCAATCTTTACGATCGTCTTATTGCTTGCTTCATCTACAATCGTACGTATTGCTTTCTTATTAGGAAGCTTCGCTGGATGGGTGACGACAGTAGGGTTGATTTTATTTTATATTACCCCGCTTCTTAACTTATCTATGCCAAACTTTAATTACGAAGATCCAGTATCTAAAGTATATATGTCCATTCAATATGATACGCAGTCTCTGTTTGGACAGGCGCTTATTGTATTACTGGGGATGACTGCCGTTTTAAGTGTTCTGCCATCTATTATTCGTGCTTTAAAGACGACTAAAGAGGTTGAAAATGATGAAACCTATAGTGCTTAATAAGAAGATTGGAGGTATTGTTCTTATTTTTTCACTTCTTTGTTTTCCTATAGCAGCATCGGCTGAAGCCGATGACGGAAACGTTGAAGAGATTAAACCAAATGTATATAAAGATGATCCGATTAACTTGGACCCCGAATCTTTGCTAGAAAATAAAAAAGAAGTAGGAAATATTCCGGAGGAAATAAAGGATCTTACATTTGAAAAAGAGGAAGATGCAGAGAAAGAGAGCTTAAAAGAAGGCCTTTTTGCGAACGCATCAGCTGAAGAGAATACGATTTCTGCGAAAGCAAAAGAATATAACTTGTTTTCTTCTAAAAACACTTCCTACAAGAAAGGTCGGACAGAACAAACTGCTTCTGAAAAGTCATCAGACCTACAATGGTTTTATTTATTATTGATTGGTGTGGGGGTTGTTGTATTATTTGCGGTTTTAATACCGCGCGTTAGCCCTCAGCCTTCTGTGAAAAAATGAAAAAACCTCGCTGTTAATCAACAGCGAGGTTTTTGCGTATAGACGTAACTTTACAGGCGGCGGAAGCCTTCTTCAAACAAATAATCTTCTGCTTCTTCGTAAGATAGAAATGCTGCCTCTAAATTCAAGCCAGAATAAATATTCCACAGGTCATCTTCATGAACAAGTAAAAGCGTTGCATTATCTGGACCGTTCCAGCGCTGTTCATTTCCATTCCCTACAATAGCTTCTTCTCTAGCTGTATCAGGAAGGGTAGACAAAGATTCAATAGAAGCTTCAATAATTGAGCGAAGCTCTTCTTCAGTATAATCACGGATATTCACAAGACCTTTGTCATTTGTTTCATATCCTTTTAAAAACCCTGCATATACAAATCCATTTCCGTTAGGATGCAGATGATGCACAACAACCGTTTTATCGTACACGCTTTCTTCATAATGAAAATTCACGCGTCCTAAAGATACATCTTTTCGATGCAGCTCTGGAAACGCTGAAATAATAGCTAATTTTTCGTCAAAACTAAGCATAGACAATCCTCATTTCTATTTAAATCATTTCATTTTCTGAAATGGTATAAGCTCTTTTACGATTCGGTTGATTATACCATATATAAAGAAAGACACATAATGCTTTTTCCAGTGTGGACTTTTAAAAATATAATCCTTCGCATAAAGTGGCCGGCACTGTAAAGAAGAACACATCTTTTTCACTATAAAACTTAACAAAAAACAGGCAGGGAATTCACAGTGAAAAAATAATATAAAGAGGTGGAAGGAAACGAGTTTTCAAACCTATCATTAGGAGGAATAAAAAAGTGAGATTATATGCTCTGTGTAAAAAAACATGGGTAATGTCCCTGCTTGTTTTTGCTCTTGCAGTGAGCTTAACTCCTGTTAGTCAAGCAGCCGCATCTTTATCTGTGTCACAAGCTCTTGAAAATCAAAACAACAGTGTACAAGCTGTTAAAGGATATGTAGTAGGTCAACCTACAGGCACATCTACAGTTATTACGAGCAATTACCCAAACGATTATGCACTTGCTCTTGCTGACAGTGCAAATGAAACCAATACAGACAAGATGGTGTACGTTCAAATTCCTTCAAATTTGAGAAGTACATTTGGACTTCAAAGTCACTCAGAGTTAAAAGGGAAAAGTCTTACTGTTACGGGCACACTCACTCCTTATTTTTCACACCCAGGAATAAAATCAATTACTTCTATTAGTACAGAAACAGGAGGAACTGATCCGGCGCCAGATCCCACAGAGCCAACCGTTCCAGTAGAAGACTATTATCGTACCGCAGCTGGAAAAACAGGAAATACCTTAAAGACAGAGCTTCATAACATTATTGATCATCACACAGAACTGTCTTATTCAGCCGTATGGGAAGCTTTAAAGAAAACGGATGAAGATCCAGCTAACGCAAATAACGTTATTTTGCTCTACACGGGGCGTTCACAGGCTAAGAGTACAAATGGAGGCGGAGTGGACGATTGGAATCGTGAGCACGTCTGGGCAAAGTCTCACGGGGATTTTGGAACAGCTATGGGACCTGGAACAGATCTTCATCATTTACGTCCAACCGATGTGTCTGTAAATGGCACGAGAGGAAACTTAGATTTTGATAACGGAGGGAAGGAACATAGCGAAGCACTCGGAAATTATTTTGACAGTGATTCATGGGAACCTCGAGATGAAGTAAAAGGTGATGTGGCTCGTATGCTGTTTTATATGGCCGTGCGCTATGAAGGCGATGTAAGTGATGAGCCTGACTTAGAACTTAATAACGCAGTGAATAATGGCACTGCTCCTTATCATGGGAAATTATCTGTGCTTCTTCAATGGAACGCCCAAGACCCAGTAGATGATCGAGAACGACGCAGAAATGATATTATTTATTCAGACTATCAGCATAACCGCAATCCATTTATTGATCACCCTGAATGGGTAAACGAGATTTGGAACTAATAAAGAAGGCGTCCTGGCAGGGCGTCTTTTTTTATAAAAGAAAAAGGAAAAAACCAGGATCCGCCGAATACCTATAGGTGATTTTGAAAAATGGAGGGAAGATATGAAAAAGCTATGTAAAAAAGGGTTGGCTTTCGTTTTAATGATTATTTTTGTTAACGCTTTCATTTTGAATCCAATTAACGGAGCAGCTGCCGTAGATGGAAAATCAATGAATCCAGGTTACAAAACCTACTTAATGGCGCCTTTAAAAAAGGTAACAGACTATACAACATGGGAAGCGTTTGAGAACGATTTACGCAAAGCGAAACAAAATGGATTTTATGCAGTGACAGTAGACTTCTGGTGGGGAGATATGGAGAAAAACGGCGATCAGCAGTTTGATTTTTCCTATGCGCAGCGCTTTGCTCAAGCTGCTCGTAATGCAGGTATAAAGATCGTTCCTATTATTTCTACTCATCAGTGCGGCGGTAATGTTGGAGATGATTGTAACGTTCCGCTTCCGTCTTGGGTATGGAACTTAAAAAGTGATGACAGCCTTTACTTTAAATCTGAAACAGGTACGATAAATAAAGAAACGCTAAGCCCGCTTGCAACTGACGTTATTTCTAAACAATACGGAGAGCTCTATACGGCATTTGCGCAAGCGTTAGCACCTTATAAAGACGTGATTGCTAAAATCTATTTATCCGGAGGCCCTGCAGGTGAAATTCGTTATCCATCCTATACAGCAGCAGACGGAACCGGCTATCCGTCTAGAGGGAAATTTCAAGTGTATACGAACTTCGCCAAAAGCAAGTTTCAATCATATGCTTTGACTAAATACGGTTCACTCGCCGGCGTTAATCAGGCATGGGGAACCAATTTAACCTCTGCATCGCAAATTTTACCGCCATCAGATGGCTATCAGTTCTTAAAAGATGGTTATTCAACAGCTTATGGAAAAGATTTCTTAGCATGGTATCAAGGGGCTTTGGAAGATCACACAAAACGTATTGGACAGTTAGCTCATCAGGCTTTTGATGCCACCTTTAACGTACCAATCGGTGCAAAAGTGGCAGGAATTCATTGGCAGTACAATAATCCGACGATTCCTCATGCTGCAGAAAAACCTGCTGGATATAATGATTACAATGCGCTTTTGGACGCGTTTAAAACAGCTAAATTAGATATAACGTTTACGTGCTTAGAAATGACGGACAGCGGAAATTATCCGGAATATTCTATGCCAAAGACGCTTGTACGCCAAGTAGCAGGTATTGCGGATGCAAAAGGAATTGTTTTAAACGGGGAAAATGCTTTGACTATAGGCAGTGAAGATCAATATAAAAAAGCAGCGGAAATGGCCTTTAACTATAATTTTGCTGGATTTACTTTGCTTCGTTTCTACGATGTCATTAACAATGATACGCTTATGGGGCAATTTAAAAATACGCTGGGCGTTACACCAGTTGCGCAAACGGTTGTAGTAAAAAATGCGCCAACTACGGTAGGAGAAACGGTTTATATTGTTGGAGACAGAGCTGAGCTAGGTAAGTGGGATACGTCCATTTATCCAATTAAATTAACATACAATTCATCTACAGCCGATTGGAGAGGCACCGTTTATTTTCCTGCCAGTCAAAGTGTTCAATTTAAAGCAATCGTGAAGAGAGCTGATGGATCGTTAAAAGCATGGCAGCCTGCACAGCAATATTGGAGCGTGCCGTCGGCAACAACGACTTATACGGATAATTGGTAAAACAAAGCCGCATAGCAAATGCTATGCGGCTTTGTTTTGAACATAAAAATTATTTCCAATTCGTTTGAATAAATTCATCCCGGCCGGACTTAGCGCGGTCTTCTTTATAGTGCTTTGGATTTTTCTTGTGGAAATCTTGGTGATACTCCTCGGCTTCATAAAACGTAGAGGCAGGAAGAATGCTTGTGACGATTGGTTTTTTAAAACGTCCGCTTTCTGCGATCCCTAGCTTTGTTTCTTCAGCTGCTTGTTTTTGGCCGTCGTTATGGTAAAAAATTGCTGTTCGATACTGCGAGCCGCGATCTTGGAATTGACCTCCATCATCTGTTGGATCGATTTGCGGCCAATAAAGATCTAATAAACGTTTATAGGGAAACACTTCAGGATCAAATGTGATTTGAACCACTTCGTAGTAACCGCTTGTGCCAGATTTCACTTGCTCATAAGTAGGGTTATCCACAGTTCCCCCCATATATCCTGATACAATGCCGTGAATACCTTCTAGCTCTTCAAAAGGTGTAACCATACACCAGAAACATCCACCTGCAAATGTAGCTTTTTCCATACGTAATCCCTCACTTACTCCGTTGTTATGAAGGGTATTATATCAAATTTATATTGAAACAGCTAGAAAAGGGTTTGTAGGTTGTGTAAAAGTTGTGGATATTTATGTTTATCCACAGCTTTTACACAATAAACTCGGCTGCTTTGAAGATTGAAAAATGAAGGAGAGAATAAAGAAAAAATGATAGAATAGATAAGATGTATATATCGATTTAGAAGGGATTGCGCGACAGCATTACAATTTACGCGCAGTACTTTAGAATGCTGATAGCATCTAGATAAATAAAATTAGTATGTGAGTAATAAGAGGTAAGAAGCAGCATATTCGCGCTGTTAAATAAATATACAAAGATAATAGGAGAGTTGAATATGTTACAAGATAATCTCATCCTAGAGCACTATGGATTAAACGAGTTAAATTTTGATACGATCAAAAGCTACCGGGATCGATTTGCTGAAGTAAAACCAGCTCATCCTTGGAATGCACTTGAAACAAAGGAGTTTTTATACAAAGTAGGAGCTTGGGGAAAGGTTAGAGATACCCATAAAGAGGGAGTCACACTCGCAGGCCTACTTTTATTCAGTGAAGAACGGATTATCACAGAAGTTTTACCACAATACTTTTTAGAATACCGGGAAAGTAAAGGGAACGAAGAATGGACAGAGCGCTTTACCTCTCAAGACGGGACGTGGTCAGGAAATATTTTTGATTTTTATTTTCATATTCATGAAATTGTTCGTAATAGCGAACCTCAGCCGTCAATCGCTTCCTCTTTAACAGAAGTTTTGATTAATATGCTTATTCATGCAGATTATAATGGCGAGGGCGGCGTTATTTTAGAAAAGCAACCTTCTCATTACGTTTTTTCTAATCCAGGTCTTTTGTTAGTACCTACAGATTCAGTTTTTAGCAATACCGTTAGTCAGCTTCGAAACCCAAATATCGTTAAGCTATTTAGTTTACTAGGGCTATGTGAACGTTCGGGCTCTGGTTTGAAAAAAGTAAAGCAAAATTGGAGCCTGCATCATTATAAAACGCCGGCTATTGATCAAGATGTTTCTATGCATCGTACAGTGGTCATGTTATCTCTGTCCACTCAAGAAAGACAGGTAAGTTCTTCTGAAAAAGACACTTATAATACGTCTATAGATGATTCGGGAAATAATTTTAAAGATGTCGAAAAATATCAAAATACACCTGAAAACGATGTCGAAAAAGACTCCTATAATAAAAACGAGTACTCCTATAATAAAGAATTAATAGAGGAGTTAAAGTCATACAATAACGATGTTAATTCCTTGAATAAGGAAGATAACTACTATAATAACGAGAGTGACTTATACAATAACGATGTTAACTCCTATAATAATAATCATAACTCCTATAATAATGAACAAGGAGAGAATTCTTCTAATTTGGTAAATGTAGAGAATATTGATACGAAGCTATGGGATATTGCAGCGCTGGCTCGTGAAAAAAAACGGCTTTCGCCGAATCAGATGGAACATATTATTCTTGAGTTATGTAAAGAAAAACCGCTCATGCTTAAAGAGTTTGCTTATTTACTAGAAAGAACGCCGGATGGAGTACGTAATAATTATTTAACAAAGCTATTACGAAAAGGACAATTACAGTTGAAATATCCAAATCAGCCAAACCATCCAAAACAGGCATATTTATTTAATAAGAAAGATATAGAGAAATAAATCAAGCAACCGATAGAACGTATAGAGATTAAGCTGCAAAAAATTGATAAGGAGGAGTTTGCTAAAAGCTACAGATTTAAGGGGGAAATTCACCATAAAGTTGTGCCAAGCTGTCAGACTCTCTTTATATGAGTTCTGGCTCGTATAAAGGAGGAAAAAGAGTGTGAAAAGCAAGTGCGTTCTTATTTTTCTGGTGGTTGTATGGCTGTGTAATATGGGGAAAGGAATAGGATGTGGATCAAAGGTGAATGCAGAGATAAATATACCGCTGTCGACGTGGGTGTGGGATACAAAGAAATGGATGCTGAACCAAGAAGCTATCCTCGAAAAGCTTCAAGAAAAAAAGGTGACAAACGTTTATTTACAAATTGATACTCATCTTTTACCTTCCGTATATCGGCATTTTATCCAACAAGCACAAGCCCAGGGCATAAGTGTTTACGCACTTGACGGCGCTCCTTATTGGATAGGGCCTTCTGGTATAGAAGAGCAGGAAGCATTTTTTAATTGGATAACAGCTTACCAAGCAGAAGCAGACGAGCAACAGCAATTTTCAGGGGTTCATTTGGATGTAGAGCCTTATTTGTATAAAAGTTGGGAAAATAATCGCGCGAAAAGTATTCTGCAGTATCAATATGTTATTTCTCAAGCCGCTGTACAGTCTCATGAGTTACACTTGCCGCTTGCTGTAGATATCCCGTTTTGGTTTGACGAAGTTCCATTCAAAAATAGCAACGGTTCCGGTTCGCTGGGGCGGTGGATTATTCAGTACGCTGATGAAGTCACAATTATGGCGTACCGGAACCACGCAGATAAAGAAAACGGCATTGCTGAAATAACAGAAAATGAACGCAAGTGGGGACGTGTACTATCCACTCCGATTGAAATAGGGGTAGAAACGATGGCTTCAGATGAAGGAGAATACATTTCTTTTCTGCTAAAGGAGAAGAAAAGATGATGCAAGAGCTGGGTATGTTGTTTACGGAGTGTCAAGCTGAAAATCCTCCAAGCAGTATAGCTGTTCATCATTTTGATAGCTGGCTACAGATGAAGCCATGACAATGAAAAGACCGCTGCATCGCTGCAGCGGCCTTTTTGGGTTTAGGGAGTATAGATACAATATAGCCATTTTATTAAAGGACTATACATAAAAAAAGTAACCATTTAAAAAATGGCTACTCACACAAAGGGGGGGAACTTAATCTTATCATTCCCACTTTTTCTAAAAGATATGCCTTTTTTAACCCGTTTTTTTAAAATAATTTAGTCGTCCAAGATTCGCAGTTCCACACGTCTGTGACCACATCTTGATAAAATTCAGGTTCGTGGCAAATAATTAAGATACTTCCTTTGTATTCTTTTAAAGCTCGTTTTAATTCATCTTTCGCATCTACATCTAAGTGGTTTGTAGGCTCATCCAGTACAAGAATGTTGGTTTCGTTGTTAATCAGCTTACATAGACGAACTTTTGCTTTTTCTCCACCGCTTAGAACTTCTACTTTACTTTCAATATGTTTTGTTGTTAAGCCGCATTTAGCTAAAGCTGCACGAATTTCATATTGGGTAAAGTGAGGAAACTCATTCCATGCTTCTTCAATACACGTATTGTAATTAGCCGATTTGACTTCTTGTTCGAAATAGCCGATATGCTGGTAATCGCCTTTTTCTACAGAGCCTGAAATCGGTTTGATTTCTCCTAAAATACTTTTTAAAAGAGTTGTTTTCCCGATTCCATTTGCTCCTACAAGGGCAATCTTTTGACCTCGCTCCATTTTTAAATTCAGTGGCTTAGAAAGCGGCTCTTCGTATCCAATCACTAAATCAGATGTTTCAAAAATTAATTTGCTTGAAGTACGAGCACTCTTAAAGTTAAACTCTGGTTTTGGACGCTCTTGAGCTAGTTCAATTACTTCCATTTTATCGAGCTTTTTTTGACGAGACATGGCCATATTTCGTGTCGACACGCGTGCTTTGTTTCTCGCTACGAAATCTTTTAAATCTGCCATTTCTTGCTGTTGTTTTTTATAAGCTGCTTCAAGCTGCTGCTTTTTCATCTCATATACTTTCATAAAATCGTCGTAGTCTCCTACATAGCGATTTAACTCTTGGTTTTCCATATGATAAATTAAATTGATCACGCTATTTAAAAATGGAAGATCATGGGAAATTAAAATAAAGGCATTTTCATATTCTTGCAAGTAGCGTCGTAGCCACTCAATATGCTGTTCATCCAAGTAGTTTGTAGGCTCATCAAGTAAGAGAATTTCTGGTTTTTCAAGCAATAATTTGGCCAGCAATACTTTTGTACGCTGTCCGCCACTTAAATCCTGTACATCACGGTCTAAGCCGATATCTTCTAATCCTAATCCGCGTGCAATTTCTTCGACTTTTGCATCGATAATGTAAAAGTCATTATTTGTTAAGAGGTCTTGAAGCGTACCGACTTCTTCTAATAGTTTTTCAAGTTCTTCTGGTGATACATCCGCCATTTTCTCATAGAGGCCATTCATTTGAGCTTCTAAATCAAATAAATATTGAAAAGCACTTTTTAGTACATCACGAATAGAAAGCCCGCGCTCTAATGCCGTGTGCTGATCTAAATAGCCAACGCGCACTTTTTTGGACCATTCTACTTTTCCAGCATCCGGTTCTAGCTTGCCTGTAATGATGTTCATAAATGTTGATTTACCTTCGCCGTTTGCTCCAATTAAGCCGACGTGTTCACCTTTTAACAATCGAAATGATACATCGTTAAAAATCGCACGGTCACCAAAACCATGGCTTAGATTTTTTACGTTTAATACACTCATGCTGACACACCTTTTCTTTTAAAATATCTATCGTACGTTTCGTTATAAACAAATTGATTC
Source organism: Priestia aryabhattai B8W22 (assembly GCF_000956595.1). Lineage (GTDB taxonomy): Bacteria > Bacillota > Bacilli > Bacillales > Bacillaceae_H > Priestia > Priestia aryabhattai. The sequence goes on along the minus strand of NZ_JYOO01000010.1, from coordinate 54,317 downwards.
ATAACGATTATAGCGAACTTATATACATAAATCCATATGAGTTTTCTAGCCTTGAACGTCATATAAAATTCACTCGCGTCTTCCTTTCTCTTCATTCATACTATATATATATCAATGTAAAAATCCTTCATGACGAAGGGACGGTCATATCGAATTATTCAAATAGAGTATATAGAAGAATAAAAAGGCAGGGGAAAAGAAATGAACATTCATACCATACTAGTGGCAGGAAGAATGCATAAAGAGTTGCAGGAGATAATCAAACAAAAGCAGCTGTCTCAGACGTTTCGATTTATGGAAGAGAAAGACGTTACAATGGAAGATTTAAACTGGGCTGACGCGCTTTTATCCTTCGGTCCAACGGATTACTTTGAAGACCATAGCTTCAAATGGATTCATTCTCTCGGCGCAGGAGTCGATCGGTTCTTAGAAAGTGGGAATTGGAAAAAGAGTGTGATGTTAACACGTACGGTTTGTTCATTTGGTCAGCGAATCAGTGAATATTGTCTTAGCTATATGCTAGCTGAACTTCAGCACCACGCACAGTTTCAGCATCAGCAAAAACAAAAGCAGTGGAAAGTGGTGGAGCCTCAGCAGCTTTCTGCTCAAACGGTCATAATTTACGGAACAGGTGAAATCGGCGGACGTCTTGCAGCCGTTTTAAAATCTTTTGGTGTACGAGTGATAGGAGTATCTAAAAGTGGAAATGAAAAGCCGTCATTTGATCAAGTGGTCTCGATTTCAAATGAGAGAGACTTGCTAAAAGAAGCTGATTGGATTATTAGTACAATGCCGCTAACGAATGAAACAAAAAGCTACTTTAATCAAAAATGGATGAATTTAGTTGAGAATGCATATTTTATAAATGTTGGACGAGGTGCAACTGTAGATGAAAATGCGTTAGTAGGGGCTATTGAGCAAAAGCGTATTCGAAAAGCGTACATAGACGTGTTTGAGCATGAGCCGTTAACGAAAGAATCTTTTTGGTGGAATCATTCACATATCATCATAACACCTCATATTTCAGCGGTGACTACGCCTGAAGAAGCCGTAGAGTGCTTTGTTGAAACGCTGCAAAAAGTTGAGCAAGGCGAATTGCCTTCTAACTTGGTTAATATTGAAAGAGGTTATTAAAGCATTATGATGCGCGTTTCCGCTATGAGAATGGTATACTGAAACTTGCTTTTCTTGGACGAAAAGAATGAAATCTGTTCTTCTAGGGGGGAACAAACGTTGAAGCAAGAAGAATTATTTGAACAAGCACGTGTATTTATAGAGACGTGCTACGCTGAACTTGAAAAAAGCGAAGCGGACAAAAACAAGCGATTAAAAGAAATTCATCAGCAAATTATGTCACTCGGACATTATGATCATACATTTGAAGAGTTAGAGCATGGAGCTCGCATGGCTTGGAGAAACAGCAATAAATGTATCGGACGACTATTTTGGCAATCGCTCAATGTATTTGATAAGCGAGAGGCAAGCACAGTTGAAGAGGTAAGAGACGCCTTGTTTCACCATATTGAATATGCAACAAATGATGGGAAAATCCGGCCTACTATTACGGTGTTTAAACCGAAAATGAAAGCAAAAGAGCCGGTTAGAATATGGAATCATCAGCTAATCCGCTATGCGGGGTACGAGACGGAATATGGTGTGATAGGAGATCCTGATTCTGTTGCGTTCACGGTGGTTTGCCAAAAGCTGGGGTGGGAAGGTGAGAAAACTCACTTCGATGTTCTTCCTTTGGTTCTGCAAGTTAATGAAGCATCACCTCGATGTTTTGAGATTCCAAAACATTTAGTGAAAGAAGTAGCTATTACGCATCCAGAACTTCCTGAATTTGAAGACTTACAGTTAAAATGGTACGCTGTCCCGATGATTTCAGATATGAAGCTAGAAATTGGAGGGATTGATTACGTTGCAGCACCATTTAATGGATGGTACATGGGGACTGAGATTGGTGCCCGAAATTTAGCGGATACGTATCGCTATAATCAACTTCCAAAAATAGCTTCTATGATGGGATTGAACATGGATTACAACGCTATGCTTTGGAAGGACAAAGCCCTTGTCGAATTAAACGTTGCGGTGCTTTCTTCTTTCAAACGAGAAGGTGTTAGCATTGTAGATCATCATACGGCTGCTCAGCAATTTCACTTGTTTGAAGAAAGAGAGCAAAAAAATGGCCGGGAAGTGACTGGGAACTGGACGTGGTTAATCCCACCGGTTTCGCCAGCAACCACGCATATTTTTCATAAGCCTTATAAAAATAAAGTATTATCACCAAATTATTTTTATCAAGACGCTGCTTATTAAATGAACAAAAAAGAGAGTACAAATTTGTACTCTCTTATTACAAGTTAATTAATTTTTGTGTTTATCAAGCAAGTTAGCAAGTACATATGTTTTGTACTTTTCCACTTTGCGGCCTTCATGGTTGCGAACTCCTCGTTTTTTAAGTTCCTCAACATACCAGCCTTTGCTTCCTACGTGCATACTCAAACACCCTTTCGTCATTTTTTTAGGATGAACAGAATGAGGTTCATTGTCTGCTCGAATGGAGACATCTTGTCTTTCCAATACGTGCCTCATTGTAACATCTTTTATTTTATGATGAAAGGGAAAAAGGTCGAAAAAACGAGAATGATTTCAGAGAAATTTTAGTTTGATCATTCCTCGTTTTTTTGAGATAGAAGGAGGAGGTTTAATTCGTCTTTATTTTGGATTAGATCTTCTAATGTATACTGATCTAAAACCTTAATGAAGGCTTGCGTGGCTTCATGCAAAACGCTTTTTAACTTACAGACGGGGCTAATAATGCAGAAGTTTCCTTCACGGTCAAAACATTCAACAATATGAAAATCTTCTTCTGTTTGACGTACCACTTTTCCAATATTAATGTCTTTTGGAAGCTGAGCTAAACGAATACCGCCGTTTCGTCCTCGGATCGTTTCAATTAAGCCAAGTTTCCCAAGCTCGTGAATGATTTTCATAAGATGGTTTTTTGAAATATTATATGCTTCAGCAATTTCTTTTATATTGCTTAGTTTATTATTATCGCGAACGCCTAAATATAATAAAACTCGCAGTGAGTAATCTGTATATTGTGTGAGCCTCATCTTTTTACCTCTTCTCTTATCAGCAGCTGATATATCTATAATAGCATGTCTATATCTAAGAAATACAGAAAGAATGCTCTCGTTTTTGCAGGAGTGAATTTGTGAACATTTTTTTAAATATGTATATAAAATATATCTTTTTAAGTCGGATATGAGTATTATAAAGATGTATTAAAAATATATCTTTTAAAAATGAATCTTTCGGAGGCGAAAGTTATGAAACAAACAACTATTTCTATTGTAAAAAGTACAGTTCCTGTTTTAGAAAAGCATGGTCAAGCAATCACAACTCGTTTTTATGAAATGCTTTTTGAACAGTATCCTTCTTTAAAAAATGTATTTAACCAAACAAATCAAAAAACAGGACGTCAGCAAATGGCGTTAGCTAATACAGTTTATGCTGCTGCGCAGTACATCGATCGGCTTGAAACGCTGCTTCCAGTTGTGAAGCAAATTGCCCATAAACATCGCAGTATCGGCGTAAAAGCAGAGCACTATCCGATTGTAGGAGAGTTCTTATTAAAGGCAATTAAAGATGTTTTAAAAGAAGCTGCGACCGATGAGATTATGGAAGCGTGGAAAGAAGCTTACGGTGCCATTGCAGACGTATTCATAAGTGTGGAGCAAGAGTTATATGAAGAAGCCGAAGAAAAAGGATGGAAAGATTATAAAAAATTAATGGTTCATAAAAAAATAAAAGAAGCAGAAGACGTGTACTCGTTTTATTTAGTATCACCTGATCAAAAAGCGCTGCCAGCTTTTCTACCAGGTCAGTATGTGAGTGTACGAATTCCTGGTCAAGAGTATTTATCCATTCGCCAGTACAGCTTATCTGGCTATCCAAACCAGCCATACTATAAAATTACCGTAAAACGAGAAAAACAAATGGAAGACGGGGTCGTGTCAACTTATTTACATGATCAATTGAAAGAAGGAGACTTGCTTGAAGTCAGCGTTCCAGCAGGAGACTTTGTCTTAAAAGAAAATAATAAATCAGTATTTATCAGCGGAGGTGTAGGGATTACTCCAATGATGTCAATGCTTCATCAAGCATTGGAAAACAATCAAGAAGTAACATTTATTCACAGTGCTAAAAATGAGCAGTTTCATGCAATGAAACGAGAGCTTCAATCGTTGTCAGAGAAATATACGTTTGAACAACACGTTTTCTATAGTCAAGCGCAAACAGATCAGCATGATGAAAACATAACGTATGGTCGCTTAACTAAAAAAGAGCTAGCTAAATATGCCGGCGATAAACATGCATATTATTATGTTTGTGGGTCTTCTTCATTTACGCAAATGGTGTTAGAAGGCTTAGCAGAAATGGGTATTTCCCAAGAAAATATCATGTATGAATCGTTTGGCCCGAAAATGAGTATGACTCCTTCCGCATAAATGTATGGAAAAAGGGTAAAAAGCTAACAGTAGACAATACTGTTAGCTTTTTTTATGAAAGGGAGTTTAAAGATGACAAATAAGCAGTATGACATGGTGGGAATAGGAATAGGACCTTTTAACTTAGGCTTAGCGGCCCTTGCTGAGCCTCTTGATGAAATTGATGCCGTCTTCTTTGATAAAGAAGAGAAATTTGAATGGCATCCAGGCATGTTAATTGACGGCACGGACTTGCAGATTCCGTTTCTAGCAGACTTAGTTACATTTGCGGATCCAACAAGCCCCTATTCGTTTCTAAATTATATTCACAAGCAAAAACGCTTGTATCCGTTCTTTTTCTTTAATCGTTTTGACATTCCGCGTCAAGAATACAACGAGTACGCAAAATGGGTAGCGGAGCAGCTATCTTCCTGCCACTTTTCTTCAAAAGTTGTGGACGTGATACCGAAAAATGAAGAAGAGTATTATGAAGTAAAGGTAGAAACACCTGAGGGAATTCAAACAGTAAATGCTAAACACGTTGTAATGGGAACAGGAAGCATTCCACTTGTGCCTCCGGCTTTTGAAGAAAAGCTGAATGAGCATATTTTACACAGCAGCGGCTATTTACATAAAAAAGAAGAGGTTCAAAAAGGAAAGCATGTAACGATCGTTGGGTCAGGACAAAGTGCTGCCGAGATTTTTCTTGATTTACTAGAAGAACAGACTGAACATGATTACCACCTTACATGGTTTACAAGATCCTCTAATTTTTTTCAGCTTGATCAATCCAAGCTTGCTCAAGAGTTATTTTCGCCAGACTATGTAGATTACTTTCATTCGCTAGCTTTTGAGGAACGTACAAGCACAGTAGAAGATTTAAATCCTTTACGTCACGGAATTGAATCTTCTACCTTAACGAAAATCTATGATTTACTCTATCATCGTTCACTTAAAGGAAGAGTACCCGTTACGATTCAAGCTTCGACTGAAGTAAGTGACATTCATAAAAAAGGAAATGGATATGAGCTGGAGTGCAAACAATTAAAGGCTGAACGCTCTTTTCAATACGAAGCGGATCGTTTGATATTATCCACGGGCTATAAGCCAAAGATTTCGCCGTTCATTGAACGAATAAAAGATGATATCGAATGGGAAGATGACAAGCGTTTCAAAGTCACAAAAGATTACCGGCTTGTCTTTAAACACCCCCGTAACCACCACTTTTTTACTTTAACTAATATCGAACATTCACATGGATCTGGCGCAACAAATCTTGGTTTATCCGTTCAGCGCAATCAGCGTATTCTGAACGTAATTGCAGGTAGAGATGTGTACCCAGTTCCAGAAGAGACGACGTTTCAGACATTTAATTTGTTTTGAATTTCTGCTTTGTAAAAACCTCCAATGTGCTTTTTGATTATTGTAGAAAAGTTTTTTGCTCATAAACCATGTTTAAAAGAACAGTGCACGGGTATTTTATTTATAGAACATTAGTACACAAATCAATTAAGGAGTTGCTTAGAATGAGTAAGAAAATTGCAGTATTAGTAACAGATTTATTTGAAGATGTGGAATATACAGATCCAGCCAAAGCCTTTGAAGAAGAAGGACATACGCTAACAAAAATCGATGTTAAAACAGGTGAAGTAACAGGTAAACAAGGTGAAACAACATTAACAATTGATAAAGCAATTGCAGATGTAAAACCAGAAGATTTTGACGCATTGTTTTTACCTGGAGGCTTCTCACCAGATATCTTGCGTGCGGACGATCAAGTCGTAGCTTTCACAAAATCATTTATGGATGAAGGCAAACCGGTTATGGCTATTTGTCACGGGCCACAGCTGCTAATCAATGCTGAAACATTAAAAGGACGTGACGTAACTGGTTTCAAATCAATTGCTATTGATTTGAAAAATGCGGGGGCAAACTTTCATGATAAAGAAGTGGTGGTATGCGGTAATCAACTAGTTACAAGCCGTACACCAGACGATATGGAAGCATTCGTACGTGAATCAGTAAACGTCTTAAAATAAAATAATATTAGTAAAACTTTCTGTAAAAGGCGATAACAGGGTGATTTACCACTCTGTTATCGCCTTTTTTGTATGTAACGATTTTGACGAGGAATTTACAGTTATATTACTGCATTGGGTGAAGCAGTTTCTAAAAGAATATGAAAACCTTTTACTATCAATAGATGGAAGCCATGTAATACAATCGAAACATTTTTTACATAAATGAAAGTATAATTTTGGTAGCTTAAAAGACGTTGCGAGTTTCATAGTTTTCGTGCAACAATGAGGGTGCATCACGAGATTGGCTTGCTACAAGCTTAGATGCGTTGCGGTTTTACAAAAAACTTTATTATCACATAGGAGGATTTCAAACATGAAGAAAAGGTTTCGTATTGCCACTGTCGCAGGTGCCGTATCATTAGGATTACTAACAGCAGGACAAGCAAATGCAGCAGCTCCTGATTGCAACACTCCAAAACAAATTACCATTAAAGATGCTCAAGCAGCACAAAATATAAATGTAGATGAGCTATTAAAGAAATTTAACGCTCAAGGGCAATCTGCTCAAGCAGCAGCTCCACAACAAGAAACACAAGCACCAGATCAAGCTGAAGCAGCTCCACAGGAACAAGCACAAGCACCAGAACAAAGTGAAGAAGCAAAAGCTCCTGAGCAAACACAGCAAAACACAAAAGCTCAACAATCAGAAAATACTGATAAAGCAGAACAAACAAAAGATGCTAGTCAATTCGAACAAAAGGTCGTAGATTTAGTGAACCAAGAGCGTGAAAAACAAGGTTTAAAACCTCTAACACTTAATAAAAAATTAAGTGACGTTGCACGTACTAAATCAAAAGATATGATGGACAAAGGGTACTTTGACCACAATTCACCAACATATGGTTCACCATTTGATATGATGAAACAATTCGGCATTGAATATACAACTGCAGGTGAAAACATTGCAAAAGGTCAGCAATCTCCTGAAGATGTAATGAATGCTTGGATGAATAGTGACGGTCACCGCAAAAACATTCTAAACCCTGATTTCACTGAAATTGGTGTTGGATACGTAAAAGGTGATACTACGTACTGGACTCAACAATTTATCGGTAAGTAATACAAAAAGAGCAGGATATACCTGCTCTTTTTTGCGTTTTTAGCTGTCCAATTTGGGTATAGTAAAGTAAGAACACGTAAAGGAGTGCCTTAAATTGGGACGTATATTAAAAAAAATTTTAGTCGCTGTTTTTCCTATCCTTTTAAAAGAAGGATATCGTCATTATAAAAATCGTAAAACTCGAACTACGCCGTCTAAAGGGTATAAATAAAAAGGACTCGAAAGAGTCCTTTTTGTTTTATGCTTGAACGGGGATATGCTTGAATTCTTTTACGTTAAATAATCCTTTGTCGGTTAATTTTAGACATGGGATAACAGGTAAGCTTAAGAAAGATAATGTCAGCAGCGGGTTGAATTTCTGTGAAATATCAAGCTCATGAAGAGCTCCGTGAAGCTGCTTAAGTAAGCTGTTTACTTCATTGTAAGGGTGAGGTGACATTAATCCTCCGATGGAAAGAGGGAGGGAGCCAATCACTTCATTGCCTTTTACAATAACAATACCTCCGCCGATTTCTTCAATTGCCGCAATTGCTTTTGCTAAATCCTCATCATTTGTTCCTACGGCTACGATATTATGTGAATCGTGAGCAATCGTAGTAGCGATCGCTCCGTCTTTTAACTGAAAGCCTTTTACGATCCCAAGACCAATATTCCCTGTTAAATGATGGCGCTCAACAACAGCCATTTTCAGCTGATCGTTTTCTACAGAAGACTGAAATTCGTTTTGCTTCACTTGAACTTCTTCTACAATATGATTTGTAAGCAGACTGTTTGGATTAATTTCAATAATATTAGCCCGATTGTGCTGAAGTGGTATCGTAAGTTTGTTAATAGAGAACTCTTTCAAATGAACAGAATTCATTAGTTCTGTCGGAAGATCAATTTGTTCTTCTTGAACAAACAGCATCTCTCCATTTTCAGCAATGAGCTCTCCGTTTTGATAAACATGTGCTGCAGATATATCGGTTAAGTCGTCCAGCAGAATAAAATCGGCTTTGTAACCAGGAGCAACCGCACCTCTATCTTTTAACCCGTAGCATTCAGCAGCATTTAATGAAGCCATTTGAATCGCAATTAACGGATCAAGCCCGAGTTCAATAGCAAAACGAACATTGTAATCAATAGAACCTTCCGTTAATAAATCATCTAGATGTTTGTCATCGGTACAGAATAAAAATCTGCGCGCGTTACGTTCATTTACAGCAGGTAACAATTGTCTCAAATCTTTAGCAACAGAACCTTGGCGGATTAGAACATACATCCCGCGCTGAATGCGTTCAATTGCTTCTTCTGCTGTTACGCATTCATGGTCTGTTGAAATGTTAGCGGTACGATAAATATTAACGCCCGTGGCATCTAGCCCTGAGCCGTGCCCATCAATTACGCCGTTTGCATCGTTAGCTGCTTGTAATTTATCAAGCATATCGTCATCTCCATCTCGAACAGCAGGGAAATCCATCACTTCTGCTAATCCAAGCACGCGAGGGTGAGAGAAAAATGGTGCCAAGTCAGCTGCTTTTAAGACGGCTCCAGAGCTTTCAAAAGGAGTTGCTGGCACGCTTGAAGGTAAGTTCACAAATACGTCTAAAGGAATCGAATCCGAGTTTTGAAGCATAAACTCAATGCCAGATTTCCCTGAAACATTCGCAATTTCATGAGGATCCGTTACGACAGTTGTGACGCCTCTAGGTACAAGAAGTTTTGAGAACTCTTTAGGTGTAACCATTGATGATTCAATGTGAACGTGTCCATCAATGAACGTAGGAGAAATATATTTCCTTTTGCATCAACGACGTTATTCCCTTCGTATTGACCTATTCCAACAATCACTCCATCAGCAATCGCAATATCGGCTTCAATGATGGAAAGCGTAAAGACATCGATAATTTTCCCGTTTTTCACTACAAGATCTGCAGGTATTTTTTTATTGGCAACAGCAAGCTGTTTTTTTAATGTTGTTTTTGTATTTGACATGAATGTGACTCCTCTCATTGTATAACTGAATAACAATGAAGGACTATGTAAGGGAGAACATAAAGAAGAATAAAAATGCAGTATGAATGATGTTCAACCCTCGTAGTCCAACTATTTACGGTAGTTCGGTAGAAACTCTTGGACCCTATTTCCAAGACTATACGAGCTTTAGGTATTTCGATACATTCTATAGACAAATAATAAAAACGTCAATTCCTAATAAAAAAGAAAGATTTTTGGGAATATTTCATCTATGTGTATGTAAACGATTTAACTCTTATTTGCTCGCTAAAAGGTGCAGCATTCATGTATAGAAAAAAATGTAGAAAAAACCGTCAATGGCTATTAGTCATTGACGGAGTTGTCATTAAGCTTGTTTACGCAGTGTACCTAATTCTTCCGCGATCGCTTGCATTTCACTTGGGCTAAAAGAATCTTTTCTCATTACCATATCGTATAAGTACTTTAAGTCTTCATACATTTCTTCGTCAAAAGCTTCAGCTTTAATTGCTCCGATATTTAGCATGCGCAATTTTTCACTAATGCTATCGACCATATGTTTAATATTCTCTGGAGATTTTACTGATAAATCCACTTTGTTCATCCTTCCAGTTGCGTTTTTTTTATTGTAACATGTTTTTATCGTGTGAACACTTTTATGTCAGGTTCTTATCCACAGAAGAGTGGAAACGATATAAATAAAAGAAAACTATTTTTTAGTTTAAAAATGATTGTATATAATGTTTGTAATAAGGGAAAGGAGTCGAGACTATGATTAACGTATTATTCGTTTGTTTGGGAAATATTTGTCGTTCACCCATGGCAGAAGCGGTCTTTAAAGATATGGTGAAGAAAAAAGGGCTAGAAGGACAAATTCACGTAGATTCTGCAGGCACAGGAGGCTGGCACAAAGGAAATCCGCCTCATGAAGGGACACAATCTATTTTAACGAAAAACAACATTGATTTTAAAGGGCAAACAGCAAGACAAGTGATTCAAGAGGATGTAGCTAAATTCCATTATATTATTGGAATGGATGTCGAAAATGTAGGAAATCTGAGAAGGATGGCTGGACATACTAAAACAGGTTATATTGCAAGACTTTTGGATTTTGTGCCCTATTTACATATTGAAGATGTGCCTGATCCTTATTTCACGGGAAATTTTGACGAAGTATATGACTTAGTTCAAGAAGGATGTAAGGCTCTTTTAGACGAAATTATAGAGAAGCATTTTTCGGAATAAGTGATACTCAAAAAATAAAAAACGGAGGAGAAACAACAAATGGGTAAACGAAATAAGCTAGTAGAAGGTATTGTCATTGGAGCAATTATAGGAGGAGCTGTTTCTTTATTTGATAAAGAAACAAGAAGTTCCGTCATTCAAGGAAGTAAAAAACTGAAAGACAAAACAAAAACTCTTATTCAGCACCCTGAACTTGTAACGGATACTGTGAAAGAGAAATATGAAACGATCCGTACGACCATTGAGCAAGTTTCTGAAGATGTATCATTTGTAGCAGGAAAAGTAGAAAAGTTAAAAGAAACAACGCCTCAGGTGATGGAAATTGTAAACGATACAAAAGAAGCATTTGTGGAGAAGTATGGTGATGAACAAAAATAAATAAGGAGGCACATATGGCTGGAATATACATAAATAACATCGTAAGGTTTGGCAAAGAACTGATGGGCCGCATTCATCGAGATGAGCTGCCCAGCTTATCAGCTGAATTGGCTTATTATTTGCTGCTCTCGCTATTTCCTTTTTTAATTTTTTTAATTACGCTGATTGGATTTTTGCCATTGGAATCAACAGATCTGCTTGACTTGGTCGAAAATGTAGCGCCCCAGCAAACGCTCCACATGATTGAAAGCAACGTTTCTCATATCATTGGTTCTCATAATGAAAAACTATTGTCCTTTGGTATCATTGCCACGATGTGGTCTGCTTCAAATGGAATCAATGCGATTGTAAGAGCATTTAACCGAGCGTATCACGTACAAGAAAATCGGCCTTTTTTAGTGGCAAGAGGTATGGCAGTTCTCCTTACTTTTGCGATGATATTTGTTATTATTGTAGCGCTTTTACTTCCGGTTTTCGGCCATATGATTGGTCTTTATTTATCGTCTACGTTTGGGTTCTCAGAAACTTTTCTCGCTTTATGGTCTGCTTCCCGCTGGATTATCAGCGGTCTCATTTTGTTTACTGTTTTTACGGGGTTATATTACTTTGCTCCTAATAAAAAGCTGCTGATTCGAAATGTGGTAAAAGGAGCGGCTTTTGCTACGGTCGGATGGACAGTGGTATCGATGCTGTTTGCGTATTATGTAAATCATTTCAATAACTATACAGCTACATATGGAAGCTTGGGCGGAATTATTATCTTGCTTATTTGGCTGTACCTATCGGGGATGATTATTGTTATTGGAGGAGAAATTAACGCTATTTTCTACGACCGTCGAGTTAAATCTTCATAGTCACAAATTGGCATGAAATCATTCGCAAGATATGAGCATACTAACAAAGTGAAAGGGAGGTTTTACATCATGACAAAGCATACAAAAAAAGACGGAAGCAATACAAAGCAAAATAAAAAGAGCCAACCAAAGCATAAAACAAGCAACAGCCAAAATGGACAAAACGGTTACCATTAAGGCATGGGTTTTCATAATAAAGAGGCTGGGACAAAGGTAGTTGAGTCCAAGTAAAAAACGAACCATTCATCGACCTGTTTGATGAGTGGTTCGTTTTTTTTTTTGTGATGGTGCATATCGTTTTATTTGTTTCGTTCCTTCTAGCAGTTGATTGGAGGGTAAGGCGAAGACTCCTGCGGGAAAAGCGGAACAGGTGAGACCCCGCAGGAGCGAAAGCGACGAGGAGGCTCAGCGGCCGCCCGCGGAAAGCGAAGCCTTGCACGGAAATCAATTGCGGTGTCATAAGCAGTCCAGCTCATGTATCTCATTTGTTCGTCTTTCGATTGGATTTATTTTGTTATGTCTCAACCTCTTTTTTGCGTTAAGATTTTAACAAACGCAGGCCGTTTAAGATAACTAAAATGGTGCTGCCTTCGTGACCAATAACACCAAATGGCATATCAAGCACTTGGAAAAAATTCGAACAAATCAATAAAAAGATGACGGCAATAGAAAAAATAACGTTTTGCTTCACAATTGAGTTCATTCGTCTAGAAAGAGCTACTGCATCCGAAATTTTTGATAAATCATTTTTCATTAAAACGATATCTGCCGTTTCAAGTGCCACATCCGTTCCTTCTCCCATGGCTACTCCAACGTTAGCAGTAGCGAGAGCAGGTGCATCGTTAATGCCATCTCCCACCATTGAAACAGTAGGGAATTTTTCTTTTAACGCTTTAATTTTATCTACTTTCGCTTCGGGCAAACATTCTGCAATGTATTCATCGACGGCACATTCTTTTGAAATGGCCTCGGCTGTTTTTTCGCTGTCTCCTGTAATCATGACGGTATGAATACCCTGCTCTTTAAGAGATTTAACAGCGTCTACAGCTTCTGTTCGTACAACGTCTTTTAGCGCAAGCAATCCCACAATACCATGCTGGTCTTTTGCGTACACAATCGTTTTTCCTTCACTGGCAAGCGTAGATGAAATCCCATTTTCAAATTCAGCTGCATCTTCTTTACCTACAAAATCTGCTTTTCCTATCTTCCACGTATCTCCTTGAAGAGACCCAATGACACCGTATCCGGGAACGTCTTCAAGTGAATCTGGCTGAACGAGCGTCAATTCCTTCTTGTTTTTCACAAAATCAACAATGGACTGAGCAAGCGGGTGATTGGACTGACGTTCAATGGATGCTATTTTAATAAGAAATTCCTGTTCGTTTATATCAGAACGTACAATAACATTTGTCACTTCTGGCTTTCCTTTTGTTAACGTTCCTGTTTTGTCAAAAGCAATTGCGCTTAAATGGCTTAACCTTTCTAAATGCACACCGCCTTTGAACAAAATTCCTTTTTTTGCTCCGTTTGAAATAGCAGACAGCGAAGCAGGGGTGATAGATGCAACTAGGGCGCAAGGAGACGCTACAACTAAGAGAATCATTGCTCGGTAAAATGTCTCGGTCCAGCTCCATCCAAGCACATAGTGTGGGAGGAAAAGCATAACTGCCACAACCGATAGAACAATTTTTACGTATGTGCCTTCAAATCGTTCGATAAATAATTGAGAAGGAGACTTTTCACTTTGAGCCGTTTGAACAAGTTGAATGATCTTTTGAAACAGCGTCTCAGCACTTGGCTTTGTCATTTTAATGGTAATGGCGCCTTTCACATTCACCGTGCCCGCAAATACTTCATCATCGAGCTGTTTTAGTACAGGAACAGATTCACCCGTAATAGCAGCCTGATCAATCGTTGTTTGACCTGAGACAACAATACCATCGGATGGCACTCGTTCACCCGGCTTAACTAGCAGCAAGTCACCGATTTGTAAAGCCGAAATCGATACAATTTCTTCTTGATCTCCAATCAGGCGCGTTGCTTCTTGCGGCTGTAAATTCATCAAGGCGCTAATTTCTCGGTTGCTTTTATTCATGGTGTACGTTTCTAATGCACCGCTTAATGCAAAAATGAAAATAAGCATAGCACCTTCTGTCCAGTAGCCAATTACAGCTGCTCCAATGGCGGCAATAATCATTAACATTTCGACGTTTAATTCTTTATTTTCGATCGTTTCTTCAATTCCTTCTTTTGCCTTAGCAAATCCGCCTATCACATAAGCTAATACAAAGAGCGTAATAGATACAGCTGTATCCTGCTGTTTTGAAAGCAGCCAGCCGGCTAAAATAAGCACTCCGCTCAACAGTGCAGCAATGAGTTCACCATGTGTTTTTAATACGTTGACAGCAGAAGACGTTTGCGGCGTTTGTTCTTGTTTTTTAGGTAACGCATTTTCCATACAAATCCTCCTTGAACGATAATTGAGAAGAATAATCACAATCATTACCCCTAAAAAAGCACGAAAGCTGCCATCTCAGCGATAGCAGCACACTTTTTCCATTTATTATCTTTTGAATTGGGATATTTAGTATAGTATAGCACGGAACAAGCAAGGAGGTAACAACTAATGCTTAAAAAATAAAAACAGAATGCAGCTGGACGTCTGCATTCTGTAAAAAACGTACTACATATCTAAATGCTCTTCATAATATTTATAAGCGGAAGTGTAAATGTGCTCGATATCGGCATCCGTCATGTACATTAAGGTTTCACGGTCAATCCCCTTCATTGTTTCAATAAATGTAATCATGTTTTTACGTTCTTGTCTGCTCATTTATTATTCTCCTCTCCATCTGTTTTAATACAGTTTATTATATTTAATTGTATTATATAACAGAAAAAGTATTTTGTGTGGATTTTTTTTTAAAAATAGGCAAAAAAATTTTGAAAGACGTAAATAATTGACTATATAGAAAAATGTGTTTTATAATTTATATATGAACATATGCTCATATACTTGCATATAATGAACGGAGAGATGGTATGAAAAAAGATGAACATTCGTTTTTATCGCCTCAAACAGTAGAAGAAGCATCAAGAATACTAAAAGCTATTTCAGATCCTACGAGAATGAAAATTCTTTATTTGCTATTTCAAGAAGAGTGTTCAGTCGGTCATATGGTTGAAGTGCTTGGTGTTTCACAATCAGCTATTTCACATCAGTTAACTCACTTGCGTCATTTACGTTTAGTAAAATATCGCCGTGAAGGGAATACGTATTTCTATACGTACGATGATGAACACGTGGTTGGAATTTTACATCAAGTGATTCAGCACGTAGAATGCGCACATAACGAATAGGAGGAGGGGCTTTGCATGAGTCATGATCATCACCACCATCATCATGGTCACCATCACCATTTTGATACACAGCGTGAAGGCAACAAAAAAGGTCTGTTAATTGCACTAATTATCACCGCGGGTATTATGGTTCTTGAGTTTGTTGGAGGGCTTTTTACAAATAGCTTAGCGTTATTATCCGATAGCGGACACATGCTGTCTGATACAAGCTCACTTGCTCTTAGCCTAGTAGCGATATGGTTTGCTAACCGAGCTGCATCGGCTAAAAAAACGTACGGTTATTATCGTTTTGAAATATTAGCGGCTCTTTTTAACGGAGTGGCACTGTTTGTAATAGCAGGGTTTATCATTTATGAAGCCTATCAGCGCGTACTAGAGCCGCAGTCTGTAGCAAGCGGCAGCATGATGCTGATTGCTACTGTTGGTTTACTCGCTAATTTAATCAGCGCCTGGTCACTTATGAGACAAGGCGATGTAAAAGGAAACGTAAATTTACGCAGCGCTTACTTACACGTATTGGGAGATGCTTTAGGATCTATTGGAGCTATTGTAGCGGGACTTCTTATGATGCTGTTTGGATGGTATATTGCTGATCCTATTATTTCTGTAGTTGTGTCTGTATTAATTTTAAAAAGCGCTTGGGGCGTGCTTGCTCATAGCGTTCATATTTTGATGGAAGGCTCTCCTGAAGGGGTAGATCACAGTGAAATAAAAAACCTTCTTGAAAACATTGAAGGAGTCAAAGATGTGCATGATTTACACATTTGGACCATTACTTCAGGACTGGACTCATTGAGCTGTCATATGCGCGTAGAAGATGAAAAAGATTGTCAGCAAATTTTGCAAAAAGCCATCGATTTAGTACATGATCACTGCGGCATTGAGCATACCACGATACAAATTGAAAAATCAGCTCTTCAGCATCGAACGCTAAAAGTTTAAAAAACAAGCGAGAACCTATAGGTTCTCGCTTGTTTTTTGCTGCATAGGCATTTTTTGTCCGAATACAAAAAGAATGATAAAAATAAAGCCAAGCATCCCGCTAATAATATTAAAAAAGCTGACATGATGAAAGAACTGAATAAAAGTACCGCCTATGTAAGGGCCGGCAAGGCTTCCGATACTAAAAGCAATGCCGCATAGTAAATTACCTGTAGGCAGTAGACGAGCAGGAATCAAATCCGTCATATAGCTGATTCCTAAACTAAACGTCGAGCCTACAACCATGCCAGCTATAAATAAACAAGCTACTAATGGAATAGCGGTCTCTTCCAAGAGGCTTGCTGTAAAAAACGTAACGGCTCCAATTGATAAAATCCATCCTAATACCAATTTCCGTCCAAATTTATCGCTCAGTATTCCGAGAGGAAGCTGAAATACAATAGCTCCAACTGCAAAGGAAGTCAAGAGGAGTGAAATAAACTCTACTTGCAAACCAATTCGTAAGCCATATACAGGAAAGCTTCCGTTCAGTGATGATTCTAAAAATCCATATCCAAAAGGCGGCAAAAAAGCAATCCAAGCATACTTAGCCGCCTTAGAAAATCGTTTAGCCGTTTCTTTTAATGAATTAACCTCCACTTCCTGTAGGGGAAATTCATTTTTTATCAAAAATAAAAACACCCACGTTATGAGGCAGAGAGCTGAAGAAATCATAAAAGGAAGCGCTTGATTAATTTCAATTAACGGCGTCATTAAAGGACCAACAGCAAAACCAATACCGAAAAAAAGCCCGTACAATGAAATGTTTCGACCTCGTTTATCAGCAGGTGAAGACGATGTAATCCACGTTTGAGTACCAAAGTGCAGCGCGTGGTCTCCTATTCCAATAAATAAACGGAGCACAAACCAAAAAACAACAGATTTCCACAAGGGAAACAAAGCTAAAGATACAATAACTAAAAGTCCGCCTGCTGCGATAATTGGTTTATATCCGTATCTGCGAAGCGGCCCTTCCATGAAAGGAGAAATAAATAAAATGCCTAGGTACAATCCCGTTGCGTTTAATCCGTTTATAGTAGAAGAAAGACCGTCTTTCTCAAAAATAATAGCAATTAAAGGCAGCAGCATGCCTTGGCTGAATCCAGAAATGGCGACAAGGCTAACTAAAATCCAGAAACGTTGTTGATGAGTAGCACCCATAGCATTTAACCTCTTTTTATCTATATTTTGTCAATCCAACTGTTTAATCGTACAAGGAAAACGCTTTATTGACAAGGATATAAACAGGCCGTGCTGTCCATTTGACATCTTTATGTAAGGGGAGTAGAATAAAATATGTAAATAGTTACATGTTTTTGTTTACAATTAAGAGGTGATTGCTATGATAGAACCAGGGTTAAAGAAAATAGCGACATTCACAATTAATGTTGGTACCCCGATTGTCATTGGTCATACAGGGTTAGGGAAAAAACAGTTTATCCCCATTAAGTCAGGTACTGCAAATGGAAAGATAAAAGGCTTAATCCTTCCAAGCGGAGCAGATTCTCAAATTATTCGTTGGGATGGCCGCGTCGATTTATCTGCTCGTTATGTGATTCACACAGAAGATGATGAACTTATCTACATTGAAAACAACGGAATACGTCAGGTTAGTAAAGAATTTAGAGAACAGGCTGCTGAAGGTGAAATTGTACCTCCAGAGCACGTTTACTTTCGTACGATTCCTGTCTTTGAAACTGGAAGTGCAAAGTATAAGTGGTTACAGGACCGCATTTTTATAGGCGCTGCTGTAAGAAACCCAGACAGCGTTGTGCTAGACATATATGAAGTTTTATAAATCAAATTAAAGGAGAGGTATAAACATGGAAAAATTTATTGGGAATCATATGATTTACACATACGAAAACGGATGGGAATATGAAATCTATATTAAAAACGAAAATACAATCGATTACCGTATTCATAGCGGAATGGTGGCAGGACGATGGGTTCGTGACCAGAAAGTAGATATTGTGAAATTAACAGAAGGTGTATATAAAGTATCCTGGACTGAACCAACGGGCACAGATGTATCTTTGAACTTTATGCCTGATGAAAAACGCATGCACGGCATTATTTTCTTTCCAAAATGGGTACATGAACATCCTGAAATTACCGTGTGCTATCAAAATGATTATCTTGATTTAATGCACGAATCCCGTGAAAAATACGAAACATATCCAAAATATGTTGTTCCGGAATTTGCTGATATTACGTTTATCAAAAATGTCGGAGCGAACAATGAGGAAGTTATCGCTCAAGCGCCTTACGAAGGAATGACGGATGATATTCGCGCTGGAAAATTAATTTAACATGGCGGCATAAAAAAGGCTAGGACAAAAGTATGTTAGTTGAAGGAAAATCCGAACGAATTTAATTCTTGATCAAGAATTAAATTCGTTCGGATTTTTTTATTGTGATGGTGCCCGGAAATAAAACCGCAGTGTAACAAGTAATCCATAGTGAGAGTAGTTGGTTATATAAAAAGCGGTTTATAATGAAGTAAAGGAGTGAAGAAAATGGAATTTAACATGAAAAAAGAAGAGGGTTTTACGACAAATCTTCCTTACGGAGAGCTGCATATCGCCGGAGATGAAGAGCATGGCTTTCGTCCTTATCAGTTAATGACATCGTCCATTGCCGTGTGCAGCGGAGGCGTGTTAAGAAAGATTCTAGAGAAAAAAAGAATCTCTTTTTCAGATCTACGCATCCAAGCTGATGTGACGCGCAATGATGAAAAAGCGGGGCGAATCGAAAAAATTCATTTGCACTATATCATCACAGGAGAAGACCTTCCATTAGATAAAATTGAAAAATCAATTGAGCTAGCTCGAAAAAATTGTTCGATGCTACAGTCGGTTATTGACAGTATAAAAGTGACAGAAACCTTCGAAATAAAATAAAAGTGGACATTGTCCACTTTTATATTTCTTTTGGTTTGCTTCCGGCTTTATCAAAATAGCGCATGCGTTCAGGGGTCAGCTGAAGAAGCAAATAATTTGGATCATCTGGACTTTTAATCCACTCTTTTAACTTTTCATTCCAAAATTTCTTTTTTAACTCTTCGTTTGTTTCTACATTTACTTTGGCTTCTACCTCTACATACGGATCACTCCAACCTTGCCCATCATAGCCTAACAAAATATGAACGTAAGGGTTTTTTTCTAGTTCTTCGACTTTATGGGTATCTTTATTGGTGGCGGTGTAGAGCACAAGATCTTCATGAAAAAACATCATAAAGCGTGAATAAGGTTTTCCATCTTGAATCGTAGCTAACGTTCCGATTGTATAGTCATCCAGTACGGATAAAATTTGATTTTTTACATCATTACTCATTTTTTCACTCCTCATTCTATCTCATTATCCTTGGTAGTTTGGCTGATTTTTAAATATCTTAATCAAAAATCAATTAGGGGTTTATCATTTATAAAAATAGGTTAAAAATACTAACATTGACGGTGAGTCTATACAAATTCTATTAATTTGATATGATTGATTTTGTTGTCAAAAAATGAATAAGGTGGGTGTACATATCGATGATCAATCGGATTTTTCTTATAGCGGTTATTCTTGGGGTGCCGCTATCTGTTATTGGGCACATGATGCACTGGTCAGATGTTCTTATGTTTATTATTTACTGTTTAACAATCATTGCCCTCGCAGCTTTTATGGGAAGAGCAACAGAGAGCTTAGCTGTTGTAGCTGGTCCTCGAATAGGCGGTCTATTAAATGCCACGTTTGGTAACGCTGTAGAATTAATTATTTCTATTTTTGCTCTAAAAGAAGGCCTTACAGCCGTAGTGCTTGCATCGTTAACCGGTTCTGTATTAGGAAATCTTCTTCTTGTAGGGGGTCTTTCATTCTTTATCGGGGGACTTAAATTTAAGCGTCAAGAATTTAACGTCTATGATGCAAGACATAATTCTGGATTATTGATCTTTGCCGTTATTGTTGCGTTTGTTATTCCTGAAGTGTTTGCTAGCGAAATGGACGAAGCGAAGACCATGTCCCTAAGTGTTGGAATCTCCATTATTCTCATCATCTTGTACTTAGCGGCGTTATTTTTTAAGCTAGTAACGCATCGAGGCGTGTATCAGCATAAAAGTGAAGAAGTGGAAGAACATGAGGAGCCAGAGTGGTCAATGTGGAAAGCGATTGCGGTTCTCTTTTTGTCTACGTTAGCTGTAGCTTACGTATCCGAAAGCTTGGTAAGTACAATCGAAATTGTCTCGGAAAGCTTTGGCTGGAGTGAGCTGTTCATCGGGGTCATCATTGTAGCGATTGTTGGGAACGCGGCAGAGCATGCTTCCGCAATTATTATGGCTGTTAAAAATCGCATGGGTGTAGCAGTTGAAATTGCTGTTGGCTCGACTTTACAAGTAGCGATGTTTGTAGCACCGATACTAGTGTTAGTGTCGCTGATGTTCGAAAATCAAATGTCTCTTGTTTTTACGTGGCCGGAGTTGATTGCGATGGTAACAGCCGTATTTTTAACGATTGCCATTTCTAACGACGGAGATACAAACTGGTTCGAAGGTGCAACTCTTTTAGGCGCTTATATTATTATGGGAATTGGTTTTTATCTTATTTAAAAAAGAAACGTTCACTTTATGTGGACGTTTCTTTTTTGTAGGTGAATAGAAGAATTTCCCTTTTGGTATTCAGGATAAAACAGGGGATGTTTGAAAAAACTATGGTTGCATTCATTAACGATGTTGAAAGGAGTTTCTAGATGTTACGTAAATTGCTTTTATTTGTGTTTACCATCATTATTTCATTTTCATGTTCAACGAAGATCGCCATTGCTAAAACAGCTCAGCCTACCATCAACGTGCCTTCTTCAGCTTTAAATATTTCAAAAGAAAATACGTATCCAAATGCTAGTCAAGACACGCCTTATTTGCAGCCGAGTGAGTTCACAAAAGAGCTCATTGAAACGTCAAATGTAAAAATTGAAAACCCTGATTTAATTCGTATATTAAATGAATCAAACATTTCTAAAACTCCATGGGCAATTGGGTTCAGAGCAACCATTTTTTTAGGACAGTGGCCGTTAAATTATGAATCAACAGAAACAAACGTTAACTGGCAGCACCAGCGAATCAATACGAATCATTATGATAACAGAGCAGGAAAAACTCAGTACAAAATGATGTACAGTCAGGAAAATCAAAGCCATGTAAAAGGCGGATTAACAGCAAAAGTGCCCCAGCCTGATCATGTTAAACAAATGATGCTAATTGAAGCAGCTAAAAAAACAAAGCTCACTTTATCATTTCAAACGTTTGTAGGTGCCGGAACGAAAAAAGACCAGGTGTATAACGTAGCTCCCAAAAAAGTAGGTTATCTCTATGCGTACACGCCTGCCGTAAGTGAAAAGGGAAAAGTGACGTATGGAGAAGTGTATGTAACGGTAAAAGGCAGCAAGCGTTCAATTGTGGTGAGAAATGTAACGTCTCAAGGAATTGGAGCATGGATTCCAGTACAAGATTATGTCTCCTTAAGTTTTGGGGCTTACGATCAGCCGAGATAACAAAAAAAGAGATTCCCACGATGGAATCTCTTTTTGTTATTTTGTAATGTTCGCTTGGAGTTTGCTGAAATCAGTACCTTGATAATAGCTGTTTTTCACCAAAATATTAGGTCCCAAACACGACACTGCTGAACAATGGCAGCTAAGTTCTTTAGAAATCGTGCTTTGTTGCCACGTATCAAAAGCGTCTGTAAGTTTTGTATCTTGAATGTTGCCAAGAGGAGGCGTATCACCAAAATCAGTTACGATGATATCTCCGTCGAAAATATTTACATTTAGGCGAGAACGCCCGTCTGGATCGTTTCGAACGGTTACATTTTTACTGCTATACAAGCGCTGTAAAAGCGTTAAGTCTTCCTCGTTATTACTGCATGCATAAAACGGTAACGTGCCGAATAGCATCCACACATTTTCATCTCGAATATCAAGAAGGTGATGAATAGCTTGACGCATTTCAGGAAGAGATAATGTTTCTAAAGTGCTGGCAAAGTCACTTGGATACATAGGGTGTACTTCGTGACGCTGACAAAGCATTTCATCCACAATTTGACGATGAATTTTTTCCATATGAGGAAGCGTACGTTTATTTAACATCGTTTCAGCTGATACCGTTACACCTGCTTTTACAAGCGCGCGGCTGTTTTCAATCATACGGTCGAAATATTTGGCGCGCTGCTCATAAGTAGGCTTTCGCTCCATCATTGCAAAGCCAGCTTCCACAAAGTCATCCATCGTTCCCCAGTTGTGAGAAATATGTAAAACATCTAAATAAGGAATGATTTGTTCGTAACGAGCAAGATCTAATGTTAAATTTGAATTAATCTGTGTACGGACACCTCGTTCATGTGCATACTTTAATAAAGGCACCACATAATTTTTCACAGAAGATAGAGACATCATCGGCTCTCCGCCCGTAATGCTTAACGCTCGAAGAGTTGGAATTTCATCGAGACGTTTTAAAATTAAATCAAGCGGCAGTGCGTTTGGATCTTTTGGCTGCAGCGTATATCCAACTGCGCAGTGCTCACATCGCATATTACAAAGCGTCGTTGTGGTAAATTCAACGTTTGTAAGCGTGGGTTTGCCATATTGTTTCATATCTAAATACGCTTCCCACGGATCGAACTCCGGGGTAATTCGTTGTAAAGTGGCCATAAAAAAACTCCTTTTATTTTTCCGTAAAGTGAAATGATGATGAAAACATCTCACGGTCCGTCCTGCTAGACTAAATTATACGTCTCATTCAAAACGGACACCAGTGACTATTATGGATTTTATTGCTTTTAGTTGTCAAATATGAAAGTATTCGTTAGGATATAAAGAAATACGAATGAAAAGCTATATCAGGAGGGTTTAAAATGGGAAACGCCGTTCGAGATAAAGATTCACAAGTACGTTATTTAAAAGATCGTTTAAATATGTTTGTACACGTATTAGACTCTATGGAGCCTGAAAACACAGACCTAGAAGACATTGACCGTTTGATTACAATGATTGATGACCTCGAAGCAAAATGTGAGCAGTTTAAAAAAGATAAAGAATGAACAAAGAAAAAAGCGCTAGAAAAACTAGCGCTTTTTTGCTTGAAGTGGAAATCCTCCTATAAAGGTCTTTCGAAACAATTTTTGAAGGAGTATAATAAATTTTGAAAGTTGTACGACAGATAGATAAATACATACATTAGCGGGATATGGGAGGAATTAAGTGATGATTGAAGCTTTAAAACAAAGCATGTACGATTTAATTGTTGAAACATCTACAAAATTGCCAAAAGACGTTCGACGTGCTATCGCAAAGGCAAAAGCGCGTGAAAATGCAGGAACTCGTGCAGCAATGTCTTTAGCGACCATTACCAATAATATTAAAATGGCGGATGATAATTTATCGCCAATTTGTCAAGATACGGGTATGCCAACATTTAAAATTAAAACCCCTGTAGGAGTGAATCAGCTTCAAATTAAAGAAGCGATTTATTGGGCAATTGAAGAAGCAACAAAGCACGGAAAGCTTCGCCCTAACTCCGTAGATTCGTTAACGGGAGAAAACAGCGGTAATAATTTAGGCGGCGGCACGCCGGTTATTAAGTTTGAGCAGTGGGAAAATGACTATATTGATGCGCGTCTTATTCTAAAAGGCGGCGGCTGTGAAAATAAAAACATTCAGTACAGCCTGCCTTGTGAAGTAGAAGGTTTAGGTCGAGCTGGCCGTGATTTAGACGGCATTCGTAAATGTGTGATGCACTCTGTGTATCAAGCACAAGGTCAAGGCTGTAGTGCCGGCGTCATTGGTGTTGGAATCGGTGGCGACCGTACAACAGGCTATGAATTAGCAAAAGAGCAGCTGTTCCGAAACTTAGATGATGAAAATCCAAATGCTCAGCTGAAAGAATTAGAAGAGTATGTAATGGAAAATGCTAATAAGTTAGGAATCGGTACGATGGGTTTTGGTGGAGAAACGACATTACTTGGCTGTAAAGTCGGCGTAATCAATCGTATTCCTGCTAGCTTCTACGTGTCAGTTGCGTATAACTGCTGGGCTTACCGTCGCTTAGGTATTAAAATCAATGCTGATACAGGAAGCGTTCAAGAGTGGCTGTATCAAGAAGGCGAAGAAGTAGATTTTAATAAAAATGCAGGCGCCGAAGAGAAGCAAAATGCGGATGAAACAAAAGAAGTTGTATTACAAGCACCTATTACAGAAGAGCAAATTCGTGAATTAAAAGTTGGCGACGTGGTGCGCATCAACGGTATGATGTACACAGGACGCGACGCTATTCATAAGCATTTAACAGATCACGATGCGCCAATTGATTTAAATGGACAAATCATTTATCACTGTGGTCCGGTTATGTTAAAAGATGAAGACGAAAAATGGCACGTAACCGCTGCAGGACCAACAACAAGTATCCGTGAAGAACCGTACCAAGGAGATATTATGAAGAAATTTGGTATCCGCGCGGTTATCGGTAAAGGCGGTATGGGTCCTAAAACGCTTGCTGCTCTTCAAGAGCACGGCGGCGTATATTTAAATGCGATCGGCGGAGCTGCACAGTACTATGCTGACTGTATCAAGAGCGTAGAAGGCGTTGATTTGATGCAGTTCGGTATTCCTGAAGCAATGTGGCATTTAAAAGTAGAAGGCTTTACAGCTGTAGTGACGATGGATTCACACGGAAACAGCTTGCATGCAGATGTAGACAAGTCTTCATTTGAAAAGCTTGAGCAATTTAAAGAACCGGTATTTAAATAAACATACGTCCAAAGCGTATGGTAAAAAGTAACGTTCATGAACGAGAAAATTGAGTGGATACTAAGCGTAAAATGACTTCCGAAAGGAGCTTCTTATGCGCCGATTCACCTTTTTTCTCGTTTTTTTATTTGTGATGTCAACAGGCATAGCATCTGTTGAAGCACAAATGTATCCAAACACTCCGATCAGCTGGGGATTTCAAAAAAGTAAAAATCACAAGCCCGCATCTGCAGGTACAGCTTATGAACAAATTCTTGCTAAGTATGATGCGTTTTACCTCGGAGATACAACTAAAAAAGATATTTATTTAACGTTTGATAACGGTTATGAAAATGGTTATACACCGCAGGTATTAGACGTGCTCAAAAAAAGAAAGGTTCCTGCCACGTTCTTTGTAACAGGACACTATTTAAAAGAAGAGCCTAAGCTAATTAAGAGAATGGTAAAAGAAGGGCATATTGTCGGCAATCATTCATGGCATCACCCTGACTTAACTCAAGTGGATGATGCGCGTTTTAAAGAGGAACTGCAAAAAGTAAAAGATGAATACAAGAATATTACGGGTCGTGATGAAATGAAGTATCTTCGCTCACCTAGAGGTGTATTTAGCGAGCGAACGCTAGCTCTTTCAAAGCAAGAAGGCTATACGAATGTATTTTGGTCACTTGCATTCGTTGACTGGAAAGTGAATGAACAAAAAGGCTGGCGCTACTCATACGACAATATGATGGCTCAAATACATCCAGGTGCGATTATGCTTTTGCATACCGTTTCAAAAGATAACGCAGATGCGTTAGATCAAGCGATTGTGGATTTAAAAAAGCAGGGCTATACGTTTAAAAGTATTGATGATTTAATGAACGAACGCAAACAAATGAAGAAAAGTCCTTCTAAAACGAAATAAAGATAAAAACCGACGGGAATGTTTCTTCTGTCGGTTTTTTGCTGTTGAAGTGTTATAATATGCGTTGATGTCTTTTTTAAAGCGATACGGTCTAATAGGTTTTAAGCAGCTAAAGACCGTTAATAACTATATAAAGAATTTAAACTAATCGGAGTTGGTCTCATGAATAAACCAAAAACTGAAATGAAAGTTCAAAAAGGACAAACGTTTCCGTTGACTATAAAAAGACTCGGTATTAATGGAGAAGGCGTAGGATATTTTAAGCGCCAAGTCGTCTTCGTGCCGGGAGCATTACCGAATGAAGAAGTAGTTGTAGAAGCAACAAACGTTCAGCATAAGTTTGCCGAAGGGAAAATCAAGCGAATTCGCAAAAAATCTCCTCATCGCGTAGAAGCACCCTGTCCTATTTACGACCAGTGCGGAGGTTGCCAGCTTCAGCACTTATCCTATGAAGGTCAGCTAGAATCCAAGCGCGATATCGTTCTGCAAGCGTTCGAACGTCACAGTTCATTAAAAAAAGTAGAAGAAAAAACACGCCAAACGATTGGCATGGAAGATCCGTGGCGCTATCGTAATAAATCTCAGTTTCAAGTCGGCGTGGACAAACAAAAAGTCATTGCTGGTTTGTACGGACTGAATTCTCACCGCTTGATTGATATTGAAAACTGTCCCATTCAGCATAAAGCCACAAATCACGTGACAAAAGAAATAAAACGAATTTTACAAGACCTTCAAATCCCTATCTACAATGAGCGTAAACGCCGTGGAATTGTGCGTACCATTGTATCTCGAGTAGGATTTGAAACGGGTGAAGTTCAAATTGTCTTGATTACGGCTAAAAAAGAAATTCCGAAAAAAGAGCTGCTGATGAAAGAAATTCAGCGCCGCCTGCCGGAAGTGAAATCGCTCGTACAAAACGTAAACGGCCAAAAAACATCGCTTATCTTTGGAGACGAAACGTTTACGCTCGCTGGAAAATCAGTGATTCAAGAAACGTTAGGTGATATCTCATTCGAACTTTCAGCGCGTGCATTTTTCCAGTTGAATCCTCTTCAAACGGTGAAGCTATATGACGAAGTAAAAAAAGCAGCTGCGCTAACGGGCAGTGAAAAAATTGTAGATGCATACTGCGGAGTAGGGACAATTGGCTTATGGCTTGCTAAAGATGCCAAAGAAATTCGCGGAATGGACACGATTGAAGAATCCGTTGTAGACGCGCGAAAAAATGCCAAAGACCATGGATTTGAACATGCCACATATGTGACGGGTCCAGCTGAAAAATGGATGCCGCAGTGGGTAAAAGAAGGCTGGAAGCCAGACGTAATCGTCGTTGACCCTCCGCGAACAGGCTGTGATGACAAGCTTCTAAAAACAATTTTACAAGTGAAGCCAAAGAAAGTGGTTTACGTTTCTTGTAATCCATCCACATTAGCGAAAGATGTGCAGCAGCTGTCGAAGGCTTATCATGTTGATTACATTCAGCCTGTTGATATGTTCCCTCATACGGCGCATGTGGAGAATGTGGTGAGTTTGACGTTAAAGAAATGAATAGAAAAAGAGTAAAGGGCAGATTTGATTCTGCTTTTTTTTTGTTTGTGATAGGATGATTTTTATCACAAATAAAAGAACAAGGTTTTTATGTAGTGTCTTCTTTCAAAGAAGGAAAATAAATGAAAATAATTTTTCTTATTGACAAAGCATCCAACTGGTATTAGAATAAACAACTATTCGACAGTCATTCTATTGACTGAAAAATTTAATACGTAGAAAGCTATGATTGCTATGGATCACACTATAGCAGGAGCAGCTTCTGGAGAGATCGCGATAGTTTCGCGACGCCGAAGGGTTCACAATCTCAGGCAAAAGGACAGAAGAGTACCGGATATTTATTTGGCATGTTACTAATTGTTAGTATGTACCATAATATTTGTTATTCTTATGACCATGAGATTGGAGCGCATCCAATCTCTTTTTTTATTGGACTTTATTTTGTAGTCCGCACGATTGTATCAAAGGTTTTATTGTTAGGAGGAGTTAGAGTTGGAACAACGAGAATTAAAGAGGGATTTATCCAATCGTCATGTTCAGCTAATCGCGATTGGAGGAACCATTGGGACGGGATTATTTTTAGGTTCTGGTAAAGCAATACAGCTTGCAGGTCCCTCTATCATCTTTGCTTATTTAATTGTGGGTATTGCGCTTTTCTTTGTGATGAGAGCGCTAGGAGAACTACTGCTGTCTAAAGCAGGTTATCAATCGTTAACAGATATTGCTGAAGAGTATCTTGGACCATGGGCTTCATTTGTCACAGGATGGACGTACTGGTTTTGCTGGATCATGACAGCTATGGCTGACGTGATTGCCGTTGGCGTATATGTGAAATATTGGTTCAATCTCCCTCAGTGGATTCCTGCACTTATTTGTGTGATTATTTTATTAGGGCTTAACTTATTAACCGTAAAATTATTTGGAGAATTAGAGTTTTGGTTTGCTTTAATAAAGGTTATTACGATTCTTGCGTTAATTGTGATTGGCGTTATTTTACTGGTAATCGGATTTAAAACGGATGCAGGATCGGTTACGGTTCAAAATCTTTGGAATCATGGAGGACTGTTTCCGAACGGGGTTTCAGGTTTCTTACTTTCATTCCAAATGGTTATTTTCGCATACGTCGGGGTTGAATTGGTAGGGGTATCGGCAGCGGAAACATCAAATCCCCAAAAAAATATTCCATCGGCCATTAATAAAATTCCGCTGCGAATCTTATTTTTCTATGTTGGAGCGCTTATCGTCCTTTTATTTATTAACCCGTGGATGGAATTAAATGCGGCAGAAAGCCCATTTGTTAAAACCTTTAGTTTAGTCGGAATTCCGCTTGCTGCTGGAATTATTAATTTTGTTGTATTAACTTCAGCCGCTTCTGCTTGTAATAGCGGAATGTTTTCAACAAGCCGTATCTTATATAATTTAAGTAAAAATGACCAAGGACCATCTACGTTTGCAAAACTGAACAAAAACCACGTACCAAGCAGCGGATTGTTTGTATCTACGCTGGTTATCTCAGCGGGAGCTTTGTTAAGCAAACTGATACCAGACCAAGCTTTTGGCATCGTAACAACCATTAGCGCTATTTGTTTTATTTGGGTGTGGAGTATCATTTTGATTTGCCATCTAAGATATAAAAAAACGCGTCCGCAGCTGCATGCAGCATCAACATTCAAAGCACCGTTAACACCATTTATAAACTATGTTGTGCTAGCGTTATTTGCAGTGATTCTTATTATTATGCTGTTTTCTGATGCGACGCGCCCAGCCTTATTGTTGACACCCGTTTGGTTTATTCTCTTATTTGGTTTTTACTGGGCTAGAAGGAAAAAGAAATAGTAAATTGACGACCTCATCATTTCGTGATGGGGTCTTTTTATTGGAGGATAAATAATGGATTTCTACTGCATGAAGAAAATGCAGGAAGCAAAGTTTATATAAGAACCCTAAAAAAATGTTTAAAACACAGTGAAAAAGCTCATAGTTTTCTGGTCGTAATGTAGAACCCAATGCTTTTCTTCTATGTCTAAAGGTGGAATTCTATCATTTACATGGAAAAGTTTTCATTTTACAGTACAATGGAGGTAGACTTCATTAGATTAAGGTGAACAAACATGAAATGGTTTAAATCTCATACGTTTTGGAAAATCTTCACGATTAATGTGCTTCTTATTTGTACCGTACTGACGCTAATGTTTATAGTTTCAAGAGTGATGCTGCCTAATATTTCTCAAGATCAATATCGACAGGTAACTGATAAAACCGTCAAGAGAATGAAAGAGCAAATTAACGTCGTGATTAAAGATATTTGGAGCTTGGGCGACGAGGTACAGCAAGATCCTATTTTTTTATCGGATGATGAACAAGAGATAGACAAAGAACTGCAGAAAATAGTTAATATTTCACCGTATATCGATAGCGGAACCATTTTTAATACAAAAGGGTATGTGGAGCATTATTACCCAGATGATTTAAAGAATATGAAGCACGTGAACTTAAGTAAAAGAAAATATTTTCAAGAAGCGCTGCGAACTAAAAAAATATATTTAAGCGATGTCGTTTCAGCAGACACAAAGCATTACATTGTGGTGATGGCGATTCCTATTTTGGATGAGCAGCAAAATGTAAAAAAAGTTATAAATTTAGCGCTGCGCATTGAAGAAAATAAAAGCTTTCAATCCATTTTTCAAACGTTCGATATAGGAGAGAACGGCTATACGTTTATTGTAGACCGCAATGGTAGAATTATTTCACACCCTGAGAAACAGAGAATCGGTGAAAATGCCAGGGAAAATGAAATCGTCCAGGAAACGATGAATCATAAATCAGGATATCAGCGCGTTGTGAACACCGAAGGTAAGTATTTCTTTGCGTCTTTCGAATATATTCCTGTTTTGGACTGGGGAATTGTTGCTGAATTACCCGTTGAAGAAATTTACAGGCCTTATGAAACGTTTGAAAAAACGCTTTGGACCGTTTCAGGTATTACAATTTTACTGCTTTCTTTTTTTACTGCGTTATATGCAAGGCAAATTGTGAATCCAATTCGTAAACTATACGAATTGGCGGGACAAGTAGCGCACGGGAATTTTAATCAAAAAATTCCAGAACGAGAAATTGAGCGGGGCGAAATCGGTACTTTATCTAAACAGTTTAATGAAATGATTAGCTATATACGCCATTCTAAAGCAAATTTACAGCAAAAAGAAAATCAGCTGCAGGAACAAAAAACGTTTTTAAGACAAGTCATTGACATTAATCCAAGCTATATTTATGCCGTTAATCAAAAAAGGGAGTTCATTCTTGTTAATGAATCTTTTGCGATACTGCTAGGTGAAAAATCTGATGACTTGATTGGACAATCAATTGATAAATATCAGTTCAACCTTCAATCAGATCTTTTATATAAAGGAGCGTTTTCAAACTGTACGCAAAAAGGGATGGTATTAGAAGAACAGTTTAAAGATTCGAAAGGAAACCGGCGGTGGGTCGAAACAGCAAAACTTCCTATTATGAATGAAAAACAGGAAGTGATTCAAATGCTGTGCGTATCGACAGATATTACGGAGCGTAAAAAAGCAGAAGAGAAGCTTAGAACTTCTGAGAAGCTTGCCGTTGTAGGAGAACTTGCAGCTGGAGTTGCCCACGAGATCAAAAATCCTTTGACGTCTTTAAAAGGTTTTGTTCACTTATTAAAAGAACAAAATCCCAAAGATGCTTTGTATATAGATATCATGGAAACTGAATTAGAACGAATGAATGGAATCGTAGAAGAATTTTTGATGTTAGGAAAACCTCAGGTTATGAATGTTGAACCCTTTAATATGCAAGCGCTTGTTCAAGAAGTGTGCTTGCTTCTTGAACCTGAAGCAGTGGAAAAAAAGGTAGCTTTCATATTTGAAAGGGACGACCAGTTACCACAGGTATATGGAGATAAAAATCAGTTAAAACAAGTATTTATTAATATTATTAAAAACTCTATCGAAGCAATGCCTGAAGGAGGGGGTATTCATATTACTATCAAAGCAAAAGAAAACCACCTTTGGCTGCAGCTTGCTGATGAAGGGCAAGGTATTCCTCCTGAACGGTTAGCGAAGATAGGCGAGCCTTTTTATAGTACAAAAGAAAAAGGTACAGGTTTAGGGCTGATGGTCAGCTACCGGATTATTAAAGCTCACCGTGCGCAGATGACATTTTCTAGTCAGTTAAATCAAGGAACAAGTGTGGATATATTGTTTCCAATCATAAAAAAGTAGGGGAAGTTCCCCTACTTTTATTATTATACTTATAATATATCAAAAGCTTTCATGCTACTAAAACAAACGAAAGCGCTAAAGAAGATATCCACAGGTTAACAAGAAGTTAACTGCTGAATTGTATAGGATATTCACAACTTTATCCACATTATTCACATTTTTTCAGAAAATTTACATAAAAATTACCCACTGTCATTTCAAGTTATGAAAGCGGTAATATACATATCCGATAAAGTTATGCACATTATCCACATAATTGTGGGTAAACTTTGTGGATATAGTAGATTATTAAAAAAACGTAAATCATACGCATAGAATCTTCGTGTTATTATCTTTACATAATATAAAACGTCCTTCCGATACACAGTGTACAGAAAGGACGTTGGGATGATCAAGCGTTGGATAGAGATGTTTTGCCTCACTTATTTTTTCGTGTAGCCGCCTGCACGATCCGCTTTTTTAAACTCGCGGCCGTAATAGATTTCTTGAGCGCTACTTAACGTATTTTTTGCGTTTTCTTTTCGTTTCTTTTCAGACATAAAAAAACCTCCAATTAACGTTTTTCGATCATGCTACTTATTTTTTCCAGAATCTCTCGTTTTTAATCATAAAAAAAAGCTCTCCGTGTAACGGAGAGACTCTTACGCTTCTTTAAGCTGGTGATCTTCTTGAACGTCTTGTTCGTGACGCAGGTAGTATAATGTATACAAGTCTTTTGGAATTTCGTATAAATCATATACGTCTTCATGTTGATTAATTTCATCGTATAAAGCTTTGTGTGTTTCATTCGCAAGTACTGCATAAGGCAGTTTTTCGGCAGCCTTAATAGACCTGATATTGATTTTACGAATTCGCATAAAAATTCGCTCTATATTTAACTCAAAGAACAGTTCATTAAAGAACGCTTCTTTTGCAATTTGATTATATCCTTTTCCATGAAACGGTTTGCCAAGCCAAGTGCCTAAAAAACCAGCTTGGTCCTGTACATCAAATAAATTAATGGTGCCGATAGGGTTACCCCATTCATCTAAAATCGTGCGAGAAATAATTTCTCCATGATCTTCTGCTTCCATCGTTTGTTTAGTCACAAATAAAAATTCTTCATAGGAATGGGCTTTATGACGAACAAAAGGGAAGACATCAGGATGTACCATGAGTTCGTATAGAGATTGACAGTCATTTAGGTCACGTTTTTTTAACATAACTTTTCCCTCCTGATCGAGGGTATATACAGACTCCAATCAAGTCCCCACCCTCGAAATTTTTTAATAATTAAAAAAATTTCGGGGTGGGAATCGAACCCACTAGAACCAGTTACCTGGTGGCGCACCATTTGCCTTCCCATTACAAGTCAACAAACATAAAAAGTCAACGTGTGATGTTTATGCTTTTGTGAAATTCACATGCTTCTAAACGTATCATACTAAAAAAAATAAAAAAGAAAATAGGTAAAATGTTAATTTTTTTAAATAATATTTTACCATCTATCATGGTGAAAATAGGCTTTGCTAGGTAGTGAAAGGGATGGTGGCTCCATAGCACTAAATCGGCGTCTTTTCCTGCTTCGATACTGCCGATTCGATGATCAATACGGAGATTCCGAGCAGCAGCAATCGTGATGCCTTCTAATGCTTTTTGTTCTTCGAGTCCTTCACGTACGGCAATGGATGCACAAATATTTAAGTACTGAATAGGTGTATAAGGGTGGTCTGTTGTAATGGAAACTTCTACTCCTTCATTGCAAAGAGCTTGATAGGTTTTCCACGTTTTATTCTTAAGTTCAATCTTTGAGCGGCGTGTTAAAGTTGGTCCTACGCTCACTTTTAAATTTCTTCCACCCAGCTCTTTAGCAATTAAATGGCCTTCTGTACAGTGTTCAATACGAACGTCTAAATGAAATTCATCTGCTAAGCGCAGGGCTGATAGAATATCGTCCGCTCGGTGAGCATGAATTCGAACGGGAATCTCTCTATTCAGTGCTTGAATGAGCGGTTTGATGCGCAAATCATTTTTATTGTCACTGCTTTTTGCATGATAAAAGGCTTCTCGCAACATCCCCATAATACCCATTCGTGTAATCGATTCTTTATTACCATGGCTGTGAATTCGTTTTGGATTTTCTCCTAGCGCAATCTTAAGTCCAGCTGTCTCTTGAATCAACATTTGAGAAATGCTTGTTCCGGCTGTTTTAATAACGGACGTTGTACCTCCGATCACATTTGCACTTCCAGGCATAATGTGTACAGACGTAATACCCGCTTCAATGGCATCTTTAAACCCAGGATCTAAAGGATGTACACTGTCAAAAGCTCGGATATGTGGAGTCATAGGTTCAATGGTTTCGTTAGCATCATTCCCGGCCCAGCCGGTTCCTTCATCATATAATCCTAGATGTGTATGAACATCAATAAATCCAGGGAATAAATAACGCTGTTTGCAGTCAATGACTTCTACTCGAAGAGGTGGCTGCAAGTTTGGCCCAATTAAAACAATTTTTCCATCTTGAATGAGCACATCACTATTATAAATAGGCTTTGACGTAATAGGATAGAGCGTTGCATTTTTCAAGAGAATGGTTTTCATAAAGTTACTCCTATCTATCGGCAGCTTAGTCACCTGTTTTAGGGAAATAACAGAAAATAACTAGAGTAAATCTCGCAATGCATCTTCTAATACAGTATATGTAAAAATGTAATTCTGTTGAATCAATTTTTCAGGTAAAACGCGCTGTCCCTTTAAAATAATCATACTCATTTCTCCCATCAGCAGCTGAAGGCCAAAGCTAGGTACGGGCATCCAGTGAGGACGATTCAATACTTTTCCAATCGTCTTTCCAAACTCTTTCATTTGAATGGGGTTGGGGGCCGTTACATTAACAGATCCCTCTATTTGTTCGGTATGAATACAATAATCAATGATCTTCACGACGTCTTGAAGATGTACCCAAGACATCCACTGTTCTCCGGAACCGACTGTTCCTCCTGCAAATAATTTATAGGGAAGGGCCGTAGAAGGAAGTGCTCCGCCATCTTTTCCTAATATAACGCCGAATCTTGTTAAGACAGTACGAATATTGAGTTCCATAGCTTTTAGGGCCTCGTTTTCCCACTTTTTTACCGTTTCAGCTAAAAAGTCTGTGCCGGTGGATGGAGAAGCTTCTGTGAACGTTTCTTTCGTTGATGTTCCGTAATAACCAACGGCGCTTGCATTTACGTAAAGTGACGGCTTTGCGGGTAAGGCAGCCATAATGCGAAGGATTTCTTGAGTAGAAGAAAGGCGACTTTCCACGATGGCTTTTTTGCGCTCGTCCGTCCAGCGGCCGCTGTTAAGTGAAACGCCAGCTAAATTGATAAAAACGTCTGCTCCTTCTACATGCTCTTCAGGTTGGCTGTTTTCTTGCATCCACTCTACATATTTAAGTTTCGGATCTCTTGCAGCTTTGTCTGCATTGCGTGTTAAAATATATACATAATGTTTTTGTGTTAAAAAATGTTTTGTTAAAGCTTTACCTACGAATCCAGTTCCTCCAGCAATAACAATTTTCATACGAACTTCCTCCTTTATTGAGATAAATAAAAATGTGTATGATACGTTTGGCGGTTCTTCAGCCATCAATTTAAATAAGAAATATGAGGTGAAGGTGTATGCCTGTTGTCACAAAGATCACAACGCAAAAGAATAGCGGTGAACGTTATAATGTGTATTTAGATTACGGTAAAGGTGAAGAGTTTGGCTTTGGCGTTGACGAAAATGTCCTCATCAAATATGACTTAAAAAAAGGTCGTGAGCTTGATGAATTTGAATTAACGGAAATTCAGTACGCAGATGATGAGAAAAAAGCTTATAATTTAGCGATCACTTACTTATCTTATCGAATGCGCTCTGAAAAAGAGGTACATGATTATTTAAAGAAAAAAGAAATTAACTCTACTATTATTCAACAAGTTATTCAGAAATTAGTCAGCCACCGTTATTTAAATGATGAAGAGTTTGCAAAAGCATTTGTGTTAACTCAGATGAACACGACATCAAAAGGACCAAATGTGATTCAAAGAGAATTGAAAGAAAAGGGGATTTCTGATTCCATTATTACCCTTAGTTTATGTGAATACCCTGAAGAACAGCAAATTCAAACTGCTGTGAAATTAATTGAAAAATTAAAAGGGAAATACAAGAAATTATCTCAAGTAATGATGAAACAAAAAATGGAACAAGCGTTGGCAGTGAAGGGCTATTCGTTTCCTGTTATTCAAGAAGCATTTCAGCGAACGGATACAGAAAAAGAAAGTGATGAGGTTTGGGAAGCTCTGCAATATCAAGGAATGAAAGCTCATCGTCGTTTTTCAAAATATGAAGGCTGGGAATATCAGCAAAAAATGAAGCAGGCTCTTTATAGAAAAGGATTCTCCATTGATCAAATTCAATCATTTCTAGACTCTATTGAAGAGGAGTAGAGGTGGAGGAAAAAGTACGTTAGTTGAAGGGAAATCCGAACGGTGAATCGAGATTCTTGATGGAGAATCCAACTCGTTCGGATTTTTTCATGGTTAACGTTAACGTAGGTTTCACTCTTTCTTTAAAACAAAATGTCTTCTGAGTCATTCTGCTGTTTATAAATAATCTCAGCAATTTCTGAAGCCGAGCGCAAGCGGCTTTTATCTTTAATATGGTTGTTGTGATCCCAAAAAGGAGTATTCATGCCTCCCATATAAGCCGCAATCACATGAAGGTTGGTATCTTGGTATTCCACTTTTAAACTTTCTGTAAATCCCCTTACGCCAAATTTGCTTGCCACATAGACGCTTTCATTGGCTTTTCCGCGAAGTCCTGCAGTTGAAATGATATTTATAACTTTAGGATCAGGTCTCGTCAAGAGATGAGGCATAAGCGCTTGCGTTAAAAAAATAGTTCCTTTTACATTTGTATCGATGACTTCATCGATTGCTTGTTTTGTATAATCTGTCAAAGGACCAAAATGTCCAATGCCTGCATTGTTGATAAGGATATCTACTGAATGCTGCATCAGCAGTTTTTCTACAGATTTTCCTACTTCTTCATGCTGTGTAATATCTACAGACATCGTATATACGTTGTCTCCCAGCTCATGCTGCGCCTCAGTTAATTTCTGTTGATTGCGTCCAGCTAGAATGACGTTGTAGTCTTTTGCGTAAAGTTTTGCGAGTTCTTTTCCAAGACCCGTCGCACCGCCCGTGATTAATACTGTTTTCATTCCCAAAACTCCCTTTTCATAGTCTCCCTTTAGTTATACCTTTTGTTATAATAAAATGAAAGCAACCAAGGGGGAAAACAGCATGTCTGAAAAACGTTACAGTGATATGACGACGTATGAACTTCAACAAGAAATTGGGTCTCTTCAAGAAAAAGCACGAAAAGCTGAACAGCTTGGCATGGTCAATGAGTATGCAGTATTAGAAAGAAAAGTAACAATGGCTAGATCGTATTTATTGGATCCTGAAACGTTTAAAGCAGGGGAAGTATATGAAATTCAAGGAGATCCGGGTTCATATTTTAAAATTGATTATATGAACGGAGTTTTTGCGTGGGGGTTTAGACTTGGCTCACCGCAAAACGAAGAGGCATTGCCTATTTCCATGTTGAAAAAATAAAGGGACGAACAAGCAGCACGAAGTGTGCTGCTTGTTTGATTTCTATATTCATTTTATTTTTAAACAAATAAACAAAGCAAGCGGTTATTCTTCGCGCTCATTAGAAGCATGCATACGTTCTTGAGGGTGCGTGTTAATTGTTCCATTTGCACGTTTTGAAGCGTATTCAGCTTTTGCTCGAGGTTCGCCTTCAAACTTAGTATGATGTTGGTTTGGAAAATCTTTTGCTTTATTGCGCATCGATACCTCTCCTTTTACAACAGAAAGCGTTGCGGTTATGATATAGTACATGAGGGAGTGAATAACTCCGCATTTATAGTGTAAGTTAAAAGTGCAAACATACTCATAAAGAATTTTGGTAATCGAGGTGTTCTTATGAACGATATATTTGAAAGATTAACGAATCAGCTATTAAATAAAAACAGTTCGCTCTCATACGCTCAAGCGCGCACGTGGGTTGAACTTTTCTGGGAAGATTTTGAGTCGTCTTACGCAAAAGCAGGATATGATTATAAAGGGAAAGAAGCGACGGAAAAGGTTGTTACGATGTACATCAACAGCTACGGCGACAAACTTCATGAAATCGCGGTTAAAAACCCTAAATATCAGCATTTATTAAATAACGATGACTATTTAAAACATTAAATAAAAACGAACCGTCTTCTCAAGACGGTTCGTTTTTGGGTTTCATATTTGTTCTTGTTATGATTAGTGCGGGAGGTAATCAAGCTTTTTACGCAATTTTTTCTCACTGAAAATCCAACCAGTGTACGAACAAATAATATTTAAGTCGTAATCAAGCTGGACTACGGCTACAAATGGATAGTAATCTTTGCTGCGGTAGCGTAAATCAATAAAGCGCACTTCAATATGGTCGTTGTATTCGTCCAGTTCCCATCTGTAAATAGGTGAAAAGGAAAGAAAAGCAGATAAGTTTTCATCTTTTTTCGCTACTTCGATTACGGCCGATTCAGGAATTGGAACTTTATCAAACGTATCATAAATGAAAATTTCTTCTCCGATTGCTCTTCCTACATGAAAATACTTTTCGGTCGTCACGGCTAAGTGCCAGTGAGTGAAACGCATTGTGGGGGAGATATTGAGCTTGATTACATCAGGAAACTGTTTTCGAAGCTTTTTGGCGATTTGATGGCGCATATAAAAGCGCAGTCCATAGTAAAACGCCAATAACACATACAGCGTAATAAATGTTGGTCCTGGCTCTGCTCCAATAAACCAAATTAAAATCGCAAGTACGTGAGCTGAGAAAATCACGTAATCAAACGTGTTGATTACGCCAAGCGCAATCCATTTATTTGTGAAAGGCCGTAAAGCCTGCGTCCCATAAGCGTTAAAGATATCAACAAAAACGTGAATAATGACGCCTGCAAAGGTCCACATCCATAGATGCAGCAAGTTAGCTCCTGGCAGCAGAAGCGAAAGAATGAGCACGATAAGCAAAGGCCATAAAATAACAGCTGGGATAGAATGTGTAATTCCACGGTGATTGCGGATATACTGTGCATTGTTTCGCAGCTTTAAAACAGTGTCTAAATCAGGTGCTAATGACCCGGCCATTACGCCAATCATCACAGCATCCATTGTGGCTGTATTCGCAGATACAGTGGGGTCTAATGTTGCAAGGCCGCCCAGAGCGATTCCCATTGCAATGTGTGTACCAGTATCCAGAGCGAACTCCTCCTTTGTAAGATGACGATCTTAGATTATTCTAATTCAACATGAAAGCTTGATTTAAAGCAAAAAATCTTGTTTTATTATTAACGCAGCAAATTGGCTGTTTTTATTCATTATTTGAACAATTCATTTTACTATTCATATTTGTAGTTGTTATAAGGTTATCATAAAGTTACTAAGATTCAAAAAGCAACACATTGTATATGTATAGTTAATACCTCGGAGGCTATGACGTGAAACAAAGTAAAGATATTGTACAAAATTTTGATATTCGAGCATTTCAAAATGACTTAATCTCTTGGTTTGAACAGGAACAGCGCATTTTACCTTGGCGTCAAGATCAGGACCCTTACAAGGTGTGGGTATCTGAAATTATGCTTCAACAAACAAGAGTAGATACGGTTATTCCTTATTTTAATAATTTTATTAGCAAATTTCCCACTATCAAAGACTTAGCTTATGCGAATGAAGATGATGTGTTAAAAGCGTGGGAAGGATTAGGCTATTATTCCCGCGCCCGTAATTTGCAAACCGCGGTTCGAGAAGTCCACGAACAATACGGGGGAGAAGTTCCAAATACGCCAGCAGAAATCTCCAAACTAAAAGGAGTGGGTCCTTATACAACAGGGGCCATTTTAAGTATTGCATACGGAGTGCCGCAGCCTGCTGTAGATGGAAATGTCATGCGTGTGCTATCGCGCATTTTATCCGTTTGGGATGATATTGCAAAACCGAAAACAAGAAAGCTGTTTGAAGAAATCGTGCATGAAATTATTTCAAAAGATAATCCTTCTTATTTCAATCAAGGCATGATGGAGCTGGGTGCCATTGTCTGTACACCAACTTCTCCTTCCTGTTTGTTATGTCCAGTTCGCGAACATTGCCGCGCTTTTGAAGAAGGGGTGCAAAATGAGCTTCCTGTTAAATCAAAGAAAAAAGCGCCGCGTGCTCTTCAGCTTGCTGCAGCGGTGGTTAAAGACGGTGAAGGAAATTATCTGATTCATAAGCGTCCAAGCAAAGGACTTTTAGCTAACCTATGGGAATTTCCAAATATAGAAGTAGATCTTAGTATAGCGCCAGATCATCAGCAGCTTCAGGCATTTATTCAAAATGAGTACGGAGCTGATATTAAAATTAATGCGCCGTTTACCACAATTCAGCACGTGTTTTCTCATATCGTCTGGAACGTCACAGTATATGAGGCAGAGCTTGTAAGTGATATCAGTGCATTAAAAAATTTGAAAGTGGTTTCTGAAAAAGATTTAGAACAATATGCATTTCCTGTTTCCCATCAAAAAATCTTAAAAGAATATTTACTTGTTAAATAAAAGAAGCGTGGATAAACTCCGCGCTTCTTTTATTTAATCATATGAAACATGTGTGCCGTGTGTATAATCTGCTTCGTGGCGCTGTAACCCGCCCCGTGCTTCAATTTCTTTAATAATTTGCTGATGAATACTTTGTCCTTCAGCATTTAAATACGGCGTCATTTGCTGTAAAGAGTGATGGAAAAACGCAAGCTCGCTGTCTTTCCACTCGCTTTTAGAAATCATTGAAAGAGCCGTCATGTCTCTACCTACATACATTCTATTCACCTCGTTCATTTTATCAAGTTTTATCTATTTTCCCTATATTACTTGTTTCTTATGCGATAAAATCAGTACAATGTAAAGATAATATGATACATAAGGGAGATGACATCATGTCACAAAAGGTAGCACTAGTTACGGGAAGCAGCAGAGGTATTGGTAAAGAGATTGCCTTACGTCTGGCTAAAGAAGGATACGATATTGTATTAAACTATGCACGAAGCAAAAGTGCAGCGCAGGAAGTAGCGGAAGAAATCAAAGCATTAGGCAGAGAAGCATTAGTTGTTAAAGCAAACGTAGGAAAAGTAGAAAAAATTAAAGAAATGTTTGAACAAATTGATGAAGCATTCGGTCGCTTAGACGTATTTGTAAGTAATGCGGCTTCAGGGGTTTTACGTCCTATTATGGAATTAGAAGAAACTCACTGGAATTGGACAATGGACATCAATAGTAAAGGGTATTTATTCTGTGCACAAGAAGCGGCTAAACGTATGGAAAAAGTAGGCGGAGGAAAGATTGTTACCATCAGTTCGCTTGGTTCTATTCGCTATTTAGAAAATTATACAACAGTAGGCGTGTCAAAAGCTGCTGTAGAAGCATTGACCCGCTATTTAGCAGTGGAGCTTGCTCCAAAGAATATTGTGGTAAATGCTGTATCTGGAGGTGCTGTGGATACAGAAGCATTAAAGCATTTCCCAAATCGTGATGAACTGTTAGATGATGCGCGCAAACATACTCCAGCTGGTCGTATGGTGGAGCCAAAAGACATGGTAGATGCAGTAATGTTCTTAGTCTCCGATCAAGCAAATATGATTTGCGGCCAAACGCTTATTATTGACGGAGGGCGTTCACTTTTAATGTAAGGTAAATGTATTTTGTGCTTGCGCTTTAAAATACTGAAAAAAGTTTGCATACCCTATTTACCTCCCGGGCATATTAATTTTCGTGGAGGTGATTACAATGGCAAAACAAACAAACAAAACAGCATCTGGTACAAGCACACAACACGTGAAAAACCAAAATGCTCAAGCATCTAAAAACAACTTCGGTACTGAATTTGGTAGCGAAACAAATGTACAAGAAGTGAAACAACAAAATGCTCAAGCAGCGGCAAACAAAAGCCAAAATGCTCAAGCATCTAAAAACAACTTCGGTACTGAATTTGCTAGCGAAACAAGTGCTCAAGAAGTGAGACAACAAAATGCACAAGCTGAAGCAAAGAAAAACCAAAACTCTGGTAAATACCAAGGTTAATATCAAAAGCGAACTTAACGTCTTTCATACGGCGATGTTAAGTTCGCTTTTTCTTATATAAAAAGCAACAAAGTATGACAAAACTTCTTGAAACTTTACACAGCTCGTCAAAGGAATCTGGATCACCTAAACAGAATGTTAACAGAAGTGCCGCGTGTATGGTTAAAGCAAATAGGGAGGAGCTATCGTATGAAAAAATTTGATCAGCTAGTGACTCAACAATTGGAGACCATGGATCAACTTCTGTTTTTGCAGTCTGAGATTGAGCGCTGTCAGGAAATTGAAGGTGAACTAATAAAACTTCATGAAGAAGCAAAACTTCATTCTGTGCAGGATGAAATTAGTGAAATGAAGCTAAAATTAAAAGAGATTCAATTGACGTTTGAAGCACAAACCGAAGACATTATTCGTACATATAAAAGTGAAGGGGCTTGCTCTACACTTGCTTAATGAACATTGATGGGTCACTTCCTCTCTTTTTTAAGGCTGTCAAGCAAAGGAAAAGTAGGGGAAGTGACTTTTTTGAAATCAAGAAGGTTAGCACATTTGTGTTAAAATGAGAGAGAAACCGTTATAATAAACATAAGACAAATGGAGACGTTATATGAATTTTTTTAAGTGCTAAAATGAAAGTAGGTATTGGAGATGGGAATTCCGGTGGAAGGAGAAACAATTCAAATACACAGCTACAAGCATAATGGACATATTCATCGCGTGTGGGATCGGACAACCGTATTAAAAGCAACCAATAACTTAGTGATTGGAGGAAATGATCGCACGGTCGTTACAGAATCAGATGGACGAACATGGGTCACAAGAGAGCCTGCAATTTGTTATTTTCATGCTCAGCAGTGGTTTAACGTCATTGGGATGATCCGTGAAGATGGAATTTATTATTACTGCAATATCAGTTCGCCGTTCATTTATGATGACAATGAAGCGCTCAAATATATTGATTATGATTTAGATATCAAAGTCTACCCAGATATGACATACACCCTTCTTGATGAAGATGAATATGAGAAGCATCGAAAAGAAATGAATTATCCAGAAGTGATTGACCGTATTTTACATAATCACGTAGAGGAGTTAAAAGGTTGGATTCGACAGCGAAAAGGCCCGTTTGCTCCAGATTTCATTGACATTTGGTATGAGCGCTTTTTAACATATCGGCATTCTTGATGAATGATCTAGAGAACATTATGTTAGGCCGTCTAAAGCTGACTGTTTGATATAATGTTCTTTTTGGCGTTATGCTCACCATCTTTTAGAAGAGATAAAAGCACTAAAAAATCGACGCGTGTACATATACTAAGAAAGCTTGCCCTCATAGATAGAAAGGGGAGATTTTATGGGAAGTATAAGACGCTACATGAAGTTTGTACAGCCATATAAATGGCAAATTGTCGGCACTGTATTAATTGGTATTATTAAATTTGCTATTCCTTTATTAATTCCGCTGCTTTTGAAATATGTTTTGGACGATATCGTAAATGGACATGGCATGTCTTCCGCTGAAAAAGTTCATAAAATGGTGACGATTATGGGAATTTCGTTTGTTATATTTTTAGTGTTAAGGCCTCCCATTGAATATTACAGGCAGTATTATGCTCAGTGGGTATCGAGCAAAGTATTATATGATATTCGGGATCAGCTGTTTAGCCATATTCAAAAGCTTAGCTTACGTTACTATGCAAATACTCGAGCGGGTGAAGTGATTTCACGAGTCATCAATGATGTAGAGCAAACAAAAAACTTTGTTATCACAGGCTTAATGAATGTATGGCTTGATATGATGACGATTGTAATAGCCATTGTGATTATGTTTACGATGAATGTACCTTTAACACTAGTATCGATTATTTTGCTGCCGGTTTATGCGTTCTCTGTAAAATATTTTTACAGCCGTCTGCGCCATTTAACCAGAGTCCGTTCGCAGGCTTTAGCGGAAGTGCAGGGTCACTTACATGAAAGAGTTCAAGGAATCTCTGTTATTCGCAGCTTTGCTATTGAGCCTCATGAGCAGAAACAATTTGATAAGCAAAATTCAAATTTTCTACAAAAAGCAATCAATCATACGAATTGGAATGCAAAAACATTTGCAGTAGTGAATACTATTACCGATTTGGCACCTTTAATCGTGATTACATTTGCTGGATATCAAGTCATCACAGAAAGTCTTAGCGTAGGAACGATGGTAGCATTTGTTGCCTACATTGACCGCTTGTATAATCCGCTTCGCCGCTTGGTCAATTCATCGACTACGCTCACGCAGTCTGTTGCATCTATGGACCGGGTGTTTGAGTTCATTGATGAAGAATACGATATTACAGACAAAAAAGATGCAAAAGAATGCACTGAGCTTCATGGAAAAGTTCAGTTTGAGCACGTTTCATTTGCTTATGAAGAAGAAGAAAAACCTGTGATTCATGATATTAATTTAGATGTAGAAAAAGGAAAATCCGTTGCGTTTGTTGGAATGAGCGGAGGAGGGAAATCCACGCT
Source organism: Priestia aryabhattai B8W22 (assembly GCF_000956595.1). Classification (GTDB taxonomy): domain Bacteria; phylum Bacillota; class Bacilli; order Bacillales; family Bacillaceae_H; genus Priestia; species Priestia aryabhattai. The sequence continues at coordinate 9,728 of NZ_JYOO01000010.1, read as the reverse complement.
TATCAGCTTAATTCCGCGCTTTTACGATGTGACAGAGGGGAAAATTCTCATTGATGACATTGATATCAAAACCTATAAAGTACGCAGCCTGCGAGATAAGATTGGAATTGTTCTGCAGGATACGGTGTTGTTTAGTGACACGGTTAAAAATAATATACTGCTTGGAAAGCCAGGAGCGACAGATGAAGAAGTAATCGCTGCGGCAAAAGCCGCAAATGCACACGATTTTATTATGAATTTGCCTGAAGGATATGATACAAAAGTGGGAGAGCGGGGAATGAAGCTATCGGGGGGACAGAAGCAGCGCATTTCCATTTCGCGCGTATTTTTAAAAAATCCAGCTATTCTTATTTTTGATGAAGCCACTTCAGCGCTAGATTTGGAAAGTGAGCACTATATTCAAGAAGCATTAGCTGAACTGGCAAAAGACCGTACGACCTTCATTGTAGCCCATCGTTTATCTACAATTACTCATGTGGATGAAATTGTACTTTTAGAAAATGGAAGAGTAGTCGAACGGGGTTCTCATGAGGAGTTAATTAAGAAAAAAGGTCATTACTATCAGCTCTTTAACGTTCAGCAGCTTGATACAATTTAAAAACACCACCTATTGTCTAACAATAGGTGGCGTTTTTAATCTTCTTGTCGCTGATGATTAATATCAAATGAGTTATCATCTTTGTGATAGTTTTGGAACGTATCAATCAGCTTATCAAGATGTTCTAACTCTTCACTATACTCAATAATGACAGAAATTAAAGGAAAGATATGATAAATAACCTTATTCTCTTCATCATTATCGTATATTTTATACTGCATAAATTTATCGATTAAAGCTCGTTTTCCAACGCAGGCTTCGTTTGGTACAGTAGTGGTTGGCTGTACGCGTAATTTCCCAATGAATTTTAATAATACTTGCTCATGATACATTAACAAGCACTCAACTTCAGATTTGATTAAATCTTGAAATTGCTGCGGCATGACTTGAAGATCATTTTCTACTCGGTGAAGTAGTTTCAAGGTTGTAAGAGCTTGTGTTGTTACGGTAATCATTTGACGAAATAAAACGAGCTTGCGTGACTTAACAAAACGTTTTTTGGTTGAATAGGTGCGTTCTTCTTTGTAAAAATCAAAGATTTGATTCATTTTAGCCACATTGTCTTTCATTTTTTCAATGTCTTCTTTTAACAATGTGTGCTCAGATGCGTGATAAAGGTTCATGCGAATCCATTTAATAATTTCTTCCGTTGTGCTTACAATTTTATAATACAATCTTGTTTCATACTTTGGCGGAATAAAAATAAGATTGACAATAAATGCTGAGAATACCCCAAGTAACACTGTACCAAAGCGTATAAGCGCATATTCAACGAAATTATCTCCTGGATTTTCCATGATTGCAATTACTGTCACAAGCGCAAGCCCAATTGTATTATTAATACGTAATTTTAAGTTGACTGCGATGACAACAACAGCGGTAAAACCAATAATGATGGGATGGGTACCAAAAATAAGTCCAAAACAAACTGCAGAAGCAGCTCCAATCACATTCGCCTGTATTTGCTCCAATATTGTTAAATAAGATCTGTAAATAGACGGTTGAATTGCAAAAACTGCCGCAATTGCCGCAAATATTGGAGATGGTAAACTTAGAAATTCACCTAATAACAATGAAAGTGTAATGGCAATTCCCGTTTTTAAGATGCGGGCACCAAGTTTCATGTGCGTTCGTAGTTCCTTTCTGTAGAAAAGTTTTTTCGTTATGAAGAATGTTCCCCAAAACAAATGATAAATTGCAAAAATCAATCCTTCTTTATTACATAACCTGTTGGAAATAATATAAACAATAACATACTATACAAGGTTTAAGAATGGATATCAAGAGAAAACAAGCAGAAAAATAAGGGTATTTCTCGGGATTTTTCGACAGGCTGACAAAAAGGAGATGACGCGTAAGAAATGGTTATGAAAGGTGGGAATGTTCTATAAGGAAACCCAAAGGTAAAACGAAAAAGAGGTCGAGATATAACGAAATAAATCCAATCAACTGCTAGAAAGACCTACATACATGAAACCTACGTTTACCCTAACAAAAAAACGAACCACTAATCAAACATCCTGATCAATGGTTCGTTTTTCACTTCGTTTAAAATCCTTTTATCTCAGCCTCTTTAGAATAAAAATTAGCGTTCTTCACTTAATTGTTTAAATGCTTTTTCCACTGCTTCTAATGTGTCGGTAATATCTTGTTCTGTATGAGCTGTAGTAAGGAACCATGCTTCATACTTCGAAGGAGCTAAATTGACACCTTGGTGGAGCATTAGTTTAAAGAAGCGTGCGAATAATTCGCCGTCTGTATTTTCTGCTTGTTCATAGTTTTTAACCGTTTCTGTTGTAAAGTAGAGAGTAAGAGCGCCTTTTAATCGATTGATCGTAATAGGCATGTTATATGTACGAGCATGTTTTAAAATACCTTCTTCGAGCATCGCCCCTAGCTTATCCAGCTGTTCATAAACGCCTTCTTGCTTTAGTACTTCCAGGCAAGCAATCCCAGAAAGAATAGAAGCTGGGTTTCCTGCCATTGTACCTGCTTGATAAGCGGGTCCAAGCGGCGCCACTTTTTCCATGATTTCTTTTTTACCGCCGTAGGCTCCGATTGGAAGACCGCCGCCGATGATTTTTCCAAAGGCAGTCAGATCAGGTTTTACACCAAGTAAATCTTGAGCTCCGCCGTACATAAAGCGAAACGCTGTAATAACTTCATCATAAATAACAAGTGCTCCAGCTTCGTGAGTTAATTCGTTGACTTGTTCTAAAAAGCCAGGTTCCGGCTCAACAATTCCAAAGTTTCCAACGATTGGTTCTACTAAAACAGCCGCAATCTGATCGCCCCATTTTTCTAATGCTTCCTTGTAAGGCTCAATATCGTTAAAAGGAACTGTGATGACTTCATTAGCGATACTTTTTGGTACACCTGCAGAATCAGGAGTTCCGAGTGTAGAAGGGCCAGATCCAGCTGCCACCAATACAAGGTCGGAATGGCCGTGATAGCAACCTGCAAATTTAATAATTTTATCGCGTCCAGTATAAGCGCGTGCTACACGGATCGTTGTCATAACTGCTTCTGTTCCAGAGTTGACGAAGCGCACTTTATCCAATGCGGGCATCGCTTCTTTGAGCATTTTAGCAAATGTGACTTCATGAGCAGTTGGAGTACCGTAAAGAACACCCGTTTCAGCTGCTTTTGTAATAGCTTTCGTGATATGAGGATGAGCGTGTCCTGTAATAATAGGACCGTAAGCTGCTAAATAGTCAATATATTTATTTCCATCGACGTCCCAGAAATAAGCTCCGCTTGCCTTTTCCATTGCAACAGGTGCTCCGCCTCCCACGGCTTTATATGAACGTGAAGGGCTGTTAACGCCGCCTACAATATGTTCGAGCGCTTCAGCGTGTAATTGTTCTGATTTTGTAAATTGCATGTTATGCCTCCTAATAAAAAGTTCAACTTCTTTATTCTATCAAACTTATTTGTTTCTTGAAAAACATTCGAGAACGTGTATGATAGAAATTTGTGAGCTAACTGCTAGAAAATAGTTCCTCGTTTCTTGGAGGAGTTGCTAGCAAGGGCGCCGGAAACAATAAAAGAAACCACTAATACGTCGACGTAACGGAGGGAATACGATGAAAAATGCTATTGAGGTGAATCAACTTCGGAAAGAATTTAAAGCTTATTCTAGCCGCTCTGGCCTTAAAGGGGCATTCCGGGATTTATTTACCCGTAATTATAGAGTCATGAAAGCTGTGAACGATATTTCGTTTACCGTAAAACAAGGGGAAATGGTAGGTTATATAGGAGAAAACGGAGCGGGGAAATCGACCACAATCAAAATGCTGACAGGAATCTTAACTCCTACTTCAGGCGAGATTACCGTAAATGGAATGAACCCTCATAAAGAAAGGGAGAAGTTTGCCCAAACGATTGGAGTTGTTTTTGGTCAACGCTCTCAGCTGTGGTGGGATATTGCCGTACAAGAATCTTTCCGCTTGTTAAAAAAAGTATACAAAGTGTCAGATGAAGATTATAACGCTCATATGGAGCACGTTATTCAAACTTTAGATATTGGACCGCTGCTAGATAAGCCGGTGCGAAAGCTTTCTCTAGGTCAAAGAATGCGCTGTGAGCTGGCTGCTGCTCTTATTCATAATCCGCCGCTTCTATTTCTAGATGAACCGACGATCGGTTTAGATGTACTAGTTAAATTAAAAATCCGCCAATTTTTAAAAGAAATTAATGAAAAGTATAATACGACAATTTTACTTACGACACATGATTTAGCAGATATTGAAGCTTTATGTGAACGCGTTGTAATGCTGGATGAAGGCAGTATTATTTATGACGGATCACTGCAAAAGCTGCGTTCGAATTGGGGAGACCTTAAACAAGTTACGTTTGAATTTGGAACAGCTCCAAATCAAGAGCAGTTGAAGCTATTGACGCAAGGGATGCCTGTTAACTGGATTGAAGGTGATCAAAAATATTTGTGGACAGCGCAGCTTCAAAATAAAGGAGACTTAATGTCACAGCTGATTGCTAAAGTGGTGGCAAAACATGAAATCAGTGATATTAACATTGAAGAAATTTCAACGGAAGAAATCATCCGCAACATTTATGAAGAAGGTGTTGTGAATGGATAAATATATAGAGATGATACGCATTCGCTTTTTAATGATGCTGGCGTATCGGACGAATTATTACAGCGGAATATTGATTTATGCGATTAATATTGGTGCTTACTACTTTTTATGGTCCGCTATTTATGGAGGAAAAGAGAATATTCAAGGGTTATCCATTACCCAGATGACAACGTATGTAGCAGTTTCATGGATGGCAAGAGCCTTTTATTTTAATAACATTGACCGTGAAATGGCAATGGAAATTAAAGATGGCAAAGTGGCAGTAGAGTTAATTAAGCCTTATAGCTACCTTGGTATGAAAACAATGCAAGGACTGGGAGAAGGGATTTTTCGGTTGCTGTTTTTCTCAGTGCCAGGTATGATTATTGTCGCGTTTTTATTTCCAGTACAGTTCTCAGCAAATGCAGCAACATGGCTTTATTTTGGACTGTCTTTAATTTTTAGTTTCATTATTAATACACAAATTAATTTATTAACGGGTATTACGACTTTCTTTCTCTTTAACAATGATGGGCTCATTCGAGCAAAGCGAGTGGTTATTGATTTGTTTTCAGGACTTCTTTTGCCCATCAGTTTCTATCCTTTCTGGGCGCAACATATTATGAGCTATTTCCCTTTTCAGGCCATTAGTTATATTCCGAGCATGATTTTCACAAATGGATTTAAAGGGCAGGAAATAATAAATGCTCTTATCACACAAGCAGTTTGGTCAGGACTTCTATTTATCCCTATTGCATGTTTGTGGAACATAGCGAAGAAAAAAATGGTTATTCAAGGAGGGTAGTCTATGAAAATGTTTTATTTTTCGATTTTCTTTCAGTACATTAGTCAATATATGAAAACCAGGCTTCAGTATCGCACCGACATGGTAGTTGAAATCATTTCAGACTTATTGTTTCAAACAGTTAATTTGATTTTTATTTTAGTTGTATTTGGACATACTCAGTCGCTGCACGGATGGTCACGAGAGGAAATTATCTTTATTTATGGTTTCTTTTTGGTCCCTTTTGCTATTTTTTCGTCTTTCTTTAATATTTGGGATTTCAACGAGCGGTACATTGTTAAAGGAGAAATGGACCGAATCTTAACGCGGCCGATTCACAGTTTGTTTCAAGTTATTTTAGAGCGGATGGAACTAGAATCATTGTTTGGTGGTATCACAGGAATTGCAGTAATGGCTTACGCTGCGTCTTCTTTACATCTTCATTTCCAGTGGTATGATGTTTTTATTTTTCTATTGTTTATTTTAGGAGGAGCGCTTGTATACGCAGGAATTTTCATCGCCTTAGCAAGCATAGGCTTCTGGTCGGATGCCAGAACTTCTATTATGCCTACTATTTATAATATTGGAAATTACGGAAGGTATCCTGTAGATATTTATAATAATGTCATCCGATATGTTTTAACGTGGATTCTTCCATTTGCATTTGTAGGCGTATATCCAGCTGCTTATTTCTTAGGAAGGTCAGAATGGTACGGATATGCATTTTTAACCCCAGTTATGGGAATCGTCTTTTTTGTAATCTCTATTTTCTTATGGAATACAGGTGTCAAAAAATACAGAGGAGCAGGCAATTAAATGCCTGCTCTTTTTCGTGGCTTCGGAGTAGTAATGAATGGACAAGAACGTGCGTATAGTGGTAGTAGAGTACAAGTTAAAGGAGTAGAATGATGGTTATTTTTCTAATCCTCGTTATCATTGTTTTTGTGATTGGTAGTATGAAGTTTCTCTTTGAAAAAGAACTTGGAGAATTTCATTTTTTCTCAATTGGTCATTTCTTTGTCTTGTTTTATTCATATATCACAGTTTTATTGGGATTTAGCCTTATTTATACAGTGTGTGAGATGGGGAGCATTCCAGTGTTAAGCGGAGGGTTTGAACATGAAGGTCATTATTTTTATACGCTGTTTAACAGCATGTATTTCAGCGCAGCGACGTTATTTTCAGTAGGATACGGAGATATGTATCCGGTTGGAGTTGGGAAATTATTTGCAACTTTTGAAGCGTTTATCGGCTATATTATGCCTGCAATCTTTGTGATGCGAACTGTTACCCGCACTTAAACTTGTCATCTTATCTAATATTGGGTACGCTATTCAGAGAAAATGAAAAGCGTAAAGGAGAAGATAAATATGACAGCTGTAGTTGGAGAAAAAGCACCCGATTTTGTATTGATGTCTACAAATGGAGAACAAGTATCACTAGCGTCGATGAAAGGAAAAAACGTTGTGCTGTATTTTTATCCGAAAGATATGACGCCAGGCTGTACAACAGAAGCCTGTGATTTCAGAGATCAGCATGAAAATTTTGAAGAGCTAGATGCGGTGATTCTAGGAGTGAGCCCGGATCCAATCGACAAACACCATAAGTTTATTGATAAGCACGGCCTTCCGTTCTTACTTTTAGTTGACGAAGATCACAGCGTAGCTGAAGAGTATGGAGTATGGAAACTGAAAAAAAACTTTGGAAAAGAATATATGGGCATTGAACGCTCTACTTTTATCATTAATAAAGAAGGAACGCTCGTAAAAGAGTATCGCAAGGTTCGAGTAAAAGGGCATGTGGAAGAAGCTTTATCATTTATTAAAGAAAAAATGGCATAAAAACAGGCAGATAACTAGAGCAGTTTTAGTCTTTGAACATACAATATCAGTGTAGGGCATACCTCCTCAGATGTTAATATATTTAAAAGTGTGGGTTGATTTCCACACTTCTTTTTTTGCATAAAATATATGAATAGTTTTTACTTATTACATAAAATAGGAATAGGCATCAAGTTGACAAAACGTGGGTAAAACATGTAGACTAATTATAAGAATTATAAAGTAATAATACTTACAGAAGAGGGGTGCATGACGTGTCAAATCATTTACAAGAAGCCCTTGAAACGTTAAAAGGTACTGGCGTTCGTATTACACCACAACGTCATGCTATTTTAGAGTATTTAATCAATTCCATGACACACCCAACAGCAGATGACATTTATAAAGCGCTGGAAGGTAAGTTTCCAAATATGAGTGTAGCAACCGTTTACAATAATTTAAGAGTATTTCGCGAAGTAGGTATTGTAAAGGAACTAACATACGGTGATGCATCAAGCCGGTTTGATTATGTTACAACAGAGCATTATCATGTGATTTGCGAAAGCTGCGGAAAAATTGTGGATTTTCATTATCCTGGTTTAGACGAAGTAGAAAAGCTGGCTGCTCATATTACAGACTTTGATATTAGTCACCACCGAATGGAAATTTACGGAACGTGTCCTGATTGTACGGCTAAAAAAGCGCATTAATAAGCTGATAGTAGTGATACTATCAGCTTTCTTTTTGTTTTTTTCTATTATACTTTTCATCGAATTGTTTTCCTTCAAGAGACCGATCAAGCGTAAGCGGCTCGTTGCAATACATACACATATCTACACGCCCTAGCATTTTGGTTTGCTTTCGACATGTAGGGCAGGTTACTTGAACCGCTTTTGTAGAAAGCATGCCAATCCAGAAATAAACGCCGGTACTAGCTACGATGCACAGCAACCCCAGAAGCATAAAAATAGTCATTAGCCAAACTGAAGACCGAAAGAAAATTCCCCCATACATAACAATGAAACCAACAAAGATCAGGCTGAGTGCAAACGTGCGAATCTTGTTAATTTTATTTGAATACTTTATCCCCATCAGTATCCCCCCTGTTACCAATATATCATAGAGTGAGACAGTGAATGGTGATAAAAATTGAATCTTCGGAAAATTATCTTTGGTTTTTGAGCTTTCTGAATGATTTCCATAATTCTGAGTGGGATATCCGTTATACATCGTATATAATAAAAAAGAAATCTTAGTCCATAGCCTTTAAAATTTTGAAAAATATTTGTCTATTACAGTTAGGAGAGCTCAAAATGGAAGATGTTTTACGGCCAATATATCAAGAAAGAGCTAGCAATAAAGACACACTAGGTATTTTACTGATTGAAAAAAAGAAATCAGAATCTCCAGTGACGGATAATTTGGATGCTATCTTATTTATTGTGACCAAAACCACAGAAACTTCTCTTTTTATTAAACAATACGAATATGAAAATGAGCGTGCGGCACTTTATATGGCTTCTGAACAGCAAATGAGTGAATGGATTATGAATGGGACGAACCGCCGTATTATTGATTGGATCTTAAATGGTAAAGTGCTATTTGATCGAAACGAATATATGGAAAACTTAAAGAACCGCTTAATTGATTTCCCTAGAGAAGATCGGACAAAGAGAATAGGTGTCGAGTTTGCTAAGTTGATTCGCCGATTTAAAGAAGGAAAAGACTTTTATGCGTCTAATCATTATTTAGATGCATTCAATCATGTCATTCATGCTCTTCATCATTTAGCACGACTGTCTGTGTTGGAAAATGGATTTCACCCAGAAGTAACAGTATGGAACCAAGTGAAAAAAATAGAACCTGAAATTCATCGTCTTTATGAAGAGCTAATTATTAGCCAAGAAGAGGTTAGCAAGCGTTTAGAGCTGCTTTTCTTAGCAAGTGAATTTCTAGTAAATAAAAAAACTGAATTGGGTGCAAAGCATCTTGTTCATATTATGAAAAGTGAAAAGCAGGAATGGACGTTTAATGAACTTGTTCATCATCCCGAAATACGCCCTTATGCTATTGATTTAGGAATACTCCTTGAGTTTTTAATTGAAAAAGATATCATCATGGTAAGAAAAGTAGAAACCAAAGGAAAGAGTTTGTACCATAGACACTATGTGGCGAAATGATAGAGAGATAAAGGGTATCTGATACGGTATGGTTATCACGTATAGATACCCTGACATATGACTTTATAGCCTAGATGAAAGGTTTTTCTAAAAAAACACGATTTATTTTAAAAAATCTATTGACGCTTTGAAAAATCCGTGGTAAATTTATATACGTCGCTGATGAGCGATACTAAATTTATCAAAAACTTGAAAAAACTTCTTAAAAAAGTTGTTGACAAGAAAGAGATAAGCTGGTAAGATTAAAAAGTCGCTTAAGAGCGGCGG
>NZ_JYOO01000009.1 GCF_000956595.1 Priestia aryabhattai B8W22 | reverse complement strand
TATCCCACTTGTTCGTTTCTAGATTAGATTGATTTAGGTATGTCTTAATGTTCTCTTCATGCTAAAAATTTTGGCGTTTTAAGTGCCAAGAAAATGTACATATGCCAATTATTTTTTCTTTTGTAAAAAAGAAAGAATGATATAAGTGGTGAAAGCCTTGATAAATAAAGAGGATGTGAAGTTTTATTAAAAGTTGGCACGCTATTTGCATAACTATAAAGTAAACAAAGATTTGCATACTAGGAGGTATATATCATGGTAGTTTCTTATTCTCATGAACCATTTACAAATTTTAAGGACGAAAACAATAAAAAGACATTTCAAGAAGCATTAACATATGTAAATACACAGCTTGGCAAAACGTACCCGCTTGTGATCGACGGTGAAAAAGTGGAGACTGAAGAGAAAATTACGTCTGTTAACCCAGCGAATATAAAAGAAGTGATTGGATATGTCTCTACAGTAAATAAAGATCTAGCAGAGCAAGCGATGCAGTCAGCTTTAAAAGCTTTTGAAACGTGGAAAAAATGGAAAGTAGAACATCGAGCAGATATTCTTTTCCGCGCAGCGGCCATCATTCGTCGCAGAAAGCATGAATTTTCTAGTTATCTTGTAAAAGAAGCGGGAAAGCCTTGGAACGAAGCAGATGCTGATACAGCAGAAGCAATTGATTTTTTAGAGTACTACGCACGTCAAGTCCTGACGTTAAAAGATGGTTCCCCAGTACAGAGCCGAGACGGTGAGTATAATCAGTACAATTATATTCCGCTTGGCGTAGGTATTATCATTTCACCATTTAACTTCCCGTTAGCTATTATGGCTGGAACAGCAGTAGCAGCTATCGTAACAGGCAACACGATTTTATTAAAGCCAGCTGATGCCACTCCTGTAGTAGCAGCGAAATTTGTAGAAGTAATGGAAGAAGCAGGTTTACCGAAAGGCGTATTAAACTTTATTCCTGGTGCTACACCTGAAATCGGTGACTACTTAGTTGAACATCCAAAAACACGGTTTGTTTCATTTACCGGTTCGCGCGCAGTAGGTTGCCGCATTTACGAACGAGCAGCAAAAGTACAGCCGGGACAAAAATGGCTAAAACGCGTTATTGCTGAAATGGGCGGAAAAGATACGGTGGTTGTAGACAAAGATGCAGATCTTGATTTAGCAGCTTCTTCAATCGTATACTCTGCATTTGGTTTTGCAGGGCAAAAGTGCTCCGCAGGTTCTCGTGCCGTTGTGCATCAAGATGTGTATGATGAAGTGCTTGAAAAAGCAGTTGCGCTAACCAAAACATTAACCGTTGGCAACCCGGAAGAAGTTTCGACTTATATGGGACCTGTTATTCACGAGGCTTCGTACAATAAAGTATTATCGTATATTGAAATTGGAAAAGAAGAAGGGCGTCTCGTTGCGGGAGGAGAAGCAGACAATTCAACTGGATACTTCATTCAGCCAACTATTTTTGCGGATGTAGATGAAAAAGCTCGTCTCATGCAAGAAGAAATTTTTGGTCCGGTAGTAGCATTCTCTAAAGCGCGAGATTTTGATCATATGATGGAGATTGCAAACAATACAGAATATGCATTAACAGGCGCTTTATTATCAAATAACCGCGAGCATATTGAACGCGCCCGTGAAGAGTTCCATGTTGGAAATCTGTATTTTAACAGAGGCTGTACAGGAGCGATTGTAGGGTACCAGCCTTTTGGCGGATTTAATATGTCAGGAACGGATTCAAAAGCAGGGGGACCGGATTATCTTGTTCTTCACATGCAAGCAAAAACAACATCTGAAACATTCTAATTGGGAAATAAGGAGGAATAAATATGACAACTGAAACACAAAAAACGGTGAAAATCATTGAGCAAACAGAAAAATTCGGGGCACACAACTATCATCCGCTGCCGATTGTAATTGAAAAAGCAGAAGGCGTATGGGTACACGATCCAGAAAATAATAAATATATGGATATGCTAAGTGCTTATTCCGCTGTTAACCAAGGGCACCGTCACCCGAAAATTATTGAAGCATTAAAACGTCAGGCTGATAAAGTAACGTTAACGTCACGAGCGTTTCATAATGATCAGCTTGGCCCATGGTATGAAAAGATTTGTAAATTAACAAATAAAAATATGGCTCTTCCAATGAATACGGGAGCAGAAGCGGTAGAAACAGCCATTAAAGCTGCACGCCGCTGGGCTTACGATGTGAAAGGTGTTGCTGAAAATCAAGCACAAATCATCGCATGTGTGGGCAACTTCCACGGTCGCACAATGACAGCTGTTTCATTATCATCTGAAGCAGAATATCAACGTGGTTTTGGACCGATGCTTCCAGGGCTTCAAACGATTCCTTACGGTGATTTAGAAGCGTTAAAAGCCGCTATTACACCAAATACGGCCGCATTTTTAATGGAGCCAATTCAAGGCGAAGCAGGTATTGTTTTACCTCCAGAAGGCTTCCTAAAAGCTGCAGCTGACTTATGTAAAGAACATAATGTGCTATTTATTGCTGACGAAATTCAAGTCGGCTTAGCGCGTACAGGCAAAATGTTTGCTTGTGATTGGGAAGGCGTAGAACCAGATATGCTGATTTTAGGTAAAGCGCTTGGAGGAGGAGTTTTCCCTATTTCTTGCGTAGTCGCTAACGAAGACATTTTAAGTGTCTTTAACCCTGGTTCTCATGGTTCAACGTTTGGAGGAAACCCGCTTGCTTGTGCCGTATCATTAGCTGCTTTGGAAGTAATTGAAGACGAGAAACTTCCAGCGCGTTCATTAGAACTAGGTTCTTATTTCAAACAGAAGCTCCAAAGCTTAAGTAATCCAGTTGTTAAAGAAGTGCGCGGCCGCGGTCTATTCATCGGGGTAGAATTACACGAAGAGGCTCGTCCTTATTGTGAAAAATTAAAAGACCAAGGTTTGCTTTGTAAAGAAACGCACAGTACGGTTATTCGTTTTGCTCCGCCGTTAACGATTTCAAAAGAAGAGTTGGACTGGGCAATTGAACGAATTGAAAAAGTATTTGCTGAGTAATCGGTTTAAAGTAAATAAAAATAGTACGATATATACATATCGTACTATTTTTATTCATATGCAGCTAAATGACGTTTTTATTTGATAGGCAGGAGGAATAGAAGTGTATACCCAACTCTCACGGCTAAGCATTGAAGAGCAAGTTGAATGTTTAACAAAAGCGTTAGTGAAAATCAAAAGTATCAATGGGACAAGCGGCGAAGTAAAGATTGCTGATTTTATTAAAGACACGCTTCAAAGTTTTCCTTATTTCAAAGAAAATCCGCTTCACATCTGGGAACAAAAAATTAATGGCGATACGCTAGGCAGAAAAAATGTATTTGCTTTTATTCAAGGAAGCCAAAAAAATACTCAAACAATTATTTATCACGCTCACTTAGATACGGTTGGCATTGAAGATTTTGGTTCATTAAAAGACATAGCGTTAGATCCAGAAGCACTTCAGCGCTATTTCTCTATGCATAATATTAATGAAGATGTACAGCGAGATGCTCGCTCAGGTGAATGGATGTTTGGAAGAGGAGCCGTTGATATGCAAAGTGGAATTGCTGTACATTTAGCTAATGTGCTGCATTTTACTAAGCATCAAAATCAATTAGAAGGAAACGTGCTTTTTATGGTCAATCCAGATGAGGAAAGTCAGCATGCTGGAATTATTTCTGCTGTTTCTGAGCTGAACCGTTTGAAAAAAGAAAAAAATCTTTTGTATACAGCAGCGATTAATACCGACTTTATTACACCTCTTTACGATGGAGATTCCACGCGCTATATTTATACAGGAGCCGCTGGGAAACTGCTTCCATGTTTTTATATTTACGGAAGGGAAGTACATGTAGGGGATACGCTTGCTGGCATAGATCCTAATTTGATTGCATCTGAGATTACGAGAAGCATCCATAACAATATTAACCTAGCTGAAAATATTGAAGGAGAGCTGGTACTGCCGCCTTCCTGCCTGTATCAGCGAGATAATAAAGAGGCTTATAATGTGCAAACCGCTGTAAGCAGTCATTTGTATTTTAACTATTTTATCTACGAACGAACGGCAAAAGAAGTGATGAGTCAATTAATTGGAACATCAATCGAAGCATGTGAAAAAGTGGAGAAAAAACTTTCTGATTATTACGAACTTTTTGCTCGGAGAACGAATTTACCAAAGCGAAACTTGTCTTGGAAAGTGGATGTTGTGAGTTTGGAAGATTATCTGGAAGAATTAGATCAAAAAGGGATAAGTGCTCAGGCTTGTATTGAACAAGCTTTCGAACAGTATGCGCATTTAGAACTTAGAACAAGGTGCTTTAAAGTAATTGAAGAACTTCAAAAGTTAGATCCGCATCAAAGTCCGCGCGTAATTGTCTTTTTTGCACCGCCTTACTTGCCTCATAATCACTTGAAGAAAGACGAAAGCAGAGATCAGCAGCTTCTTTATCCTTTACAAGCGGCTGTGGAGAAGGTTGGAAAACAGACGGGAGAGACATTTCAGTTTAAAAAATTCTTCCCCTATCTAGCGGATGGCAGCTTTTTATCTCTTCATGAGACAGATGAGGAAATCGATGCTTTTACACGTAACTTTCCGGGGTGGGGTATTGCAGGGTCGATTCCTTTCCGTGAAATTCGAGAGTTAAATATTCCGTCCATTAATATAGGAGTATATGGGAAAGACGGACATAAGTGGACAGAGCGAGTATACAAGCCTTATTCGTTCGGCGTCCTTCCTAAGTTGATTCAAGAAACAACTGTTCATATATTAAAAAGTTTTCATGCTTGTACAAACACCCTATAAGAAAATGAAGAATGGAGGTACCGATGAAGAGAGATACAGAACAAAACCAATTACAGAGAACAATGAAAAGCAGACATTTATTTATGATTGCGTTAGGAGGCGTGATTGGGACAGGATTATTTTTAGGTTCGGGTTTTACTATTAGCCAGGCGGGGCCGGGAGGAGCCATTCTTGCTTATATAATAGGCGGCTTCCTCATGTACTTAGTTATGCTTTGTTTAGGAGAGCTAGCGGTAGCAATGCCGGTTTCAGGTTCCTTTCAAGAATACGCTACAAGGTTTTTAGGACCTTCTACAGGCTTTATGATTGGATGGCTGTACTGGTTCAGCTGGGCAAATACGACAGGGCTTGAATTTACGTCAGCAGGAATTTTAATGCAGAGGTGGTTTCCTGATGTACCTGTATGGTCATGGTGCTTGATTTTTGGCGTCATTACGTTTTTAATTAACGCTCTTTCTGCTCGAAGCTATGCTGAAACGGAGTTTTGGTTTTCGAGTATTAAAGTTACGGCTATTATTCTATTTATTTTAATGGGAGGAGCTGCTGTTTTTGGTTTTATTGACTTTAAAGGAGGAGAATCCGCACCGTTTCTTTCACATTTCACCCAAGGCGCAGGTCTTTTTCCAAACGGGATACTGGCAGTTCTATTAACTTTAGTAACGGTTAACTTCTCGTTTCAAGGAACGGAGCTTGTCGGCATTGCAGCAGGAGAAAGTGAAAGCCCGGAGAAAACGTTGCCGAGATCTATTCGAAACGTCATTTGGAGAACGCTGTTTTTCTTTGTGTTAGCTATGTTTGTTTTAGTCTCTATTCTTCCATACAAAACAGCGGGAGTTATTGAAAGTCCGTTTGTTGCCGTATTAGATCAAATTGGCATTCCCTACGCAGCGGATATCATGAACTTTGTCATTTTAACAGCCGTTCTATCAGTGGCGAACTCCGGAGTTTATGCTGCTTCTCGTATGCTTTGGTCACTGTCAAACAGCAATATGGGGCCAAAATCTTTAAAGAAATTATCTTCAAAAGGTGTTCCAATTAACGCGTTAATTGTGACGATGATTATTTCAGGATGCTCGTTGATTACAAGCGTCGTGGCTGCTGAAACCGTATATCTTTGGTTTATTTCGATTTCAGGAATGGTGACCATTATTGTTTGGATGTCCATTTGTGCCTCTCAATTTATGTTCCGCCGTCGTTTTTTAGCGGAAGGGGGAGACATAAAGGAATTAAAATTTAAAACGCCGCTTTATCCGTTCGTTCCTATTCTAGGTTTCTGTTTGTATGGACTTGTATTAATCAGCTTAATTTTTATTCCAGATCAACGAATTGGTCTTTACTGCGGGGTCCCTTTAATTATTGTACTCTACGTGTATTATCACGTAGGAATCAAGAAAAATATTAAACAAAAACAATCGGATTCACCGGTTTATAAAGCAAAATAAAAAAGAAGTGCACAGTGCACTTCTTTTTTATTTAGAGCGGATGTTTAATCGTTTCATACGATATTGCAAGCTTTGTCTGGTCAGCCCTAGTATCTTAGCACTTTTTGAGATGTTGTGGTTGTATTGTTCAAGCGTTTGTTTAATACATTCTGCTTCGAACGCTAACAGCTGTTCCTTTAAAGGAAGAGAAGGGTGAAAAGCGCTTGGATAAGAAGGTGATTCACCGCTTGTTTTATCTTCAGAATGTTCATGCTGCTTTAGCTGGAACTTCGTTCTGTATTGAAAAGGAAGGTGAGAATAGTGAATAACGTCTTCATCCATCACCAAGTTCATGGCGCCTTCAATAATGTGTTCTAATTCCCGTACGTTCCCTGGCCAGTCATAAGAGAGAAAAGAAGACATGACTTGGTGATCTACGGTTTTTACATTCATCTGAAACAAATCATTGTATTTTTTGATGAAAAACTTTGTTAATTCAATAATATCTTCTTTTCGTTCACGAAGAGGAGGAATAAAAAGCGTCACGACGCCAAGTCGATAATATAAGTCTTTGCGTAATCGATTTTCTGCAATCGCATCGATTGGGTCTTCATTCATGTTCGCGATGACTCGAACGTTCACCGGTTTGTCTACTGTATCCCCAATTCTTCGTACGGTTTTTTCTTGCAGTACTCGAAGAAGCTTAGCCTGCAGATTTGGGTTTAACGAGTTGATTTCATCTAGCAGTAATGTGCCTCCTTGCGCTTGTTCGAAAAGACCGGGATTATCCATTGCACCTGTAAAAGCTCCGCGTTTCGTACCGAACAAAAGGCTTTCAATTAAATTATCCGGTAGCGCAGCACAGTTTTGTGAAATAAAAGGAGCAGAAGAGCGGCTGCTGCCATTATGTATGCTTTGGGCAAACAGTTCTTTCCCCGTGCCTGTTTCTCCAATAATTAAGACATAAGAAGGAGTTCTAGTGGCGCGCTTAGCATCTTCAATAACATCGTGAACGGCTTGGCTGTTTCCGATGATGCTATCAAACGTAAAGCGTGTGTTTCCTTTTTGCCTAATGTTTTGCCGGATTAGACGCTCTAGTTTCGTAACGTCTTGAGCAATTTCAACCGCTCCTTGAATGACCCCATTTTTTAAAATAGGGAAGGTATTATTAATCGTCGTGATTTCTTGTCCTTGATTGTTGAAATACGTTTGCTTGACGTTAACCGTTTCTTTTCCTTTTTGCAACGCCTGTACAAGCGTGCTTTGCTGATTTTCTTTGAACATAAATACATCTAACAAGTTTTTATGTAAAACGTCTTGTTCATCCATCAGCTCCATCTTTGTCATTTTTTCATTGTAAATAATGGTTTTTCCTGTTTCATCGACCGCATGGATACCGGCATCGACTTTATTTAAAATGGTTTCATATATATGTTTAAGAGTGCTTAATGTATCGGTCATTCAAATACTCTCCTTTAGCGGTGTTCATATCTCTATTTAAACAAAAATAGCTGAATTCTGATAGTGTTTCCACATAAAAATAAATGAATGACCGAAGAGAAATGTTATCCGTTTACAATGGATCCCCCATTAATGTGCAGAACTTGCCCGGACATATAAGAAGAATCAGAACTTGCCAAATATACATAGGCCGCTCCAAGCTCAGAAGGCTGTCCAGCCCGTTTCATAGGTGTGTTAGAGCCAAATGTTGCAACCTGCTGTTCGTCGAACGTAGACGGAATAAGAGGTGTCCAAATAGGTCCCGGAGCTACGCCGTTTACGCGAATGCCTTTTGTTGCGAGCGAAGCTGATAAAGAACGTGTAAAAGCAACGATAGCACCCTTGGTCGAAGAGTAATCAATGAGCTGGTCATGTCCATGGTAAGCTGTTACAGACGTTGTATTAATAATAGCGCTTCCTTGTTTTAAATGAGGCAATGCAGCTTTGGTCAAATGAAAAATTGAAAAAATATTTGTTTGAAACGTACGGGTAAGCTGTTCAGTCGTGATATCCGTAATGCTTTTTTGAGGATGCTGTTCAGCTGCATTATTGACTACAATGTCTATTTTTCCGAAAGTCTGAATGGCCTTGGAGATGACTTCTTGACAAAAATGCTCATCTCCTATGTCACCAGCAAGCAGCAAACAAGAAGCTCCCATTCGTTCAACTTGTTTTTTAGTTTCATTTGCATCATCATGTTCATTCAGATAGGTTATGACAACATTTGCGCCTTCTTTCGCGTAATGATAAGCGACAGAACGTCCAATGCCGCTGTCTCCTCCTGTGATAACGGCTACTTTGTCCTGTAATTTTCCGCTTGCCTTATAGTCTGGAGCGATAGAGGTAGGGACTGGATGCATATCTTTCTCAATACCTGGCTGAGTTTGCTGATGCTGAGGAGGGAAGTTTTGTTTTTGATTTTGATTCATTGGTATACACTCCTTAATTAATATGAGTATGTAAGCGTATACTAGTATTTGTTAAGAAAGTGTATCTATGCATAGGGATAAGCCTGAACGAATAAAAAAAGGCTTTGAAAGAAAAAATGAATGCCGGGGGCATCCATTTTTAGCGGTAATTAATAAATTGTACGTCAATAGGTAAATCAGCACTGCGAATAGCTGAAATAATTTGCTGCAGGTCATCACGATTTTTACCGCTTACGCGAAGCTGATCATCTTGAATCTGGCTTTTTACTTTTAAACCGGTATTCTTAATAATTGTATTTAGCTTTTTAGCGTTGTCTTTGTCGATACCTTGAATTAGCTTGGCGCGTTGTCTAACCGTTCCTCCAGAAGCATTCTCGATTTTTCCATATGAGATATTGCGTGTAGGTACGCCGCGTTTAATAAGCTTGGAAATCAGTACATCTTTTAACTGTTCAAGCTTAAATTCATCATCAGAAATAAGAACAAGCTCTTCGTTTTCAAGTGAGATTTCGCTTTTACTGCCTTTAAAATCATAGCGGGTTTTAATTTCTTTTGTTGCCATGGTAATGCCGTTTGTTACCTCTGACAAATCAACTTGTGACACAATGTCAAATGAACTATCTTTAGCCATAATAACCTCCATATGTAAAGAGTTTGTTCTTTTATTATAAATAAAACACAAACTGTATACAACTGATATTGAATAGAGGGCCGGTAATTGATACAATACAAGTTATGCTTTTTGTTGTAAGCTATAGAAGCAGCTTTTTTAAACAATGCATGCATTTCAGTTGATTTGAAATTTGAAATGCTGTCTGATGCAAAGTGAGAAGGTATGTGGTGAAGGAACAATCACTACTAATTTATATAAAGGATGGATAGAACGATGAATGTAGATGCTGGGATGAAAGCGTATTTAACAGTAAACCGGGAAACGCCGATTGGTTATATGTTAGCAGAAGGAGAAGAAGAAATTTTGCTACATAAAAATGAAACAACAAGAGAACTTGCTGAAGGAGAAGAAGTAGAAGTTTTTTTATACCTTGATCAGCATGACCGCTTAACGGCAACGATGCACTTGCCTCTTGTTGAAGAAGGTGTCTATGAGTGGGTTGAGGTCGTAGATGTTAATCCAGGTTTAGGCGTGTTTGTAAATATTGGTATGAACAAAGATATGTTAATTGGTTCAACAGACTTACCTGCGCTAGAAGAGCTGTGGCCAGAAGTTGGAAACAAGGTTTACTGTACGATGAAGATTTCAAAGCGCGGTAAGATGTATGGAAAAATTGCTACAGACGATGTGATGAAAGCAATGGCATTAGATGCTCCGCCTGAACTTTTTAATCGTGAAGTGAGCGGATACATCTATCGCGTACTGCGCGTAGGTTCATTTATTATGACAGATGAAGGATATGTTGGATTTATTCATGAAAGCGAGAGACGCAAAGAACCAAAGCTTGGTACGTATGTAACAGGCCGCGTAATTAATGTAAAAGAAGACGGAACGCTAAACGTATCGCTTCTTCCGCGCAAGCAAGAAAGCATGGATGAAGATGCACAAGTACTACACGATTACATGGAAAGCCGCGGTGGCGTTATGCCATTTTGGGATAAAAGCTACCCAGAAGATATTCGTGAGCGCTTTAATATGAGTAAAGCTGCGTTCAAACGTGCGCTTGGTAAACTGATGAAAGAAGGAAAAGTTTATCAAGAAGAAGGATGGACATATTTTAAAAAAGAAGAAAACTAAAAGGAGAAGCCGCTGAAAATTCAGCGGCTTCTTTTTATAAGTGATCAGTTTTTTTAGAAAATGAATGTTTTCCAAGCTCACGGTTGTGCTTAGCTTGAAGATTCTTTTCGTGAAGCTTTGCGTTATTATCTTTTGCTTTTTTATCGTTATCGCTCGTTTTTGGCATTGTGATACACCCCTTTTTGATCGTACCTTTAGAATGCCCCGACCTCTTTAAATTATTCGATGGTTTCGTTCAAAAAGAAGACTGCAATCGTCCCTGGGCCTGAGTGAGAACCTATGGCTGCACCAATAATATTAATAATAAAGTGTTTGGTTCCAAAACGTTCTTGAATCATCTCTTTCAGCTGAAGAGCTGTTTCTAAATCATCTCCATGGCTAATTCCAATGGTTTGAGAAGAGAGGTTGTTTCCTCGCTCTTCCATCACGTCAAGCATGCGCTTGAATACTTTTTTACGACCGCGGATTTTTTCGATTGGAATTAATTTTCCATCTTCTACATGAAGCAACGGCTTAATATTAAGCAGACCTCCTACAAAAGCAGAAGCTTTGCTCACGCGGCCTCCTTGAGCAAGAAAATCTAAGTCATCAACCGTAAAAATATGCTCCATATGAAGAGCGTATTGCTTTATTTTTTCTGTCATTTCTACTAGCGAGAGGTGTTGGTGTAATAATTGTACTGCATAATAAGTAACTACTCCCTGGCCAAGAGATGCACATTTCGTATCAATTATTTCTAATTGGAAATCGGGATACTTTTCTAGGAGTTCTTCTCGAATCATCATTGCTGTTTGGTATGTACCGGACAATTCCGAAGAAAAAGCTAAATAAATGCACGAATCACCTGATTTAGCTATGTTCTCAAAGACTTCATACATAGTAGTTGGAGCCGCTTGAGACGTTTTTGGCATCTTGCCTTTACGGATGGCTTCGTAGACAGAAGCTGGTTCAATCGTTTGTAAATCTAAAAATTCTTGATTATCCAAACTTACGCGAAGCGGTAAAAAGCCAACGTTATTTTCTTGAAAAAAGGATAAAGGCAAATCGCTTGCACTATCGGTTAAAAGTTTAATTGACATAAATGTCACCTTCCTAATTGCATTTATAAAATATTAAATGAGTTTGATGTATAAACATTGAAAAGCGTTATATACGACATATTATTAGTGTATAAGCACTTTGAGGAAAATACAATTTTTGAATAAGTTTTTTTAATTCTGCCAAATCGTACATACTATATGTACTAACTATTTTAAAGATGCTGACTTTATTCATTTTATAAATGGGTATAAGAGAGTAAGAAGTTTTAAAAAAAGCGGAGGTCGGTCATTTGAATATGTGGCTTGAAACAAAAAAAGCGATAGTCGTCTTAGTAGGAGCATTATTGAATGCGCTTGCACTCAACTTGTTTTTGATACCTGCTAATGTATATTCGAGCGGCTTTACGGGAGTAGCACAGCTTGTTTCGAGTATCGTGACAGATTATACTCCTTTTACTATTTCCACTGGAGTGCTGCTGCTGTTGTTAAATATTCCTGTAACTGTTTTAGGGTGGAAAAAAGTGGGGAAGTCATTTACTGTTTACAGTTTTATCAGCGTTGCTGCAACAACTTTGTTTCTTGGAATGATTCCTATTCAAGCACTTTCTAAAGACATCATTCTTAACGCAGTTTTTGGAGGGGTTATTTTAGCGGTAGGGGTCGGAATTACATTGAAATTTGGAGCTTCAACGGGTGGGCTCGATATTATTGCCCTGATTTTGTCTCGAGTAAAAGACCGACCAATTGGCACTTATATGTTCATATTAAATGCAATTATTATCGTGCTAGCAGGTCTTTTATATGGTGCGGAGAAGTCACTCTATACGCTTGTGACGCTTTATACGACCACTCGCGTCATTGATGTTATTCATACGCGTCATGTCAAACTCACAGCGATGATTGTAACAAAAAAAGGAGTGGAGCTAAGAAAGGCGATTCACGCCAAACTCGTGCGAGGGATTACGGCGGTGCCGGCTAAAGGCGGCTTCACAAACGAAGATAAAGAAATGCTAATGATTGTTTTGACTAGATATGAATTATTTGACTTGGAGCGAGTGATTAAAGAGGTAGATCCTAAGGCATTTACCAATATCGTTCAGACAACGGGAATCTTTGGTTTGTTTCGCAAGGATTAAAAAAGGTCCAGGTATTAATTACCTGGACCTTTTGTATTAATGTGTGCCTTTTAAGTCATTAGAAAGCTCTTGAAGCTGAGCTTGTTCTTCAGGAGAAGCATTTTGCTGCGCATGAGACAGCATGTCAGCTGCAATGTTTTCATCAGAACCTGCAGACGTATGAGCCTGAGAGGGCTGATGGTTTTGACCAGCAGCTCCCAATGTATTCTGAAGCTGCTGAAGCTGAGCTTGTTCTTCAGGTGAAGCACTTTGCTGTGCATGAGACAGCATATCAGCTGCCACGTTTTCACTAGATGTGTGAGCTTCATCGTAAGCGTGAGAATGACCGCCTTCTAAAGTGCTTTGAAGCTGTTCAAGCTGGCTCTTTTCTTCAAGAGAAGCATTTTGCTGTGCATGAGACAATATATCAGCTGCAACGCTCTCACTGGACGTATGAGCTTCACCGTGAGCGTGAGAATGACCGCCTTTTAAAGTGTTTTGAAGCTGTTCAAGCTGAGCCTTCTCTTCAGGAGAAGCATTCTGAACGATATGAGAGAGCGTATCCGACGTAATATCTGCGCTTTTCTCTTGTGAATGTGATTCTCCATCTGTATCATACGCTTGATGTAATGAATTTTGGAATTGCTTCAGCTGTTCTTGCTCCTGTGGAGAGGCGTTAGAAGCAATACTATTTAATACGCCTTCTGAAATATCAAGCTCACCGTTGCCGTGCTTCTGGCGGTGAAGCTGATCGTCTGAGTGACCGGATACTGCATTTCGAATCGCATCTTTTACTTGACCAAAAAGTGAATTTTTCATAAGTTACTGTCCTCCATGAGGAGTTTGGCGCTGCTGAGCTTGAAATGCTTCTGCCTCCGCCATAGTCATATGATAAGGAATTCGTTCATCATGTTTTTGAACTGCGTCTGCACCTTGTTTCACAAAACGTTTTGATCGATTGCCTCTGCCCATCATAAATTCCTCCCCGTAATATAAATAAAACCGACACTTTAAGAAGTGTCGGTTATAGTGTGTGCTAAATAAAAAAAATGATAGCGATAAAAATTTACCTTGCTTTTCAAAAAAAGCTAAGTTATAAATTTAACGTTTTTTCCAAATAATAAGCAATACCATCATTTTCATTCGATTTTGTTACTTCACGCGCTAGGTGCTTTAATTCGCTAATACCATTTTCCATGGCGATTCCATGTCCTGCAAATTTAATCATTTCAAAATCATTATCTTCATCTCCAAACGCAATAATTCGTTCGCGTGGAATTTGATAATGATTAGCTACGCGCTCAAGACCTACCGCTTTATTAAGGCCTTTTTTGACAATTTCAACAACATGCCAAGGTGCTCCCCAGCGTCTGTGCTCTAGTACTTCTGCATGAACATCTGAAAGGTGAGAGCGTATATCTTGTACATGTTCTTCATCTGCATGAATCAAAATAGACGTTGGATCGTGCTGCAGCGTATGACGCAAATCACCCGTTTGTAATTTGGGATCTCCTAGGCTGAGTACATCCATTAATTTACGATCTTCAAAATGAAGATACACATCATCTTGTACTTCCGCCATGATGTTGTTGATGCGGTAGTCTTGCATGGCTGTCACAATGTCATGGACAGTGCGGCGGTTTAAAGGTTCGTGATGCTTGCCGAAATCAGACTGAAGGGGATGATGGACAAGCGCTCCGTTAAAGTTTACGATAGGTGTGGATAAATTTAACTCGCTGTAATACATAGCACTGGAACGATAAGGTCTCCCAGTCGCAATCATTACAACATGGCCTTCTTGTTTGGCTTTTTCTAATACTCGTTTTGTTTTAGGTGAAATGGTTTTTTCATTCGTTAACAATGTTCCATCCAGATCTAATGCGATTAAGTGCTGATCGTTTCTCATATAGGCTCCTTTTAAATTGAAGTAGTTATACGATTATATTGAATTCTACTAATATTCATGCTTGTATTCCCATATTTTACACAACTTTTCCTCGTGAGAAAAGCAGAACGATTGACATGTCAAAATGGTCTTGTTACGGTGTAAGTCATAGTTATTATTGATTGCTTATGATAAATTGTTTCAGGGTATATTTAATACGTGAAGATAATTACGGAAGTAAAAGAAAGGAGAATGAATGTGGAGAAACAGTTAGAAGATAAAATCATGGAATCACTAGAAGAAGTGATTGATCCAGAGCTTGGTGTTGATATTGTAAATTTAGGCTTAGTTTACGGTGTAGAAATGGAAGAGAACAACACAGTCATCGTGACGATGACGTTAACTTCCATCGGCTGCCCGCTAGCTGGTGTGATTGGAGAACAAGTGAAAAAACAATTAATTTCGCTTGAAGAAGTAGAAAATGTAGAAGTGAATATCACATTTAATCCGCCATGGGATAAAGATCGCATGACACGCTACGCTAAAATTGCATTAGGTGTTCAATAAAAAAAAGCCATCAACGATGGCTTTTTTTATTTATTTCAATTCTGCACAATTCCACAGGGCATTCCTCACAGTCTATTTCTTCCTTTAAGAAAGAGAGCTTATGAATGATAATTTTTCCATCTGCCATTGAAATTACTTCATTTTTTCGCAACTCAGCGAGCATGCGATTGACCACTTCTCGGGATGTTCCGCATAGATTAGCGATCTCTTGATTTGTCAAAGTTACGTTTAATAAAATACCATTTGGCTTCATTACCCCAAAACTATTGGACATGCGAATCAGAGTAGAATAGAGAGCTCCTTTTTTTCCATTTAGAATTAAGTCTCTAAATTTTGTCTGCATTCGCTTAATTTGTAATCCCATCCACTTCATGTACTCCATAGAAAGAGCCGGGTATTGTGTTAGTTCGTTTTCTAACACCCGTTTTTGAATACTGATTGCCGTACAAGGTTCAATAGCTTTTGCTTGAAGCATGTGGGGAGTAGATCCGCAAAACAGCATAACTTCCCCCACTAAGTCTCCTGAACTCGCGAGCTGAAGCGTCAGCTCGCGTCCTTCCGGTGTCACTTTACCTACTTGCACGGCCCCTGACGTAATAAAAAATAAATGAGTTGAAGTCGAGCCTTCTTGAAACAGAAAGTCACCTTTTTTAAACGAAACTTTATGATCAAAGTCCATAAAAAATTGCTGCAGCTCATTTGAAAAAGAATCCGATGTGATGTTCATCATGTTATCACCTTTTAATTAAAATTTTTGTGACTGTTACTTATTAATCTATTAAGTTAGAACAGTCTGTATATGCTGTACGTCCACTAGCCGTATGAAAAAATGTCATACGGATGATTTTTATCGCTATTCTCATTATACACAAAAACAACCAGTGTTTTCCAAAATTATCTGTGAACAATTTCTAAACAAAAATAGAAAGATAGTTATAAAAATAAAAACTTATGAATAAATAAAAATGTTTAAAAATATAGAATAAAGTGTTGGATTTTTTAAATATTCATTTGATTTTATTTTTATACGGTATTATAATGATAAATAATTCAAATAGATACGTGGAAAAAGGAGTTTTAAAATGAAAGAATATAAGGTAGGGATTGTTGGAGCAACAGGTTATGGAGGAGTAGAACTGATTCGTTTGTTAGCGAATCACCCGCATTTTCATGTTTATGCAGTTTATTCATCCTCTCAGGACGGGGTGGAACTAGCAGAAGTTTATCCTCACCTTTCTAATACTGTATATACACTGCAAGATATAAACCCTAAGAACATGGCCAAAGAATTAGATTTAGTGTTTACAGCAACTCCGTCCGGTGTTTCTAGCAAACTTGTACCTCAATTAATAGAAGAAGGAATAAAAGTGGTAGATCTATCTGGAGATTTTAGATTAAAAACAGAAGCGCTTTATGAAAAATGGTACAAAAAGCCTGCTGCAGCCGAAGCATTTTTACAACAGTCTGTGTACGGATTAGCAGAATGGTTTGCAGACGAAGTCGAAAGCAGTACGTTCGTTGCGAACCCGGGCTGTTATCCAACAGCTACACTGCTTGGGCTAGCTCCTCTCGTTAGTAAACAAATGGTGAAATCAAACTCTATCATCATTGATGCAAAGTCTGGAATCTCAGGAGCAGGACGCGGTCTTTCGCAAATGGCTCATTATGCTGAAATCAATGAAAATATGAAAATATACAAAGTTAATCAACATCAGCATATCCCAGAAATCGAATCTATTCTAGAAAAGTGGGATGAGGAAATTGGCCATGTTACGTTCAGTACGCACTTAGTTCCAATGACGCGAGGGATTATGAGTACAATATACGCTGAACTTTCTGAAGACAGCTCAATACAAGAGCTTCATCAGCTATATGTAGATACATATCAAAACTCCCCGTTCGTTCGCGTTCGAAAAGCTGGTGAATTTCCTTCTACTAAAGAAGTAAGTGCATCAAATTATTGCGATATCGGTATTACATTTGACGAACGAACAAAGCGTATCACGATTGTTTCTGTCATTGATAACTTAGTAAAAGGGGCAGCGGGTCAGGCCATTCAAAATGCCAATATCATGATGGGATTTGAACAGCAAGCGGGTATCGGACTACTGCCTGTCTTCCCATAAAAGCAAAGCATCACTAATCACGATAAAAGCAGGAGGGAACGTATAGTGATTACGGTTAAACAAACGAAAGAAAAGATAAAGAAAATAGAGAACGGTACAATTGTAACACCGCTAGGTTTTTCAGCAGACGGCGTTCATGCTGGTTTACGTTATGCTAAAAAAGATTTAGGAGTTATTGTAAGCGATGTGCCTGCTAATTGCGCAGCTGTTTACACGCTTAATGCCTTCCAAGCGGCGCCTTTAGCTGTTACAAAAGAAAGTGTAGCAGTGGAGCAGAAGCTGCAGGCGATTGTTGTGAACAGCGCATGTGCAAATGCATGTACTGGAGAACAAGGATTAAAAGATGCATACCAAATGCGAAATACATGTGCAGAAAAGCTTAATATCCTACCTCATCATGTAGCGGTAGCTTCTACAGGGGTAATTGGAGAGCTTCTAGATATGGAAAAAATCGTGAAGGGCATTGGGTTATTAAGTCCTTCGTCGAACAAAGAAAAAGCAGAAGAATTTCAAACGGCTATTTTAACAACAGATACAGTGATGAAGTCAGCTTGCTATCAAACAAAAATTGACGGCAAAACGGTTACGATTGGCGGTACAGCGAAAGGGTCAGGTATGATTCACCCGAATATGGCTACGATGCTTAGCTTTATAACAACGGATGCTAAGGTTGAAGCTTCGGTGCTGCAAGATGCGCTGGGGTCTATTACAAATAAAAGCTTTAATCAAATTACAGTGGATGGTGATACGTCAACCAATGATATGGTTGTTGTTTTAGCAAATGGAAAAGCTGATCACCAGTCGCTTACACCAGATCATCCTGAATGGAATTCGTTTTATGAAGCACTGCGCTTGACGTGTGAAGATTTAGCCAAACAAATTGCACGTGACGGTGAAGGAGCAACAAAACTAATTGAAGTAAACGTATCTGGTGCTAATACAAACGAAGAAGCAAATGTGATTGCTAAACAAATTGTAGGCTCGAACTTAGTGAAAACGGCCATGTATGGAGCCGATGCCAATTGGGGACGAATTATTTGTTCAGTTGGCTACAGCGGCGTAGCGCTTAATCCAGAAGCAGTGAACGTTTCGTTAGGTGATATCCAGATGTTAAAAAACAGCCAGCCTGTTTCATTTAGTGAAGAAGAAGCAAAAGCTTATTTAGAAAATGATACGGTTGAAGTCTATGTTGACTTGCAGCAAGGAAGTGGAATTGGCAAAGCGTGGGGCTGTGATTTGACTTACGATTATGTCAAAATCAACGCCAGTTATCGAACGTAAGGAGAGAGTGAAATGAGCACTGAAAAAATCGTTGTTGTAAAATGCGGAGGCAGTATTGTCAATCAGTTAACAAGCGCCTTTTTTGAAAGTATTCAGCAGTTAAAAGCGAGTGGATATCAGATCATTGTCGTGCACGGAGGTGGACCGGATATTCAAGATACGCTTACCAAACTTCACATTGAAACGGAATTTGTAGATGGGCTTCGAAAAACGTCTAAAGAAGCATTAGAAGTTGTAACTATGGTATTAGCAGGCAAGGTTAATAAGCAGCTTGTAAAAGATCTACAAAAAGCGAATTTAAAAGCGGTAGGATTATCAGGAATTGATGGATTATTGCTTAAAGCAGAGGCTATTGATGTTGAACGTCTAGGTTACGTTGGAGAAGTAAAAGGTGTAAACGATACGTTGGTAAAGCAATTAACTGACAGTCAGTATATTCCAGTTATTTCTTCCATTGGAGCCGATGAAGAAGGCAATAGCTATAACATTAACGCTGACGTGGCGGCGGGAGCTGTTGCACAAGCAGTAAATGCTGAAAAGCTGATGTTTGTAACGGATGTAAAAGGTGTGCTAAAGGATGGAACATTGCTTCCTGAACTTACAAAGTCAGAGATTGATGCACTTATTGAAGAAAAAGTAATTTACGGCGGAATGATTCCGAAAGTGACATCAGCGGTAAATGCGTTATCTCCTTTACTTGAAGAAGTTCATATTATTAGCGGAACTGATGGATTTTTAGATAAGGAAGGAAAGCTGATTGGTACAGCAATTAAATATAGTGGAAAAGGTGGAGAAGATAGCGATGAGTTCATTGTTTCCAACATATCAACGGTTTGATATCCACGTGGAAGAGGCGCAAGGAACAAAATTAATAGATAACAAAGGAAATGAGTATTTAGATTTTATTTCAGGTATCGCTGTTTGTAACGTAGGTCATCGTCATCCGGATGTTCAAAAAGCGGTCGAAGAGCAGTTAAATAAAGTGTGGCATGTGTCAAATCTATTTCATCAATCGATTCAAGAAGACGTAGCAGGTAAGCTTGTGGAACACTCAAACGGTGATGCAGTATTTTTCTGTAACAGCGGTGCAGAAGCGAATGAAGCGGCGATTAAATTAGCACGCAAGTACACACAAAAACACAAAATTATTACGTTTACAAAATCATTTCATGGACGTACATTTGCTACAATGACAGCTACAGGGCAGGCAAAAATTCATGATGGCTTCGGTCCTCTTGTTAATGAGTTTGTTTATGTGCCATACAATGATGAAGAAGCATTAAAACAGGAAATGGACGACAGCGTAGCAGCAATTATGGTTGAAGTCATTCAAGGAGAAGGCGGAGTTGTTCCAGGAACCGAAGCATTTTTATTAACCATTCAAGAACTGTGTAAAAAGCACGAAGCACTGTTTATAGTCGATGAAGTGCAAACTGGAATCGGCAGAACAGGAAAACCATTTGCCTATCAGCATTTTAATGTGTCACCAGATATTATTACAGCAGCTAAAGGGTTAGGAAGCGGAATGCCGGTTGGTGCGATGATTGGAAAAGGCTATCTCAAAGAAGCGTTTGGACCTGGTACTCACGGAACAACCTTTGGAGGAAACCCAATTGCATTAGCTTCAGCCAAAGCAACTTTAAACATTATTTTTAATGAAGCATTTTTGGCAGAGGTTACAGAAAAAAGCTTTTATTTTATCAACGCTTTGAAAAATAGCGTAGCAGATTATTCATTTGTAACGGATGTTCGCGGAAAAGGTTTTATGATTGGAATTGAATGCGGGGAACATCAGTCGGCACTGCTTGCAGCTATGCGTGAAAAAGGATTGCTAGCACTGGGAGCAGGACCGCATGTAGTACGATTGCTGCCGCCTTTAACTGTAACAAAAGAAGAGTTAGACCAAGCGATTCATATCATTGAAGAAGCGTTTAGCCAAACAAAAATTACTTCATAATACAAATTTTTTTGAATATGTTTGTATAAAAATTCTGTTTTATAAATAATTATTCGAAGAGGGATGCACAATGAACGGATATTTACACTTAGCAAACGGCGATTCGTTCGCCGGACACATTGAACATACAGCAACGCACCAGGCAGAAGGAGAAATTGTTTTCTTTACTGGAATGACTGGTTATCAAGAAGTTGTGACTGATCCATCTTACAAAGATCAAATTATCGTCTTTACGTACCCTTTAATTGGGAACTATGGTATCAATGAAAAAGATTATGAAAGCAAAAAGCCTCACGTAGCAGGGGTTGTCGTATACGAATGTTCAGATGAAGGGTTCCATTACGAAGCGATGTACAGCTTTAAACAATATTTAAAGAAATGGAACATTCCGCTTATTACACATGTGGATACGAGAGCGGTCGTAAAACGAATTCGAAAAGAAGGTACGATGCAATCTGCCTTTTCGGCATCTGCTAAGCCGCCAGCATTTACTGCTGAATGCGATGGATATGTAGTAAAAGAAGTGTCAACAAAAGAGCCTGTTACTTACGGAAACGGTGAAAAACACGTTGTATTAATGGACTTTGGCTATAAAAAATCAATTTTACAAGAGCTGTTAAATCGAGAGTGCAAAGTAACGGTTGTTCCTTATTCTACAAGCTCTTCAAAAGTAAAAGAGCTGCAGCCGGATGGCATTGTCTTATCAAACGGACCTGGAGATCCAACTCAAGTAAGCAGTCAGCTGGATGAATTAAAAGAAATTATTTCATCGTATCCAACTTTGGGAATTTGCTTTGGACATCAGTTAATTGGGCTTGCTTTTGGGGCACAAACCAAAAAGCTGGCGTTCGGTCACCGAGGAGCTAATCAGCCTGTAATTGATTTAACAAATAACAAAGTGTGTATGACGTCTCAAAACCATAGCTATGTCGTAGACGAACAGACGATTACGTCTACCCCATTAAACGTTCGATTTAAAAATGTGAATGACGGATCGGTTGAAGGTTTAATGCATAAAGACCTTCCTGTTATGTCGGTTCAATATCATCCAGAAGCACATCCTGGACCAAGTGACAGCACGTATATCTTTGATGAATTTATGACGAAAGTACAGCAAGTAGGGAGCGGAAAAGTATATGCCTAAAGACCAAACATTAAAAAAGATTTTAGTAATCGGATCAGGACCAATCGTAATTGGGCAAGCAGCAGAATTTGATTATTCAGGAACTCAGGCATGCTTGTCATTAAAAGAGGAAGGTTATGAAGTTATCTTAATCAATAATAATCCAGCTACGATTATGACGGACACTCACGTAGCAGATCGAATCTATTTTGAGCCATTAACAGTAGACTGCGTAGAGAAAATTATTGCAAAAGAAAAGCCGGATGGTTTGTTAGCCACGTTAGGCGGACAAACGGGCTTAAACTTAGCTCTTGAGCTTCATGAACAAAACATTTTGCCAAAATACGATGTGAAACTTTTAGGAACACCGATTGAATCAATCAAAAAAGGTGAAAGTCGTGAAGAGTTCCGCGCATTGATGAATGAACTGAATGAACCGGTGCCGGAAAGTGAAGTTGTCACAAAAGTAGAAGAAGCGTTAGCTTTTGCCGAGAAAATTGGTTTTCCTGTTATTGTACGTCCTGCTTATACGTTAGGCGGAACGGGCGGAGGAATTGCTCATTCTATGGAAGAGCTTGAAAAGCTTTCAGCGTCAGGTTTGCGTGAAAGTGCTATTACTCAATGCTTAATTGAAAAAAGCATCGCCGGATTTAAAGAAGTTGAGTACGAGGTTATGCGTGACGTGAACAATACGTGCATTACAATTTGTAATATGGAAAACATCGATCCGGTAGGCGTTCATACTGGAGATTCAGTAGTCGTTGCTCCTTCTCAAACGTTAACAGACGTGGAATATCAAATGCTTCGCTCTGCTTCAGTTAAAATTATTTCATCGCTTGGGATTATTGGGGGGTGCAACATTCAGTTTGCGCTTGATCCAAAAAGCAAGCAGTACTATTTAATTGAAGTAAATCCGCGTGTGAGCCGTTCGTCTGCTCTTGCATCAAAAGCAACGGGCTATCCGATTGCTAAAATTGCTGCAAAGCTATCGGTAGGCTACACGCTTCATGAATTATTAAATCCTGTGACAGGAGACACGTATGCAAGTTTTGAACCTGCTCTTGACTATGTAGTAGTGAAATTTCCAAGATGGCCGTTTGACAAGTTTTTCTACGCTGAGAGAACGCTTGGTACCCAAATGAAAGCAACTGGAGAAGTAATGGCTATTGACCGTAACTTTACGCGTAGCTTCCAAAAAGCATTGTCTTCTTTAGAAATTGACTTACAGGGATTAGAAGTAGAAGAACTGCAAGAACTTTCAACGGATGAATTAAAAAGCAAGCTTGGCGAACAAAGCGATGAGCGTATTTTTGTTATCCTTGAGCTTTTACGCCGCGGCACAACGCCTGAGTATATTCATGAAGTAACCCAAATTGATTATTTCTATTTAACACACTTTACACAGCTGATTAAAATGGAAGCTTCTTTAAAGGAAGTACGTTTCGATTCCATTACAGCTGAACACTTCAAACAAGTGAAGGAGCATGGTTTTACAGATGCTTATCTAGCAAGCGTATGGAGTGTGCCGGAACTTGACGTAAGAGCGAAACGTAAAGCACTACATATTACGCCAAGTTATAAAATGGTGGATACATGCGCAGCGGAGTTTGAATCTTCTACGGCTTATTTCTACTCTAGTTATTACGGTGAGAGTGAGATTGAACCATCAACGAATAAAAAAGTTGCTATTATCGGTTCTGGACCAATTCGTATCGGGCAAGGAGTAGAATTTGACTACAGCTCTGTACACGGTGTGCTTGCTCTTGAAAAAGAAGGGTACGAAACGATTTTAATTAACAACAATCCAGAAACGGTAAGTACGGATTTTGAAGTAGCAGACCGCTTATATTTTGAACCTGTAACAGTAGAAGATGTATTAAATGTTCTTGATGCTGAAAATGTGACGGATGTAATTGTTCAATACGGAGGTCAAACTGCTATTTCGCTTGTTAAAGGACTAGAAGAAGCTGGCGTCAATTTACTGGGGATTACAAATGATGTCATTGATGCACTTGAAGATCGTGACCTGTTCTATAAGCTCTTAGATGACTGCGATATTCCGCACATCCCAGGTGAAATGGCCAAAGATGAGCAAGAGCTTGTCCAAAAAGCAAAAGATATGGGATTCCCATTACTTATTCGTCCTTCTTACGTGATTGGCGGAAAAGGAATGCTGACAATTCAAAATGAAACAGAGCTTCAGGCTTGTTTACCTGCTATTAAAGCTTCTCATTTCCCAATGCTTATTGATGCTTACTTCCCTGGAAAAGAAGCGGAGATTGATGTTGTAGCAGACGGAAAAGATGTGTTGATTCCGACAATCGTTGAACATATTGAAAAAGCCGGCGTTCATTCAGGAGACAGCTATGCGCTTTTACCAGCAAAAACAATAGAAGCAGCACATAAAGAAAAAATGGTGAGCTACGCTCAAAAAATTGTAAATAAACTTCAATATAAAGGTATTATGAATATCCAATATGTTATTTACAATGATGAAGTCTACATGCTGGAAGTTAATCCGCGTGCCAGCCGTACAGTGCCTGTAGTAAGCAAAGTGTGCAACACGCCGCTTGTTTCGCTATCAACTCAAATATTACTTGGGAAATCATTGTCGGAAATTAGTGAAAAGCTAGGTTTATTGCCAGATCCGGCTTACACAACTATCAAGTTTCCAGTGTTTTCGACAAGTAAATTATCAGGAGTTGATCCACTTGTTGGACCGGAAATGAAGTCAACCGGTGAAGGAATTGCGATTTCTTCAACGATTGAAGAAGCAGCAAAAAAAGTATTCCATCAGTACGTGTTAAGTAAAAAAGGTGCTGCAGAAGTGTATATCAACGGAGAAGCGCAGGGCCTTGAAGAACTTGTGCAAAGCGCGGGATTAACTCTTGTTAAAGATAAAGAAGTTAGTGAATGGGTAAAAACGAAAGAAGCTTTATTATATGTAAGCTTACAGCCTGAAGATAAAGAAAGCCGTATGTCAGCATTAAAACACGGTTTAATGGTTATGACGGAGGCAGAAACGGCTTCGCTATTTTTCCAATCGTTCCAAGTCGATGAATATCAAGTTTCATCACTGCAAGAATGGTTTCAAAAAACTAAAAAGGAAGTGACAGTATCATGAGTACGGTATCGGTAAATACGAATTTAAAAGGAAAAGATTTGCTTACGCTTAAAGATTTATCATCTGACGATATTATGTCACTTTTGGAAAGCGCCATTGAGCTGAAAGAAAAGCATAAAAATGGTGAGATCGTCACATCGTTAAAAGGAAAAACGCTGGGGCTCATTTTTGAAAAATCTTCAACAAGAACAAGAGTCTCATTTGAAGCGGGAATGATGCAGCTTGGAGGAAACGCCCTCTTTTTAAGCAGCCAAGATTTACAGATTGGACGCGGAGAAACGATTGCTGATACAGCGCGCGTACTATCTGAATTCATAGATGCTATAATGATTCGTACGTTTGAACATAGCAAGATCGAAGAGCTTGCAGATTACGCATCCATTCCCGTTATTAATGGTTTGACAGATGATTATCATCCTTGTCAGGCTCTAGCTGATTTATTAACGATCTACGAGCACAAGAAATCATTTGAAGGGCTAAAAGTAGCTTACGTTGGAGACGGAAATAATGTAGCGCATTCGTTAATGATTGCATGTGCAAAAATGGGGATAGATATTTCAATTGGATGCCCTGATGGATATGAGCCAAAAGACTTTGTAACAGCTTATGTTAATGAAATAGCTGCTACAACAGGTGCAAAGGTTACGATTACAAAAGATCCTGTAGAGGCTGTAAAAAATGCCGATGCTATTTATGCAGACGTATGGACAAGTATGGGACAGGAAGAAGAAGCACAGCAGCGCTTGAAAATATTTGCTCCTTATCAAGTAAATGAAGAACTAGCTGCCTATGCTAAGTCAGACTATTTATTTCTACACTGCTTGCCTGCGCATCGTGAAGAAGAAGTAACAGCAAGCATTATTGACGGACCAAATTCTGTTGTCTTTCAGCAGGCTGGAAATCGTATGCATGTACAAAAAGCTTTGCTGCAAGCCATTTTAGCTTAAGAGAAAAACCCTTTCTGAGAATATCAGAAGGGTTTTTTTGTTTAAAGGGAATTAATTGAGGGAACACCAATTGTATACTAAACAGAACGAAAGGTGATTTATGATGAAAGTATTAGTTGTTGGAGCAAACGGAACAACGGGAAAACAAGTGGTAGAAAAAGTTGCAAACAGCAAGCAGCACGAAGCTTATGCAATGATTCGCGACGAAAAGCAAGCAGACGCGTTAAAGAAGCTGGGTGCCAACGTTGTGCTTGGTGACTTGGAGCAAGATGTTTCAGATGCTTTAAGAGGTATGGACGCTGTCATATTTGCAGCAGGTTCTGGAGGACATACCGGAGACGAAAAAACAATCGCTGTGGATCAAAACGGTGCTAAAAATATCATTGATGAAGCAAAAAATCAAGGTGTAAAGCGCTTTGTTATGTTAAGTTCAATGGGAACAGACGCACCTGAACAAGGACCAGAAGGCTTACAGCTTTACCTGCGTGCGAAAGCGATAGCGGATGAATACTTAAAGCAGTCTAATCTGCAGTATACAATTGTACGACCAGGAACTTTATCGAATGATCAAGCTACTGGGAAAATTGATATCAATAATGATATTGAAGATAAATCTCAGACGATTCCTCGAGCGGATGTAGCAACCGTGCTTGTAGAATGTCTAAACGAAGAAGCTACGATAGGAAAAACGTTTGAAATGTTAGCTGGAGAAACTGAAATCGAACAAGCTATTAAATTTACTCATTGATACAAAAGGGCGGATCTAAAGGTCTGCTCTTTTTCTCTTCCTAATATGAAAACATCTCCATTATGAAACAGAAATCTTAAGGGAATAGTATAGGAGAACATTTCATTTCAGGAATGAGGAGGCAGGACAATGGGACAAAATCGTCATTTCACACCGGGTCAAAAAGCTCCTAATAACGGAGTGTATATTGAAATTGGTGAAACAGGAAGTAACGTAAATAATCCTCAAAAGGTTAAATTAAAAGCAGGAGAGCGTTTTCCAGAGACGGCAAACGATGATCGCCACTGGACATACATGCGCAAGCCTTAAATAGTAAAAAATAAAGAAGCCATTCTAAATTGAATGGCTTTACTTGTTTTCCTATTGCTGGGTATAATAAAATAAAGGTCAATAAAGGTCAAATGTATCGAAGGAGGATATTCAATGGATATAAATAAAATGACCCAAAAATTGCAAGAAGGCGTGATGGAAGCGCAGTCCGAAGCTATTAAACGAAATCAGCAGGAAGTAGATATTGCTCATTTGCTTTATACGCTTATTCATCAGCAAGATGGTATTGCTCCTCGCATATTAGATCATTTACATATAGATCATCAATCTTTTCAGCAGCAGGTAAATCAATTGCTGGCGAAAAAACCAGCCGTTACTGGAAGTGGAGCTGAAGCAGGGAAAGTTTATATTACAAATAAACTTCAGCAGCTGTTTGTTAAAGCTCAAGAAGAAGCATCTCGTCTGCAAGATGATTATGTTTCAGTTGAGCACATCTTTTTAGCCTTAGCACAGGAACCGTCTTCTAGTGAATATGGCAAGTTATTTTCAAGTCACGGTATAACAAAAAAAGCTCTGCAAGATGTGCTTACTAGCCTTCGAGGAAATCAGCGAATTACAAGTCAAAATCCGGAAGTTACATATGAAGCGTTAGCTAAATATGGAAGAGACTTAGTGGCAGAAGTACGAGCTGGGAACATTGATCCCGTCATTGGACGAGATGGAGAAATTCGCCGCGTTATCCGCATTTTATCGCGAAAAACAAAAAACAATCCAGTTTTGATTGGAGAACCTGGCGTTGGTAAAACAGCAATTGTTGAAGGTCTAGCACAGCGTATCGTTCGTAGAGATGTGCCTGAAGGATTAAAAGATAAAACCATCTTTTCATTAGATATGGGAGCTTTAGTAGCAGGAGCGAAGTTCAGAGGCGAATTTGAAGAGCGTTTAAAAGCTGTTCTTCAAGAAGTCAAGAAAAGCAACGGTCAAATTCTTTTATTCATTGACGAACTTCATACAATCGTTGGAGCAGGCCGTACGGACGGAGCGATGGATGCAGGGAATATTTTAAAACCAATGCTTGCTAGAGGAGAACTTCACTGTATAGGAGCTACAACTCTTGATGAGTATCGTCAGTATATTGAAAAAGATCCAGCTCTTGAAAGACGCTTTCAACAGGTGCTGGTTGAAGAACCTTCAGTAGAAGATACAATCTCTATTTTACGTGGTTTAAAAGAAAGATTTGAAATTCATCACGGTGTAAACATTCATGACCGGGCGATTGTTTCAGCAGCGGTTATGTCAGATCGTTATATCTCAGATCGCTTTTTACCTGATAAAGCAATTGATTTAATTGATGAAGCATGCGCAACCATTCGAACAGAAATTGATTCGATGCCATCAGAATTAGATGAAGTAACGCGACGTGTCATGCAGCTTGAAATTGAAGAAGCGGCATTAAGTAAAGAAACAGATCAAGCAAGCATCACAAGGTTAGAGGCAATTCGAAAAGAAGTCTCTGATTTAAAAGAACGTGCAGATACAATGAAGCTGCAGTGGGAAAAAGAAAAGCAGTCGATTCAAACGGTGCAAGATGTCCGGGAGCAGCTTGAAAAAGCGAAGCGAGACCTAGAAGAAGCTGAAGGGAAATATGATTTAAATAAAGCAGCTGAACTTCGCCACGGACGCATTCCAGCTCTTGAAAAAGAACTAAAACAGCTGGAAGAAACAGCTGCTGAAAAAGCACAAGAAAACCGTTTGTTAAGAGAAGAAGTAACAGAAGAAGAAATTGCTGAAATTGTAGGAAGGTGGACGGGAATTCCGGTATCGAAACTAGTTGAAGGAGAAAGAGAAAAGCTGTTGAAGCTTGAGTCCATTTTACAGCAGCGTGTGATTGGACAGGATGAAGCCGTATCCTTAGTTACAGATGCTGTGATTCGTGCACGGGCAGGAATTAAAGACCCGAACCGCCCGATTGGATCATTTATTTTCCTAGGACCTACCGGAGTAGGAAAAACGGAGCTAGCCAAAACGTTGGCCCATTCTTTATTTGACAGTGAAGAACAAATGGTTCGTATTGATATGTCTGAATACATGGAAAAGCACGCGGTCTCTAGGCTTATAGGAGCGCCTCCTGGCTATGTAGGGTATGAAGAAGGCGGACAGCTAACGGAAGCGGTGAGACGCAAGCCTTATTCAGTCGTTTTGTTGGATGAAATTGAAAAAGCTCATCCCGAAGTATTTAACGTGCTCCTTCAAATACTAGATGATGGAAGAGCAACAGATTCAAAAGGAAAAGTCATTGATTTTAAAAATACAGTCATTATTATGACGTCCAATATCGGTTCTCAATTTTTATTAGACGGTTTAACAAGTGAAGGCGAGATTACTGAAAAAGCCAGAGAGCAAGTGATGGCTCAATTAAGACAGCATTTTCGCCCAGAATTTTTAAATCGAGTAGATGACACGATTTTATTCAAACCGCTAACTGTTCATGAAGTAAAAGGGATTATTGATAAGCTATTGCTTCAGCTTGAAAAGCGTTTATCCGATCGTCATATTTCGTTAACGTTAACAGAAGAAGCAAAAAATTATATCGCAGCCTCCGGGTTTGACCCGGTATACGGGGCTCGCCCTTTAAAAAGGTTTATTCAAAAATATATTGAAACAAAAATTGCCAGAGAATTAATTGCAGGGCAAATTGAAGATTATAGTCAAGTGAAAGTTGACGTAAAAGATGATGAGTTTGTTGTCAGCGTGTAAGTTTTCTAAAAAGGCCATTCATGATAAATTGAATGGTCTTTTTTTGCTATTAAGAGCAGCTTGCCTTTTAAAATAAATAAAAAGAAATGAAAGAAAATACATGAAGGCTAAGCGTAAAAACTTATTCAGTTTTAGGTTGTAGAATATATCTAATTCATTTATGATAATACAAAATGGGCAAAGGAGCATGAATGAGCACATGAAGGACCGTATAGAGCTTATATATGACGAAGCATACGATTTTATAGATCAGGCATTAACTAAAATAAGAGCGCTGGATAAAAATGATCTTCAAACTGAAAATGAAGAAGTGCAGGAAAAGGCAGAACGGACAGAGTTTGCACTTCAAGCTGCACGAGATATTTTAGAAAATATGATTATCCCGGGTAAAAAATTGACTTTTATTTACGAAAAAGGTTCTGTGGTAGTAGAAATTCCCGATAAAAAATAAAAACGACTTCCTTTTATGGAAGTCGTTTTTATTTTGGCAATGCAAAGTGCTCATCAATGGATGCATCACTTTTTCGATACTGCCCAGGTGTCATATTGGTTGTTTTGCGAAATACTTTTGTTAAATAATTGGCATTTGCATAGCCGACGTTTTCAGCAATTTCTTCGATTGAATACTTGGTTTGATGCAATAGCTCGGCCGCTTTTTGAATGCGAAGCTTCGTTAAATATTGAATCGGCGTAATCCCTGTTGTTTGTTTGAATAACCGGCTAAAATGATAGCGAGATAAATGGGCTGCATCTGCCATCTCATCCGGACCGATTTCTTCATGATAATGGTTGCGGGCAAATAAAATAGAGCTAATGATACTTTCAGGCCAATCCTCTGTAAAACTATCCATGCTTTTAATATATTGATACAGCTCCATTACAAAGCGGTAAGATAAGCTTGAGGCATGAAATGGATCTGCTATATGTTTTTCACTTGCCCGCTTATATATTTGAGCAAGCAGCTGAACAGGTGCTGATTCAGGGTGAAATCGAATTACAGGGGAGTGGGTTGACTGAATATAATCCCAGCATTTTTGTACTTCATCTCCGTATAATGTAAGAAAAATAAACTCCCAGTTTTCACTTTCCTTTGGTAAGTAATAGCGATAATTTCCAGGTATATTGACGATGAATGCTTTTCCAGCATCCACTTTATATTCTTTTCCATCTATTTCAATCATCCCGTACCCAGAAACCGTGTATTGAAAAATATATTTTCCTACATCTTTTCGCTGATTTCCGCTCCAGTTATAAAGAGGAGAGAAAACTTCATCCCATCCAACCGACCAGAGCTGCGCAACTTCGTTTGTGCGGGATTCTAAAAACCTGTATGCGTACGTTGAATATTCTTGAGCTTGGAAATGTGAGAGCAAATTTTCACCTTCTTTTTGAAATAAAGTAGTACTTAATTCTTACTTTAACGTAATCGCTTTCATTTTTCTATAATTTTTTGAAAATATCATGATTATTTTTAGTGAATGTCTCTAAATCTATTATTTTCTTATAATTTGCAAGTCAAAGCTTACATGAAGATAACACCTTTTTGGCGCAAGAGTAGTTCATCATCAATTTAAAAGAATCATTTTTAAAGTGATAAGCAAAAAAGTACCGATTATCGATAGTAATTTTACCATTGAGGCAAGGAAAATTGGACTTTACAATGTACATATGAATCCGTTTCCAAAAAACTACTTAAAATAGGTGATAATAAATGCTGGGAAAATTAATCGAAGAGTTCAAACAAATATTTCATTCGTCAGAAGCTATTCGCTGCTTTTTTGCGCCAGGACGTGTCAATTTAATTGGAGAACATACTGATTATAATGGAGGGCATGTTTTTCCTTGTTCATTGAGTATAGGAACGTATGCGGTAGTACAAAAACGTCATGATCGAAAAATACGTATGTACTCTAAAAACTTCTCTGAAGCAGGCGTTATTGAATCTTCTTTAGAGCAATTAACGTACAAAGCCGAGGATGATTGGGCTAATTATCCAAAAGGAGTAATGGACACCTTTAAAAAGCACGGATATGACCTTCCTTTTGGTTTTGATATCTTGTTTTTCGGCAACATTCCTAACGGAGCAGGGCTTTCATCGTCGGCGTCAATTGAGTTAGTCACATGCGTACTTTTAAATAAAATTCTTGAATTGAATATTGATATGATAGACCTTGTAAAAATGGCGCAGCAAGCTGAAAATGAATTTATCGGCGTAAGCTGCGGGATTATGGATCAG
This sequence comes from Priestia aryabhattai B8W22, assembly GCF_000956595.1. GTDB lineage: Bacteria > Bacillota > Bacilli > Bacillales > Bacillaceae_H > Priestia > Priestia aryabhattai. The sequence continues at coordinate 125,333 of NZ_JYOO01000009.1, read as the reverse complement.
TTTGCAATTGGAATGGGAAAGGAAAATCAAGCCGTATTGTTAAACTGTCAAACTCTTGAATATCATTATAGCCCGCTGCAATTAACAGATGCTGTGCTCGTTATTTCTAATACAAATAAGCGAAGAGGGCTGGCAGACTCAAAATATAATGAACGACGCATGGAGTGTGAAAGAGCGCTGTCAGATTTGCAAACGTCACTTTCCATTACTTCGCTTGGTGATTTAACCAAAGAGCAATTTGAAAAGCACAAATCTTTGATACAAAATGAAGTAGATTGTAAGCGCGCTAAACATGCGATATATGAAAATGAGCGCACAAAAGAAGCGGTTGGTAAATTGCAAAATGGTGATTTAAAAGGGTTTGGTCAATTGATGAATGAATCGCACCGTTCGCTGCGAGATGACTATGAAGTAAGCGGGAAAGAATTAGATGCTCTTGTAGAAGCAGCTTGGTTGCAAGAAGGTGTGATTGGATCACGCATGACAGGTGCAGGCTTTGGCGGCTGTACAATCAGCATCGTAAAAAAAGCACAGGTTGATAGGTTTATTGAGGAAGTAAAAGACGCCTACTATAAGAAAACAAGTTTAGAAGCTGAATTTTATGTGGTTACGGTTGGAGAAGGAGCGCGTGAACTCACATTAGAAGCAGTATAAGAGAAAACAGATAGAGAAAGGAACGAGTGTATGTCAGTCAACATTCATGAAGAAATCACCCGACTTATTCAATATGGTTTACAAAAGAATCTAGTAACAAAATGGGATATAGATGTGGTGAGAAATAAACTGCTGGAAGTGTTAAAACTCGACGAATGTATTATAGTAGAAGTCAAAGAAGAACGTCTGGAACATCCAGCTGCTATTTTAGACAACATGCTTGATTGGGCTGCAGAAAACAATCGAATCGCCGAGAATTCTATCACGTATAGAGATTTATTCGATACCAAAATAATGGGATGCTTTGCAAGCATGCCTTCAGAGGTTAATCGGACATTTTATGATCACTATCAGCAAAGCCCTCAAAAAGCCACAAGCTATTATTATAAGCTGTCAAAAGACATTCACTATATTCGCAGAGATCGAATTGCTAAAAACGAAAGATGGGTAACAAACACTGACTTTGGAGAACTTGAAATTACTATCAACTTATCAAAGCCGGAAAAAGATCCAAAAGCAATTGCAGCAAGCAAATCATTGAAGGAAAGCAACTATCCGCTGTGTCTTCTATGTAAAGAAAATGCTGGTTATGCAGGTCGTATTAACCACCCAGCTCGTCAAAATCACCGGATTATTCCTGTAGAATTGCAGGAAGAGCTGTGGTATATGCAGTTTTCACCTTATGTTTATTATAATGAACATGCCATTATTTTTGCGAGTGAACATACACCCATGCATATTTCAAAGCAAACGTTTAAGCGGCTGCTTGCCTTCGTTGAACAATTTCCACATTATTTTTTAGGGTCAAATGCAGACCTACCCATCGTAGGAGGATCTATTTTAACTCATGACCACTTTCAAGGCGGCTATCATGATTTTCCTATGGCTAAAGCAAAAATAAATAAATTGTTCTCTCTTAAAGCATATCCAAACGTGAAAGCTGGAATTGTTCATTGGCCGATGTCGGTCGTTCGTCTTCAAAGTTCTCACCTTGCACCATTAGTGGAAGCAGCGGATTTCATTTTGAAGAAATGGAAATCATATAGTGATCAAAGTGCCGATATTTTGGCTTTTACAGGTCAAACTCCTCACAATACGGTCACGCCTATTGCTCGGAAAAGAGGAGATTTGTACGAATTAGATTTAGTACTGCGAAACAATCGAACAAACGGCAAGCACCCAGATGGTATTTATCATCCGCATGCAGAAGTTCATCATATCAAAAAAGAGAACATAGGTTTAATCGAAGTAATGGGGCTTGCGGTTTTACCCGGTCGTTTGAAAGACGAAATGAGTCTAGTGGCCAAAGGGTTGGTTCAGAATAACCTGAGTGAGTTAGCCAGCAGACATGATCAAGTGCAAAAACACGTGAAGTGGGCGGAACAAATCAAGAAAAAATATCCACATATTGAAGCGGAAAATGTTCAAGAGATTCTCCAACAAGAGCTCGGTTTGGTCTTTGCCACTATTTTAGAACATGCAGGTGTGTTTAAACAAACTTCTGAAGGGCAGCTCGCATTCAGTCGTTTTATGAATTCGTTAAATGAAGCGTAAATCATTAATAAAAACAGGCAGCTCGTTACGAGCTGCCTGTTTTTATACAGTTAGGGCATGCTGTTTCAAAAGGATATACAGAGCCTGTGTTCCTTTATTATCATCGCCTTGTTTTTCGAGCTGTTCATAAAGTGATTTTGCTAATTTTAGCCCGGGTGTATACAGCTCCATTTCTTCAGCTGATTCAATGGCAATCTTCATATCTTTAATGAAGTGTTTAATATAAAAGCCTGGTTCGAAGTCTCCTTTAATCATGCGAGGAGCTAAATTGCTTAACGACCAGCTTCCCGCTGCGCCTGTTTCAATACTTTTTAGAACGGTATTCGGATCTAGTCCAGCTTTTTCAGCATAAAGTATCGCTTCGCAAACACCCATCATATTAGAGGCTATAGCAATTTGATTGCACATTTTTGTATGCTGACCAGCACCGGCGCTTCCTTGAAGAACGATATTTGTCCCCATTTTTTCAAGAATAGGCGTAACGGCAGAGAATGCTTCAGAATCGCCTCCGACCATAATCGCTAAGGTTGCTTTCTGAGCCCCGATATCTCCTCCTGAAACAGGAGCGTCAAGCGCATGAATGTGCTTCTCTTTTGCTGTTTGATAAATCTCACGAGCAAGTATAGGACTTGATGTCGTCATATCAATTGTATAGCAGCCTTTCTTTGCATTATGTATAATGCCGTCTTTTCCTAAATAAATCTCTTTTACATCGTGAGGGTAGCCTACCATGGTGATAATGACATCAGATTGTTCGGCCACTTCTTGAACGGTTTCTTGCCATTTGGCCCCTTTCTCAAGCAGTGCTTGAGCACGAGTTTTGGTTCGTGTATAAACAAGGACTTCATATCCTGCGTCAATTAAATGCCCGGCCATGCTTTGACCCATAACGCCTGTTCCGATAAAACCAATTTTTTCTTTAGTCACAGCAGTATTCACTCCTACAATTAATAGTTTGATTATTCTAAAATTATACAGTTAAAGTCTGGCATAATCAATGATTATAAATGTATATAAATGTAAAAAATAGCTTCAGTCATTCTTTTTGAATACGAGTTAACGAAAGAAATTGCTGAGAAGAGCTTATGCCAAAAGATAAAAAAAGCGCTGGCTTTACAGCCAACACTTTTTAGTGGTGATTATTTGCTGGTTTATTCGGTACACCCAGTTCTCCAATCAAAATTACAACTAGCGTGAAAACTACTCCAAGGATGGAAGCGGTTGCGAAACTGTAAGTACCGCCCGTCATTGCAGAGATTACGTACACTGCCATATTCATTAGTAAAAAGCCCCAAACAAAAGCCATTACGACACGCATTCTATTCACCTCGTTTACAGTACAGTTTGATTTCATTTTAGCATATAGCAGTCAAATAAGAAATTGAATTTTTTATGAATAAATAAGGGGCGTGTTCCTATATAGAAACAAAAGATCAATAAGTCAGAAATAGGCATTATTCTAGTGCGCTTTTTGATGGTTCTATCATACACTGTATGGAACAACTAGTAAGTTACGGAGGAAGAGCTATGATACATCGACGCTTTTTTAGCTTAGATACGCAATGGAATGTCGTACATGTCCCTGAACGACCGAATGGTTTCGGTGTGTTAGTATTGGGTGATAAAGATCATTTTGTTGAAAGTTCAACTAGCTTATGGATTCAGCACGGCGGAAGGTCACAGCTGTTGCAATGTTTACAAGATGAAGGATACACAGTATTTTATTCCAATTTATATGGCCGGCATTGGGGGTCTCCTGAAGCATATCACCTTGCAAAACAACTTTATCATTTAGTAATGAAACAAGAAATTTTAAATAAACGAATTCATATTTTAGCTGAAGGAATGGGGGCTCTGTTAGCGCTGCAGCTAATGGAAAATGACGGGAATACGTTCATTCGATCAGCTGGTTTGCTAAATCCATGTATTGATCTTCATACGCATGCAGAACATGAAAAAAACAATAAATTCTTTTATAAACAATTCACGAAGGACTTGACTCAAGCTTATAAAGTGGAGCGGAAGCAAGTATCAAAGCTAATTAAGGAGTACCCTTCCGTTACGGAATTAAAATCAACGCTGCCCGTGAAGATATGGACCGCGCCTAATGCCTCTACTCATTATCCAATTGCACACAGTAAAAAATATGAACTACATCGTGAAGAACTTCACTCTCCGATTATGCTTTCACTTTATTTGCCGGAAAAAAACTATTTATTTGAACGGTCCCTTCTCCAATTTTATAAACAGCATGAAAAAGTGTTATAAGCAAAGCTTCTATGATTATACATATCATAGGGGCTTTTTGTATAAGAGATAAAAGGAAAAAAGAGTTCATGATGCTTTTACAGATGAACTTCTTTGAAATAAGGAATGAGTGCTCTCTATAACTATAGGGATTTAAGCTTTTTGTTGAATAAATGATGAATGAAGAATTGGAGGAAGCGATATGGGAAATGTAGTAGTAATAGGGGCAAACCGCTTTATTGGTTTTCATTTATGTATGACTTTTTTAGACGAAGGTACAGAAGTAAAAGGATATACACATTCTGCTCATAAAGAAGAAGATGATTTGCAGGAAGAGATGAAATTTTTCTTAGGGCGAAACGCTAATTATACATCGACTGAAGTAGGAGATTCATTAGATATGATTACCTCAGAAACGGATATTGTCTACTTTACGTATTTCGATGGAGGAGATTTTTATCATCCTGATTTTTTAAGACAAGAAATGCAAAAAGCGCAGCAAGTACTCATTCAAGCGCTTAACAAATGCCGTCAATTCCACATTCGATTTGTGTTTGTTTCTACCATGCGCGTATTTGGAGACCAGCAGCGAAAGATTGAAGAAACAACGATTCCGGAACCGGACAGTAGTGAAGGAAGGCTATACGTTCATTTTGAGCGAATGATAGAAAAATATAAAGATGATGGATGGCCCATTATGATTGTCAGAACGCCGACTCTTTACGGACCTTGGCAGCCTTTGTCAATGTGCTATTCTAAAAATATTGCCGGGTACGAAGAAGCTTTTACCATCATGGAAGGCACGGATTTTATTATTTATATTGAAGATGCGGTCAGTGCACTTAGACGCTGTAAAACTTCTGCATATTCATATGAAGTAGTTCATTTAGTTGAAGAAAAGTTACAGCCTTGGAGTGCAGGAGCAAACATTACTCATATGGAGGTGAAGGAAGAAGCGGCTCAAGAGAAATATGAAATCAGCAGGAAAGCGAAAGAAATGCTGCATTTTTCTTCCAAAGTAACGGCTAAAGAAGGCATTTATCTGCAAAAAAAACATATGAGAACATTCTTTTTACCTCTTCATTAAAAGGAGAAAGTTGTACTTATAGAATAGATTCGCTAATATAAGGAGGAATAAATGTTTTTAATAAAGGAGATTTCACTATGGAAGAGCAAAATATGCAATTCATGCAAATTGCAATGAAGTACTTGCCAGAAGCAAAGCAGATCTTAGATGAAACAGGCGTTGAGCTATCAATGGAACACGTACAGCCGGTATTGACATTACTGACAAAAGTAATGAACGACGCCTATGAGCTTGGCAAGCAAGATGCGTTAGCTGAAAATGAAAACAACTAAAGAAAACAGCTCGGTAGAATCCGAGCTGTTATTTTTGTTTGGAAAATAAATCGACTAAAGGGGCAAACTGTTTAAGAAGAGGAGCTAGTTCTTCGACGGCGAGTACAATTTCATCGATTTGTTTAAATAATCTTTCCCACTCCTCTCGCTCTCTTTCTTCTCTTGATTTTCTGCGCCCAGCTCCAAACATAAAATCAGAAAAAGCTTCATTTCTTTGTCTTCTTGCCATGATACTCATTCCTTTCACTATTTTAATGGAGGGTAAGTTCTTACCTAATGTCCCATACTAGAGTAAGAGGGACCCGTATGATTACTATATGTAGCATGATAGATACCTGAGTAGGACGAACACCCATATAGACAAAAAATAAAAAATGAAGTAAAATTAGTACCAACTCATAATAATTGATTATATAATCGATAAATGAAATGACGGATATAGGTTTTATAGGAATATAAGCCTTTTATTTAAAGGAGAGGTTGATATGAACGCTGGTGTTCTAGGAATTGGACGTTATGTACCAGAGAAAGTTGTAACAAATTTAGATCTTGAAAAAGTAATGGATACATCAGATGAGTGGATTCGTACGCGCACAGGTATTCAAGAGCGCCGAATTGCAGCCGATAACGAGGACACATCTGATTTAGCTTATAAAGCAGCAGTTGAAGCTTTACATAAAGCTAACGTCGAGGCAGAAGATATTGACATGATCATTGTTGCTACGGTAACGCCAGATCAACCGTTTCCTACAGTATCATGTATGCTGCAAGAAAAATTGGGAGCAAAAAAAGCAGCTTCTTACGATGTGAGTGCAGCATGTGCAGGGTTTATGTACGGCATGATTACAGCTAAGCAATTTATTGAAACCAATGCTTACAAGCATATATTAGTGGTCGGTGTAGAAAAGCTTTCTAAGATTACAGATTGGGACGACCGTAACACGGCTGTTTTATTCGGAGACGGAGCAGGTGCAGTTGTAATGGGACCTGTATCAGAAGGACGAGGTATTTTATCCTTTGAACTAGGATCCGACGGCACAGGAGGCAAGCACTTGTATCAAAACGAGCTTGATCATATTGTCATGAACGGACGCGAAGTATTTAAGTTTGCTGTTCGACAAATGGGGGAATCTGCTGTTAATGTAATTGAAAAAGCAGGTTTAACAAAAGAGGATGTTGATTTTCTTGTACCTCATCAAGCGAATATTCGTATTATGGAAGCTGCAAGACAGCGATTAGACTTGCCTGAAGAAAAAATGTCTAAAACAATCCAATACTACGGCAATACATCAGCAGCATCGATTCCAATTTCAATTGTGCATGAGCTTGAAGCAGGGAAAATTCAAGATGATGATTTAATTGTAATGGTTGGCTTCGGAGGCGGTTTAACATGGGGAGCTATTGCTATTAGATGGGGAAAATAACACTACATTTTTAAAGCAACTGAAGGAGATGAATGTACGATGAATAAAAAACGTGTAGTTGTAACAGGACTTGGTGGGCTTACACCAATTGGAAATGACGTAGAAACAGCTTGGAAAAACGCAGTAGCAGGCGTGTCTGGCGTTGGTCCTTTAACAAGACTAGATGCAGATGAATTTCCGGCTAAAGTAGCGGCTGAAGTAAAAGATTTTAACGTGGAAGATTTTATTGACCGCAAAGAGGCTCGTAAGATGGATCGCTTTACTCAATATGCGATGGTAGCTGCATTGGCGGCTGTTAAAGATGCGGATTTGACTATTACAGAAGAAATTGCTCCAAACGTCGGCGTTTGGATTGGTTCTGGAATTGGCGGTATGGAGACGTTTGAAAATCAATATTCAACGTTATTAGAAAAAGGTGCCCGCCGTGTAAGTCCATTCTTCATTCCAATGATGATTCCTGATATGGCAACAGGGCAAGTTTCTATTGCTTTAGGGGCGAAAGGCGTGAACTCTTGTACGGTAACGGCATGTGCAACAGGTACAAACTCTATTGGTGATGCGTTTAAAGTAATTCAACGCGGAGATGCAGACGTGATGGTGACGGGCGGTACGGAAGCGCCAATCACGCGTTTATCTATTGCTGGTTTCTGTGCGAATAAAGCACTTTCTACAAATCCAGATCCTGCAACAGCATCTCGTCCGTTTGATAAAGACCGCGACGGCTTCGTTATGGGAGAAGGTGCGGGTGTTATTGTGCTTGAAGAGCTTGAACATGCACTAGCACGCGGCGCACGTATTTATGCTGAAATTGTGGGCTATGGTTCGACAGGAGATGCTCATCATATCACAGCGCCAGCTCCAGGAGGAGAAGGCGGCGTTCGTGCAATGCGTCATGCGATTGAAGATGCAGGCCTACAGCCAAGTGATATTGATTACATCAATGCTCACGGTACAAGTACAGGATACAATGATAAATTTGAAACAATGGCGATTAAAGAAGTATTTGGTGACCACGCTCAAAAAGTAGCAATTAGTTCAACAAAGTCAATGACTGGCCACTTGCTAGGAGCTGCTGGTGGAGTAGAAGCTATTTTTAGTGTAAAAGCAATTCAAGACGGTATTCTTCCTCCAACAATTAACTATCAAACACCTGATGAAGAGTGCGATTTAGACTACATTCCAAACAAAGCGCGTAAGCAAGAAGTAAAAGCAGTGCTAAGCAACTCACTTGGATTTGGCGGTCACAATGCAACAATCATCTTTAAAAAATACGAAGCATAATGAAAAATTCTAGGCTGATGCCTAGAATTTTTTTTATTTTTGATAACCAAAAGAGTAGCTGTGAACATATCATGAAACAAAAGGATGAAGAAAGAGAGGGGAAAACATGCCGATTGTTTCAACTTCTACTTGGACGGAGCCGAAAGAAATAAGCCGTCATCTTGCGCGCTATTTTAAGAAATTAAAAGAAAAAGAATATATGGAATTACTTTTTAACTATGGAATGTGTCCGCCTTCTTTAATGTTTATAAAAGAATTAGAAGAAATGAAGAAAAGACAGGTTTGGAAGAAAGTAAAAGCACATTACGAAAAGCTTAAAAAAGCATGGAATGGGCCGGATGTAGCGGTGCTAGTGCTTCCAAGCAATCCTAGAAATCGAAAAATGCAGCGTGAATTTAACGGAAGAGCAGGTGTCGCTTTTACCGATAAGTTATTTGTGTTTATGACAAGTCATACATCCGATGAAGAAATGTTAGCGGTGCTTACCCATGAATACCATCACGTTTGCAGGCTAAAAGCCATTAATAAGTCTGATGAAACCATTACTTTGTTAGACGCTATGATGATGGAAGGGTTAGCAGAAAGAGCTGTAGAGGAGTATTGTGGTAAAAAATATTTAGCTCCTTGGACAAATTATTATACCATTGAAGAAGCTAAAAAAATGTGGGAAAAGCATGTTAAACCTTATTATAATCTTCGCGCTGACGAAAAAAAATATGATCAACTGTTATTCGGCCAAAATTGGTATCCAGAAATGATGGGCTACAATATTGGTTATCATCTTGTTACTTCATGTATGAAGCCTCACGTTTTAACCACTACCCAGCTGCTTCCTCTTAGTACCAATACTATCTTAAAAAAATCTGCGTTCCAACTGTAAAAAAACAAGTGCTATATACCTAAAACAAAAAATAGTAAATTTTATCCTGTTTTAAACAAAAAATTAGGAGGTTTATGCGTTAAAGTGCTGAAGAGATATTCAGAAATAATTATTTTAAAAATAAAAAATATAATTAATTTTCAAAATATATTGATTTTGTAATGAAATTGTAATAATATCTTATTCAAATATAACAATTTTTAGAAAAATGAGGTGTGCACTATAAATGGATAAAAAGCCTGTCGGATCAACACCTTTACTAGAAGTGAAAAATTTACAAACTGCTTTTTCCATTAATGATTCCTGGCATAATGCTGTAGACGACGTGTCGTTTCAAGTCGGACGAAAGCGAATTGTAGGAGTTGTAGGAGAATCTGGCTGTGGAAAAAGCGTATTGTCTTTATCCGTTATTGGGCTATTACCTAAAGTAAATAGTCAAATTAGGAGCGGGAGCGTTGTATTTAACGGAAAGAATCTTACGCACTTATCAGAAGATGAGATGAATGATGTTCGTGGGAAAGACATCTCAATGATTTTCCAAGAACCGATGACATCCCTCAATCCTGTTTTAACCATTGGGTATCAGCTGCAGGAAGTATTGTTTAACCATATGAATATATCGAAAGCGGAAGCGCGCGAAAAAAGCATTGCGCTTTTAAGAAGCGTTGGTATTTCGAGATCCGAAAAGCTCATCGATGAATATCCGCATCAGCTGTCGGGAGGAATGAGGCAGCGTGTCATGATTGCCATGGCGGTAGCTTGTCAGCCTAAACTTTTAATTGCGGATGAGCCGACAACGGCCCTGGATGTTACGGTTCAAGCTCAAATTTTAGAATTGCTAAAAGAAATTCAAGAAAGTAATGATATGTCTATTATTATGATTACTCATGATTTAGGAGTAGTTGCTGAGATGTGTGATGAAGTGATTGTCATGTATGGCGGGAAAATTGTTGAGCATACAGATGTTGATACGTTATTTTATGCCCCAAAACATCCGTACACGAAAGCGCTTCTTCACTCAATTCCACGCATGGAAGATGATGTAGAAGTATTAAATACGATCAAAGGAATTGTGCCTTCTCTTGTAAACATGCCGCGGACAGGCTGTCGTTTCGTTAACCGATGTCCTCATGCAATGGAAGACTGCAGTTCCGTTACGCCTGTTCTTCGCCAGGATTCACAGGGGCATGACGTCGCATGTCTGCTGTATGAAAATAGCTATCCGTCAAAAGGAGTGAAGACAAGCTAATGACTAAAGCGGTGAAAGATGTATTGCTAGAAGTTCAGCATTTAAAAACCTACTATCCTATTCACGGGGGATTTTTTCGAAAGAAAATTGGTGATGTAAAAGCAGTTGACGGTATTTCTTTTGCGATTCGAAAAGGAGAAACGCTCGGTCTGGTAGGAGAATCTGGCTGTGGGAAATCCACGGCAGGAAGAACGATTCTAAGACTGTTGGAACCAACTAGCGGAAAAATTATTTTCGATGGTAAAGATATCACAGAAGTAAAAGGAACTTTTCTCCGTAAAATTAGACAAGATTTCCAAATGGTTTTTCAAGATCCCTATGCTTCCCTCAATCCAATGCAAATGGTTGGAGATGTTATTTCTGAACCAATTCGGAATTTTACAGGAAAATCAACCAATCAATTAAAATCAGAAGTTATGAATCTACTTACAAAAGTAGGGTTACCGGAAGATGCATACTATAAATATCCTCACGAATTTTCCGGTGGACAGCGTCAGCGGATTGGAATTGCACGTGCACTTGCACTTCGTCCAAAGCTTATTATTGCTGATGAACCGGTATCGGCACTCGACGTTTCTGTCCAATCACAAGTTTTAAACCTTCTTAAAGAACTTCAACAAGAATTCGACCTAACCTTTTTATTTATTGCCCATGATTTGAGTGTTGTTAAACATATGAGTGACCGTATCGGTGTTATGTACCTAGGCGGTTTAGTGGAAATTGCTGATAAGAAAAGTCTATACGCAGAGCCATTGCACCCTTATACGCAAGCGCTTGTATCGGCTATACCTGAACCAGATCCACGAAAGAAAAAACAGCGTATTATTTTACAGGGAGATGTGCCAAGTCCAATTGATCCGCCAAAAGGCTGTGCATTTCATCCTCGCTGTATACATGCAATGGCAGAGTGCAGCCAAACGAAACCTGCCTTAAAGGAGGTGAGACCTGGCCATCAAGTAGCTTGCCATTTATATAACTCGTAAAGCTACATACGAACAGATTATTAGTTAAATAGGGGGAACGTCATGATGAAAAGGAAATCATTTTTATCACTTTTTTCCATTTTGCTTGTGCTATCGCTTTTTCTAGCGGCGTGCAGCGGTGGAAGCACTTCTTCATCTTCTAGTAAAGAAGGAGGAGAAACAAAAACTGAAGGTGCAAAAACAGACAAGCCAAAAGACGGCGGAACGATTACGTATGGGATTGACGGAGCGCCAGAAGGGCTTTTTGAGTACGCATTGTATGGTAGTGCATATGATAGCCAAATCTTAGAATTTATCAATGAAGGTCTCTTTACTTATGATAAGAAATTAAAAATTAAATCTGACTTAGCTACTTGGGACGTGAGTGGTGATAAACTAACTTACACGTTTAAATTAAAAAAGGGCATTAAGTGGCATAACGGAGATCCATTAACTGCAGATGATTTTAAATATACGTATGAAACGATTGCCGATAAAGACTATACAGGTCCGCGCTATGTAAACGTTGAGCATATTAAAGGCGCTCAAGAATATCACGACGGCAAAGCGGATTCTATTTCTGGAGTTGAAGTAGTAGATCCGCAAACATTTAAAGTAACGTTTAAAGAAGTTCGTGTAAATAACTTAGATAATCTATGGCCGTATCCAATGCCGAAAAAGTACTATGAAGGAATTGCTGTAAAAGATCTTGCAGAGTCCAAACAAGTTCGTAAAGAGCCAATTGGTGTTGGGCCGTTTAAAGTGAAAAAAGTGGTAGCAAGTGAATATGTCCAAATGGAGCGTAATGATGATTATTGGAAAGGTAAGCCTCATCTTGATGGTGTTGTTGTAAAAGTACTGGATCCATCTGTTTCCGCCGGAGCATTGAAAAAAGGCGATGTCGACATTATGGATGTTCGTCCAGCTGATTTAGGGCAAGTTGAAAAAGCAGAAAACTTAGACTTTTTGGAAGGGAAATCAACTAGTTATTCGTATATTGGGCTACGATTTGGCCATCGTGATCAAAAGGCTGGTAAAAATGTAGATGATTACGAAAAGTTCAAAGACCTAAAACTTCGTCAAGCATTGCTTTATGCAATAGATAGAAAAGCAATGGTAAAAGCATTTATGAACGACAAAGCGGTTGTTTCTAATACAGTTATTCCGTCTGTATTCTGGATTGCTGCTGACCAAAAAGATTTAACAAAGTACAAGTACAGTCCAGAAAAAGCTAAAAAGTTATTAGCTGAAGCCGGTTATAAAGATAAGAATAATGATGGTTTTGTAGAAGATCCAAACGGAAAACCATTTACGATTTCATTCGGTCACTATGCTGGTCCAGCCAACTTCGAGGGTCGTGCGAAGGCTATTATGCAAGCATGGAATGATATTGGTATTAAAACAAAATTAGCAACGGGTTCACTTGTTGAATTTAACTTGTACAATGAAATGAAAGATAACGACGATAAGGCCTTAGAAGCGTTCTTTGGTTCTTGGGACACTGGTTCAGATCCAGACCCTACAGGATTATGGAGCTCTAATGCTGAATGGAACTATGGACGTTGGGTAAATAAGGAATCTGACGAAATGCTTAAAGACGGTTTGAGTGAAAAATCATTTGATGATAAATACCGTAAAGATGTATATGTAAAATGGCAAAAATTCTTTAATGAGCAGCTGCCAGCACTTCCTTTATGGGAAAATATCAATATTTATGCTGTGAATAAGCGTGTGAAAAACGTAACTCTAGATCCATCAACGGTAGTTGTAGATCCGGAGAAATGGTCTGTAACAGAATAAATATTTTACATGTAAAGGAGAGTCAACGATGCTGCAATACTCACTAAGACGTATTTTAGGGATGATTCCAATGTTGATTCTGATCTCCTTTGTTGTGTTTTCCCTGGCAAAAATGATGCCAGGGGACCCTTTTGGGGGAGAAATCAACCCTAGTAATACAGATCCAAAATACATTGAGGAAATGCGCGATAAGCTAGGATATAACGATCCTATCTACGTTCAATATTGGAACTGGGTAAAGGGAGTGGCACAAGGAGATTTAGGAAAGTCAACAACTCATAAGTTACCGACATTAGATATTATTTTAGAGCGTATGCCTAATACGATCTTTTTAGCTTTGACTTCGCTTTTAATTACGTATGTGTTTGCATTTATTTTAGGTATGTATGCAGGAAGAAAACCGTATACCTTAGCAGATAACTTTATTGCAGGATATAATTACTTTGCATTAGCGGTTCCATCGTTTATCGCAGGGATTGTAGGCATTTATTTATTTTCCTTTCAGTTAGGCTGGTTTCCATTTAGCGGTTCTGTTGAAGTAGGATTGAAAGAGGGATCATGGGAATTTATTCAAAGTAGAATTCATCACGTTATATTACCCGCGCTGATTCTTGGCTTGATGTCGACCGCGCAATATACCCAATTTTTGCGTAATGATATTATTGAAAACAGTCGCAAAGATTTTGTGCGCACAGCTAGAGCAAAAGGGACAAAAGAATCTAAAATTTATAATGTTCATATCTTACGCAACTCAATGATTCCGCTTATTACGTTTTTAGGGTTTGATCTTGTAACAATCATTAGCGGTTCTATCATTACAGAGACAATCTTTACGTATCCAGGAATTGGAAAGTTGTTTGTTGACTCTGTAGCAACTCGTGACTACTCAGTTATGATGTCGCTTACAATGTTGTTTTCAATTTTAACCCTGGTTGGGAATCTGGTTGCTGATTTGTTATACGGCGTAGCAGATCCGCGTATTCGTTTGGATTAGGAGGAGAAAGTATGGAAATTGTAACGAAAAAAGATGTACAGCCAGAAGTGAATATGAAAGCTCCTAAAAACCTTTCTCCATGGGCGATTGCGCGAAAGAAGTTTGTTAAAAATAAACTAGCTATGATAAGTTTGGCTTTCATGATTGTGATTACGCTTCTTGCCATTTTTGCACCGCTGCTTACAAAAGCAGATATTACACGTATCGACTATATGGCGATGAATGCAGCGCCTTCTAGTGAGCATTGGTTTGGAACAGATACAAATGGGCGAGACGTATTTGCACGTACATTGTATGGAGGAAGAACTTCGTTACTGATTGGAGTTGCTTGTACAACACTCGTTATTTTAATCGGAACTCTTATCGGTTCGGTTGCGGGTTATTACGGAGGCAAAGTGGACCAATTTTTAATGCGTTTTACAGACTTTGTATTAAACTTTCCCCTAATTGTTTTCGTTGTAGTGTTAAATACAATTCTAATTGGAAAGATTTCAGGCGTTTGGACGCTCATTCTAGTTGTTAGTTTCTTAAGCTGGGGAAGTACGGCCCGGCTGGTGCGAAGCAAAGTCTTGGCTGAAAAAGAAAATGAATATGTGCTTTCAGCTGTTTCCATTGGGTGCAGCCCGTTTAAAATTATTTTTAAACATTTGCTGCCAAATGTGTTTTCAACGATTGTGGTTCAAGCCAGTTTGCAGATGGCTATCCTTATTGTGTTTGAGTCAGCGATTAGCTTTATCGGTTTTGGCGTGCCGGCTGATACGCCAAGCTGGGGGAATATGCTGACAGAAGCAAGGGAATCAGATGTGCTGCAGAATAAGCCTTGGATGTGGGTTCCGCCAGGCTTAGCTATTACATTTACGATCCTAGCTATCAACTTCATTGGTGAAGGATTAAAAGATGCTTTGAATCCAAAATCTCTTCGTTAAAAATCTATCACAAAAGTGTGATAGATTTTTTTAGGTTTGTCAGACCTCCTGACAAACCTATTACTATAGAAGAAACTCGGATTTTTTTCTGCTTATAGCGGTGGATATAGCTCATGAAGCCTTTAGCAATCATCAGCACTCTCGGTATGTCCTAGCTTTGAAATAATGGCATTTGAATAATAAACAAGAACGAAGGCTTTTCATAATTAATTTTTAGAAAAATAACATCATTTGGAATAAAAATTCCTTTCTCTGCCTATACTGATGGATAACAAACAGATAGTAAGTGAGGGGTAAATTATGCTATATCTTCATGATGTATGGGTTAATTGGTTTGAAGGCGAAGAAAACGGTTATAATGTGTGTCATTTCCATGAGTGGAGAAAAGATGATTGTGTAGAACTGCTCGATCAAGCACCGTTATTAAAAGTAAATCCGCTTTTATTTCATTACATTGAAAATGATCTTTCCGAGCTACCTCAACAACTACTACAAGATGTCTATCAGAAAGCATACATTCGGAAAAATCATGAACGCACGCAGGTTGAATATTGTTTTATTGTTACAGACGGAACGAATATTTTAGCAATTGATACGATGGGATATCATATTCCGATTCGAAAAAGCCGCTTAATTCCAAGACAAGAACAGTTGGTCTATGAAATGATTGCGGATCAAGAAGAGCTAGAATATAAGTTCAGTGAAGACGAGCTAAATAAAAAAGAGCATCATATTCTTTCGCCGTCTCCTGAAACGATGAGAGGATTAACACGTAAAGAACGTCAGCTAAAACAGCTGTTATTTATGGCACTTGATCAGCTACATACAACAAAAAATACAGCTCAAATCCGCTACTGGTACACAGAGTGGAATCCAACGAAATACGAAGACATTCAAGAGATGCCGTTTCAAGATGTATGGAATCAGCTATACGATGAAACGAAGTCAGGGTGGTCACCGAAACATAAATTATTATGCGAGCGCTTAGTAAAAGGACAACCTTTCTTTGAAAAACTTTGGGAAATTGAACAAGAGCCAAAAGTTAATTAAAAAAACGACTGCATAGCAGTCGTTTTTTTTAACGTTTACGGCCAATTCCCATTGCGTTTCGCATTTTGCGAAGCATTTTATTCGCCGTTGCATTTGCTTTATCGGCACCTTGATCTAAAATATCATCTAGCTCGCTAGAATCAACTAATTCATAATATCTTTCTTGAATTGGAGCGAGTGCTTCAGCTACTACTTTAGCTGTGTCAGCTTTAAAGTCACCATAACCTTTGCCTTCATACATTGCTTCAATGTCTTCGATCGATTTATTGGCTAGGATTGAATAAATACTTAATAAGTTTGAAATACCTGGCTTATTTTCTTTATCGTAGCGAACAATACCTTCTGAATCCGTTACGGCACTTTTGATTTTCTTTTCAATTGTTTTAGCGTCATCCAAGAGCGTAATAAAAGCTTTTTGGTTTGGATCAGACTTGCTCATTTTTTTCGTAGGATCTTGAAGGGACATGACGCGTGCGCCTACTTTTGGAATACGTACTTCAGGAATAGTGAATATATCATTGTATTTTTTGTTAAAGCGCTCAGCTAAGTCACGCGTTAATTCTAAATGCTGCTTTTGATCTTCACCAACAGGAACCAAATCGGTGTTGTATAAAAGAATATCAGCGGCCATTAGTGGAGGATAAGTTAATAATCCTGCTGATACTGCTTCTTTTCCAGCGGACTTATCTTTAAACTGAGTCATACGCTCAAGTTCACCGATATACGCTACGCACTGTAACATCCATCCTGCTTCCGTGTGGGCAGGCACTTCTGATTGAATAAATAAAGTTGATTTTGCTGGATCAATTCCTACTGCTACATACAGAGCAGCAAGGCTGCGAATGTTTTTACGAAGTGCTAAACGGTCTTGAGGCGCTGTAATTGCATGCTGATCTACAATACAAAAATGACAGTTATAGTCATGTTGAAGTTCCACAAATTGCTTCATCGCTCCAATGTAGTTACCTAAAGTGATTGTACCGCTTGGTTGAATACCTGAAAAAATTGTTTTCATCAAATCTTCCTTTCATCTGCACATATATGATGCTAGTTTACGGATACAACATAAAAAGGCCCATCCGCTCCTAGCATAAGCTAGGGGCGAATGGACCGCGTTGCCACCCTAATTAGCACACATTATTGTGAACTATCTTTATTCATGTAACGTTGAGGTCAACGTTCAAGCTTTGCACTTGAAAGCTCCAAAGTCCATTCTGCAGGTTTCAATGTTTGTTCTCACCAGCCACAAACTCTCTAAAAATGAAAATTCTGCATACTACTCTTTTTCACAGCTTTAATTATATAGTTATTCGTTATTATAACGCGAAAAAGCAGGAATTTAAACATCTTATCGCTAAAAAGTTTTATAAGACAATTTACTGGAATTTTTCAGCGACAAAAAAAGACAAGAACCTTTTAATTAAAGCATTTCTTAATGAAAATTTGGCAGAGGATTTGGTAAAAATCTTTTATTTAGTATTTCTAATGGCTTTGTAATACCATTATAATACCTATACTACAAAAAAGATTTTAGACGTCTGACAAGTAGGCACAATCCTTATAAGATAAGGTTTTTTCCCTCATGATAAAAAAATACCATTAAATAATAGTATTGCAATAAATTTTTAAAATATTTATAATAGGCGTAACAAACATATTTTTTACAAAGGTATTACAATTTCTTAATTTTTCAGAAAAAACAAAATAGCCAATGTTTTGTTTCAATTAGCGAATTTTGTAATGAATGAGTCTTCTACATATTAAGCGCATACATTGGATTTACAGCATGTAAACAATTGATGACAGTTTCATAGGGTAGAAGAATAATTTTGCAGTGAGTTCTTTAACACTCTACTATATGAAAAAATAACTGATTATTTTGTATTGAAAGAGGATTAAGAAATTAGTGAATATCAAAAAAATATGGTTGCTACACAAACAAAATTTAATAGGGGGTAACACGCAATGAAGAAAAGATTGTCGATTCTTTTCAGTTTGCTGCTTGTCATGAGCTTGTTTTTAGCTGCATGTGGATTTAACAAAGAATCTGGTGGCAGTGAAAATGCTAGCAGTGATGGCGGCGATAAGAAAAAAGAGCAAGAGCTTCGCGTAAATATTAAAACTGAGCCTTTTTCACTGAATCCAGGCTTAGCTAATGATTCAACATCATCAAACGTATTACTACAAACATTTGAAGGTTTAACTCGCATCGGTAAAGATGGAAAACCTGAAAATGCAATGGCGAAAGATGTGAAGATCAGCGATGATCAAACTAAATATACGTTTACGATTCGTGACGATGCAAAATGGTCAAACGGTGACCCTGTAACAGCAAAAGATTTCGAATATGCATGGAAGTGGGCGTTAGATCCTAAAAACGAATCACAATATGCATATCAATTATACTATGTTAAAAATGCACAAGCTGCTAATGAAGGGAAAGGTTCATTAGATGATGTTGCCGTTAAAGCAACAGATGATAAAACGCTTGAAGTAACATTAGAAAACCCAACGCCATATTTCTTAGAATTAACAGCTTTCTATACGTACTTCCCAGTGAATACAAAAATTGCTGAATCAAATGAAAAATGGTACACAAATGCAGGTGACAACTATACGTCAAACGGTCCTTTCAAATTAAAAACTTGGAAACACAATGACAAAATCGAGTTAGTTCCTAATGAAAACTATTGGGATAAAGATGCTGTAAAACTTAAAAAAGTTGAAATGTACATGATCAATGATAACAACACTGAACTTTCAATGTTCAAAAACGGTGAATTGGACTGGGCGGGTATGCCTACTGGTCAATTACCAGCTGATGCACTTCCTGAATTAAAGAAAGACGGTTCATTAAACATTCAAGAGATTGCAGGTACTTACTGGTACAAGTTTAATACAGAACAAAAACCTTTAGACAATGTGAACATTCGTAAAGCATTAGCTTATGCAATTGATCGTAAAGGTATTACGGAACAAATTACAAAAGACGGTTCAGTTCCAGCGATGGCAGCTGTACCACCAACAATGTTTGAAGATAACAAAAAAGGCTACTTCAAAGACAATGATGTGAAAAAAGCAAAAGAATATTTAGAAAAAGGCTTGAAAGAAATGGGCCTTAAAGATGCTTCAGAACTACCAGCAATTAAGGTTTCATACAACACGGATGAAAAACATGCAAAGATTGCACAAGCTGTTCAAGATATGTGGAAGAAAAACCTTGGTATTAAAGTACAGTTAGACAACTCTGAGTGGGCTGTTTACATTGAAAAATTACACCAAGGAGATTATCAAGTTGGGCGTATGGGCTGGTTAGGAGACTTTAACGATCCAATCAACTTCCTAGAGTTATTCCGTGACAAAAAAGGCGGAAACAATGATACAAACTGGGAAAATCCAGAATATAAAAAGTTATTAATTGACTCTCAAAAAGAAACTGATCCTAAGAAACGTCAGGCAATGTTGAAAAAAGCAGAAGGTATCTTCATGGATGAAATGCCAGTGGCACCAATCTATTTCTACACAAATGCTTGGGTACAAGACAAGCAGCTGAAAGATGTTGTGATGTCTGGCCTTGGAGACATTCAGATTAAGTGGGCTCATTTTGAGTAAGTAACATCAATTATGACAAAGGGTATATGGGGCCTGGTGCTCCATATACTTTTCTTTCTTGTGCGCGGATTTTGTAAAAATATGGAGGTGTGTCAGGGTGTTCAAATATATAGGAAAACGACTTATTTATATGTTTCTATCATTATGGCTGATCGTAACAGCGACTTTTTTCTTAATGCGTGCTGTTCCAGGAGGTCCATTCACATCAGAAAAGCAGCTTCCCCCTGAAATTCAAAAAAATCTAAATCAGTATTACGGTTTAGACCAGCCTTGGTACCATCAATACTTTGATTATTTAACATCAATTTTAAAATGGGATTTTGGTCCATCTTTCAAATATAAAGGCCAAACGGTAAACGATTTGATCAACGGTGGATTCCCTGTTTCATTCATGCTAGGGATGGAAGCTATTTTAATAGCGATTGCTATTGGTGTACTACTAGGTGTTATTGCTGCTTTAAAACACAATAAGTGGCAAGATTACACGGCGATGGTTATTGCGGTTCTAGGAATTTCAGTACCGAGTTTTATCATGGCAGCGGTATTACAATACGTTCTGGCTATGAAACTGCAAATTTTTCCGGTTGCACGCTGGGAATCATGGGCACACACAGTGTTACCGGCTCTCGCGCTTGCTTCAACTCCTATGGCGTTCATCGCACGATTAACTCGTTCAAGTATGCTTGAAGTGCTAAGCAACGACTATATTCGTACGGCAAAAGCAAAAGGTTTAAGCAGAGGCGTTATTACAGTTAAGCACGCGATGCGAAATGCGATGCTTCCAGTCGTATCCTATATGGGACCTTTAGTAGCAGGGATTTTAACGGGTAGCTTTGTTATTGAAAAAATATTTGGTATCCCGGGATTAGGATCACATTTTGTACTCAGTATCTCAAACCGAGATTATACAACAATTATGGGCGTAACGGTGTTCTACAGTATTTTACTACTTGTGTGTATTTTGCTTGTAGATATTGCATACGGCTTTATTGACCCTCGAATTAAACTTACAGGTGCTAAGAAAGGAGAGTAACTATGCAGCAACTTCCGAAAATTCCTAAAGAAATGTTTGAAACAGCAGGGATTGACCATGCTCAAGCAGAAAAGATTGAAAAACCGAGTCTTTCGTTCTGGCAAGATGTTTTTATTCGTTTTCGCAAAAATAAGCTTGCTATGTTTGGTGTAGTACTAATGGTTCTCCTTGTTTTTATGGCTATATTTGGTCCATTGATGGTGAAATATGATTATGCAACGAATGATTTATTGAATGCTAATCAGGCACCATCTTCTGAGCACTGGTTCGGCACAGATGAATTAGGGCGCGATGTGTTTGCCCGTACGTGGGAAGGCGCTCGTATTTCATTATTTATCGGGTTAGCAGCAGCTTTAATTGATTTATTCATCGGCGTAGTTTGGGGAAGCATCTCTGGATACCGTGGCGGCCGTACGGATGAAACAATGATGCGTGTTGCGGATATCTTATATGGTGTTCCTTACCTTTTACTTGTTATTATTTTGATGGTTATGCTTGGCCAAGGGTTAGGCACGATGATTTTGGCAATGACCATTACTGGCTGGATTAACATGGCCCGTATTGTACGTGGACAAGTATTGCAGTTGAAAAACCAAGAGTACGTAATGGCTTCACAAACTTTAGGAGCAACAACAAAGCGTATTTTATTTAAACATCTTATTCCTAATGCAACAGGTCCAATTTTAGTAACAATGACACTAACGATTCCTTCAGCAATCTTTACAGAAGCATTTTTAAGCTACTTGGGACTAGGCGTTCCGGCACCGCTTGCAAGCTGGGGAACAATGGCTTCAGAAGGCTTACCTGCTTTGGAATACTATCCTTGGCGCTTATTTTTCCCAGGTTTGTTTATCTGTTTAACAATCTTAGCGTTCAACGTAATTGGTGATGGATTACGAGATGCGTTAGATCCAAAACTACGTAAGTAAGGAAGTGAACTCATATGTCACGTTTATTAGAAGTAAAAAATTTAGCTGTATCATTTAAAACATATGGCGGAGAAGTTCAAGCTGTTCGCGGCGTTAACTTCCACTTAAATAAAGGTGAAACGCTAGCAATTGTTGGTGAGTCAGGATCTGGTAAAAGTGTAACTTCACAAACGATCATGCGCCTTATTCCGATGCCTCCTGGCCGAATTAAAAGCGGTGAAATGCTGTTTGACGGCATTGATTTAGCAAAGAAAACGGATAAAGAAATGGAAGCTATTCGCGGCAAAGATATCGGTATGATCTTCCAAGATCCAATGACTTCTTTAAATCCGACGATGAAAGTTGGAGCTCAAATTGGTGAAGTCGTAATCAAGCATTCTAAAGTATCTAAAGCGGAAGCGAAAAAACGTGCAGTCGAGCTACTAACGCTTGTAGGCATTCCTTTTCCAGAACAGCGTGTGAATCAATATCCGCATGAATTCAGCGGCGGGATGAGACAGCGTGTTGTCATTGCGATGGCTCTTGCTTCTAATCCGAAATTACTGATCGCTGATGAACCAACAACCGCGCTTGATGTAACCATTCAAGCTCAAATTTTAGAGTTGATGAAAGACATTCAGAAAAAAACGGATACATCTATTATCTTTATTACCCATGATCTTGGTGTAGTAGCAAATGTAGCAGATCGAGTAGCCGTTATGTACGCTGGTCAAATTGTTGAAACGGGCACAGTGGATGAAGTATTTTATGATCCTCAACATCCGTACACGTGGGGACTGCTAGCTTCTATGCCAAGCTTAGATAACGAGGCAGAAGAAGAGCTGGCTGCTATTCCTGGAACGCCGCCAGATTTAACGAATCCTCCAAAGGGAGATGCATTTGCAGCGCGAAATCCATACGCAATGAAAATTGATTTTGAGCAAGAACCTCCAATGTTCAAAATATCTGATACGCACTATGCAAAAACATGGCTGTTACATCCCGATGCACCAAAAGTAGAGCCGCCTGCTTCAGTTCAGCGTCGCATGCGTAAAGTTGATAATGTATACAGTACACCTGTACTCGTAGCGAAGGATGGTGAATAACATGACAGATAAATTATTAGAGATTAAAGGCTTAAAGCAGCATTTTTTCACAAGTAAAGGAACAATTAAAGCAGTTGATGGTCTGACGTTTGACATCTTCCGGGGAGAGACGTTAGGTCTTGTAGGTGAATCCGGTTGCGGAAAGTCAACGACAGGCAGAACGATTATTCGTTTATATGATGCTACTAGCGGTGAGGTGCTATTTAATGGCGAAAATGTACATGGTCGCAAATCTCGCTCAGAGCTTAAAAAATTCAATCGTAAAATGCAAATGATTTTCCAAGATCCATATGCGTCACTTAACCCTCGTATGACCGTAGCAGATATCATAGCAGAAGGCATTGACATTCACGGTTTAGCTAAGACGAAAAAAGAGCGTATGGCAAAGGTTCACGAGCTTCTTGAAACCGTGGGACTTAACAAAGAACATGCAAACCGCTATCCACATGAGTTTAGTGGCGGCCAGCGTCAGCGTATCGGTATCGCAAGAGCACTGGCAGTAGAACCTGATTTTATCATCGCAGATGAACCAATCTCAGCTTTGGACGTATCTATACAAGCTCAAGTTGTTAACTTAATGAAGAAGTTACAGCGTGAACGTGGACTAACATATTTATTTATCGCCCATGATTTGTCAATGGTAAAATACATTAGTGACCGCATCGGCGTTATGTACAGAGGTAAGATTGTAGAGCTTGCACCAAGTGATGAGCTTTATCGAAACCCTGTTCATCCATATACAAAAGCGTTGCTTTCCGCTATTCCGCTTCCCGATCCTGACAGTGAAAAAACGCGTCAGCGCAAAATTTATGATCCAGGTATCCATGACTATAACGGTGAAGAACCAGAGCTTAGAGAAGTATCTCCAGGTCACTACGTGTCTTGTTCTCAAGCAGAGTTTGCCGCATATACAACATAACAAAAACGATCTCACAACGAGGTCGTTTTTTATTTAGTTATCAAAGAACGCTAAACTTTAAATTGAGAAAAACATGTAAGAACAAGTAACATTAGCGCTTTACAGGTATTATACAATACAGGATTAGAAAATACTATTGAAAATTTTCAGAATTTTATATTTAAGACAAAATATCTATATGTAAATCTTATAACTAAAGGAATATAAGTGTTTAATAATGTTTTGGTTTGAATAATAATTCAAAAATATAAAAAGGAGGTAGACGCATGTCTACCTTCTTTTTATAAATCTGCTAAGATATCGCCGTCTTTACGATTTTTATCAATTTTTAACACTTGATCTGCCGGCTGATAAGACGCACCATATATTTCTTTGTCTTTGTACGTATGAATTAGCTCGTACGTTTTTTTCATTTTATTTAAGATGCTTTCCTCTGTTTCAGAGGTAGGAGACCAGTATAGGATTTCCATCTGGTTAATTTCATTTGTAGCTAATGAGCGGCGGTTATAGCCGATTGTTTGAGCATGCTTAAAGTCTGCACGTTTATAAAAATGCAGTCGTTTTGCTGAGTCTGAATCTTTATAGTCTACAGGCTCTACTTCTAAGATAATTGGTTTGTTATGCTGTTTTAACTCATCAATTAATTTACCGCCAAGCCCTTGACCTCTAGCGTCTTTTGAAACAAAGAGGTAATCAATAAAGATAAATTGGTCTGTTTCCACGTACATTAATACGTGATGAGGTCCTTCATTTTTATGATAAATATCGCTGCGTTCTTGTAAAAGCGTTTCGATATGCTTCTTTGATTTCATTTCTTCAATGGGAAAATATTGACTTAGTTTTTCATACCAATTCATAGCACCCTCCTACTGATCTTTTCATGGTGATGTTCATAATAGTGTTTAAACAGTTACCTTATCTTTACCCCTTTTAGGGAAAAGTAAGCATCTATAATTGAAAATATAGAAGAATAATCGATTGATTATTCTTAATAGTAAGAAAATTATGGTGAAATAAGAACATATAATGTAAAAAATGGTTTTTATTATGTTTTGATCGTAAGTTTTTTTGTGAAAATCACAAAAAACTATCGCATTTTTTGTGATTTTTGATAAAATGAACAAAGTGAAGTTTTTTTAATATTGTATTTTATAGATGTGATAGCGGTAAAGGTGCAGGTGTGGAACTTGCAATATCAGATTTTTAGTACATACACTGCCTAGAATTATTTGACTGAAAAATAAATTAATACTATACAAGTAGCCGCTATTAAATGAAACGGACATGTTAGGAGAGAGAATTATGCAAGAGAACACGCAAGAAAAAGAATTAAGCCGTGGACTTGAGGAAAGACATATTAGTTTAATGTCTTTAGGTGCAGCTATCGGAGTTGGACTGTTTTTAGGTTCTGCATCTGCTATTCGGTTAGCAGGTCCTGGTATTCTTATCATGTATGGAATCAGTGGTCTTATTATGTTTTTTATTATGAGAGCGCTAGGTGAAATGGCAGTACAAAATCCAGTAGCCGGTTCTTTTAGTAAGTATGCTAACGATTATTTAGGGCCACTCGCTGGTTATTTAACAGGCTGGAACTACTGGTTTATGTGGATTATTACATGTATGGCTGAAATTACAGCTGTTGGAGTATATATGGAGTTTTGGTTCCCGGGTGTGCCCCAGTGGATATGGGCACTTGCAGCACTTGTTATCATGACAGGCGTTAACTTTTTAGCTGTAAAAGCATATGGTGAACTAGAGTTTTGGTTTTCTCTTATTAAAGTAGTAACGATTATCCTTATGATTGTGCTTGGACTAGGCATGATTATCTTTGGAATTGGAAATGGCGGTATTGCAACAGGAATCAGTAATTTATGGAATCACGGGGGCTTCTTCCCGAATGGCATGAAAGGCGTTCTTTTATCACTTCAAATGGTTATGTTTGCTTACCTTGGTATTGAAATGATTGGGGTAACAGCAGGAGAGGTGAAAAATCCGGAAAAGACATTAACAAAAGCCATTGATAATGTTCTGTGGAGAATTTTGATTTTTTACATCGGAGCTTTGTTTGTTATTATGTCTATTTATCCTTGGCCAGAGATCGGAACACAAGGAAGCCCATTTGTTTTAACATTTGATAAAGCTGGAATTCCCGCTGCAGCAGGGATTATAAACTTTGTAGTGTTAACAGCGGCTTTATCTTCTTGTAACAGTGGAATTTTTAGTACAGGCCGTATGTTATTTAATTTAGCTCAGCACGGGGAAGCACCAAAACGCTATGCCAACTTAACAAAAGGCGGCGTGCCTGGTGCAGCAGTTATTGCTTCAGCTGTTGTACTGCTACTCGGAGTTGGCTTAAACTATGTTGTTCCTGATAAGGTGTTTACGTGGGTTACAAGTATTGCTACTATTGGAGCGATTTGGACATGGGGCATTATTTTACTTTCTCAAATTCGCTTCCGCAGAGGATTAAGCGATCAGCAAGTAAGTGATTTAAAATATAAGCTTCCGTTTTTCCCGTATACGTCGTATCTCGCTCTTGCTTTCTTAGCGGGAGTAGTAGTGGTGATGGGGTTTTCCTCAGATACAAGAATAGCCCTTATTGTAGGTCCGATATGGTTTGTTTTATTGGTTGTTGTCTACTATTCAAAAGGTTTTCATAAAAGATAAAAAATGAGGTCCGGACAAAAGTAGTTTCGTTGAAGGGAAATCCGAACGAGTTGAATTCTTGATTAAGAATCCAACTCGTTCGGATTTTTTTATTGGTAGGGTGAACGTAGATTTCATGTATGTAGCCGCGTCTAGCGGTTGATTGGAGAGCAAGGCGAAAACTCCTGCAGGAAGCAAAGTCTTGCACGAAAATCAACAGCGGTGGAACAAGTGATCCATACTAGCTCATTTACCCAATTTGTTTGTCTTTAGGTTGAAGTGATTTAGTTATGTTTAAGTCTCATTTTTTTCCAAAAGAAAATGAAAGATTTATTATTTCTCTTTTCGCTTTAGTGTGCTAATATATTATATTGTTAAACAAATGAAGAAATAAATGAAGAAACAAATAATTTCTATGTTTTAATAGATTAGCATCGAGCTTTCTATGTCAAAAGTTTAAGCTTTTAGAAAGCAAAAGGAGAAACGGCAAATGAAAGATAAAAAATGGGGTCTTTGGTTTTTAACAGCCTTTGTAGTTGGTAATATGGTAGGCGGAGGAGTATTTATGCTTCCTTCTAATTTAGCAAACGTATCAAGTCCAATTGGTTCAACACTTGCTTGGGTTGCAACAGGTCTTGGCGTATTCATGATTGCTCTTGTGTTCGGGAACTTAGTCATGAGAAAGCCTGAATTAAAAGGAGGGCCTCAAAGTTATGCAGCGAATCTTTTTTCATCGCCTAAAGCAGGTAAAGTAGCTGGGTATAGCATGGCTTGGGGTTATTGGGCAGCAAACTGGGCTGCAACAGCATCTGTCATCATATCGTTTGCAGGGTACTTAACAACGTTCTTTCCAGTAATGGAGAGTAAAGATATTTTATTTTCAGTCGGAGATTTTCAATTAGAAGCTGGAAAATTTATTACGTTTTTAGTATGTTCTGTTGTACTATGGGGGATTCAAGCTATTTTGCAGAGAGATATCAATAGCGCCGGTAATATTAACTTTATCACAACGGCAGCTAAAATTATTGGATTCGGTTTATTTATTGTTGTGGCGCTATCGCTATTTAGCGCATCCAACCTGGTCAGTACAGAATTTGTTAATTCAAAGGGTATAAATGTAGGATTAGGAAGTCAGGTCAATGGAGCAGCCATTGCTACGCTGTGGGCGTTTATCGGAATTGAATCAGCTGTACTGTTATCTAATCGTGCAAAATCACAAAAAGTAGTAAAGAAAGCAACGCTGCTTGGATTATTAATCTCAATGGTTATCTATGTGGGAATTACGCTTCTCGCTATGGGGATTCTTTCGACAGCTCAGCTTCAGCAGTCTCAAAAGCCTTTGGTAGATACGTTAGAAATGGTTATTGGACATAAAGGTGCTTATGTAATGGCCATTTTAGCACTTATATCTTTATTAGGTTCTACTGTTGGATGGATTGTTGTGAGTGCAGAAGTTCCTTATCAAGCAGCAAAATCAGGGTTGTTTCCACAGTGGTTTGCTAAAACGAATCAGAACAATAGTCCAGCCCGCTCACTAACATTAACAAATGGCTTAACACAGTTGTTTTTGTTTGCGACTATTTCAGGCACAGTTTCGCAAGCCTATAATTTCGCTATCGTTGTAGCTACTCTCGCTTATTTAGTTCCTTATTTTGTGACGACAGTTTATCAATTAAAGCTTATTGTGACAGGTGAGACGTACGATATTATTAAAGGATCGCGAGTAAAAGACGGAATTATTGCTTCGTTAGCACTTATTTATTCGCTATGGGTGATTAAGACAGGGACAGCTGATTTAAAAACATTTTTCCTAGGTATTGGCTTATTTGTCATCGGGCTTTTACTGTATCCTATCTTAATGAGACGAGGAAAAAGCGCATCAGCTATTAAATAAATAAGAGATTATCTCAAAAGCTTTGCAGAAAAGTCATTTCTTCTGCAAGGCTTTTTTAGTGACTGAAAAGTTCGAGGAATTTGTGAAAGAAAAAAATAATAAAAAAAATGAAACTAATCTACAGGTTTATTCGTAATAGTAGTGTGGTAAATAAATAATGAAGAAAATCGGTAATGAAAATAATGACAGTGAAGGAACGAACTAATGTACTAGTTCACTTTAAAAAGTATATCATTCCGATGAAGTTTATAGTATAATGCAAATAGATATTATTTTTTAAAAGTAATTATAAAGTAGTATCGATTTTCATTATCAGTCATTAAATATTTACACTCGTTGAAGTTTGTATAAAACAACATGATTTACAGTTCATGTTTTGAATGTTATGACCGATTATGATAGAAGGAGTGAAGGAGTAAATGGTTACATTATATACATCACCAAGTTGTACATCTTGTCGTAAAGCGAAAGCTTGGTTAGAGGAAAATGATATTGGATATACAGAGCGTAATATCTTTTCAGAGCCGTTATCAATCGATGAGATTAAAGAAATTTTACGTATGACAGAAGATGGAACAGATGAAATCATTTCAACACGTTCGAAAACTTTCCAAAAACTAGACGTTCAGGTAGACGCTATGCCTTTACAAGATTTGTATGAATTAATTCAGCAAAATCCTGGCTTATTGCGCCGTCCGATTATCATTGATGAAAAACGTCTACAAGTTGGTTATAATGAAGACGAGATCCGTCGTTTCTTACCACGTAAAGTGCGTACTTTCCAACTTCGCGAAGCTCAAAGACTTGTGAATGGTTAATTTTTATATTTGTCTGTTTAAGATTTAAATAAGAAACCAACCAAGTAACGTTTGCTTGAAGTTGGTATATAAAGAAATAAGCAGCAGGGAGCCAAATGGCCTCTGCTGCTTATTTTTTGTCGAAATAGCAGGGAAAATGAAGTATATATGTAATTAATAAAGAAAGAGAGTAATTAAACATATAAAAGTGGTGGTGAACGGATTGGAGCTTTTACAGCTAAAATATTTCCAAGTAGTTGCTAGACTAGAACATATCAGCAAAGCGGCTGAAGAGCTATACGTATCTCAGCCTGCGCTCAGCAAAACGATTTCACAGTTGGAAAAAGAGCTAGGCATTCGTTTGTTTGATCGAAACGGTAAATACATTAAATTAAATCGGTATGGTAAAGCGTTCTGTGCCAAAGTAGAACGTGCTTTAAAAACATTAGAAGACGCAAAACACGAGCTAAAGGATATGTCGAGCGATCCATGTGAAGAAATTCGTCTTGTTGTATTAGCTAGTTCACATTTACTTCCAGAGCTATTAAGCAGGTTTCGTGAGCAATATCCTCAGGTGCGTTTTCGGCTGATGCAGCATTTGACTAATAGCTATTCACAGCCTGATTTTGATTTATGTATTTCAGCTTTTCCATTAACAACCCGTCAGATCCAACATACTCCTTTGCTTCGTGAATCGATTTTGCTTGCAGTCCCTCATGATCACCATTTAGCCAAGCAATCACGTGTAAAGTTAAATGAACTTAAAAATGAGAAATTCATTGTGCTAAAGAAAGGGAAAGAATTAAGAAAAATAACGGATGTGATTTGTAAGGAACAGAATTTTGTACCTCAAATTACGTTTGAAAGCGATGATCCAGCAACAGTGAGAGGTTTGATTAGAGCGAAGCAAGGAATCGGTTTTATTCCTGAAGTGACGTGGGGAGGTTCTACAGGAAAAGATGTAAAACTGTTGAAAATTGAAGAGGAAACATTTGAACGTACTATCTTTTTAGCTTGGAACAATGGAGGCTACGTGACGGATTTACAACAAACCTTCCGGCAGTTTGTGATTGATTACTTTAAACATTTACCTTCCGGTATGCCTCATGAATACATATAAGGATCATGACTAAATGTCATGATTTTTATTTCTTTTTCGAATAAATCTAAAATAAACGGTAGAGAAAAACTGCATTATGTCGTTTTTGATATAAGTATATAACTAAAAATGCATAGGTTATTCAACTTTTTTCCTTTACACTATTTTTAAATTATAAAGTAAACGCTTTCAATAATGGGTTGGGGAGGAAGTAATATGATAATCTTCGGTGTAGCGCTGCTGTCTATTTGCATGTTGATAGGAGTAATTGTAGGGGACGCATTAGGAGGGCTGATGGGAGTAGAAGCCAACGTTGGAGGAGTAGGGGTGTCCATGCTTCTTCTTGTACTAGCGGTGGATTATTTAAAGAAGAAAAATAAGCTTCAAGTAAAATCCGAAGAAGGCATTGCTTTTTGGGGAGGTATTTATATTCCTATCGTGGTAGCAATGTCTGCACAGCAAAATGTTGTAGCTGCTCTTGATGGTGGAGGCATGGCAATTCTTGCAGGGGTGCTAGTAGTCGTAGTAGGCTTTTTATCCATACCATTTATCAGCAGAATAGGAGAGAAAGCGAAGGTGAAGGAACAAGAAATAGAGCTTTCTATTTTACCTAAGGAGCAGATAAAATGATGAATATGATCAAAGAAGGATTAGAAAATAACGGGCTGATTACGGCATTTGCTATTATTGGGATTGTCATGTATATTGCTTATTTTTTATCAGATAAATTAACAAAAGGAAGAGTTCACGGATCTGCTATTGCTATTATGTTTGGATTAATTCTTGCTTATATCGGTGGAGTGAACACAGGAGGAGAGAAAGGAATTTCTGATATACAGTTATTTTCAGGAATTGGTTTAATGGGCGGGGGGATGCTGCGAGATTTTGCCATTATTGCTACTGCGTTCGGCGCCAATTTTAGCGAAGTAAAAAAAACGGGAATCAGCGGGATTACGGCCTTGTTTTTTGGGGTTTTCTATTCCTTTGTAATAGGTGTAATTATTGCTCTTTGTTTTGGATATAGAGATCCCGTTGCTTTGACCACAATCGGAGGAGGAGCCGTGACCTATATTGTGGGGCCGGTTTCTGGAACTGCGATTGGAGCCTCCTCCGATGTTATCGCGTTAAGTATAGCTGTAGGATTAATTAAATCCATTTCAGTTATGATTTTGACACCGATATTTGCTAAGAAAATCAAATTAAACAACCCTCGCACAGCAATGATCTATGGAGGAATTATGGGGACGACGAGCGGTGTCGCGGCTGGTTTAGCCGCGACAGATGTAAAACTTGTACCTTACGGAGCCATGACAGCTACATTTTATACAGGTCTTGGTTGTTTACTCGTACCATCTATTCTTTTTTTACTCACAGAGATTATTTTTTAAGTGTACAAAGTGTTTTATGAATAAAAGACTGCTGTGCTCATTAAACTAAAGAAAAGGCCATACTAAATAAAAATGTTTAGTATGGCCTTTTCTTTATCATTTAGTTGAACGAAAGCTATTAACAGCCATGCCGCTTATCAGCACAACAGCAATTGTTATAAACGGAATAAATGTTCCTAGAGATGTATGGCCTGCAAAGAATGAATGTAAACTCTTCTCATGTCCAATCATATTTCCAGCAGTATAAGCTAAAATAGCTGCTCCACCATAAACGAGCAGAGGAAACCGTTCCATCAAATACAAAATGAGCTTGCTTCCCCAAACAATAATGGGGACGGATACGAGTAATCCGGTGACAACCAAGATAATATTTCCATGAGCTGCGCCTGCTACAGCTATTACATTATCTAGTCCCATTACAATATCAGCAAATACAATCGTTCTTACAGCGGCGCCTAATGTCACACCTGCACGGATTGAAGATGCATCATCACCTTCTGATACAAGAAGCTTAAAGGCAATGATCACTAATAAAAAACCGCCGATGAGCTGCAAGTAAGGAATAGTTAGTAAATAAACAGCTAAAATAGTAAGTACAATGCGAACTATCACAGCTAAGCCAGTCCCTAAAAAAATAGCTTTATTTCGCTGATATTCAGGTAAGTTGCGGCTTGCTAAGGCAATAACAATAGCGTTGTCTCCACCTAATACAATATCGATACCGATAATAAGAAGAATGGAGGTTATTAATTCTAAATCCAATAGTCTTCCCTCCCAATATGTAAGGATAAGTAGCTCATATTGCTTTATCTGTGTTCATTTTTAACAAAAAGCGTTCATAGGGTAAAGAGATTATGTATATAACAAAGTAAGGTGTAAGGTGGCTGTGAGTTGTCAGAGTATTTTTTATTTCCTTTCTTTCGCATTTTGTCATAAAATAGATATACAAGGTTCACTCAAATAGTGTATGCTTGTATATCCCAAGTTAGAATGCTTTACAAAGTGAGAAAGTACATGTAATATTGCTTTAACACGGGGGTAAAATAGTCCCTTCATCGTTTAGGGGTAATGTTCGAAATGGCCGGATTACCTTCACTGATTTTTCCGAAGGGAGAGATGATAATGGAAATCGAACGCATTAATGAAAACACAGTAAAATTCTTTGTCACTTACGTAGATATTGAAGAACGTGGATTTGATCGCAATGAAATTTGGTTTAGCCGAGAGCGCAGTGAAGAGCTATTCTGGGAGATGATGGACGAAATTCATCAAGAAGAAGAGTTTGTAGCAGAAGGTCCTCTTTGGATTCAAGTACATGCGCTTGAGAAGGGGCTAGAGGTTATTGTAACAAGAGCACAAGTTTCAAAAGACGGTCAAAAGTTCGAAGTACCTGTTGGTGAAAATGATAAAATCGATATCCCTGTAGATGGAAAAATTGAAGCGTTGCTTGATCATCAAGCGAATCAAAATAAAAAAGCTGATTTTGAAGAAGAAATTATAGAAGACGAAGGGCTACAGTTCGTCGCACGCTTTCAAGACTTAGAACATTTAATTTCCTTAAGTCACCATTTAGAGTTAGATGATATCATCAACAGCATGTACGTGTTTGAAGGGAAATATTATTTATACGTTGAGTTTACAGATGATGAAGACTTTGTAGCTGAAATTGATAACATTTTGAGTATCATTTTAGAATATGCAAATGAATCAAATGTAACAGTTCATCGTTTAATGGAATATGGAAAAGAATTAATCAGTGAAAATGCACTTGAACAAGTAAAGCAGTATTTTCCTTTACGATAATAGCAGCCGATTTCATGTATATGAAATCGGTCTTTGTTTTGCCCTCTTTTTTGGAAATGCTCTCTGCTCAGTTTGAACAATATAGGTGGAAAAAGCAGGGGCTGGTTCCTACACGGGAAAGTGTAGTGTTAAAATAACAAGTTTGAGGATAATAACGGTATAAAGACCTGTTATTAATGATGAAAGATTGGTTGTAGGATAGGTGAAAACAAGTTGAAAAATAGATTACAGCTTTTAATTTTTGTTATTGGTATTATTGCTTTGCTTTATTTTACAAAAGGGTATTGGGACGGTAAATTTATTGGCGTGCTGAGTATCTTAATTACGATTAGTGTTGTTTTCATCGGTCTTGTTATTTCATTAGAAAACCGTCATCCAACTCAAACGCTAACGTGGCTCGTAGTATTAGGCGGTTTCCCGGTAATAGGGTTCTTTTTTTATTTGTTATTTGGACGCAATACGCGAAAACGGCGTTTATTTGCTAAAAAAGCAAAGCTGGATGAACAGGTGCTTTTAAAGATGGAAAGAGATTCCGGTATATTAGAAAATCACTTTGAACAGTTGGGCACCAGTAGAAAGCAAATGCTGAAGCTAGCCGTCAGGCTTGGCAAGAGTCCAATTTCTTTTTCATCAGATACGCGCGCATTGACGAATGGAAAAGAGACGTTTCACGAAATTATGGAATCATTAAAGCATGCAAGGCATCATATCCACTTAGAGTATTACATCGTACGACATGATCACTTAGGAGAACAAATTAAAGATATTTTGATTCAGAAAGTACAAGAAGGAGTTTATGTACGCTTCTTGTATGATGCTGTGGGCAGTTTTCAGCTTTCACCGCATTATATTCACGAGTTAAGAAACGCGGGCGTAGAAATGATTCCATTCTTGCCGGTCAGACTTCCATTTCTCAATAATAAAATCAATTTCCGTAATCATCGTAAAATTGTAGTCATTGATGGAACAATTGGGTTTGTAGGAGGTTTGAACATTGGTGATGAGTATCTTGGGAAAAGTCGGCATTTTGGCTTTTGGAGAGATACTCACTTGATGGTGAAGGGTGAGGCAGTCCGTTCATTGCAGCTTATTTTCTTGCAAGACTGGTATTATATGACAGGACAGACGATGCTTACTCAAACGTATCTATCGCCTGATTTAATTGACATTGATATGGAAAAGTGCGGCGGTGTTCAAATGATTGCTGGCGGACCAGACCGTGAGTGGGAAATTATCAAACACTTATTTTTTTCGATGATTACGTCTGCGAAAGAGTCCATTTGGATTGCTTCTCCTTACTTCATACCTGATGAAGATATTTTTACTTCCCTCAAAGTAGCTGCTTTAAGCGGTATAGATGTAAGGCTTCTTGTACCTCAGAAGCCCGATAAAAAAATTGTTTTTCATGCATCACGCTCTTATTTTCCGGAGCTGCTAGAAGCAGGTGTGAAAATTTACGAGTATAAAAAAGGATTTATGCACAGCAAGATTGTGATTGTTGATAGAGAAATTGCCTCTATTGGAACAGCTAACATGGACATGAGAAGCTTTCATTTAAATTTTGAAGTAAATGCTTTTTTATATCGCACAGCTAGTACCCAAAAGCTCGTATATGAATATATGCAAGATTTAGAAGAAACGAGTGAGCTTCACTTTAAAGACTTTGAAAAGCGGCCATTTATACAGCGGCTGTTTGAATCAACAGCCCGTTTGCTTTCACCGCTATTATAATTGCTGTAAACCACATTGCGTATCTGCAATGTGGTTTTTTTCTGAAAGAAAAGGGTTTAGTAGAAAGGTGTCGAATACAAGGATATAGCTCGCTACTATAGGAAGGAGAAATGTATGATTGTTAGTTGCCCAAACAGACGAAGGCCTCATTTCACTGGCTCAGCGCTTTTCGCTTGAACAGCTTAAGCTGTGGAAAAAAGAAAAGCAGTTCTACTGTCCCTCTTGTCAATCCCCTGTACAGTTAAAGGTAGGTACAAAAAAAATTCCTCATTTTGCGCACCTGAAAAAAACGTGCGTCGCTCAGCATGAAGGTGAAACAGATTATCATCTCGACGGAAAGCGAAAGCTGTTTCACTGGTTTAGTTCTCATCTTGAAGTCGAGTTAGAAAGTTATCTTCCTGACATTATGCAGCGTCCAGATCTTCTTGTAGATACGCCCTCGCAAAAATATGCAATTGAATTTCAATGTGCGTCCTTATCTTCCTCAGTGTTAACTAAACGTTCTATTCATTATGAGAAAGGAAATTATATGCCTCTTTGGATTATGGGGGCAAAAAGAATGAAGCGCTTATCCACTTATATGTATCAACTTTCTTTTCAAGAGTGGCAGTTTCTTACTCTTTCCGATTATACGCCCACACTTCTTTATTTTTCACCTTCTACTAATCAACTGTTGAAACTTGAACATCTTATTCCTTTTTCATCTCAGATTTGTTATGCACAGCTTGTCGTGCTCTCTCCTCACGAGCATACCTTTCATGATCTTTTTTCTACACATACACAGCCTCAATTCTTCTCTTCATGGATAAAGAAAAAGAAGGCATGGAGAACGCATTATATCCTCTATCCTAATCAGAAGCTTCAGCCTTTTTTACACGCTCTTTATGAAAGCAATATTCCTCCCTCTCATATTCCAGCAGAAGCAGGCATGCCGCTGCCTTCTTTATACATGATTGACACGTCTGCTACTATATGGCAAACATGGCTGCTTCTTGATTTAATGCAGGAAAAGCACGTAGGGGATTTAATTACAGAAAAAGAGTTATGCAGGCTATGGCTCTACAGAATTCATCAGAGGCATATTGTGTTTCGGTCTTTGCCGATGGCCCCTGTTGTTGTGGAACAGCCTTTGGTTGAGTATATAGAGGTATTATGCCGGCTAGGGATGCTAACGTCTATAACTTCTGGGGTATACAAAATCAGAAGGCCTTACACGATTCCAAAGCGAACATCCGATGCGTTTTTAGAAGATGGACAAATGATGAAAAGGTGGTTAAATCAAGCAAAAGAAGTGACATAACCACTGAAAATCAGTACGCTTAAGAAAGAATCCTTTTTTCAAAAGCGTACTGACTTTTGATTAATTCTTTTAAAACAACATACAATAACGAAAGAAATAAAAAGGATTCGCCTTAGAAAAAGCGAACAGTTATAGACAGGTAGAAAAAGATGGAGGGATGACCATGAGTGAACAATCAAAAGTGAAAAAGTTACCAAGTAGAAGCGAGATAAAAGTAGAAGATACGTGGAAACTAGAGGATATTTTTGCTTCAGATGACGCATGGGAAAAAGAATTTGAAGAAGTAAAAGCTCTTATTTCGCAAATGGAAAAATTCAAAGGAAAACTTGGAGAGTCCGCTCAAACTTTATACGACGCTCTTCAAGAGCAAGACGAGCTCACAATGCGCGTTAGTAAACTTTATACATATGCTCACATGCGCTACGATCAAGATACCACTAACTCTTTTTATCAAGGATTAAATGATCGTATTAAAACCCTTTATACTCAAATTGCAAGTGCACTATCGTATGTAACACCAGAAATTTTGTCTATTGAAGAATCAAAAATTAAACAATACATGGCGGAACATAAAGAGCTAAAGTTATACGCTCATGCGTTAGATGAAATTACTCGCGAGCGTCCGCACATTTTATCAGAAAGTGAAGAAGCGCTTCTCGCTCAGGCTTCTGAAGTACTAGGGTCTTCAAGCAACACGTTTGGAATGTTAAATAACGCAGATTTAGAATTTCCGTCCATTAAAGACGAAAATGGAGAAGAAGTAGAAATCACGCACGGACGCTATATTCGCTTTTTAGAAAGCAGCGATCGCCGCGTACGAGAAGAAGCGTTTAAAGCGGTGTATGAAACGTACGGGAAATTTAAAAATACGTTTGCAAGTACGTTAAGCGGCACGGTGAAGAAAGATAATTTCAGCGCCCGCGTTCGTCACTATAATTCAGCTCGTCACTCAGCTCTTAGCACAAATAATATTCCAGAAGAAGTATACGATAACTTAGTTAAAACAGTGAACGATAATTTGCATTTGTTGCATCGATATATTGATTTACGTAAGAAAGTATTGGGAATTGAAGAGCTTCATATGTATGACCTTTATACGCCTTTAGTAAAAGACGTAAAAATGGAAGTAAGCTATGAAGAAGCAAAAGATTATATTTTAAAAGGTCTGAAACCACTAGGTGAAGACTACCTTAATGTGTTAAAAGAAGGATTTGAAAATCGTTGGGTAGATGTTCATGAGAACAAAGGCAAGCGAAGCGGTGCTTATTCTTCAGGAACGTATGGCACCAATCCTTATATCTTAATGAACTGGCAGGATAATGTAAATAATTTGTTTACACTAGCTCATGAATTTGGCCATTCCGTACACAGTTATTACACAAGAAAAACGCAGCCATATCCTTACGGAGATTATTCAATCTTTGTTGCAGAAGTAGCTTCAACGTGTAATGAAGCGCTTCTAAACGATTATTTACTAAAAACAATTGATGATGAAAAGCAGCGCTTGTATTTGCTTAACCATTATTTAGAAGGATTCCGCGGTACGGTATTCCGTCAAACGATGTTTGCTGAATTTGAGCACGATGTGCACGTGCGTGCTCAAAACGGAGAGCCGCTTACACCTGAATTATTAACAAAATTATATTATGACTTAAATAAAAAGTATTTTGGAGACAACTTAGTAATTGACGAAGAGATTGGATTAGAATGGGCTCGTATTCCGCATTTCTACTACAATTACTATGTTTATCAATATGCTACAGGGTTCAGTGCAGCAGCGGCATTAAGCAAGCAAATCCTTGAAGAAGGAGATGCAGCTGTTGAGCGCTATGTAGGTTTCTTAAAGTCAGGAAGCTCTGATTATCCAATTGAAGTGTTGAAAAAAGCAGGAGTGGACATGACAACATCTCAGCCTATTGAAGAAGCCCTAGCCGTATTTGAAGAGAAATTAACGGAAATGGAACGTTTATTAAATCAATAAAATTAAAATGAAGCAGGAGCTGTATCCTGCTTCATTTTTTAAATCCTCGAAATTTGTTGTGATTGTTAAGCAATGTAAAGATAATAAGAATAGCTAAAAATAAGAGAGGGCCTGCGATAATGAGAGGGACAAGCTGCATAAGAGACAAAATATAGAATAAAAAAGAAAATAAAAGAATAACAACTCCTAGAGTAATTCCAGCAATTTTCATAGTTAACACCTCTATTAAAAGCATAATTGGTTGTACTATATGAGTGAATCTGGCTGTTTATGAAGTTTTTTTATAAAAAAGTGAATAAAATTGAAAAAAGGGGTTGCCAAAAGTCGACATAATTTGCTATAGTATTAATCGTGAAGTTTATCACAAAACAAACATATACCCCTTTGTTTGACCGTGAAAAATTTCTCCCATCCCCTTGTTGTCTTAAGACAAACGAAAAGACTTGGCGAAAGCCAAGTCTTTTTTGTTTAGTCGATGCTTAGGATAAGCATCAACATTTAATAATTAACAGCTCTTTTCAGTACTTCGCCAAAAGGTTCCGTATTTGACAGGAACTCTCTCAACAACTTGCTGAAGCTGAAGTTTTTTCAATTCTTTTTCAGCCTCTTCTAATGATAAACCATACACAACTGCCACTTCTTTTGAAGCAACAAATTGAAAATAGCTTAAAAATGAACGAAGAGGCGGAAGACAAGCTGGATCTGGGTCAATTTCTAACATCTCTTTAATGATGTGTACATATGTTTCGTACGAATAGTATCCTGATATCTTAATGCCTTCTTCTTCAACTTTTTCGTTAAAGAACACAAGAGTTGGAATCTCATCGACATCCATTTCCGACGTGATTTTTAAATCACATTGAAAAGCCTTCGCAGCGTAATCTGAATGCAAATCTTTTACAAATTCATTAACATCTAGCCCCACATGTTTTGCACATTGTATTAAGACAGATTCTTCTGTAACATTTTGTTTTTCTAAAAATACTACTTCTTGAAGTCTTCTCAAAAAGCGAATGCCCTGTTTCTTTCCTTGCAGTCCGGCCGCTTTAATTGCAATTGATGCAGCGTAAGGAGTATCGATTGGGTTTTCAAGCCACAGGTTGCCGTCACATGACATGCCGGAGCGGCTTCCAGTTTTCTCCCACGATTTTGCAATATGTTCAAATCTCTGCTGTGCTCCAATATTTAATTGCTGCAAGTTTCCGCCAAGCACATGCTTGAGGGATAACAGCTGACCATATTCTATTTGTAACTTCTTTAGAATAGGCTCGAGTGCCCAGCACTCTGGACAAAGAGGGTCAACAAATACATAGATTTCAAGCGGTTTTTTATTTGAACCTTGACAAAGCTGATGCAAGGATGGGTATTGGCTGTTTAGATTACTCAATGTGAAAATCCTTTCTCATCTGTCTGTTCTGGTGAATTAATCATGTGTTGGGCAGTTAAAATAAGACGATGATAAAGTTCATCTCTCTCAGGGCCTTCTAAATTAATTTCGTCCATTGCTTCATGCATACACGTCAGCCAGGCTTTGGCTCTTGACGGTGTAATTTCAAAAGGAAGATGTCTAGCTCTCAGCATAGGGTGACCATGCTCTTCAGTGTATAACGAAGGCCCTCCTAAATATTGTGTCAGAAATTGCTTTTGCTTTCTTGCTGTTTCTGTTAAATCATCAGGAAAAATTGGCGCGAGCTCAGGATGTTGTCCAACGCGTGTATAAAAAGCATCAACAAGTTTTGAAATCGTATGTTCACCGCCTAATAATTCGTAAGGGGAGTGGATTTTTTCTCTCATGTTGATAACTCCTTTGTTATAAGAAATATACGTCTTAACTCTTTGGTGTTTTTTACTTTCCTTAATTTTAGCAGTGTCATTTCGTTAACTCAAACTATCCGCTTACTTCTTCTACTGGAAAAGAGATAAAGTGGAATTTTACATAAGAAAAGTCTATGATGCTGTGGCGAATCACTAATTATGAGAAACAAAGGAATCCTTTCACAAACGTTTCCTTCTATTTATATAGTGTAACCTCGACAAACTACAGCCATTCCACGTTCGAGTGGCGAATGATTGGACTCTTTTACACAAGATAAGAAGACATAATTTTGTTTACATATTTTTGCGTTTCTTGAAAAGGAGGTACTCCGCCGTATTTATCGACATTACCTGGTCCAGCATTATAGGCCGCCAACGCTAATTTCACGTTTCCGTCGTATTTATCTAACATTTGTCGAAGATATTTGGCTCCTCCAAATACATTTTGCTTGGAGTCGTACGGATCTTCTACACCAAGAGCTTTAGCGGTTGCTGGCATTAGCTGCATAAGCCCAGCTGCTCCGACAGAACTTTTGGCAGATGGATTAAAATTTGACTCTTGTTTAATAACAGAACGAATAAGTTTAGGGTCCAGCTGGTAGCGTGCTGCTGCTTCTGTAATTATCGTTTGGATATCCTGAGAACTGGCCTTTACCGTTTCGTTTTTTTGTGCAGGTAAGGCAGCAGTCGGGGCGGCTGCCTTATCTGAGGAAGAAACAGATGGCTGGAACTGCGTTTGAACCGCCGTAGCTGGAAACATCTGCGCTGCCTGCAAGTAAAGATTGGTACTCATTTGAGGCTCTTGAT
The DNA here is from genome assembly GCF_000956595.1 of Priestia aryabhattai B8W22. Classification (GTDB taxonomy): domain Bacteria; phylum Bacillota; class Bacilli; order Bacillales; family Bacillaceae_H; genus Priestia; species Priestia aryabhattai. Next base: position 84,114 of record NZ_JYOO01000009.1, on the reverse strand, counting down.
TGACGTAGTCTTGAAAAAGCTGAGCAAATACAGAGAGTAAAGTTGTACCAAGCATCACGTTAGCTGTTGGCAGCTGGTTGTTAACTGAAAATGGCTGAGTTCCAGGAAATTGAACAGAAGACATGTAATGGTTAATATTCATACTCATGAATTTATTCTCCATCCATTAACGTATACTTTCGCTTGTAAAACCGTCGAATTTTGTTTTCCGTTGGTTTCTTTTTAATATCAAGCTCCGTAAGCAATTGTTCAAAATGTTTTGCCCCTTCATTGGCATCCGTTACTTCGTATTCAAGTTCATAGTCCTCAGCACCTAGATAAAAGCTATGATCGAGTACAAGTAACCCATTTTTATATGGAATTTCTGCTCGACTTGTACGCAAAGTGCCAAAATAAGTTAGCGCATGGCTATCGACTTGTAAATCAGTAATAAGCTGTTGAATCGTTGAAGGAATCTTGGCGCTGCCATCTAGCAATTCTTTAGCTTGTTCATTTGTTAATGCTTCATGTGTTTCTAAAAGACCCTCTTGATGAGGCTGTTTGAGGGTGAGAACGGATTTATCTTTTTTGCTTCGAATTCGCAGGGCAGCCCCGCAGTCTTTCAATGAGAAAGCAGGTGTATCAAAATAGTGGTTTTCTTGAGAAATAAACTGATCTTCAGTTAATTGAAAGTGTGAGCGGAGACGATCAAACTCTTCTTTCGTTACTATATTTTTAAATTCAATTTCAATTTCTTGTTTCAATGAAATCATCCTTTTAATTTAGGTCTTTTGGTAAGGCACTTTCCATCTTAATTTATCACACTTTTTGAGACAGTAAAACTACATTTCCTAACAGGAATATCCATATGGGGAACTTGGAAAATGAAGAAATACGGATTGTTTAGGTTTTACCTTTATTAAACGTTCCTGTAATGTGTTAAAATAGTAACGAATTGTATAGTTGGAAGGAGTTTATTTATGCACAATCGAATTGACATCACTACCTGTGTGATGAAATCAAATGAATTACATTTAAAAGCAGACCCTATTGAGACGGAAATTGAACAATTGGAAGATACAAAACAAATGCTTGTTGACTCAGATAACATGTCATTTGTATATGTTGTAGATATTAATGATCAATTTATGTATGTTGGCCTTAGTGATAATATTTGGGCAAATTTAAAGCACGTCTTACATAAAGATATGAAAGTATTTTTAGAAATTAATAAGGAAGTAATTGAGCTATCAGCCGTTAAAGAAGAGCTATCTTATCTCATCAGTAACATCGAAGGAAATGTGAATTATGGAGACGAGATGGTAGCAAGAGTAGAGGAAGTTTTTTTAGATAAAGAAAATAAGTAACAGAGAGAAAAAAGGGGGGTGTTATTAATGATCAGACATTGGGATTTATTTTTAGCACCGTATAAACAAGCCGTTGAAGAACTTAAGGTGAAATTAAAAGGAATTCGTTCACAGTATGATATGAAGTCTACGCATTCACCTATTGAATTCGTGACGGGACGAGTAAAGCCTATCGCCAGTATTTTGGATAAAGCGACTCGAAAAGGAATTTCTCTGGATCGCTTAGAGGAAGAGATGCAGGACATTGCGGGACTCCGTATGATGTGTCAATTTACGGACGATATTAAAGCGGTCGTAGAGCTCCTTCGTCAGCGCACAGACTTTGAATTGATTGAAGAAAGAGATTATATTCTTCATAAAAAAGAAAGCGGCTATCGTTCATATCATGTGGTCGTATGTTATCCTGTTCAGACAATTAAAGGTGAAAAGAAAATTTTAGTGGAAATTCAAATTCGTACACTGGCTATGAATTTTTGGGCTACAATTGAGCATTCTTTAAATTATAAGTACAGCGGGAAATTTCCTGAGAATATCAAAAAGCGACTTCAGCGTGCTTCTGAAGCGGCTACTCAGCTCGATGAAGAAATGTCTCAAATACGAGGTGAGATTCAAGAAGCCCAGGCTATTTTCTCACGAAAAAAAGAATCGGCGGAAGAATCTTAGGTATGACTCAGCAACAGCTTTGTACTTTGGATGGATAGGGGGAGAGAATTAGGTGGAGAAAATAAAATTTGCTATTACATCAAAAGGCAACCAAATATCAAATACGCTTATGCAAAAAATGAAAACGTATTTATTAGATTTTCATTTAGAATATGATGAAAACCAGCCTGATATTGTAGTGTCAGTAGGGGGAGATGGAACGCTTCTCTACGCGTTTCACCGCTATCGAAACCGACTTGACAAGACGGCTTTTATTGGGGTTCATACCGGCCATTTAGGCTTTTACGCAGATTGGACACCTGATGAGATTGAGAAGCTGGTCATTGCTATTGCAAAGACACCCTATCAGACTGTAGAGTATCCACTGCTCGAAGTGATTATTCGCTATACAAACGGTGGACGCGAAGCTCGATACTTAGCTCTGAATGAATGTACGGTGAAAAGTGTAGAAGGTTCTTTAGTAATGGATGTGGAAATTAAAGGGCAGCGATTTGAGACATTCCGAGGAGACGGCCTTTGCGTATCCACTCCCTCGGGAAGTACAGCTTATAACAAATCCCTTGGAGGCGCGATTTTACATCCTTCGCTTCAAGCTATTCAAATTGCTGAAATGGCTTCTATTAACAATCGAGTGTTCCGTACGATAGGTTCTCCATTGGTTCTTCCTGGACATCATACAGCGCTGTTAAAGCCTGTTAACGACGCAGACTTTCAAATTACCATTGATCATTTAACTCTTTTACATAAAGATGTAAAGTCGATTCAATTTCGGGTAGCAAGCGAAAAAATTCGATTTGCTCGCTTTCGCGCGTTTCCTTTCTGGCAGCGTGTCAGAGACTCTTTTGTATGTGATGATTAAAGGCAGGGAAGAGAATGAAACAAGTTTTTACGTTGAGTTGGACCGTAGATCATTCTTTCGAGGGTGTAGCGGTTCGTGAATTTTTAAAAGAACATGATATTTCCAAAGCTTCGCTGACGGACATTAAGTTCAGAGGAGGAGCAATTGAAGTAAATGGAAAGCATGCAACGGTGCGATATATTCTGCAAAAAGGTGACGAAATCAAGGTGGCGTTTCCACCAGAAAAAACAAGTGAAAGTCTTCTCCCTAAAGCTATACCTTTAGATATTGTATACGAAGATGAGTATATATTAGTTTTGAATAAGCAGCCAAACATGCCAAGTATACCTTCTCGAGAACATCTAACGTGGTCGCTAAGTAATGCTGTGCTCTATTATTATGAGCAAAATAACATTAACTCGACTGTTCATCTTGTGAATAGGTTAGACCGAGACACATCTGGGCTGCTTATTGTCGCTAAGCATAGGCACGTTCATTACTTATTCTCTAAAGCACAAAAAGAACATGAAATTAAACGCGTGTATCGGGCTTTTGTTCATGGTAAGCTTGTTGGCAAGGAAACGATAGAGGCACCGATTGGCCGAAAAGAGTCAAGTATTATCGAACGGGAAGTAAGAGAAGATGGGCAGTTTGCTATTACACACTATGCGGCGCTTCGTCCGTATTCTTCTTTTACAGAAGTTGCTCTTTCGCTTGAGACGGGGAGAACTCACCAAATTCGTGTTCATATGGCTTATAAAGGATATCCACTGCTTGGAGATACCCTATATGGCGGAACGAATCATCTTATTTCTCGTCAAGCTCTCCACAGCTATGAGCTCACTTTTTTTCATCCTTTTTTACAAGAAACTTTGTCTTTTACAGCACCTTTGCCGCCAGATATGCAGAAACTTCAAATCGTAAGATAAAAGTCGCTTTTTAAATGAAAAGCGACTTTCTTTTTACACGAAGTCGTTAAATTTTCCCTCTACATAGGGCATAGATGAAGGCACCGATATAATATTCCCTTCAGGATACTGAAACGCTGTTAAAGCCCCTCCAAAAACTGCGCCTGTATCAATATTGATGGTATTATGAATTTTTCTGGCTTTTACTACGGGTGTATGCCCATACACGATAAAAGGTTTTCCGTTATAATGTTTGGCCCAATCCCGTCGGACAGGCATGCCGTTTAGATGTTTTTCACCCGTAATGTCTCCGTATAGCACAAAGGTTTTTACTTTTTTATCCGTTCTGCCGATGTATTCAGCTTTAAGGCCGGCGTGAGCAATAATTAATTGATTTTGATCAAGCTGCACATATAGAGGTGATTGTTCATAAAGCTCAATGAACTTTTTTTTAATGAATTTCTGTTCTCTTGAAGGCAAAGCTTCGTACTCAGCAACGGTCGTTTCTAACCCATGAGTAATCTGCACTTTGTTACCGCAAAAGAAGCGATATAGCTTATTGCAGTGATTGCCTGGACAGTAGTAAGCTTGCTGATGCTTTATTACAAGTGACCATACGAGCTCAATCACTTTTAGTGAATGAGGTCCCCGGTCTGTTAAATCACCTACAAATCCAAGGCGCCGTCCGTCAGAGTGGACAGGAATCCCGTCTTGCCACTCATACCCAAGTTTTTCTGTTAACGCTTTTAATTCATCATAGCACCCATGGATATCGCCTATTATATCTACTTTCATCTTTTATCCACATCCTTAAGAGGTTTTTCCTTTGACGATATAAAATTACCCTTATATGGAGCAAACTATGTGTAGAACTTATATATTATTGGGAAAAGAGTAAAGAGCTGTGAGTTGAAAAAAAACAAAATTCATCATAAAGTTAAATGAGTTTTGTGCGACAGGGAGGTTGAAGACATGACAGATTCAATTGAAAAAGAAGAAAAGGCATGGTTCGCCGAACATTTATTATCACTTTTAGAAAAAAATGAAATCGATGCATTTCGTGAAGAATTTTTACATATGCATACGTATGACCAAGCTCAATTTTTTGAAGAATTAGATGAGCCTTCTAGATTTGCGCTGTACGAGATGTTATCTCCGGAAGAAATGGCGGATATCTTTGAAAATGTAGAAATACGAGAAGAAGATTATCAAGAAATTCTCTCAGAAATGCATCCGAATTTTGCAGCAGACATGCTGTCGGAAATGTCGGCGGATGATGCCGTTGACGTATTAAATGAATTGGATAAAGAACAAGTGGCGAGCTATTTAACGATTATGGATGAAGAAGCAGCCGATGAAATTAAAGAGTTGCTTCATTACGAGGAATATACCGCTGGAAGTATTATGACCACTGAGTTTGTGGCCATTCGTGAAAATCAAACCGTACATTCAGCTATGCACATTCTACGCAGGGAAGCTCCAGAAGCGGAAACGATTTATTATGTATTTGTTATTGATGAACAAAAGCATCTAGCAGGTGTTATTTCTCTTCGTGATTTAATTATAGCAGATGAAGATACGATGATAAGCGAAGTGATGAATGAACGAGTCGTATCAGTGTCAGTGGCAGAAGACCAAGAAGAAGTTGCGCGTATTATGCGCGATTACAACTTTCTTGCGCTTCCAGTTGTTGATTTTCAGCAGCATCTTCTCGGGATTATTACGGTTGATGATGTGATGGATGTTCTTGATGAAGAGGCATCGGATGACTATTCTAAATTAGCCGGTATTAGTGATGTAGATGATACGATTGATCACAATCCTTTAGTAGCGGCCAAAAAAAGGCTGCCTTGGCTGATCATTTTGCTGTTTTTAGGAATGATGACAGCGAGTTTAATTGGACGTTTTGAAGATACGTTGAATCAAGTAGCTATTTTAGCCGTATTTATACCTTTGATTGGCGGTATGGCTGGTAATACAGGAACACAGGCATTAGCCGTTGCGGTTCGCGGACTGGCGACGGGAGAAATCGAAGAAGAAAGCAAATTTAAGCTGTTAATCCGAGAAGCAGCTACCGGAATGATTACGGGCGCGTCATGTGGACTTTTAGTCGTATTAATTGTTTATATTTGGCAAGGAGATCTCATTTTAGGCGCTTTGGTAGGCGTCTCTGTATTTTCAACATTGATCGTGGCTACACTAGCAGGAGCGTTTATCCCGCTTCTCATGCACAGGTTTAAAATTGACCCTGCAGTCGCATCAGGACCATTTATTACAACGATTAATGATCTTATCAGTATTTTAATTTACTTCGGCCTAGCGACAACATTTATGAGTTACTTAAAATAATGACAGGAACTTTAGAATTCGGCATGAGTAATCATGTCGGATTTTCATTATCAGTTCATATAGTTGACAGAGAACCTTCAAGCTTTTATGATTAACCTTTAATTTTGAATACTAACGTCTTCGTTTTATAAATAGCGAAGGTAAAAGGAGGGGAATCTAATGGAACAGCACGCGTCCTTTACATCACTTGTTATCGTCATTAGTTTGGCCTTTTTAACGCCTATACTGTTGCATCGGTTTAAACTCAACATTATACCTGTAGTCGTAGCTGAAATTATTATGGGGTTAATTATAGGGAAAAGTGGTTTTGACCTTGTGGAGCAGGATATGTGGCTTGAAACACTTTCGACTCTAGGCTTTATCTTTTTGATGTTTTTAAGTGGTTTAGAAATTGATTTTTCGGCTTTTGCTGGAGGAAATTCAAAAGACAAAAAGGCATCAGGAGCAAAGGTGCCAAATGCTTTTTCCATTTCTATACTAGTGTTTGCAGCTATCTTTGCGGTTTCACTATTTTTGTCCTATGTTTTTGTATGGACCGGTTTTATTGATAATGCCTTTTTGATGACGCTTATTATTTCTACCATTTCACTAGGAGTAGTAGTGCCGACATTAAAAGATGCACAGATTATGAAAAAGCCGATTGGACAGACCATTTTACTGATTGCGGTTATTGCGGACTTAGTCACGATGATTTTACTAGCCGTATTTGCTTCCGTCTATGATAAATCAGGAAATAGCAATACATGGTTGATTTTAATTTTATTTGGAGTAGGAGTGATTTTATACTTCATAGGGAAGCAGTTTAAAAATCGATCGTTTCTTGAGACAATGTCTAAAGGTACAATTCAAATCGACACGCGCGCCGTATTTGCACTCATTATCATTCTAGTGGGCCTCTCGGAGTCAATTGGTGTTGAAAACATTTTAGGCGCTTTTTTAGCGGGATCACTCGTTTCTCTTCTTGCGCCCAACAAAAACTTAGTCCATAAATTAGATTCGTTTGGCTATGGATTTTTAATTCCTATCTTTTTTGTGATGGTAGGAGTGAAGCTTGACGTTTGGTCATTGTTCAGTGATAAAAAAGTGCTGATTTTAATGCCTTTATTATTCATTGCATTATTAATATCCAAGCTAGTCCCAGCGTTAATCTTAAGAAAATGGTATGATATGAAAACCGTTTTGGCATCGGGTTTTCTTTTAACATCGACTTTATCACTCGTTATTGCGGCAGCAACGGTTGGCGAAAATATTGGTGTGATTGATTCACAAATGTCCGGTGCGCTGATTTTGGTGGCAATTATTACATGCATTATTACACCTATTATCTTTAGAAAGCTGTTTCCAAAGCCAGAGATCAGTGACAGAAAGCTGAAGGTTAATATGCTCGGTGCAAATCAATTTACACTCCCGGTTATTCGAGAAATGGATCTTGATTTATATGATGTTACGATTTATCATCCTACTCAGGACAAGATTGAAAACCGTACGTCCGATTCCATTTTTAATATCGTCGACATCGATGGGTATAGTAAGGAAACGTTAATACGTATGGGGATTTTAGATGCGGATGTATTAGTTGTGACAACAGGGGAAGAAGAGAGAAATAGCGACATTGCTCTATTTGCAAAAGAACATGGTACAGAACGGGTTATTGCCCGCGTAGAAAGTCCTGTATTAGATGAAAAAATGAAAGAAAATAACATTGAAGTTTTTTCTGTGCTGTTATCTACAACGGCATTGCTAAAAGCTTTAATCGAATCGCCAAATATTTTAAATATCTTAACGAATCAAGAAACAGCACTTTATCAAATCAATATGCGTAACCCTAAATACGAGGGGGTGGAGCTTCGTAAGTTCCCATTTACAGGAGATGTGATTTTTGTTCGAATCTTTAGAGGCAAAGATTCCATTGTACCTCACGGCGATACGGAGCTTGAATTTGATGATCGTTTGATTGTAACGGGGTCTCGTTCGTATGTGAATGAATTGCGTATGCTTCTTGAGTATAAAATTAGATAAAGATATTTAGCTGGATTTAGTTTTCTACCTGATTGAATGAGAGTAAAAGGCTGAGACAAAAGTATTTTAGCCCAAGTGAAAAACGAACCATTGATCAAAATTTTTGATTAGTGGTTCGGTTTTTTTTTTGTTATGGTGAATATAGGTTTTATCTGTTTAGTTCCTTCTAGCAGTTGATGGGAGGGCAAAGCGAAGTCTTGCACGGGAATCAGCTGCGGTGTAACAAGCGGCTCAGCTAATGTATCCTATTTGTGCGTCTTTAGATTGAATTAATTTCGTTATATCTCAACCTCTTTTATTGTGTTTTTTCAAATGCTGGAAACAAAAGTACAGCGCTGATTTTAATTCCAAAAAGGCTACCGCAAAAAAATAAACAAGTTTTTCCGTGTGCAAGCATACATTTTTAAAAGAACGATAACAAGCAATTGGAGGTATGCTTCATGACTAACTCAAAATCTAAGTCAGAAGAAAATGAGCCGCTAATGTACATTGTCCAGCCAAACGCTACGCAAAACCAGCGTTCTATGCAATATTATTTTAGTTCAAAACAGCAAGACGATAAAGGAATAGAGAAAGAGCATGTGTTAAAAGAAGAGCCCAGCTTTTCTTCCATTCAAGAAGTCAAAGAGCCTGACGTAGAAAAAGTGGAAGAGATTAAGCAAGAAAAAGAGGAAGAGCGTTCAATTGTTCCCGTGGATATACCGCAATCAGAGACTAAAAAGCCAAATAAAATGTTTCAGTCTATGACGATTAAAGAAAAAGTTGAATTTCTATGCAGCTTCCCGCCTCATATGTCTCAGCCAATTTGTGAAATTACGTGTCAAAACCAAAAATATATAGGAACAATTTTAGAATTAAAAGAAGGAAGTTTATACGTAAGCGTTCCTCCTAATAAAGAGAAAACAGTATTGACATTTCATGATATTCAGACCATATCTATCGTTAAAATTTAAGTGATTCTAAAAGCTAACAGTGAAGAAGCACGTTAGCTTTTATTTTCACAAGTTTGTGAATGCACGGAGGAATGAAGATGACATGGATTTATCTAACATTATTTGTCTTTGCGACGTTTCGACTTACTCGTCTAATTGTTTTTGATAAAATTACAGTGTTTATTCGTAAACCGTTTCACAAAATCGTAGAAGATCAAGATGAACAAGGAAATACGGTAACTTACCTAGAGATAAAAGGGAAGGGACTGCAAAGATGGATTGGAGAGCTGCTCAGCTGTTATTGGTGTACGGGCATATGGTGTGCGGTAGGGATTTACTTTAGTTATGTAGCGGTCCCACACATTGCTATTCCTATCATTACAATCTTAGCTATTGCAGGATGTGCGGGAATTATAGAATCGTTTATGAAATAAATGGACGAGTTAAAAGACATATTGAACATCAATATGTCTTTTAATAATTAAGGGAAATTTAGTACAACTTTATTTAAAAAAGGGATACCTTCTTGCCACTCTTCGCTATAAAAAAAGCCTTCTAGAATAAATGAAGTCGTATCAGAGGACAGCGGAATGACTACTTGAAAAGAGTCAAATAGTAATTTGTCTTTTGGCTTTAATACGGTTTGCTTAATAGGTTTGATCCAATATTCACCGTCATTTTGAATTTTTTCGTTCCATTTTGGATGAGCATAGCGCCATTCTAAAGAAGCAGAGGGGATACTAGAAACTTCAATGTCTTTTTCATCAATGATCTTCCCGCTTAATATAGCCGAAGCATTGGGCTTCATTTTTAAGCAAAGCACGGGAGAGCGTAAAGTACTGCTCGTTTGATTTTGAATAATTACGTTGCCGAATATCATCAGCTCGCTTTCATCTTGTTCTGGCAGCAGTAAAGAATGTTGAAAAAAACAGAGGATATCACTCTTTTCAAATCTTTCCACGGGTTTTTCTACAATTTTTTCGATTACTTTTTCCACAATCTTTTCTTCAATAACGGGCTGTTTTCTCGAGGCTTTTTCTCGAAATGCTTCTGCAATAATTTTTTGTTCAGAAAGCTCGTTTCTCAGTAAATCCAGCTCTTTTTCTAATCCTTCAATTTCTACTTCTTTTTCAGATGTAGAAAGCGTCTCAGCGTGTTTTTTCTTCCAAAACGATGTATTTTCTTTTTCTCGTTCTAAAGCTCGTTCATAGCTTTTTAATTGGTTTTGTACGTGCCGAATTTCTGATTTATAGTGAATGAGCTTTTGTTTTAATTGAGTTAAATCATCTTTAGGGGAAGGGGAGTTACGACTCATCTAGTAGTCTCCTTTCCTGCTGAGCTATGAATTAATTTTGTAAACCTAAGCTGCCCACAGCAGTTTTATTTATATGTATGCACAAAGCTTGTAAACGATGAAAAAAGAGGAGAAATATTCTCCTCTGATGGTATCTAATTAATCAAAATCTGTTTCAAAAGAACTTTCGTAGCTGCTGCTTTCCTCACAATCATCGTGATGGTGGCGTCTTCCAGGGAAAATCGCTTCACATTGAGGTGGATATTCAACAGGTGCGCAACCGCTGGCTGCATCTATAATTTCAGGGCGAGGATAGCAGAAGCTGCCTTCCACTTCAATTTTAACATCTTTTTCAATTTGTACACTGAAACATAACACGAGCTCAAAGCTTAACAGCTGTAAGTCACAGTGTGACAATCTGATAGAACCGCCGGATCCTTCAAAAGAATCAAGGTGAACAACTGGCTCTGTGCCTTCTGGAGCACAAAGGTAAAACGTTTGATGTGTCTTCCATGGAATATTGCAAGAAGTAAGTTCATGATGTTTGTGATGACCACCTAAATCAATTAACTTAATCTTATAGAACCCACTGATTGACAATCTAACTTCATGAAGAATAACCACTTCTCCATCTGGTAACACGATTTTTCTAGCGCGGCGACCACCGTGTGGCACAAGTTCAATTACTTTATCCAGTGCATCTTCATCTGAAGGATCCACAGGTTTACCGTCACTATCTGTTAAAATAATTTCCACTTCTACGTCATGCCCTAAATCTTTAAGTGCTTCTTCTTCAAATAATGAAGTGTCGTTCGTAAAGATTTGTGGTAAAACAACTTGACGTCTAACCCAGTCGTACACTTTAGGCACGCGGATACATAATGATTCAAAAAGTTCTCCCATTTTTAAACCTCCTAATTGTAATTGTCCTTCCTTTACGCTTTTCGTTACTAGGTATCGGACTACTATAGTGTATGAATGACCTGCTTTTATGTTCCTTAGTAAAAGCGGAATTTATCGGAATAAATTCTAGTTGGAGCGAGCATAAAAAATGAAGGAAATAATAAACTCAATTACAGCATATTCATGTTAATAAAAAGTGTTATTCATCTTTAACTGATTTTTTAGAAGTAGTGGGTTATTTATAATGGAGGAGTGAAGGGCATGAGTGAGGAAAAAACAAAACAATATATTGCTTCATTGAAGTCAGAATTGGCTTTTTATAAAGAAGAATATCAAAAATTCAAACATCAAGAATTTGAATATGAAGATATTAAGGAAGAGTTAGCGGAATTAAAGCAAAAGCATGAAGAAGAAAAAAGAAAACTAGAGGAAAAAATAGATTGGCTTAAAGCATGCGTCAATGAACAAAAATCAAAAACCGAACAGTCCATTGTACAGTACAATCATGAAGCACAAGGAACCATTCAAGAGCTGCAAAAACGGCTGCGTGAAGTGACAGAGCAAAAGGGAGGAGAAAGATCACGAGTAAGAAAGCCAAAAAACAGCACGGATTTATTTTTGTCCATGCAGCGCAAAATGGACAAATAAGATAGAACGTCTTTCTTTAGTCCTGAATATAATGTTATAGATAGGATGCTGTAAAAAGGAGGGAAACATGATGTATTATCATTATAATTATAATCCTAATCAATACCCTCAGCCCCTGCCTTATCATCCACAACCAATGACAAAACAATCGGTGAAGAAAGGGCAGGCTATTCCTAAGCCAGTCCAGTACCCTTCTCCAAAACAAGGTGGTTGCGGCTGCGGTTCAAAGTTACCAAAGCGATAAGCAATAGAAGCATTGTCACTCGGACAATGCTTTTTTACATGGAGTGGAGAGTGGAGAGAGGTGTAGAGATGCCGGATTTTTTCGATGAATTTGAACGGTTTTTTGAACAGCATATGATGGGAGAACATCGAAAGAGAATGAAAGAAGTAGAAAAAGCAGAAAAGCAGATGGAACAGCAAGAGAGGAAACTGCAGCAAAATGTAAAAAGACTTGATGAGCAAGATGCTGAAGATCCGTTTGGACAATGAAATTTAATGTACACAGTTGAAAAGCCCATACAAAATCATTTGAGTGAACATACAGTATAGAGAGTAAAACAGAGGGGGTGTAATATTATGGGCTGCGGATTTGGCTACGGTGGTTGTGGTTACGGTGGTGGCTACGGCGGTGGTTTTGCGTTAATCGTTGTATTATTCATTCTATTAATTATTGTTGGTTGTGTTTGTTTTTACAATTAATCCCTTCTATGAATAAGGCACAGAAAAGTGCGGGTGAAGTTTCACTCGCACTTTATTTTTTTATTAAATGTAAAGGGCACCATCTAGGCACATGGTGCATACGATGAAGTATAAATAAAGGAGGTCATGCAAAATGGATAATAATATGTTTAAAAATATAGAAAAGAAAACAGGCGTTAATATGAAGGATATTTTTGAGCTTGCGAATTCTGTACAAAATGCTAACTTTAAAGATGAGCAAACGGTGCGTAATATTGTAAAGCGAGTAGCACAAATTGCGAATAAGCCAATTTCAAAACAAAAAGAAGAACAAATTGTTAAGGCGATTGCAAACAATAATCAGTCCATTGATTTTGCGACCATCGCTAAAATGCTAAATGAGAAAAAATGATTTAATGTTTTTATATAAAGTCCTGACGTGTCAGGGCTTTTTTCCATTTATGCAATTTCATTTGTTTGAAATGCGTTAGAATCAAGATCAAACAGTTCCGGATGCTGTGCTAAGTAATTAATTTCTTTAATACGATGAGCGATAGGAGGGTGAGTTGAAGTGGCTTGATTCAACCACATAAAAAAACCTTTTTCCTGTGAGTGCGTATGAACAAATTCCTCCTGATTTACTTTTTTATTTAGACAACGCCCAACCGCAAGTATAGTGAGTGCTTGAGTGGCAGCTTTTGCATTACCAATCGCAACGGAAGCTATGCGATCACATGTATATTCACAGGCTCTAGAGTAAGCTTTTCCTAAAAAAGGAACCCAAAGAGCAGGTAGAATAAGTGAGTGGTAGAGTGTATGCTTACGTTTTATATGAACTAATTCGTGGGCAATAATAAAAGAAAGTTCTTTTTCTTGATTATCTTCAATCATTTCAACAATATCCGAGTATAAAACGACAAAGTGACGTCCAAAAAAACGTGTAGCAAACGCGTTTAATAAGCCGCCTGATTGAATAATATAAATATCGGGCAGCTCTAAATCCAGCTCTGAAGATAAATGTTTTGCCTGATGATAAGTGTGCGGGAACTGCTTCTCTGTCAATCTAACTCCATTATTGCGAATTTGAGCAATAGAGAAACCGTGGAGCATAAATGTAATTAAAAAACCGATTGCAATGTAGATAATACCGACGAGTGAAATAATTAAAAGCAAATAGGTTAATAAGCTGATAACCATACATAGAATGAAAAAAATCTTTTCATTTTCATGAATAAGCTTTGCGTTCAATAATGGAACCTCCTAAAATATAGTAATATAGTACATAACGTAGTTTAACGCATCTACTTATGAATATCTACCTCTTAGTGGAATATTTGGTTAATAGAAGCAACTAAACATATTAAACCTACATTCACATGACAATAAAAAGTACGAACTGTTAATCAATAATTCTGATTAACAGTTCGTACTTCAATTTAACTAAAATACTTTTGTCCCAGCCTCTTTTTCCTTTATACTTTTTTTATAAAAGACTTCAGGAATCTTGAAGGATAAGCAGTTTTACCTCTTCTAGTTTGCGGAACGGATAAGTAAAGTGAATTTTGCGCACGCGTCATGGCTACATATAAAAGGCGCCGCTCTTCTTGAAGCGGCACATCATCTCCGCCTCGATAAGCTTCGAGTGCATAATCATGAGGCAATCCTCCGTCTACGCTGCTCAGTACGTATACATGCTTATATTCAAGACCCTTTGCTCGGTGAATGGTGGTTAGCTGAATACTTTCATTGAATTGCTTGCTTAAAGCTTTCATCTCTGTGTTCATGGCAATCATATGATCCACATGCTCTAAGAGTTCAGGTACGGTTTTGAATTTACGTGCTACAACTTTTAAATCCCGCACGTCATCCGAACCTTTTTCCATCATATTTCCTTCATTTCCGCGTTTTTTAACAAAATCATCGAATCCCATATCTTTAGAAATCGTCTCAAGTGCCAAAGAAGGAGACATTGATTTTAGCGACTTGAATAAAGGAATTACTTTCTTGAGCTTTTTTTGCTGAAACGGTTTTAAATCTTGAAGATATTCAAGCGCATCAATAAATGTACCGTCATGAAGAATACTTGCTGCTTTTAAGTCATTGACTGCTGTTTTCTTTAAAAAGAGCGCGTTCACTAAATCTTGCAGCGAACTTGCATCATTTGGATTCACGCTCAAGCGTAGAAATGAAAGTAAACTTCGAACCATTCGTCTTTTATAAAACGAATCTGCATCTTGTTCGATTGAAAACGGCAGGTTTGACTGCGATAAACGTTCAAAGATGGCACGTGAAGAAGCGTGAGTTCGGTACAAGACCGCGAAGTCAGTTGGAGAAGCGCCTTGCTTAATCTTTTCTTTCATATCCGTTACAATCATTGTTGCTTCTTCTTCTTCGTCATATGGAAAGAAGAAGGTAGGTCGCAACTCATTATCAAACTGGGCAGCCATTTCTTTTTGTCGGCGAGCTGTATTTCGTGCAATCACTTTATTAGCGGAAGAAACGATGGCATGAGCTGAACGATAATTTTGGTTTAACGTAATAACAGTTGTATGAGCAAAATCTTTTTCAAAATTTAAAATGAACGAAGGGTCGCTTCCGCGAAAAGCGTAAATTGATTGATCATCGTCTCCTACGACACACAAGTTTTTAGAGTCTTCACTTAGCATTTTCATAATTTTATATTGAACTTTATTGATATCTTGAAATTCGTCAATTAAAAAATAGCGAAACCTTTTTTGGTAACGAGTTAGTAAATCGGGATTTTGTTTTAGCATTTCATAACATCCATATAGCATGTCATCAAAATCGAATAGCTGTTTTTGCTTTTTAACTTCTTCATAGCGACGATATAAAAAGTGAACATCTTGTTCCCACTTGTCTTTTGGGCGCACATCTTTCACTCCAACAAGCGTGTTTTTCCAATAGCCGATTTGCTGAAGTGCCTGATCAAACGGAAAATCTTTTTCATCCACGTGGAGCTCTCTTGCTGCTTCTTTCACGATCTGTTCTTTTTGCCAATCCCATTTCAGAAGGCGATCCATTTGCCACGCTTGAGGATTGTGATGAACAATCATACGTAAGAAAATGCTGTGAAAAGTTCCAACTAGCATTTGACGAAGATGGAAGCCGGACATCTTTGGATATGTAGCTAATCGTTCTTTCATTTCTTTAGCTGATTTAGCCGTGAAAGTCACCAGCATAATGGATTTTGGATCAATTTGTTTTTCTTGTATCATATATGCGGTGCGAGCTGTTAACACACGCGTTTTGCCGCTTCCTGCACCGGCTAGAATAAGGAGAGGTCCTTCTGAATGTGTAACAGCTTTCCATTGGTTCGAATCTAATTCAATACCGCTCTCTTTAAATTCATTTAAATAAGGAGAGTCAGAGTGTTTAGGAACAGGTGGTTTTGAGCGAAAAGCAGGAACACTTGAAAAAGGTGCGGAAGACCTCCATGTCGCTTTCTCTTTTGCAGTTGAATTTTTCTCACCAATAGCTCGTCCTTTAGGAATACGAAATCCATTAGTTTCTCTATATTCAGCCGGAGTTTCTTTTATTTGTTGTACAGCTGTTGTTTCTGATAGTGTGTCTGAACACTCTTCTCTTTCATGGGGAACTTGAGCATGATAAAAGTAAGGAGAATGTTCAATCCCCAGATATAATTTAACTGGTTCTCCGCAGTGAGCACATATTATTTCTCCTCGGAGACTAGCTTCATATAAATATTGAAATCGGTCTCTAGCCGTTATAGCAAGGTTAAGTATCTGATTTTGATAAAGTGCACGTTGCAAAAAACATGGCCTCCTTTGTAAAACATGAACAATCAATAGTAAATAAGAGGGGGGTAAAGCAAGAAGCCGCTCTCGTTCTACATCGATATAGATGTGTATATACGCACAGTTTTTATTCCATAATCAAAGTCTATCATATCAAAATCATCTTTTTTTAAAAAGAGCACGGATATTTTTGGAGGGATAGGATGTAAAAAAGGGTATATATTGAGTAAGAGGTCACATATGTTCAAAAAAAGCGGTATAGATACAAAGTGCTATCTGTTCTGAACGAGTCTAGAAGAGGGGTTAAGTGAGCTGTTTCAATGTCGATACTTCTTGCGAAAAATACTGGGGTCTGGGAGTAGAAGGTATCTTGAAAAAGAGGAGGGTTCATATGGGATATATACTGCCCGTCACGCCTTATCAATCTATTCAATATGCAAATCGCCTTCAAAAAAATAATGCTTCTTTTTCAAATCGTATTTGGCCTATTGAGAAAAAAAGCTTTGACGAAGAGTTTGAATCGCGTTCTCATTCACTGGGGTTGACGCCAAGTTCAGTACAAAAGCGAAAAAAGCTTCAAGCAGCAGAGCGTGTATACAGAGAACTAACAAATAAGGGCCTAGTGATTAATACACGTGTCTAATAGAAAAAATCGTGAACGCGGCAGAATGCATGCGCTCACGATTTTTTAACAAAGTAATGAACAAGTAAAAAACATTTTAGTAAGATTCAATAAAAAGAGTACTGCCCTGCTGCCATTCAGCATAAAGCACCTGTTTATAATCGGTAAATCCCTGTTTTTTCAATTGTGTCTTTAACCAGTCTTCATCAAAGCCTGACTGAATTAAGTTTTTTAAAAGCAAACGTCCATCACTGACGAATGCGATAGGTAAAGCAGGTTCAGAAGGAGGCAGGTGTAGGTCGCTTCTTGTTGGCTTAGCATAATCAGATTTTGGCAATACGCTTAGTGATCCATCTGTTTCTAAAATTGCATATTCAACTTCACGAATGGAAAATATGTCTTTTGAACGAAGCATATGAAGGAGCTGATCGATATCTAATCGATTTTTACTAAGTTCTTTGTACGAAATTTTTCCCTTTCGAATAATAATAGATGGGCGTCCTTCTAAAAACAAGCGCAGGCGAATGTTTTTTTGAGTAATAACTTCAGTCACATAAATAAGCGCTCCCCAAAAGATAACAGAAAACAAAATTTTTCCTACTCCTACTTCTGAGTCATATAATGCGTTTCCTACTAACTCTCCCAATACAAGAGCAGAGATAAAATCAAAGGTGGTAAGCTGAGTAATCGTGGCTCTTCCTAAAAATTTAGTTAAAATAAACAAGCAGATAAATCCGAAAAAAAGCTCTAGTGCAATTCCGATAAGTTCATCCATATTTTCACCTAATTCACATGATTAGGTATTAGTATAAGCAAAGCGAGGGTTCTTATCCTTTAAAAAAGCAAAAACACTAGGTTCAATTCCTAGTGTTTTTTACTTAGTTTCTTTACCATCTCTACATGTGGAATTCCAGCATCCATAAATTCACCTGAAACCGTTACGTAGCCTAGCTTTTTATAAAATTCTTCCGCATGCGTTTGAGCATGCAGCTTAATCTTTTCAATCTCATGCTCTGCTGCGAGCTCTTCTAACTTATCCATTAAAAGCTTTCCTACACCGTCTTTTCGATAAGAAGAAAGAACGCAGATTCGTTCGGCTTTTCCATAGTCCTCTACTATACGGAAGCGTCCTGCCCCAATTGGTGCAGTTCCTTTGTATACAACTAAATGCAGGGCTTCGGAATCGTATTCATCGATTTCTTGCTCTACATCAACCTGCTGTTCTTCTACAAATACTTTTTGACGTACGAAGTAAGCATCAGAATGATCTTGTTTGTTCGTTAGTACTTTGATGTTCACGTATTTTATCCCTTTCCAAGACGAAATGTTTCAAACACAGTCCATGTTTCATTTTCGAGCTGGTACATTAAATGAAAACGATCTACTGTTTCTTCATGAGCGACATCTACAAGTTTCAACTGGCTATACACATCTAAGTGCTCATCATCTGAAAGTCGTTGGCCAATTGTGATATGTGGAATAAATGAATACTCGGTTGGCTGTTCGAGATTGCCTTTATGAAGTTTATTGTAAAGTGACGTCAGTTCTGGCTTTTGTTCCACTTTTAAGTAAATAACGTTATTGGCTGGTGAAAATGAGCTTACTTTCGTTACATTTAATGTAAATGGATTTGTTTCTTCGGCAATTTTACGCAAGTTAGCCGCAATTTCATCAATTTGGTCTTCTGTAGCTTCAAAGACTTCTTTTAATGTAAGATGAGGCGGAATTAATGAATAGTGAGAATCATATCGTTTTCGATAAGAATTCGCTACATCTTGCAATTTTTTAGATGGAAAAAGTACAACGCCAAATTTCATAAAAAATCCCTCCAAAGTAAGATCATAAAATATGTATAAAGCGAGCTTATTATAACAAATTTTCAAAAAATATGATATCTTTCTACTTCAACATGTATTGAAGCGAACGCTTTACGTCTTTTTGCCAGTATTTCCACGTATGGTTTCCATTAAATTCTTCGTAGAAAACAGAATATCCACGCTGCTTCATTTGTTCATGCAACAGGCGGTTAGGCTCAATAAAGTTTAATATACCATCTTGTGTGGTTTTGACATCCGTTTCTTCCGTTCCAATAACATGATACAAATCAAGAAGTGAAGGAGAAGCAAATGAGTTGACCGTTTGTAATACAGCATCGTTCACGAAAGGAGAATGCATAATTACTTTCCCGAACGTGTGTGGATACGCAATGGCCGTCAGCAGTGAAACTGTAGCAGCAAGCGAATCGCCAATTAGAACACGCGATTTTCCCATTTGATATGTAGGATATGTTTTATCCAAAAATGGCACAAGCTCATGTGCTAAAAAGCGAATATAAGCATCTACTTGCTTTCCTTCTGGATGATACTTATCACGTCTGTCTTCTACGCTTTTGTATGGAATTCCAACAAAAATAGTACGATCGATTTCTGACTCGTTCATTAAATCATCGATTAAACGAGGTGTACGTCCGTACATAACATAATCTTTTCCGTCTTGGGCGATAAGTAGAGAATACTTATAGAGCGTAGAATAGTTTGACGGCAAATAGACTAGTAATGTGACATCTTCTTGCAGTGCGTCACTATAAAAAGAAATTTCTTCTAACTTCCGCTTACTTTCTGACATGAATAATCGACTCCTATGCATTTGAATGAAAGCGTTACCTTTATTGTAACACATTTTCTAACAACCGTTCTTTATTTTATTGTAACGAATTTTTTAGCGAATGACGAGAAAGAGGCATGCGTCATTAAAAAAAGCGCTTCAGAATCGACTGAAGCGCTTTTGGTTAATCTAATTTTTTCATTTTTTTAAACATAGCTTTTTCTGCTTGGCTGGCTTTTTCTAGCGGCTTCTTCGTATATTCCTCTTCTTTTTCATCAATCGAAACCAATTCTGTGTCATTTTTTACATAACTTCGGATATTGCGCGCACCAAAATAGCCGTTTACATCTTTCAAAATAGGCTTGTTTTCTTTTTGATCATAAAGAGTATATGAATTCTCTTCTTTAACGATAGCGTAGTGATTCCCTGCTAGAAGAGCTACGGCTTCTTTTTCGCTTTTTCCAAAAGTAGATATGAGAAACAGAACGATTAAAACGATAAAGAAAAGGGCTGTTGCGCCAATGAAAAATAATAATAAGCCTCTGCTAAATTTACTTTGTTTTTCTTCCACAGTAGACAAACCTCCTGATTAGATAATTTCATTATAGCAAGTAAATGTAATGAGCGCCTAAAGAGATATGTGACGAGTTTATGAACTCAGGCGGATGAACAAAAAAGGTTTTTAGCACCTCTCATCGAATTTAGTATAAAGAGAGACAACAACTTGAAAAGGAGAGAGAGATATGACAGCGAAAAAAATCCCAACGAGCAAAGAAGTAGCCAAGGCAACATTTAATTTGCTGGAAGAGCGTGGCGTAACAGTTTTGGATATTGCTGAAATTGTGTATGATTTACAGCTTCCTTATCATCCAGCTCTAACCATTCAGGAATGCGCTGAAAGCGTAGAGAGAGTACTGCAAAAGAGAGAAATTCAGCATGCGCTTCTAGTTGGAATCGAACTTGATAAGTTAGCTGAGCAAAATAAATTATCAGAACCTCTTCAAAGTATTGTAGAGCAAGACGAAGGGCTGTTTGGCGTTGACGAAACGATTGCTTTAGGTGCCGTTTTAACCTATGGCAGTATCGCTGTTACGACCTTTGGCTATTTAGATAAAGTAAAAGTAGGCATTATTGAAAAGCTGGACTGTAAAAAAGAAAAAGGAGTTAATACCTTTTTAGATGATTTGGTAGCGAGCGTAGCTTCTAGTGCGGCAAGTCGTTTGGCTCACCGTCAGCGTGATGAACAAGAACAGCTGCAAGAAGGCAATCCGGCTACGTAATAAACTTCTTTTAGTATGTATATAAGCTGCGTAAATTAACGCGTCAAAATGATTTAGTCTTTTATTTGAATAACGGAGGCTAGGCACGTAGAAGATACGTGCCTAGCCTCCGTTAATGGAACGATTTATGGCTGTAGTGAAGTAGTCATAAGATAGCTTAAGTTTTCCAGCCCAAGACTTTCATAAAAAGCACGTGCTTTTTCGTTAAATGCCCATACGGTAAGCTGGAGGTCACTTGCTCCTTTTTGTACAGCCCACTGTTTCGTAGCAGAAAAAAGACCTTTTCCTACGCCGTAATTTTGAAAGCCTTTTTTTACACCAAAATATTGGATGTATGCTGTATAGGAAAGAGGAGCTAATGTGGTGGGAGGGTTATATTTTAATTCAACAACAGACGCCCCAATAATTTGATTTCGATATTGAGCTACAAGAATATCAATGGTTGCATAATAAAGAGTAGCTTGATATTGTTCCGGAGATAAAACAGCCATTTGGGTATCAAACATAGAAGGAAGCGCATTTGCGTGGAGTTCTAGTGATTCCCCTAATATTTTATTTACTTCTGTATAATCATCTAGTTTTGCAGTGCGATAGATAATATCCATACACACTTCACCTACTTTTTAAAAGTTGTGCTTTATCATATGTAGCAACTTAGAAAATGTTAAATGAGAATGAAAACCTGAAAAATTTAAGTGAAGAACGGCACTAAACAGAGCATATATTTTATGCTCTGTTTGATGTTGTAGTTGAAGAATATATAAGGGCGAAACATTAAATTCTAGTTTCAGCAATAGCATCGCGTACTTTTTCAAGCGAGTGTTTAGAGGTGTCTTTATTCGCAATCATTACATTAACATACAAAGCATCAATGAGGCTTAGCTGTCCAATTCTCGAGGCGAGAGCTTCAGATCGATATTCGGTTTCTTCTGAACTTGTATAAAGAGAAACGTCAACGTTTTGACTTAATGGAGATTTAGGAAAACCCGTGATCCCGATCGTTTTGGCACCGTTCGCTTTTGCTGTATTTAAAATGTTCATCGTGTCTTTATTTGTTCCAGAATGAGAAATCACTACCGCTACATCTTGTTTCGTCAATTGAGAAGCTGACATAAGCTGGAAGTGGGAATCGATAAATGCAAACGTTTTAATTCCTGTTCGCACAAATTTATGAAAAGCATCCATAGCCACGACTGAAGAGCCTCCCGTGCCATAAAATTGAACTTTATCGGCCTTCATCAGAAGTTTCACGGCTTTTTCAATAGCATTGCCCTCTAGTATTTGTAATGTATTCTCAAGCGTTCTCACGTTGGAGCGAAAGATTTTTTCAGCGATCGTTTTTTCATTATCCGTTTCAGCAATTTCCTCATGAATCTGCTGAATGGGTGTCATAATTTCAGCAGCCAGCGCTATTTTCATCGCTTGATAGCCCTTGAAGCCAATTCGTTTACAAAAGCGAAAGACCGTTGCATCAGCTACATTTAAATCGTCTGCTACTTCATTAATGGTACTGTGAATAATTTGTTCTGGCTGTTCTAAAATATAATTTGCAATTTTTTTCTCTTTTTCACTGAATCTAGCATAGTGAGAACGAATTTTTCCTAAGCAATTTTGCGTCATAACTGATGTTCCTTTCCACGAATTTAGTAGTAAAAAGAGTATAGCACAAAAATATGTGTGAAAAAAATTTTCTTGTAAACGATTGCAAAATGAAAAATAATTCGTATAATGAAGGTAATGTGAAATTTTTTTTCAAAGGGAGTTTGTAAAATGAAAATTGGATTAATCGGTTTAGGAAAAATGGGATATAATTTATCATTAAATTTAATGGACAACCATCATGAAGTTGTAGCTTATGATGTGAATAAAGAAGCGGTAGAAAAACTTTCAAATGAAGGAGCGGCTGGTGCCTTTACTATTGAAGAGTTAGTCAATGAACTTCCCTCTTCACCTAAAGTTGTATGGGTTATGGTTCCGGCTGGAGAAGTAACGGAAAATGTTATTACAGAACTAAAAGATCTTCTGTCAGAAGGAGATATTGTAATAGATGGAGGAAACTCTAATTATAAAGAATCTGTTCGACGTGCTAACGATCTTCAGGAAAAAGGTATTTACTTCTTTGATGTAGGGACAAGCGGCGGAATGGAAGGCGCAAGAAACGGAGCGTGTACAATGATTGGCGGAGATGCAGAAGCATTCCGTACAATTGAACCAATTTTTAATGATATTTGCGTAGAAAATGGATTTATGTATGCAGGTAAAAGCGGAAGCGGTCATTTTTTAAAAATGGTTCATAATGGTGTAGAATATGGAATGATGCAATCCATTGCTGAAGGATTTGAAGTTCTGGAAAAAAGTCAGTTTGATTTCGACTATGAAGCCGTAGCGCGCGTTTGGAATAACGGATCTGTTGTTCGCTCTTGGTTAATGGAACTAACGGAAAATGCGTTTTCAAAAGATCCTAAACTAGATAGTATTAAAGGAGTCATGCAGTCTTCTGGTGAAGGGAAATGGACCGTAGAGACTGCCCTTGATCTTCAAACGGCAACTCCTGTTATTGCTTTATCGCTAATGATGCGCTATCGTTCATTAGAGGAAGATACATTTACAGGAAAAGTTGTAGCAGCACTTCGAAATGAATTCGGCGGTCACGGTGTTGTAAATAAGTAAAGTAGTAAAGTAGGGGGACAGCAGCATGAGCAAAAAATATGCAATAGGTGTAGATATCGGAACAACGAGTACAAAGTCTGTATTGTTTTCAGTAGACGGTACAGTCATTGCTAACCATGGGATTGAGTATCCACTATACTCGCCTACGCCCGCGATGGCTGAGCAAGATCCTGAAGAAATTTTTCAAGCAGTTGTACGTACCATTCAAACGGTTGTAAAAACAAGCGATGTAAAACCTGAGGATATTTTATGCGTTTCATTCAGCTCAGCTATGCACAGTGTTATTGCCGTTGATCAGCAGGGAAAGCCGCTGACAAAATGTATTACGTGGGCGGATAATAGAAGTGCAGAATGGACGGAAAAAATTAAAAATGAATACAATGGCCATGAGATTTATTTACGTACGGGCACGCCTATTCATCCGATGTCGCCGCTTTCCAAGCTAACATGGCTTTCTAATGAACAGCCTGAATTAGTGAAGGGAACACATAAGTTTATTTCAATTAAAGAATATGTATTCTTTAAGCTATTTAACGAATATGTTATCGACTATTCGATTGCATCAGCAACAGGTTTGTTTAATCTGAAAAATCTTGCGTGGGATGAAGAAGCACTAAAAGTAGCAGGTGTTACAACCGATCAGTTATCCACTCCTGTTTCAACCATGCATCAGTTAAAAGGGTTAAACCCAGAGCTTGCAGTTGACATGCATTTACTTCCGGATACGCCCTTTATTGTAGGTGCAAGTGACGGTGTATTATCAAACTTAGGCGTAAATGCAATTGAACCAGGCGTTGTTGCGGTGACAATCGGGACAAGCGGAGCGATTCGAGCAGTCACTGACAAGCCAGTAGTCGATCCTAAAGGTCGTATTTTCTGTTATGCGTTGACAGAAGACCACTGGGTAATTGGCGGCCCTGTAAATAACGGAGGCATGATTTTCAGATGGGCTCGCGATCAGTTTGGAGCGTCGGAAGTGGAAACAGCTAAACGTCTTGGAAAAGATCCGTACGAAGTATTAACAGATATTGCGGCTTTAGTGAAGCCGGGAGCAGACGGCTTATTGTTTCATCCATACCTTTCAGGAGAGCGCGCGCCGCTTTGGGATGCAAATGCTAAAGGCTCATTTTTTGGCCTAGGTCTGCATCATAAAAAAGAACATATGATTCGTGCCGTACTAGAAGGCGTTATTTTTAACTTATATACGGTGTTATTGGCACTTGAAGAGTTAATTGGAGAGCCTACAAAAATTCAGGCAACAGGCGGATTTGCACGTTCCGCACTTTGGCGTCAAATGATGGCAGATATCTTTAACCAAGAAGTATCCGTGCCGGAAAGTTTTGAAAGTTCGTGTTTAGGAGCAGTTATCCTTGGCTTATATAGCCTTGGCGAAGTTGACTCATTAAACGTTGTTTCCGATATGGTTGGAGCGACTAATCATCATTATCCAATCAAAGAAAACAGTGAAGTATATAAAGAGTTAACGGCTATCTATATTCGTTTGGCTCGCTTATTTAAAGAAGAATACGCAAGCATTACGGCTTTTCAAAAAAAATACGTACATTAAGTTTAAAGATCATCGCTTGAAGCTGTCAGGCGATGATCTTTTGTGTGTTAGGTTATCTAACAACCAAAAGAGTTAACACTACACAATATATAAAAGTTCCCTCAAATAATGTTACAATTTGTCCAGTGTATCCCTGTTTCGCATTAAATATAATAAGGGGTAACGTTAGTATTTATCACATACTAGAAGGAATCGTCACAAACGCCTTTATATTTCAGAAAATTCAAATAAAATTTGTTTTTTGAAATGAACTTATTTTATGAAAAGGGGTTTTATGGATGAAAACACAAATCGAGCAAGATGGAATTGTGACGCTCACAGATGAGACGCACAATCAGCTGAGCGGCAGCGATCTTTGGAATGAAGATTTACGTCCTACTACGATGAAAGAACATTCTTGGAAAGGAGTTAACTTTGCCACGCTTTGGATTGGGATGTGTCTGTGTATTCCAGCTTACACAATGGCAAGCGGAATGATGACGCTTGGAATGAACTGGTGGCAAGCAATTGGTACAATCTTTTTAGGAAATGTGATTGTTCTTATTCCTATTTTGCTTAATTCTCACGCTGGAACCAAGTTTGGCATTCCTTATCCAGTATTTGCCCGCCTGTGGTTTGGAGATAAAGGAGCACATATCCCAGCACTGGCTAGGGCCATTGTGGCTGCTGGGTGGTTTGGAATTAATACATGGATTGGAACGGAAGCAATTGATACACTACTAAGCGCTTCGTTTTCATCTTGGAATGGTTTAGCTGGTCATACAGCCATTGTATTCGCTCTCTTTTGGCTTTTAAATGTAGGAGTGGCATATAAAGGACCGCAAGCAATTAAAGTATTAGGAGCGATTGCTGCTCCGGTTATTGGTATTTCAGCTATTATTCTTTTTATATGGGCTTATACAAACTCAGGAGGGTGGGGCCCCATCTTATCTACGCCTTCTAAATTTACATCTACTGGAGAATTTCTAGCTGTATTTTTCCCTGCTTTAACCGGAGTCATTGCATTTTGGGCGACGCTCGCTTTGAACATCCCGGATTTTTGTCGATATGCTAGAAGTCAGAAATCTCAAATGGTTGCGCAAACCTTCTCTTTGCCGTTGACGATGAGTATTTTTTCATTTATTGGAATTGCTGTCACCTCGGCAACCATCGTTATATTCGGAGAAGCAATTTGGGACCCAGTGGCGTTAGTAGCTAAATTCCCTCCGTTTATCATTTTCTTAGGAACAATCGTTATCGTGCTTTCTTCTTTAACGATTAATGTGGGAGCAAATATTGTGGCGCCGGCCCGTGCAATTGAGAATCTGAATCCAAAGAAAATAACGTTTGCCATGGGGGCACTGGTTACCGGTATCTTTGCTATTTTGCTTCAGCCATGGTACATCATGTCTAATTTCGGGAACTATATCTTCGGCTGGCTTGGAACATATGGGGCGCTGCTTGGTCCTATAGACGGCATCGCCATTGCTGACTACTGGCTTGTAAGAAGGAGACAGATGGCATTAAAGGATTTATACGAGGTAAACGGTCGCTATAGTTATTCAACAGGTTTTAATAAAAACGGTATTTATGCATTAGTAATTGGCGTAGCCATACCCGTTTTAGGTTTACTAATTCCTGGACTGCGCTTTTTATGGGATAATGCCTGGACATTTGGTTTATTCATTTCTATCATCGCTTACACGTATCTCATGAGAGGAGATAAAAGTGTATTAGCGCCGGGGGAATATGAAGAAATAACGTTAAAAACAAGCGAAAAACCGATTATTGACAGTCAAACGGCTGATCCAACCATCACCAAATAAATAAGGTTAATCCAATCATTAACATGATTGGATTTTTTTATGTTTTAAAACTGCATGGAAGAAAATTGATAAAATTTTTTTTAGTTTTTTATTGATTTAAGAATTTTTTTTTCATATAATTTAAGTAATAAAAAGATGAAATCGTTTTCTGATGTAATTAATGTAAACGATTTCGATAATTAAAACTTATTTTTTAAAAAATTAACAGGTTTAGAGCTTTTTTTGCTACATAAAGAAAGCGTTTACTTAAGGGGAAGGTGGAAAGCAAGATGGATGCATACTTATTAGCTATTACAGTTGTCGCAATTGTTATTGTTATTGTAGGTGTTTCAGTTTTTAAATGGCATGCGTTTATCAGTTTAACGGTTGCGAGTTTGTTTTTAGCAATTGCTTCTGGGTTATCAATGGATAAAATTGTTGCCGCTTACGAAACGGGAGTGGGCGGTGTTTTAGGCCACTTAGTAGGAATTTTAGCACTGGGAACAATTTTAGGTAAGCTGATGGCTGATTCAGGTGCTGGCATGCAAGTAGCGGATTATTTCGTAAGAATATTCGGTGTGAAAAGATTGCCGTGGGCAATGCTAGTAGCAGGTTTCATTATTGGTATTCCTGTTTTCTTCGAAGTAGGAATTTTAATCTTACTGCCTTTAGTTATTTCGATTCATAAAACAACAAAACAAAATATATTATTGATTGCTCTGCCAGTTATTGCAGGATTATCAATTGTTCACGGTCTCGTTCCTCCTCATCCAGGAGCGATGGCAGCTATTAGTATTTACGGAGCAAATACGGGGAAAGTGCTTTTATACGCGTTAATCATTTCAATTCCAGCCGCAGTTATTGCTGGACCAGTTTTTGCAAAATGGGTTCACAAACGAGTGGTTCCAGAAGGAGAGCCTGATCTAATTCGTATCACGACAACATCAAAAGATCTTCCTGGTACAGGCGTTTCGTTCTTTGTCATTTTACTGCCCGTTCTATTAATGGTCTTAGCAGCTATAGCACCTGTTATTAACGGATTGCCAAGTGGCCTAGTGAAATTTATAGAACTAATAGGAAGTCCATTGATTGCACTATTAATTTCTTGTTTTGCAGCGTTTTACCTGCTTGGAAAACGTCAAGGTATGACAAAAGATGTGATTAAAAAACTAACGGAAGAATGTTTGCTTCCTGTAGGATCTATTGTCTTAATTATTGGTGCAGGCGGTGGCTTCAAACAAGTATTAATCGATAGCGGAGTAGGTACAACGATTGGTCAAATGTCTGAACATCTATCTCTATCACCACTGGTACTTGCATTTTTAATTGCTGGATTAATCCGTATTGCTACAGGTTCAGCAACAGTTGCATTAACAACAGCAGCGGGTATTGTTTCACCAATCATTGAGCACATGTCTGGTGTTAACTTAGAACTTCTGGTTATCGTTACGGGCGCGGGTTCACTAATGTTCTCTCACGTTAATGATGCTGGATTCTGGATGGTGAAGGAGTATTTAGGATTAACAGTAAAAGAAACGTTCAAAACATGGACTGTTTTGGAAACGCTTCTATCCTTTATTGCTTTTGCAGGAGCACTTATTCTAAATGCAATAATCTAAAAATAAGACTCTTTTACTCTATGTAAAAGAGTCTTATTTTTTTATGAAAGAAAAGAATTTACTAGAAAAATAATCAAAATATTTTATTTATTCGTTAAATTATGGCAAAATAGAAATAGAAGAACAATAGCTTCTAAGAAGGGAATGACAGAGAGTGAGTAATCAACTAGTATTTTTCACAAACTTTTCAGAAGGAAAATTAGATTCAGACGTTTCTTGGTATTGTCCACCAGCTCAATTTCAAATTGATACGGAAACGAATCGATTAGTGATTAAAACGGACGCTAAAACAGATTTTTGGCAGCGGACTCATTATGGCTTTGAAGCGGACAATGGACACTTTCTTTACCGTGAAGTAGAAGGCGACTTTGAAATCATGACCAAGGTGCATACATATCCAGTTAATCGCTACGATCAAGCAGGTCTCATGATTCGTGTATCAAAAGATACGTGGATCAAAACGTCAGTTGAATACAATCCCGATGGACCTAACCAATTAGGAGCAGTCGTAACCAACCAGGGCTTCTCAGATTGGTCCAGCCAAAATTTTACTCAAAACAAATCAGCGCTTTATTTTAAAATTCAGCGCAAAAACGATGATTACACCGTTTGTTATTCAAGTGATGGAGATTCCTGGACTCAGCTCCGACTCGCTCACTTATTGCACTCATCCAAAGAACCTGTTCAAGTTGGAGTTTACGCTTGTAGTCCTCAAGGAGAAGGATATGAAGCCCAATTTGATTTTATAAAAGTAGAAAAGCTTTAAACGAAAAACACGATTTAGTCACAGCTAAATCGTGTTTTTTATTTAGAAAGCACATTATCTAAAGGCTGTGTGGCAGCAGTGGGTGTCGGTTGATTGTGTAAAGCAATTTTTTGCTTGAAATAGCTTATGACAAACCCTGTAATCGCAATGGACATAACAGAGAAAATTCCTTTTGAAAATCCAATTGAATACATGCTCGACAGCACGACAAGGAAATCAAATGAAAAATTCACTTTTCCAGGATCCCAACCGAATTTTCGCTGCGCGAATAACGCGAGAATATTAGCACCGCCGAGAGAAGCTCCGTTCATAAATAAAATGGATAAGCCAAGACCGGCAATTAGTCCACCCGTAACAGCACCCATCAGGCTAGGAAGTGTAAAAGCAGGAAGCAAGTGATCGAGTGAAGTGAGAAGTGATAGCAAAGACACTGATCCTATAGTTGTGACGGTAAATTTCCATCCCATTTGAAAGAAGGAAAAGAGATAAAACGGAATATTAATGAGAAAAAAGATCACCGCAAACGATAAAGGAAGGGCATATGACAAGCTAAGAGACAGACCAGCTGTTCCCCCCGTCACGACGTGAGAGTGCCGCAAGATAAGAACACCAATACTTGCAATCGTACATCCAAGAATAATCCATAAAACTTTTTTCATAAATAAACCCCTTTGTTTGTTTTTTCGGAATTTTCATTTTCAATTATCTACTTTAATGATAGGATATTAAATAAAGAAAACACATGTATAAATGAAGGAAATAATACTTGTTCTGTTATCAACTTGAATAAAGATTTTATTTATTATATTCATTTTGAAAGGAAGGGTTTGTATGGATCAAATCGATGCACAATTATTGTTTATTTTGCAAAGAGACGGGCGTATGACGATTAGTGATTTATCAAAAAAGCTTGCTCTTAGCCGTCCAAGCGTATCAGAAAGGCTGCAGCGTCTTCAGGAACGAGGAGTGATTCAGCGTTTCAGCGCTACGGTGTCTCCGAAAGCTTTAGGAAGAGATACACAGCTGTTTATTCAAGTAAGCGAATTAAAAAGAAAACCAGAGGAATTTGAAGACTTTATTGAGCAAAATGAAGACGTGCTTGAATGTCATCGCGTAACGGGGCCGGTTTCTTACTTTATCAAAGCAGCCGTGTCTGGAATGGATGGACTTAGAATGCTCGTGGATGAACTGATTCCTTATGGAAATGTGAATACCTCAATTATTTTAAAGTCGCCTGTAGAAAACAGGATGATTAGCCCTATACAAAAACCGGCCCCATAAGAGGCCGGTTTTTTTGTGTAAGGACATATTAATAAAATCCTTTAATAATATAAAAATGATTTTGTAAAATATCAGGTATTTCTTCTTCTGAAACGTTCCTTTTCGTCTTTTTCCCACCATCTGTTACAGTTAGCGTTTCACCAGAGAGGGTAATGCGCCCTGTAGATGT
The DNA here is from genome assembly GCF_000956595.1 of Priestia aryabhattai B8W22. GTDB lineage: Bacteria > Bacillota > Bacilli > Bacillales > Bacillaceae_H > Priestia > Priestia aryabhattai. The sequence goes on along the minus strand of NZ_JYOO01000009.1, from coordinate 53,395 downwards.
TGCGATAGTAACAAGACGATTGTGTACAAACGGAGAATCGGCTGACGTTTGATTGAACTCACACATAGGAGTAAAGTCAGTCAGTTTCTTAGAAAGCGTAGACACACGGTACAGCGTTTTCCATACATCATCTTCCCATCGCTGCAAATCATACATATGCTCAGCAACGTTTGTCATACGATAAGAGCCGCTTACATCTCTTACTACTTCGCCATTTAAAGGCATTGGCTTGCGAACAGAATCTCCAAATCCAACGTCTACGATGTAAGACTGATTTTCAACCGTCACAAGGTTTGTAGCGTGACTCCCTTCAATTGTCCACGTTCCGTCGGGTTTTTTGACGGTAGCTGAAACGTAAGAGACTTCATATCCGCTTTCTTTTAACAGCCAGCCAAATAGGCCGTTTAATTCATAGCAAAATCCTCCACGCAAATTCACAACTACTTTTTGAAAAATCCGTTCTAAATCAATGATAATAGGGGTTTGAGACAAAACGTCTAAGTTCTCAAAAGGAACATGAAGCATGTGCTTGTTCTGTAAAGCAGCTAAGCTTTCATACGTTGGGCTATCCGGTTTCTTAGCTAAAAACCGACTAAAATAATAAGTAATATTCATCAAATGCACCTCTTAGTAAATCATTTCTCTCGGTCTTCAAGCTTAGCAGAATGTTCATGCAACAGCGCTTTTTTGACTGTTTCTTTGGAAGCAAACCCTTGCAGTACGCGGCTGCCAATTTTTAAAGTTGGTACCTCCGTTACATGAGCGTCTTCATAGGCATAAGCTAAGCTATCTTTATGAACTTGTTCAAACGTCCGGTCTTTTAAGATACGCGTAAATATCTCTTTATCTAAATGCAGAGAATCAGCGATTTCTGCTAAGACTTCAATCTGGCTAATATCTTTTTCATCTTCCCAATAAGCTTTAAAAACAGCATCTACATAGGTACTTTCTTGACCATGTTTTTTAGCAAAATGAAAACCTTCATGCGCTAAATGAGTGCGCGGGACTGCGGACATGTCCGGCATCTTCATTTCTACGTGTAGCTGTTGTGCTAAGGGAGCTATCGATCGATTCCAAGGTCTCTCTAAAAAATCTTCTACTTGCTCCATCTGTTGGGTTGGCTCAGGACAAAGTTCAAAAGGCTTCCATTCAATCTCAGCTTTTTGTTCTTTACTGACTTCTCTTAAAGGCTTAGCGGCTAGAAAACATAGTGGACAGACAAAATCAAAATAAAATTCAGCATGCGCTTTCATCCCGTCACGCTCCTTTACGGCATGTTTTTATTTTATCAAAAGTAAAGATGATTCTTCCAACTTGGGAACTGTGGAAAAATAGTTGACAAAATTGGATAACTCTTTCTATAATATAGTCAATACATATCACGAGCGATTAGTTCAGTGGGAGAATACATCCTTGACAGGGATGGGGTCGGGGGTTCGAATCCCTCATCGCTCATACCAAAGCCGTTTTCTTATTAATAAGAGAGCGGCTTTTCTCTTTATTTAGTGAAGGTGCAAGATATAAAAAGAATTTTATATTGTAAATCGTAATCATTACGTTTAAAATGAATAAAAAGATGATTGGTTATAAAGGTGAAGGGTGGAGTGACCATGAATGAAAAGATGATGGAGGTTTTTGCAAGAGATATTATTGCTTCTCTTCCTAGTAATAAACGAATGTTATATCAATTCATTGAAGGAGTCGAAGATCGTTTAGCACAGCAGGCCGAAACAAAAGCGCAGTTTTTGACACTTCTCAAAGAACACTCTCCTCATCACCAAGCAGCTAATCGATTTGGGATGACCATTTACGAAACGGTTGCTTTCATGCATGAGATTGAAGATGAAATTAGTGAAAAGCTAGAAAGGAAATTAGAAAGATACAAGTGGATAGATTATACGGATTATGCTACATATTCAAAACAAGCCAGTGATAGTTCTCACTATTACCTTACTATTTGTTAGTTTACTGACTTTTTATATTACAGGTGTATGAACTGAAAATAAGTTTGAATTCAAAAATGAGTGTATATCCAAAAGCGGCTTGTGTGATTTGAAATTTTGAGCGCGTATAGAAGAATTAAAGTATAATGAAACATAGTGCATCAGGTCATGATAAAGATAATCACTAATTTAAAATAAATGAGGGTACAAAATGAATCAAAGAAGTTTTAGTCAATATGGTCTTAGCGATAAGGTAGTTAAGGCACTTTCTAGCCTGCAATACAATAATCCTACGGAAGTACAAAGCAAGGTGCTTCCCATCGCGCTAGAAGAAAGAGATGTGGTCGTGAAGTCTCAAACAGGGAGTGGAAAAACGGCTTCCTTTGGTATTCCACTGTGTGAATTAGTTAATTGGGAAGAAAATAAACCACAGGCGTTAGTGTTAACACCTACACGAGAGCTGGCTGCACAGGTAAAAGAAGACATTACCAATATCGGCCGTTTTAAGCGAATTAAAGCAGCTGCTGTGTACGGTAAATCACCATTTGCTAAGCAAAAAGTAGAGTTAAAGCAAAAAACACATATCGTTGTAGGTACGCCTGGACGAGTGCTTGATCATATAGAAAAAGAAACGCTTGCATTAGAGAAAATTCGTTATTTGGTTATCGATGAAGCCGATGAAATGCTGAATATGGGCTTTATTGACCAAGTAGAAGCAATTATTCAACGTCTTCCTAGTGAGCGTGTAACGATGCTTTTCTCAGCTACGCTTCCTGAAGATATTGAAGAGCTGTCTCGCAAATATATGAAGAAGCCAGTTGATGTTGAAATCAAAGCGAACGGATTAACAACAAGCACGATTGACCATTCTGTTATAACAGTAGAAAATGAACGTAAATTTGAACTGCTGAAAGCCGTAACTACAGTAGAAAACCCGGACAGCTGCATCATTTTTTGCCGCACGCAAGAGCAGGTAAATACGCTGTTAGATGATTTAGATGATCTTGGATATCCTTGTGATAAAATTCACGGGGCAATGGTGCAAGAAGACCGTTTTGACGTTATGAATGATTTCAAAAAAGGGAAATTCCGCTATTTAGTGGCGACAGATGTAGCTGCGAGAGGAATTGATATTGATAATATCACGCACGTTATTAACTACGACCTTCCGCTAGAAAAAGAAAGCTACGTTCACCGTACAGGAAGAACGGGACGTGCGGGTAAAAAAGGGAAAGCTATCACATTTGTAACGCCTTATGAAGAGAGAATGCTATCGGAAATTGAAGAATATATCGGTTTTTCAATTCCAACATCCACTCCTCCTTCCAAAGAAGAAGTACAGCAGGCAGCATCCGCTTTTACTGAAAAAATCAATGAGCGTCCAGAAGTTAAAAAAGATAAAAGCGAGTCATTAAATAAAGACATTATGAAGCTGTATTTTAACGGAGGAAAGAAAAAGAAAATTAGAGCGGTTGATTTTGTAGGAACAATTGCGAAATTAGACGGAGTAACCGCAGACGATATTGGAATTATTACGATTCAAGAAAATGTCTCGTATGTGGAGATTTTGAATGGAAAAGGTCCCAAAGTATTACAAGCAATGAAAAACAAAACAATTAAAGGAAAGAATTTAAAAGTTCATAAAGCGATTAAATAGCAGGAAGAAGTCCATCTTTTTAAAGATGGGCTTTATTTATACAGCCAATAAAGGAGTTGAGAGTATGAAGTACATAAAAGAAGCGTGTGTAGAGGGATATGAGCAGGCAAAAAAAGCCGAAAAGCTAGGAGCAGACCGCATTGAATTATGTGACAATCTTAGTCAAGGAGGCACTACGCCAAGTTACGGCACCATTCAATATGCAAGCGAACATCTTGATACAGATATCAATGTGATTATTCGCCCAAGAAGCGGCAACTTTGTATATTCCGAGGCAGAATTTCAAATTATGAAAAAAGACGTTAAAGCATGTAAAGACCTTGGAATAAATGGAGTAGTATTTGGTATTTTAACAGAAGAAAGTGAAATTGATTACGGGCGCACTAAAGATTTAATAACAGAAGCTCGTCCTTTAAGCGTTACGTTTCATATGGCATTTGATGAACTTCATGATAAATATAAAGCCATTGATGTACTTAGTGAACTGGGAGCAGACCGTATTTTAACTAAGGGAGGGAAAAGATCTGCTCTTCAAAACTTGCAGGTGATTCGAGAACTGATTGCATACGCCGGTGACCGTATTATTATTTTGCCCGGCGGAGGAATTCATGAAGGAAATGCGGGTCAAGTTATGACAGAAACAAAAGCAGCTGAATTACACGGAACAAAAATTGTAGGAGATTTATCTCGTTAAATAAAAAGAGGCTGGAACAAAAGTATTTTAGTTCAAGTGAAAAACGAACCATTAATCAATATGTTTGATTCGTGGTTCGTTTTTTTGATGGTGAATATAGTTTCATCTGTTTCGTTCCTTCTAGCAGGTGATTGGAGGGCAAGGCGAAGACTCCTGCGGGAACAGCGGAACAGATGAGACCCCGCAGGAGCACAAGCGACGAGGAGGCTCAGCGGCCGCCCGCGGAAAGCGAAGCCTTGCACGGAAATCAACTGCGGTGTAATAAGCAGTCCAGCTCATCTATCTCATTTGTTCATCTTTAGGTTGGATTCATTTCGTTATGTCTCAACCTCTTTTATTTTGATGTATTTTCTTTTGTTGCTAAGCCGCTCGTCATTTTGGTACGCTGAAAGAAAAAAGAACCTACGACGAGTACAGCAATTAAAAGAGTTAAGAAGAACTGGGAACGTAATGAATCAATAAATGCCATGGCAATAAAAATACTAGTGATGGCAAGGATTGTAGCGTAAGTTAAGTAAGGAAATAACCACATTTTAATTTTTAATGCTTCAGGATTTTCTTTTTCATATTTTTTTCTCATTTTAATCTGTGAAAATGCAATAACCAGATAGACAAGAAGTGCTACGCCACCTGATGCATTTACCAAGAATAGAAAGATTTTGTCCGGTGAAATGTAGTTAAAGATGACGCTGATGTACGAGATAACTGTACAAGCTAATATCGCGCTAACCGGTACGCCCTTTTTATTTAATTTTGAAAAGCTTTTTGGCGCATCACCATTTTGAGACATGGAAAACAACATACGAGAACTTGTATATAGACCAGAATTCAGACAGGAAAGAACAGCTGTTAAAATAATAAAGTTCATAATTTGAGCTGCGGCCGGTATATTCACTAATTCAAGAATAGATACAAATGGACTTTTCATTAGGCTTGATGAATTCCATGGAAGCACGGTTACTAAAATAAAAATAGATCCTAAATAGAAAAACAAAATGCGATAAATAACGGTATTGGTCGCGATGGTAATGGCTTTTTCAGGCTGAGAAGATTCACCTGCCGCCGTTGCGACAATTTCTGTTCCCATAAAGGAGAACATGACAAGGGCAATGCCTAAAAATACAGAACTAATTCCATTCGGTAAAAAGCCGCCTTTGTGCAAAAGGTTGGAAGTGCCGGGAGAATCGATTCCTGGAATAAATCCGCAAATAATAGCTATACCTAAAAGTAAAAAAAGAACGATGCTAACAACTTTAATGAGTGAAAACCAATATTCAAATTCACCGAAAGATTTAACAGAGTACAGATTGGTCATCGTTAATAAAAAAGTAAGAGCCAGGCTGACTCCCCAAGACGGCAAAGACGGGAACCAGTATTGAATAATATTTGCACCCGCAATGGCTTCAACAGCAATAACGATAACCCAGAAAAACCAGTAGAGCCAGCCAATCGTGTAGCCGGCCCACGGGCCTAATGCCTCTTTTGCATAAGTGGAAAACGAACCGCTGGAAGGATTTGCAGTAGACATTTCGCCAAGCATTCGCATGACTAAAATAACGAGCAAACCAGCAAATGCGTACGAAAAGATAGAGCCCGGGCCAGCGGTGTTAATGAGTGATCCGCTTCCGATAAACAATCCAGCCCCAATAATTCCTCCAAGAGAAATCATGGTAATGTGCCGGATTTTTAACTCTTTTTTTAACTGTGGCTGTGGATGGCTGTTCATTTGTGACCTCCTATATAACCTGAATTTTTAGTTAATATGGAGAATTATAGTATGTTATAAGGTGCAAGGACAGGATGTTGTTAGAAGTTCTTTCATGTAAAAAACCGAATATGAATTGCTGCATTCATATCCGGCTTACTCTGACACAGACATTCATTATGCGTGTAAAGTACCTGATTAGCGTCTTTTTTCTTTCTCATGATAAGCAATGCAGATGAATTTCTTATGAATGTTGGCTGAAAATTAGCTGAAGGATCGTTTTAGATCCGTTAATCAAAAGAGGTATATATCTAAGTGAAGGATAACGTAGAATAATTTTCAAACTCTCTGTAAAGCGCTAAATGCGGGTTTCCCTTTCTGAAAACGGGTATATATAGTAGTAAGAAGTTTATTCTTTTGCTAAGTATAAAAGAAAGATGTGCTATAGAAACAGGAGGTTATAAATAATGAAACATGTTGAAGTAGTAGAAAAAGGAGCGAATATTAACGAAGCAGTTAATCAATTTGCAGATAAAGGTTTTGAGAAAAATGAAGTATACGTGTTTACCTATGACAAGGAAAATTCTAAAAATTTAACAGAAGTAACGGACACAAATATTATTCGACTGTCTGAAGAAGGTCCTTTACATTCAGCAGCGAGTTTATTTTTAACAAGAGAAGATGAGCTTCGAACAAAAATGGCTTCGCTAGGTTTATCAAAAGACGAAACAAAAAAATATGAAGAAGAGTTAAAGAAAGGCAGTGCGATTGTGGTAGCTGCTACAGGGGAAAGAAAAGACGTTTAATTTTGATAGATAGATGCTGGTGCATCTATCTTTTTTACTGTTTTTTCAATATATGATTGATAAAACTAATGGTATTAGTTAAAATAAAAACTAATACCATTAGTTTTTATTTTGATAATAGGGGATGAGGAAATGAGAATAGTTCGTGAGAAAATGTTGTATCAATTGACGTTTTTGCCTCGCTTTTTTCCAGTGAATTGTTATTTAGTCGAAGAGAAAGACAGTCTTACGTTAATTGATGCAGCTCTTCCTTACAGCGCGTCAGGTATTTTGAAAGCTGCAGTTCAAATTGGAAAACCGATTACTCGAATTGTTTTTACACATACTCATGAAGATCACATCGGAGCGATTGATACGTTGAAGAAAAGTTTGCCGAATGCTTCTGTTTATATGTCGCAAAGGGATTATCGATTATTTTCAGGAGATTTCACACTCGATTCTGAAGAACCTCAAAACCCAATCCGTGGAGGAATACCAAAACTAGGAAAGATTTCAACTAAAATTGATCATTTCATCGAAGAAGAGTCTTATATAGGCTCACTTGCTCCTATTTTTACACCTGGACATACACCTGGGTCTATGTCTTTTTTAGACGAGAGAACGAACGCATTAATTGCCGGAGATTCTTTCCAAGTGCGAGGAGGAGTTGCGGTATCAGGTCAGTTAAAACCGCTGTTTCCGTTTCCTGCCTTTGGAACGTGGAGCAAAGAGCTAGCGCTTAAAAGTGCAGAAAAGCTATATGAACTAAACCCGTCACTTCTTGCTGTTGGACACGGAAAAATTCTTTCTCAGCCGCTAAAATTGATGGAAAAAGCAATACAACAAGCAAAAGTAAAAATAGAAAAAAGGAGATGAAGGGATGTCGCCGCGACAAGGACTAGATTTCAAAAAGGTGATTCAAACAGGTGAAAGTTTGGCCAATCGGGAAGGATTTTATGCTGTTACAATTGCTACATTAGCCAAAGAACTAAATGTTCGTCCACCGTCTTTATATAACCATATAAAAGGGTTAGAAGAGCTGCGCAAAGAACTGGCTTTAAGTGGACTGCAGCAGCTATATTATCTTTTAAAAAGTGCTGTTGAACATGCTTCTAGAGAAGAAGCTGTTTCTCGGCTAAGTAAAGCGTACGTTTCATTTGTAAGAAAATCTCCCGGAATATACGAAGCAACGGCAACGGTAGCACCAAGGATACAGGATAAAGAAGTACAAAAAGCATCTGATAACATCGTATTTTTAGTGCTGGAGGTGTTGAAACCGTATCATCTTCCAGAAAATGAAGCCCTTCATGCTGTTAGAAGTCTTCGCAGTATTTTACATGGGTTTTCTTCTTTGGAGCAGAAAGGGGGATTTGGAATGTCATTAAGCGCTGATGAGACTCTAGACTTTTTAATCCGTACGTTTGAATTGGGGCTACACCGGTATAAACAGACCACATAAATTTCATTAATGCCACTAAGCCTAATGCTTTAGTTGAAATTGAAAAAAAAGAGAAAGAATGATAGATTACAAATAAAGACATTTATTCCTATTGTTTTAGGGTTGTTACTGATGAAGCAGGCAAAACCTAAGCTGCAAGGACAGAAAAAGGTAGTTTCTGTTTGTTGCTGTTTAGGTATTTTTTGTTTTTGTTTAAAATAACCAGCCCTTTTCATTTGTTTTATAAGGGAGAAATCTTCTGAGAATGGAGAGAAGCAAACATGCTTAATTCAAGAATGATCGTCATATTAAGAGAACTAATGTCCGTACAGTCTACATTATCAACCGTTACGAGTGAATATTTAGCAACAGTAAATCAAGTATCTTCTCGAACTATTCGAACGGATATAAAACAGCTAGATGACATTTTGTCTCAGTACGGAGCTAAAATTAAATCAGCTCGTGGGACAGGATATGAACTTAGCGTTTTAGATGAAAAACAGTTCCATCACCTATTAAAAGAACTTTCGGCTAATCAATTATTTGATGCAACTTCTATTCCAACCGTTCCTGATGACCGCGTGCATTATTTAATTAAAAGATTGCTGCTAGCAGACGAATATTTGAAGCTCGAAGATTTAGCAGACGAGTTGTATATTAGCAAGTCAACGGTTCAAAACGATTTAAGAGATGTTAAAAAACAGCTGTGTAAATATGATATTCTTTTAGAAAAACGTCCTAACTATGGCTTGAAAGCTAAAGGGGACGAAATGAAAATGAGATTCTGTATGTCTGAGTACATATTCAACCGAAAAGATAAAGAAATAGATATGGTATACAATAAAATATCTATCCTGCCCCAAGAATCAATCTTAACGATTAAAGCCCACATTTTAAATCAAATAAAAAGATACAATATTATGGTTTCAGACATTGGATTAAACAATTTAATCATTCATTTAGCGATAGCTTGTAAGCGAATACAAGAAGAAAATTTTATCTCTTTGTATTCAGAAGATCTGCTTGAGATTATGGAGCATAAAGAATATGAAGTGGCAGCTGAAATTGTGAGGGAAATTGAAAAGGCATTCAAGATTCGTTTTCCGAAGTCAGAAACGGCATATATCGCCATTCATTTGTTAGGTACAAAAATGCTCAACAATAGCAATCATGAAGAAAAAGAAGTGAAGCAGTTTATTGACACAAATATCTATGAATTAACTGCAGCTATATTAGAAGCAATTGAAAAAGAGCTTCATTTAGGAATTAGTGAAGATTCAGAGCTGATTCTTGGCATGAGTTTACATTTGAAACCGGCTATCAACCGCTATAAATATGGAATGAATCTGCGAAACCCGATGCTTGAAGGAATTAAGAGTCATTACCCTCTCGCTTTTGAAGCTGGGATTATTGCTGGAAAGGTTTTGAAAAATCGCCTTGAAATTGACATGCATGAAACGGAAATTGGCTATTTAGCTTTACATATTGGAGGGGCCATTGAACGTCGGAAAATTATCAATCAGCCTAAGCGCTGTTTGATTGTATGCGCATCGGGAGTAGGGAGTGCCAAGCTATTATCATATAAGCTGCAGGCTACGTTTGGATTAAATCTTACTATTTTAGGAACAACTCAGTATTATAAGCTCCACCAAATGTCGCTGCACTCTTTAGATTTTATTGTTAGTACCATTCCAATTCCAGATGATCTTCCTGTTCCTGTAGTACAAGTAAGCACAATTCTAGGAAACAATGATTTTAAAAAAATTGAATGTTTAATGAAGAATAAACCGCAGTCTTCGTTAGAATACACGAAAAAAGAATTAGTATATTTACAGCAAGAATTTCAAACAAGAGAAGAAGTGCTTCATTTTTTAGGAGAGAAATTAACTCATCTAGGACTAGTTCCTTTTCAATTTATAGAATCTGTTTTTGAAAGAGAAGCTGCATCACCAACAAGTTTTGGCAATCTCGTTGCCATTCCTCATCCTATGGTTCCTCAAACGGATACGACGTTTTGGGCCATTTGCACGTTAAAAAAACCGATTATGTGGGAAGGAAACCTTGTCCAATTTATTTGTCTTTTAAGTGTAAAAGCAAATAATCAAGGCGATTTGCAGAAGATGTACAGTTTGTTAGTCCGCGTCGTAGATGATAAGCAGGTCGTGCAGCGCTTAGTAAAGTGCAAGGATTATGAGGAGTTTATAGAGGTATTTATGAAAAATATTAGATAAAAAAGAAGTCCAAGAGAGGGCTTCTTTTTTGTCTGAATGTTCAAACATAATTTTTCCGTTACTAACGGAAAAAGGTTGTGTATAAATGTAAGCGCTTTTATTTTAAGATAAAACTATCAACAAAACAGATGACAAAATAAAAAAACGGGGGAATGACCAATGAATATTCTATTATGTTGTGCAGCTGGAATGTCTACAAGTTTACTAGTAACAAAAATGGAAAAAAGCGCTCAGGACCAAAGTACGGAGTATAAAATTTGGGCGGTTCCTGGTGACTCTGTCCGCAACCATATTGATCAAGCAGATGTACTTTTATTAGGACCTCAAGTGCGCTACTTGCTGCCGCAGCTTAAGAAGCTAGGTGAAGAAAAAGGTGTGCCAGTTGACGTTATAAATCCTGTTCACTACGGAACGTGCAATGGAGAACAAGTATTAAAATTTGCAGCTCAACTAGTTTCAAAATAGGAGTGTGGACTACATGAGCAAATTTAATAGTATGCTTGAAAGCAAAGTAATGCCTATTGCCGGAAAAATGGCGGGTCAACGCCATTTACAAGCACTTCGAGACGGTATTGTTCTGACAATGCCTCTCATTATTATCGGTTCAGTATTTTTAATACTATCGAATTTACCAATACCAGGTTACAACGACTTTATGGCAGGGATTTTTGGAAAAGAATGGGCAACGAAAATGGCCTATCCAGTTGGAGCTACATTCGATATTATGGCCCTGCTTGCTTGTTTCGGAATAGCCTATCGGTTAGCTGAAAAATACGGGGTGGATGCTTTGTCCGCAGGGGCAATTTCACTTGCAGCTTTTTTACTCGCCACTCCGTATAAAGTGTCCTTTCTCCCTAGCGGAGCCAAAGAAGCTATTTTAGTAGACGGCGGAATTCCAACCGCTTTAATGGGAAGTAAAGGGCTCTTTGTGGCAATGATTGTCGCGATTCTCTCTACAGAAATTTACAGATGGTTTATTCAAAAAGATATTGTTATTAAGATGCCTGATGGAGTTCCACCCGCTGTTGGAAAATCGTTTGCCGCTCTTATTCCTGGCTTCACGGTAATCGCATTTATTTGGATCTTACGTTTGTTAGTAGAACAGACGCATTTTGGAAGTCTGCATAATATTGTTGGAGAATTGCTTGGAAAGCCTTTAGGCGTGCTAGGCGGCAGTTTAGGCGGTACGCTAGTTGCCGAGCTTGTTATTATGCTCATGTGGTCTTGTGGACTTCATGGAGCGAATATTGTCGGTGGAATTATGGCTCCCATTTGGTATGGAGCTATGGATGAAAATCGAATTGCATTTGCTAACCATGAAGCATTACCCAATATTTTTACACAGCAGTTCTTTGATATTTGGATTAATATCGGAGGCAGCGGAGCGACACTAGCTCTAGTCGTTGCCATGATTTTAAAAGCGCGCAGTCAACAAATGAAGCAGCTTGGTAAATTAGGAATAGGGCCAGCTCTTTTTAATATCAATGAGCCAATCATCTTTGGACTTCCGATGGTGATGAATCCAATGATGCTTATTCCGTTTATTATTACCCCTCTTGTGACGGTAGTAGCAACCTATATTGCAATGTCGACAGGACTGGTAGCAAAACCAGCAGGTATTGCGGTTCCTTGGACTATGCCTCCGATTATTTCCGGATATTTGGCAACAGGAGGGAAATTATCGGGTGCAGTTATGCAAGCTATTAACATTGGAATCTCTGTTTGCATTTATTATCCTTTCTTTAGAATGTGGGATAAACAAAAATTCACTGAAGAAAACGGTATACAGCCTGCAGCTGAAGGGGTACCAAGTGATACAAAGAAAGATATTGTGTGAGGAGGGATAAAGGATGGAAAGCATTCAAGAATATATTTTTAAACTAATCTTACACGGTGGAAACGGCAGAAGTTCAGCAATGGAAGCGATAGCGGCTGCCAAAAGCGGAAATTTTTCAGAAGCGCGTGAAAAGCTTACACAAGCTGCGGAAGAATTAAATGCTGCTCATCATATTCAAACGTCGTTAATTCAAGGTGAAATTAGAGGGGAAAGCACAGAAATTTCCCTGCTCATGATTCATGCTCAAGATCATTTAATGAATGCGATGACGGTAAAAGAAATGGCTACTGAATTTGTAGATTTATATGAAGCAATCAAAATTTCCGGGGGGATTACACTATGACAAAAGGTATTAAGATTGTAACGATTGGCGGAGGTTCAAGCTATACGCCGGAACTGATAGAAGGATTTATTAAACGATATGATGAACTTCCAGTTCGAGAACTGTGGCTAGTAGACGTGGAAGAAGGAAAAGAAAAATTAGAGATTGTTGGGAATTTAGCGAAGCGAATGGTGAAAAAATCAGGTTTGCCAATTGACGTTCATTTAACGTTAGATCGAAGAGAAGCATTAAAAGATGCGGATTTCGTAACGACTCAATTTCGCGTTGGTTTGTTAGATGCACGAGCGAAAGATGAAAGAATACCGCTTAAATACGGGGTGCTTGGTCAAGAAACAAATGGACCGGGCGGATTATTTAAAGGACTTCGCACGATTCCCGTTATTTTAGATATCTGCCGTGACATTGAAGAGTTATGTCCAGAAGCTTGGCTGATTAACTTCACAAATCCTGCAGGCATGGTAACAGAAGCTGTGCTCCGCTATAGTAACATTAAAAAGATTGTAGGACTTTGTAATGTACCAATCGGAATGGAAATGGGGATTGCTAAGCTGCTTGATGTAGACCACTCTCGCATTCGAATTGATTTTGCTGGTTTAAATCACATGGTCTACGGATTAGATGTATATGTAGATGGCGTAAGTGTTAAAGATCAAGTTATTGATTTACTAAGTGATCCAACTAACAGCAGCTTTGTAAAAAACGTAGCAGGCCTTGGGTGGGAGCCAGAATTTACTAAATCGCTGAATGCTTTGACTTGTCCATATCACATGTACTATTATAAAACGCGTGAAATGGTAGAAAAAGAGCTTGTTAATTATGAAAAAGGTGAAACGAGAGCAGAAGTGGTCAAACAGTTGGAAAAAGAGCTGTTTGAACTGTACAAAGATCCTAACCTAGACATTAAACCGCCTCAATTAGAACAGCGCGGCGGCGCTTATTATAGTGATGCAGCGGTTCGATTGATTACATCCATTTATACGGATAAAGGCGATATTCAGCCTGTAAATACTATTAATAATGGTGCTATAGCAAGCATTCCAGCTGATTCTGCCGTAGAAGTAAGCTGTATCATTACAAAAGATGGTCCAAAGCCAATTTCAGTGGGCGACCTTCCTGTACCTGTCAGAGGTCTTGTTCAAACAATTAAGTCATTTGAGCGGATTGCAGCTGAAGCAGCAGTGACCGGAGATTATGACAAAGCTATTTTAGCCTTAACTATTAATCCTCTTGTGGCTTCTGATAAACTAGCTAAGCAAATTGTCGATGAGATGCTAGAAGCTCATGAAGATTACTTGCCTCAATTTTTTAAAACGGTTCAAGCTTAAAGTCAAGCTGTTCGAATACAGTACGTATTCGAACAGCTTTTTTATATGTGTAAAGCTAGATTTCTGCCACCATCAGTGTAACAATATAAAATAGAAACAGACAGCAAAGGGTGGCTAAAAATGATTCACTTATTAATTATGATGGTAGAACGAGTCGGAGTTATTGTCATTTTAGGTTTTTTGCTGGCACATACAAAAGTTTTTCGGCAATTTCTCCGCAAACAGCAAGGGTATAAAGGAAAAGCTGTACTTATTTTTATTTTTTCTCTTTTTAGCATTATTAGCAACTACACGGGAATCGAAATTCAAGGAACGATTATTCGAAATGAAGACCTATTATTAAAAGTAGATCCATCAAGCTCGATTGCAAATACGCGAATTATGGGTGTAGAAATGGGCGGTCTGCTTGGCGGTCCTTTTGTTGGTTTAGGAGTAGGACTACTTGCCGGTGTTCATCGCTTTATGTTAGGAGGGAGTACAGCATTTAGCTGTGCAGTTTCATCCGTTTTAGCAGGGGTGTTAACTGGATATATCGGCTATGCCTACCGGAAAAAACATCGAACGATTACACCGCGCTTTGCTGCACTTGTAGGCATAGCGATGGAAACGCTTCAGATGCTGATTATTTTATTATTTGCTAAACCGTTTGATTCGGCATGGACGCTAGTGAGTATTATTGCTATTCCAATGATTATTGTAAATGGCACGGGGAGCTATATTTTCTTATCTATTATTCAGTCCATTTTACGGCAAGAGGAACAAATGAGAGCGCTTCAGACACACAAAGTATTATTAATCGCGGATCAAACTCTTCCACATTTTCGTCAGGGTCTCACTAGTGAATCATGTGAAAATGTTGCAAATATTATTCATCGCTTCACAGGTACGGATGCTGTTTCGCTAACTGATACGCACAAAATTTTAGCTCATGTAGGGGAAGGAATTGATCACCACGTTCCTTCGCATAGTTTAATTACCGGGCTGTCTCACGAAGTGCTGAAGACAGGAAAAATTATGAAAGCAAAATCGAGAGAACAAATTGATTGTCAGCATAAAGACTGCCCGCTTCATGCCGCCATTGTGATGCCTCTTACTTCTCACGGTACTACCATTGGAACACTAAAAATGTATTTTAAAGATGCGAGCGGGTTAAGCCGGGTGGAGGAAGAGCTGGCAGAAGGATTGGCTAAACTTTTTTCAACTCAGCTAGAGCTCGGCGAAGCAGAGCTTCGAAGTAAATTGCTAAAAGATGCGGAGATTAAAGCTTTACAGGCACAGGTGAATCCCCACTTTTTATTTAATGCCATTAATACGATATCGGCGCTGTGCAGACAAGACGTGGAAAAAGCCAGAAAGCTGCTTTTGCAGCTAAGCATTTATTTTCGTTCCAATTTGCAAGGTGCAAGGCAGCTGTTGATTCCGTTATCAAAAGAGCTTGATCATGTTCACGCGTACTTATCGCTTGAACAAGCCAGGTTCCCTAATAAATACGAAATTGACATGTATATTGAAGAAGGGCTAGATGATGTCTTGCTTCCGCCATTTATTCTTCAAGTGCTTGTGGAAAATGCCATTCGGCACGCGTTTCCGCGTAAACAAAAGCACTGTCGTGTAGAAGTTTATATTGAGACAAAAGATAAATATGTATACGTAAAGGTAAAAGACAATGGACAAGGTATAGACGCAAAACGATTGCAACTGCTTGGCAATCAGCCCGTTTTTTCAGAAAAAGGAACGGGGACGGCTCTTTACAATATTAAACAACGTTTGCACGGATTGTTTGGAAAAGAGACAACACTGGAGTTTGACGTAACAGAAGGAACAGCGGTTTCGTTTGTTATACCAATTGAATTAAAAAGCGAGGGTATGTAATATGCTGCGAGTACTAATAGTAGATGATGAAATGTTAGCGCGAGATGAATTAAAATATTTATTGCATCGAACGAAAGAAGTAGACTTCATTGAAGAAGCTGAAAGTATCGAAGAGGCGTTGGATAAAATGATGGATGAAAAGCCGGATTTATTATTTTTAGATATACAATTGTCAGATGACAGCGGTTTTGATATTGCTAAAAGGCTTAAAAAAATGAAAAACCCGCCAGCTATTATATTTGCAACTGCGTACGATCAGTACGCTTTACAAGCCTTTGAAGTAGATGCAATTGACTATATTTTGAAGCCTTTCGATGAAGAAAGAGTGGTGCAGGCCATTCATAAGTATAAAAAAATGCGTATCCATCATCATCCTGTCAAAGAAGAAGAAGCGATAGGAGAGTCTTCTTCACAAACTGGAAAGTTAGCAATTTCTGTAGATGATTCGATTGTGTTAGTGAATATAGAGGATATTTTATTTGCAGGATTGATAGAAGGAGAAGTCACCGTTCAGACAATAGCAGAATCCTATCATACTGCAGATACGCTGGCTGTGCTGGAAAAAAAGCTTCCTTCTCAGTCGTTTATTCGTGTGCACCGGGGGTATATCGTTAACGTACATCATATTTCCGAAGTACAGCCATGGTTTAATTCTACGTATAATTTAGTGATGAAAAACGATGAGCGAGTTCCTGTCAGCCGTACATATGCTAAAGAATTGAAGAAACGTTTAGGAATTTAAGTAAGAAACAGCTTGCGTATGCATTTTGGCAAGCTGTTTTTTGTATTTCAAGGCTCGATTTTTGTAAGTGAGCACAAATATTTGACTCTTTAATTTGAAAACGCTTTCTTATCGATTTTCATTTTATATAATGAAGTCAACAAACAGAGAGAGGTGAAAGAAATGAGTGCTAAAAAAGTGTATGGCTTTTTAACACAAGCATTTATTTTTTCCGTAATTATGTTGATTTCAGATTTTATTGCAGAGCATTTGCCTTTTCCGATGCCAGCTTCAGTCATTGGACTTGTGCTGTTATTTCTTGCACTCTGCTTGAAGATTATTAAACTAGAGCAAGTTGAATCACTGGGAACGGCTTTAACTTCTTTGATCGGATTTTTATTTGTACCAGCAGGTATTTCTGTTATGAACTCATTAGGTGTTATGCAGCAGTACGGCATTCAAATTTGTTTAGTTATCATCGTGGCAACGATTATTTTGTTAGGCGTTACGGGCTTATTTTCACAGCTTATACTTAGCATGACAAAAAATAATAAGGTACAAGAAGAAATAAAAGATGTAGATATGAGTGAAAAAACGAAAAAACAAGGCATTGCTTAATATCAATTACAAAGAGACAAGGTGGTTGGAAAGATGAATCCGTATTTTGGAATCGTGGTTTCTTTAGCTGCGTACGGTATTGGAACGTATTTATTTAAAAAGTCAAAAGGGTTTTTCTTATTTACCCCTTTATTTGTGGCAATGGTACTCGGGATTGCTTTTTTGAAACTTGGTCACTTTTCTTATGAGGAATATAGTAGCGGCGGAAAAATTATCAGCTTCTTTTTAGAACCGGCAACAATTGCTTTTGCCATCCCTTTATATAAGCAAGCCGATAAATTAAAAAAGTACTGGTGGCAAATTCTTTCTTCTATTGCGGTAGGATCAGTTTGTTCGGTAGCGATTATTTTTGCGATTGCTAAAGGCATTCATATGGATGAAGTCGTAATGAAATCAATGCTTCCACAAGCAGCTACAACAGCGATTGCACTGCCATTGTCTCAAGATATTGGAGGGATTCCTGCTATTACTTCTTTTGCCGTCATTTTTAATGCAGTCATCGTATATGCACTAGGTGCTTTATTTTTGAAAGTATTCAAAGTGAAAAATCCAATTTCAAAAGGATTAGCGCTTGGCACTTCCGGGCATGCGCTAGGGGTAGCCGTAGGGATTGAAATGGGAGAAGTAGAGGCAGCCATGGCAAGTATTGCCGTCGTTATTGTAGGTGTCGTCACAGTTGCCGTTATTCCACTTTTTGTTCAGTTAGTCATGTAACAAAAGCCTGAAGAAGTCAGAGGTTTTCTGACATCTTCAGGCTTTTGTTTGTTAATACACCACTCCAAAATGTCGTGATGCGCAGTTTTGACAGGTTGTATGGTCAAAAAGACTCTCAGGAATGATAAATTCAAAACAAAATTGACATTGTTTGAATTGACTTTGTCTATAAAACATTGTCTCTAAGAAAATAGCTGTAATATGTTCGGTTATGTGCTTGAGGGAACGTTGTTCTAAAGTGGACCATGGAATAGACTGATGCTCTATGTAAATCGGAGAAGAAGTATAGGGTGTATCCCATTGAATTGTTTGATATCCAAACGTAAGGCCATGACGAGTTGCTGATGTAAATATGATCAGGTTTTGATGGAATTCTGGTAGAGGTAATTCTAGTTTTTGATCTTTAAGCGATCTAGTTTTGGAATGAAGGTTATACAATTTAATTTGAAAATGAATCCACTGAGTGGCGTGAACGGTTATTGACATATTTTAAACCTCCAATTCGGAATCTTTCTTTTATCATAATTGATTTCAAAATAAATAAATAGTAGGCAAAAAGAAGATAACAAAATTTTATATAGATTGCTTATAAAGCCTAGAGAAAGGTAATGCAAGCACAGCATCCTTTTTTCTACCCCTTTTTAAAGCATATTAATCTTCTATATAAAAGCCTGCTTTCAGCGAAAGGTATCGGCGTATTCATACGCTTTAAACAGATTTTAATGTTAGAAGTTATAACAAGGTTCATTTCTTTTAGAGAAGTTTATGAAATAATAAAAAATGTATATTTTACGGTCTGAATCTATGTGTTGGAGGTTTTTATATGACGAAACAAAAGCTGATATTAATCGGAAACGGAATGGCGGGAATGCGCTGTATTGAAGAAATTCTTATTCATTCTCCAGATTGTTTTGATATTACTGTTTTTGGAAGTGAGCCTCACGTTAACTATAATCGAATTTTATTATCAACCGTTTTACAAGGCAGTACAAAGCTTGAAGATATCAATATTCATTCTTTGGCATGGTATAAGGAAAATCATATCACGTTATTTAAAGGAGAAAGTGTTACGCACATAGACACCGAGAGAAAAATAATAAAAACAGATAAAAACAGAGAGACGATGTACGACAAGCTTATTATTGCTACCGGTTCGAGCCCGTATATGCTCCCCGTTAAAGGGGTTGAAAAAGAAGGTGTCCTCGGTTTTCGTACCATCGAAGACTGTCAGAAAATGATTGAAATTTCTAAACAGTATAAAAAATCAGCGGTTATTGGAGGGGGTCTGTTAGGGCTGGAAGCTGCTAGAGGGCTATTAAATTTAGGAATGGATGTTCAAGTTATTCATCATTCGGGTTTTTTAATGGAGCGACAGTTAGACAGAGCAGCATCTGCTATGTTAAGAGAAGAATTGGAAAAGCAAGGCATGAGTTTTCTATTAAACAAACATACGGATGAGATTATAGGGGAAAACCGAGTAGAAGGCGTCCGATTTAATGATAACAGCAAAATTGCAGCTGATTTAGTTGTAATGGCTACAGGAGTGAGGCCTAATGTTAATCTAGCTAAAAAAAGCGGAATAGAAACAAATAGAGCAATTATCGTAAATGATTATTTAGAAACGAGCATCCCGGATATCTATGCAGTAGGTGAATGCGCTGAACATCGAGAAATGACCTACGGCCTTGTTGCTCCTCTTTACGAACAAGGAAAAGTCTTAGCGCGACACCTTTGCCAAATAAAAAACGAAGGTTATGGCGGGTCCGTTCTTTCCACTCAGTTAAAAATATCAGGAATAGACGTTTACTCGGTCGGAGAGTTTAAGGAAAATCAAGGTGCAAAAGCTATTACGATTTCGAATATGTTAGATGGTATATACAAAAAAGTAGTTTTTCGCGAAGGAAAAATAGTGGGAGCTGTTCTTTTTGGGGATACCAGTGAGGCTATAAAGCTATCACAAATGATTAGTGAAAAAAAGGATTTGTCGCAAGCGGAAAAAGTACAATTATTTCCTTCTCAACATGAAAAAGAACATGCAGCAGCTTCTATGCCACTTACAGATATCGTATGTAACTGTAACGGTGTAACCAAGGGAGCTATTATTGAAGCAGTACAGAAAAATGATTTAACGACAGTAGATGAAATAAAAAATTGCACGAAAGCTTCTGGTTCATGCGGAGGATGCAAACCCCTTGTAACAGACCTTTTAACGTATATTCAAAGCGATGAATTTGATGAAATCATTGAACAAAGAACCTTTTGTACATGTACACATTTATCAGAAGATGAGCTGGTAAAAGAAATGCAGCAATATCAATTTGAAACGGTTCAGCAAGTAAGAGAAATGTTAAAGTTTAAAGACATGAAAGGCTGCTCGTTATGTGAAGGCGGTCTTCATTACTATTTAGATATGATGAATCCTCATTATGAAAACAATCGACATTCTTTATTTACTACGGAGAATGAACAGGCCGTTTTGCTTCACGACGGGACTTATGCAGTGGTACCGCAAATTCACGGTGGTCTGACAAATGTACAGGAATTAAGGAACATAGCAAATGTGGCTGAAAGGTACAACATCTCGAATATTCGTTTAACAAGTGATCAGCGCATTCAACTTATTGGAGTGAAAAAAGAATATCTTCCGTTGATAAGTGAGGAAATAGATAGAGGACTTCAGCAGCTATATGAACGTACAGTTAAAAATGTATCTGTTTATATCGGAAAAGGAACGTGTATTTGTCAGTATGAACCTGCTCTTGCTTTATCAAATGAATTAGACAAACAGCTTGAATACGTAAAGACCCCATGCGATATCAAAATCAGTATTGCTTCTTGTTTTCACATTACAGAGGATGTAACAACAAGTGATATAGGATTAAGAAGAATAGACAGAGGTTGGGAAATATATGCTGGCGGAAGCAGCACAGAAGCCAGAAGCGGGGAGCTGTTTTATGTGGCCGAAACGAACGAAGAAGCGATAGAAATCAGCTGTTCTTTGATTCAATATTACCGTGAAACGGGCAACTATTTAGAAGCTGTCGGCAGCTGGATCGAGCGAGTAGGAATTGTTCATGTCAGAGAAGTTTTGTTTGAGGCAGACAATCGAGAGTATTTAATGAAGCAGCTCAGCTCAGAACGCTCTCGTGCAATCACATATTTATTATAGGAAAGAAGGGTGACCTACGATGACTGAGATGCTGTTGAAATATTTTCGTGAGCAGCAAAAGCAAGTTGAAACCGAGCGTATCTATAATACGCAGTGTCCTTACTGCAGCATGCAGTGCAAAATGCAGTTAGTTGAACAAACACATGTAAAAAGAAAAACGTATAAAACAATTGGAAGAGACAATCCTACTTCTCAAGGAAGATTATGTATCAAAGGAATGAATGCGCATCAGCATCCTTTGCATAAAGAGCGGATTCAATATCCTTTATTAAAAGTAAACGGAGAGTTTGTAAAGATTTCTTGGAGGGAAGCTCTTGACTATATTAAAGAGCACGTTACAGAAATTCAAGAGAAGAATGGAGCAGATGCGCTAGGTGTGTATGGAAGTGCCTCTATTACAAATGAAGAAGCTTATTTATTAGGGAAATTTGCTCGAGTTGCGTTAAAAACAAAGTATATTGATTATAATGGACGTTTATGTATGTCAGCTGCTGCTTCTGCTGCTAGTAAAACATTTGGCATGGACCGAGGATTTACGAATAGCTTACAAGAGATTCCATTTACTGAATGTATTATGTTAGCTGGAACAAATATTGCGGAATGTCAGCCAACGATTATGCCTTATTTTGAAAAAGCAAAAGAAAACGGAGCTTTTATTATTGCTATTGATCCAAGAGAGACAGGTACAACTAAAATAGCTGATTTACACCTGAAGCTTAAACCGGGGAGCGACGCGGCATTAGCCAATGGAATCTTGAAGGTCATTATCGAAGAAAATTATCTAGATGAACGATTTTTACAAAAACGTGTTAATGGATTTGAAGAGGTAATGCAATATGTGGCGTCGCTAGAATTTAGTGTTATTGAAGAAATAACGGGAGTGCCGCTTGAGGAAATGTATCAAGCTGCCCGTATGTTTGGTCAAAGAGAAACAGGAATGATTTTTACTGCTAGAGGGGTAGAGCAGCAAACAGACGGGAGTGCTGCTGTGCAGAACTTTTTGAATATTCTACTTTCTGTTGGGAAAATCGGTAAACCCCGCTGCGGATATGGAGCCATTACTGGTCAAGGAAATGGGCAAGGAGCCCGAGAACACGGTCAAAAAGCGGATCAGCTTCCAGGCTACCGTTCAATCGAAAATCACGAGCATCGGATGTATATAGCAGATGTGTGGAACATACAGGAGAAAGACCTTCCAAGAAAAGGTGTTTCCGCATATGAAATGATTGAAAAAATTCATGAAGGTGAAATTAAAGGGCTGTTTCTGATGTGTTCAAATCCAACAGTTTCAAATCCAAACGCTAATTTTGTTAAGAAGGCTTTTGAAAAGCTTGAATTTCTAGTGGTAGCAGATATGTTTGAATCAGAAACAGCAAAATTAGCAAACTTGATCTTACCAGCATCCTCTTATTTGGAAGATGAAGGAACGATGACAAATGTAGAGGGAAGAGTTACACTGCGCGAAGCTAGCTTTCCGTGCCGCGGCGAAATCAAACACGACTGGGAAATACTATGTGAAATTGCTAAAGTTTTAGGGAAAGAGGAACATTTTTCGTTTTCATCAGCTGAAGAAATATTTAATGAACTGCGAATAGCAAGTAAAGGAGGGATCGCGGATTACTCCGGTATTACGTACGAACGATTACGAGAGGAAAAAGGAATTTTATGGCCATGCAGAAGCTTAACAGATAAAGGAACCGAGCGCCTGTTTGAAACGCGTTTTGCTCATAGTGATGGAAAAGCGATGATGGTCCCTGTCTCGAATCAAGCTATTGTTCCTAAAGCGAAAATAACGAAAAAATATCCTCTCTATTTAACAACAGGGAGAGTAATGTCACACTATTTAACGGGTGTGCAAACGCGAAAAAGTGCGTCTTTATCTGCTAGAAATTTCGAATCTTTTATGGAAATCCATCCTTTAACAGCGAAAAAATATGAAATTTCGAATCAAGAATTAGTACAAATTGAATCTTCATATGGAAGGATTGTAGTGAGAAGCAAATTTTCAGAGGGAATTCGGCCAGATACCGTATTTGTTCCTTTTCACTGGGCGGATTCTCAAAATGTTAATAATCTTGTCTCTGAGAAATTAGATCCCGCCTGTAAGATGCCAGGCTTTAAAGTAAGTGCTGTGAATATTAGCCCTTCTGTAAAAAGAAGCAGCTATTAAAAATGCTGATGCAAAAAGCCTCTTGAAAAAGAGGCTTTTTACATGGAATCAGGCAAGGTGCTTTTGGTTAATACGTACATCTTGTTTTTTGAATCCAGAATAATTCAGTAAGAGACAGAATAGGGCAAAAAGCGCTAGTAAGGAAAAGCCGACCACGTAATCTCCGCTTGTATCTTTTATAAAGCCTAGCACAATGGGAGGGAAAAAACCGCCTACTCCTCCGAATGCTCCTACGATGCCGGTAACAGCTCCAATATTTCCTGTTGAAACAGATGGAACCATTTTAAAAACAGCTCCATTTCCGATACCAAGAGTAATGGCTGCAAGTAAACAACCTACGCTAAATAGGGAGAAGGCCGTAATGGTAAAGGCAATAAATACCCCTATTAGTAGCATTCCGCTAAAGACGAAGGTGAGTACTTTTTTTGCTCCGAATACATCTGATAAATATCCTCCAAGAGGCCGTACAAACGTCGCTAGTACAACAAAAACAGCTGTTTTCAGCCCGCTGTCTACAGTTGAAGCATTAAATTGATCATGCAAAATGGTAGGGAGATAGATGCTGAACGTGACAAATCCACCAAATGTTAAAAAATAGAAAACGGATAAAAACCACGTTTCTTTAAATTTTAATACCGATAAAGATTCCTGCAGCGTTTTGGGGGAAGCAGCAGAAGGGTGGTCTGAAGTTCCTACCCATAATAAAAGAGCCATTAAGGCTACCGCAATTGCTAAACTCCAAAATACCCAAGGCAAGCCAAAAGAAGAAAAGATAAGTGGAATACTAAAGCTTGCTACCGCTGATCCTAAGTTGCCCATGCCGGCAATTCCTAAAATAAAACCTTGCTTTTGAGGTGAATACCATTTAGAGACATATGTAATGGAAATAGCAAATGTTGTTCCAGCCATGCCGATAAAAAATGCCCAAAAGAGCAGCATGGAGTAAGAATGGGTAAAGCCTGCACAAATGGTAGGGAGTAAAAGAGCAAGCATTGTCAACGAATACACTTTTCTTCCGCCAAAGCGATCTGTTAAAATCCCCATCGGAATCCGCATGAGGGAACCTAATAAGACGGGAGTGGCAATTAAGATACTTTTTTCAGCATTGGTTAATGAATACATCACTTGAATATCTGCGGCGATAGGTGCGAAGACAGACCATACTGAAAAAGCAATAATCATAGATAAAGTAGAGATAAGAAGTACAGATAAGGGCCGTTTAGAAAACATTGCTTAAAAACCTCCTTTTTTATATACAGCGTAAAGCTGTTGCAATATGGTAATTATGATACTACGCTTTCTTTCTTATGTATCATTCTGTGTTAGGTTTTCTTCCGTACTTTTGCTGAAGAACGGACGCAGATAAGAGTGGAGAGATAACTTAGAGTTGTACTCCATCTAAGTGCTGATGAAGAAACAATTAAAAAGCTTTGAAAGAACAGCAAGTAGAAATATTGTGGGAAGAATGGAAGAAAAATTGAAATTAGAAGAGATTAATAGAGTAAGCACCTATAAATTTGTGCTATCGAATTATATCGAAATGAAAAATAATTCATATTTTATATAGAACACAAATTTTTGAAATAGAAGGTGGAAAAAGTGACAGAAAAGCATCCTCTTTCAGGTTATAAAAAGGATGATAATGGAGTTCTCTGGATCTGGAGTTACGTTGGACAGGCTAGAGTGAAAATGGGGTATAAAGTAAAAAGTCTGCTTCACTATGAGCAATCTTCCTATCAGCAAATCAGTATTGTGGATACAAAATGGTATGGGAAGATGCTGGTGCTAGATGGTACTCCACAAATTTCAACAGGAGAAGGGTTTATTTATAATGAAATGATTAGCCATGTGCCAATTATAACGCATTCAAATCCCCAAAAAGTTGCGATGATTGGCGGAGGAGACTGTGGTCCTGCACGGGAGGCAATGAAGTATGACGGAATTCAACAAATTGATGTAGTTGAAATTGACCCAAAAGTTACAGAAATCTGCCGCACATGGCTAACTCCGGCTTCTTGTTATGATGGTGAAACCAGGCTCAATATGATACATCGCGATGGAATAGATTGGATTCAAGAGCAGAAGGGAGTTTATGATGTTCTCATAATTGATCGACCTGACCCTGTTGGGCCGGGAAAAAAACTATTTCAACCTGATTTTTATCAATATGTCTACAACAGCCTTAAAGATGATGGCGTGGTTGTTTTTCAATCAGGGTCTCCTTACTACAATACTTCTACGTTACAAGGCACCGTTAAAAATTTAAAGGAGCTATTTCCCATTGTCCGCACATATCTAGTGACTATACCCCTTTTCCCTTGCGGCATTTGGAGTTTTACGATTGCTTCTAAAAAAATGGATCCTCTTCAGGCCGATTTGGCGAAGTTACAGCATACACATACTCAATATGTTGATCCTGAAATTTTCCGTGCATCATTTGTTTTACCTAAATATATAAAAGAAATAGTAGACGGAAAGGATTCCTAAAAACTAAGTAGCGACGAATGTTTGTTGAAAGTCATCAATAATCTCGGAAAATATATTTGTTATAGCAGTTCTGTGTTTGCTACGCAGAGTCCGGGATAATTCAATTTGAAACGTATTAAAATTATGACTGTAACCTAGATAACCGCTATTGTCACCTTGTCTGTGAAAGGCAATTGATTCGTTTCCCACAAATTTATTATCAAATATTACATGGATTTTCGGGAACGAATCTTCAGATTTTTTAGTTAGCTTCTGTTGAAACCAATCTTTAACTTCCTTTGAGCAAGATTGTCCATATAAAGTCCCGACTTCAATTGCATAAGGTCCGTAATGTGTATCCTTCATTCCATGAAAAGATAAATGCAAATAGGGTGTTAAAAGGCAATTATTACTATCTATTATCTTTAAAAATTTAACAATTTCTTGGATTGTACTTCTATACTCTTGTATCCCCTCATAGTTCGCTTTATTTAGGTTTCTATTTAAATCTGCTACGGTTCTGGAAACCGTACTAACGATTCCTGCACATCCTGTTTTCTTGACTAAATTCTCTACGACTTTGTCCGTAAATAAATCAGCAGCGGGTGGTTCGGCATGAAGTGCATCCACATGACAGCTTATAAAACCAGTTCCTTTGTTGTATTTTAAGTAGTTTCCATGAATGAATTTTAATGTCATTGACTATTTCCCCTTTTATATCGTTTGAAATCTATTCTTTCTATAATAAATGCAGTGAAAATAAAATCGGTGAATTATTACGCGTGTTAAATAAATACATAAAAAGTTTTTAGAGACGGTGGAAATAAATAGATAAATGTACAGGAGTATTTTGTATAGTTACATACTATATGAGTAGCTGATTATTGTTATAGGGCATTAAAGTAGCAAAATACGATAGAAAGTTCTAATTAGGAGGCTTTAAAATGGATCCAATGAGAGAAGAGTTAGGGATATTATCTGATAAAGAAATGACGTTGCAAACTCTTAATCTGAATAATATACCGTCTGTTGAATTAGTTGACCCAAAAACCTGTTCATATCCAGTGATAGGGAGGAAATATGGTCACCATAGCGGAAGAGATATTGTTATCGTCAATACAAAGGACCAAGCAATATATGAAGGATATGATTATTTTACGAAAATATATGCAATAGACAAAGAATATTGTCTAGAAGTAGAAGGACTAAGCGTAAAAACAGTACAAGTAGTGACCAGTGAACATGTTGTATTTAATGAAATACCCATTCGAACGCAAGCCTTCGGTTGGAAATTAGAACAGATAAACAGCATGGATGTACCGGAAATGCTGATGAACGTAGCCATTCGAGCGCTCTACGTAACAGGAGCTAAAAGCGGCTTTGTTAAAATGGGTGTATTAGAAAATGGAGAGTGTATCGTC
This sequence comes from Priestia aryabhattai B8W22, assembly GCF_000956595.1. Taxonomy (GTDB): domain Bacteria; phylum Bacillota; class Bacilli; order Bacillales; family Bacillaceae_H; genus Priestia; species Priestia aryabhattai. The sequence continues at coordinate 26,286 of NZ_JYOO01000009.1, read as the reverse complement.
ACAGATATTAACTCATCAGAAAGCGATTGGATAGAAAAACCGCTAAAGCCTGCTGTTCCTTTTAGCATGGGTGCTGATGTTGAGTTTATGTTAAGTTGCGATGGAGAGCTTCTACCAGCTTCTACTTTCTTTTCTGTTGAAGGTCCGGTAGGTTGTGATGAAAGACAAATAGAGCAAGATAGCGGCGAGTATGCATTAGTAGAAGTTAGGCCTGAAAAAGCGAATTCATCAACAGAGCTATTTGAGAATATCCAAAAATTAATAGAAAAAGCATCTGCACAGGTACCATATAAAAACGTTCATTTTCGGGCAGGAAGCATGCCGTTTTCAGGGTATCAATGTGGAGGGCATATCCATTTTGGCATCCCGCTTTCTTTATCTTTATTAAGAGCTCTTGACCACTACCTTGCTATTCCAGTAGCGCTGATAGAAGAATCTAAGACTGCTAAACTTAGAAGGAAAACGAACCATGGAGGTATTGGACGCTATCGTGAAAAACCGTATGGATTTGAGTATTTAACGTTAAGTTCTTGGATTATCGACCCTAGAATTACTCTCTCTACTTTAGCTCTTGCTCAGCTAGTTGCTACCCATCATCATGAATTAAAAAGCGAATTTTTATTTCATCCACTTACGCAGCGTGCCTACTATCAAGGGAATAAAATCTTTCTTAAGCGGATGTGGAAAGATATCAAGGCGAATCTTATGAAAACATCTAGCTATCCACACTATCAAAATGAACTATCTTTTCTATTTGAAATGATCGAAAAAGAAATTCCTTGTGATGAATCAAACGATATTCGAGGAAATTGGAATGTAAAGATTTCTGAAGAAATCTATGATCGCGGATATATTATCCAAATCCCCAAAAAGCTCCGTTTAAAATACGGCCTCACAGAGGGGCAGTCTACGATTGTTAGTGCAGGAAAGGCAATATCAACCGCAACTGTTCATTCTTATCCTTTTTCATTTCGCCATTCAAATATGGTTCAACTCTCTAAATCTCTCCGTCATAAACTATCTCTCCCAAAAGATTGGTGCCCCAAGCTATCAGCTTCAGAAGGCATCATAACTTTAGGTCCTATCATTGGCATTCTTGCTAATCGTCCTTTTGAAAGACAAACAACTTATTTCCACCATTTATGTCGCTTAGCAAATGAAAAGCGAATGCTTGTATATGTGTTTGAACCCGAAGATATTGATTGGGAGAAAAAACTGGTTAAAGGAACAACCATTAATGGTGAAGGGCTTTTTCCTTTTCCTGCTGTTATTTATGATCGTTATTTCATAGATGGTAGAAAAAATATTTTAATAGATGAAGTAAGAGCAAAACTTCAGGCGATTTATAAAATTCCTTTTATTAATTCTTCAAATTTGTTTCAGCTTACGGGAGATAAGTGGGCAACATATCAACTTCTTATGAAAGAATACGAAGAGTTTCTTCCGGAGTCACGTCTAGTAAAAAAACCTGCTGACATTGCAGAAATGCTTGATAGCTACGGAGAAGTTTATTTAAAACCGCTTGGCGGAGCCTTAAGTAAAGGAGTCATGCGCATCGTTCGCCGACCAACAGGTATCTTTTGGTTTGATCTTAATAAAAAAGAGCTTCATCAATTCAGTAATATGGAAGAACTATTTACTTTGCTCTCCCCTTTGATGAAAAACAATCCTTATCTTGTTCAAGAAGGAATTCGCAGAAAGCAGCATAAAGATAAAAATTTAGAAATACGGGTTTATATGCAAAAAAATGAAAAACAAATTTGGCTTCGAACGGGTATGGTTGCGCGCCTCACCGGTGAAGATGTGCTAACGGAAGATTCTGAAACGAATATGCGCCTCAGTAAAATATTGAATAGTTTATACCCTGATCCAACAGACAGAAGGTTCGTTATAAACCAATTAGCTAAAATATCTAAAAATATTGTTGCAACAGTAGAGGAGAAAGTGGGTCCTTTTGGAGAGCTGGCAGTAGATTTATGTATAGATCAGTACGGTTCCATAAAGTTACTCGAAATAAATGCAAAACCAGATAGTCTATTCTCACAAATTAGAGCCTATAAGCTTCGTACTTTGGCGGGGATTCGTCTACTCAATTATGCATCTTCACTGGCGGGTTACGAAGAAGAAAAGGAGGATTTAACATGAAGAATTTCACATTAAATGAAATCCTTAAACAAACGGGGGGAGACCTTTGTTATGGATCAGGAAATCCCGTTATTAAACATGCTATAAACTACGCTAAAAGAGATATAGAGGATCATACACTCATCTTTCATTTAGATAGAGAACCGATTAGAGGGAAGTATTGGAAAGAAAATCATTCAATTGTCGTTATAACAGACCAACCCGAGCTGTGCACGAACTTAGAGAAAAATATTATTCTTGTTAAAACAGCTCAATTAGAAGATGCTTATTGGAAATTTATTGAATACTACCGAGGGCTCTTTGATCTTCCTGTTATTGGTGTTACAGGAACTTGTGGGAAAACGACCACGAAAGAGATGATCCGACAAATATTAATTGAAGATTATAAAGTGAAAGCTACGTGGATGAGTATGAATTCTATGTCTGTAAATCTACGTTATTTAACAGGTATTGATGATACGACGGAGGTAGCTGTTTTTGAGATGCCGGTCGCTTATCCAGGTTATCTAAAAGTTGCGTGCCGCTACTTTCAGCCGCAAATACGAATTCTATTAAATATAGGCGTGCACCATCTCGCTGATTGTGAAACACCTGAAGAATATATGAAAGCAAAAGCTGAAATTGTCGAAGGCTTAGATCCAAATAGCGGCATTTTGATTTTAAACGCAGATGACGAAAATATTAAGAAAGTGGTTGATGTGAGTCCTTTTAAAGGCGTTGTATATGTAGGTAAAAATGATGGTTCCCAATTTCAAGCAAAGAATATTAAATATGCTAATGGAGGAATGGCCTTTACTTTAAAGCACAAAAACAAAGAGTACAATGCCTTTATCCCTGGATATGGTGAACATAATGTTTATAATGCACTTGCTGCCATTGCTGCTGTATTTTATGTAGGCGTTGATATTTCCGTTGCCATACAAAGACTTAGCTTATTTGAACAAGTAGAAGAACATTTGGAATTTAAAAGAGGAATGAATGAATGTACGGTAATTAATGATACATGGAACTCTTCACCTTTATCGATGGCTACAGCTCTTAAAGTTCTTGGTGATATGTCAAAAGAGAAACGGTCTATCGCTTTATTAGGCTACATGCCTCAGCTGGGAGAAGGGCCTCATGCAATTAAACAATACGAAGAGATGGGAAAAAAAGCAGCGGAATCAAAAATTGACATTCTGGTTGTAGTAGGAGATGAGGCAAAAGCTATCGGAACAGGAGCTTTAAAATATGGAATGGATCCTAATAAAGTCTATTTCTGTAATACCGGCGACGAAGTATACGATGTTTTAGCTCCTTATTTAAATGAAAATACAATACTTCTATTAAAAGTAACGCATCGTGTTATGAAAAAACCTACTTTTAAACAATTAAGAAATAAACTCATTCCAGATAACGAAGAGTAAAAGGAGGATAGAAATGAAGAAGACTAAACAGCTAAGAGAGTTGATAGAAAGTAAACAGCTAGAGTTTATTATGGAAGCTCACAGTGCGCTATCTGCAAGGATTGTAGAAGAAGCCGGATTCAAAGGGATATGGGCCAGTGGCCTGTCCTTATCTGCAGCACTGGGTGTAAGAGATAATAACGAGGCTTCATGGACACAGGTATTAGACGTCTTAGAGTTTATGAGTGACGCAACATCCGTTCCAATTCTTCTTGATGGCGATACAGGCTATGGGAATTTTAATAATGCAAGAAGATTGGTTAAGAAATTGGAGCAGCGAGACATTCCAGGCGTGTGTATTGAAGATAAATTGTTTCCAAAAACAAACTCATTTATTAAAGGTGAAGCACAGCCGCTTGCAGATATTAATGAATTTTGCGGCAAAATTAAAGCAATGAAAGATAGTCAAAAAGATGAAGATTTTGTGGTGGTATCGCGCGTAGAAGCTTTTATTGCAGGGTGGGGGCTGAAAGAAGCTTTAAAGCGTGCAGAAGCTTATCGCCAAGCGGGAACCGACGCCGTTTTGATTCATAGTAAAAGGTCAGATATGACAGAGATCGAAGCTTTTATGAAAGAGTGGGGAAACAGGCTTCCAGTTATTATTGTTCCAACCAAATACTATTCGGTTCCAACTGATAAATTTAGTGATTTAGGAATTAGCTTGAGCATTTGGGCTAACCATAACTTAAGATCTTCCATTACAGCTATGCAGAAAACGTCTGCTCAGATTTATTCCGATAAAAGTTTGATTAACGTAGAAAAAAATGTCTCTCCGCTTGAGGAAGTTTTTCGCCTTCAAAAAGCTGAAGAGCTCGATATGGCAGAGAAACTTTATTTAAGCTCTGCCAATCATAGCACGAACGCTATGATTTTGGTAAAAGAATCAGCAAATGACGCTTTAATAACTGAGCAGATAAATCAGTTAAAAAAAGTCGGCGTGACAAATAGTATAAAAGTAGATCGTAACAAAGCTATGGAAGACAAGGAGTTTCCTCATAAAGGAGAATTATATCATCTTTATGCTGCGAGGGATAAGCTAGGAACGGCTACTTTAATAAGCGATAGTAACATCGTGTATAAAACACATATTTTTGAGGAGTTAATTCATGAAAGTGGCGATATCACTATCGTAGCAGGAGCTGATTACGAGTTAAAAGGAAATCAAACATCTTATGTAACCGCTAAACTTCCCTATTCCAAACAGCTGTATTCCAAAACAGTAGACTTGATTCAAATGTCGTGCAATCCAAACTCTAAAAACATTCATGGTGAATTCATTGGTCTTTGGAAAGTTTCCGGAAAAGGCACTGAGATTGTAAAAAGAGCTTTAGAAGAACTGGCACAAAGAAAAGATTTCGCTCAGCTCACGTTCTCTGATTTCTTTAATTATATTAATCTAATTCATCCGGTTGCTGTTAAATATACGATGGGGTCATGGATAGATACGGAAACGTATACAAAGATTCAAAAAGATGGTGGGAAAAATGATTAGTACGTCCGTATTTGGAACTCAATTAAAAAAACTAGGTTTTCAATTTTATAGCGGGGTTCCTTGTTCCTATCTTAAACATCTTATTAACTACGCTATCAACGAATGTGAATATGTAGCAGCAGCAAACGAAGGAGAAGCGGTAGCGATTGCTGCTGGTGCATCAATCGCTGGTAACAAAGCGGTTGTTTTAATGCAGAACTCCGGATTAGCAAATGCTGTTTCCCCTTTAACCTCTCTTATTCATCCGTTTAAAATTCCTATTCTTGGATTTGTCAGTTTTCGCGGAGAACCTGGATTTCCGGATGAACCGCAGCATGAATTAATGGGAGAAATTACTCCTGCCCTGCTAAATACGATGAAAATAAAATGGGAATATTTATCTTCTGATTTTGTGGAAGTCAAAAAACAATTGCAGCGGGCTAATCAAGCTGTTGAAAATAATGAAAGCTACTTCTTTATTGTGAAAAAAGGAACGTTTGAGCCAGTTAAGCTTTTAGAAAAATCAATGAATAACGTTACTCCTAAAATGAAAAGTGAACAGATAACAACCGACGAGTTACCTTCAAGGTATGAGGCATTACAAGTAGTTAATTCACTAAAGGACAATGATACCATTCAGGTGGCCGCTACAGGGAAAACTGGAAGAGAGCTTTACGAAATAGAAGACGCAAGAAATAATTTTTATATGGTTGGATCTATGGGGTGCGTTAGTTCCATTGGTTTGGGCTTAGCTTTAAGCAGAAATGAAAAGAACATCATTACGATTGATGGAGACGGAGCTTTGCTTATGCGCATGGGAAATCTAGCAACCAACGGCTACTATTGTCCGGCAAATTTATTACACATTCTTTTAGACAATCAAACCCATGATTCTACAGGGGGACAACATACGGTCTCTCATAACATTAATTTTGTAGATATTGCTTCTTCCTGTGGGTATCAAAATTCCATTCATGTTCATAACTTAAATGAGTTAGAGACGCATATAAAACAGTGGAAAAACGATAAAAAATTAACGTTTTTATATCTTAAAATAGCGAAAGGATCTAAAAAGAACCTGGGGCGTCCTGAAATGAAGCCTTATGAAGTCAGAGAAAGACTGCAGGTGTTTTTAGATGATTAAAACAGCTGTTATTCTAGCTGCAGGGATGGGGAGCAGGATTCGTAAAAGAGCTGGAAATCGCCCTAAAGGTTTTTTGATGATTGATGAAAAATCGATTATTGAACATTCCATTTCGAAGTTAATAGAAGCGGGAGTTGAGACGATTTTTATTGGAACAGGTTATATGAAAGAAGAATATGAAAAGTTAATGGTTAGATACCCTCAAATAAAATGTGTTTATAATTCTAGATACGAAACAACAGGAAGTCTGTTTACGCTGTATCAATTTAAAAATTATATTAAAGAAGATTTTTTACTATTGGAATCAGATGTAATTTATGAAAAGAGTGCATTGAAAACATTAGTAAACCATTCGAGATCAGATGTCATACTAGCGAGTAAATTGAACGGTGCTGGTGATGAAGTGTATATCGAAGCCGATGAAAATAATAGCCTTAAGAATATGTCAAAACAAAAAGAAGAGTTGAATAGTATCTATGCAGAACTAGTTGGTTTAACCAAACTCTCTTATGCTACATTTCAGAAACTTTGTGATGAAGCAAATACGCTATTTCAGTTTAATCAAACGATTGATTATGAATATGGCCTCGTTAAAATTTCTGAAAAAACAAATGTGTATATTCATAAACTGGACAATTTGGCATGGTGTGAAGTGGATGATGAAGATCACTGGGCAAGAGCAACTACTATTGTTTATCCGGTTATTAAAGCTCGAGAAGGTATTCCACACGCTGTTAAGAGAAATATACTTCTAAACCCGGGACCGGCAACTACCACAGACACCGTCAAATATGCTCAAATAGTGGAGGACATTTGCCCGAGAGAAAAAGAATTTGGGGAGACGATGGAATTTATCTCTGCTGAACTAACAAAATTTGTTGGGAATCCAGAGAAGTATACTACGGTATTATTCGGCGGATCTGGAACAGCGGCAGTGGAATCGATTTTAAGTTCAGTAATTGATAACGGTACTGTGGTTATTATCAATAACGGTCCATACGGTGAGAGAATGTGTAAAATCGCTGAGATTTATGGGCTGAATTATGCAGAATATAAAAGCTCCGCCGAGCAGGCTATTGATATGAACGACTTAGAAATTTTCATAAAAAAGATTTCAACGAACGTTTCTTATCTGGCACTTGTTCACTGTGAAACGTCAACAGGGCTTCTTAATGATATTGAACAAATTGGAGAATTTTGTGCAGTGAAAAATATCGAGATGATTGTGGATGCAATGAGTTCGTATGCAGCTGTTCCGATTGACATGAAAAAAATGAATATAAGCTATCTGGCCGCAAGTGCAAATAAGAACCTTCAAGGAATGGCAGGGGTGTCGTTTGTTATAGCAAATAAAGACCGGTTAGAAAAAACGGAGCAAATGAAGCCTCGTAACCTTTATCTTCATTTATATGATCAGTACCGCTATTTCCAAATGAATAAACAAATGCGTTTTACTCCTCCTGTTCAGACTATGTATGCCTTAAAGCAGGCAATTATAGAAACTCAGTGGGAAGGAATTGAGAAACGATATGAACGCTACTCAAAATCATGGACTACTTTAACTGATGGAATTACTCGGCTTGGGTTAACTTATTTGGTTCCGGAAACACATCATTCTAAAATTATTACTTCTATCATCGAGCCTTCCGATAAAAAATATAATTTTGATATTATGCATGATTTTTTTTATAAACAAGGATTTACCATTTATCCTGGTAAAGTTAATAAATTAGAAACGTTTCGAATAGCAAATATTGGTGATATCACATATAGAGATATAGAAAGATTTCTTCACCTTCTTGAACAATATCTTAAAGCTTTAAAAGGAGAGTGAGAAAGAGTTGAATCAAAAATTAGCTGTAGCAGTTATGGTAATCAATCAAGATCATCACGTACTTCTAGTCAAAAACTATAGACGGGGATGGGAATTTCCTGGAGGCTTTGTAGAAGCAGGTGAATCGATAAAAGAGGCGGGTATACGAGAAGTTAAAGAGGAATCTGGAATTGTTATTGAAGTGACCAACTTTCTTGGAGTAGAACAAGATGTTAAAAGGTCTACTACTGTTATTTTATTAAAAGGAAAAGCGATTAGCGGGGAAATTTCTGTCTCTAATGAAACGCAGGATGTGGGATATTTTACATTAGAAGAAGCAAAAAACATAATTAAATTAGATAACTTTAAGGATCGAATGGCTAGATGTCTAAAAGAGACTGAAATACCATTTTTCTATATTTTAAAAGACACGGGCTCCTTTTACTTATAGGCGGAAGGTTTCTGTGTTGTGCTAGAAAAGCAGCCTGAACTCGATTAAATAAAAAACTCTCATCGTCATGCGCAGCGCTGAGAGTTTTTATCAGTAAAAGTATCGTTGTTTATTCAGCCGTCGCAATTTCTTCTTCTACATCATGGTCTTCTAAATTAGCATCTAAAAATTCACTTGTTTCCGATAAATTGAGATTTAATTTCGTTTTTTTGCAAATTTGAATGGTAACATCCTGAACTGAGACGTCTAAAACATGGCCCCCTTCGTTTTTATATTCATCAATAAAGTGCAGGTGGTAGCCGGGAACACCGATGCCTGAAGAATATTCTGGCGTGTAAAAACCTGCTAGTGTTCCATTTACATCTGAAGATGTAAATGTAGGCTGATCAGCCGCCGCATCTACCATAGAGGGGTAGGGTTTCTCTTGCTTTGCAACCGTGCGGGTTTTTACTTCTTTAAACTTCCCGTCAATGCGAACTGCATAGAATAGATTCGGGCTTGGAATAAGCTCGTTCATTAAGGTTTCTAGTTGTTCACGATTCATTTCCTTTTCTACACGGTAAGAGATATCTTCATAAAAGGTTGTCATAATGGCAAATGGTGTTTTTACATCTTCACTAATAGGTGCGGCTTTCCCATCAGCAATATGATAAAATTCTCCGTCAAAGGCAATCATTTCACCGTCCAATTGATTAAACGTACCGATGCCGAAATCACCTTTTTTAGCTAATTCCTTGTATGTGACAACACCGTCAAACACGCCGTCTAATAAAGCAATCATAGTGGAAGTTTGGTGAATCGTTAATTTTTCTTTATTGCTCATTCTTTACTCAGTCCTTTCAGTTAATTTGATCTGGCAGTAGGTGTGTATTTAATTTTTCATTATCTTTATAATCTACAGGAACATCAATGATAACGGGGCCTTGTTCGTGAAAAGCGTTTGCTAGAGTGTCCGAAAATTCTTCTGGAGAGTTAACTCTAAATCCTTTGGCACCAAAACTTTCAGCAAGTGTAACAAAGTCTACACTGCCAAACTCTACTGCAGATTTTCGGCCATATTTAATCTGCTGTTGAAAGCCAACCATATCGTAGGATTGGTCGTTCCAGATAATGTGAACAATCGGTAAGTTTAACCGAACGGCTGTCTCGAGTTCCATAGCTGAAAATAAAAAACCGCCGTCTCCAGACATGGACAGAACTTTTTTATGGGGGCGAACGAGCGCAGCTGAAATAGCCCAAGGTAAAGCAACACCTAGCGTCTGCATGCCATTGCTGAATAGTAAATGCTGAGGTTCATAGGAACGAAAATAACGAGCCATCCATATGTAATGCGAACCAACGTCACATGTGATGGTAGTATCATCTTCAACAAAGTCCTGCAGAGTTTCAATTAACTGTAGGGGATGAAGGTGAGTGTCATTAGAAAACTCGTACTGATCGTCAGGTTGTTCTAGTTTGCTTTTTAGCGTTTTTAAAAAAGAAGCACTTTCTTTTGAACGTATTAAATGTGGAAGTTTATCCGCTAGTATGTCAATTGTGCTTGGAATATCTCCTACTAACTCAATTTCTGGCTGGTAATGATGGTCAGCTTGTGCTTGTAAATCATCTAAATGAATAATACTTCTTTGACTTTCTGAGTTCCAGAGAGAAGGAGGGTATTCAACTGGGTCATATCCAATTGTTAAGACGACGTCAGCATGCTTTAATAAGACGTCTCCAGGCTGATTGCGAAAAAGACCTACTCGTCCAAAAAAATGAGTTTCAAGCTCTCGTGAAACAGCTCCCGCACCTTGGAACGTTTCTACAACAGGAAGGGCATGTTCTGCTACAAGCTGACGGATTGATTCCACTGCTTTAGATTTACTTGCTCTCATACCTAAAAGCAAAACAGGTAGCTTTGCTGTGCGAATAGTGTGTATAGCTTGGGCAACAGCGTCTAAATTAGCAGCGCCAATCCTAGGAGCTTTTAAAACCGGTAGAGTGGAAGCTGATGTTTCGCTATCCATTACATCCTGCGGCAAGCTGACAAAAGATGCTCCTGAAGGAGAAGAAACAGCTTCGCGAAAGGCGTCTGTTATCACTTCCGGAACGTTTGCAGCGTCTTCTACCTCAACGCTGAATTTGGCTATAGATTTAAATAGTCCTTCATTATCCATTGATTGATGCGTCTTTTTTAATCGATCTGCTCTTGGAACGGCTCCTGCTAGGGCTACCACTGGATCACCTTCAGAAGTAGCAGTGACAAGGCCAGTGGCTAAATTAGCAGCACCTGGACCTGATGTGACAAGGCAAACGCCCGGCGTACCTGTCAATCTTCCCATAGCAGCTGCCATAAACGCAGCATTTTGTTCATGGCGGCACACAATTACTTCTGGTCCTTTTTCTTTCAAAACATCAAATACGCCATCAATTTTGGCTCCTGGAATGCCAAATATATAAGGCACATTCTGACTTGCCAAACTTTCTACTAGTAAATCGGCGCCTTTTTTTGTGTCGGTAGTATCACCATTACTCATCATGCATTCTCTCCTTTATATTTCTTAGATAGGTTTTAAGGCCTACTGATTGAATACCCAATTTGTATGACAACTAACCAAAGGAAAGAGAAGGTTTTAATTTTCTAAATAAAAAACTTCCCTATTAATTAGGGAAGCAGAGATGTACCTATTTCGAATAAAACATATCTGTTTTATTTGTAGGTTTATGGTACTTGAGGGATAGCAAGTGAAAGTCCTACGCGGCTCTTATTTGGTATGGTTAAAAAGCTTTTGGTAACTAATAATTTTTTGATCTAGCTTTTGACTTAATTTTAAAATCTCACCGTGAGAATAGCTACTTGTTTTCTTAGCTAATTGGTAAATATCTGATTGTAAGGCTCGAATTTCTTTTTCTAACTGAGGTTGCTTCATTTGAAATCCTCTCCAAGTCAGAATACTTCTATCTTCTATCTTTTATCTAATAGTATGAAATTCCTTCATATTTGTAAAATGTTTTTGTTTTGAAAAATATGAAATAGGTGAAGAGCTGCTGACAAGCTTTGTCGAACACTTTTTTTACCTATTTTCAACAAATATGATATACTAAGGCTAGGAAAAATGATAATTCGGAGCGCACGTTCAGTTATTCTTAACAAGCGAATGAATTTTTAGCTTTGACAAGTTTAACTTGTAAGGTGAAGAAATTCATCACATAACCTTATTAGATCTGAACCTTGTTAGCCCGGATGAGGATTTGTCGAAAACGATTCACTAGAAAAAACCTTCGAGACCGCCAACTCGGAGGTTTTTTTATTTTTGTGTATGGGAAGTGAAAAAAAGACATAGACTAATAAAGAAAAAGGTCCCGCACCCATAATCGACCGTAGTTGATTACACCTTGTCCATTTCTGCAAGGAAGCGGTCTTTTTACTATAGGGAAGTGCCGCCAAACACCATTCCCTAAAGACAATCAGCACACGGGCCTTATGGATGAAGAACCTTTTAGACGATACTTATCGGTGATTACTTATTTTACTACTGGAAAAATAGCAAAATAAGAGCGACTATGGCTCCTAAAAGCTCTACGTAAGCCGTTAGGAGCTGAACATTCTCAGCATCTAGGAAAAATGACTTGAGGATTTGTCTCAGACTATCCACCACCTTTTTCTTCCTTGCGTGAATTCTCAAGGGAAAGAAAGGGGACGACAGTGCTTCTTTATTTTAACAAAAGTAGGAAATGATAAGTAGATTTATTTGAAGTGTAAATTAAAAAAGCATGTAGAATACATGCTTTTTTAATTTGGATAAATTTCTTTTATGCGTCCGACTTGTCCATCTGTTAAACGGACTTTGATGCCGTGTGGGTGAAAGCTTGAATTGGTCAGAATGTCTTTGACCGTTCCATGTGTAAGTTTCCCAGAACGCTGATCTGCTTTTAAAACAATGTCGACTTCAATTCCAGGGGCTACGTCTTTTCTATTTTGTCCGTTCATTATACACCTGTTCTCTTTCGCTGATTATTCGTTTTTTTTGTTTGTTGACTCGTCAGTTTTTTGGTTGCTTGATTCGTGCTGCTATTTTGAGCTTTACTTGAAGATTGATTTTTCTTATTAGCAAGCTGCTGTTTGATAGCATCTTGAAGACTAATTTTCTTTTTAAGTTGTTCTGTCATATGAGCTCCTCCTGAATACGTACATCGTCTGAAAAAACAAAGAAAGTAAGGCAATGAAAAAGCTGACTATCTAGTCAGCTTTTTTTAATTAGAAACAGTGACTTCTTCTACAGGCTGCATAAGTACAGCTTCTTTATCAGGATACGTTTTTTCAATATGATGTTCTCCCCAAGAGCATAATGAATCAAGAATGCTTTTTAAAGACCATCCGTAATCTGTTAAAGAATATTCTACTCGAGGCGGCATTTCATTGTACATTTTTCTAACAATGATGCCGTCTGCTTCAAGTTCGCGAAGCTGCTGCGTTAATACTTTTTGTGTAACGCGCGGCATAATCCTTTTTAATTCCCCAGGGCGCTTTGTCCCTTTAATTAAGTGGCAAAGAATAACGACTTTCCACTTGCCTCCAATGACTTCTAGTGCCGCTTCCACTGGAATATTATATTTTTTCACGTTAACAACTCTCCTTGTTCTAGAGATAACGGTTAAATGCATGGTTTCGCATTTTTTCTGATGTTTATCATACCACTATAGAGCAAAATTTTCTAGGTGTAAGCATTTTTTTAGAATACCCAATAGTTCATGACTTTAGTATTTACGCTTATTGTAACCTCCAGGTACCTATATCACTTGAAAGTGCGTACTTTTTCTTTGGTTTTACATCGCTCATAATAACAATTGTTGATGGCCGGTTAGCGAATATATGAAGGGTACCTGCGCTAATCAGCTGTAAGAGAAGCTATTATAGAAAAATTATTATAACGAACAGGAGGCGTTAAGAAGTGAATACACTTTCACAAACACAACAAAGTAAAAAAAGCGGTGCTTTGCCGCTATTAGCGCTAGCTATTAGCGCCTTTGGAATCGGGACAACTGAGTTTGTTCCAGTAGGTTTATTATCATCGCTTGCAGATGATTTAAATATTTCCATTACACTAGCAGGGTTATTAATTTCAGGATACGCAATGGGAGTTGCATTTGGAGCTCCCGTATTAACAGCTTTAACAAGTAAAATGAGCAGAAAATCATTGCTGATGCTATTAATGGTTATTTTTATCGTAGGAAACTCAGTAGCAGCTTTGTCAACAAGCTTTGGACTGCTGCTTATAGCACGAATTATCACTGCATTTTCACACGGTATTTTCTTTTCTATCGGTGCGACTATTGCTGCTGATTTGGTGCCGGAAGATAAGCGGGCAAGTGCCATTGCTTTAATGTTTACAGGTTTGACAGTAGCAACTGTTACTGGTGTTCCGCTTGGTACATTTATCGGACAAGCTTTCGGCTGGAGAGCAACATTTTGGGGAGTAGCGTTACTTGGAGTTATTGCCATTATTGCAAGTGCTCTTTTAGTGCCTAAAGACTTAAAAGAAGCGCCGCCGGCAAAATTTAGTGATCAATTGGAAATTTTGAAAAACGGGCCGCTTTTACTATCGTTTGCTATTACCGCCTTAGGATATGGCGGGACGTTTGTAGCTTATACGTATTTAGCACCTATTCTTGAAAAGCTAACAGGGTACGCACCAAGCGCGGTTAGTATCTTGCTACTGGTATATGGTGTAGCAGTAGCCATCGGAAATACGGTCGGAGGAAAAGCTGCGAATAAAAACCCGTTAAAAGCATTATTTTGGATGTTTTTAATTCAAGCAGTTATCTTAGTTATTTTATCGTTTACTGCATCGTTTAAAGTAGCGGGAACAATTACGATTTTTGCCATGGGCTTATTGGCATTTATGAACGTACCTGGACTGCAAGTGCTGGTCGTGAACTTAGCTGAAAAGTATGTCCCTTCAGCAGTGAACGTAGCCTCTGCGCTTAATATTGCTGCATTTAATGTTGGAATTGCTATTGGTTCTTTTGTAGGCGGCCTGATTGTTGATTCCATTGGTCTTGTTCATACTCCTTGGATTGGGGGAGTGATGGTTTTAGGAGCGGTCTTATTAACCGCATGGAGCCGCTCAATAGAAGCAAAAGCAAAATAAAACAAGAGATCATCGCCTTTTGCGATGATCTCTTAGCTATAAAAGGAGAAGAAGTGCTTCCGCGTTTGCCGTCTCATATGTAGCAAACAAAAAGAGGCTGGGACAAAAGTAGTTTAGTTAAAGGGAAATCCGAACGATGAATCGAGATTCTTAATGGAGAATCTAACTCGTTCGGATTTTTTTATGGGTAGGATGAACGTAGATTTTATGTATGTAGTTGCTTCTAGCGGTTGATTGGAGGACAAGACGAAGACTTCTGCGGGAAAAGCGGAATAGGTGAGACCCCGCAGGAGCTTAGCGACAGGCTCACCGGCCGCCCGCGGAAAGCAAAGTCTTGCATGGAAATCAACCGCGATGGAACAAGCGGGCCATATAAGCTCCTTTATCCAATTAGTTCATCTTTAGATTCCATTGATTCATTATGTCTCAATCTCTTTTTATATAGATTTTAAGTTATAGGATATATAAGAAATATGTATTAGAGTTATTGATCCTATGTTCTTTATAATAAAATTATCCATTATCTCCTTGGATGATATAAAGTCGAAAGGAGAAATACGATGAGTGTTGCATTTTTATTTCCAGGACAAGGCGCACAATATGCTGGTATGCTTCATGATATAAAAAATAAATGGGGATTAGCCACTACGTTTGAAGAAGCAAGTGAGGCTTTAAATCAAGACGTGTTATCGTTAGATTCGTCAGAAAGATTAAAATATAATAAAAACGTTCAAATATGTCTTTTTATTGCAGGGGTGGCTACGGCTAGGTCTTTTAAAAACAAAGGATACTCGCCAGACGTGGTAGGAGGGCATTCAATAGGGGCGTTTGGAGCAGCAGTTACATCTGAAGTGTTATCTTTTAAAGAAGCTCTTCTTCTTGTGAAAAAAAGAGGGGAACTGATGGAAAATGCTTATCCTGATGGTTATGGTATGGGGGTTGTAATGGGACTGCGCGAACATCAGCTTCTCTCTATTGTACATGAAATATCAACTGATGCAGCTCCTGTTTACGTAGCGAATCTAAATGCTCCTGATCAAATAACGATTTCTGGCACCTTAAAAGCAATTGAGAAAGTTCTTGAAAAAGCATCTAAAAAAGGGGCTAGAAAAACTAAAATGCTTCATGTAACGGTGCCTTCTCACTGTCCTCTTATGGAAGGAGTTTCGAGCGAATTACGAAAAATAATAACGGAAGTGAAAGGAAAAGCCCCGGTCGTTCCTTTTATAGGTAATTGTAAAGCTCGGAAATTATGGAAAGCTGCTGATATTAAGGAAGATCTGGCAGCGAGTGTTGCCCTGCCCGTTCGTTGGCATGATGCTACGGAAGTTATGTATGAAATGGGTACAAGATTATACATTGAAATGGCTCCCGGAAGAGTACTAACGGATTTGACTGCTAAGAGCTTTCCGGAAGCAAGGGCTATTTCTGCAGCCGAATCTACCATGAAATCTGTGTTAATTCTAATGGAAAAAGAAAAAATGTAAGCGCCTTAATTTAGGAATAGAAGAAAGGAGCTAGAACATGAGTGGCATAAAAAAAACTTCAAAATCATGGACAACTCGCCGAAATCAAAAAGCAGCCCGCCTTGCGAAAATAGACCATCTTCTTAAAGGAAAGTTATTGGTTAATGCACACATTATTGAAGCGTTAGAATTGCTTATATCACCCGGAGATAAAGTAGTGCTTGAAGGAGACAATCAAAAGCAAGCATCTTTTTTATCAAAGGCGCTGAATGAAGTAAGCGCTGATAAAATAAACGGCCTTCATATGATTATGTCTAGTATTTCACGGCCGGAACATCTCGACATATTCGAGAAAGGAATTGCTGAAAAAATTGATTTTTCGTACGCAGGTGCTCAAAGTCTTCGCGTATCTCAAATGATTGAAGATGGCACGTTGAAAATGGGGGAAATTCATACATATCTAGAGCTTTACGGACGTCTTTTCATTGATTTAATTCCCAATATTGCATTAGTGGCTGCCGATAAAGCGGATGCACAAGGTAACTTATATACAGGAGCAAATACGGAAGAAACGCCGACGATTATTGAAGCAACAGCGTTTAAAGACGGAATTGTCATTGTGCAGGTAAATGAACTTGTTGAAGAACTTCCGCGAGTTGATATTCCGGCTTCTTGGATTGATTGTGTCGTCGTGGCGGATCAGCCTTATCAATTGGAAGCTTTATTTACGCGAGATCCTCGTCATATTACAGAGCTCCAAATTTTAATGGCTATGATGACGATTCGAGGTATCTATGAGCGCCACAGCGTACAATCATTAAATCATGGAATTGGCTTTAATACAGCTGCAATTGAGCTTTTGCTGCCTACTTATGGAGAAAAGTTAGGACTGAAAGGAAAAATATGCAAGAACTGGGCTCTGAACCCTCACCCTACGTTAATTCCGGCGATTGAAAGCGGATGGATTGAGAGCGTACACTGCTTTGGCGGAGAAGTAGGAATGGAACAATACACAGCAGCGCGTCCAGATGTGTTTTTTACAGGACGCGACGGCAGTCTGCGTTCAAACCGTGCGATGTGTCAAGTGGCTGGTCAATATGCGGTAGATGCTTTTGTAGGATCAACTTTGCAAATAGATGGAGAAGGAAATTCTTCTACCGTCACATCCGGACGTTTGTCAGGATTTGGCGGAGCGCCTAACATAGGGCATGATCCTAGAGGCCGCCGACATTCTACGCCTGCTTGGTTGGATATGATAAACGAGCAGCACGAACTAGCAAGAGGCAGAAAGCTAGTTGTTCAAATGGTTGAAACCTTTCAATCGGGAAATGAGCCTGTTTTTGTTGAATCTTTGGATGCAATAAATGTAGCTAAACAGGCAAATTTAGCTACCGCTCCTGTTATGATTTACGGGGATGATGTGACACATGTCGTGACCGAAGAAGGAATTGCTTATTTATATAAAGCACAAAGCTTGGAAGAAAGAAAAGCAGCGCTTGAAGCCGTAGCAGGGGTAACGCCTATAGGGTTACGGCATAACCAAAATAAAGTAGAAAGAATGCGCAGAGATGGCCTAGTGGCTTTTCCGGAAGATTTACAGATTCGCCGTACGGAAGCAAAGCGTTCATTATTGGCGGCGAGAAGTGTAGAAGATTTAGTAGAATGGTCAGGTGGCTTGTACAATCCCCCTGCTAAATTTAGGAGCTGGTAAGGAATATGCGTATTCAGAGTATTCAAGAAGAGCCAAGACCAGCTGTGTTTTACTCATGTCTAATAGCTAAAATGGCAGTTACTGCTCTGGTTGATGAGGCGGTGCTTACACCTAAGCCTGGACTTGTAGATGCAGCAACAACTGGATCTCATCAAGATATGAATATTGAAACGCTGTTAACTTCTGCTTATGCTTTACAACCGACCTTTTCACAGATTGCATTATATAGTCAAGGAAAGCAGCCAAGTCAGTTACTAAGGGAAGAAATTGCTCGAATTGGACGCGAAGGCGAACAAATTATGTACACGGCTACGGATGGTGTTAATACACACAAAGGAGCTATTTGGGCATTAGGTCTACTTGCTTCTGCAACAGCGGTTTGCGGCATTCAAGCATCACCTGCATCCATTACAGAAACTGCAGGACAAATTGCTCGTTATGCAGATCGTTTTTGTCCTCTGCATTCATCTAATGGACTCCGTGTGAAAAAACAGTATGGCGCAAAAGGAGCGGCTGGAGAGGCGAAGCAAGGATTTCCACGCGTGATTCATATAGGCTTGCCTGCTTTACATAAGGCTCGCAAGCTAGGCATACATGAAACATCAGCGAGGATTGATACTTTAGTAACACTAATAGCCAATCTTGATGATACGTGTATTTTGCATCGTGCGGGTCCGGTTGTGTTAGAGGAGGTTAAAATGGCGGCATCCAATGTATTAGAAGCTGGAGGGGTATCTACACCAATAGGAAAACAGCGGCTAGAAGCGTTAGATACTATTCTTCTATCATCTAACGCTTCTCCAGGTGGAAGTGCAGATTTGCTGGCTGCTGTATTATTTTTAGATCGAATATCTCTTTTTAAAAAATCGTAAACGTCTGCAGGGAGGAGTGGCCAATGGAAACGTTAGTGTTTAAATACAAAGCCGATCGAAAGTTAACTCAGCGCGCACATGTAGGCGTTGTTGGTTCAGGGGATTTAGAAATTTTAATGGTTCCTTCTGATGAAGAACAGGCTCACGTATCAGTACGAACAGGAAGTGAAGGGTTTAGTGAAACCTGGAAAGCTGTATTAGACCGGTTCTTTAGTGTTCATACAATTCAAGCGAAAATTGTAATTAATGATTTTGGTGCTACGCCTGGTGTAGTCGCTTTGCGTCTTGCACAAGCTTTGGAGGTGAGTGAAAATGGGAGTAAATAATCAAAGCTTTATTGAGTTAAATGGAAGAGAACGAGCGCAGGCAATTTTAGATCAAGGCACATTCCGTGAGCTGCTCGGCCCTTTTGACGGGATCGAATCGCCTCATTTACCTAAGCAAGATATTGTTCCTCAAAGCGATGATGGCGTCATTATAGCAAGTGGGCTGATAGCAGGGGAGCCAGCAGTTGTCATTTCAATAGAAGGAGGGTTTCAAGGAGGAGGCATCGGTGAAGTATCGGGAGCTAAAATTGCAGGAGCTTTAGAATTAGCTCTTAATAATCACAAAAAAGGTGTTCCTGTTAGACCTGTTTTTCTATTCGATACAGGAGGGGTAAGGCTGCAAGAAGCGAATTATGGACTTTTGTCGATATCTGAAATTGGCTCAGCTGTAGTTGCTCTGCGTGAGCATACGCCTGTTGTCGGCGTTATTTCAGGAAATGTAGGCTGCTTTGGAGGGATGTCTATCACTGCTTCACTCTTTAGTTATCTCATTATGACAAAAGAAGCAAGGTTTGGTCTTAACGGCCCCGAAGTGATTGAACAAGAAGCGGGAGTTGAAGAGTTTGATGCAAGAGACCGAAGCTTAATCTGGAAAACGATTGGCGGTATTCAACGCTATGAAACGGGGTTTGCAGATGCCTTAGCACAGGATGATGTTACTGCTATTCAACGGGCGGTTCAAGAGACGTTTCACAAAAAAGAAAAAGTAGCTAGTAAAACAGAACAAGTAGATTTTTACAGACATTTGCTTAGTAAGGTTGATCCTTCAGAAAAAATGGCTCCTGATCAATTTCAAGAATTGTATAAAGTAACAAAAAATGAACATATCCCTTTAACAGTCTCTTACTCGTTGAACGAAGTTCCAGGTAGCATGCCCAACAGCCGCGGTCGCGTGTGGATTAACGCTTTAATAAATGATGAAGAAGCAGATTTTGAAATTCCTTCCGTTCTTTATAAAGACGCACTACTAGGAAGAGAAAAGGTCCGATATATATCGGTTGTGCCTAATCCTTATAATCGTTTCTTACGTGCACGAAAAGGCGAAGTAGGACTAGATGAAGGATGGGCAATTGCCAAGCACGTTCGTGAAGTCATAAAAGAAGATCGAAATCAATCTCCGCGTCCTATAATTGCCATTGTGGATGTGCCGAGTCAAGCCTATGGATATCATGAAGAACTTCTAGGTATTCACTATGCTTGCGGTGCTGCGGCTGATGCTTATGCAGCAGCGCGCTTAGCAGGTCATCCGGTTATTACGTTAATTGTCGGAAAAGCAATTTCAGGAGCGTTTTTGGCTCATGGATACCAATCAAATCGGATATTGGCTTTGAAAGATGAAGGAGTGAATGTTCACGCCATGTCCAAACAGTCGGCTGCACGCATTACCAAAAGAAGCATCAAAGAACTTGAAGAAGCTTCAAAGAAAGTCCCTTCCATGGCCTATGATATTGAGTCATTTGCTTCACTTGGTGCTTTATATGAGCTGATTAGCGGTATTCAAGCAGAGCAGCCCACAGAGCGCGACGTTCAAACGATTCAAGATATTTTGACTGGAGCAGTAGAAGATGTACGCCGTGAAGGTGTATACGATTTAAGCAGCCGGCTGCACAGTGAGCAAGCAAGAAAAGCAGGGCGAAAAGCTTCTTTATTAGTAAGAGGTGAGTTGGAAAAACAATGGAATATATAGCTCATGATTTGCTTCAGTTAAAAGAGGAAGCAAAGCTTATCAGTTATACACCTATCCCCGAGTGGGTGGAGCATTCTTTAGCGAAAGCTCCGTTTGTAGTTGTAAGGCGTGCTGTTTACCGAGATAAACTGATACCTGTTGGAGTAAGAGGAGAACGAAGAAATCAGCGTTTTGGTGCTTTTTTATCTGAGGAGGCCATTAAACAAACAATTAGGCCGGAAAATCTCGTTTCACTTTTTCAAAACGGCCAGTCCAGAAACATGCCAGCTATACGCGCTTTAGAAGAGGTGGCTATTATTTTTGGGGAATTTGCGTGGGGACCAACCGGCAGTGTGGGGTTTGAGCTTGCAAGCGGTGAAGAAGTTGTCACGACAACCAGTGATTTAGATGTACTTATTCGCCTTTCTTCATATTTGTCGGTGAAACAAGCGGAAATGATAGTCAGTGAGCTAAAGAGGTGCTCAGTTTCTGTAGATGTACAGGTAGAAACAGAAAAAGGAGCCTTTTCTCTAACGGAATATGCAAAAGGCGAAGAGACGCTGCTTCTGCGTACTATATATGGGCCTGCCTTAGTGAAACTGAATCAATTAATATAAAAGACGGAAAGAGGGATCTGCACCTTTTCCGTCTTTTCTGTCAATACCAGCTTTTTTCCTGATTTAACAAACGCTTGGCTTCCAAAAAGAATATTTGAATAAACTTTTTGGTGTTAATGCGAATCGGCAAAATTTTAGAATCTCCCTGCAATTCTTTCATTTTTTTGCGAACGGCTGTAAAGTCAAAAAACTTAGAAGCGTAATTTTCAAACTTTGGATTTGAAAAATCTGTTAATCCAATAGAAGCAAAGTGATTCAGTGAGTGAGTAACTGCTCGTCTTATTCGCTGTTCACAAGCCTTGGTTTCACGATTAATTTCAATGGAAGACGCGTGAGCGCCCAATTTTTTCTCAGCGACATTCACAAAAATATTTTTTAGAGAAGGGAAATGTTTTTCCACACTTTCTCTTTGGTCATAAGTGTACAGAAACTGTAAAATATCCAGTAAATCTTTTGCACCATTTTCTCCTACAATACCTAATTCGGCTAATAAGAATTTCCCTACATCGTATAGATGAGCTTGTTTCGTTATCGGCTGACTTGAAGGGGAAGCGTGATGAGCTGTCGCTAAACTATTCAAGGAGGTTTTAATATCATCGATTGATTTCTCAAGAGAGATTCGTTCAATTACTTTTCGAATAACCGTTAAAATTTCAATTCGATTAATTGGTTTTGTAATATAGTATTCAATTCCTAATGAATAGGCTTCTCCTATCAATTCTTTGGACTCTACCTGTGAAATCATAATCATTTTTCCTTTAAATGAATCTTTTAAATGACGGATCGTTTCGATTCCGTCTCGTCCTGGCATAAGTAAATCAATAAATAAAATATCAATTTGCTTTAAATTTAACGTAGAGGCATCTAAAAAGCTTCCGTCTACGACTTCTTCTACAACTTCTCCTAAATCCTCATCTTCAATCAGCTGACTGAGCGTTGAACGAATGGCTGAATCATCATCTGTAATACAAAATCGCATAAACTCATCCTTTCTGAATTAGACTACAAAGAGGTATTTGAATGATAAAAATCATCCCGTTATCTCCATATTTAGCTTCAATCGTACCTCCAAGTTCTTGCACAATATCTCTTACGTAAGAAAGGCCAATTCCAGTAGAGGGGTTTCCAAATTGATCATATTTTGAGGTGAAGCCAGGTTCGAAAATAGCTTTTTCGTACTTCAAAGGCACGCCAGGACCATCATCTTGTACATGAAATTCTACATGTTCAGCTTGTCTATGTACGGATAAAACAATCATTCCCTCATTTTTAATCGCCTCCACTGCGTTTGCTACCAAATTATTAATGATCGATAAAATAGTGTAAACGTGGTAGCTGAAATGTTCCCCGGTGACAGAAGAAAAAAAGCTAATTTGTTTGTGAAGAGAATCGGCATATTTTTTGTTGATGCGTACGATCAGCTCGATTAATTCCTCTGTTTTCATATAATTTTGAAAGCTTTCATTTGAAATTGTTTTAGATAAGCCCGCAAAAATACGCTGATTGTCTTTTTTTACTTCGTGAATATCTCCTGCAATCCGAAGCGCTTTTTTGCTGAGCGATTGATTTAGCACAGAATGATCTTTTTCCTGCTGATTTAATACACGGTATAAATCGTACGAAGCTTTTGTAATCACTTCTGTATTATGAAGGGTCTTTTTTAAATGAACAGTTTCTTCATAAAGGCTTGTAATAAGCATTAGCATGTGCTCATTTTGTTTGCGAATTTGACGTTCTCGTGACTGTGATTCATAAATTGTCATCATATTAAAAAAGCTAAGCACAATGAAGCTGTGAGCAAAAGCAATAACGGCCATATCGGATAATGAATCAACATGAATGGTTGTGTGCAAAACGATATACTGCGCAGTTAGTTCGACTATATCAGCAGCTATTTCAATGATGAGTCCAATCAATCCAATCACAATAGCACTATAGTTCATGCGGCTTACTTTAAAAATAAAAAATAAAAGTGCATACGTAAAGTAAAAGAAAAACGTAGGGTAATGCGTATGTGCAGAAGCCGCAAATTGAAAATGATCGAGAGTGATATAATCGAGCATGATGCGAAAGAGAACGACGCTTAAAGCAGTTAACAAGCCGCCGGATAAAACGGTTTTTCGTTTTAAAAGCAATAGGAAAAAGAAAAATGTAGGAGCTCCAAATGTAATTCGAAATGTTTCATTTAACGGATAAAATTTTAGCTCTCCTGCCAGCGGAACAGTAATGAGCATGAGCAATAAAATGTACGGATCTTTTCGAATGAAAGATTTAAAATTCAGATAATTACACCTCCTGAAGTGATTCGTGAATTAGTATACATTGTGACAGCGTCCAGCACAATGGAGAAGAGTGCCAAAGATAAAAATATAATTCCAAAAAATTTTGTAGGTTTTTGTATGCTCTCGTAGGTTGCATTGTACATTAAAAATGAAAATGAAATCGCGCTTTATGAAAGCGCTTTAAAATAAAAAGTTAATGAAGTGATGAGGTGATTTTAATGAAAAGAGAAATAGAACAGGAAATGTCTCACTTACAGCTCACTGCAAAAGATCGGTTACATGAGTGGGTGCAACAAATAAAAGAATTTTCGTCAGAAGGAAAAACGGCTGATTATATCCCCGCTCTGAAAGATATGGACTCGTCTCAATTAGGTATTTGTTTGATTGGTGCTGACGGAACAGTTATCCAGTCTGGGGATTATGAAGCGGTATTTACTCTTCAAAGTATTTCTAAAGTCATTAGCTTTATAGCAGCTTGCTTATGCTGCGGCATTCCTTATGTACTAGAGAGAGTGGATGTAGAGCCGACTGGAGATGCATTTAATTCTATTATAAGACTGGAAATGCATAAACCAGGAAAGCCGTTCAATCCTATGATTAACGCCGGTGCTTTAACGGTTTCATCTCTTTTATCTGGGGAGACGGCAAAAGAAAAATTAAGCTATTTGTTTGATGTGATAACAATGCTTACCGGGAAAACACCGCTCATTAATGAAACCGTCTTTGAATCAGAATGGCAAACGTCTCATCGAAATCGTGCGCTTGCCTACTATTTAAAAGAAACAAACTACTTACAAGGAGAAGTAGAAGAAGTTCTAGAGGTTTACTTAAAGCAGTGCTCAATTGAAGTAACGACTGAAGATATTGCGCTGATCGGATTAATTCTGTCATTAGACGGATATCATCCAGTGTTTCACAAACAAGTAATTCCAAAAGAAGTAGCTAAATTAACAAAAGCGCTCATGCTTACGTGCGGTATGTATAATGCCTCAGGAAAGTTTGCGGCATTTGTTGGTATGCCAGCTAAAAGCGGTGTATCAGGAGGAATCATGTCATTGGTGCCACCTAATACGAAAAAGCAGTCTCCATTTCCTGACGGATGCGGTATCGGAATTTACAGTCCAGCTATTGATGAGTATGGAAATAGCGTAAAAGGCGTTACGCTGCTAAAAAAAATCGCAAAAGAATGGGATTTGAGTATTTTTTAGTCTATTTACGTACTCTTCACTCGCTTCAATAATATAAACACCAAGAGAAAAAACTTTCATGTTTTGCATTTGTTCTACCAAATTTTTTAATGAGGTGATAGGCGTGCAACAAGCAATCGAAAGTGTAATTAGTGTCATCAATGATTTTTTTTGGTCGAATTTATTAATTATTTTACTTGTATCAATCGGTATTTATTTTACGGTTCGCTCCCGTTTTTTGCAGTTTCGCATGTTGAAAGAAATGGTACTTGTTTTGAAAGAAGGACGAGCGGCTAAAGATGGGGGAGTCTCCCCGTTTCAAGCTTTCTGCATAAGCATGGCAGCTCGAGTAGGAACAGGAAATATTACCGGCATAGCGATTGCTATTGCTCTTGGTGGTCCGGGTGCTGTATTTTGGATGTGGATTATTGCCATTATCGGCTCAGTATCAAGTTTTGTAGAAAGTACACTCGCTCAAATCTATAAAGTAAAAGGGTCAAACGGATTTCGAGGAGGACCCGCTTATTATATGGAAAAAGGGTTAATAAAAGATGGATGGGCGACTATTTGCTGTACTCATTACACTATCATTTGGCCTGGTGTTTAACGCTGTGCAGTCTAATACGATTACGCTGGCATTTGAGAACTCTTTCGGAACGAGCCGCTTATTGATTGGGATTGTTATGACAGTTATATTTGCGGTAATTATTTTTGGCGGGATCAAACGCATCGCCAAGATATCGGAATACATCGTTGTTGTATTAGCCGTTTTATACATTGGAATGGCTCTGTTCATTATCTTTAAAAATATTGATCAAATGCCTGCGGTTCTATCTCTAATTGTGAAAAATGCATTTGGATTTGAACAGGCGCTTGGGGGATCAATTGGTGCAACGTTAATCAACGGAGTAAAGCGCGGACTGTTTTCCAATGAAGCAGGGATGGGAAGTGCTCCCAACGCGGCGGCAACTGCCGTGACGAGTCACCCAGTGAAACAAGGTCTTATCCAAGCATTTGGTGTCTTGACGGACACACTCGTGATTTGTACAAGCACAGCATTTATCGTTCTCTTATCCCCCGCCTATAAGCAGGGACTAAGCGGCATTGAATTAACGCAAGCTTCTCTTAGTACACATATCGGTTCTTGGGCGTCAGGGTTTTTAGCTATTATGGTATTTCTATTTGCTTTTAGTACGTTAATTGGCAATTACTATTATGGAGAAACGAATATTGAATTTTTAAATTCAAATAAGATGTGGCTTTGGTCTTATCGTATAGGTGTTTTAGCGATGGTTATTTTTGGATCGGTCGCTCAGCTTCAGCTTGTATGGAATTTGGCAGACTTATTTATGGGGATGATGGTAGTGGTGAACTTAATTGCTATTTTTCTATTATCGAAAGTGGCGTTTTCTGCCTTGCATGACTATACTCAGCAGAAAAAGGCAGGAAAAAATCCAGTCTTTTATAAAGATGCGTTAGAAAACAATCAAAATATTGAATGTTGGGAGAGAGAATCGACTTCCTCCCCTTCTGGAAAAGAGAATATTATCTAAAAAAAG
>NZ_JYOO01000008.1 GCF_000956595.1 Priestia aryabhattai B8W22 | reverse complement strand
CCTTCTTCAACGTCGAATGTTACAGCTTGACCTTCGTCTAAAGATTTGAATCCTTCGCTTTGGATTGCTGAGAAATGTACGAATACATCGTCGCCGTTTTCGCGCTCGATAAATCCGAAACCTTTTTCTGCATTAAACCATTTTACTGTACCTTTTTCCATGAATGTTGCCTCCTCGTGTGCTATGCACACATTGTATTACTATCCTTGCTCATGATCAAAATCTTTAAGACGAAAGTATTCACCTATCGATTGTTGCCGAACAAAAATAATTCTTCTTATAGAATAGCAAAAGATAATGATAATTGCAAGGAATGAAGAAAATTTAACGAAGATGTTGCCTTCCTTTAACGAAAGAAAACGAAAATTATACGGCTGAAAATAAGTAAGAAAGAGCGTATCAGGTCACACTATCTCTATATATAAGAAGAAAGGGGTAGTCATATGTTTAAACAAAAAGCTGGAGAAAAACTGATTGAACTGCTAATTGAATGGGGCGTTGATCATATTTACGGCATGCCAGGAGACTCCATTAATTCAATTATTGAACCGCTTCGCAAAGCCCAGGATAAAATTAAATTTATTCAAGTAAGGCATGAAGAAGCGGGAGCTCTCGCAGCAGCTGCATATGCGAAGCTAACGGGTAAAATCGGTGTATGTACGGCTATTGCCGGACCGGGAGCAATTCATTTACTAAATGGCTTATATGATGCCAAATTAGACAAAGCGCCCGTTTTAGCACTTACGGGGCAAGTAGAATCAGATCTCATCGGCAGCGATGCGTTTCAAGAAATTAATTTAGAGAGAATGTTCGATGATGTGGCTGTATATAACCAGCGAGTCATGTCCGCTGAGCAGCTTCCGACTGTTGTCAATCAAGCGATTCGAACAGCGTATGCTAAAAAAGGTGTGGCTGTGTTAACCATTCCCGATGATATTCCTCGTTTTGAAGTTGGATCAGAAGCACGAGAAACATCAAGCATAATTGTCAAACAAGACATTTTTCCCCATAGAGAAGATCTTGAAAAAGCAAAAGATTTGATTGGTAAAGCGGAAAGTCCGGTTATCCTAGCCGGTCGAGGCACACATGAAATGAGAGAAGAGCTGCTTGCATTTGCAGAAAAAATCGCAGCACCTATTGTCCTTACGCTTCCTGGAAAAGGCGCAATACCGGATGAACATCCATATTGCCTCGGAGGACTTGGATTAATCGGGACAAAGCCAGCGTATGAAGCGATGCAAGAAGCGGATACGCTCATCATGATTGGGACGTCCTATCCGTTTACAGGCTTTTTGCCAGACCATGCGAAAACGATTCATATTGATATTGATCCTGCACAAATTGGCAAAAGATATCCTGTAGATGCAGGGCTTGCAGGAGAAGCGAAAGCAACGATTCAGTGGTTTTTAGAAAACGTTGGCCGCTCAGAGCATCGCCAGTTTTTAGAGCAAAGTCAAGAACGTATGAAAAAGTGGTGGAATCAGCTTGATAGCCAAGAAGCCAAAGAAAGTGTACCTATCAAGCCTCAGCGAGTGATTCGAGCGCTTCAGCACGTAGCGGATGATAACGCGGTCTTGTCTGTAGATGTAGGAAACGTCACAGTATGGATGGCGCGTCATTTTCGTATGACAAATCAGCAGTTTGTGATTTCAAGCTGGCTAGCGACTCTCGGCTGCGGGCTGCCGGGCGCACTTGCTGGAAAAATTGCTTATCCCGAGAAGCAGGTGTTTGCGGTATGTGGAGACGGCGGCTTTGCGATGACAATGGCAGATTTTATTACAGCCGTTAAATACAATCTTCCGCTAGTCGTAGTGCTATTTAACAATCATAAAATCGGCATGATTAAATTTGAACAAGAAGTAATGGGAAATGCTGAATTTGGGACAGATTTAACAAATCCGAATTTTGCTAGGTATGCAGATATCTGCGGAGGTGTTGGCTACCGAGTAGAAAAGGAAGACGAGCTGCTGCCGGCTTTTGAAAGTGCAGTTAGACAGAATAAACCGTGCATTATCGATGTAATCGTCGATGCAAATGAAGCGCCTATGCCAGCAAAGATTACGCTAGGGCAAGCAACAGGGTATGCCAAGCACATGGTGAAAGAATTGTTTCAAGAAGGCAAGCTAGATTTACCTCCTCTATAAAAAAGAGGCTGTGACTTAGTAAAGATCCGAACGATGAATCGAGACTCTTAATGGAGAATCAACTTCGTTCGGATTTTTTATTGTGCTGGTGAATATAATTTAATTAACTATAAAATTATTATGTAAACTTAAATACTAACAAATGAAAAGTAGTGATATCATATTTTTGTAAAGTGGATGAGCAAAAAAATGCCGAATTGGATGGTCTTTTTTTATAAAACTTCTTTAAGATAAGAGAGATAAAGGATAAACTACTAATAAGAAAGTTTAAATGTAAGGACTGACGCCGCATGAACTGGAGACCAGATCGCGCTAGCAAAAAAGCGATTTATAAACAAATTGCAGAATATATTGAAAGCTGTATTTCATCGGGAGCTTTTCCGCCGGATTCTATGCTGCCATCAGAACGAACGCTTGCCGCTGAGCTCAACGTGAACAGAAGCACGGTAGTAGCTGCTTATGAAGAGCTGCAGGCACTTGGAATCGTAGAACGTAAAAAAGGAAGCGGCACGCGAGTTAGTTCGAGCATCTGGGGAATTTCCCGAAAACGTATTCCAAACTGGGGGAGATATGTAGAAGACGGTTCATTTTTGCCTAATTTACCGCTCGTACAGCGAATCAGAAGCGAGGCTTTGCGAACAGATTTTGTGAACTTAGCCAGCGGAGAGTTAGCTCCTAGCTTATTTCCAAGCGAAGATTTTCAGCAAATATTAGCGGGCATGCCTTTTAATGAACATTTAGGCTATGATCATCCCCACGGCAATGAACGTTTGCGTGATGCTATTGCTGCTCATGTTCATGAGTACCGGAAAATCTCCACTGACTCCAATTCTATTCTAATTACATCAGGTGCACAGCAAGCACTTCATTTGATTGTGCAGTGTTTGTTAAAACCAGGGGATGCAGTAGCGATTGAAGATCCGTCCTATAGCTATTCACTGCCGCTCTTTCAATCAGCAGGTCTACGAACGTTTTTGCTGCCTGTAGATAAAAATGGAGCCAACCCGGACGACTTAGTAGAATTACATAAAAAGCATCGCATTCGAATGGTTTTTTTAAATCCATATTATCAAAACCCGACCGGTATTGTGTTATCAGAAGCGCGCCGAAAGCGGTTTTTAGAGCTTTCTTCAGAATATGGTATTCCGCTTATTGAAGATGATCCTTATTCACTCACGGCATTTGACGGCAATGTACATCAAACGCTGAAATCGATGGACGAGAACGGAAATGTCCTCTATATCAGCTCGCTTTCTAAAATTGTGGCATCAGGCCTTCGAATCGGCTGGATAGTGGGGCCGGAGCAAGTAATTCAGCGCCTGGCAGACGCTAAGCAGCAAATTGATTTTGGCCACAGCATCTTTCCGCAGTGGATTGCTTATCAATTCTTAGATTCTCCTACATTTTCTTCTCATATTGAAAAGCTTAGACAAGAGCTCAAAAAGCAAGAGTATGCCCTGTCGTCGAGTCTGAACGAATTGCTTGGATCAAAAGTATCTTTTGATTCGCCTCAAGGCGGGATTCACTTATGGTGCAAAGTGAATCAGCCGGTCGATGACTATCGTCTATTGGAAGAATCGCTTAAAAAAGGAGTAGCCTTTGTCCCAGGAAGCGTGCTGAGTTCTCAAAGCGGAGCTATTCGCTTTACGTTTGGCAGAGGGGAAGAAGAGGTTATTCGAGAAGGAATTAAACGATTTGCGAGCGCTCTAGAGAGTCTGGAATAGCTATAAACATAGCTAAACGTGCCGGATGAAAGTTTTATTTTATTATTTCGTATAGATTGTTATGATCTTGTGCTATACTAAGAGTACCATTAACTTTACTTCTGTATTTGTACCGACTGGCCCTGTTGAAAAACAGGGCTTTTTTATGTTTGTACACAAAAAAACAGATCCTTTAAAGGATCTGTTTCTGATATGTTGTGTTTCTTATGCTTTTTGAACGTTAGCAGCTTGAGGTCCGCGTTGACCTTGTTCTACGTCAAATGTTACAGCTTGACCTTCGTCTAAAGATTTGAAGCCTTCGCTTTGGATTGCTGAGAAGTGTACGAATACATCGTCTCCACCTTCGCGCTCGATGAATCCAAAACCTTTTTCTGCGTTAAACCATTTTACTTTACCTTGTTCCATAATTGTTGCCTCCTCGTGCGGACTCGCACATTGTGGTACTATTCTTGCTCAAATCTAAAGACGAAAAGTGACAATACTCATACATCCCCACCGAACAAAAATAATTCTCTTATATCTTAGCAGAAATTTCCTATGTTTGCAAGCGCTTTATTTAAAAACCATTCGTATTTTTTAGACAAGTTTTTTATAAATTATGTCTAAAAAATGTCACATTTTGAACATTTTAGAAAGGCTATTCTTTGTATTCGCTTTTACTGTAGTTATATAATAATGAAAATATGGTTTTTCTAAAGGTAGAAAACAAGTATAAATGTACATACTGAGTGCTGAAATGGAGTGGTAAAGATGAAAGTGGGTTTAATTGGTTTAGGAAATATGGGATTACCGATGGCGGAAAATATGATAAAAGCGGGTCATGAACTTGTGATTTATAACCGCACTGCTTCAAAGGCGGAAAGTCTTGTGAAAAAAGGAGCAAAGGTTGTGGAGACACCTGCTCAAGCAGCACAAGAAGCGAATCTTGTCTTTACGATTCTTTCAAATGATGAGGCTTTAGAAGAAGTAACGCTTTCAGAAGTCGGTGTACTTGCAGGCCTTCAAGAAGGCGGTATTCACGTTTCTGTGAGTACTATTAGCGTAGATTTATCGGAAAAATTAACAAGCACACATGCTGCATCAGGACAGCATTTTGTTGCAGCGACCGTTTTAGGTCGCCCCGACGCAGCAGCTGCCGCGGCTCTCAAAGTAATAGTTGCAGGTAATAAAGAAGCAAGAGAGCATGTTTGGCCGCTGTTTGAAGCGATTGGTCAAACTATTTTCACTGTAGGAGACGAGCCTTACTTATCAAATGTAGCTAAGCTTGGCAATAATTTTTTATTAGTATCGATGTTAGAAGCTGTTTCTGAAGCAGTAGTCATGGTAGAACAGTATGGCATGCAAGCGGAGCAGTTTCTTGAAGTGGTTAATAGCTTATTTGCATCTCCTGTGTATAAAAATTACGGCAATTTAATTGCTAAAAGAGACTTTGATCCAGCCGGATTTAAGCTGGAGCTTGGACTAAAAGATGTAAACTTGGCTATTGATGCAGCCAAAAAAGTGTCCGCTCCGCTTCCGTTAGGAGAGCTTGTGAAAGGTCATTATGAACAAGGAATTGAAAATGGCTGGGGTCATTTAGACTGGTCGGCGTTACTAAAAACAGTTGAAGCTCTAAAAAAAGATAACTAAAAAGACGAAAAGGAGTGCAGCCAGTGAAAGCGAAAGGAAAGTGGGTATGGATTGTATCCCTTATTTCGATTATTTCGTGTCTGCTGTTTGCAGCAGGGCTTGGAATGTCTATTTATGATTATGTTACCGCCTCAAAAGCTAGCGTAAAAGAAATGCCAAAGCCGAAGCAAGAAACAAGCAGCAGTAACAAAAGCACCAAGAATTATACGATTGTCGCTTTAGGAGATTCACTGACAAGAGGAACAGGAGACGCAGCGGGAAAAGGATACGTTGGGTATTTAAAAGATAATCTTGAAGAAAAAACGAAGAAAAAAATTCTCTTAAGTAACTTTGGTATAAAAGGTCAAACGTCTTCGCAGCTGGCAAGTCAAGTAAAGCAGCAGCAGATTCAGCGGCAGATTAAGTCTGCAGATACCGTTTTGATTACCATTGGCGGAAATGACTTATTTCAAGGTGGGCAAACGCTGCAGAACTTAAATAAAAACAATATTCAAAAGCTAGAAAATGACTATTTAAAAAACGTAGACAGCATCTTAAAAAGCATCCGTTCGGCAAATAAAGACGCGACGATTTTTTTAATTGGTTTATATAATCCGTTTAGTAACCTGCAAGATGCAAAAACGACAACGGCTATTGTACGAGAATGGAATTATAAAAGCAGTGAATTAAGTGCTAATTATAAGCAAACTGTTTTTGTTCCGACCTTTGATTTGTTTCAGCTAAAGGTAGATGACTACTTATATACTGATAAGTTTCATCCGAATGCAAAAGGCTACAAGCTGATCGCAGAACGTGTAGCATCGCTTATTACGTGGTAAGGGAGGGAATGATATGAGTGAAGTAACGCTTTCAGTAAAAGGACTGAGAAAAGTAATAGGAAAACGTGAAATCATCAAAAATATTGATTTTGAATTAAAAAGAGGCGAAGTGTTCGGTTTTTTAGGACCCAATGGAGCCGGTAAAACGACAACGATTCGAATGCTTGTCGGCTTGATTCGCCCGACGGCTGGTTCCATTTCTATCTGTGGATACAGCGTATCGAAGCAGTTTACAAAAGCGATGGAGCATATCGGCTGTATTGTTGAAAATCCTGAGCTGTATCCATACTTAAGCGGCTGGGAAAATCTGCAGCATTTTTCACGTATGATTCCTTCTATGACGGAAGAACGCATTTATGAAGTGGTGGCATTAGTTGGCTTGCAAGAGCGTATCCACGATTTAGTTCGCACGTATTCCTTAGGTATGAGGCAGCGTTTAGGAATTGCGCAAGCGCTTCTCGGAAAACCAAAAGTGCTCATTTTAGACGAGCCAACGAATGGACTAGACCCTTCTGGGATTCGGGACATGCGTAAATTTATTCGCTTTTTAGCTGAAAGTGAAGGTCTAAGCGTCTTAGTATCCAGTCATTTACTGAGCGAGATTCAGCTGATGTGTGACCGAGTAGCGATTATTGCAAAAGGAGAAGTTATTCACACAGAATCGGTGAAGACCCTGTTAACTCAGCAGGAGCGCTTACTGTGGAAGCTAGATCCGCAGCCTGCGGGAATAGACGTCTTAAAACAAGTGACGGACTTTGTGCAAGTGCAGGGAGAATATGTCACGACGTTTTATGAGGAAGCTGAAGTGGGAGAGTGGAACAAACAGCTCATTCAAGCAGGAGTAACGGTAAAAGAAATGAACCGAAAGCTTCCAACTCTTGAAGATTTATTTATCGAAATGACAGGAGGCGAATCGATTGATTAGTTTGGTTCAAAATGAAATGATCAAGCTCGTTCGAAAAAAGCGCCTGTTAATCGTTACCCTTATTATGGGTGTTTTGATTTCCATGTTCACCTATGCTCAGCTTCGCGAAACGCAGCGCCTTCAAGAAAAGCTAGGAACGACCGATTGGCGCAGTACGCTGCAGCAAGAAATTATCGATACGCAAAATCGGCTGAGCGGAAGCCAAATTTCAGATGATTGGCGCAAGCAGCTTGAAATTCGCGTGGCGCAGCAGCAGTATTACTTAGATAACGATATCAATCCTTCAGAACCGGGAGCGCCAACGTTTGTGCGAGGGTTCATTGAAAACGCTATTCAGCTTTTGCTGCCGCTGATGATTATGATTATTGCAGCGGATTTAGTGTCTTCAGAATACAGCTTGGGATCCATCAAGGTACTGTTGACGAGGCCTGTGAAACGGTGGAAAATCCTGCTTAGTAAATATATCACGCTCGTCATGTCCGTCTCGTTTTTAATTTTAATGTTTGGCGTGTTGTCGTATCTCATTTCGGGCATTGTATTTGGATTTAAAGGATGGACAGCCCCGATTCTTACGGGGTTTAGCGTGCAGGGCAATGATTTGAATACAGCGGACGTTCATTTAATTTCGCAGTGGAGATATATTTTAATGGAGTTTGGCCTTGCTTGGTTTGTATCTCTGGTGGTTGGAACGCTTGCTTTTATGCTGTCCGTTTTAATTAAAAGTACGGCTGCTGGTATGGGTGTGATGCTTGCTTGTTTGATTGCAGGTACGATTTTAAGCAGTATGGTTTCTTCGTGGAATTCAGCTAAGTACTTGTTTATGGTCAATTTAAATTTAACTTCTTACCTGCAAGGCACAGCTCCTCCGACTGAAGGAATGACACTAGGGTTTTCCTTGGGTGTTTTAACCATTTGGGGACTTGCCGGGCTGCTCGTGTCGTTTCTGGTATTTACCAAAAAAGATGTGTACTAATTCCATATAAGTTGACGATAATCAGGAACGTACGTTATGATTGTGTTAACAAAAAATGCTGTTTTGCTCAAAGGGGAGTAGCTCTTGCAGTAAAGTCGTCATTTCGAGATTATTATCTCCGGCTTTATTGACAATGCAAATTGTTAGCGAGACCTTTGCCAATGTTGCCATTGGTAAAGGTCTGGATACAAACACCTTTACCACATGTGGTAAAGGTGTTTTTTGTTATTTTAAAAGAAGAGAGGAGCTTAAAAATGTCAAAACTATCGAGACTGTTAAAAAGCCCCGCTGTAAAAAAAGGAATAAAAAAAGCTGTACCCATTATTATGAAAGAGTTAAAGAAACGAAAATCGAAAAGAAGATAGCAGAAAAGAAATAAGAAAGGTTGAGTGCTAAGTGAAAAAGTGGATGCTAGTCATATCAACTGCTGTTCTTTTTATGGTCGGCGGCTGTTCTTTTCTTGAAGATACAAGCAGTACGTTGAACTACGCAAACGATGCGAAAGATTACGTGAGTGAAGCACAAAAGTTTGCTGAAGAAATACCGCCTCTAGCGGAAAAAGCTGTTAATGACGATGAGGCAATAAAAAAGCTAGAGCAAAAGCTGCAGGAAATGAAAGGGAAAGCTGAAGATTTTAATCAAACCAAAGCTCCTGACATCGCTTCTGATGTGCACGATCAGCTTGTTCAACAAAACGAAAAAATCATTAGTGGAATTGAAGCCTATGAAGCCAATATAAAGGATGGCAGCTTCAATCCGGAAGCGCTAAAAAACAGTGAATTGTTTCAATCAATTCAAGATGTATCAAGTATTATGAAACAAATTAAAGAATTAGGTCAGTAAAAAAGCGAGCCTGGGACAAAAGTATGTAGTTGAAGAAAATCCGAACGATGAATCAAGATTCTTGATGGAGAATCAACTTCGTTCGGATTTTTTTATTTGTAGGGTGAACGTAGGTTTCATGTGTATAGATGCTTTAGATTGGATTGATATAGTAGGTATGTCTTATAACTCAACCTCGTTTCCATGTTATAAATGTAAAATTATATAAATATATCTATTTGTTAGAAGACAAAAACCTCCTCTTTCTTTTTTATATCTACGAAATTTTGTTAGAAGCTGTGACAAACTTAATGTCTGCTTTTCATATCCTATGTATAGTACATATATACACACCGCTTGAAATAAAATTTTTTCGAATGAAAAGAGGGCGTGGGAATGTTGATTTATTAGGTAATAAGACTCATTTAAAAAGGAGGGTTCATCCAATTAATAAAAACTATAGTCCTTTGTTTTAAAGAGAGAAACTAAAAAAAATTTTTCGGTTTACAAAAAGTTAATAAAACGCATACAAATGGTTTACTAAAAAATCAAAAAATTTACATCCTTTATAAATCTTTTCTGCTATACTATTTTTGAACAGTTGCTAGATTTATAGCGATGATAACTTACTTGAAAGGTGAATGGTAGATGAAAAAGAATACTCGCAGTAAAACGAAGAAAATCCTATCCACATCACTGGCACTTTCTCTATTATCGATGCCTCTTTT
Source organism: Priestia aryabhattai B8W22 (assembly GCF_000956595.1). Lineage (GTDB taxonomy): Bacteria > Bacillota > Bacilli > Bacillales > Bacillaceae_H > Priestia > Priestia aryabhattai. The sequence goes on along the minus strand of NZ_JYOO01000008.1, from coordinate 156,480 downwards.
AACTACACAGGCAGGAGCGGAAGAACGTCATCCTGGACAAAGCTCACAGCAAAGCAAGCATCAAGGCCATAATAAAAAAGATGCGCTTGTGAACATACGCCTGATGGAAACAACCGATGTTCATACGAATCTATTAAACTATGATTATTTCAAAGACGCCCCTTATGAAAAAGTAGGTTTAGCTAAAACCGCTACCTTAATCAAAAATGCTCGAAAAGAAGTAAAAAACAGCTTATTAGTGGATAACGGAGACCTCATTCAAGGAACGCCTCTAGGCACGTATAAAGCCAAGATTAACCCGCTGAAAAAAGGTGAAGTTCATCCTGTATTTAAAGCAATGAATCAGCTGGATTACGATATTGCAACGCTTGGAAATCATGAGTTCAACTATGGATTAGACTTCTTAGCAGAAGCGTACAACGATGCAAATTTCCCTTACATAAATGCCAATGTCTACGTTGATGATCATGACAACAACCCAAAAAATGATAAAAATAAATTTACGCCATATAAAATTATGAATAAAAAAGTCGTCGATGAAAATGGAAAGAAACGAACGATTAAAGTTGGTTTTATTGGCTTTGTACCGCCTCAAATTAACGATTGGGATAAAGCAAACCTTGATGGGAAAGTCATTACAAAAGGCATTGTGGAAACAGCCAATAAGTACATTCCAGAAATGAAGAAAAAAGGCGCGGACGTAGTTGTCGCGATGGCTCACTCTGGGTTTAGCAGCAATAAGCAAAACACGGAAGATGTCATTTACTCATTAAGTGAAGTAAAAGGCATTGATGCTATTACGTTTTCGCATACGCATAAAGTCTTCCCTGCTAAAACGGAAGCTTCACTAGACGGTTTGTTCCTTGGAGCAGATAAAAAACCTCTTCCTGGCGTTGATAATGCAAAAGGAACAATCAACGGCGTTCCCGCTGTCCAAGCAGGTTACGGCGGAGGGTCACTTGGTTTAATTGACTTAACGTTAAAAGAAGAAAAAGGAAAATGGAAAGTAGTAAGCTCTCAATCGTCTACGCGTGAAACGTATAAAGATGTAAAAGACGCGTCAGGGAAAACGGTTACGCAAAGTACGGTAGAACCGGATAAAGGTGTTGTTAAAGCAGTTCAAAAAGATCACGATGCAACGGTTAAATACGTGAACACACCAATCGGTAAAACGACGGATGATATTCACAGCTATTTTTCTCTTGTAAAAGATGATCCATCTATTCAAGTGGTAACAAATGCACAAAAAGATTACGTAGAAAAGTACGTTTCTCAAAACAAGCCGGAATATAAAGACCTTCCGATTTTATCAGTGGGAGCGCCTTTTAAAGCAGGAAGAAACGGCGTTGATGAATATACGGAAATTAAAAAAGGTGACTTAACGATCCGAAGCGCAGGCGACCTGTATCTATATGACAACACGTTAAAAGCTGTCAAAGTAAAAGGTTCTGTGGTAAAAGACTGGATTGATATGTCTGCAGGTAAGTTTAATCAAATTACACCGAATAAAACAGAAGAGCAGGAATTATTAAACCCAAGCTTCCCTGTTTATAACTTTGACGTCATTGATGGCGTTCAATACCAAATCGACGTGACAAAACCAGCAAAATACGATGTGAATGGAAACGTGATTCACGCAGATTCAAGCCGAGTTGTTAACTTAACGTATAACGGTAAACCAGTTGACCCGAATCAAGAGTTTATCGTTGTGACAAATAACTACCGAGCTGGCGGAGGCGGAAACTTCCCAGGTCTCAAAGGAAGCGAGCTTGTGGTGGATTCAGCGGATGAAAACCGTCAAATTCTAATGGACTACATCACCGAACAAAAAGAAATTACGCCGACAGCTGACGATAACTGGTCCATTGCACCAATTAACGGAACGGCTAACGTGACGTTCACAAGCTCACCGCGCGGAGAAAGCTATTTAACTGAAGGAAGCAACATTACGTATACAAATAAAACGGATGACAAAGGATTTGGCATTTACAAAATTAATTTAAACGGTGAATCAAAAGATAATACAAAGATTCAGCTGTTAGGTATGAACGACCTGCACGGTCAGCTCGATACAGATACAAAAATCAATTCAAATGGCCAAACGCTGTTAGCTGGAAATATGAAATATACAGCAGCAGCTATTCGTAAACAAGAAGCTGAAAATCCGAATACGCTTTTAGTTCATGCTGGAGATATGATTGGCGGAAGCCCGTTAGTCTCAGCGCTGTTTCAAGATGAGCCAACGGTTGAAGTGATGGAATCACTTGGATTTGATCTAGGTACGCTTGGAAATCATGAGTTTGATGAAGGCATTGCTGAGCTTCACCGTATGATTGAAGGCGGAGACCATCCAAAAGGCACAAAAGGATACGACGGCATGAATTTCCCGGTGGTAGCGGCAAATGCTTATGATACTTCAACTAATAAATTAATTACGGAGCCTTATGCAATAAAAGAAGTAGGCGGCAAGAAAATCGGCTTTATCGGCGTTGTAACACAAGAAACGCCAAGCATGATTGTACGTAAAGGAAATGAAAACTTAGAAATTACGGACGAAGCAGCAGCGATCGATAAATATACGGCAGAATTGAAAAAGCAAGGTGTTAAAGCCATTGTGGTACTTGCTCATAATCCTTCTTATCAAAACGGAGCGCCTACTGAGTTCGATGCAGCGGATATCGCTAAAAAAGTTGACGATGAAGTTGACGTGATCTTTTCAGCTCACAATCACGTATACAACAACAAAGTAGTAGATAACAAACTAATTGTTCAAGCTTATTCATACGGTTCAGCGTTTTCTGATGTAGATGTTGAAATTGATAATACGGGTGACATCGTGAAAAAAGATGCAAAAATTGTGACCGTATATCAAAAAGACTATACGCCAGATCCTGAAGTTTCAAAAATCATGCAAAAATATGAAGACCTAGCAGGACCTATTAAAGCAGAAGTTATTGGGAATTCATCTACCACTCTAGCAAAAAGCTATCCGTCTAGTGGAGCAACAGGAGATACGGCGCTTGGTAACTTAATAGCTGACGGAATGAAAGCAGAAATGAACGCTGACTTTGCTTTAATGAATGGCGGAGGCGTTCGTTCACAGCTTGATGCAGGTGATGTGACATACGGCGATTTATTTGCGATTCAGCCGTTTGGCAACGTCTTAAATAAAGTAAAGCTAAGCGGAGCGGATTTAGAAACGGTGCTGAATAACCAAATTACCTCATCCGGACTAGACTTTCATATTGCAGGCTTTAACTATACGTGGGACAGTAGTACTAATAAAGTCGTCGATATCACGCTTCCAGATGGAAGTAAAATTGACAAAGAAAAAGAATACACGGTAGTAGTGAATAACTATATGTACGGAAATGAAAAATATGGTATTGGTGCACTTTCGTCAGATATGGAAGTGGGACCAGAAGATTTACAAGCAACGGTGAAATATATTAAAACACTTGAGAGCCCGTTTGAATACAAAGCCGAAGGCCGTATTCGAAACGTGGCAGATGCTAAAACAGCTGAACAGCAAGAACCGACTTTAAAAATAGCTCAATAAGCCAAAAAAGGCTGTCTCATAACTCGGATTTCCGGTTTAGAGACAGCCTTTTTTTAATAGTTTAACTTAAATTTTAAACTCTCAGTCAATGAATTTACGTTAGAAAAGACAGCTTAATTTTTGAAACAATCACCAAATTGTGGTATTCTTTCCATAAGAAGACTTACGTAAACGTTAAAAATAGTATCAAAGATTTCACTATTTTTTCATTTATCTACGCTATTATGTAAAGTTATATAGAACCTGTAAAAGAACGTGTTCGCTATAGTAAAGGAGTAAATAAAAGTGGCTATTAATCTACAAAAAGGGCAGAAAATTGATTTAACAAAAGGAAGAGAAGGGTTATCTTCTATTACGGTTGGATTAGGATGGGATCCTGTAAAAAAACGCAGCTTTTTTGGTTTTGGAGGAAGCGGACCAGAGATTGACTGCGATGCGTCTGTTCTTATGCTCAATTCGAACGATAGGCTTGTAAGTAACTCAGCCGTTGTGTATTTTGGGAATCGTCATAGTAACTGTGGAAGCGTCAAACATTCAGGCGATAATCTTACCGGAGCAGGTGAAGGGGACGATGAACAAATTTTTGTTGATTTAAAAAATGTTCCTGGAAACGTACATAAACTTGTTTTTGTAGTCAACATCTATCAGTGTGTTGAGCGAAACCAAGATTTCGGTATGATTAAAAATGCTTTTATTCGTGTTGTGGACAGCGCTAAAAACGAAGAGCTTGTACACTTTAATTTATCTGAAGATCATTCAGGAGCAACAGCTTTATTTGCGGGTGAAATTTATCGAGACGGAAAAGAGTGGAAGTTTTCAGCAACTGGAGATGCAACGAGAGATACTGGATTGGCTGAAATTGCAAACAAATATACAAAATAAACAACTAGAAAAGAGGGGAACGAAATGGCTATTAATCTTTCAAAAGGACAAAAAGTAGATTTAACAAAAACAAATCCAGGATTAACAAACGTAGTAGTAGGTCTTGGGTGGGATGTAAATAAGTATGACGGTGGAAACGATTTTGATTTAGATTCATCGGTCTTTTTATTAAACGGAGCAGGAAAATGCGCTTCAGAATCTGATTTTATTTTTTACAATAATACGACGGGTGCAAACGGAGCGGTTGAGCATACCGGAGATAACCGTACGGGCGTAGGTGAAGGAGACGATGAGCAGGTTCAAGTAGATTTGAAAAATGTGCCTCAATCTATTGAACGTATTGCGTTTACCATTACGATCCATGAAGGGGAAGCACGCGGTCAAAACTTTGGCCAAGTAAGCAACGCCTACGTTCGTATTTTAAATGCAACAAATGACGAAGAGTTAATTCGTTATGATTTAGGTGAAGACTTCTCGATCGAAACAGCGGTCGTGGTAGGCGAGCTGTATCGACACGGTGGAGAATGGAAGTTCAATGCTATTGGCAGCGGCTATCAAGGCGGCTTAGCGGCACTTGTAAACGACTTTGGTTTAAACGCCTAATCATTAAAGTGAGAAAATGTACGGAGGATGTTTTTATGTCAATTTCTTTATCAAAAGGTCAGCGCATTGACCTAACCAAAACGAACCCAGGCTTAACAAAAGTAATAGTAGGTCTTGGGTGGGATACAAATAGATATGCTGGGTCTCAAGATTTCGATTTAGATGCATGTGCATTTTTAGCCAATAAATCAAGCCAAGTTGTAAATGACGAAGAGTTTGTTTTTTACAACAATTTAAAAAGTCCAAACGGAGCTGTGGAGCATACCGGTGACAACCGTACAGGTGCAGGAGACGGAGACGATGAGCAAATCGCCGTTGATTTTTCTCTTCTTCCTGACCACGTTGAAAAAATCGGAATTAGCGTCACCATTCACGACGCAGATGCTCGCGGACAAAACTTTGGACAAGTATCCAACGCGTTTGTTCGTCTGATTGATGCCGAAACAAATGAAGAAGTGCTTCGTTACGATTTAGGTGAAGATTTTTCAATCGAAACAGCTGTCGTTGTATGCGAGCTATACAAGCACGGAAACGACTGGAAGTTTAATGCCATTGGCAGCGGATTTTCCGGTGGCTTGGCCGACCTTTGCCGCAACTATGGATTATCCGTATAAAAAAGGCATGCGATAAATGAAAAAGAAAGGGTGCTTTAACGAGTACCCTTTCTTTTTAGCATGTATATGTCTGAAAAGAAAGGAGCTGTAAGGCGTGAGTAAACTAATTGATCCTCATATGATTAATCTTAACGAGCAGGATGGAATTTCTCTTTTTTCTAAAGATGTTTCTCTGCGAGGTGACTTTGTACAAAATGAGCAGCAAACTTCTTATAAACAAGTGGCGGGAAGATATGTAGGCACCCATCTTGATGCGGACGAGTACGCAGCCTTTCTTTATGAACTTGTACATTCATCATCATCGATCCTTGTCCTACACGATAAGCTTGATAAGTCCATTTCAAATGATAGATTAAAAGAAGTACAAACGATTCTTAAAATTAATCAAGAAGAACGCGGCCTTTCTGTCAATCGATTGTTTGCTTTTTTAGAAGGAAAAAAGCTGATCGTGAAGTCAGAAAATCCCGCTATACATAGAAGAGTACGTGAAAAATTTATTGAAACGTTAACGTGCTTTAAAGAACAGCACGCAGATGGCTTTATGGACGGACATTTTCAACGCGTATTAATCGATTTAATAAAGTGGCAGTGGAATCATCTAACACCTTGGCTGGTCGATAAAACATTTCCTGAGCACGCGCCTCGTATCATGTGGTACGGAGATGCAAATAAAAGCGAGCAGTATTTTCTCTATTATTTAATTTTACTAGGTTTTGACGTCCTTACCTTTCATCCAGAAGGAAAAGATAATTTAAAAGAAGTAGATAAGAATCAGCATTTAACAACGGTTTATACGTTTCCTTCTACTAGCTCGCTTGTACCTTTTCCAACGGATAAACCGGTTCGAAAAGGTACAGTAGCATTTCGAGCGTCTCAAGAAATTGAGCAAGTGCTTCATTCAGAGGAGTCCATGCTGTATAAACCATGGCAATTTCGCTCTTACTTTCCTACTTCAGTTACTCTCAAAACAACGTATGATGAAATTTTTTTATTAATGAGAGAACGCGCGTTTATCCGCCCTAATTTTGAAGTGTCAAAGCCATATGTACACGTGCCGGTTCTGTTTTCAAAAGTACTTGGTATTTCTAAAAACCGAAAAGAGTACTGGAGTAAAGTGCATGAGCTCATGCAAACGGAAAATGAGTTAGCTCTGACGATTGATTCTGTTCCTTTTGCCAAAAAGATAGAGGGAAATAATCACTTTCACTATCAAGGAGCTCTCGGAAGTGATGGCACGCTCAGTCCTGATAAAATGATTGAAAGCAACTGGTGGCGCTATAAAGAGCTGCCTATCGGGCTTCAGCAAGGGCTTGCTGCAGCTATTTCTAGGTATTGTGCACATCCAAAGCTTCTTCGGTTAGATCATGAAGATGCGTATCAGCATCAAATGTATTTGTTTAATCAGTCTTTGAAGCTTCCAAACAACGTGCTTCGTATGCTTCAAAAGTTTGATTATACGCAGCACGTCCCTCGGCTCATTATTTATCACGGAAATGAACATGAAACGTTTACGCGTGAAGATGCAGCTTTACTGCTTCTATTAAATGAATTCGGCGTTGATATTGTTCTCTTTAATCCGACGGGTCAACTGGATATAGAAGCGTTCGTCGAAGAAAAGTATTTCGATATGCACTGGCTAGAAGATATTAGCTTTAATGAAGAATTCAAAGAGCCGTCGCTCATTCAAAAATGGTTAAAACGAATCTTTTAAAGAAAGAAGGGTTTTTAAATGGCAACAAACGAATTACAGCCTTTAGATGTAAACGAAGCCGAAGAAGTTTTAGAAACAAAGCCTAACGAAGTAAAAGCAAAACTGCGAGAAGAGCCGGAAGTACGTCGCTTAGCAGAACAAATTGATTATAAAAATCAGCTGGCTTTACTTGAGTATGGGAAAGAAACAGCCAATGAAATTTCCTCTTTTTCCGGAAAAGTGCTTAGTACAATTAAATCGTCTAGCATGGAAGAGTCAAGTCAATTATTAAAGCAGCTTGGAAAGATTATGGACAAATTTGATGCAAAGGATTTTGTTGAAGATAAAGGGTTTTTCTCTAAGCTTTTTAAACGCGGTCAAAAAATAGTGGACAAGCTGTTTCAAAAATATGAGACGATGGGCTCTGAAATTGATAAAGTGTATGTTGAAATCACAAAATATGAAACCGAAATGAAGCATTCAACCACAACGCTTGAACAGCTTTACGAGCAAAACTATCAGTATTATATGGAGCTTGAAAAATACATTGTAGCGGGCGAAGTGAAAGTAGAAGAGTTAAAACAAGAGCTAAAGGTGCTTGAAGAAAGAGCGTCGAGTGGAAATCAGCTGGCGGCAATGGAGCTTCAAACCTTAAAAAACGCGGTTGAGCTGATGGAGCAGCGATTATATGATCTAGAAATGGCAAAACAAGTATCTTATCAATCCGCTCCTCAAATTCGCATGCTCCAGCGAGGAAATACAAAGCTGATCGGCAAAATCAATTCTGCGTTTATTACAACGATTCCTATTTTTAAAAATGGACTTATTAACGCCATTGCAGCGAAGCGTCAAAATTTAGTAGCTGAGTCGATGAACGAATTAGACAAACGTACAAATGAACTGCTCATTCGAAATGCAGAAAATATTTCACAGCAAAGCGTTAAAATCGCCAAAATGTCCGGTGCCCCTAGCGTAAAAGTAGAAACGATGGAGCAAACGTGGAATATTATTATGAAAGGAATGCAGGAAACAAAAGCAATTGAAGAGGAAAATAAACGCCTTCGTGAAGAAGGACTTGTTCGCTTGGAGCAATTTCAAGAAAACTTCAAGGCGCTTGAACATAAGATGTAACGAAAAAGCGGGAATCTTTACGATTCCCGCTTTTTTTGCATATACGTTTGCTAGAAGTCTGATCTACAAGCGATTAGTGAAAAGCGTGAAAGGGTATCAGGTATAAAAGAAGTATTATCCAAAATAAGATAGTTATTTCCAAAAGGCGTTCGTGTACGTTTATAATTTAAGTTAAAAATGCAAAAAACTTAATTATTTTAAGTTTTTTGCTGGTTTTTAACTTTTCTTTGCGCTACAATTAGTTCATATCAAAGTAAAAAAGGAGGGTATTCGGGTGTATCAAGAGCAGCGCATGAGTGCGATTATTGAATACCTTCACACACACCGCACGATTACATTAGACGAAATTTGCGATATGTTTACCGTTTCAAAAGATACGGCGAGGCGTGATTTAGTTAAGCTTGAAGAAAACGGCGAGGTTATGAGAGTTAAAGGCGGAGCAACGCTATCGTCAAGTCATATCATTGATTACAGTGAACGGACGCCTACCAAAGCGAAAGAACAAATTGCTAAAGAAGCAGCTGCGTTAATGTCGGAGGGGTATGACGTGCTTTTAGATACGTCTTCTACCATCGCACTGATGGCGAAGTACATGGATGTAAAGCATGTAACCGTTATTACGAATTCCATCGATAATGTGAATTTGCTCGATCAATATACAGCGTGTGATACGTTTTTGCTGCCGGGCAAGTTTAACGGGAAAAACCGTAACGTCACCGGGCCAAGAACGATTTCTACGTTGCAGGAATACAAAGTAGATCAGCTGTTTTTAGGTACGTGCGGCGTTGATGCAGATGGTATTACATCTCCAAGTGAAGAAGAAGCGTTTTTAAAAAGACAGATGATTCAATGCGCAAGACAAGTGATTATGCTTGCGGATCATACGAAGTTTGAACGTGAATTTTTACACCGAGTATGTGATATGAGCGACATTGATATCTTAATTACAAATCAAGACCCAGAAGCGGATGTAAAAGAAAAAATAGAACAAAATCAAGTGCGGCTTATCGTAACAGATTTTGATAAAGGAGAGGAAATACAATGAAGAAAATAAAAGTAGGATTAGTAGGATACGGATTTTCAGCAACAGTGTTTCACACGCCGCTTTTAAGCGTGTTAGACGAATTTCATATTTCAAAAGTAATGAGTTCAAATCCTGAAAAGGTGAAGAGTGACTTAGAAGACGTTGAAGTAGTGAGTACTTTATCTGAACTTCTAGAAGATGACAGCATTGATTTAGTTATTATTACAACGCCTAGCGGCATGCATTATGGAATGGTGAAAGACGCACTTCGCGCAGGCAAGCATGTAATTGTTGAAAAGCCGATGGTCGTATCGGAAAAAGAAGCAAATGAATTAATTCAATTAGCAAAAGAACAAGGTGTTCAACTAAGCGTCTATCATAACCGTAGATGGGATAATGATTATTTGACAGTGAAACAGCTGATTGAAGAAGGGAAATTAGGCGACGTTAAAATGTATGAAGCTCATTTTGACCGCTATCGTCCAGCTGTTCGAGACCGCTGGAGAGAAAATGAAGGACCTGGATCAGGAGCGCTTTACGATTTAGGATCTCATTTAATTGACCAGGCCTTACACCTTTTTGGAATGCCTGAATTTATTCAAGCAGATGTATTTGGTCAGCGAGATCATGCCCGTACAGATGATTACTTCCACGTAGTGCTTGGATACGGTTCTCTTCGCGTTATTTTACATTCAAGTGCCATTGTGCCAAACAACGGGCCGCGCTTTCAAGTTCACGGAACAAAAGCAAGCTATATTAAATACGGCATTGACGGCCAAGAAGATATGTTAAGAGCCGGTAAGAAGCCTCTGGATGATACGTGGGGAGCCGACAGCCCTGAACACTACGGTAAGCTGACAACGGGCGAAGGCGAAACGGAAGAAATTGAAACGCTGCACGGTTCTTACGTAACGTATTATCAAAAAATCGCCGACAGCCTGCTTCGAGGAGAAAAACTTCCGGTTTCAGCAGAAGAAGCTCGTGACGTGGTTAAAGTCATTGAAGCGGCATTTGAAAGCAGCAAAGAAAAACGAGCGGTTTATTTTAACTAAGGAGCGAGAAACAGTGAGTAATCATTCGGTAGAGACGCTGCTTGAAAAAGTAGTTCAACAGGAAAAAGAACTAATCTTTCATCAATTTACAAATGACCAAGCTTTGCAGATGGGAACAGCAATTATTAATGAAGCAAAAAGTAAGGGTAAGGCAGTAACTGTAAGTATTAAACGAAATGGTCAAACTCTCTTTCACCATGCGATGGAAGGGGCCATTCCCGATCACGAAGAATGGATTAAACGAAAATCAAATACCGTTCTTCGCCATCATCACAGCTCATATTATATGAAGCTGTACTGCGAGTTAAAAGATCGTTCTTACGCGCAGTTTTATGCAGCGAACCCTCAGGAATTCGAAGCGGTAGGCGGGTCATTTCCGATTTCGGTTAAAAACGTCGGTGTAATTGGAACCATCACCGTATCAGGCATGTCACAAGAAGAAGATCATGCACTGGTGACCGATACGATTCGTAGCTTTTTGCAATAAAAATAAGCGGACTTCGTTGGAAGTCCGCTTATTTAATTAAAAGATGAGTGGCGATAAGGCGTGTGTTTTTTCTACATAAATAAAAGCATCATATCGTTTTGACAAGCGAGAAGGAACATAATTTCCGTATTGTTCAATCTCTGGGTCATATACAACACCAATGGCACGGTGGCCTATCGTTGAATAAAAAAAATTTCGGTTTTCCTCTGTGAACATGAGATATTGATCAAAAGCACCTGCTCGGTGAATGGTATCTTCCCAGCTTCCTTCTATAGCTGGAGGAACGGTTAACTCCTGCTGAGGATTACCCCAGCTATCAGAAGCAATGACCGTGCCGTGATGAGTCCCGAATCCGACGGCGTAAACATGCTTCGGTCCGTATTCTTCACGGGTAAGCTGACCTACATTCACCATGCCGCTGCTTTTCATGTCCGTTGCTCTTGCATCTCCGATGTGAGTATTATGCTCCCATACAATTCCTTTAGCGCTATCTTTGTAGTAAGCTTGAATATATTTTAAAGCTTCTACCATATGACGATCGCGAATATTCCACGATTCATTGTCGTTAGTAATCATCGTATGATAATAAGCTTCAGCATTGCTTGCTACCAGCGCATTTACCTGCATACTAAGCGCAGCCTCAGGCTCATGAGTATAGGTATCTTTCTTTTGCTGAATGGTTTGTAAAAGCTCTAAGATTTCTACCATGCAGTTTTTTCCGTAAAGGGCAGAAGAAATTCCGTACATCTGTGCTTCGCGATGAAAAGGTTCAAAGCATTCAAAGGCTTTTTTCGCTTTCTTTGCATCAGGAGCGTGGTTGTTTTCTAAGTACTCAATAATAGCTTCCATCGATTCCCACAGGCTGTATACATCTAAGCCGTAAAAACCTACTTTCGGCTGATGTGCTGGTAAGTTGTTGTTATAATCCCGAAGCCATTCAATTAATTCTTTGATCTCTTGATTAGCCCACATCCATGAAGGCCAGCGGTTAAAAGTTTTTAAGACATCTTCGGCATTCGCGTATTGATTTGTATATCCTTTAATATAGCGATTAACTTCAAAACACGAAGGCCAGTCTCCTTCCACTGCTATAAAAGAAAAATCATGATGCTGAATTAATTCTTTCGTAATAGCTGCTCGAATTTTGTAAAATTCAGATGTACCGTGAGATGCTTCACCGAGAAGTACGTATTGAGCGCGGCTTGATTTGTTAATAAGCGGCAGTAAGTCATCGAAATTAGCAAAAGGCATAGAATGTTTTTTAATGGCTTCTATCATTTGAATGGTTTTTAGCATATGATCACCTTGTTTTTAAGAAATGGATAGCAAGAGCTTCGTACAACAAGTCTTGCTACCAGTTAACGGGTTTTTATTTTTATGAATTACCTGCTAAAGTGCTTAATAGCAGAATCATTTAAAGAAAAATCTTCTTTAGTAAGCGCTGTTTGATTCTGTGTTGCGCATTCTTTAGTAGGGTGCTCTTCTTTTTTAGAAACAGCAGAAACTTTTTCGTTATTTTCATATGTGTTGTTTGTTGACATTATGTTTCACCTCTTATATCTAGTGTTTGAGGTACAGAAAATAAAATAAGAAGAAATATCAGGAATACCTTAAAAAGAAGTGTATCCTTTAAATTATTTGAACTCATGCAAAAAATTGTCTACACTAAACACTGATACATAAATGAAGTGAGGAGAACGTGAAGAGTTTATGAAGTTGATTTCGTGGAACGTAAATGGCATTCGTGCGTGTGTGCGAAAAGGATTTTTAGATTATTTTCAAGAAGTGAATGCGGATGTATTTTGTATTCAAGAAACGAAGCTGCAGGAAGGCCAAATTGATTTGCAGCTAGAAGGATATTATCAGTACTGGAATTACGCCGTGAAAAAAGGCTATTCCGGAACAGCTGTTTTTACAAAGCAAAAGCCTTTATCGGTTTCATACGGTGTGGATAAAGAATCGGAAGACGAAGGACGTATCATTACGCTTGAATTTGAACAATGCTATGTAGTAAATGTGTATACACCAAATTCTAAAAGAGACTTAGCAAGGCTTGAAGAAAGGCTTCAATGGGAAGACGATCTGCTCGTGTACTTAAACAAATTAAATAGCCGTAAAGCAGTGATTTTATGCGGAGACTTAAACGTAGCACACGCAGAGATTGATTTGCGTAATCCAAAGCCAAACCGAGGAAATTCTGGTTTTACCGTAGAAGAGCGAGGGAAAATGACGACGCTTCTTGCTAGCGGATTTCTTGATACATTTCGTTATTTGTATCCGAATCAAGAAGGAGCCTATACGTGGTGGTCGTATATGAACAAAGTGAGAGAACGAAATATCGGATGGCGCATTGATTATTTTATCGTATCGGAGAGAATCAAAGACGTTATTCAAGAAGCTGCTATTCATCCGCATGTAATGGGAAGCGACCACTGTCCTGTGATGCTAGAATTAAATGTACCCCATCTATGATATCTTTCTATATAATAGAAGAAAAACGGAAAAAGGTTGGTTCACGCGAACGGTTGCGGTATAGTAAACATATCGAAAAGTACAGAATGTCCTAGGAGATAAAGGGGGAGACAGAGGTGAAGCGAGACTCGCTGCAAACCATTGAGCACGAAATTGCGCTGCTTGTTCGTCTAACAACGACGCACAGCCCCAAGCTTGGAAGCTTGGACCGGTCTGAATATTTACTGTTAAGCGAGCTAGATCAGCGCAGTCCGCTCGGGATTAATGCATTAGCTGAAAATTTAAAGCTGAGCTTATCTACAGCTAGCCGGCAAGTATCTGCGCTTGAGAATAAACAGTTTGTTCGTCGTTTTCCAAGTCCAGAAAATGGGCGGATTAGTTTAATTGAAATGACGGATGCAGGGAAAGATATTTTGCAGCATGTACAAAGCAAGCGTAAACAAGCCTATGCTGAAGTGTTAGAAGATTGGTCGGAAGAAGAGATTTTAGTACTGGAAAAAAGCTTATCCCGCTTGAATCATAATTTTAAAAAATGGCGCAGCAATGGATGTTAAAGCGAATACATATAGATAAACAAAAAGGCTATTGAAAAATAGTCTTTTTAAGTTGAAACAAAGAAGTTGATTTCTTCATTAAAAGATGTATAATATGTAGTGCTGCTATAACTTGCATTATACAACTTGTACAATAAAATATGTAAGGAATTGTTAGTCATATGAAAAGAATTTAATAAAAGGAGGAATAAATATGAGTCAGAATAATCCAGCAGTAGCCTCCGACAAACAAGGTTTAAGCGTACCTAAATACTTAATTATGGCGATTTTAACGCTATTTTCAATTGGCCCTCAATATTTTTTGAATTTATCTTACACGGTCAATCAAGTATTGATTCAAAATCGATTTGATGCGAGTACACAAAGCTTACTATTGCCATCTATTATTTCTAACTTGGCATTTGGACTTGGGGTACCAATTGGTCCGATGCTGACGAAAAAATATGGCGTACGTAAAGCATACTTAACGTTCGTTTTAGTCTTTTTAGCAGGTTCGATTATCAACGTTTTTTCTGAAAATGTGGCGTTTTTATCCCTTGGTCGTCTGATTCAAGGCTTAAGCTCAGGAATGCTGTTTTTAACCATTATTCCAGCTGCGCTGATCTCGTTTCCGAATAAAATTCGAAACTTCTTTTTAGTGTTAGCGATCGGCGGGCTCTTCGGTTCAACGGCAATTGGAGCCTTTTTAGGCGCTGTATCTCTTAGCATGGATAACTGGCGCTGGGTTTTTGTTTTAGGAATAATAGCTTCTCTTGTCTGTCTGTTTATCGGATATAAGGTATTGCCTGCTCATGATCCAACTCAGCAAGAAGACCGTCCAGTAGATAAGAAAAGTATCTTTATTCTTAGTCTTATTATGATTTTATTAGTGTATCCACTGTATGAACTAAGATATGAAGGATTTGCTTCTATTCAAGTGTGGCCGTTCTTACTAGCTGCAGCAGGGTTAGTTGTCATTTTTGTCTTAGTTGATTTAGCGGCTGAAAATCCGCTAGTACCATTAAAATCGCTGCTAGCCGTAAAACCAGTTGCGGGTACAATTATGGCCATTGGCGGTCATATGGCATACATCTTAGCAATCGCAGGTATTAATGGCGTCATGCAAAATGTGCAAAATGCATCGTACACTACGCTTTCTTATTTTTATTTGTACTTCTTTATTGGGGTACTGATTTCAGCATTTGCGACGACATTCTTGTATGACAAGTTTGGCCCAGGCTACCTTGGAGCGATTGGATCACTTCTTATTGTCATTGTGGGATTTAGCTGGGTGAACGTATCAGTTGATACATCACTAGTAAGTTTATATGTTCACATTATGCTCTTTGGTATGGGTGTTAGTATGGCACTGGTATCCGGTGCATTAGGAGCGGCACTAGCCGGAGATTTACATCAAGCTTCCATGCGTTCGATTTCCCTGCACTCCATTCGAAATTTACTAGGAGCCATTATAGCACCTGTGATTGGGTGGTTTGTTGTTCGACAAAACGCGATTTATTATGAAGATTTCCGAGGTCAAATTAGCTCAGTAGATCCTCAGGTGAAGCTGCAGCTATCTGAAATGATTAAACGCTATATGGGTATGGGAATGAGTCAAGCGGATGCAAAAACATCGGCTGTGACGGCTGTTGTAGCAGGCGCTAAAAAAGCGTCGATTTTACATGCGTATCACAACTTATTTTTCATGCTTGGTATTTTAGGCGTAATCATGCTCATTGCTTCACTAAGTAAAGCGTGGAGCGGTAAAAATAGAATTCTTGTTCAAAAAGAAGAGGTGCAAGAAAAAGCTGAGCCGCAAGAAGAAAGAAAAATGCTGCCGGCACCTCAAACAGAAGAAACATCTGTATAATAGACTAACTATAGAAAGAAGGAATTCCGATGAGTAAAAGTCGTTTATTGGTTACTAACATTGTTGGAATCATTGTGATTTTATTACTAGTAGGCTTTGGTGGATATTATTTCTACGAAAAAGCAAATTACGTTAAAACAGATGAAGCGCAGGTAGAAGCACCGCTTTCACAAGTTATGGCTTCAGCTAACGGTCAGTTGAGCGAATGGAATGCAAAAGAAGGAGATAGCGTTTCTCAAGGTGACTCTGTTGGAAGCTTAAAAGAAGGCGACAAATCAACAGACGTAACGTCTATGATTGACGGAACAATCATTAAAAACAACGCATCTCAAAATCAATTAGTAAAAGCTGGCGATGTATTAGCACAAACAGCTGATTTATCTAAAATCTATATCACGGCAAACATTAAAGAAACAGACCTAGGTGATATTGAAGAAGGAGACAGCGTTGACATTACAGTGGACGGAGATTCAGGTAAAGTCTTTAAAGGTCATGTTGAAGCAATCGGTCGCGCAACAAACTCAGTGTCTTCTATGCTTCCGGCTCAAAACACAGGAAACTATACAAAAGTAACGCAAAAAGTACCGGTGAAAATTTCAATTGATGATGCATCAGATAAAGTTCTTCCAGGTATGAACGCAGAAGTGAAAATTTCAATTTAATAACGGAAAAAAAGCTGCTTCCTTCAAGGAAGCGGCTTTTTTTATGCCTAAACAAATAAAATAAAAAATGTGCTAAAAAGGGGATGTATACAAAGGGAATGTGTGGTAAGATACTTCTTGTTTGAAATTGGATATCGGTAAAGAAGGTGATGGGATGACCGCGGTCGAAACAAAAAAAGGGCCAAAAGAAAAGCTGAATTTGTTTTTCTTAACGTGGCCGATCTTTTTAGAAGTGTTTCTTTTTATGTTAATGGGGATTGCTGATACCTTTATGCTAAGTGCGCTGTCGGATGATGCCGTATCAGGAGTCGGAGCAGCCAATCAATACCTTCACATTGCGATTTTAGTGTTAGAGGTTATTGGTAACGGGGCCGCAATTGTTGTCTCTCAGTATTTAGGATCAAAACGGTATATGGAAGCGTCAAAGATTTCTGCTTTGGCCGTTACGTTAAATTTAGGAGTCGGGCTAGGCATTAGCGCGGGTTTTCTTTTGTTTTCAAGGCATATGATGGAAGCGATGAACTTACAAGGTGACGTGCTGATGTATGCACAAAGCTATTTATCCATCGTTGGAGGAGCTATTTTTCTTCAAGCGATTATTAACTCTCTTGCAGCAATTATTCGCGTACATGGCTTTACGAAGCAGGCGATGTTTGTATCACTTGGAATGAACATTTTTCATATTGCAGGAAACTATGCTTTAATCTTCGGGAAGTTCGGCTTTCCGGAAATGGGCGTGCAAGGAGCAGCGATTTCATCTGCGTTCAGCCGATTTGTTGCCCTTATTGTGTTCTTTTGGCTGCTGTATCAAGTGATGGAATATAGAGTGAAATTTCAATACTACATTACGCTTTCAAAAGAATATATCGGTAAAATTTTAAAAATCGGTATTCCGTCGGCTTTTGAACAAGTGATGTATCAAGGCTGTCAAATTGTCTTTTTATACTATGCGACGTACTTAGGAGCAGAATCACTTGCTGCGAGACAGTACGCGATGAATATTTCAATGTTCATTTACTTATTTGCCATTGCGATTGGAATGGGCACAGCGATTATTGTCGGCCGCTTAGTAGGCGGAAACGAAAAAGATGAAGCGTACCATCGCGTATGGAAAAGCGTCAAGTGGGCCAGTGCCGTAACGATGATGATGGTTGTTCTTGTGATGACATTCAGAACACAGCTGATCAGCGTGTTCACAGACAATCCGCACATTATTAAGCTTGGGGCGACGGTGCTGCTTCTGAGCATTGTGCTTGAAACGGGAAGAACGATGAACATTGTGCTGATTAACTCGCTGCGGGCAGCGGGAGATGCCAAATATCCGGTGTTAATTGGTGCGATGTCGATGGTCATGATGAGCTTGCCGCTCGGTTATTTCTTCGTTTTCCATTTAGACATGGGGCTCGCTGGCATTTGGCTTGCCATCGCAGCCGATGAATGGACGCGCGCAGTTATTATGTTTTTCCGCTGGAAAAGCCGAGCATGGGAAAACTACGGACTTATACAGCACGAACAAACAGCTGAAGAACCAACGCCGGTTCAAGTATAAAACAAAACCTCTGCAGGATGTGCAGAGGTTTTTTGCTGTGTAAAAAAACGAAGTGAAGTTGGTCTTTTTACGCAAAAAGCTTTAATTTGTGGGAAAAAACGGGTATGGGTACAAAGAAATGGTTTTATTCTACTTATTCTTTGTTTTAGATAACGGTATATGGTTGGATAACGTATTTAGACATGAGTCTTTTTCCTCTTATTTTTCATTTTTATCTCAATTCATGAAACTAGAAGCATAAAAAAGAGAGTTTTTTCCTATTTAGCTATAATGAGACAAATTTTATACTTATAATTATTGGATTAAACTCGAAATGTGCGGAACAGGAGGAACGATATGGGGTTAGGAAGCGTATTAGACGGACTGCTGGGTGAAGTATCTGGAAGAGTCTCAGATGTAGAAGGGAAAATTTCTAAGCTAAGAACGGCTAAAAGTAAAATTGAGCATGAACAAGCTGTTTCATTAAAAGAAATTGAACACATCAAAAAGCCTGAGCTGGGAGACAAATGGACGGGTACGTTATCGGATGATTTTGACGAAAAACGTACGGCAGCCTACGACAACATAAAAGGCATTTTAGACGGTGATTACGATGGATACATTCGTGAAATTGAAACAAAGATATGGGCGCTAGAAGCTGAAAAAGGAGCTTTGAGCGGCTTGAACGCCGTTATTGGAGAAGCGGATTCTTTATTAGCTAAAGGTGAAGAAGCCTATGACGCAGTAGAAAACAAGATTAGTGAAATTAGAAAGGGGCTGTTTTCATGACAATTAAGCTTGATCACGCTGACGTTATCAAAAAGCTTGAAGCAGTCAGCACAGCGATTGGAAATTTATCCATTAGCAAAATGCCTGACCTTGGAAAAAACAGCCTTGATACTACAGAGAAATGGGCAGCGCGCGAAGAAGAAATTCAAACGCTTATTTCTACTTATATAAAAGCACTAAACAAAAACGTAAAAGATACAAAATCTAATGTAGACTTACTAAAAGAACAAGACGAATCTATTATCCATTCGTAGCAGCAAAGGGGGATGACTGTGGGAAAGGTATACGATGCAAAAGCGCTGTTTGATGTAGCAAAAGACAGGGAAAAAGCCTACGATGAGTTACTCAGCCAGCTGGGTGAACTGAAAAAAGCGCTGCAGGGCGTAGCGGACTTAGATGGCAGCTTAGAAGGAAAAGGCGCTGACAATATAAAATCTTTTTATAAGCAGCACGCCGATACGGCCGGACAGTGGGAAAACTTAATTAAAATGCAGCAAAGCTATTTTTCAACGCTTCACGTTAAAGCTGAAAAAGCAAAGCTATCAGGAAGCACGATTGTAGATGAATCATTTTTAGAAACAGAGCTAAAAAACGCCAACAGCAATGCTAAAGAAATGGTTGCGCAGCAGCACGACGATCTGCAGAGTATTTTAAACGGCATTGACGATATCGTCTCTATTTCAGCGTTTTCAACGAGTGAGTTTAACGATAAAATAGAAGAAGCAGAGAAAAAACGCACCGATACAATTGAAGCAGTGAACCAGCTTGACGCTGAATGGTCAAAAGAATACAGCGAAATGGACGATTTCTATGCGGTAGTGGATACGCTAGTAAGCGGCTTAGAGCTTGCTACGAGTCAAGGAGGAAGTGTCTATCAGCTTGCCTTTGACGAAAAAGCCTATCACGACAGCGAGCTGTATAAAGTTCAAACAAAACTAAACGACTATGCCACTTCATATGTTGACTACAACAAGCAGCAAGAAGAAGTATACGAGCTGGAAAAAAAGCAAGAAGAAGAAGCAAACAAGCCGTGGTATGAAAAAACGTGGGACGCGGTTTCTACCTTTACAGGAGAGGTCAGCGGATATTATGATTATAAACGAGCAGCAGAAGGCGTGGACCCTGTTACGGGTGAAAAACTTTCCACCTCACAGCGCGTCGCAGCGGGAGCCATGGCAGCAGCCGGCTTCATTCCGGTTGTCGGCTGGGTAGGAAGAGCTGCAAAAGGCGGAAAAGCCATCTACAAAACGGCTAAAGGCCTAAGCGCAGCGGATCACGCCTTAGACGCCTACAAATCCGCCAAATCCTTCAAAGTCCTGGAGCAAACCGAAAAAGGCCTCTACGGTCTTGTGGCTGCAAACGGCTTAGGAGAATACATGACCGGACGCGACATGTTCGGGAATAAAATCAGTGAAGAGCAGCGTAAAGCAAGTCTTCTGCAAGCATTAGGAATTGCTGGAGCTGGGGCGCTTTCTACGAAGGTAGCGGGGAAAACAGCGAAAGCAGGCGCTAATGCCGTGGCAAACGGAGCGAAGAAACTTAGTGATATGCGGAATGTGTTGAGAGAAAATGTAATTGGATCAAAATTCAATAAAGCATACGAAGGTGTGAAAAAATCACCTAATTTACTTGCTGAACATGTGAAAAAAGGATATGAAAATTTAAGAAACGTATCTTTACCGCAGCCACATTATCAACTGGAAAGTGGTTATTTGCCTCCTGCTAAATTAGGTGATGTAATAGATACGGCCAAAGACCACATTGTGAAATTTGCAGCAACAAGAGATAGTGTAGAGACAGTTCAAGTGGCAACATCTACAGGTAGGACAGTAAATAAAGTTCAATATGGTAAGCATTATACAAGAGTAAATCGTAAAAAAGTATTAAAACCAGACATTCAATATACATCTAAATCTGGGCATACTTACACTACTGATGAAAAAGGACGAATTACAAGTTGTGAAGGAACATTAACCTTAGGAAAAGCAAGAAGAAATAAATACGCACAAAGAGTTGTAGGACATAATGATCGTTTGTCAGATGATGACGGAGGTCATTTAATTGCCAGTATTTTCAAAGGGTCTGGAAACCTCGATAATTTGGTTCCTATGAATAGTAATTTAAATAGGGGCGAATGGAAGAAACTTGAGAATACATGGGCCGATGCCTTGGAACTTGATGAAAAAGTACAAGTGAAAATAACGCCAAATTATAAAGGCGATTCTATACGTCCAAGTAGTTTTAATATTAGGTATAAAATTGGTGAAGAAGATTGGGATTTTAGGCGATTTGATAATGTACCAGGAGGAATATTAGATGAATGAAGAAAAATTGAATAATTTATACCAAGACATAGCGAATATCGTAATAGAGACCATTCCCAAAGAGTGGTCTGAAGTTTACCTTTATGGTGAGGTAGTTGAAGGTGCGCAAACAGCTTACTTCTATTATCATCCTAATGATAGTGATGAGATTATCTACAGCCACGACATTCCTGAAATTTTTCCAGTAAGTGAAGAAGAATATTCTAAACAATGGAATGAGTTATTAGATTGCATACAAGAACTATGGAAAGTGTTTATTGAGAATGAAATGCAAGAGCCATGGACCAATTTCACTTTAGTTTTTGACAATAAAGGAAAGTTCAACATCCAATTTAATTATGATGATCTTTCAACAGCAGATTCCTATGCTAGGAAGACAATATGGAAATATGAATATCTTGGTGTCTTACCAAAGAGTAAATTAGGGAAAAAACATCTAGAGAGATATCTTGAGGCTGTAAAAGATAACTAAAAGGTTAATACGAAAGCGAAAATTAAAAGGGTTTTTTATGAAGTAAGCTGTCTTAGTGAATATTCTACTCTTTAAGATAATGTGAGCTAAATGGAAACCATAGAGGGTTTCTATTCTATGAACTTGATAAGTTAAGACTTATCAAGTTTTTTATTATGATGGCAAGGATAATAAGTCGTTTAACCAACCAATTATATGATAATTGTAAATTAAAGGTAAATTTTAACGTGGAGTATGAATGAGAATTTATTCTTGATATTAATATCTTTCACTTAAATATTTGTCGCGGGCGTAAAACTATCTACGTCACAGCAGCCGGCTTCATTCCGGTTGTCGGCTGGTTAGGAAGAGCCGCAAAAGGCGGAAAAGCCATCTACAAAACGGCTAAAGGCCTAAGCGCAGCAGATCACGCCTTAGACGCCTACAAATCCGCCAAATCCTTCAAAGTCCTGGAGCAAACCGAAAAAGGCCTCTACGGTCTTGTGGCCGCAAACGGGCTAGGAGAATACATGACCGGACGCGACATGTTCGGGAATAAAATCAGTGAAGAGCAGCGTAAAGCAAGCCTTCTGCAAGCATTAGGAATTGCTGGAGCTGGGGCGCTTTCTACGAAGGTAGCGGGGAAAATGGGACAGAGCCTTGCGACCAAAGGAACCGAAAAGCTTAACAACATGCGCAACACGCTTCGCACAAGCGCCGTTGCCAACGTCACAAAGCAAGCCTACCAAAGCGTCAAAAACGCACCAGCATCTTGGACGCAGTCGCTACATAAAACGTATAACAACATCCTAGACAGCAGTATGCCAAGACTCATGCCAGCACTTGCCCAGCAGACGGTGAGGGAGACCTTGCAGAATGTGAAGAAACAGACGATGCAGATGATTGAAAAGCCTGTAAAAGTAGAGCGTGTGAGTGAACGTCAAATTCAAAAAGGTACTAAGGGTACGGGAAAAGTATATCCAACGAGACAAATAGATTCAGTAACAGAAGCACATATAATTGGTAGAGTGAAAGAACTAAGAGGGAATTTAACAAGTAGGTATAAGAAATCTGGTAATTTTGCTGTTGCAGAAGTGGATGTCAGTGGGCTAAGTAAATCTGAATTTTATGCTCAAAGCAGCATAAATGAACTCAAAGGAAATCTTGAGCATAAGGTGCCTGATATTTCTTTACAACCTGAAAATCCAATGTTTAAAGCTACAGAAGCAGTTGGTAAAGAGGGAGAGAGTTATTTAAGGAATACAGATACGGAGTATAAAATACTAAATGATATTGCTTCTAAGCTTGGAGAGAATACACAAGCTACTGGTAAAATCAAGTTATTTACAGAATTAGATACTTGCGACAGTTGCAGTAAAGTCATAGCAGAGTTTGCTGCTAAATATAAAAATATTGAATTAGAAGTCATACACAACAATGGTAATAGAATTATTCCTTAAACTTAATTTCTTTGGAGGGGAAGACTGATGAAAGACTGGGAGTATAATGAATTATTTGGTGCGATTCAGGAGACATATGAAGAGTTGTTAGATGAAGACAGGGGATATAGGTATGCTATAGCAAAACTAGCGGATGAATTTGATAACTTAGGTAAGATAGAAGATGTTATTGTTGATACTGCTATTGGAGAAATTGCAATTGGCCATGAGAAAGTTTTTATTGGGCGCATTGAAGGTATAATAAAGAGATTAAGCATGTTTAATCCACAAGAAGCAGGAGATGAATTAACATTAGAAGAAATAAAAGACTTATCGAGAAGAATAAATAAAGTAATAGAAGGACTAAAAAATGTAGAGGTGGATTATAATCCTTCAGCAGAATAAAGGTTAGTGTTTTAGAAAAAGAAATAAGTGTTTGAAAGTAAGTACTTCATGATGGTTGTACCAGCATAGAGTATTATGTGCAATGATAGAATAGGAAATGAAGTACGAGCTTAGGCGAGATGACATTTTACTGGGCGATGAATATAAACACATGGAATGTATATTAAACTAACAAACTCGTAAGTTTTAATGTAGTATTTGTTGTGAAATGTAAAAAGTGTAATATTGTTACTACAAAACTTACAAATTTATGCTACTTAAAAAAAGATGAACTTAAAGCACTTGATTGTCACTTATGGCAACGAGTGCTTTTTTACGTTTTAACCCAGAAATATGCTGGTACGCGTATAATTTTATAAGTGTGCTAAGTGTTAAATTTATAGATTATAATTGGTTTTGTACAGTGTGAGACACTACTAGAGAAAAAAACGATATAAAAAATTAAGTAGTGATTACCGAATTTATGGATAAAGGAAAATCATTTGATGAAGCAGAGGAAGAGGCGGAAAAATGGCTGAAAACCCAAGCGGCACTTCATAATCCAGATCAGGTTGCGGGAGGATGGCCCGAAATAATAGGAGATAAGAGGGTTAATTTCTCTATAGGTAGTCAATGGAGGTCTAGAATTAAAATTGTTGATAAACAAATAGAGGAAATATCAAAAAATATGACACTAGAACAACTGAAAAATACTTATTTGAATGTAAAGTTAACACATTAAAGGAGGAGTTTGAATGGAACAATATTTAAAAGATTTTAAGTTGCATAATAAAGTTCCCAGTGAACTGATTGAAAAGTATAAAAATATGGTCCCTAAAGAAATAATAGATTTATGGCAGGATTATGGATTTGGAACATTTATGGCAGGTTATTTTAAAAGTGTCAATCCAGAGGAGTACATTGATATCTTACAAGAGAGTAGCCAAAGATACACTGATTCTTTAGTATTATTTGCAACAAGTATGGGGGATTTAGTCATATGGGCTGATGGTTATGTAAGGTTGCTTAATTTTAGGTACGGGTTACTTAAAACACTTATGCCAAACTTTCTATACTTTTTAAAAGTTTAGATTCGGAAAAATTTCGAGACGAATATTTAAAGTGGAAGCCATATCTAAAAGCAGTAGAAATATGGGGCGAAATATCTTATGACGAATGTTTTGGATACACCCCTCTATTAGGGCTTGGTGGAGCAGAAAAAGTAGAGAATCTAAAAAAAGTCAAATTGAAGGAACATATTCTCATTATTACTGAATTCATGGGACCAGTACAGTAATGTTCAAAGCTATATTACAAAATGAACTATAAGCACTTGACTGCCTTTTAGGCAACAAGTGTTTTTTGTGAGCCATTTTTAAATTTCTTAGATACCTAATGTGAATGTGAAAAATATTAGAAAGTTAAAGAGAAATGAGGTTGAATTTTGAAAAAACATTTCAAAAAAACAGGTGTTGACGTTAAAAACATTTATACTGAGAGTAATATGCAAACAAAGAAATTTATAGTTAAAAATATTATTGATGGTAAGCATGGCCTTACAGCATTTTATTATTGTTAAAGAAGTAAAAGTAGTATGAAAGAGCTTGAAGATTTATTCAGTGAATTGAAGGCTGATATTATATCTAGTATGGAAGGAGGATATAAATGAAACCTAATTATTTTACGATTGCAATGTATCCTACAGTATCTATTAATCAGGAAGAGATACTAGGTCGTCTTTTGGATGTGTTTGAGTCAAATGAAAAATTTGCTCCTACCCATTGGGGTAACTCTGAAACAGTAAAGGTAGAATATAATCGTCGGGAAATTCTAGAAAAAGTGATTTCAGAGCGTAGAGTATCTGAAGTTCACCTGTATCGTGATAAAGCGCTGCACTATAAAGGGAGTTTTAAAGTTAACTGGAGTCATAGTTCATATTTGGAGTTTGAGTTCCATAAATCAATACCTAAAAAATTATGGTCTGCTTTTTTTGAGTTATCTGATCAAATCGCAGAAATTGTAAAGCCGCGTTATGGAGTGTCGCAAATTTTTTGGAAAGCATCTTATCCATGGAATACTGAATATGAACGCTTACATATGTGGGTGAATATGTCTTCACTACCTATACCGGTCAGGTTTCTTCCTAACGGTCCCTTGGGGGTAGGAGCTAGAACATATTTTAGTGGTCATATTTTAGAAATGTTTGATAAGGAATTCCTACTAAATAGTCCCGCTGTCGTATCAGAATTGGAATGGGGTGGGGTTTGTATGGATCTTCTACAAAATCCATTAGAAGTTGATAGGGATACATTGCTAGATCGATGGTTACATGTAATGAAATACTTAGAACCAGCTCAAGTAATAGCTGTGCCAAGTTTTCATGAAAGTCGAATGGTTGTCACGTATTCGCCCAATGTTGCTTGGAAGAAGTATCTAGAAAATTAAAGGAAAGGAATTTGTAATCATGGATGAGAAAAGTAATGACCGAATAAGAGTCATGGAAATAGTAAATAGAGCTCAATATAATGATGAGGTTATGGATCAGGTAGATATGAGTGATTTAGACCTTAGTTTTTCAGACCTGTCAGAAGTAATGGCAAGGCGTATTATGGCAAAACGTGTTGTGTTGAGAGCCTCTTCACTAATGAGAGCAGCGTTTCATGACTGCGATTTTGAGTTAGCTGATTTCAGAAGTTGTAATTTAGAGGAAATTAACATGGCAGATTGTAGGTTTGGCGAAGCGGATTTTTCTAAAGCAAATATGAAATATGCAAAGATAAATATAAGTAGTTGCTTTGAAACTCGTTTTGACGAAGTTGATTTTTCACATGGAGAATTAGTTGGAACAATTTTAAACCATGCTACATTTCGCCATGCAAATTTGTCAGGAATTGATGCGGAACAGGCCGACTGTACGGGAGCGGATTTCAGCGGTGCCAATCTGACAAATGGTAAATTTGAAAAAGCGCATTTGGAAAATGTAAATTTATCAGCGGTAGATGCTAGAAATGCTAATTTCACAGAAGCGGATTTTACCGGAGCAATCCTTTTAAATGGGGATTTCACAGAAGCGGATTTTACCGGTGTTAAACTCGACAATGTAGTTTGGACAGGAGCAAATGTAGAAGGAGCTAAGTTTGACGAAAATGTGAAAGAACAAGTGTTGAAAATGATATAGAAGTTGATTTTAAATTGTATGTAAAATTGGCACCTACGTTTTAATGTATGATTTGTCACAGCATGTAAAGGGTGTCACACTCTCACTATAGAACTTGAAACTAAAAGAAAGAATCTCTAGGGAGGATATGGGTTGCAAAGTTATGGACTGAGATAATTTATAGAGGGAGGTTAATATTTATTTATGAATATAGAGATTAAAAATAATAGTATGCCTGCAAATTTGCAAGAGATTCAATCATTTGAAGAAGAGTGGAATATTGAATTGCCCGATGATTATAAAGAGTTTTTACTTAAAACCAATGGCGGCAACCCTACTATACGAAGGTTTCAAACCTTAGACAAAAAAATCACGTCATCTTTAACATCCATACTTCCATTCACTAAAGAAGTGCATAAAAATGTACAGAATGTATTTTTGGCTTTTCATAGTAACCATGTAATACCTGATAATTTTCTAATTATTGGCGAAGATCCAATTGATAACAAAATTTGCTTGTCATTATCAGGAGAAAATTCTGGAGCGGTTTATTATTGGAGCTTAGACATGGAAGACATCTACGAAGAAGAATATGAACCTTCTAACACGCACTTTAGCCTTATTTCTTATAGCTTTGAAGCTTTTATAAAAAGCCTCAAAGACAAATAACCCTAGAGGGCTGCTAAACTTATTTGTTTGTTAATTTTATTGGGAAACTTATAAAGCCTAAGTTCGTAAATAGGTATAAATTCTTTTATTGCTGAATTAATGAGATTAATTTGGCAATAAAAAATTTGCAAGAGTAAGTGGGAGCACCGATTGAATTTTCTAGGCAATCGGTGCTTTTATTAAACGCATTTGCGCATTGCAGTATTTATTTTCTATTTTATAAAATTTATAAAAGTTACGGCTTATAAAATAGAATAGCGCCAAAATAGCTTATCCCAATCGCTAGTCATTGCAAGTATCTAAACAAATAAGGTGGGTCACTCTATGGTGACCAAAGGAACGAAAAGATTTTTTAGGTAAGGTTAACTTGAATTCTTGAGAGTTAATCTAAGGAGTGAAAACAGCAAAATGAAAGAATTTGAAGATAAGTTTAGTGAGTTGCAAGCCGATATGATATCTATATGTATGGAGTATGTTGAAGATAGAGCAGATAAAGTGTATGTTTATGCTTCTCGTGAAGAAGGAGTTACCGCAAGTGACTTTTTTTATTTAATTAATGATAAATACGTAGAACGTCATAAAGTGAATGATGCATGGGAAAAGGAAAAATATGATGTATCTACAAAGCGACAGTTGATGG
Source organism: Priestia aryabhattai B8W22 (assembly GCF_000956595.1). GTDB lineage: Bacteria > Bacillota > Bacilli > Bacillales > Bacillaceae_H > Priestia > Priestia aryabhattai. The sequence continues at coordinate 128,520 of NZ_JYOO01000008.1, read as the reverse complement.
TATTGAATATTATCAATGATGATGTTGAAAAAATTGAAGAGCTATGTAGAGCGTATAAAAGAGATATGCCGACAGAGATGAAGCTGATCTATCATGCAAGGAGCGGCCGCTTTAAAGCAGAATATAAGTATGATTTCGTACACACACATGATGATATTAAAACGGCTAGTGATATTGCTGATGAGTGGTTTGAAGAAGTAAAAAATAATAAGCTTTAATTTCGTATTGATATGTGTGCTTAACAGAATTCAGTTTGGTTGGCACTGACAAATCATCTTTAAACCAATTCTTGATTAGTAATAAAAACAGCACTGTTAGTAGAAATATTATGGGAAGGTGTACAAGTGACTATGGAAATGTATTATTGTGACGAATGGTCAGATATCAAAAAGAAGCCTTGGAACATTCTTGATGAGCATACTGCATACACATACCACCAAAAACATAAACCCTATACGGTCGTACTAAGGGAAGATGAGAAGCACAAGTATATTATAAATATTACAAATCAATGGGTTTCGGTAGGGTTTTATGATGAACTAATTCGTAAATATTTAAATTATGATTTCGAAGTTATGAGTGAAGGTAAGCTTTTTTTAAGAACAGCCATGTATTGGGAATATGATGATGAAACTGATACAGAAGTAAGTAGTTTGATTTTGAATTTCCGAGAAGATGGTTACATAGCAATGGAAAAGCGAGATTTAAAGAATGGTTCAGTCGAGGAGCGCGAAACAAACAATACCCTTGAAAAAAACTGGGATGTGTTTCCTGAATTTGGCCAATACTTATATTTGTGCAAAGAAGAGCGCTAATTCTTTTGTAAAGCTAGAGTTCATAAGATGTGTCAGCTTAATAGTTGCTACGATATATAAGTATCATAGTGTCTTTTTTTAGTTGTTTGACATGGATTTGAAGAAATATAAAAAAGTTAAAGATAAACATTAGGATAACATACCAAATTGAAGATGAAGAACTGGGGATAGCAACAGTTGAAAACCAGTCAGGAGGATAAATTTTATGCAAATGGAAAGCCAGTTACAGGAATTGTATCAAGAAATAGCAGAAACGGTTAATAATATGATTCCAGAAGAATGGGAGAAATTTTATTTTTATGCACAGATTGATGAATCAGGGGGGCGAGTTTACTTTTTTTATAAATCAATTAGAGATAATAGCTACACGTATAGTCTAGATATACCAAAACAATTTAACATATCGGAACTAGAATTTAATAATGAAGAAGATAAGCTTTTTGATCTTAGTGAACAGCTCAGGGAAATCTTTAAAGAAAATAACCAGGAACTATGGTATTCTTTTACGCTAATGTTAGAGCAAACAGGGAAGTTCTCTGTATCATTTGATTATACAGATTGGTTGAATACAGATTACGGATTTGTAGCACAGAAAAAGATTTGGAATTATAAATATTTAGATGAAGCACCAGCGGATGAAAAAACTAAAAGTTTAATAAACCAATATTTAAAAGAGTATCCAACTAATCCTATTTAAATACTGATTAAGGCTATACAAATGAAGGAGGCAGTAAACATAAATTGAAAATACAGGACTTAATAGCTGGACTTTAGAAGAATAGGGAGTGGGTAGGAATGATGCTTCAAGATAAGTTGAATTTCTTAAATAAATATACATTAAGTGAAGAACTATCTGTAAGCTTAATAGAGTCTACTAACATCGATCATATCCAAAAGGATTTAATTCCTGATGAATGGAGAGAAATTTTTAAAGAGAAAAATAAATCTAGTAAGATAAGTAGGGTATTAAATATATGGAAAAGATATGTAAGTAATGAAATGAGCAACACCATATCTTTTTTAAAGGAATGTTTGATAGATGTTGAATTAATGGCTATTGGTGATCGATATTCTATATTATATTCGGTGAAAAATGCCAGAAGGAAAATTTTATATTATGAAGGTCGAAATCCTAAAGAGTACTTTAATAACGAACAGCTTGAAGAAGATTGGAGTAAAATTCCAGATAAAATTAGAAGCTTTTATGAAAATGTTCATAGTGGGTTTTACTACTATCCAAGTAAGTCAATGGGGTTAGAGTCCCCAGAAAACATTACGTATTTAGACGATTATGAATGGGACATTGTTGATGAAATTGGAGAACATAATTTAAAAATTGACTTCGCATCTTCATATGGATTTTTCAGTAATGGAATGGGAATTTATGTAGTAGTGGATTATAAAAACAGTTTGGGTGACAACGCTACTTTGTGGTCTTCAAAAGAAGAGCCAGAGTATAATCTAAACTTTTGGAATGTAGTAGATGAATGGATGGTTATAGGATTTGAATAAGTATACAAGCGTAGAGCAAGAAAGTAATAAGTAGTGAAAAAATAGGAAAGTAGATAGTAATACCATTGTTTTACCCTTGCCAAATGATGAGCTATTAAATACCGTTTGAGGTCATAAGTATAAACGGGGGAGGTAGTGATTAAATGGATCTTAATAAAGCCGATTTTGGGACTGTTATAAAATTTGGAAATCTTGAAGATTTTTTAAAGAAGTTGAATATTGAAAATAAATGTATGGAAGAAGTAGTAAACTTTGTGAATAAAAATGGTACAAGCTTACTTGAGACATCATTGATTAGTAGAAAGTTTGATACAGCAAAATTTTTACTAGACAACAATTAATTATGTAGGTGCTGTTGATGTAGCTTATAGACTGGTTGAAATGGGCGTGGATTTAAATTTAAAAGATAAAAAATTTGCTAATTCTGCAATATTGTCTCTATGTCAAGAAGTATTAAAAGAACGGACACAGGATGGAAATCATTTAGTTGTACATTGCTTAGAAAAACGACCGAATTTTAATAATTCCAATAAATTTGGTTGTTCATTAAAACAAGTAATTGAAGAACGTGGAACTGAGGATATGAAAAAAGTCATGAAGTCGTTAGATGAAAAAAGTAGTTTTTAATAAAACTATTCATAATTGGATAATCTGAGATAGCGTATTTTTGGCGAAAGGAGAAAAAAGTGAAAATTAAACGAGACACTGTAGTCAAGCCGTTACCTTTAGCGGAATTAATAAAAAAACATGAAAAATTATGGAGGCTTACATTACCAAATTCTTTTTTAAATTTTATCAAAGAAAATAATGGAGTAAAGGTTGAGGGCGCGACATTTGAGTGTAACAACCGTGGTTATGCTGTAGAAAGATTTTTGTGTATAGTAGATGATATCGAGAATCATCCAAAAGGGATTTATGACATAGATGTTGTATTTTCACAAATAGGTGAAAGGTTAACTGATAACGAAGACTTATTAGGAGCAGAGGTATTGCCAATAGCTAGTGTATTTGCGGGTGACTTTGTATGCTTAGATTTTAGAACAGATAAAAATAATCCATCTGTTTGTATATGGTCTCATGAAGAATCCGGTGAGTTTGAGCCTGTTACATATAATGTGGCAGATAACTTTACTGAATTTTTAAATGGTTTATATGAACCTAAATGACTAAAAAATGAAATGTTTATAACATATGAATAGAAAGCATTTGATATTCTATATGAGTATTAAATGCTTTTATTTGTCTAAGAACATATCATTTCAAGCGTCTTAAATTGTAATCAACTAGAACACCTAGCTTGAGAGCAAGAGACGAAAATAGGAAATGTAGAGGAGAGGTCAAAAAATGATTAACTATGGAGAGCTTTATTACGATCATTACAGTAAGTATCTAGGTGAGCCAATAGACAGAGAAATTTATCGGAATAATGAAGAGCTTCCTAGTATACAAATTTTAAAATATGAAAATGTCTTTGAAGAATGTTTCGTTTTTAATACCTTAGGATTAAGTAACTATGAAGAAGTTTTAAGAGATAATATGGAAATTTCAATGGTAGTGGATAAAGCATTCAATAGTACAGGATATATCTTAGCTAATGTGTTATTTTACTGTCTCGGTAATGAAATAGAAATAGGGCGTGGAACAGCGGTTAGCGGTATTGAAAGTATTGAAAAGTCATTTTATCAAAAATACGATAAAAATACCGTTTATTTTACTGAACCGTTTGCTTTTCCCGAAGAATATCATGAGCTAGATACTGAGAGCACACAACAAATGGGTGAAGTTTTGTTAGGTTTCTTTATTTCTCAGGCTGAATATGACTTTTTTATAACATACGGAGCGGAAAAGTTTGAAGAGTTGTTAGAAGAAAGCGATGTAGATCCTTTTAATGTTAATAGAAAGTCTGTAATTTGATAGCTGGTACTTACTGAAAACTATAATTGTAAAACACTTAGCTGTCTATATAAGGGCGTCACTGCAAAATACGAAGCAGCAAATGATACAGATGGTTTTACGGGTGACCTGTAATCCATCTCGTAATCGATTACAAACATAACTGATACTAATTCATTTAAAGAATGTACAGGATTTGACTCCGCGGGGAATTTAATATGTTTTGATTACAAAGGGCATGAAAATAATCCAATTGTAGTTTTTGGGGGAAGATGAAAACGCTTGGTAAAAAGAAATGTTAATCGAGGAAGAGGGTTTAACGGAAGAGCGTGAAAGAGAAAATGTATTTTATGTTGCACCAACATTTACTGAATTTCTTGATAAGTTACATGACTAAAGATTACATCAGCAAGTGACCGTGAATGTTTTGATGACTGAGTAGGAGGAGTCGTACATATGCACACCATTAGTTTAGTAGTTTTTAATGGCTCAAATGTTAATAAATATATTCCTTTATTAAGACAAAAAACACTTAAATCTATAAGCGACATAAAACAAAATATCAGTATGAGAATCCCTGTGATTGTATGTGATTATTATGATGCAGAAGCCTTGGAAGGTTTAGTAGCGTCTGCTGAAGAGTTACTTTTAATGGGAGCAAGTATTAAGGTTTATGAAGATGAAGAAGAGATTACACTTAATATGGTGAAAAATTTAATCAAAATGACAGAAGGCATTGCAAAAGATAGGGAAGAAATGGATAACTTAGTGCTTAATGAAGCAGAGGGAAATCATACGTCATTTGAAAATGAACTTCAAACACTTTATCGTAAACTTACTCAAAAGATAAGCGATATGATTCCTGTTGAATGGGGCAGCTTTTACTTTAATGGTGAAGTGAAAGATGGAGAAGGTGGAGTATACTTCTTTTATAAAGTTGTAGGAGAAGAAAATGAATATCAATATTCACATTTAATACCTCGAACATATCAAGTCGAAAAAAAAGCGTACAATCATTCTCTTCATGAATTATTTCATTTAACGGTTCAATTACAAAACGTATTTATGGAGAATCAACAAGAACCTTGGTATTCAGTTACGATGATAGTAAATGATGAAACAAAATTAAAGGTGCACTTTAGTTATGTAAACTGGAACGACTCACTATTTGGCCCTTCAGCTCGAATTAAGTATTTTGAGTACAAATATTTAAGTAGAGAATTGGCGGATGAAAAAGATGAAGAACAAATGATGAAAATGAAAAGATATGAAGAAGATTTTAACAGCAATAATCAATGAGTTATAGTATTTGAGTGTTTTTAAAAGGAGGCACGAACTTATGGATAAGGACGATATTCATTTTCTTAAACAGTTACTTAATAGCACAGATAAGGATTATATAATAAGTTATTTGTAGATGATAATGAAGGAGTTTGCATAGTGGACCGAAACCATAGTAAAAAATTGATAAGAAATGCCATTAAAACTGGCGATATCAACGCAGTGAAAAAACTAATAGGTGATGATATAGAGACTTTGAATACCGTGAATGTATTTGGTACGTGGTTACATGTAGCGGTTAAAAAAGAGAACCTTCAAATCGTCCGATATTTAGTTGAAAAAGGAATTGACGTTAATGCGAAAGGCGGGACATTTGATGCTTCTGCGTTAAATTTAGCAGCTGGGTCCGGTAATTTAGAAATAGTAAAGTATTTAATAGAATCTGGAGCAGAACTAGATGTGAGCTTAGCGAAGAGAAATCCACTGTTTGGAGCAATTTATGGGGGGCATCAAGAAGTAGTTAAATATTTAGTGCAAAAAGGAATAGATGTGTCGATTAGATACACGGGAGAAAATATCAAAAATATGAATGCCTATGAATATGCAAGAGAGTTTGGGCAGACTGAGATTGCTGAATATTTAAAGCAAAGGATGACTGAAAATTGATTGGGTTTAGATTGTCTCTCATGCAGGTGGTACAAATTGCTTAAGAGCAAAAAAATGAGGAGAGAAGTTGTTAAATTAGGAAAAGAATTCGAAAAGAGTCGAATTCTTTTTTTATGTTGGAGTAAAAAGTTAGTATTTGAAATGTAAAGAATGCAATGTAGGAAGTAGAGAGAAAGTATTTAGTACTTTAGTGTTTTATGATAAGAGTAATGATGAGTTTATTGTAGTGGTTTATAATAGTTATAGAGAAACATTAATGGATGGTACAGTAAGGAACGCGTTATAAACTGGAAAAACAGTTAGGTGGTCGAACATATTGAGTATGGAAACAGAAATAAATCAAATTTATAGGGGAATTTCTGAAACAGTGAATGAAATGATTCCTACCAAATGGACAAAGATTTATTTTTACGCTCAAATATCCGAAACGGGCGGAGGCACTTACTTTTTTTATAATACCCTTGAGAATGAAAAGAACTATAAATATAGTTTAGAAATTCCTTGTGAATACGACGATATTGATAAAGAATTTTATAAAATGAAGGATCGAGCTTTATTTGAGTTAAGTAATAGATTAAGAAACGTTTTTAAAGATAATCAGCAAGAACTTTGGTACTCTTTTACACTATCTGTTAATAGCGATGGCAAATTGAAGGTGCATTATGATTATACAAATTGGTTTGACACGGATTATAGCTTTGATGACCAGCTAGTGATTTGGGAATATAAATATTTAGGAACAGAACCAGATGATAGCGAAAGCAAGATTTTAATCAATAAGTATTTAAATGAGTATCCCAATAATCCAATTTAGCATAAATCCAGTATTTGTGGTTAAATTCCCACCTCATGAAGGTACTAAATTAACCCTGGAAAAATTACATCAGCGTTTGCATAGTGATTACGGTCAAATAGTAAACGTTGATTCAATTAATTATAAAAAGAGGATACGAATGAAGAAGATCGTAGAATTATTTCATGATATAGATTGTACGTTGTCTCCCATGATAAGTTTTTATAGCGCTTTATCAGATCAAAAATTTTTAAAAGTCTTACACTATTTTTCAGAGGAAACTGGTTATGGAAATGAGTACCACATTTGTACATTTTCAGGTGACTTAGAGCCGTGGGAAGAGGGTTATGTTGAAAACGGAATTGAATTTCTAGACGGTACGGGTGACACTGACAAAAGTGTTATTGTCGATTATGAAACGTTTTTAACTTACTTGCACAAAATCTGCCGCGTATATATTGAAGATCATGCCCATGATAAAGAAAAAGTGATGGCTCTTTTACATAAAATTAAACAAAATCATAGTAATGAAGACTAGTAGGAGTATATAAAGAAGCAACGAATGGAGTCTTGCTATAGACAATAAGCTCTCCACACTACAGCGCATTACATCAAGCAAAGAGACGATATATTTTGGAGAGAATTCTACAAGGTAGAAAGTAGAGGGAAAACGAAAAATGGCAATAACTCAAATGACAAAAGCTATTAGAGGTGATATAAAAGGTGCTCACTTAAATAAGGTAAGAGACTTATTTGAGAAAAATCCAGAAATGTTAACATGGATCACACCTTTTGGCACATGGCTACATGTAGCAACAGCTCATGGTCATTTAGAAATCGTACAATACCTTATTCATGCTGGAATAGATGTTAATGCACAAGGAGGAACTTTTTCTACCAATGCCTTAGAAAGAGCTGCTGCAAAAGGACATATAGATATTGCTAAGTATCTTATTAACCATAATATTGAACTTGATATTAGTGAACCGGATAGAAATCCGCTGTTTGCTGCCATATATAACGGTCATTTTGAGATGGTTAAACTGTTAGTTGAGAATCATATCAATATATCGATTACATACTCTGGTGAAAACATGAAAGAAATGGATGCTTACACGTTTGCCCTTGAAAGAGGACAAACAGAAATGGCTGAATATTTAAAGGGAAAGTGGAAATAGATAATTTACTTAACTAAGACCATGAATCTAAAGTAATTACGAACAGGAGGAGGGACGCCGTATGATGGATATAGAAAAGCAGTTGGAGGAGCTTTATGAGGAGATAGCAGTAACAGTTAACAATATGATTCCAGAAGACTGGGAGAAATTTTATTTTTATGGACAGGTATCAGAAGATGGAGGAGGAACGTATTTCTTTTATAATCAGCCTGGCAATAAAAAAACGTATCATTATAGCTTAGATATTACAGAAAGATTTGCTGTTTCTGAATTAGAATTCTATGAACAAGAAGATAAACTTTTGGATCTTAGCAGTAAAGTGAGAGAAGTGTTTGAAGAACATAATCAGGATTTGTGGTATTCCTTTACAATGAGCCTTGATAGAGAAGGGGAATTCTCAGTATCCTTTGATTATACAAATTGGTTTCAAACAGATTATGGTTTCTTAGAGCAGCTCAAACTTTGGAAGTACAAATATTTAAATGAAGTACCAACAGATGAAAAAGGTAAGAGTTTAATAGAGCACTATTTAAAAGAATATCCACATAATCCTATTTGAATCATTAGATGGATTTTGGAAGGAGTTTTAGAGAACTAATCGTAATTTGCCTGATACTATGAACTGATGAAGAAGTCGCATCAACAAAAATATCTTAGGAGGTTTCTATGGATAATAAGGAAAAAGCAGTTAAAACCTATGATTTCATTAAGAACGGTGATACAGAACAAGCAAAAGAGATTCTGATTACAGATAAAAGGCTGCTTGAGTTTATAACTCCTTTTGGAACGTGGCTACACGTGGCTGCTAGAGCTGGTAGCCTTGATATGATAAAGTTCCTAGTTGAATACGGGATGGATATTAACACAAATGAAGGTGTACCAAAGTCAGCGCCAATTGCACATGCAGCGAGTGTAGGTGAATTTAGCATAGTTCAGTACTTATACGATAGAGGTGCAATATTAGATGTAAGCGATTCGAGTAGAAATCCTTTATTTTCAGCGATTTATGGTGGTCATCTTGATATTGTAAAATACCTTGTTCAGAGTGGTATTGATATTACTGTAACATATACAGGGGATACGATGAAAAATATGGATGCCTGTGAATTTGCGATTGAACGAGGACAAATAGAAATTGCTGAATATTTAAAGCAGAAGATGGACAGTAAATGGTTTTGAAAGATGTATAGAGAATGCGAATAGTTACATAGAAAGATTAACTTCTTTATTAAATGATGATACGAATAGAAAAACAGTGAATGATCTGCGAACAAAAGTGTTAAAAGAACTACAAGTATGACAGTGAAGTTCACTGAACACAACTATTTAAAAGTAAAAACGGTAGAAACAGCTAAATTATTGAGGGAGATGTCTACATTAAAACACGGCAATAAAGGGCAACTAAATTAAGGGGGATATGCTTTGAAGAAAAACAGCGTCAATAAAGCAATAAGAAATGCAATTAAACGTGGTGACATTAACTCAGTCAAAGAATTAATAGGTAGTAATAAAGCAATTCTACACACCATGACTCCATTTGGTAGCTGGTTGCATATAGCAGCAAAAAAAGGACAGATGGAAATAGTAGAGTATCTAGTGCATAAAGGAATCGATGTAAATATAAAAGGTGATATATTTGATGCTTCTTCCTTACGAGTGGCAGCAGGTGAGGGGCATGTAGAAATAGTACAGTGCTTAATCCAATCTGGAGCAGAATTAGATGTAAGCTTGGCAAAAAGAAATCCTTTATTTGCAGCAATTTACGGTGGTCATAGAGAAGTAGTTGAACATCTAGTTGATCAAGGTATAGATATTTCCGTTCAATATACCGGAGAGAATATCAAGGATATGGATGCGTATCGATATGCTAAGGAATTTGGACAAATAGAAATTGCTGAATATTTAAAACGAAAGCTGAATGAAAAAGTGCAAAAGAGAGTGCTCGAAGACTAATTAAATCGTATACAACAGGTTACAAAGCTAATAAAAGCAAGGAGGTCCACCTCATGCTAGAACCTATATATGCTGAAAACGTAATTGTCGGAGTTATACATAAAAAGCAGTTTCAATGGTATGTGACTGACCGAGAGCTATGGTATTTGGATTATGTGAAGTTTGCGCAAGCTTTTGAAAATGAAGGTGATTCAGCGGTTAATGAATACATCGAACCTGAACGAAAAGGGATCGAAGTTCTCAGCAATGAAAATGCTGAGCTTTTTTTAAAACGTATAGAGTCGTATCAAGCAGATACAACTACTCTTTTAAAGCTGTTTGAAGATAAAATAGAAAGCGTAGATGAAGAAGACGTATTAGATTTTAGCCCTTCGTTTTTGGTGGATTTTGATCAAAAGACGTTTTACTCACTGTTTCCTAAGCCGGCTTCATTTGAAGAATATGTTCCAAGCGATTGGAAAGGAACGTATAAAGACTTTACAGGTTTGATTCCAAAAATAGAAAAGTATTGGGTAAATAAGGACGGAGAAAATTTATTTGAGCTGTGAAAGCAAACAGGGCATGGAGGGATAATGTTGTTTCGTGTTCAAACGTTAATTAAGCGTCCAGGTATCTTGATTACCGATTTATCATCTCTATATGAAAAGGAATCGCACTATTTTATCGATATATCAAACGAAGAAGAACTCATTCGTTACGGTAATCAGCTTGATTTTACTTGTCTTGAAGGAGCTATTAAGCTTGAATACTACGGTGAGCCGCTTCTTGATGTATCTGCATGGGATGTTATAGATAGGATGTGGCTTTATTTGTTGGATGCAATGGAGAGTTTAAAAGAGACCGGGTATGGAGAGATGAATTTTCCAGATCAACCGTTAGTATTAACCTTAAAATCGGCTTCTGAACAGTTTGTACTGTATACCTTGCATACATCTCCTCCCGTAAAAGCAGTGCTTCCAAAACAAGACTTTTTTATGGTGGTGTTAGGAGGAGCGGAGCAGTTTTTTAAAACGATGGAGAGATGTTTTAAAGGGAACTTTCGGTATTTCAGTGAAATCAAACGTATTGAAGCGTTAAAAAGGCAGTAAGGAAGACGAGGTTACTAGTAAAAGATTACAGGAACTATGGCCACATTGTGACGGCAAGTGTAATTACTCGGCGTGCGCTTCCTTTTTCGAGCTGTTGTCCGATAGCACTTGATGTTTGCACCCAATTCACTTCATCAGGATAATTTGTAATGACTCCGTCACTTTTTGTTTTCCACAAAAATGAAGCGGGAAGCCGCTTGGTTCCAGACCACGGTGATATTTTCATTCCGGCAGAATGGACTTGGTGGATAAGAGCAGGCGTTAGGATGTCATAAGACGGGTTAAAGTAAGTGGCAAAAGCGGCGAATTGCTGGATTGAATTTGGGCTTGCGTCTCGCTGTGAAGAAGTTAGTATGCCTATAGGAACGTTTGGGAGAAGCTCATGCATTTTTTTCATGGATGAAACGTTAAAAGACTGAATGATAACGTGATCGAGCTGTCGCTTGTTGATTTCAAAAGCTACTTTTTTTTCAATTCCAGGATAAAGTTCCGGCGCTTTTAACTCTATTAATATACCGATTTTTCCTTGAAATTCATCTAATACTTGCGAAAGAGTTGGAATTTTTTCATTCGTAAAAGAATCCCCTTTCCAGCTTCCTGCGTCCAAGCGCTGAAGCTCCGCGTACGTTAACTCTCGAATGTGTCCGCTTCCGTTTGTCGTTCGGTCTACGGTACGGTCATGCATAATAACGAGTACACCGTCTTTGCTTTGCTGCACGTCAAGTTCAATGTAATCCGCATTCATTTCTAGCGCTTGGTGAAAAGCAGCCATTGTATTTTCAGGTGCGTAGGCAGAGGCTCCTCGGTGCGCGATATTTGTGAGTTTTTCTTCCGTGCGTGCAAAAGCAGAAGAGGCGATTGAACAGCATAACAAGGCGACGGCGCTTAAACCAGCTAAATATTTTTTCATCACGTTTCTCTCCTATGCGTTGGTATAGAAATAGCGTAACGAAAAAATGTGATGCTGATATAGAGGAAGTGTGTAGAAAACGTTGACATTTCGTAAAGAAAACTAGGGATTTTTTCATGGTGATGTTTACAAAAAATGCGCAAACGAATAGGAATTTTAATTAAATATTAAGGAAACAGCGCTATAATAGAAGGTGTGAAAAAAAGAATAGGAATTTCTTAGAAAATAGTTGTATAATAGGTGAGTCAGTCAATGAAAGGAATGGAACATGGATATTCAGTACATACATACGTTTATGATGCAAACGAAAGAGGAGTGCCGGACGCTTCAGCAAAAGCTAAAAGCACAAATTGATTTAACATCAGGCGTCAAAATGACGCATATACATAACTGTGCTGGTGTTGATGTGGCATATTGGGAAGAAAACGGCATATCTTACGGAGCGTGCAGCATTGTAGTGGTGGATTATCAGACGAAAAACGTTGTGGAAAAAGTGCACAGTGTAGGAGAAGTAACCGTTCCTTATCTTCCTGGATTCCTAGCTTTTCGAGAGCTTCCTTTAATTCTTGAAGCGGCTAAAAAACTTCAAATAGAGCCCGACGTGTTTTTATTTGATGGCAACGGATATTTGCACTATGAGCATATGGGAGTAGCTACACATGCTTCGTTTTTTCTTAATAAACCTACCGTTGGAATTGGGAAAAGCTATTTAAAGATCAAGGGACATGATTACGTTATGCCTGAAGATGCAGCAGGCGCTTATGAAGATATTGTGATTGATGATGAAGTTTATGGTAGAGTAGTAAGGACAGCTAAAGGAGTAAAGCCTATTTTTCTGTCGTGCGGAAACTATATTAATTTGGACATGTCGTATCAGCTTATGATGCATTTTATTTCAAAAGAAAGTAAGCTTCCGATTCCGGTCCGCCTAGCGGATCTGCATACGCATGAGCTGCGGAAAAAGTACCGGCAGTCAACAGGGAAGTAAGCTGTTCATAGTGAGTTCATAGTTTCCTTTTATACTGATGGTTGGAATATAGTAGTAGTGTAAAATTATTAAAGAATGAGTAAGGTGATTAAAGGTGAGTTCATTTGTTGCGAGTATTTTGGATTTTTTAACGAGCCTTGGCTATTTAGGTATTGCACTCGGCTTAATGATTGAAATCATTCCAAGTGAAATTGTACTAGCCTACGGGGGGTATATGATTTCTCAAGGCATGATTAGTTTTCCTGGAGCAGTCATTGCCGGAATTATTGGCGGAACGATTGCACAGTGGTTTTTATATTGGATTGGAGCCTACGGAGGACGTCCGTTTCTTCAAAAATACGGCAAGTATTTATTTATTCATGATAAGCATATTGATCTTGCGGAAAACTGGTTTAATAAATACGGCGCGGGCGTTGTTTTCTCTGCTCGTTTTGTCCCGGTCGTTCGACATGCGATTTCGATTCCTGCAGGTATTGCTAAAATGCCGTTTTGGAAGTTTACGTCTTTAACCGTGTTAGCGATGATTCCTTGGTCGATTTTATTTATTTACTTAGGCGGAAAGCTAGGGGAGAACTGGGCGAACATTGAAGACGTAGCAAGCAAATATACGCTTCCGTTTGTGGTTGCGGCATTTGTTATTATTGTTCTTTATTTCGTATTTAAACGCACGCGTACAAAGCGCGTATAAGATTGTTTTTGAACTAAAAGCATGGCAAAAAGCCATGCTTTTTTTGCATGCGCAACCAGAAGCTCTTTTATTTGCTCATGACTTCTTCAAGTGCTATTATTTTTCATACGCACTAAAAAAGGAGACGATTTAACGTGGTACAAGAAATTGTATTAAATGATACGCCTATTCAAATTTACAGCTATGAACAAGAAATTGTAAAAGGCAAAACAAAAGTTTCAGTTGATTTTAAAGTAACGAGTGAGGAATATCATCATATTACTACACTGTTATATAAAGGTACTTTTCATGTAAATGTCCCAGAAGAAGATCTGGATTTTCAAGGGACGATTCATCAGTATTCCACATCTTTTACAAATTTATATGAAAAAGGACAGGTAGGGGATTTTTCATTAAGTTTAATTGAAGTGAACGAATAAGGAGCAGATGCGTGATGAAAGTAAGTATACTCGACCAATCGCCCGTTTCATCCCATCAGACTCCAGCGGAAGCGTTAGAAGCATCGATGCAGCTGGCCAAAGCGGGTGACAAGCTTGGCTATGAGCGCTACTGGATTGCAGAGCATCATGATTTGTCTGGACTTGCCTGTTCGGCTCCTGAAGTGATGCTTGGCTATATCGGCGCACAGACTAATAGAATTCGAATTGGATCGGGAGCGGTGCTGCTGCCTCACTACAAGCCGTATAAAGTAGCGGAAACGTATAATATGCTCGCAACGCTGTTTCCAGGGCGCGTTGATTTAGGGATTGGGCGCGCGCCGGGTGGATCGGCTGAAGCAACAAATGCGCTGTCGGATAATTTCTTGCAGCAAGTATTTAAAATGCCTGAACTTGTTGAAGAGCTTCTGCAGTTTTTAGACGATAAATTTCCGGCTGAACATGAATACGCAAAGCTTTCAGCTTCGCCGCTGCCGCCGGTCTCTCCCGAACCTTGGCTTCTTGGCACAAGTAAAAAAAGTGCTGAGCTCGCCGCTAGAAACGGAATGGCCTATACGTTTGGACAGTTTATGAGTGAACAAGACGGTTCAGCTATTATTGATCAGTACAAACAGGCATTTCAGCCAAGACGGACCGGTGATCAGCCCTATGCGATTGTCACTGTATCGGTCATTTGCGCTGAAACAGCCGAGCAAGCGCATCGCATCGCAACGAGCTCACTTCTATGGAAAATTCAGCAGGATAAAATGGAAGCAAAAGGCGTGCCTTCTATTGAAGAAGCGGCCAGCTATCCGCTTACAGAAGAAGAAGAGAAAAAAATGAAGAAAATGAAAGAAGCCATGATTATCGGAAGTCCAGAAGAAGTGCATGAGCGCCTTCAAGAGGTTCAAGCACGCTACGGAGCGGATGAACTCATGCTTGTCACCATTACGCACGACCCGGCTGACCGATTAAAATCATATGAGCTTGTCGCAGAAAAATGCAAAAAATAAGAGCCAAATGTCGGCTCTTATTTTTTATGCCCGTAATAGTACTCAAATAAATGCTGAAATGCTTCTATAGCACGTGAAAAAGAAGCGGTGTCTTGGCGGTCCTCGTCCTCTATTAACCAGCACGTGGCTAGTACAGAATGAGCGTATCCCCACAGTAAGATGCGTTTTTTACTTACGTTCAGTTCTTGTACAAATATATTGATTCGATGGTCAATTGTCTCTGCCACGTTTGTCTTAGGCAGATGATTTAAAAGAAAAGGGATGATTTCGTACTCTTTTTCTCCAATTAACCCTTTTGGATCAATTATTTTCCACGCTTCACCAGACTGTAAGATGTTATCATGATGCAAATCGCCGTGAAGCAGAAAAAGCTGCTGAGAAGTGCGGTTTAATTCAGAGAAAACGGATAGTGCGTGTTGAAGCGTTTCAGAAGAAAGAAAATCAATACCGCTTGGATACATTTGTGTATACTCTCGAAGCTGTTTCTCTCTTTTAACGGCTGTTTCGATAGTGGAGTCCGAGTGAGGCACGCGCCATAGAGATTTCATAAGCCTAGCAGCGATTAACGCAGCTTCGTCTTTAGTTGATAAAGAGGAAAGCGAGCGTCCGGGAGATAGCTTTTCAAGCAGCAAAACGCCTTTTTCAGCATCGGTGTCCACGACCTTTACCGTGTTCTCACCAGCTAGTGCTGTCAGTGCTTCTTGCTCATGAAGCAGCTTTGAAGGCTCTACAAAGAGTTTGACAACTAGTTCGCTTCCATCTGCTTTGCGCGCAGGAGCAACAAAGTGATAGGAAAGAGGGAAGTGACTGTGAATGGTGATATGCCAGCGCTCTTCACAGTAGCGAATCAGCTGAGGAAAGTCAGTTAGCCACTTTTGGCCTTTATGAGAGTGAAGGTGAGTAATCGTATCACAAAACGTTTGAGGCAGCGTATGCATGCGTTTGTCTCCTTTGTTGTTTCCAATTTTTTCTGATAAACTCATCATATACAGCCTACATAGAATCTGTAAAGAAGGAGGAGATCCTACATATGAAGAGAAAGAAGGTGAAATCCCCTTGGGCTCTCGCGGGGTTTCCGATTTATATCATTGGATTTGCCATTTTACTTGCTGGAAGCGCAACGGAGTGGCTAGAAACAGTGAGTAAAATCATGATTGTTATTGGAGTCATTTTGCTTATCATTGCAGGAATTGATCTTAAAAAACGAAAAAAATCAGTACAAGCCTAAAAAACTGCCGTTTGGCAGTTTTTTTATTTGGAGAAAGGGTAACAAGATAACTAGATAAAAATGTTGAATTATTATTCTTTTTGATGTATAAATATAATATAGAAAGCAACGGTATTGAGAGGAGAATGAACGTGTCTTACGTAATAAAAAAAGAGGTTCCGCCATTTGAGCAGTTTGCTGATCTGCATGAAGCGAGCGGATTACATAAAAGTAAAAAAGGAAATTATACAAAAGAGCAGCTGTTTGAAGCCGCAGCCAACAGCTGGTTTAGAGTCGGTATTTATGACAATGAACGATTAATTGCATTTGGCCGTATGATTTCAGACGGAATTTATCAAGCGCTTATTTGCGACGTGATGGTTGATCCCACATATCAAAACAAAGGGCTTGGAAAGCAAATTATTCAAGAGCTGTTGACGAAATGTCAAGAAAGCGGAATTGAATCGATTCAGCTGTTTGCAGCAAAAGGAAAGCATCATTTTTATAAAAAATTAGGATTTCAAGAAAGAGAAGAAGACGCGCCAGGCATGTCGCTTGTTATGTAAAAAAGCTCAGTGATCAATCATACTCACTGAGCTTTTTGTATTATGCCGTTTTTAAAACCGTATTTTTTTGGACTTAAATTCCAAGCAACTTTTACTAAATAAATAACAAGCAAAACGTTCAGCATAGACGTAGCAAACATAGAAAACGGGTATGACGTGCTGTTTTGCATATTGCTGTTACCGTACAAAACAAAAAAAAGTGTTCATAAAAATACTGATGCTAAATCCAAGGGATAAGTAAAGCAAGTTTTTGTCTTTTAAATAAATATAAGCCACTAAAGCAAGCGCTGCTGCTGGAAATAAGTAGCGTTCATGCATGCTTGAAGAAAACGTAAATACCCCTGAAATTTGAATAAGCGCTGCAAGAGCGGCGTATTTAAAGCTCCGTCCTTTTATATAAATAAGCCAAGAAAAAATAGTTGTCGCGACGATAAAAATAAGTCCCCACGTATGATAGCTGAAAAACAGCAGCGTTGCAGAGCTGTCTTTATAGTTTGCGCCGATTAAACTAAAAAAGTTATAGGCGTTAACAGAAGCATACGGGTACTCCCCAATGGTGGATGAAAATAAATTAATAATCCACGTAGGACTTTTTCCAGATGAAAAAGGCAATAAAATCACCCCAGCAGTGAGAGCCGCTGTTAAAGCAATTCCGAAGAAATGTTTCACTTGCTTTAGGCGAATGAGTTCGAAAAATAAAATGGGCAGGATAATAATCGCCTGCGGCTTCATTAAGACCGCTGCTGTAAAAATAACGGCTGACGCGTAAATTCTTTTTTCCGTAATCATTACAATCGCTAGGACGATAAGCAAAGTGAAAAATGAATCGACTTGCCCCCAAAACGTTGAATTAACTAAAATGGCCGGATTAAATAAATATCCAATTGCTAACAGATAGGCAAAAGAAGGTGCCAAGTATTTACGAGCTAAACGATAGAGTAAATAAGATGTGACAACATCTGCTAAAATAGGCGGAATTTTAATCAACAGCGAAAAATACTGCTGAAAATCCGGTAAACTGCCAACTTTCCCAACGATAAACAAGATATAAATATAAAAAGGCGGATAATCGCTTCCGCTTTTAGCGTAGAAATTTGAAAAATGATTAGCCGCAACCGATGCCCAGTTTTTGAAAAGCGACGCATCCATATGAGAGCCTACCCACGGAATCAGCGCAATCCGGATAAATAGTCCAGTGCCAAGTAATGACCATAAAATAACGCGAGAATGCCTTATCGAATGATGCCATTTCTTTTTCTTTACTAATCCGTAAACGAAAGCTGCTGCTATAAAAAAGCCCACCGTATAAAGAGCGAGCGGCGTTTCATAGTCTTTATTAGCTCCTTGACTTCCGGCACCGTTATCCATAGATAGATTATGAAAAGGCGTTACGTGTTCTCCGGAATTGCTGGGTGAAGCGGGACCGTTTCCTGAAGGAAGACGATGATCCCTCGAATGATTATCAGGAGCAGATATACCATTCGTAATCTTTTTTAACTGATGACTTTCTTGAATCGAAAATAAATGTTCTTCTCCTTTATAGTGTGATAGTGAAACGATACTGAAAACAAATGCTAAAAGAAAAGCAGCCATTACGATAAAAGCCGTTCTTTTTTGTAGTATGTTCATATAAAATCCTCCGATGACAATGTATCGAATAAGTAGTAGTGTGTATCCATACTATAAGGGGAGTTGGTGAAAATAAAGTGAAACTTCGTTAATAAAGAGCTGATGAGCACATAAAAAAGCAAGGTCTTGGTAGACCTTGCTTTTGGTACTTCTTATAGTACAGCATCAAACTTATTTACTTTCCACTGTGAACCAGATTTATAAAATGTAACGGTGCGTTTTACACTTCCTCCGTCAACTGTTGGAACCGTAAATTGATAAGAGCGAACATCGGCGCGCTGATAAGTTAGTTTTGCTTTTGCTTTGTTCCACTCTAGCATGCTGAATCCGTCACCGACAGGACGAGCAAGCTTTCCGTTATATGTGATGTAGCGATAGTTTGTTAATCCTTTTTGAATAGCACTGTTTGTAAAAGTTTCAGATAAGTAGCTTACTAGTTTGCTTTTTGTATTAAAATCTTGACAAAGATATGAGTACTGAGTGCCTTTATAATTAAATGTTTTTTGAGTACATAAATTACCTTTAGATCCATGAAGTGCATTCCAGAAATGGTTGCTTGCGTTTGCTGCAATTTTTACCGCATTAGTCGTTGATAGATTTTGTGATGCTGCTTGAGCTGTAACTCCTGTGCTTAGTGAAAAGAAAAGAGCAAGTGATGCTAAGATTATTCCAAATTTTTTCATTTCCATTTCCCTCCTACTCATTCATTGAAATATATGTAACATTCATGCTGATAATATTACAATTGTTACATTTATATTACAATACTTCTTTAAAGAAATAAAGAGTATTTCTTATATATGTTTGAATTATTCCCGTATTTTCTTAAATAAAACGTAGAATTAAAAGAAAACATATAAACAGTATGTCAATTATGTGTCACTTATTTCGTTGCTTTACAAGTTCGTATATAATAGGAATAAATCGACTAATATGCTGATGTAGATAAATAGGTCAGGCACAAAAGGAGAACGTAAACTAATGGGTGTTTCAGAAGTAACATCAGGAATTATTATTACCACTGCTGTAATTGCTATTGTGATTATTACAGTTGGTGTTTTGGCTACAATGATTGCGATTGCGAAGAAAGCAAATAAAAAGTAAGTATGTAGAGGAGAGTTAGTATAATAACTAATTCTCTTTTTTTTGAAAAAAACCTATCGCTATTTTTATAATAAAAATGCATAAATAACGCATGCATTATTCATAGAAAAAAGCAGGAAATTTATGTTTTGAAGCTAATAGATACATAAGGCAAGCTGCGCACTTTCATTATAAAAAGAATGGAAGGGGTTCTAACAGACTTCAAGTGATATCGCCTATTTTATGTCATAATGAATGATATTCATTAACACCGCATCTTAGACGCACTTTATAACCAAATAATGAGGAGAGTGGTTTAGTTGCAACGACAAAAAGTAGCAGTGAATGGAGAAAGGTTAAAAAATACGCTTGAACGATTTGCCGATTATGGACGAACACCTAATAACGGTGTAACCCGCTTAGCGCTGTCAGAAGAAGATCGCTTAGCACGAGACTATTTTTGTTCATGCTGCCGGGACCTTGGAATGGATATTAAAATTGACGATCTTGGATGTATTTATGCCACGCTTGAAGGACTAGAAGATAAGCCGCCTATTGTGATAGGTTCACACATGGACAGCGTAAAAAAAGGCGGAAGGTTTGACGGAATCCTCGGTGTAGTTGCAGGATTAGAGTTAGTAAGAACGCTGGTTGAACATAATATTAAGCCGAAGGTGCCGATTATGATTGTTAACTTTACGAATGAAGAAGGAGCGCGTTTTGAGCCTTCTATGATGGCTTCAGGTATTTTATCGGGCAAATTTCAAAAAGACGTTATGATGAAGAAGACGGATGTTGACGGCGTGACGTTTGAGCAAGCCCTTCAATCATGCGGATATGAAGGCGACACGAGTAACCGTCTTACTGAAGCATCGGCATTTGTAGAATTACATATTGAGCAAGGGCCTATTCTAGAACGAGAAGCCAAATCGATCGGTGTAGTCGAGTGCGTGCTCGGCATGGTATGTTATGAAATTGAAATTACCGGGGAGTCAGATCACGCTGGGACGACGCCAATGGACATGCGAAAAGATGCTCTTTTTGCAACCAACAATTTAATTGCTGAAGCTCGTCATGAGCTCGGCAGATTAGATTCAAATTTGGTCTATACAATGGGGCGCATGAATGTGCTGCCTAATATTCATACCGTGATTCCAAATAAAGTTATTTTTTCGCTTGAAGCGAGACATACGGATGAAGATGTCATTGCATCCGTGGAAAAAATTATTCAATCACTGCCTGATCAAGTGGAGCTGTTAGAAGGCTGCGAAGTGCGGGTGACCAAGCTTTGGGGGCGCGATACCGTGTGGTTTGATAAAACCGTTTGCGATGAAGTGGAAGAATCGGTTCGTTCGCTTGGATATTCCTATAAGCGAATGGTAAGCGGAGCTGGACATGACGCACAGTTTTTAGCTAGCTATATTCCGACGGCTATGATTTTTATTCCGAGCGTAAACGGAAAAAGTCACTGTGAAGAAGAATTTACTCCTTGGGAAGAATGCGAAAAAGGTGTAAATGTACTTTTAGAAACAGTGATCAAGTTAGCGCAGAAGTAACAGGATGAAAGAGTAAACCTGCGGAGGTTTGCTCTTTTTTAGTGCTTAGAAAGACTCGAACTATTGCATTGAACTTTTGGTTTATTATGGATACAATAAATGAGAAGCATGCGGACGGATGTGAAAGAAGGATGTGAAAAAAAGTGAGATGTTCTCACTTAAAGAAATGAAAATTACTATTATTATTGCAGATGATAATTCGTTTATCCGAGAAGGAATGAAAATTATATTAAATACATATGAAGAATTCGACGTTGTCGCTACTTTAAAAGATGGTCAGGAAGCCGTTCAATATTGCAAGAATCATTCCGTCGATATTGCACTGTTAGATGTAAGAATGCCTATCATGGACGGTGTAGAGGCTACAAAGCTTATTTCAGAGTCAACGAAAGCAAAGCCGCTTATTTTAACTACGTTTGATGACGATGAATACATTATTGATGCTGTAAAAAACGGAGCTAAAGGCTACTTGTTAAAAAATACAGAGCCAGAGCGCATTCGAGACGCAATCAAAAGTGTCTTCAACGGGCATACGGTTCTGCAAGATGTTGTGCTTGATAAGATTAAATCAAGTTTAAACGCTGCAACTGAGCGCCAGTCCAAAGCGGATATGACACAGTTTACCGAGCGTGAAACGAGCATTATGACGCTGATTGCCAAAGGGCTTTCAAATAAAGAAATTTCTAAAACGCTTTTTATTTCAGAAGGTACCGTAGCAAACTATATTAGTTCAATTTTAAGTAAAACGGGGCTTGAGCATCGTACTCAAATTGCTATTTACTATTTAACCGGTAAAGGGAAGTAGGACTATGGAAGTCGGATTAATGATGACTAAGCTCATCCTTATACTGTTTTTGGCTATTACGTACATTCAGTTTAATTATGTACACTCGATTTCAGCTATTGTGTTAGCACTGCTTCTTTACAGCTGTGTTAATATTGCCGCGTCCATTGTGAAAAAGAGCGCGTTCAAGCGCATGTTTATTGTTGTTTCCATTGTCCTTATTCTATATTGTGCGTATCAACTTCATCCTTTGTTTTTTCTTCCTTTGCCGCTAAACCTTTGTGAGCTTATTGGAGAATCAGTCATAAAAAAATGGATGCTGCTCCTTGTTGTTTTGCTTCCAGTGCTGTTTGTTCCCTCTGATAGTAGCGCTCTGTATGTGTTAGTCGCTGCGTTTACTTTTTTTATTTATACAGGAGCAGCTCTCTATCAAAAACGGACGATCAATTACGAACAAAAACTGGATGAAGCGAGAGTAAGTATGCAAAAACTGCAAAAGCATGTGAATGAAAATAAAGAGTATGTGAGACAGTCTCAATATGCTTCAAAATTAGAAGAGCGAAATCGACTATCGCAGGAAATTCATGATAAGATTGGTCATTCAATGACAGGAGCGCTTATTCAAATGGAGGCAGCAAAGCATGTGATGAAGCAAGACGAGGAAAAAGCGCTGTCTCTTCTTCAAAATGCGATTACGATTTCGAAAGAAGGCATTGAAGAAATTAGGTTAACGTTAAAAAGTATAAAGCCTCCCGCTGAGCAAATAGGAATCAGCAGACTTAAATTATTTATTGGTGAGTTTGAGGCTAAGCATAGTATCGCAATGCCTCTTGTATACAAAGGTAATTTAGATCTTATCACGCCTCTTCAGTGGAAAATTATCCATGAAAATATAACAGAAGCTATTACAAACGCTTTAAAATATGCAGAAGCAACAATGATTGCCATTGAACTTCACGTACTAAATAAAATGGTTAAATTAGAAGTAAAAGACAATGGAAAAGGTGCTCACTTGTTTCAAAAAGGTCTTGGCATAGCAGGAATGGAAGAGAGAGCTGCTTCTATTAACGGAACGGTGATTGTTGACGGGGCAAACGGATTTTCTGTTACCACACTGCTGCCGATAGGTGAGAAACTTCATACATAAATAGTGAGATTTCTCATGGGGAAAAGGTGAACTTATGCACTGACGTAAGTTTGCCTTTTTTTCATAAAATAAGGATATATCAACACACTAGAGGTGAAATGATGAACGTATTATCAATTCAAAAATTAACAAAGAAATTTGGAGATTTTATTGCGGTAGATAATTTGTCTTTACAAGTAGAAGAAGGAGATATATTTGGCTTTTTAGGAACAAATGGAGCAGGAAAAAGCACAACGATTCATATGGTGGCTAGTCTGCTTCAAAGCAACAGCGGCGATATTGAAGTGCTTGGGAAAAATATAAAGAAACACCGAAATTTCGCAAAGATGAACATTGGAATTGTTCCGCAGGACTTAGCGATTTATGAAGATTTGACAGCCTATGAAAATGTGAAGTTTTTTGCAGGTCTCTACGGATTAAGAGGATCACTTCTTAACGAACGAGTCGAAGAAGCTTTAGCGTTTGTAGGGCTTTTGGATAAACAAAAGGCGTACCCGAAAAGTTTTTCAGGAGGAATGAAAAGAAGGTTAAATATCGCATGCGCAATTGCTCATCGCCCGAAGCTTATCATTATGGATGAACCGACGGTTGGCATTGATCCTCAGTCGCGAAATTATATTTTAACATCTGTAAAAAAGCTAAATGAAATGGGAAGCACAATCATTTATACCAGTCACTATATGGAAGAAGTAGAAGAGGTATGTACAAAGATTGCAATTATTGATCACGGCAAAATTATTGCAGAAGGAACAAAAGAGCAGCTGAAATCGATTATCACCGATACAAAAGATATTTGGATTGAAGTAAAAGAAGCAGACGATATAGATTGCAGCGGTCTAAAAGACATTCTGGGAGTAACAGCCGTTACGTACGAAGATGGAATCATTAAAATTAATTCAAATGCCGAAGTGAATAACTTGAACAAAGTCATTCATTATTTAATGACGCATCATATCGAAATTAAAGCAGTCAAGGAGCAAGCCCCCAATTTAGAGACGGTGTTTCTGACGCTCACAGGACGCAGTCTAAGAGATTTATAAAAGAAAGGAGGAATAACGAATGAATATTATTGCAATTGCTTTGAAAGAAATGAAAAGTGATCTGCGAGATAAGCGTGCATTTATTTTTATGATTCTTTTTCCGCTAGCTCTTGTCCTTATTTTAGGAACAGCTTTGTCCCAAGCCTTTAATAATGACATGACGATAGACGACAGTTACGTTCTCTACAAAATGGACACAAGTAATGAAGCATCTGCTGCTTTTGAGCAGTTTGCTGCACATGCAGAAAAATCCTGCATTCACTTTAAAGCGCTGAAAAAAGATCAGGATGGAAAAAAAGAAGTAAAAGAACAGCGCTATACAGCTTATGTAGAAGTGAAAGACGGAGGCATTCATCTCTACGGAAATGAAGAAAACAGCATTGAATTTAACATGGTGCAAGGTATGTTAAGCACGTTTGTTGATAAGTATAACGTGGCTATGGAAGTAGCCAAAGTAAATCCTCAGCAAGTGGAGAATCTGCTCCGTGCGTCTAAGCATGACTATATTCAAGAAACATCCCTTCATTCTCAAAAACAGCCCAATTCAATAGACTACTACGCCATTTCAATGACAACTATGATTGTTTTGTACGGATCTATCTCAGCGAGTTATTTAATTAGAGGAGAGCGTATGCGAAATACAGCTAGTCGACTAGTAGCCGCTCCGATTAAAACCGCTGAAATTTTTGTCGGGAAAATTTTAGGTACTGTTTTGGTTCACACTATTTGTGTGTTAGTGGTGATTATGTCGACTAAATACTTTTTTGATGCGAATTGGGGAGATCATTTACTTTTAGTACTCGTAATGTTAGTATCTCAAATTCTTTTTGCTATTAGCTTTGGACTAGGAGTTAGCTACCTTACGAAGACAGAAGCGGCGGCAAGAGCAATTATTATGGTTGTTATTCAAGTGTCTTGTATTGTAGGAGGAACCTATTTTCAAAACGGATCTGGAGAGGGCTTCGTCAATGTATCACCTTTAACTTGGATGAACAATGGACTTATTAAATTGATTTATACAAATGATATCGGCGCTTCTCTTTCAGCTATTGGGTTGAATGTAGGCTTCTCTATTTTGTTCTTGGGCATAGCCATTGTGCTTTTGAGAAAAAGAGAGGGGTTATAACATGAAAAATATCGTGTGGCTTGTCACAAATATGCTAAGAAATATGCTGCTTAGAAACAAAAGGACGCTTGTGCTTGTTATTGGTTTGCCTATTGCAGGAGTTTTAATGTCCGTTCTTATTTATGGAAATGCAGGAGGGACTTCGGTGAATATCGGAGTTGTCAATCACGATTCAACGGATATTACAAAAGATACCGTTCAGTTTTTAAAAGGGCTGCATAAAACAAATGTTAAAATGCTCACGGACAAAGAAGTGGATCATGAGATTACGTCAAAGAAAGTGGATGCGGTTATTACTTTTGAAAAAGGCTTTTCTGACAGCGTCAAAGCGAACAAACCAGATCATATTACGATTACTTCAATAAAAGGAGCAGAGGTAACGAGCTTTATTAAGTCTTATTTGTATCAATATATTGATAATATTTCTGCGCTGAATCAAGCTGCTGAAGGCGACGATGCTGCGTTTAAACAAATGTATGAGAATTATCAAAAAGCGCCATTCCACGTCTCTACGCATGCCCTTGAAGACAAAGGAACCGATCAAAACATTGTCAAGCAGACAATTGGGTATTTAATTATGTTTATGCTTTTTTCTGCGGTGAATTTATCGGCTCTTATCACAAAAGAAAAAGAGCAGCGAACGTATTTCAGACTGCTAGCTTCGCCAGTTAGTGCAAGGCAATACGTGATATCCAATGTTATGACAAATATGATCTTATTAACTCTGCAAGTAATGATTACACTTGTTTGTATTACGACTCTTTTTCACGTCGATATGAACATTCCTGTATGGCAGCTATTTTTTATTTTAGTTTTGTTTGGCCTAGTAGCCATCGGCTTGTCTCTTGTAATTATCGCTTTTACAGAAAGTTCAAAAGCAGCGAATGGTCTTCAGACGCTTATCATCACGCCAACTTGTTTACTGTCCGGCTGCTTTTTTCCACCTGAATTTATGCCGGATGTGATGCAGAAAATAGCCGACTTTCTTCCTCAAACGTGGGTATTAAGTACGTTGAAAAGTGTTCAACAAGGAGCTGGTTTAAGCAGCCTATGGTTAAATATCAGCATTTTACTAACTTTTGCACTCGTTTTTTTCCTGCTGTCTATTTATAAATTAAATCGAAATAATACTGTTCAAAAGTTTATTTAAATGGTAAAGTCAGAGAATACCTCTGGCTTTTTTTGTAATTTTTAAAAAGTTACAAAAAAAGATTGAAAAATATAAGATGAAATTTTAGAATGAAAGAGGAAAGGGGTATACAAAAAGAGAATAAATAGGGGAGAAAAACGAAGTTCATGTTGGTTTTTTGCACAAATAAATGAAATCGCTTACATAAGGCAGCATGAAATACGGAAGGAGAGATTGTCAGCGAGATAACAAAGGGGGAAAAACAGTGGGAATTTATGAACTACTTGTACCACGCACGGTTTTATATGGAGAAGGGTCATTTTCTAAAATTGGAGAACAGGCTGCACTGCTTGGGACAAAAGCGCTGCTTATAAGTGATGACGTTATGGTGAAAGCAGGCAATGTAGAAACTTGCCGTCGTTACTTAGCAGAAGCTGGCATGGACTGTGCCGTGTATACAGGCGTAAATTCAGAGCCGACAGATATTCATCTAGATGAAGCGCTTGCCATATGTAAAATGGAGCAGTGCGATGTGGTTATTGCCTTAGGGGGAGGCAGCTGTATCGATACTGGAAAAGCGGTTGCCATTATGATGACAAATGAAGGGCATCTACGAACGTATTTTCAAAATCAACAAGATTTTCAAGATAGTCCTCTTCCTTTGGTTGCCGTGCCTACGACTGCTGGAACAGGCTCAGAAGTGACGAAAGCGACGGTTATTACTGACACGGCGTACGATGTAAAAATGATGCTCGCAAGACCTCAATTATTGCCAGATACAGCCATTGTTGATCCGTTATTAACTCTATCATGTCCGAAACACGTAACGGCAGCTACAGGAATTGATGCACTCAGTCATGCAGTGGAAGCGTATTTGTCTAAAAAAGCACATCCTTTTACAGATTCACTTGCGCTTCAAGCAATTGAGTTAATCATGAAAAATATCCGTCTTGTGTACAGAAATGGAGAAAATGTTCAAGCAAGAAACGAAATGGCCTATGCTTCTATGCTGGCGGGAATGGCGTTTTCAAATTCATCCGTTGCTCTAGTGCACGGTATGTCACGACCTATTGGCGCGTTATTCCATGTGCCGCACGGTATTTCTAATGCGATGCTCCTGCCTGCGGTTTTGGACTATACAAAAGAGGCTTCAATCGATCGTTTAGGTGAAATAGGACAAGCTCTTTTTCCGAACGTATCATATACAAAAAAAGAAGGAGCAGATGTGTTAATTGAAGCCATCAAGCAGCTTTGTATCGACTTAGAGATTCCTAATCTTCAATCGTGGGGCATTGATCGCCAGCTATTTTATGCGGCGGTTGAGAAAATGGCAGCGGATGCGATTCAAAGCGGAAGTCCTGCTAACCATCCGGTTGTACCGACGGCAGAAGAAATTATCCAGCTGTATTACACGTGCTATGAATATGAGTTTGAGTCTGCACTTTATAAAAAATAAGATACATTCAAGACAAATTGAATGAGGGATGAAAGGGGAAACATTATGGATTTGCTGATTATTTTGCTGTCTCTGGGGCTTTTGATGCTGATTGCTTACCGCGGATTTTCAGTTATTTTATTTGCGCCACTTTGTGCGCTGCTAGCCGTTATTTTAACGGAACCAAGCTATGCACTCCCGTTTTTCTCAAACGTTTTTATGGAGAAAATGGTTGGATTTATTAAAAACTACTTCCCTGTCTTTCTATTAGGAGCAGTCTTCGGGAAGATGGTTGAAATGTCTGGAGTCGCCGAATCGATTGCGAAAACCATTGTTAAAGTAGTAGGGGCTAAACGCGCCATCTTGGCTATTGTTTTAATGGGAGCAATCTTAACCTACAGCGGCGTAAGTTTATTCGTTGTTGCGTTTGCAGTTTATCCATTTGCGGCTAACTTATTCCGCGAAGCGAATATTCCAAAACGATTAGTACCGGGAACGATTGCATTAGGAGCTATTTCGTTTACCATGGATGCACTTCCGGGTACACCGCAAATTCAAAACGTTATTCCAACGACTTTTTTTAAAACAGACATCTATGCTGCTCCGACACTGGGGATTATCGGATCGGTTATTGTCTTTAGCTTAGGTCTTTGGTATTTAGAAAGCCGAAGCAAAAAAGCAAGAAAAGCTGGAGAAGGCTACTACGGATTTAATAATGAACTAGCGGCTGCTGCAGAACTAGAAAAAGAGTCTGTGCCTTCTACAGAGCCTAAATATGAACCTAGCGTAGCAAGACAGATTTTAGCATTTGTTCCGCTCGTGCTTGTAGGGGTTGCAAACAAATTTTTCACGGTTTCTATTCCAAAGTGGTACCCAGACGGTTTTGATTTTGCCAAAATTGGTCTTGAAGCGTTCGGAAAAGTAGATTTAACTGCAGTTGTCGGTATTTGGTCAGTAGAGCTAGCACTTGTTATTGGAATTATTACGACGATTGCTTACGATTGGAAAAGAGTGACCACCGGTTTCCAAGCGGGTCTTAACGCAAGTATTGGCGGAGCGCTTCTCGCAGCGATGAACACGGGAGCTGAGTATGGCTTTGGAGGCGTTATTTCATCTCTTCCTGGCTTTGCAACCGTTCGTGATGGTATTTCACATACCTTTACAAATCCGCTTGTCAATGGAGCCGTTACGACAAACATCTTAGCTGGTATTACAGGCTCTGCCTCTGGAGGTATGGGAATTGCGCTTAGTGCAATGGGAGATAAGTATGTAGAAGCTATTAATCAGTACAACATTCCTCCTGAAGTTATGCACAGAGTTGTAGCGATGGCATCAGGCGGTATGGATACGCTTCCTCATAACGGAGCTGTTATTACCCTTCTTGCTATTACCGGGTTAACACACAAACAGTCTTACCGAGATATTTTTGCCATCACTGTTATAAAAACGCTTGCATGTTTCTTAATCATTGGAATCTACAGCTTAACTGGACTCGTGTAACAAATAAAGAGGTTGAGTGTAGTTGCAGAAAGATCCGAACGATTTATCGTCCGGATTTTTTTATTGTTGCAGTGATTTTGTATATCGAGCCTTTTGCTCTAAAACAGATTCTTTGACTTTCTAAACTGTAAGTATTATGATTACACTACTTTCTAGAATACTATATGCCGTTACATTAATTTTTAGCATGTTTATGAAGAAAGGAGAATGACTGTGAAGCTATTTGAAGAAAATTTAAAAGTAGGCGACTGGGTCAAAGGAAAATCTCGCAACGGTGAACTTATATATGGATATATTCAAACGATTAACCCGTCTAAAAAAGCAGCACTAATCAACGTTGTAAAAAGTGATGATGAAAAAATGGTCGGCACAACCATTGGCATGATGGATGGAAAAATAGAGAAGCTGCCCCTTCAAAAAACGGCGCACGAAGAGCAGATTCTTTCATTAATTGATCTTGCGCTGCTAACAAAAGACGAAGCTTGGTTTATCGAATTAACAGCTGAATTAAAAAGAGTACAAGATAAAAAGCAAGGCTGACATTCCTAGTAAAGGAATGAAGGCCCTGCTTTTTTTATTATTCATAAAGAGAAAAGCAGGAATGAAAAGCAGCTTGCGAGAAGAAGTAAATGACGACATTAAGAAAGAAAAGGTGATAAAAGATGAGTAAACGTGTCTTGATTTTAACAGGAGATGCCGTGGAGGCATTAGAAGTTTTTTATCCGTATTATCGCTGTTTAGAAGAAGATATTCAGTGTACCATTGCTTCCCCCGTAAAAAAGAAGCTCCAAACGGTTGTTCATGATTTCCTTCCAGAAATGGAAACTTTCACAGAGAAAACGGGATATAAAATTGATTCTCATGCTTCTGTCGATGAAGTGAATCCCGCTGATTATGATGGACTTATTATTCCAGGAGGACGGGCACCTGAATACATTCGAATGAACACAAAAGTTCAGGAAATTGCCGCGCATTTTTTAAAAGAAAATAAACCTTTAGGCGTTATTTGTCATGGTCAGCTCGTATTAACGACGGTTAGAGAGTACCTGCAAGACAGAGAAGTAACAGCGTATCCTGCTTGTCGTCCGGAAGTAGAAGCGGCAGGTGCTGTGTTTATCGAACAGACGCTTCACGTAGACAGAAACTTAGTAACTGGACAGGCTTGGCCAGATTTACCTAAATTTATGAAAGAGTTTTTTAACGTACTAAAAAAAGCTGAAAAAGTGAACGCATAATAAAAAAAGCGGGCTGAGAGAAAAGAATTCTTTCAGCTCTTTTAATTGATGATAGGTGAGGTGTAGACAACGTGCAGCTAGTGTCTGAACTATCGAAGAAAATTATAAAAGAAGTGCAGCTTGTGATGAACGAGCATGTGATTGTAACGGATCCACGTGGAATTATTATTGCATCAACAGAAGAAAAGCGAGTTGGTTTTTTTCACGAAGGTGCGTGGAACGTGATGCAAAGAAAGCAAAAACTATATATCTCCAAAAAAGAAGCAGCGGATTTAAAAGGAGTTAAGCCAGGCATTAACTTGCCCATCAGTTATCAAGGAGACATTATTGGTGTTATTGGCATTACAGGTACTCCAGAAGCTGTTGAGCCTTTTGCAGAGATTATTCGAAGGTTAACAGAGTTAATTATTCGCGAAGCATACTATATAGAAGCGAAGGAATGGGAAAATAAAGGAGTAGAAGCTTTTTTTCGTGAATGGATTTATAGCCAGCAGGTAGATGCAGAATTTATTGAACGAGGCCATATTTTAGGAGTGCAAGTAGACAGTTCTTACTGCTGCACGCTGTTTCAATTTGATTCATCTCTTTCGAAAAAGAAGCAGCAGCAAGTACAAGAAATGATTCGCTACTGGTTTGAAAGTCATAAAGGTGAAGGAGATTATATCGCAAATTGGGGATACGATCGCTTGCTTTTACTGAAAGAAGCGGTAGGTGAAAAGGTAAGACAAGGATTTAAAGAAGAATTAAAAAAATGTCAGCAGTACATTCAAGCAAACAACCAAGTTATCATCACTATTGGTGTAGGAAAGCCAGCGGAGCAATTTAATTTGCATGCTTCATATGAAGAAGCGAAAAAAGCGCTTAAAGTAGCTTCAAAACGTCAAGCCGTTGTTTTTTATGAGGAGCTGCTGATGGACATGATTTTAGAAGATGTTTCTGAACCTGTAAAAAAGGAATTCTTGAGTCGAGTGCTTTCCGCTCTTTTAAAAGAAAAAGAGCTGCTTGAAACGCTGAAATGCTATTTATCCAATGATCAATCAATTAAAAAAAACGGCAGTTGATTTACATATTCATATCAATACGCTTCATTACCGCTTGAAGCAAATGAAAGAACTCACAGACATTGATCCTAAAAGTGTAAAGGGTCTCACGCTTTTTTACCTTGCGCTGTCTCTATTAGAGTAAGTGCGCCCTTCGTTAGATAAACATACAAAAAATGAGTTTTTAAAGCGCTTTTTTTTAGTTTTTTATCCATAGTCCCTCGTGGCTTCTGCAACTATAATAAGAGTAAGAGATATATAAGGAGGAACGTTATGCTTAATGAACGAACAAAAGCAAAGCTCATTGAAGTTGTAGGATCGGCCAACTTTCAAGATAGCAGTGAAGCAAGACTCGTGTACTCTTATGACGCAACCCCTAACTTTCAGTCGCTTCCTGATGCAGTTATTATGCCTGAAAACAAAGATCAAGTGAAAAGAATTTTAACGATATGCAACGAAGATCATGTTCCTATTGTGCCAAGAGGTTCAGGCACGAATTTAAGCGCAGGAACGTGTCCCACGCAAGGAGGAATTGTTCTTACCTTTAACCGAATGAATAAAATTTTGGAAATTGATGAAGAAAATTTAACCGCTACCGTGCAGCCAGGTGTTATCACGTTAGACTTAATTAACGCTGTAGAGGCAAAAGGTTTATTTTATCCTCCTGATCCAAGCTCTATGAAAATATCAACCATCGGAGGAAATATCAATGAATGCTCAGGAGGATTACGAGGCTTAAAATACGGCGTAACAAAAGATTACGTTCTTGGGCTTGAAGTAATTCTTGCAAACGGCGACTGCATTAAGACGGGAGGCAAGCTGGCTAAAGATGTAGCTGGCTACGATTTAACGAACTTGTTTGTCGGTTCTGAAGGAACGCTTGGCGTTGTGACAGAAGCAATTTTAAAGCTCATTCCAATACCTGAAACAAAACAAACTCTGCTCGCGCTGTTTGAAGACATGGACGCAGCTGCTAAGACGGTTTCAGCAATTATCGCCAATAAGATTATTCCAGCCACGCTTGAATTTTTAGATCAGCCGACGTGCGAAGTAGTAGAAGATTTTGCGCAAGTTGGGCTGCCAACAGATGTAAACGCTGTCTTATTGATTGAACAAGACGGACCGCCGGAAGTAGTGACTCGCGATATGGAAATGATTTCACGCATCTGCAGTGAAGGAAGCGCTGTATCTGTAAAAGTAGCAGCTTCGCAAGCAGAAGCAGAAGCGTTAAGTACAGCAAGAAGATCAGCTCTTTCTGCTTTAGCGCGAATGAAGCCAACGACGATTTTAGAAGACGCAACCGTTCCTCGTTCTAAAATTAGTGAAATGGTTAAAGGCATTAATGAAATTGCCGTAAAATATAACGTTAAAATCTGTACGTTTGGTCATGCGGGAGACGGAAATCTGCATCCGACTTGTTTAACAGATGCACGTGACGAAGAAGAGCTTCAGCGCGTTGAACAAGCTTTTGAAGAAATTTTTCACAAAGCCATTGAGCTTGGAGGAACGATTACAGGTGAACACGGAGTGGGAGAAATGAAAGCACCGTATTTGGCGCTGAAGATGGGCGGAGAAGGAGTAGCTGCGATGAAAGCAATTAAGTATGCTTTGGACCCGCAAGGAATTATGAATCCAGGGAAAATTTTTGCTAAAGACACGAGAAAAAGAGTGGTGGTTCGTTCATGACGGCAACAAAAGACATTCAGCAAGCGTTCAAAGAACGGTTAGATTATGACGAGTTAATGAATTGTATGAGATGCGGTTTTTGTTTGCCAAGCTGTCCGACGTATGGACAAACGAATCAATATGAAGCAGCGTCACCGCGCGGAAGAATTGCTTTAATGAAAGGAGTGGTAGACAGACTTATTGAACCTGATGAATCCGTTGAAAAGCAATTGAATCTTTGCCTTGGCTGCCGAGCGTGTGAGCCTGTTTGTCCTTCGGGTGTGAAGTACGGACACTTATTAGAAGAAGCGCGTGATATTATTCAGCAGAAAAAAAGACATAAATGGCCGGTAAAAGCGCTCAGGCATATGGTGTTTGAACACCTTTTCCCGCATAAAGAACGATTAAAAAATGTACATTCTCTGCTTGCTTTCTATCAAAGAAGCGGCTTGCAAAAAGCCGTTCAAAAAACAAACATACTAAATGTCCTGCCCGGTAATTTAGCACAAATGGAAAAAACGCTTCCGCCTGTGCCAACAAAAAAGGAAATGAAGAAACGTTCTTTTTTATTTGAAGCAGAAGGAACAGAAACACGTACGGTTGCTTTTTTTACAGGGTGTTTAATGGATACGATGTTTATGGAAACAAACAACGCGACGATTGCACTTTTACAAAAAGCGGGGTGTAAGGTCGTCATACCAGAAGTGCAGACGTGCTGTGGCGCACTGCATGCGCATGGAGGAGAAAAAGATCAGGCAAAAAAGTTAGCGAAGCAAAACATCATGGCGTTTGAATCTATTCAAGCGGATGATATTGTTCTTAACGCAGGAGGCTGCGGTGCATTGTTAGTGGAATACGATCATTTATTAAAAGAGGAACCGGAATGGAAAGAAAGAGCAGCGGTTTTTTCTGCAAAAGTTAAAGATTTTTCAGAGATTTTATTACAGCAGCAGTTTGTGGAAAAACAAAAGTTATCCCTGCCAAGTCAAATTATTACGTATCAAGACTCGTGTCATTTAAGAAACGTGATGAAAACGTCGAGCGCACCGAGAAAACTGATCCAAGCGATTAACGGAACGGTGTTTAACGAAATGGAAAATGCGGATCATTGCTGCGGCTCAGCCGGTATTTATAACTTAACGGAACAAGAGATGTCTATGCAAATTTTGGATTATAAAATGGAAAAAGTGAAAGAAACGCATGCACATACGATTGTAACAGCAAACCCGGGCTGTCTCATTCAAATGAAGCTAGGGGTAGTCAGAGAAGGAGTAGAAGAAAGTGTAAGAGCCGTTCATCTTGCAGATTTACTTCTTGAAGCAGTAGAAAGCAAATAAAAAGGCCGGACACGTCCGGCCTTTTTATTATTTGAACAGCTGAGAAACAATTTCGTACGAACGAAGGCGAGCTTTGTGATCGTAAATTTGAGCGTTAATCATAAGTTCATCTGCATCCGTTTCTTCAATAAACTGTTCCAGCTTGGCTTTAATTGTTTCAGGGCTTCCGACAATAGAAGAACCCAGCTGCTGTTGGAGAGAAGCTTTCTCAAAGTCCGTCCATAGTTCATCCATATTATCGACAGGAGCTTTTAGTTTACCCGGTGTGTTTCGAATTAAATTTAGGAACTGCTGTTGCATAGAAGTAGCCAAACGTTCAGCTTCTCTATCTGTATCAGCAGCAATTACGTTCACACCTAACATTGCATATGGTTTCTCTAACACGTCGGACGGCTTAAAATAACGACGGTACATGTTAAGAGCTGTCATTGTATTATTAGGCGAGAAGTGACTTGCAAATGAAAATGGCAAGCCTAGCTGTGCAGAAAGCTGTGCGCTAAAACCGCTTGAGCCAAGGAGCCAAATCGGAATATTTAAACCTTGACCGGGAACAGCTTTAACACGCATCTGACTTTTTGAAGCAGGCTTAAAGTATTCCTGCAGTTCAGCCAGCTGTTCTGGGAAGTCACTGCCGTCGCTCCTGCGGTCGCGTCGCAGCGCCTGTGCTGTCAGCTGATCTGTCCCTGGCGCTCTTCCTAAGCCTAAATCAATACGTCCTGGAAATAGTGATTCAAGCGTGCCAAAATGCTCAGCAATAACAAGCGGAGAATGGTTAGGAAGCATAATGCCGCCAGAGCCTACGCGAATGCGTGACGTGCCTCCAGCCACATGACCAATTACAACAGATGTAGCGGAGCTTGCGATACCTGTCATATTATGATGCTCAGCTAGCCAGTAGCGGTTGTATCCCCACTTTTCAGCGTGCTGAGCTAAGTCTAATGTATTTCTAAGTGAGTCAGATACAGTTCCTCCTTCAACTACAGGAGAAAGATCCAATACGGAAATCGGAATATCTTTTAATTCTTTACTCATCAATTTCATCTTCTTTCTTTTAAAGACTTCATAGGCCTTGTTATTTCAATGGAATACAAGTATTTTAACAATAATCTTTCGAGTTCCAAAATATTTTGCTTCGGTTATTTTTCTTTAATTCCTTACTCTTTTATTATACAAGCTCCTAAAAAGCAAAAAGCTTGTACGGTATAAGGCAGAAGCCGCCTCTTTCTATAAAAAGCTGTCATATTTTATAGAAGAAGGGAGGATGAATATGGTTACTTTAAATGAACTAAAAAGCAAGCAGTACGATATGATATACAGCTTAGGCTATAACTGTTTTCCAGGGATATACATGAAAAAATATTCTTTGCGAAAACAAGCCGGCGTGATTGATTGGTGTATTAGCATTTCTCTTTCTCATGTCAATCTGCTGTTGAAAAACCGGTGTAAAGACTTATTTTTATATGAACATTTAACCTATGTCAGTTCTTTCGGAGATGGTTCCACCCTTAGACTGCGTGATAAGGTGTATCAAATTGATTCTGCTCATGATTTTCCGTCGTCTATCAATACAGAAGATAACTGGCTTTCGTACAGTGAAGTCAAAGAAAAGTATGAGCGGAGAACGGAGCGGTTTTTAACGTCGATGGAGACCAGTTCTTGTATATTGTTTATTCGTATGGGTGGAACGTATGAAGAAGCGAAAGAATTAGAGCATATTTTAAAGCGAATGGTCAAAAACGATTTCTATATACTGCTGCTGACAAACAGCGAAAAAGAACTTTTGTCCGAAGCTAACTGGGACTTGCCTTACACGTGTGCCTTATATGCACCTATTTTTTCAATGGATGTACTGCGCGATGATAAAGTATGGGAAGAGCTCTTCAGCGGGCTTGTTATAAAATAAAAGAAACTCTTTTTGTTTAATACGGGAATGAAAAAGCTTGTTTTTTTCATAGACTTTGTTATATCTGTGTATCAAAGGAGATGAAAAGATGGAGTCCAATGTGCGGAAGGCGATAAAAGAAATTGTATGGCTGCTGCTAGAACAAGACCAGTGCTGGAACGAGTATTTAGCACAGCTGGAAGATTTAAAAATACAAGTGGATTTGAATAGTTCCGCATATGAAGTTCTCAGAAAGATGACGGGTAATTACGAAGTGCTGCTTGAACATATGGATCTCATTCAGCAGTTTGAAAATCATTCTAAAAGTGAAACGGCGCTGAATGACTTAGTTACCATCGTCATGAAGCACTATTCGTTAAAAAATTCATAAACCTGCTTTGTGCAGGTTTATGGAGTTTTATCTCTCAATGGAATTGGGTAAAGATAATCGTTTATAATAAGTACATATGGTAATGAAAGGGTGATCGATATGGAAGAGAAACAAGAAATTGTACCCGCTCGTACAGAGGAAACAGCCAAATATTATTCGGAAGAAAAATTTTGGGACAAGCTTAAAAAGTTTGGTAAAAAAGCGGGAGCAAACGTTGTTTATGCCGTATTGCTTTTATACTACACGCTGCAAAAACCTGATATTCCCCCAAAAGCAAAAGCAGTCATTATAGGAGTGTTAGGTTATTTTATTCTTCCTTTAGATTTAATTCCGGACTTTGCAGCAGGAGTTGGGTTTACAGATGATTTAGGAGCTCTGGGGCTTGCATTGATTCAAGTTGCCATGTACATTGATGAAGGTGTTAAACTGAAAGCAAAAGAAAAAATTAAAACGTGGTTTTCAGAAGAACACAATTTTTCCATTATTGATGCTAAAATAAAGTAACGTTATGATCGAAATGTCATTATTAAATAAAGTGAGCAAAAGAAGGTGATAGATGAATCATCTTCTTTTTAAGCGATAATATATAGGTCTTTATAACTATTTTAATCCGTTTTATGTAAAAAAAGCAGGATTAAAATATTTTTTTCATTAAAATTTTAAGCAATGTAATTGAATAATTGCCCTACAAATGTTAAGTTAAAACATGTTCATAAATTCGTCACAGAAAGCAGTATACAAATAAGTAAGATTGTTTGTAAAAACTTTGTGAAATTATGGAACTTTTTAACTGAGAGTTTCAAACACTTAGAGATTCTTCCTCATCAATCAGAAGTCGCTTTCTTTCGTTCCAAGATTAAGCATCTTTCATTTGAAGGTGTTTTTTTTCAGCCTAAGTAAGCCAACAACATGATTGTATGACAAGTTTTTGCTAAGGTTGTATAGTTACTGTATTGTATGACAAGTTTTGTGTGATTTGATGTTAACTAAATGAACAGCTGCGAAGTAAATAAATGATTGCAGAAAAACAAAGTCCATGCGTTTTCATGAACCATTATACGTTACTTCATATTTGTAGAGATGTTTAGCAAAAAGGGAGATGAATGGCCTGACGTAAACAATATTCATAGACAAGCCTTAGAAGATAATTATCTTTCTAAGAAAGCAAATTTATATGATTGATTCTAATCTAAACAATGGAGTGTTCAAAAATGGAAATTAGTCAAATCTTTATTATTTTAACCCCAATCTTTTTTGTTATTTTGCTAGGTTATTTAGCAGGGTACTTTAAAAAGTTTGATGCAACAACATCTAAAGGGTTAAATACGCTTGTAACAAAATTTGCGTTACCTGCACATCTATTCGTTGGTATTACAACAACATCAAAACAAACGCTTATTGAAAAATGGCCGTTTTTATTAGCATTAGTTCTTGGTATTATTGGATTTTATGTTCTTTTCTTACTTGTTGCAAAATATGTATTCAAATACTCACTAACAGGCGCGTCTATGTTCTCTTTAAACTCTACGCAGCCAACGTTTGCGTTTATGGGTATTCCAGTATTAGGTAGCTTGTTTGGCGCGGATGTAGTAGCAATTCCAATCGCCATTACTGGTATCGTAGTAAATGCGATGCTTGATCCTTTAGCAACTATTATCGGTACGGTTGGACAGCGTGAAAGAAGTGAAGGCGATTCAGAAGAAAGCTTATTTAAAGTAACAATTAAATCAATCTTACACGGTCTTTCTGAGCCGTTAGCCTGTGTTCCGTTAATCGCGGTAGTATTAGTATTATGTGGGTTCCAATCTCCAGATTTACTATCAAGCAGCTTAGACCAAATTGGTTCAATTACATCTGGTGCGGCTCTATTCGCAGTTGGGGTAACAATTGGTATCCGTAAAATTCAATTTAGCCCAGCGGCATTTGGTATTGCGATTTTAAAAGTGGCTATTCAGCCGCTTGTAATGTTAGGAATTGCAACAGCAATGGGTCTATCATCAGCTGACATCGTAAAATTAGTATTATTAGTAGCGTTCCCAGGTTCAGCTGTAGCAGCGATGATTTCAGTTCGCTTTGACAGCTTAGCTGGTGAAACAGCTTCAGCATTCGTACTTAGTGCCATTATGTCACTTGTTACATTACCGCTGTTAATTTCTTGGTTAATGTAATCACATATATGGATATAGAACAAAAAAGGCTTTGCTATTTTAGCAAAGCCTTTTTTTGTGCATCTATATTTAAAAAAGCTTTAAAAATTCTTGAGCAATTTTGGGAAGATAACTGTCGGTACGCCACGTAACTAAAGGCTCAATCACAAATGGATTATCTTCTATGTTTAAAATTTTAATATGTTCTAGTGAAAAAGAGGAAAGCATTGAATAAGGAACAATGGCAGCACCAAGGCCACGACATACTAAATTAAGAAGCATCGCTGAGTCATGGCATTCGCATAAAATATTAGGTGTTATATCCATCTTTTCAAATTCTTTTATAATGCGATTGTATATGCTTATTTCCCGGTTTGAGCGAAGAAGGATAAGAGGAAGTGAGGCAATTTCAGCTACCGAAATCTTTTCTTCTGCATAACTGCTTTCTTTGGGAACTGCTACAACAAAAACATCTGGTGCAAGTGTTTTTGTTTTTACCTGTTGATAAGGTAAGTCTGTAGTGGTGACTGCTACATCGATTTTTCCTTCCGTTAATAATTCGTTTAAATGAGCTGGTTCGTTTTCATAGATATTAAAGGTACTGTTTGGATACTGTTTTCGAATAAGAGCTAGCTTGTCGAGAACAGTTGATGCACAGTAGATTGTACATCCGACTTCAAGCTTTTCATTTGTTATGTTTTTACATTCCTGTACTTCTAATACGGATTTTTCGACCCTTTGCACAATTTCTTTCGCTCGTTTTAAAAAAAGCTCTCCTTCTGCTGTTAACAATAAGCGCTTGTTATTGTTTCGTTCAAAAAGCAAAAGACCTAGCTCATTTTCGAGCTGTTTTAGCTGCCTGCTTAAAGGAGGCTGAGCCATATGCAGGCGCTTGGCTGCTTTAGTTACATTTAATTCTTCAGCTATGACAATAAAATAATGCAGCTGTCTTAATTCCACTGTATTCAACTCCATACTTTAAAGGTATTATTATATATTTTATCAATATTTTAATTGTATGGAAAATGAGTGTAAAGTTAAATGTGTAACCAAAAGAGAGAGGAGAAAGAGAAATGAAAATAGCTGTAGGAATCACAGGAGCCACGGGAGCTATTTTAGGTATTCGAATTTTAGAGCTTTTGAAGAAGGCTTCTGTTGAAACGCATTTAGTCATGTCGCCTTGGGCTCATGCCACAATTAAGCTGGAAACACCGTATAGCGTTCAGCAAGTAGAAGCGCTAGCAGATTATTGCTATTCATATCAAGACCAAGCGGCAAAAATTTCGAGCGGTTCTTTTCGTATAGATGGAATGATTGTTAGTCCTTGCAGCATGAAAACATTAGCATCTATTCGAGTGGGGTTAGCAGACAACTTAATAGCGAGAACGGCAGATGTGATGCTAAAAGAAAGAAAGCCACTGGTGCTACTTCCTCGAGAAACGCCTTTGAATACGATTCATTTAGAAAACATGCTGGATCTTTCAAAAATGGGTGCTATCCTTGTACCTCCTATGCCAGCTTTTTATAACAAACCTGAGACAATTGATGATATTGTTACCCATATTGCTGTTCGAACGTTAGATCAATTAGGAATTGAGCTTCCTGAGGCAAAAAGATGGAATGGAATTAAACATTTATCACAAGGAGGAAAATAAACATGGCTTATAAAGACTTTAGAGATTTCCTTGATACGCTACATAAAGAAGGGCAGCTGCTGACGATTACAGAGGAAGTGCAGCCAGATCCAGATTTAGGTTCAGCAGGTCAAGCCATCAGTAATTTAGGAGACCAAACGCCGGGATTATTATTTACAAATATTTATGGATATAACAACGCAAAGGTAGCTCTAAACGTAATGGGTTCCTGGTCAAATCACGCATTAATGATGGGACTGCCTAAGTCAACTCCTGTAAAAGAACAGTTCTTTGAGTTTGCTCGGAGATATGAAAAATTTCCTGTTAAAGTGAAAAGAGAAGAAACAGCGCCATTTCATGAGTGTGAAATTAAAGATGATATTAACTTATTCGACCTTTTGCCATTGTTTCGCTTGAATCAAGGAGACGGAGGCTATTATCTAGATAAAGCGTGCGTTATTTCTCGTGATCAGCATGATAAGGCGCATTTCGGTAAACAAAACGTAGGTATATATCGTATGCAGGTCAAAGGAAAAGACCGTCTAGGCATTCAACCTGTGCCACAGCATGATATTGCCATTCACTTGAAACAAGCCGAAGAAAAAGGTGAAAACCTCCCTATATCAATTGCTTTAGGATGTGAACCCGCAATTGTCACAGCAGCTGCTACGCCGCTTCATTACGATCAATCAGAGTATGAAATGGCAGGAGCTATTCAAGGTGAGCCTTACAGAATTGTGAAGTCTCAGCTTTCTGATTTAGATGTACCTTGGGGAGCAGAAGTGATTTTAGAGGGAGAAATTTTAGCTGGTGAACGTGAGTATGAAGGTCCTTTTGGTGAATTTACAGGTCATTACTCCGGTGGCAGAAGCATGCCTGTTATCAAAATCAATCGTGTATACCATCGCAAAGATCCTATTTTTGAAAGTTTATATATCGGTATGCCTTGGACAGAAACAGATTATTTAATTGGAATCAATACAAGCGTTCCTTTATATCAGCAGCTCAAAGAAGCATATCCTGAAGAGATTGAAGCTGTGAATGCGATGTATACTCATGGTCTCGTTGCTATCATTTCAACGAAAAGCCGATACGGAGGATTTGCTAAGGCGGTTGGTATGAGGGCGTTGACTACGCCGCATGGATTAGGATATTGCAAGTTAGTTATTGTAGTAGACGAAGATGTGGATCCGTTTAATTTACCGCAAGTCATGTGGGCGCTATCGACAAAAATGCACCCAAAACATGATGTTATAACCGTGCCTAATCTCTCAGTTCTGCCACTTGATCCAGGATCTGAGCCGGCTGGTATTACAGATAAAATGATCTTAGATGCTACAACACCAATTGCACCTGAAACAAGAGGCCACTATTCTCAGCCTTTAGATACACCACTTGAAACTGAAAAATGGGAAAAAATCTTAACGAATATGATGCAAAAATAAACAAGGAGGAATCGACATGTATACTTGTCCAAGATGTGAAGCCAAACAAGCGAACTTAGTATCTAAATCACCAGTTGAAGGAGCCTGGGAGATTTACTTATGCAACGTGTGTTTGTTTACCTGGCGTTCTTCTGAACCTGAGACGATCACCAATCCTGAAAAATACCCTCGACCATTTAAAGTTAATCCAAAAGCCGTACCGCTGGCAACGCACATGCCTCCTGTGCCACCCCGATCTTAATCAGCAAAGGTGGTAAGTAAAATGAATAAAGCAGAGCTGCCAAAAGCCGTGCGCGTATTTTTAAATGGAAAAAACTTAGAAAGAAAACAGCATGATGCGATGCTGCTATCTACAGTGACATCCGAAGGTTTTCCTCATGTAGCAATGATTAGCGCAGGAGAGCTGGTAGCTATTAGCTCTTCACGCGTCAAGCTGTTAGTATGGAAAGATACCACGTCTTCAACAAACATGATACAGAATCATAAGGCAACCGTTACATTAGTTGTTGAAGGAAAAGCTTATTACATTAAATTTTGGCTGAAAAAAGAAGCTCCTGTGTTATCAGGCTATGAGTTATTTACGGGAGAAGTAGCCGCTGTTAAAGAAGATTACGCAAAATATGCAGTTTTAACATCTGGCATTCAATTTCAGCTTCATTATTCCAAAGAGGTACTGAGCCGCTGGAAGCAATCAATTAAGGCTGTTCTTTCTACTGAGAAAACCGATTCTTAAAAATAA
This sequence comes from Priestia aryabhattai B8W22, assembly GCF_000956595.1. Lineage (GTDB taxonomy): Bacteria > Bacillota > Bacilli > Bacillales > Bacillaceae_H > Priestia > Priestia aryabhattai. Next base: position 85,609 of record NZ_JYOO01000008.1, on the reverse strand, counting down.
GAATCGGTTTTTTAGCTGTAGTGAAATTTTTTCAAATAGCATGCTAGCTGCACTTTTAATAGATGTTCACTATTTGTAAATGATATGTTCATTTTATCTTCGATTTTCTTCAACCGCTGATAGAGTGTATTAACGTGAATATGAAGCTGCTTAGCTGTAAGTGAAGCAGAGCGGTTGTTATCAAAATACGCTTCTAGCGTTTGTTCTAAAGGTTCATCATTCAAATGATTGTTTTTAAGAGGGACAAATACTTCATCAATAAAGGTTTTTACTTCTTCTTTCGATTGATTAATAAATAACCGGTTAATTCCTATTTCCTCATACAACATGCATCCATCTTGCTGCTGAGACAGAAGGTAAGAGATAGCTTTTTCAGCTTCGCGATAACTTTTTCCTATTTGGGTAAAGTTAGAATAACGACTTCCAATCCCTATTTTTACATGACATTCATTGTAGTAACGCCATTTTGAGAGTAAATCCTTTAATTGTTTGATAATAGCATGATGTTCTTCATAAGGATCAAGCGTAAATACAATGGTTACTTTCGTGTCGAATCCGTATACGACCGGCGCTTTTGAAGTGAAAACCGATTTGATGTCAGATACAAGGCGATGAAGATGTAAGTTTAAGAGCTGCAGGTCAGCTTGTGAACGAATCGTAATAAGAGCGACTAGAGTATGTTTTTTTGTATCAATGTTTAGCTCGTTTGCTTTTTGATACAGTAAAGTGGTGTCATAACATGATAAGTATTCACTAAATAGTTCATGCGTTCGCTTGTAAAATAAATCGACTAACGTTTGTTTTTTCAGCATTTCTAGTGCAATAACAGAGCTGCTTTGTTCGAGTGCCACTTGATCTAGAGAGGAAAGATCTCCTTGATTTGCCTGCAGAATAACTAACCCTAAGAGTGTATCAATGCCGTGTATCGGTTGAATGTAGACGCTGTGCTTCTGGTTGTGTGAATCAATAGTATAAAAGCAAGCCTTTGTATGTAAAAGAAAATGCGTGTGAAATTCAGCTGTTTTTGTGTCTATATCAAGGGATTTCAAGAAGCCATAGGTCTTATTATCAACAAAATCTACAATGGTGACGGGAGATGTAACCATTCGGCGTAATTCGGTAAGTATCGGTTCAATTCCTTTACTTTGAAGGGAAACGTTCATGAATGTGCGATGAATTTGATCGCGGCGTATTAAAAGTTCATTTTGTTTTTTTACATCTTCAAAAAGCGCTGAGTTTAAGAGAGCAATCGAAACTTGATCGGAAAAGCTTTCTAACAATTCTTTATCCTCTTCATTTAAAAGAGGGGTTGTACCGTTTTGATAAATAATGAGTACGCATACCGTTTGTTCCTCCATGCAAATTGGGACAGAAATAATAGATTGAATGTTTGTAAACGTATAGGACTGATTAAGATAGTGAATATTATCGTCAGTCATAGTAGAAGAATCGCGTAATATATCCGCTATTTCCGTATACATATAGCTTTTATTATGCTGAAATGTCTTTCCGATAATTCCTTCGCCCACTTTCATTTTCATGTTTTGAATTTCATTATTTGGCCCCCCGGACCAGGCCCGAGGCAAAAGAAATTGTGTAGAAGAATCAAACATCCACAGCACGCCCATATCCGCAACAGAAATAACTGAAAGAGCATTTTCCAGAATTCTTGTTAATAGATAGTCAGAGTCTTGTAAAAGCGAGATTTCCTTAATGCTTTTCATAAGTACGTTCAAAATGTGCTCATGCCGCTCGAGCTTTTTTTGCAGCATGTAAGAAGAAAAGTTAGCGGATAGCTCTTTTATTTGTTGTGGTGTCCAGTGATGCCTAGCAAATATGCGAACAACAAACGCATAGCGATTTGGAAAAGATAAGTAAATTTCTTCGAACTCTTCATATGCGATATGCTTTTGAATGGAATCACTGCCGTTATGTAGGCTAGTGGGAGGAGCATAAAGCAGAGATGAGCATGAAGAACTGGAAAAAATCATGTTGAAATTTGCAGAATCAATACTTGCCCAAATTTGATACGAACTGTTTTTTATAACAGATGTAAGATAACCTTTCATATTAGCTAATAAATCACTCATGTTAACAACCCCTTATAGACTACTTAATGTAAAAAAATACATAGTTATAGTTCTTATTATATAGAAATGCACATTGAAAAATAGTCAGAATTTTTTAATATTTATATAACAAATTGATTTGTTACAAAACATTACATTAAATGGAATGAAAAGGAGATGAGTGCATTTATGCTAGCAAGAATGAACTGGAAATACGTCATTTTATTTTTATTATTTTTAGGCTGGTCGCTTGGGAACTTAGATCGTTTTATTATTAATTACGCTATTTTAGATATCTCAAAAGATTTACACCTTAATGCCTCTTCTACAGGCATCATCTTAAGCAGTTTCTTTGCAGGATACGCGCTGATGCAAATACCTGGTGGGTGGCTAGCAGACCGCTTTGGATTTAAAAAAGTTATTACAATTGCCGTGCTTTTATGGTCTTTGTTTACGGTTTTTACCGGAATGGCCTGGTCTTTTGCTTCTATTATTATCATTCGCTTTTTATTTGGATTAGGGGAAGGGAGCTATTTTCCATCTGCGTCAAAAGGAATCGCAGGGTGGTTTCCTCAGCAAGAACGCAGTAGAGCCATGTCCTTTTTGTTATCGTCAGGTACGATCATGGGTGTGGTCACACCGATTCTGGCGACGCAGCTGATGCAAACGATAAGCTGGAGAAGTATCTTTTATATCATAGGAGCCATCGGGCTCGTTATTACAGTTCTGTTTGTTTTTTTACTAAAAGAAAAGCAGCAGGGGGAAAAGAGAGAGGCTTCTGCTATTCCTGCTAAGCAGATGACATTAAAAGAAATTATCAGAACCCCGATGATTTGGAATTTATTTATTGCATATTTCAGTATTTACGCTATTAACTGGGGGCTCATGTCGTGGATGCCTACATATCTAGCCGAAGTACGACATTTAAATTTAACGGACATCGGTTTTCTTTCCGCTATCCCTGCATTTGTAGGTATTATTGGGATGTTTGTTAGCGGTTTTGTTTTAGACAAGCTTCCAGATGGAAAAGACAAGACGATAGCAGCGGTTTTTGGTTTACTGATGGGCGTTTTTCTTTGCTTAATGGCTATTTCACCTAGTGTAGGCATGTTTATCGTTTTTCAAAGCGCAGTGACTTTACTGTTTTCGTTTAATGTAATTTTAATCGCTTCAGCTCCTTTAAAAATGTTGCCTGAATCAGTGGTCGGTTCAGCAAATGGGTTTATTAATACAGGGGCTCAAGCAGCCGGCGTATTAACACCGATGCTTATTGGTTTTTTAGTACAATCGTTTGGCGGGTCGTATAATGCAGCATTTGCTTTATTAATTATCTGCGCTCTTGTCTGTGCTATTTCGTTATTTTCGATTCGACCTGCAAAAGTGTTAGTTGACGCACAAAATGCTGTTAAATAATAAGGGGAAAAAGGAGAGTGTCTCATGGATATTATCAAAGAAGTCGAACAACTTATTGAAAAAAAGCGAAACGAGCTGACTCAAATCAGTGATCAAATATGGGAATATGCAGAAACAAGGTTTGAAGAGTATAAGTCGGCACAGCTGATTTGCGACATGTTAGAAAAAGAAGAGTTTACGCTTCGTACACATATTGCTAACCTTGAAACAGGTTTTGTTGGAAGTTACGGGCATGGTTATCCGATTATCGCTATTCTCGGTGAATATGATGCGCTTACCGGGCTGAGTCAAAAAGATAAGTGTGCAGTAGCAGATCCAGTCAAAAAAAATGGAAATGGCCACGGGTGTGGACATAACTTACTTGGCGTAGGCTCACTAGCAGCTGCGCTTGCTGTAAAAGAATATTTAAAAGAAAAAAATGTTCCGGGGACCGTTCGATACTATGGATGTCCAGCTGAAGAAAGTGGATACGGAAAGACGTATATGGTACGAGAAGGATTTTTTCAAGATGTAGACATCGCGTTTTCGTGGCATCCGGCTACCGTTAATGGTGTCATGCATACGTCATCGAATGCGGTTATGCAAGCAACTTTTAAATTTAAAGGAAGAAGCAGTCATGCAGCTGCTAGTCCTCACCTTGGAAGAAGCGCTTTAGACGCTGTAGAGTTAATGAATATTGGCGTGAATTATATGCGTGAGCACATGATAGACGAAGCGCGGGTACACTATGCGATTACAAACAGCGGAGGGATCTCTCCTAATGTTGTTCAAGCAGAAGCGGAAGTGATGTACTTAATTCGTGCTCCGAAGCCATCTCAAGTAAAAGAACTTTTTGAACGCGTTGTGAAAATTGCAAAGGGAGCAGCTTTGATGACTGAAACACAAATGGAACAGGAAATTCAAGGCGCCTGCGCAAATCTGATTCCAAATCAAACAATGGAGCAGCTGATGCATAAGCAAATGCTGAAGATAAATTTACCTGAAATTAAACAAGAAGACATGGCCTTTGCCAAAGCTATTTACGAGTCTACATCCGCCGAAGACAAAGAAGCAGCAAAAAAACAAGTCGGTTCACTGCTAGACAAAAATTTAGCGAATCACCCAGTCTTCAACCAAATTGCTCCTATGTCTAAAAATGTTTCGTTTATGACGGGATCGACCGATGTTGCAGACGTCAGCTGGAATGTTCCCACTGCACAGTGCGTGACGGCAACATGGGCTTATGCTACGCCGTTTCATACATGGCAAGCTGTTGCTCAAGGGAAAACGGAGTATGCTCATAATGCGATGTTATTGGCTGGAAAAGCCATCGCGGCTACGGCGATTGAAATGATAGAAAATCAAGAGCTGATTAGTCAAGCGAAACAAGAGCTAGAGGGTAGACTAGAAGAAGAAAGCTATGAATGTCTTGTGCCTTCCCATATACAGCCGCCTAATTACTCAGAAAATAAACAAGAAGACTATAGCGTGGTATAAAAACGAGGTTGGGAAAAACGTATTGTAGTTGAAGGGAAATCCGAACGATGAATCGAGATTCTTGGTTGAGAATCAAACTCGTTCGGATTTTTTCATTGTGATAGTGAACGTAAGTTTCAAGTATCCCGTTTGTTCGTCTTTAGATTGGATTCATGTAGTTGTGGCTCAATCTCTTTTTTGTTTTCATTAAAAATAAATGGTTAAAAATATATCTCTTTGCTGAACCTAACCCTATCTAATTGTTCAAGAAAAGAGGTAAAAACATGAGAGCATATAAAGTAGAAAAAGATGGTTCAATTTCAACTTCATTAAAAGGAAAATCGGTTTTATCCACTTCTTATTTAAATAAAGGTTCTGCTTTTACTGAAGAAGAAAGAGAAGAGCTTCATCTGCAGGGACTTCTTCCTCCAACGGTCTTAACGTTAGAAGAGCAGGCAAAAAGAGCATATGAGCAGTTCAAAAAAGCACCGAATGATCTTCAAAAAAATAATTCGTTAAATGATCTGCATAATCGAAACGTCGTGCTGTTTTATCGTTTATTAACCGATCATTTAAGTGAAATGCTTCCCATTATTTATACGCCTACTGTAGGTCAATCCATTCAAGAATACAGCCATGAATACCACCGTCCTGACGGCTTATATTTATCCGTAAATGAAGCCGATCGATTAAGTGAGGCAATTGAAAACTTAGGGCTCGACAGCGAAGATATTGATTTGCTGGTAGTTACGGATTCAGAAAGTATTTTAGGAATTGGGGACTGGGGTGTAGGAGGGATCAATATTGCAGTTGGAAAGTTAGCGGTTTATACAGCTGCAGCAGGAATTGACCCAAGCCGCGTACTGCCTGTTGTTCTTGACATGGGGACCAATAACAAAAAGCTTCTTGAAGATCCTTTGTATTTAGGAAATCGTCATGAGCGAGTAAAAGGAGAAGACTATAATCGCTTTATTGCTCAATTTGTAAAAGAAATAACGACCAAGTTTCCTAAAGCGCTTCTTCATTGGGAGGATCTTGGGAATATTAACGCGCGTCACATTATGAAAGAATACGGCGATAAAATTTTAACGTTTAATGATGACATTCAAGGAACGGGAGTGATTACTCTTGCAGCCGTTTTAACAGCGGTGCGCATTACAGGTACGCCTTTAAAAGACCAGCGGGTTGTTGTATTTGGACCGGGATCTGCTGGAATTGGGAATGCTGATCGTATTCATAGTGCGATGATGCTTGAAGGGCTGTCTGAAGAAGAAGCGTATGATCGTTTTTGGGCATATGATTACAGAGGTCTATTAACGGAAGATATGGAAGATTTAGCTCCTTTTCAACAGCCTTACGTTCGTCAAAATGAAGAGATTAAAGAATGGGAAAAAGACGATGAAAATAAAGTTTCACTATTGGAGCTTGTCAAGCAAGTGAAGCCAACGATTTTAATTGGAACGTCAGGCGTAACGGATGCTTTTAGCGAAGAAATTATTAAAGAAATGGCAAAGCATGTGGAGCGCCCTGTTATCATGCCGCTTTCAAACCCAACCAAACTTGCTGAAGCTGTTCCAGAAAATATTATAAAATGGACGGAAGGAAAAGCCCTTATTGCAACGGGAAGTCCATTTGAACCCGTTGAATATAACGGGCACACTTATGAAATCGGACAGGCTAATAATGCATTTGTGTTTCCGGGTCTTGGTTTAGGTGCAATTGTGGTTCGCGCTCAAAAGTTTACTGAATCTATGTTTGCTGAAGCTGCCAATGCAGTAGCGCGTATAGCAGAAACAGATACAAAAGGAGATACGCTTCTTCCTAATATTAAAGATCTTCAAAAAGTATCAAAGGCGGTTGCTGTGGCAGTTGCCGGTGCTGCTGTAAAAGATAACGTAGCAACTGTTACGGAACAAAATGTAACTGAACTTGTAGAAGCAGCGGTATGGCAGCCTGTTTATAAACCTGTTAAGGCAAGAAATGAATGAGGTGAATGATAAATGAGCATAGGTCAAATTTTTCTCATTCTCGCGCCTATCTTTTTTGTCATTTTACTTGGTTATTTAGCAGGGCATTTTAAAAAATTTGACAAGCAAACGTCTAAGGGGCTTAACACATTAGTAACGAAGTTTGCGCTTCCTGCACACTTATTTGTAGGTGTGACGACAACGCCAAGAAAAACACTCATAGACGAATGGCCGTTTTTAGTTGCGCTGATTTTAGGAATTGTCGGGTTTTATCTCATTATATTGCTCATTGTAAAGTACGCAGGGAAGTATACGTTAACTGCCTCTTCTATGTTTGCCCTAAACTCAGCTCAACCAACGTTCGCTTTTATGGGTATTCCAGTACTCGGAGGATTGTTCGGTACAGGCGCAGTAGCGATCCCAATTGCCATAACAGGAATAGTGGTGAACGCGATTTTAGATCCGCTGGCAACGATTTTGGGAACTGTTGGCCAAAGGGGACGAAGGGAAGGGGAAGAGAAAACAAGTTTATTCAAAGTAACGGTTCATTCTATTTTGCATGGTTTATCTGAGCCTTTGGCATGTGTCCCGTTAATTGGAGTGATTTTAACGCTTTGCGGCTTTCAGTCACCTAAACTGTTACAGGATATGCTTAATCAAATCGGAAGTATTACATCAGGAGCAGCTTTGTTTGCGGTAGGAGTAACGATTGGAATTGGAAAAATTAATTTCAGTAAAGGCGCGCTTGGGATCGCTGTCTTAAAAGTAGCGGTTCAACCAATCGTTATGCTCGGAATTGCAGTATGGATAGGGCTGTCTTCAGATGAAGTGACAAAAGCTATTTTACTGGTAGCTTTTCCTGGGTCTGCTGTAGCTGCGATGATTGCTTTGAGGTTTGAAAGCTTGGAAAACGAAACGGCATCCGCTTTTGTCATTAGTGCTATTTTATCGTTGGTTACGCTGCCGCTTCTTATTTCTTGGCTTATGTAAAATAAAAAAACGAAAGAGGAGAATTCCTCTTTCGTTTTAAGACGGATTAATAAGCTAATGCGAATAATCCTTTGATATGAGATAAGTAACGAACGTTACTTGCTTCTTTCATAAGTGATGCTGGTAAACCTTTTAATTGCGTTTTGTTTCCGCCGATTGTACCAATTGCATCTTTGCGTCCAAGACTTCCTAGTGTACCAGAGAAGACAGGAACGAATGATTCCATTGCTCCGCCGCGAATAGCTACTGCTAAGTTCACGCCTACAACTTCACCCATTTGCCAAGCTAATTGAGCAGTAGGTGGGTAAGGGCGACCTTCTGGGCCCATTACAACCGCTGAGTCACCAGCAAGGAATACATCTTTATGAGATGTAGATTGTAAGAATTCATTTACAAGTGCACGACCGCGGTTTACTTCGATACCTGAGTTAGCAACTACAGAGTTACCTTGAACTCCGCCAGTCCATACCATTGTTTTTGTTTCAATTTTGCTGCCGTCTTTAAGTTCAACAGTTGTAGCATCCATTTTTGTTACAGGTGTACCAGTAACGAATGTAACGCCACGTTTTGTTAAGCTTGATTGAGCGCGCTCTACTAATTCAGCAGGGAAGCCTGGAAGAACTGTAGGAGCTGCTTCTACACAGTATAGAGAAATTTCTTTTGGATCAACACCGTGTTTTAGGCATAGGCTTGGCATTAAATCAGCGTATTCACCAACAAGTTCGATACCTGTTAATCCGCCTCCGCCAACTACGATTGTACCATCAGCTTTATTTTTTGTTTTGCTGTATTCAGCGATACAAGCTTCTACGTGGGCACGTAAACGGTTTGCATCATTTACTGACTTAAGAACGAAGCTGTGCTCTTCTAAACCAGGGATACCGAAGTAAGCAGTTTCGCTACCTAAAGCTGTAACAAGGTAGTCGTAGCTTAATTTTGTACCATCTTCAAGAGATACTTCACGTTGATCTGGTGAAATTTCTTTTACCGTTGCAATTTTTAAATCAACGTTGTAGTTTTTAAGTAATTTATCAAGTGGTAAAGCTACCGCTTGTTCAGAAACGCCGCCTACAGCTAGACGGTGTAATTCTGTAATGATTTGGTGAGTAGCAAAACGGTTCACTACTGTAATTTTTGCTTCATCCGCACTTAGGTGTTGGCGAGCTGTCATTGCAGTTAATAAACCACCGTAACCGCCGCCTAAAATTAAAATATGTTTTGACATAGTCGATCCTCCGTCCACACTTTTTAATGAAAATTATTTTTGTTTTTCGTTTGTAATGTCTAAATACGCTTGTGCAAAGCGGAATAGTTTTTGAGCTTGTGGATCTTTAAGCATGCGTAATAAACCGAATAAACCGATTGAATTAGAAGCATTTGCTTCTGCACGATCGTTTGCTTCGATTGCAGTAGCTGCAAGACCTTTTACTGTTCCTTCTACTGGCTCGATAAATTCTTTTACTCCACCAAGTAGATCTTCTTTTAATACGTCGTCAGTTAATAATGATTGTGCAACGTCGTAAGTTTTTGTAAGCACCGTTACCATTTCAGATAATTTTGGTAAATTATCTACAAGAACAGTAAGAGCTTCTTGTACTTCAGGCTTTAACAATTGATCTAACACATCCGCTTGACCTTTGTTAACTGCCGCTTCTGTTTGTACAGCAGCATTTTCCTCTGCAGCTGATTTTTGAATAGTTGATTGAGACATGAAAAGTCCTCCTTTGCTGGATACTGTTGCATATGTAGTTCCTAGTTATCTGCTAGACTTTCAAACTACATTGTGAAGTTGTGAAATCTTGCACATAATTCTATTTTAATTTTAATACGAGATAAAATCAACTCATTTCGTTGAAAAAATAAGTGAAGAACCTCGTAACCTTTTGTTTAATAAAAGTTCGTAAAAAATAAAGCGAATAATTGCCTAGGTAAATAAAATTAAAATAGGGAGCTAACATGATTCCTCTTCCTACGATAAAACAAATAACGTCATATTTCAACACATACGAACTTAATATTCTATAAGTATTAAAAAGATAGGGCGCATTTACTATTTAAAGAGTTTTCAAAAAATTACATTGACTTACTATAGTGTTCTACATATAATCAAAATATAACATCTTATGTAAGGAGATTTAACATGGTTATAGTGGATGAACTTTATCATAATGTGGTCATTACATTGCCTCAATTAAAATTAATTGAATTTATAATGAAGTTAAAAGAAGCTAAAGCACAAGAAATAGAAGATATAAAAACGAAAATTAGTAAATACGAAGAGAAGAAACGTGCTGAAGAAGCTTGGTATCAATCACTATCACCGTTTCGTAAATTTTTTACCGGGCGTCCTTTAAGTCAGCATCAAGCGGTCGAGTATATGGTATACGTAAAGGAACGCTTTAAAAAAATTGATCACCTTAAAGCACAAATGCGAGAACTTCATGAAGTTCTTGAATTAATAAAAGCGGAAAATGAAGAAACAAGTGAAATTACGCTTTCGCCTGCTATTGTACAAGAAATAAAACGATTAAAAAGCAGTGGAGGCGTGGGGATATGAGTGTTAATGAACTAAGTTTAGGTATAAATACAACGTGGGTCGTGTTAACAGCGGCGATGATTTTGTTAATGGAAGGCGGATTTGCCTTGCTAGAGGCAGGTTTTGTCCGCTATAAAAATAGCGTGAATATTATTATGAAAGTATTTGCTGATATTACAATAGGAACGCTTTGTTTCTATTTAATTGGTTTTGGATTAATGTACGGAGATGATTTAGGTGGAATCGTCGGTAAAAGCGGTTTTGCGCTATCAGGTAATTTATCGCACCTTGACATTCCAATTGGGCTTGAAACGTTTTGGTTGTTTCAGTGTGCATTTGTGATTGCGGTCATTTCTATCGTTTCTGGAGCAGTAGCAGAACGAATTAATTTCCGTGCATACCTTTTATATGCGATTTTAATGACTACATTTATTTATCCTGTAGCGGGCCACTGGATTTGGGGAGGCGGATGGATTAGTAAGTTAGGGATGCTTGATTTTGCTGGTTCCGCAGTTATTCATGCTTTAGGCGGTTTTTCAGCTTTAGCAGCTGCAATAATGATTGGACCAAGAAAAGGGAAATTTACGAAGAATGGAATTAGTTCCGTTTCTCTTCCAAGCAATTTGCCGCTTGCATCAGTTGGTGCCTTTTTATTATGGTTTGGATGGTTCGGGTTTAATGCAGGAAGTACGCTAAGTGCCACTGACGTTAGAATTGGTCACATTGCTATTGTCACAATGTTATCAGCAGCAGCAGGCGGAGCAGCTACTTTATTTTATACCTTATTTCGCTACAATCGTTCAGATGCGCCTTCTGTGATAAATGGCTCGCTTGCCGGACTGGTTGGTATCACGGCAGGGTGTGCTTTTGTGAATACACCATCTGCTATTTTTATTGGAGCTGTATCCGGATTATTAATGATGGCAGCTACAAACTGGCTTGAAGCGCGTCAAATCGACGATCCTGTAGGAGCTTTTCCTGTTCATGCAGCTTCCGGAATATGGGGAACGTTGGCTGTGGGTTTATTTTCTACAGACGGCGGAGTGTTTACAGGAGGGAGCTTGACGTTATTAGGTGTTCAACTTCTCGGATTAATTGCTCTATGCGCTTGGGGATTTGTTACAACATGGATAGGGTTAAAGGTTATTTCCTTGGTGGTGCCGCTTCGGTCTACGGAAGAAGAAGAGGAAGTGGGCTTAGATATTAGCTATCATGGCATCATGGCAGCTCATCAAGCTCCTGAGTTTATTGAATATGAAAACTACTATGCGGAAGTGAAAGAAAAAAACGCAGATTCTTAAAAGAAGGCCGCGCTTTATAACAAAAGGGCGGCCTTTTTATGTGGGAAAAAATAGTTTTAAAATACTTGGTTTAAATGATTGAAAAGTCAGAATATTTGTGTTATATTATAAAAAAGCCAAGGAGTTGATTTCTTATGAAAAAGAATTTACTTAATTCACCGCAAAAATCCAACGGAAAGGTGCTTGATGCATTATTCGCTGAGATGGTTTTAGACAAGGCGATTGCAGAATTTCGTAAAGCACAGCTAAAAGAAGAAATCGACCGCACGCTATTGATGAAAAATAAAGAAGAGTTTTTAAAACTCTCATCAGAACTTAAACAAATTTCTTAATTACTTACTATACTTCACACACCATCTATTTTAGATGGTGTGTTTTATTTTTGAGACCTACTAAAAGGGATTAATTAGTAATAATTATGAATATGTTCCTATTTGAAACTTTATTTACATTAATTGTATTGACTTCTTTTATGGATTTTTTTAACATAACCAAGAATTAAAGAGGAGGGGTTTGGTTGGGACATCTATTATTAGTAGATAGCTTAATTGCAGGTATTGTTTGTATTGTGTTAGGAATTTTATTTAGAGCTCACAAAATAAGCAAATTTTTGTACGGGATAGGAATTGTATTTGGTCTTATTTTTGCAGTTGGAACGGTTAGTCAGTCTTCATCTCATACAGAAACTTCGTCAGTTACAACTGAGAAAGTAGAAGCAAATCAAAAGAGCAGTAAAGACACGTCAGAACTTAAAGCCCTCGTTACTAAGGGAATGACAGATAAAGAATTTCAAAAAGAAAAAGAGAAAGCCGCTTTTCAACAGTCAGACTTAATTGCGTTAGGTAATGGAGAAGTCGGATATGTGATCAAAGCTGAAGATGGTTACGTTGTAGCTGATACGAACGGTAAAACTATTTCAAGCGTTGAAACGTTTAAAACGGCTGATGAAGTAGAACAGTATGGATTAAACGAAGTTAAAAAAGTACATAAAGATGTAAGAACAGTTGATGCTCACTATACGGCTTCAGATTTAGAAAGCTTAGAAGATTTTGATCAAAAAATTAATGAAGTGCTGAAGCGCGTCGATCTTACAAAAAAAGAGTTTAATGAATTAAAATTAAAAGAGGTGAAAACATTAACTTCTCATGAAATAGAAGCGATGAAGACTATTCGTGACTCTGTTTCGCCCATTACAAAAGATACGCTGCTGCAAAAAACGATCCCTGCTAAAGATATTGAAAAGTATGTAGATGGATCTTATACAGCGCTAGGAGGGTATGTAGCTAAAGCTGAAGATGTTCATGATATTACTTCGTACAAAGATTTTGTGGAAAGCTTACGTTTAGATTACACCGATGGTTCAGGCAAAAGGCCGTTTCCTGAAGAAGGATCAACGTACGGTGTAATCAAATTTAAATCGCAAGCGGTAAGCCACGTTGATATTCCCTACGGAACTGTGTTCGGAGGAAAAACAACAGACGGACCTCCATGTACGCTTAATGGGTTTACAGGATCTCGAAACGGGGAAACCGTTCCAGAGTTCAAATTTGATAACTATTATCCACCAGCAAACGGAGCGGAACTATACCAAGTGGTAAATGGGGAAGAAGTACTTTTAGCTACCTATGTGGCAGAAGAAAAACGATTTGTACCAGCGGTTGCTAACCCAATGTAAAGGACTGGTTTTTTGTGATTCGAAAAGGTTTGTATGCAGCATATAATGAACGAGATTACGAATGTTATGAAACGGAAAACGGGTGTGTAAAGCTGATTAGCTATGATAAAGGAGACGTAGCAAATGGATTCATTCCATACAATGACACGACTTTCACAAAAGAAGTTCCTCGTGATGCTGTTGAAGAAGTGTTTTTTGTAGCTCCGTATGCTGCTTATCAAAATGAAACGTTTGGTGTGTCAGCTGCTTCTGATGGTCAAGTACTTCTAACCACATCTGAAAAAGAAAAAGCTGATAAATATCATTTTCAACGAACGGATAAATATCTATACGAAAAACGTGTGTTAAAAGAAGAAGTGAAGTTAATGGAGAAAAAAACTCCTTACTCATAAGACGCCATAATAAAAAGAGGATGCACTCGCATCCTCTTTTTATTTAATCAATTTTCTTGAAGTGTTGCTGTTCGTATTATCATTTGTACGAAGGAAGGTAATACCAAGACCGATTAACCCTCCTACAATAGCAGGAACTACCCAGCCGAGACCCACTCCATACATAGGTAGAATCGATGTAAACAGATCGTTTATTGCCGCAATTTTGAATCCAGCAGCATTTAAGCCATCAAATAAACTAACGATAAACGTGAACAGAAGGCTTACTTGGTAAACTTCAGAACGTCCTTTAAATAAAGGGTGTAAGAATGTTAAAGCAATTAACACAATAGCTAACGGATAAATAGCTGTTAAGACCGGAACCGAAATAGCGATTAATTCCGTTAAACCAAAGTTTGCTACAACGGCACTGAATGCTGATAAAATGACAGCAATCAACTTATAAGAAACACTTGGAAACAGCTTATGGAAAAAAGATGAACAAGATGTTACAAGACCTACACTTGTCGTTAAACAAGCAACGGTAATCATCAGACCTAAAAGAATTCCACCGTAAGAGCCAAAGTAGTAATTTGATACTTCAGCTAAAACCGTACCTCCGTTATCAAGACGTCCAAGCTCTGATACGCTTGAAGCACCCATATAGGACAATGCACTATAAATAAGAGCTAAAATAACGGCAGCGATAGCCGTAGCTTTTGCACAAATTGTGATAATTTGTCGGTTAGTTTTTGCTCCTTTTTCTTTAATTGCATTAATAATAATAATTCCAAAAACAAATGATGCTAGTGTATCCATTGTCAAGTAGCCTTCTTGGAAGCCTTTAAAAAATGAGTGTGTTGTATAAGCTTCGCTTGGTGCTTCAAATTTTCCAATTGGGTTCACAACGGCTACAACTACCAATATTCCAATAAACGTTAATTTAATAGGTGTTAAAACTTTTCCTACTAAATCGACAATTTTCGCAGGGTTTAGCGAAAAAAAGCAGGTAATAGTAAAGAAAATTACCGTGAAAATGATAAGGGGAAGGTGCCCTGGATTTTCTGATAAAAAAGGCTTAACGCCAATTTCGAACGAAACGCTTCCTGTTCTTGGCATCGCAAAAAGCGGTCCGATTGCCAAGTATAAAATCGTAGTAAAGATAATACCGAAAGCTGGGTGTACGCGACTAGCTAAAGACTGCAGATCCTCTTTTCCGGAAAAACCAAATGCGAGAACGCCTAGAAGAGGCAGACCTACACCCGTTACTAAAAATCCAGCGTTTGCTGACCAAATATTGCTTCCGGCAGACTGACCTAACATTGCAGGGAAGATTAAATTACCTGCGCCGAAGAATAGGGCAAAAAGCATAAAGCCAATAACCACTATAAATGAAAAAGGAACTTTGTTTGACACGTTAAAACCTCCAAAATTATAAATGCTTTTTATTATCGTGTTGAATAATTAAAATTTTCAGAATTTTATATTCGAATAATAAAAATAAACATGTATCGTATTATACTAACCTAAAATGCATATTTCAATATAAAATTTTATTTTTTTAATTTATTCGCTGAAATAGCAAAAATAGAAAAATACTTAGCAAAAAAATCTCAGTGTACAACAATTATTTGATATGATAAAACAGAACCGTGGCTTTTAAAAATTTGCAAGTGCGGCCTTACATTCTTATTAGTAAAGAACTGTTTACATAAGGTGCTGTAAGGATGTATATTTATACACGGTTCGTTGAACCGCATATGCTCGATGGATGAAAGTCAACTGTGCGAAAGGAGCAAGAAAGTGAAAAGGTTAGGTCTAGCAACTCAGATTCTAATTGGACTGATTTTAGGCGTAGCTGTAGGTGCTATCTTTTACGGAAGCGATACGGCCATTTCTATTTTACAGCCAATTGGAGACATATTTATTCATTTAATTAAGATGATTGTCGTACCGATCGTGATTTCAGCATTAATCGTAGCGGTCGCAGGAGTAGGCGATATCAAAAAATTAGGTAAGCTTGGCGGAAAAACAATTCTTTATTTTGAGATTGTTACAACCATTGCGATTGTAGTGGGGATTATTGCCGCGAACTTATTCCACCCTGGTGCAGGGGTTGATATGGGACATATTGAAAAAAGCGATATTTCTCAATATGAGGCAACGGCAAAAACGTCTGAAAGTACAGGGATTGCTCAGGAGCTTCTTCATATTGTTCCGACAAACGTCTTTCAATCGGTAGCAGAAGGCGATCTTTTACCAATCATTTTATTTTCCGTACTGTTTGGTGTAGGCGTAGCTTCGATTGGAGAGAGGGGAAAACCTGTTTTAGCCTTTTTTGAAGGCGTCTTGGATGCAATGTTTTGGGTAACTAATTTGGTGATGAAATTTGCTCCAGTAGGTGTATTTGCACTTATTGGTGTTAATATTATAAAGTTTGGTGTCGGATCACTTATTCCATTAGGGAAATTAGTATTCGCCGTTTACTTCACCATGATTTTCTTTGTGCTTGTGGTTCTTGGAATTATTGCTAAAATGGCTGGAACAAGCATGTTTACGCTCCTAAAAGTGTTAAAAGACGAGCTGCTTCTTGCTTTTACAACGGCAAGCTCAGAAGCTGTTTTACCTTCTCTTATCAAAAAAATGGAAGACTTCGGTTGTTCTAAGTCGGTTACGTCGTTTGTAATTCCAACAGGCTACACGTTTAACTTAGATGGTTCAACCATTTATCAGGCGCTGGCATCGCTGTTTATTGCTCAAATGTACGGCATCGACCTTTCCATTATGGATCAAATTCAGCTCCTTCTTGTGCTAATGTTAACGTCAAAAGGAATGGCTGGTGTACCAGGGGCATCGTTTGTAGTTGTACTTGCTACACTTGAATCCATGGGCTTCCCTCTTGAAGGCATGGCATTTATTGCAGGAATTGACCGCATTCTTGATATGATGCGTACCACAGTTAACGTAGTAGGAAATGCTTTAGCTGCGATTGTAATGTCCAAGTCTGAAGGCGAGTTTGATAAGCAAAAATCATTAAATTACACAAACGAATTAAAGAAATCAAACATAGCTTAATGCAAAAAAAGCCGGGCAGCCGCCCGGCTTTTTTGTTTGGGGCTGCCTGTTATCTTTTTTGAAACATATGGTAAAATAAAAGAAATGAGAGACAAAGGAAGTGTCATAATGACGGAAACTGTTCAGTTAATTAAAAAGCTTGTTTCGACTCCCAGTCCTTCTGGAAATACAGAAAAGGTTATTTCGTTTGTCGAAGACTATGTAAAAGAGCTAAATATTCAAACGTATCGCAATCGAAAAGGAGGCTTAGTCGCTACTATTCCTGGGAAAAATACGGATCACCACCGTATGCTGACGGCTCATGTCGATACATTAGGTGCTATGGTAAAAGAAATCAAACCAAGTGGACGTCTGAAAATCGACTTGATTGGAGGGTTTCGCTACAATTCCATTGAAGGGGAATATTGTGAAATCGAAACGTCAGCAGGAGAAATATTTACAGGAACCATCCTTATGCATCAAACATCTGTTCATGTGTATAAAGATGCAGGAAAAGCTGAGCGGAATCAAGAAAATATAGAAATTCGATTGGATGAAAAAGTACATAGCACAGAGGATGTTCGCAGCCTTGGAATTGAAGTCGGCGACTTTGTTTCCTTTGATCCTCGTGTAGAAATAACAAAAAGCGGTTTTATTAAATCTC
The DNA here is from genome assembly GCF_000956595.1 of Priestia aryabhattai B8W22. GTDB lineage: Bacteria > Bacillota > Bacilli > Bacillales > Bacillaceae_H > Priestia > Priestia aryabhattai. The sequence continues at coordinate 68,114 of NZ_JYOO01000008.1, read as the reverse complement.
GTCATCTCGATGATAAAGCAAGCGTAGCTTTATTGCTTCAGCTCATGAAAATAATTCAAGAAGAACAGATCGAACTGCCATACACTACGCACTTTCTCATTTCAAATAATGAAGAAATTGGATACGGAGGAAATTCGAACATCACGCCTCAAACAGTAGAATACTTAGCGGTTGATATGGGTGCCATGGGAGATGGACAATCTACTGATGAATACACCGTGTCTATTTGTGTAAAAGATTCAAGCGGCCCATATCATTACGGTTTGAGAAAGCATTTGGTAGAGCTGGCTAAACAGCATGATATTCAGTACAAATTAGATATTTATCCGTTTTACGGATCAGATGCTTCTGCTGCTATTCGTGCCGGGCATGACATCGTACACGGCTTAATTGGTCCAGGAATTGATTCTTCTCATGCGTTTGAGAGAACGCATCAAGATTCATTGAATCATACGTATAAGCTTCTTTACCACTATGTGCAGTCGAACATGGTTCTGCTTTAAGAAAGGAATATTTAATTAGTGAATTTTTATGCGAAATAAAGAGCAGGACGGGATTGTGATGTCTGTTTTTTCCTTTCCTAGAAAAGAAGCCGGATAGCCGGCTTCTTTTTTAATAGATCGTATATATTTTTTCTGGGGAAGCAACAGTGGGTTAAAAAAGCACCTTTTCAAAGAGGTATAATGCTACTTAAACCTTTTGTACATTTTGTTCATTTAGAGAAGTTAAAATGTTTTTAAATTTTTAAAAGTTTCTTGTGACAAGTTTTGTAGAATGGGTTTTCAAAAGGAAATGGTTTCGTCATAATGTGGATATAGCGATCACTACAATAATCGGAGGCGAATCTTTTCATGTGGGTACTGACGGTATATGCTGGAAAAGAAATGAAAATGTTTGAATTTGAAACTGAAACGCAGGCGAGAGAAGCTTTTGCAAAAACAAATGGCTGTAAAGTTCTTTCAGAAGTCGTGTATTATAATGATCCTCATTTAACATTAGTAGCTATATAATGAAAAAACAAGAGCTAACTTTATGCTCTTGTTTTTTTATAGCCTCTTGTATCTTACGAAAAGAATAGAGTTGAAATAAAAAAAAATGTACGCTATGATATGGTAGTTACTTCTATTATTCTGATAGTTTAAAAGGTTCATATATATCAAACAGCAACAGTAAAGATGCCAAGAAGGCTTAATAGGGAAACTGGTGAAAGACCAGTACTGCCCCCGCAACTGTAAGTGTGGACGAACGAGTATAACCACTGTGGAAAAATCACGGGAAGGTTCTCAAGTAGAATGATACACAAGTCAGGAGACCTGTCTTTATTGTGAAGTTTCTATTTCTCCGGGGAGCGGGAAGGGAAAAGTTGGCTTAAAGTGGCATTCGTGTACACTTTTATTCTGACGTTTTACCCGCTCGCATATTAGCGAAGCGGGTTTTTCTCGTAGCATAAAACTACATATCGTGCAAAAAAGGTGCGCAATATTGAAATTGCGTTAAATGGGAAGTCTGGTGTGAAGCCAGCGCGGTACCCGCCACTGTGAAGAGGAGCTGATTGCATATGCCACTGTATTCGGGAAGGCGCAATCAAGTGATGAATCGAAGTCAGGAAACCAGCCTTTTTCTAATGCGAAGCTTACTCTACGGGATATAGGTGGAAGTGCAAAAACTTAGTTTGAATTTTTCTGCGCCTCTATCACTGATAGAGGCGTTTTTTAGTAAAGGAGCGGATGAGTGTGACGACGTGGAACTTAAATGGAACAAAGCATCACGTATTGATTTGTAATGGAAGCAGCTGTATGAGAAAAGGTGGAGAAGAAGCCACGCAAGCTATTCGAAATAAAGTGACTGAACTGAATCTAGATGAAGCGGTTCATACAACCCGTACGCGCTGTAACGGAAGATGCAAAGATGCTCCTGTAGCTATCGTGTACCCTTCAGGAGATTGGTACAAGCAGGTCACTGAAAATGTAGCTCATCGAATTGTCGAAGAGCATTTAGCAGGAGGCTGCAGTATAAAGGAATCGCTTATTTATGAATATGATCAACAAGGTTTTGTTTCTCCAGAAAACAGTGATTCCATAGAAGGAATCGACAAAGTAAAAAGTAACGTATAAAGGAGGAGCTAGCATGAAAGGTAAACTGTTAGTTATTGGATTCGGTCCGGGAAGCTTTGAACATATTACACAGCGGGCAAGAGAAGCCATTCAAGAAAGTGATATGATCATCGGTTATAAAACCTATGTGGAATTAATTCAAGGACTGTTAACGAATCAGCAAATTATTAGTACAGGAATGACCGAAGAAGTCAGCCGTGCACAAGAAGCCGTAAAGCAAGCTGAAGCAGGGAAAACCGTGGCGGTTATTTCAAGCGGAGATGCAGGAGTATACGGAATGGCCGGCCTTGTGTATGAAGTGTTGATTGAAAAGGGCTGGAAAAAGGAAACGGGCGTAGAGCTGGAAGTAATTCCTGGCATTTCGGCTATTAATTCATGCGCATCTCTCCTCGGGGCGCCCGTGATGCATGATGCCTGTACGATTAGTCTAAGTGATCATCTTACGCCTTGGGAGCTAATCGAAAAACGAATTGAAGCAGCTGCACAAGCAGATTTTGTAGTAGCTTTTTATAATCCAAAAAGCGGAAGACGAACAAGACAAATTGTTGAAGCACAAAGGATTCTATTAAAATACCGTTCCCCCGATACGCCTGTTGGCCTTGTGAAAAGCGCTTATCGTGACCGTGAAGAAGTCGTAATGACTAACTTAAAAGACATGTTAAACCATGAAATAGGCATGCTGACTACCGTTGTTGTCGGAAATTCGTCGACGTTTTTTTACGACGATTTAATGATTACACCGCGCGGGTATCAGCGGAAATATACCCTCAACCAAACGGAGCAGCCGCTAAGACCTCACCAGCGACTTCGAAAAGAAGCAGAACCGTGGGCTCTTGATCAAGAAGAGGCTGTAAAGCAATCAGCTTCGACTATTGAAGCGGTTCAGAACACAAGAGAGGAAAAAGCAGCTTCACGAGCTCTTGCAGAAGAAGCGCTTCAAGCAATTTTAGGTGAATCCACTTCTGCGGTCGTACATCAGCCAATAGAGTCTATCTTTGAAGTGGCGGTTAGTCCAGGGCTTGCAAATAAGAAGTTTACGCCCGTTCAAATGACAACACTAGCGGAAGTTGTTGGTGAAAAAGGTACGATGGAGTATACACCTGACCATCAAATCAAACTGCAAATTCCAACGGCTCAGCCAGATGTGATTATTAAAAAGCTCCAAGCAGCTTCCTTTTTACTATCTCCGGTCGGAGACGTGTTCACAATCAAAGCGTGTGATTTTTGTGATGGAGAAAAAAGCGACGCCATTCCACATACGGAAGAATTACAAAAGCGTCTCGGGGGAATGGACATGCCAAAAGAGCTGAAGCTTGGTATTAATGGATGCGGTATGGCCTGTTACGGTGCTGTTCAAGAAGATATCGGCATTGTCTACAGGAAAGGTGCGTTTGACTTATTTTTAGGAGCTAAAACGGTTGGTCGCAATGCGCATTCAGGTCAAATTGTAGCGGAAGGCATAGCACCCGATGACATTGTTGAAATAGTGGAAAACATTATCCATGAATATAAAGAAAAAGGTCATCCTAATGAGCGGTTTCATAAATTCTTTAAGCGCGTGAAGAACGTTTATGGATTCGACTATCAAGATATAACACCAAAAATAAAAGTAGAACCAGCTCCGTGTGGAGATTAAAAAATAGGAGGGCATTATATGAAATCAGTTTTATTTGTCGGGCATGGAAGCAGAGATCCTGAAGGGAACGATCAAATTCGCGAATTTATTTCGACTATGAAGCATGATTGGGACGCATCTATTTTAGTAGAAACGTGTTTTCTAGAATTTGAACGCCCAAATGTAAGTCAAGGCATTGATACATGTGTGGCAAAAGGAGCACAAGATGTAGTTGTAATTCCAATTATGCTTTTGCCTGCTGGCCACTCTAAAATACATATTCCAGCAGCTATAGATGAAGCTAAGGAAAAATATCCACACGTAAACTTCGTGTACGGACGTCCTATTGGTGTTCATGAAGAAGCCCTTGAAATTTTAAAAACGAGATTACAAGAATCAGGAGAGAATTTAGAAACTCCAGCTGAAGACACGGCTGTTATTGTCTTAGGGCGAGGGGGAAGTGATCCTGATGCAAACAGTGATTTATATAAAATTACGCGCCTTCTTTGGGAAAAAACAAATTATAAAATCGTTGAAACTTCTTTTATGGGCGTGACCGCTCCACTGATTGATGAAGGCGTGGAGCGTTGTTTGAAACTGGGCGCTAAAAAAGTGGTTATTCTCCCGTATTTCTTATTTACAGGAGTACTAATTAAGCGTTTGGAAGAAATGGTGAAGCAGTATAAAATGCAGCATGAAAACATTGAGTTTAAGCTAGCCGGCTATTTTGGTTTTCATCCAAAACTGCAGACAATTTTAAAAGAACGTGCTGAAGAAGGATTAGAAGGTGAAGTGAAAATGAACTGCGATACGTGTCAATATCGCCTCGGCATTATGGAACATATTGATCACCATCATCATCACGATCATGACCATGATCACGGACACCATCACCACGATCACCATCATGGTCACGACCACGACTATCACGAAGATAAGGTCGGCGAGCTAAAATGATTTTATTGTTAGCGGGAACTAGCGATGCACGTGCATTAGCTGTCCAAGTGAAAAAAGCAGGTTACGAAGTTACGGCAACGGTTGTAACAGACAATGCAGCAATCGAATTACAGCGGACAGAAGTGAAAGTGAAAATTGGACGCCTCACAAAAGAGGATATGATGGATTTTATAAACGAACATGGTGTAAAAGCTATTGTTGATGCAAGTCACCCTTTTGCGGAAGAAGCATCTAAAAACGCCATCGGCGCCGCTGCTGAAACAGCGATCCCTTACATACGCTATGAGCGGGCTTCGCAGGCTTTTACCTATGATAATATGACGATGGTTTCTACGTATGAAGAAGCAGCAGAAGTAGCAGCTGAGAAAAAAGGAGTTATTATGCTGACAACAGGCAGCAAGACGCTGCAGGTTTTTACAGAAAAGCTGCTTCCTCTTTCAGATGTACGGCTTGTTGCTCGTATGCTTCCAAGGCTGGATAATATGGAAAAATGTCAGCAGTTAGGACTGCCGCAAAAAAATATTGTTGCTATTCAAGGTCCGTTTACAAAAGAGTTTGATCAAGCGCTGTATAAGCAATACGGGGTAACGGTCATGGTCACAAAAGAAAGCGGAAAAGTTGGATCTGTGGATGAAAAAGTAGAAGCAGCCAAAGAGTTGGGCTTAGATATCATTATGATAGGGAGACCAAAAATCGAGTATGGAACCGTGTATTCTACTTTTGAAGAAGTGGTTCATGCTTTAGTAAACCAAACTAGGAGTTGATTGAGATGGATTTTCGTACAGAATTTAAACCGTTAACTGTTCAGCCTCAGCAAATTGAAGGAAAAAGTTTTGAGATGATTACAGAAGAGCTTGGACCTCATCCGTTTACAGATGAACAGTACCCAATTGTTCAGCGCGTAATTCATGCGTCTGCAGACTTTGAGCTTGGACGCAGCATGCTGTTTCATCCGGATGCGATTCAAGCAGGAATTAAAGCCATTCGCAGCGGCAAGCAAGTAGTTGCAGATGTACAAATGGTACAAGTAGGAACAAACAAGCAGCGAATTGAAAAACACGGCGGTGAAATCAAAGTTTATATTTCAGATCCGGACGTAATGGAAGAAGCAAAGCGCTTAAATACAACGCGTGCAATTATTTCTATGCGAAAAGCAATTAAAGAAGCAGATGGCGGGATTTTTGCAATTGGAAACGCCCCGACAGCTTTACTTGAGTTAATTCGTTTGATTAAAGAAGGAGAAGCGAAGCCTGGGCTTGTTATTGGTCTGCCGGTAGGATTTGTTTCAGCAGCTGAATCTAAAGAAGAACTTGCAAAACTTGACGTGCCGTTTATTACAAACATCGGGCGAAAAGGCGGCAGTACGGTAACGGTTGCTGCATTAAATGCAATTTCAATTCTTGCAGATCAGGTGTAACACATGAAGGAAGTGCCAAAAGAACCTAAGAAACTCAGAGAAGGCTATACGACGGGCGCTTGTGCAACGGCAGCTACGAGAGCAGCTCTGCTTACGCTAATTTCAGGAGAAGTGCAAGATGAGTCAACGATTTACTTACCTGTCGGCCGCTTTGCTACGTTTCATCTTGAAGAATGCGAGTATCGCACAAGCAGCGCTGTAGCCAGCATCATTAAAGATGCTGGAGACGATCCCGATGCCACGCACGGAGCGCTGATTATTTCTGAAGTTTCGTGGTGTAATGGTGCAGACATTATCATTGATGGAGGAGTGGGAGTAGGGCGTGTGACAAAACCCGGTCTCCCAGTTCCTGTCGGTGAAGCAGCCATTAACCCTGTTCCAAGAAAGATGCTGAAAGAAACGGCTGAACAGCTTCTAGCCCAATACAATATACAAAAAGGCGTAAAGATTGTCATCTCGGTTCCTGAGGGAGAAGAAATGGCGAAAAAGACACTAAATGCGCGTCTAGGTATTTTAGGAGGCATTTCAATACTGGGGACGCGGGGGATTGTTGTTCCGTTCTCAACAGCTGCTTATAAAGCAAGCATCGTGCAGGCAATCAGCGTTGCTAAAGCGAGTAATTGTGAGCACGTTGTTATTACGACAGGGGGCCGAAGCGAAAAGTATGGAATGAAACAGTTCCCTGAACTTCCGGAAGAAGCATTTATAGAAATGGGAGATTTTGTTGGATTTGCTTTAAAACAATGTAAAAAGCAAGGAATGAAAAAAGTGTCGCTCGTAGGCATGATGGGAAAGTTTTCAAAAGTCGCGCAAGGCGTGATGATGGTTCATTCAAAAAGTGCACCCATTGATTTTAATTTTTTAGCAAAAGCAGCTTCTGAGTCAGGCGCTTCTGCTGAACTGGTAGAGGAAATAAAAGGCGCAAATACAGCTTCTCAAGTGGGAGATTTAATGACGCAAAGCGGTCATCATCAGTTTTTTGAAAAACTGTGCGAGTACTGTTGTTTATCAGCATTAAAGGAGGTAGGGGACGGAATCGATGTCGATACGTCTCTTTACACATTAAAAGGAGATTTTTTAGGACAGGCGGTGCAACATGGCAATTAAAATTATTGGAATTGGTGACGACGGGAAGTTAAGTCTGCTTCCTATGTATGAACAGTGGGTGTATGAAAGTGATGTGCTAATTGGAGGAAAGCGTCACCTTGACTTTTTTCAAGATTTCGAAGGAGAAAAAGTAGCGGTTGAAGGAGGTCTTTCTTCCCTTGTTGGACGTTTAAAAAACGAAGAAGGAAACGCGGTTGTGTTAGCCTCAGGCGACCCGCTGTTTTACGGAATTGGAAGCTATCTTTCTACGAAGCTCGACGTTGAAATATATCCTTATTTAAGCTCTATTCAACTTGCATTTTCACGTCTAAAAGAGCGCTGGCAAGACGCTTATTTTACAAGTGTGCACGGCAGAAGCATAAAGGGACTGGCTCAGCGCATAGACGGTCACAAAAAAGCAGCGATTCTAACAGATGAGCAAAATTCCCCTAATGTTCTGGCAAACTACTTATTGTCATTTGGCATGACTGAATACAAGATGTTTGTAGCAGAGAATTTAGGAGGGAAAACGGAGCGCTGTCAGCTGCTTTCGTTGGAAGAAGCGGCGAATCAAGTTTTTTCTCCGCTTAATGTCGTGATATTAAAGCAGGTGGAAGAAAGTCCAGTGTGGCCGCTTGGAATAGAAGATGGTGAATTTATTCAACGCAAGCCGGATAAAGGACTTATCACTAAAAAAGAAGTTCGCACACTTAGTATTAGCGCCCTGCAGCTAAAGAAAGACAGCGTGGTATGGGATATCGGAACGTGTACAGGTTCAGTCGCGATTGAAGCGGCTAAAATTGCGCGTGAAGGACAAATTTTTGCTGTGGAAAAAAATGAAGCAGACTTGGAAAACTGCAGAGAAAATCTATTGAAATTTCGAGTAGACGCCCACACTGTGCACGGAAAAGCACCGGAAGGGTTAAGTGAGTTTGCTGATCCTGACGCGGTGTTTATTGGAGGGACAGCAGGAGGCATGGAAACCATTTTGGACGTGTGCTGCAGCCGATTAAACGCAGGAGGGCGCATCGTATTAAATGCCGTAACGATTGAAAATTTAGCAGAAGCAATGAAAGCTTTTAAAGAACGAGGGTTTGAGACTGCAGTTACCCTTGCACAAATTTCAAGAAGCAAGCCCATTTTACATTTAACACGATTTGACGCTTTAAACCCCATTTATATTATTACAGCCAAAAGAGGAGAATGAATATGATTGGAACATTGTACGGACTCGGAGTTGGACCGGGAGATCCAGAACTAATTACAGTAAAAGCATTTCGTAAACTAAAAGAATCACCCGTTATTGCGTATCCGAAAAAGCAAAAAGGAAGCAAAAGCTACGCCCAAAAAATTATTGATGTTTATTTCAGTGCAAATGAAAAAGATATGCTGGGCCTTGTGTTTCCAATGACAAAAGATCCTGCTATTTTAGAAAAAAAATGGACCGAAACGGTAGAACGAGTATGGGAAAAGCTCGAGGAAGGAAAAGATGTAGCATTTGTCACAGAGGGCGACCCTATGCTTTACAGTACGTTTATTCACATGATGCGTTTAATGCAAGAACGTCACCCTGAAGCTCCGATTCAAGTAATTCCTGGTATTTCATCCATTAATGGAGCTGCATCTCGCTTAGGAATTCCCTTAGCAGACGGGGATGAACACGTAGCCATTGTTCCTGCTCGTGAAGATTATGAAACAATGAAAAAAGTATTAGTGGAAAACGACTGCGTCATTTTTATTAAAGTGGCCAAAGTCATCGATTTTATGGTCGGTCTTTTAAAAGAGCTTGATCTGCTTGAAAAAGCGTCAGTGGTGACAAAAGTAACGTCAGATGAGGAGATTATCTGGAAAGCTTCAGAACTAGAAGGAGCCGATTTACAATACTTAACGCTAATGGTGGTGCGAAAATGAAGTTATACATAATCGGAGCTGGACCCGGAGATCCAGATTTAATTACCGTAAAAGGCTTAAAATTACTTCAGCAAGCAGACGTTGTCTTATACGCTGACTCACTGGTAAGTCAAGAGCTAGTTGCTAAGTCTAAACCAGGAGCTGAAGTGTTAAAAACAGCGGGTATGCATTTAGAAGAAATGGTCGGTACGATGCTTGAGCGCATGCGTGAAGGAAAAATGGTTGTGAGGGTACATACGGGTGATCCGGCTATGTACGGAGCCATTATGGAACAAATGGTGCTTTTAAAAAGAGAAGGCGTTGATATTGAAATCGTTCCGGGCGTCAGCTCCGTATTTGCTGCAGCTGCAGCGGCTGAAGCGGAATTAACCATTCCAGATTTGACTCAAACAGTTATTTTAACTCGTGCTGAAGGAAGAACGCCTGTACCTGAGTTTGAAAAATTAACTGATTTAGCAAAACATAAATGTACCATTGCTTTGTTTTTAAGCGCGACGCTCACAAAAAAAGTAATGAAAGAATTTATAAGCGCGGGTTGGAGTGAGGACACGCCGGTTGTAGTAGTCTATAAAGCAACGTGGCCAGATGAAAAAATTGTTCGCACAACGGTAAAAGACCTTGATGATGCTATGCGAACAAACGGCATTCGCAAGCAGGCGATGATTCTGGCAGGCTGGGCACTTGATCCACACATTCATGACAAAGATTATCGTTCAAAACTTTATGACAAAACATTTACCCACGGCTTTCGAAGAGGAGTGAAATCGGAATGATTCAACTCCAAGAAGGAAAAAAATCTCTTATTACACAACACGGAGATTATGCCGTTGTAGCTATTACAAAACACGGCGTAGAAATTGCAAGAAATCTCGGTCGTATCTTTCAGCAGTCCGACGTGTATTACATGAGCAAATTTGAAAAAGGAGACGAAAAAGAGCAGAACATTCAGCTGTTTTCAGGAAGCGTTCGGATGCTTTTGCCTTCTCTTTTTGAATCGTATAAAGGACTTATTATTATTATCTCACTAGGAGCAGTTGTACGTATGATTGCACCTATTTTAAAAGATAAGAAAACGGATCCCGCGGTTGTTGTGATTGATGATAAAGGCGAAAATGTCATCAGTGTGCTCTCAGGTCATATCGGAGGAGCAAATGAGCTTACGCGTGAAGTGGCGGCAGCACTTGAAGCCCATCCTGTTATTACAACAGCATCCGATGTTCAAAAAACGATTCCGGTTGATTTATTTGGCAAGCGCTTTGGTTGGGTGTGGGAATCAGCAGAAAAATTAACGCCTGTGAGCGCTTCTGTGGTGAACGAAGAAGAAATAGCGGTGGTTCAAGAATCAGGTGAAAAGAGCTGGTGGCACTATGAGCACCCTGTTCCAGCCAACATTAAAACGTACTCATCGATTCAGACAGCTCTAGAAGCATCGCCACATGCAGCCTTGGTGGTAACGCATCGCAATTTAAAAAAAGAAGAAGAAGCGATCTTAGAAAACGGTGTTCTTTACCGGCCAAAAGTATTAGCGATTGGGATGGGATGCAATCGAGGGACAAGTACAGCTGAAATTGAAACCGTTATTGAAAAAACGCTGGCTGAACTTCAGTTTTCAATGAAAAGTGTAAAAGCATTATGTACAATAGAGTTAAAGAAAGATGAAGAAGGGCTGCTAGAAGTGGCGTCTAAGTACGGCTGGGAGTTTGTCTACTATTCGCCCCAAGAGCTAAACAGCATAAGTATCCAGCAGCCTTCAGATACTGTCTTTAAATATACAGGTGCATATGGCGTTAGTGAACCTGCTGCTATGTTATACAGCGGTGCTGATACGCTTGAACTTGTGAAGAAAAAGTCAGGGAATGTCACCATTTCAGTGGCACTTATTCCAAATGACTAAAGGAGAGAACAACATGTCAAACAGAAGACTCGTCATTGCGGGTACCGGAAGTGGCGTAGGGAAAACAACACTTACAATCGGGCTGATGGCAGCATTAAGACAAGCTGGTTATAGAGTTCAAGGGTTTAAATGCGGACCTGATTATATTGATCCAACGTATCATACGGCTGTTACAGAACGAGCGTCTCGTAATGTAGACAGCTGGATGCTTGAACACGATATGGTTAGAGAAATTGTCGCTCGAGCTAGTCAAGATGCTGATATTTCCATCATGGAAGGGGTTATGGGATTTTTTGATGGGAAAAATCCGTTAACAAACGGAGGGTCAACAGCAGAAATTAGTTTAATCACAAATAGCCCCGTCCTTTTAGTTGTCAATTGTGCTAGTATGGCTAGAAGCGCAGCGGCAATTGTAAAAGGGTTTCAGCAATTTTTACCCGAAGCGAACATTGTCGGTGTGATTGCTAACCGAGTTGGAAGTGAAGGGCATTATAAACTTGTTAAGGCAGCAATTGAGCAGGAATGTCATATTCCTGTAGTAGGCTACTTGAAAAGAAACGATGATCTTACGATTCCTGAACGTCACCTCGGGCTCATTCCATCGATTGAACGAGGAGAATTAACACCGTTTTTTGAACAGTTAGGTCAGCTTGTTCATGATACAATTGATATTGAAAAAGTATATGAACTGGCTTTAGCTCCTAAAATAGAAATTAATGATCCTATCTTTACAAAGCCGTCCGTACCTCAAGTGAAAATTGCTGTGGCAAGAGATGCCGCTTTTAACTTTTATTATGAAGAAAATTTCGAATTGTTAAAAGCTTACGGAGCAGAGCTTGTAGAGTTTTCACCTTTAAAAGGAGAAATGGTCCCACAAGATGCTGACGGCCTTTACATAGGAGGCGGATTTCCAGAAGAATTTGCTGAAACGCTGGCTCAGCAAAGTGACGTTAAAAATTCTGTTCGAGCAGCCATCGAAAAAGGGATTCCTACACTTGCTGAGTGCGGAGGCTTTATGTTCTTAACAGATGCTATTGTCACAACAGATGATACATGCCATGAAATGGTGGGGCTTATTCCCGGACAAGTAAGAATGCAGACAAAATTAGCTGCGTTAGGATACCGGGAAGTGACGGGAAAGCCAGGGAATTTTTTATTTAAAGGCGATATACAAGCTAAAGGCCATGAATTTCATTATTCAACCTTTTATTCAGAGAAAGAGTTTTCGCCTGCCTATGATACAAAAGGGATGCGAGGAATGAAAGAAGAAGGCTATATGAACAATAATTTAATTGCCGGCTATACGCACTTTCATTTTGGCTCTTCTACGAAGATGGTAGAAAACTGGGTGGAACAGTGTAAAGCGGTAAAAAAAGAAAGAAGAGATGCCGTGTGACAGTTGGAAAAGTATATTTAGTAGGAGCCGGACCAGGAGATCCGAAGCTAATAACCGTATATGGAATGGAGTGTATTCAAGAAGCGGATGTCATTTTATATGACCGCTTAGCTAATGAACAGTTATTAAACTATGCTAAAAAAGACGCGGAGCTTATTTTTTGCGGGAAATTACCGGGCAAGCACGGAGTCATCCAAGATCGTATTCACGAACTGCTTGTTGAAAAAGCACTTCAAGGAAAAGTAGTGACGCGCTTAAAAGGAGGGGATCCTTTTGTGTTTGGCCGCGGAGCAGAGGAAGCTGAAGTACTTGCTACTCAAGGAATTCCTTACGAAGTCGTGCCTGGTATCACGTCAGGAATTGCAGCTCCAGCGTATGCAGGAATTCCTGTTACCCACAGAGATCATGCCACTTCTTTTGCCATTGTAACGGGGCATGGAAGAGAAGAAAAAGGAAAAGATTATTTAAACTGGTCAGCGCTTGCTCAAGGAATAGATACAATTGCATTTTATATGGGCGTTGGAAATTTACCTCATATATGCAAGCAGTTGATGGACCATGGACGAGATAAGCATACGCCAGTAGCGCTTGTTCAATGGGGAACGACGAAGTATCAGCGCACCGTAACGGGAACACTTGCCACAATCGAAGACATAGCAAAAAAAGCAGAAATTGCTCATCCTGCCATCGTGCTTGTAGGTGAAGTTGTGACAATTAGAGAAAAAATAAAATGGTTCGAAGAAAGAGCGGAAAATATTCTGCTTTAACGTTAAAAGGAGGAGACAATATGACGATTATTTCACAGCTAAAAGAACGAAGAGCGGTACGAGATCATGAAACGCGTGAAGTGGAACAAGAGAAAATCGAACAGCTGCTTGAAGCAGCGACGTGGGCTCCAAATGACCGAATGAGAGAGCCCTGGAGCTTTTATGTGATTCAAGGAGAAGCAAAAAAGAAGTATGAAGAACTGGCTGAAGCGTATTTAAAGGAGCGCTTTCCTACAAAGCCTCATTTAGTAGAAAGTTCACTAAAAGCAGTGAAAAATACACCTGTACATATTGTCGTAACAGCTGATACAGTTGAAGGAGACGAAGAAGCCACGGAAGATAACAAATATGCGGTTTCGTGCGCGATTCATTCCATGTGGCTAGCAGCTAAAGAATTAGGGCTTGGATTCGTTTGGAGAACAAGAGGCGTTGGTCTTGTTCGAGACGAGCGACTGTATGAGTTTATCGGAAAGCCTTCAGGTAAAGTCGTGGTAGGTAATGTATTTTTAGGCTATCCAAATGAAGAGTCTCTTACAAAAATGAAAGAGCCTGCTAGAACACCGTTTACAGAAAAAACAACATGGCTGTAAACTGAAATTCGAAGAAAAAGAGGTTTTTAGATTGAAAGACAAACGTGGTCTTACGTTAATTTATACCGGAGACGGAAAAGGGAAAACAACCGCTGCTTTAGGTCTTGCGTTGCGCGCTACGGGACGCGGACAAAAAGTATTAATAATTCAATTTATTAAATCTCCTCAGCGTACATATGGAGAAAAGCTGATGTTTGACAGAATAGGAATTGAAATGATTCAAACAGGAGTCGGCTTTACGTGGACAAAAACACCGCCTGAACATCGTGAAGCTTTGCAAAAAGCCTGGGCGCTCACGAAGGAAAAAGTCTTCTCGAACGAATATGATGTGGTTATTTTAGACGAGTTAAATAATGCACTGGCTATCGAGAAATTTCCTATTGATGATGTGCTACCGCTACACGAAGTAATTGACCTTATTCAAAAGCGTCCTGAGCATATGCATTTGGTCATTACCGGACGCTCTGCAAAAAAAGAAGTGATGGAAGCAGCAGATCTTGTGACGGAAATGAAGCCTCATAAACATTATTATGATGAAGGAATTCCTGCTGTAAAAGGAATTGAATTTTAAAAAGCCCTCAATGAAGAGGGCTTTTTTTATTGAGCAGGAGCATCTACTTTTTCAGCTTGCCAATAAAATTGGCTAATGACATCAGACAGTGCTTTTGTTGTGTTGGTTAGTTCATCAAAGTTATTATCAACTCCGCCCACTTCAATTAAAATCGCATTTTTAGAAACATCTTGATTATATACACCGTTACCGCTGGATTTGTTTTTGCCAATAACTCCGCGGCTTAAGCCGGGATATTTCTTTTCAAGACCTTCATGAAGCGCTTTTGCCATTTTTAAGTTTTGTTCAAAGTTTTGATTTGCTTTCCCTAAAACAAACACAACTTTTGCATATGATTTATTGTTAATCTTAATGGTTGTATTATCTTTTCGAAGCGAATCTCGGTGCAAATCGATAAAGTACGTTAAATCTCTATTTTCAGTCATCGCCGTTTCAATTACTGTGCGAGACATGGCGTACGATTGATTGGTGTTCCAACCTTTTTCTTTTAATTTCTGTCCAATATTGGTTTGATCTACTTCTGCCCCAATTCCCTGAGCCTCTAAATCTTTTCCTAGCATATTTGCAACAATATTAATATTTGTTTTGCTATCCACTGCTTTATTAGCATCTGGATCACCTTCAAGTCCTAACAGAGGCAAGTAAGATTCCCAGCTGTGCGTATGATAAATATAAAATACCTTTTTTCCGCCAGTTGTATTATTATTTGGAGCGTTCGTACCATTGTTTTCTTTAGGCTGCTGAACTTTTGTAGTAGAATTTCTTTCTTTTAGCGTTTCATCTAGCGGCGGTGCAGATTCTCTAGGGAAGTTTGTGAAATTTGTGCCTTCACCGGCGATAATAATATTGGAATCGTAAATACTGAATCCAGGAAGTTCGGAACCAAACAAGCTTCTCGCGTCTTCTGCTCGAATACTTGTTGATAACTCGAGCAGTGTAGAAGAAAGACCTGGAGGCGAGTAGTTTTTATCAAAAGCCGTTGAAAAATGATGGTTTTCTTGGCTCATTAAATAATAAAGACTTTCTGCTTTATGCTTTGATAACGTTTGATAGACAATAGAAGAATTGAACTGTTCTTTAAATGCTGAGTAACTTACTAGAACAATGATAGATGATGTCATTAAAACAACGGATAAAATAACCAGAACCATCTTATATGTTAACACTACAAAATTGGCGCGATTACTAGATTTCAATGGCGAAATCTCCTCTCTATGTCAGCGTCAGGCTAATAGGTATGAAGGACTTTGCTAATCTAGTAATAATTATATGAATGGAGATTTCTAATTATGATAAGCATTTAATAGAGAAAGTAGTCTTCAAAATCAAAAAAGAAGAATCACGTGAGATACAATCTCATATTCTCCGTGATTCTTCTTCAAATAGACGTCGGATGGCTTCTCCTTTTGGAGTGAGGCTGAATCCTTTTTTCTCTTTTTTAAGCAGCTGACAGTTTTGTAATTCTTGTAAATACGTAACAATGCGCTTGCGCTTTACGGAATTTAATAATCCAAACGCGGGTATTTTATCGAGCTCTTTTTGACGAATGCTGTTAGTAGAAACGCCTTCTAAAATTTGTACGTAACTCTGCTGAGTTTCCGTGTTTTTTAAGGCATCTATAAGTGTTAATAACTGTAACATTTGGTTTGAATCAAAAGTTGTTTGACCGATTTTTAGCGGAGTCGAAAGCAGGTCCTGACGCTGCTTATGAAGTTCATTTTCTATCTTAGCGCTTATTTCTGTCAGCTTCGTTTCTATTTCGTTTGGACCCATATAACATGTGAATTTGTTTGTTTCCTGCAGCATGGTGACAGCTGGAAAATCCCATTGCGAAAACCATTGAATGGAACCAACTTTGAGATTGGCATTCGGTGTTTTTACTTGTAATACGTTTTGAATGAAGGAAAGAAAGGGATCGTTTTCCTGTAAAACTTGTCTTTGATTAAGTTGATAAGTGGTTAGGCTGCACAATTTATCTTGGATTTCTGTGATGTGCACTTCATGATGCTTTAAAAGACTTTTCCATTTAAAAAAGACAAGCAGTTTTTGAATCACTTCTTCATTTTCATCTATAATCTCTTCGAACTGCCGCTGAGTTGTGGCTAAGCGTTTGGCTGCTAGCACTACATTATACTCATCATCGAGTGAAACGGCATCGTCTGTGACATCATATGTTACGGCGAGACCTCTGTTTTCTGAAGTTAAGCGAATGATCTCGTTTTCTCCGTGAACAGTTAATACCGTATCTTCCGTATCTGAAAATCCTCTTTCAAAGGCGGTGGAAGAAAGAGAGCGAAAAGGTCTCATAATGATTTCAATCCGATTGCGCCAAAAAGCAATTTGCTCAGGGTTTTTCATAATAAAAAGCAAAGGTGATTTTTTTGATTGTTCAATTGCTTCAATCACATCTGCATTTCGGTGATAAAGAGAAATGAGCGGATGTTTGAAAAAACACTTATTAATATGTTGAATCCATTCTTCTTTTGACGAATCATGTATTCTAGCGCAAAACATGTAATCTTTCATAATACTACCGAGATAATTTTCCAACTCATTTTTAGTCAAAACCGTAAAATCTTGAGAATAGAACTCATCATGATGAATAGGAATGCCGCGATTCTTATTATATTCTTTCCATAGAAATGAAGTTGGTTTCCAAAAGTGAGGATAAACGTCTTCATTTTTATCAATTGCGACGGGAAAACTGCCCCTATGACTTCCATATAAGAACGTTTGAAAAAGGCTTATATCTTCTTGAGATAACTCATTCATTGCTCGCTCAAAGTAGTCATTTAAACGTCCAAGTAGCCCTTTAGTATGTTTACTTCCTAGGGAGCGAATCGATTTATTTTTACGTCCGAGTGGAAGGAATGTTAAGTGGTTGTAAGCTGTAAAATCAACGTGCAAATTCTCTGGTAAAGTCATTTATCTAACTCCTTTCATTTATTGAGTATTTTACCCATTAAAGAAAAGAAGAAAAAGTTTTAATGTGTCCTTAAACGCAAGAATAATTTTTGAATTTTCTGTTAATTAATCTGCAGAAATAAAGAAAAGGGATTCAAAGTAATTTTGAATGGGTATAGTAATAAAAATTTTGACACATATTATCGAATATATATGAATGTTGTCAAAAAAATCAACAAAAGTGATGATTCATCCAAAGGAGGAAGCTTATGGAGAATAAAGGTCCGTTTAAAAAGACGATATCCCTATTAGATTTAACATTGATTGGATTAGGGGCAATCTTTGGTTCCGCTTGGCTGTTTGCCGTTAGTAATGTCGCTACGCAAGCAGGTCCTGCAGGAAGTTTTTCTTGGGTTATTGGTGGAGTTATTATTTTATTAATAGGCCTTGTATACGCTGAGCTAGGGGCTGCCTTGCCTCGTACAGGAGGAATTATTCGATATCCTGTTTATTCACACGGTCATCTTGTAGGCTATATGATTTCGTTTATTACCATCGTAGCGTACACTAGTTTAATTGCTATCGAAGTAACAGCGGTAAGGCAGTACGTGGCTTACTGGTTTCCGGGTTTAACAAAAGCTGGATCTGATTCACCGACGATATCTGGATGGATTCTACAATTTGTGCTGCTTTGCTTATTCTTTTTACTCAATTACTGGAGCGTAAAAGCATTTGCGAAATCGAATATTATTATTTCTATTTTTAAATATTTTGTACCGCTTACAGTAATCGTAACGCTGGCATTTTATTTTAAGTCAGGAAACTTTACGATGGGAGAGTTTGCTCCCGGGGGATTTGATGGTATCCAGGCCGCCATTGCTACAGGTGGAGTTATGTTTGCTTACTTAGGCCTTCATCCGATTGTATCGGTAGCTGGAGAGGTGAAAAATCCTCAGCGTAATATCCCAATTGCTCTTGTGATTTGTATCATTCTAGCGGCACTTATTTATACCGCTCTGCAAGTCTTATTTATCGGGGCCATTCCATCTGATATGATCACAGGCGGTTGGTCCGGCATTCAAGATAAATTTTCACTGCCGTTTAAAGACATCGCTGTTGTTCTTGGTCTTGGCTGGCTAGCAACACTTGTTATTTTAGACGCTATTTTATCACCGGGTGGTAACGGCAATATTTTTATGAATACAACATCTAGACTTATCTATGCTTGGTCTCGTAACGGTACGTTATTTAAAACGTTTGCTCATGTGGATAAAAAAACAGGGATTCCACGATCATCTTTATGGCTTTCATTAGGACTTTCGATTTTTTGGACACTGCCATTTCCTTCGTGGAATGCACTCGTAAACGTATGCTCTGTTGCGCTTATTCTTTCTTACGCGATTGCACCAATTTCATCAGCGGCCTTTATGGTGAACGCAAAAGATTTGGAAAAGCCTTTTAAATTAAGAGGAATGAGTATAATTGGTCCGTTATCCTTTATTTTTGCTTCCTTTATTGTGTACTGGTCAGGATGGAAGACCATTTCATGGCTGCTAACTTCTCAACTGGTTATGTTTGTTATATATTTGATTTTTGCTAAATATGTGCCTAAAAATGAAGTAAGTCTTCGTCAGCAGATTAAATCAACATGGTGGTTAGTTGCTTATTATATCATCATGCTCTTTATTTCTTATATCGGTTCGTTCGGCGGAGGGAAAGGTTTAATTGATACGCCTGTAGACTTAATTATCATAGCGGTCGTATCTCTTGGGATTTATTATTGGGCTAAATATACAGGCCTTCCAAAAGCGCTTATTGATTACGATCACCATCCTGAACAGGAAGAAAAAGCGCCTGTATAACCTGTAAAGCAGTGATATTCGCTGCTTTTTTCTATGTTATTCAAACATGAATTTCTAAAGTTTATCGTATAATTGAGTAGGAAAGAAGGAATTAGCACATTATTGTTTAATTAATGTAATGTAACCGTTTTAAATCCAACGCTTGGAGGAAGAGTATGATTGAAAAAATAATAAATTCACTTCGAAAGCGGCTGTGGGAAAACAATAATGTTATAGAAGTGTGTAAAAATGAAGGAGAAGTATACAGAACCACTTGTACTTTTTTTGATGGAGTAAGCAAGAACCAACTGCAAGTTTTTGAAGAAGAAATGCATGTATCACTTCCTGAAGACTACAAGCAGTTTTTGCAGCTAACAAATGGGTGTAATTTGTTCATTGATGCTGACAAAAAAACAACAGGGAATCTTTATAGCTTAGAAGATGTAAGAGAAACAGCTTCTAAAAGTCAGAATCTCTATATGACAATTGGGTCTGTTGGAGAAGAAGAGATTATCATTGACTCTAAAAAATCAGCGCACTCTGCATATATAATAGTGAAAAAGCGGAACGCATCGTTTCAAGATGCACATGTATTACATATGAATTTTCAAAAATGGCTGGATTGTTTTATAGTGAGTCAAGGGAATTGTTTTTGGCACTGGAATGGGCTTTGTAATAAAGCTCATTCAATCGATAAAAAGACAACAGCTCAATAATATTATCTTCTAATAAATAAACGAGCACACTAGTGTGCTCGTTTATTTATTAGAAGGAAGACGTTCCCAACCGTATGCTTCGTCTTCAACTTTAGTTTCTCCAAACTGACTTGTGCGATTCAAGATTTTTTTGCCGCCTAATCTTTTATAAAATTGAGTCGCTTTCTTATTTTTCTTCATAGCCCAAATAATCATAGACGTATATTGCTGATCAGCAAATTCTTTTACTGAATGAGAAAATAGAAGATGACCAATTCCTTGGCTTTGCACTTCCTTACAAACGTATAGCGCGTATATTTCAGCGCTGGACAAATGAGGCTTACCCGCTGAAAAGCCGACAATCTCTCCTCGTTCATCGATAGCGAGCAAAATAAAATGAGAAGGATCGGTAAGAAAAAGGGACCATTTTTCTGCACTTTGTTTATAAGACAAGTTGTTTAAATAAGCATCAGGTACTAACTCTTTGTATGTAATGCGCCAGCTGTCTACGTACAGACGGGCAACAGAAGGGATGTGAGAGGAAGTAGCTTTAATAATTTTCATTAAAAAGTCTCCTTTTTTAAAATATTAAGGCATATAGTATACCTTTCAGCCTAAGAATATTATGAAAAATAGATCATAATTTTCCAGTAATTCATAAAATGGTAAAAAAGGTGGTGTTCATTCTCACTCTATCACGGTAAAGTGAGAATATACATTTGTTTTCTTGTTTTAATTTTTGCTACATGTATAATGTCTAACGATCTATTTGTTATTCACCTTTACTAGTCTATCAAATAGTTTTGTTAAAGCCAAAGGGGCATAGGGGAAGAAATGTCAATTCAGCTGCGTTTTGTTTTAACGTATATCAGTATTGTGTTTGTCTTTATTATTTTGCTTTTTTTATCGGGCTTTCTCATTTTCTTCTCCATTACTGGAGACGCCGATTTTGTAAGAAAACTGTACAGTCACTCCTATGAGTATAAATTGTTAACGCCAGAAGAAGAAAATGCATTCTTAGATTTAAAGTTATTGAGTAGAAAAAAAACCAGAACAGCTGCTGCGGCCGAAGACGGTTAAAAAATATGAATTTGAAAATATTGATATTGTGATTCAAAAAAACACAGAGATTGTATATGCTTCAGAATCCATTAAAGGAGAAAACCTTCGTAAATACTTGCCAAAGCATCAAAAAAGTAAAGGAAATCATTCGTATCAGCAGGACATGTTGCGCATAGGCAAGCAGTATTTTACATATATCAACCTTGATTTTCCTTTCTCGAATCAAGAAAAAGGAAGCATTTACGTTTTGCGAAAAATCAGCCCTTATGTAGGTATTATTAATCGAATTTTCCCTTTTTTAATCTTTCTACTATTAATTTTAGTCATTGTGATTATTGGATTTTTAAACTATCTTGTTTCAAGAAGCATTATTAAACCCATTCGTGAATTAAAAGAAGCGGCTGAAAAAATAAAACAAGGTGATCTTCACTTTGAGATCTCTGCTAATTCAAAGGATGAAATAGGGGAATTAACGCAAGCTTTTGAAGAAATGAGGCAAAAACTAAAATCTTCTGTTGAACTGCAAATTCAATATGAAGATAATCGAAAGCAGCTGCTTTCAAGTATTTCACACGATTTACGAACTCCTATTACTTCCATTGTAGGATATGTAGAAGGAATTCAAGATGGAGTAGCTAATACGCCAGATAAGCTTTCTAAATATTTGTTAACGATTTCAACAAAAGCAAAAGACATGAATGCGTTAATCGATGAGCTGTTTTTATTTTCTAAATTGGATTTGCACGAAATTCCGTTTGTGTTTAAAAAACTTAATATTTCTGCCTTTATGGAAAGTTATGTGCAAGAGCTTCAGTTTGAAATGAGCGAACATGATATTGATGTTTTATTT
The DNA here is from genome assembly GCF_000956595.1 of Priestia aryabhattai B8W22. Lineage (GTDB taxonomy): Bacteria > Bacillota > Bacilli > Bacillales > Bacillaceae_H > Priestia > Priestia aryabhattai. Next base: position 46,444 of record NZ_JYOO01000008.1, on the reverse strand, counting down.
TCTAATGATTCTCTAACGACACTGTATGCAAAGGCAGATGCTGAGCAGCTGCGAAGAGTTTTAATAAATTTAACAACCAACAGCATTAAATTTATGGATAAAGAAAGAAGAAGAATCGATATCGTTCTTTCTGCTACCGAAAGTGAACTCATTATTGAAGTAAAAGACAACGGCTCTGGAATTTCACCGGAAGCATTAGCGCATATTTTTGACCGGTTTTATCGAGCAGAACAGTCCCGCAATAGCAATACTGGAGGAAGTGGACTTGGACTGGCCATTGCAAAACAAATTGTTGAACGCCACGGGGGAGACATCTGGGCACTAAGTAAGCTTGGCGAAGGAACAAGTATTTTCTTTTCTTTGCAAAAAATGAATGAAAATGGTGATACACATGAAGAAGATATTATTAATTGAAGATGAAGTAAGTATTGCTGAATTGCAAAGAGATTATTTAGAAATTAACGATTTTGAAATAGACGTTCAATATAGCGGGGATAAGGGGTTAGAAAAAGCATTAAATGAACATTTTGACCTGGTTATTTTGGATATTATGCTCCCTAAAGTGAGTGGATTTGAAGTGTGCAAGCAAATTCGAGCTGCAAAAGATATTCCAATCATTTTAGTTTCAGCTAAAAAAGAAGAAATTGATAAAATTAGAGGGCTCGGGCTAGGTGCAGATGACTATATTACCAAGCCATTCAGCCCTGGGGAGCTGGTCGCAAGAGTCAAAGCGCATGTAGCGAGATATGAAAGACTCTCTGATAAGCAGGAAAAGCGTATGATTCGTATTCATGGCTTAGCGATTGACACGCTCGCTAGAAGAGTATTTGTGAATGACAAAGAAGTGTTTTTTACAGCGAAGGAATTCGATTTGCTGAAGTTTATCGTTTCTCATCCAAATCAAGTATTAAGTAAAGAACATCTATTTGAAAAAATTTGGGGATTTGATTCTTCAGGAGATATTTCAACCGTAACAGTTCACATTCGAAAACTAAGAGAAAAGTTAGAAGAAAACCCAGCAGATCCTCAGTACCTAGAAACGGTTTGGGGAGCAGGGTACCGGTTTAATATTTAAAAAAAGAGATCCGAACGATTAATCGTTCGGATCTCTTTTTTATTACGTAGTAACGATTCTATGACGAGCTTTAATCTTACTCACGGGAGGTTCGGAAGAAAATATATTTTTTTCACCGATTTTATCATATAGACCGGTTGACTTTAACATTTCTTTCGGCTGGTGCTGTAAGCCAGAAATAACGACTTGGCTATGCGAATCTTTCAAACGTTCGACCACCTTCGATAGTAAAGCTTCTCCAGATGTATCAATAAAGGAGACTTGGCTCATTCGAAGCAATAAAACTTTCGGTTTCGCTTCAGCGATGTTATCAAAGGAATTTTCTAATACTTCAGCAGATCCAAAGAAAAGAGATCCTTGCATGGTATATTCCATCAACTCAGATTTGTGAGCGTTCTCAGATGTTTCCGCTAAAACCTTTGATATCTTCAGTGATCCGCTCATTCGTTTCACGAACATAACAATAGCTAAAAGTAGACCCACGCCTACACCTGTTGTTAAATCGATTGAAACTGTTAATAAAAACGTAGCTACAAGTACAAATGAATCAGCTGACTTGGTTTTTAAAATATGCGCAAATTCTTTACGCTCACTCATATTCCAAGCCACAAACATTAAAATAGGTGCCATACTTGCCAGCGGAATGTTTGATGCATAAGGAGCCAGCATCACAAGGACCAATAAAACAACTAAGCCGTGTATAACTCCTGATAACGGAGAAGCTGCGCCGTTTTTGATATTGGTCGCTGTTCTGGCAATGGCACCAGTTGCTGGAATTCCGCCAAATAGCGAGGTAGCGATATTAGCAATTCCTTGGCCCACAAGCTCTTTATTGCTATTATGCTTGGTTTTGGCCATATTATCAGCAACAACAGCTGATAGTAAAGATTCAATACCTCCAAGCATCGCAATTACGCAGGCAGCAGGAAATAGCATCACGATGTTATCCCATGTTAAATCTGGGAAGCTAAAAGATGGTAGTTTACTCGGAATGGCACCGTAAGTAGAGCCAATCGTTGCAACTTTTCCTGGGAACAGTGTAATGGCTACAAGTGTGGAGACAAGAAGACCTAGAAGGGCACCGGGAATTTTAGGTAAAAACTTTGGCGTTATAATCACGATAGCTAAACAAATAGCGGCTATGATGACGCTGTAAATGTTAATCGTTGCAATTTTTCGTAGGATTTCAATCATATTCAAATGAAATTCCTCATGTTTTGCAATTCCCTTTAGTCCTAAAAAGTTAGCGATCTGACCTGAGAAAATAATAATCGCAATTCCTGCTGTAAATCCAATCGTCACAGGGCGCGGAATAAACTTTATAAGTTTCCCTAGTTTAAATATTCCGAGAAGCGTAATCATAATTCCAGCCATAAAGCCGGCAATAATGAGGTTCTCATAACCATATTGCATGACAACTCCAAGCAGCACCGGAACAAATGCACCTGTTGGGCCTGCAATTTGAAATTTCGATCCGCCTAATATTGAAACCATAATCCCTGCGATAATGGTTGTATAAATCCCGTATTCAGGTCTTACACCAGAAGCGATGGCAAAGGCCATTGCTAAAGGAATAGCAACGACCCCAACAACCAAACCGGCGATAATGTCTTTTTGTAAATGCCCTGCTGAATAGCCTTGAAATCGGTTATCTTTTAGCATTCGATAAAATCCTCCTTCATGAGCTTACGGTTTCAGCTCGGTCTTGGGAATAGCCGTTTACAACGACGTCAAGTTTTCCTGTTGAAGGATGAATGACCATTCCAGAAACAAGCACGTCTTTTGGTAATAAAGGATGATTTCGAATCATATCCACACTGTTTTCGACACTATCTTCTACACATTCAAATCCAGTCAGCCATGATTCTAAATCAATACCAGCATATTTTAGATTACGAATTTGTTCCGTGCTAATCCCTCTTTGTTCAGCAGAGGCTAAAATAGCTTCAGCTTTCATACCCGTCATTCCACATTCATGATGACCGATGACACATACTTCATCAGCTTGCAAAGCATAGACGGCAACTAAGATACTTCTCATGACGCTTCCAAAGGGATGGGAGATAACAGCTCCGGCATTTTTAACTATTTTTGCATCTCCATTTTTTAGCCCCATAGCTTTAGGAAGTAATTCTAACAAACGTGTATCCATACAAGTTAAGATGACTATTTTTTTGTTAGGAAATTTGGATGTTTGAAAAGCCTCAAATTGATTATTTGTTACAAATTTTTCATTAAACTTTAAAACTTCAGATAGACAAGTCATTGTTTTCCTCCTGCGTTATTTATTTTTAACTTATTTTTTAGTCTAAAGATAAAGTTTAAAAACGAACTAAATAAAATATTAAATTTTTCTTAAAACATTCAGAAAAAACTTGTAAATAAATCAAATTTATATGCGTGAAATTATATAAGCGTATTCTTTCCTTCTTTTCACGAAAAAATAGGAATTATATGTTAAAATGGTACAAAGTTGGAATTGTCTAAAAGAATGGTAGAGAGGAGGAAGGCAAAAGTGAAGGCTCTTATAGCAATAGGCATTATTTTTTGTTGTTTAGTAGGGTGCAGTTCTAATGCTCAAGTCACCAATGACAAAGAAATGGGGCAAAATATTCAGCAATCATTTGAAAAAAAAGGTGTAAGCTCAGTCGATATATTGAAGTTAAGTGATTTTAAATGGGAAAAAGGATATTTATTCACAAACAAAAGCAAGAAAGCCGACGTAGAAAAACTTGTAAACGCACCGATCAGTGAAGAGGTGATGAAAAAAATATCTGCTGCTAATCAAATGTTTGTGTTTGTACATGAAGGAGAAGTTGTCCGCTATGTAGAACTACCCCAAGATTTCATAGCGCATGATAAAAACCAACTTGAATTTTCATCTTCTCATTCTGAACTAAAATTTAATAAAAAAAGGGAGGGCAAGCCTATAAAAGCAGGAGATAAAACGTTAAGTTCAGAAGATGCTTTAGCTGTAGAATCAATTATGAAACAAATTCAATGGAAAAAAGCTGATTACAGCGTCGCTCTTGACCCAGATGTACAGCTTACTTATGAAGGAGTCGTATACAATATACGATTCACCTCGGAGAGTGCGGAACTTACTTCTAAAAGACGAGGAGTGTACGGTAAAGTAACAGGAGAAACAGCACAGCAGCTATATGACATATTGATGTAACCTATTGATTTATCAATAGGTTTTTTGGTGCACATATTTTTTAAATTTACATAAAATGTCTTGGTATTGTTGACATTAACGTTAACGTTAATCTATAATGGTAATATAGAATTGACGTTAACGTTAATGTTAAAGGGTGGAGGGGAAAACATGTATCTAATCGATGACGTGACGAAAATGACAGGTTTGACCAAGCGTACTCTTCGGTATTATGAAGAGATTGGACTCATTTTACCCCCGCAGCGCACAAAAGGAAATGCGCGGATTTATTCAGAAGAAGAGGTAAAAGAACTAAGGAAAGTAGCAGAAGCAAAAGAAGTTCTCGGTTTTTCTTTACAGGAGCTACAGCAGTTTATGTCGCTCAAAAGAATGATTGAAGAAAGAAGTGAGCAGCAAGGATTATCAGCGAAAGAGATAACTAAAATAGAAAATTTACTGGAAAATCAAATCAAAATGATTGAATTTAAAGTGGTTAAAATGCAGGCATTTAAAACAGAATTAAAAGAAATGCGAGAATCTGCTATGGAAATACATAGAAAAAACAAAAACAAAAACAAAAGGAGAGATGAAAGAGTGGAAGGACAGCATTCAAATAACCGATTAGGTCAAATTATTACGGTAGTAGCTACTTTTTTAGCGTTTATGGGGATCGGGGTAGTAGATCCGATTTTACCAGAGATTGCTAAGCAAATTGGAGCTTCCCATTGGCAAGTAGAAATGTTATTTACTTCCTACTTGTTAATGATGGCTATTATGATGATTCCAGCAGGCATCTTAGCATCACGTGTAGGAGACAAGCGTTTGATGGTAACAGGACTTATCATTGTGACGATTTTTGCAGCGCTATGCGGGTTTTCTAACAATATTCCTCAGCTTTCCATTTTCCGAGCAGGATGGGGACTTGGTAATTCGTTTTTCTTTGCAACAGCTATGACGCTGCTTATTGCATTATCAGGTGAAGTGAAAAAAGCAGTAGGATTATATGAAGCTGCAATTGGTTTGGGAATGGCCGGAGGACCGCTTGTAGGAGGCGTGTTAGGAAATGCTTCTTGGAGATTGCCTTTTTTCGGTACAAGTGCTTTAATTTTTATCGCCTTTATTTTAGTATTAACGATTGTTAAACAGCCTACAAGCACTAAGCCTCGTAAAGCAGCGGGTTTTAAAGATATGGTTAAACTTTATAAATTAAAACCATTTACTCAAGGCGCTGTATCAGGCATGCTTTATTACTACGGATTTTTTACAGTGTTAGCTTATACGCCGCTTATTCTATCGATCGGAGCTCTTCAAATTGGTTTTGTTTTCTTTGGATGGGGATTATGTTTAGCTTATGGCTCAGCGGTTTTAGCACATCAGTTAGAAAAAAGATATCAGCCAAAACAAGTGTTACACGTTAGCTTAATTGTTTTTTCACTTATTTTAATTTGTTTATTTGCCTTTGATGCAACATGGTTGCGCATTGTTTTAATCATGGCAGCAGGTCTTGTATCAGGACTTAATAATGCATTATTTACGAGTCATGTCATGGAAGTATCTCCTTATGAACGAGGAATTACATCTGGAGGATATAATTTCTTAAGGTGGTTAGGTGCAGCGTTTGCTCCTTTATTATCAGGAGTTATTGGCAATGCCGTAGCGCCTCAAGCTCCTTTTCTCGTAGCAGCGATTCTTGGGTTGTTAGCTTTTGTTATTATGGTTATAAAAGTAAGAACAACTTCTCAAACGAATGAAGCTGTATCTAAATAAACGTTGAAATAAAAGGCTTTTTCCTGTAAAAAGCCTTTTATTTTGTTTTATGTTATAATAGTAAAAACGTTTTTAATCATAAAAATGAAACTCTTTACCAACTTGTACGTATACTTTATATGTACATAAATCTTTTTAGGAGCGTGATGCCCATGGCCACCTGTCAAAATTGTAATCATAAATGGAACTGGAGGACAACCTTTAAACAACTGTTAACATTTAGAAACGTTTTAGAATGCCCACACTGTGACAAACAACAGTATATCTCTGCAAAATCCCAAAAGCGATTATCAATCTACTCATTTGCACCCCTTATTATTTGGCTTATTCTCTCCCTATTTGACTTTTCCTTTCCATCCATTGTTGTCGCGGAGCTTATTTTCTTCATAGCAGCGGTTGTTATGATGCCACTTTCTTATGAAGTAAGCAGCGAAGAAGAACCCTTGTGGTAATAAAAAAACCTTCCGTTAAACGGAAGGTTTTTTATGCGGCTTTACCGTCTAGCTGTTGTCCATGATGGCGCTGATAATACACCCACCCAGCATTCAACAGTAGAAGAACACTCGTTGTTAAGAATACATAAGGAATTCCTTTAGCTCCGGCAATTTGTCCGCCAATAACTGGACCGGCTAAATTCCCGAAGTATTGTGCTGTTTGATTATAGCCAAACATTTTACCTGTAATCGAGTCCGGCACAATTTTCTTTAAATAAGAATTAATAGAAGGTAACAATCCTCCCATTGCAAAACCGAGTAAAAAACGCAGTAAGAATAGCTGCCAAGTACTATGCACAAAGGCCTGTAAGCCGCAAATAACCGCTACGATGAGCAGGCATATTTGAAGCACATTTTGAGGCCCAACGCGATCGCTGACTTTGCCAAGTCTGGATGCAGCTAAAATATTTGATATTCCTGTTGCCGCCACGACAAAACCTGAAATAAGGGCAAGGTGATCGGTATGAGTAGACAGTTGTTTTACATACAGTGTAACGATTGGCTGAATAGCCATAACCGCAAGCTGGAGTAAAAAAGTTGTAACAAATACACCAATCACGGCCTTTGAATTCTTAAGAGAAAGTAACCCAATGTTAGATTCTTTCGTCGTTTTCGCCGCCTCTTTTTTGTCTTCTTGAATTAAATTTACAATTAAAAAAGACAAAAACATAAATGCGCCCGTTACGAAAAAGACGTGGCGCAATCCAATTGTATCTCCTAAGTAGCCGCCTACTAGCGGTCCTAATAAAGATCCTGATACAGCACCTGTAGACAACGTCCCTAATGCTTTACCGCTGTGCTCTTTAGGTGTTTGAGTCGCTACTAACGTAATGGCCGCAGAGATGAAGCCGGAAACGGCCCCCATTAAAAAGCGCAGTCCGACAAGCTGATAGACATTTTGTACAAAACCAATAGAAGTCATAACAATTGCCATACCCAAGCTTGCCCGAAGGAGCATAAGCTTTCGCCCGTATTTATCGGCCAAACTTCCCCATAAAGGAGAAACAATAGCTGCCATTAAAAAGGTAGCTCCAAATGCAATACCAGCCCATCTGCTGATGGAGCTCGTATCGTGAACTCCCAGCTTTTCAATATAAAGCGGTAAAAACGGAATAACTAAACTCATCCCGGCCGTGGTGCAAAAAGAACCGAACCAGCAAATGTACAAGTTTCGTTTCCATAATTCCATTCTATTTCCTTCTTTCGTAGTGCCGCATGGCGTGAAAACAACAAAAGAGCGAAACCATACGGCCTGCTCTTTTAGCATACATGCAGCATCTTTTTATCGGTTTAAATTATACCATATATCAGAAATGTTTAAAAATAAAATGATTTACTTAGTGAACTATTAACGTGAAATGAAAATAGAAAGATATGCTTTGTTTACACTCGGCTTAGAACATAAAGTGACCCTTGGTTCCCTCATTACCTTATGCTCTAACAGTAGGGAATATGTAAAGAACTCATGCTGTATCGAAAAACGTGTCAGATAAGGTGCCCAAAATATATGTTGTCTCCGCAAATGTTGGCTATCTATTAAATAATGTGTAAAACAACCTGATAAATGGAGTGAATTTTCTGTTTTTTAACTTTATATTAAAACTATGTTCTCATTATTCATAATGTGCAGAGTGTTTTAAGGGGGACTTCATATTGGAACAGATGATTAGTACAATAAGTGAAATGATTTGGAGTACCTTTATCTATGTATAGGAGTGGGGCTTTTATTTACTATTCTCACTAGATTTGTACAAGTTCGGTATTTGAAAGATATGGTTATTTTATTGTTTAATGGAAAAAGTTCAGAGTCGGGCGTTTCGTCTTTCCAAGCGTTAACACTTGCTTTATCAGGGCGCGTAGGAGTTGGAAACATTGCGGGAGTTGCAACAGCAATTGCATTCGGTGGTCCAGGAGCAGTTTTTTGGATGTGGTTTATTGCTTTTATAGGTTCAGCTAGTGCATTTATTGAATCAACACTTGCTCAAATTTATAAAGTAAAAGATAAAGAAAATGTTTCATAAATCAAAAAAGTCAGCTGGGGTTATCCCGTTGGCTTTTTTTAGTTTGTGAAGCAGCTCTTTCGACCGCTTGAAAATGGTAATGATTCCTTCTTTTCGGGTATAATGTGGCATGAAGCGTCCTCAATTTATTTTCGTTTGAGCATTTATTTATAACAGAAGACATGTAAAAGGACGGTGGTATGTAAATAACTAAAAAAGAAAATGAATCCATTTATATTCAGCAGCATTTAGCAAATGAACGAACGTATTTAGCGTGGATTCGAACGTCTATTGCTACACTCGGCATTGGTTTTGTTGCAGGCGGCGTGCATTTCAATTCAGGAAAAAAAATAAAGTGAAGCAGCCGATACTCTTATTATTGCTGTTATCATCTTTTCTTTAGCTGCAAGTGCAGGTTTGCTTGTTTTCTCAACCTATCATTATTTTTCAACCCGCGAAAAAATTAACAGCCAAACGTATCAATCTTCTCACGCTTTGGTTATTTTTGTTTCAATGATTATGCTGATGCTGATCGGTGCTCTTATATTTTACTTTTTTAACATAGCGTAAAAAGTTTAAGATGTAAGAAAAAAGAAAATACAGTCCCAAAGAATTTACGGTTTTATGAAAGAAAAAGAAGATCTATTGATATGGTGGTAATGGCAGATGTAATTATAATAATATCTTCTTTATGAACCGGCTGTATAATTTTACAGGTTAAATTCTTTGTTAACGGCGGATAATGGAAAAGGAAAGCTTTATAAGCCGAAACTTATCTAATCCATGTTGAACATGAAAATTGAATATAAATTTCACTACAGGGTGAAGCGAAAGTAAAGGAGAACGCTGTATGATTCAAACATCTAAGACCGTTGCCGCTCGTTTTTTTACGGAGCGTTTCTTTGATCAGGCTGCTCAAACAGCCTACTATTTTTTGTTATCTTTTGTGCCGTTTATTATCTTTCTTTTTTCTCTGCTGAGTTTCTTTCCAATTGACACAAACAATTTGCTGATATTTATTGAACCATTTACGCCTAAAAGCGCCTACGACGTAATTGAACGGTCAATTGAAACAGTTAACAATAGCGGAAAAAAAGTTTTATCTTTTAGTTTATTGGCGACTTTTTGGCTCGCATCTATGGCTATACAATCTTTGGTTCGCTCGTTAAATGACGCCTATCATATTCAAAGAAAACAAACGTTTTTGCGCGGTTTAATCAATGATTTAATTTTGACTTTTGGTTTTATGGTTGTGGTAGCTATTTCATTGTTCGTACCAATTATTGAAGAGGTCATTCGACATTTGGTCCTAACAAAAGTCCATGTTCCTGATATATGGTTTCAAAGCTGGACAACAATTAGATGGGGAATTGGGACATTGTTTTTATTAGGCTTTTTTATTCTTTTTTACAAGCTGATGCCAAGTGCAAGAGTAACGTGGAAAGATGTACTTCCAGGAGCTGTTTTCTCCACGCTAGGATGGCAAGTTGTATCTACCGGATTTGGATACTATGTCCAGTTTGGAAGCTACTCACAAATCTATGGTCAGCTTGGAAGTATTATTATTTTAATGGTCTGGTTTTATTTAACGGCCGCTATTTTATTAATTGGCGGTTTAATAAACGGTAATAAGTTCATCAAAGCTCACAAGACGACATATAGAGACGCGGAAAATGACTAGGGAAACCTAGTCGTTTTTTTATATTCAGTTTTACAGTTAGAAAGTTTATCAAAAAAATATTGCGGGTACCTATTGAATATCTCGTTACCTTTTCCTGTACACACAACAAAAAAGCAGTAGGAGTTTACGTTGAGATGAGGTGGAAAATTGAATAATTTTAATCGGTTTTTAATCGCAATTATTGGAATTGCAGGACTGATTTGTTCCGGTATGTTAGCACTGATGGTCTATAGGGTTCCTCACCTTTCAAACTGGTTAGAAAAGTGGCGGCATCAGGAGTGGTTTTACTACACAATTTTGTCAATAAGCGCATTTTTAGCAGTTATTTTTATTATTTTTCTTTTAACAGGCATATTTAGCAGACCGCCTAAAAAGAATTTAGCAATTGTAACTGGTGAAGGCAAAATAACAATTTCTAAAGCAACGATCGAATCTACAGCTTTACGAGCAATTAGAAGCTTTCAGGGAATACGCTCTCCTGAAGTCCAGGCCTCTATTCATTCTCGCAAAGAAAAAGTTAGTCTGTATATCAACTGTTCGTTGTTTGGACGAGATGGACTACCGACACTAGGAAAAGAGATGCAGCTTGAAACAAAACGCGCCGTGGAGGCCTTACTGGAGCTTCCCGTTCACTCCGTCCGTATTGACTTAACAGATACACAAACACGAAAGAAAGAGCGTGTTGTGTGATGAAGGAGGGACATAATGAGTACTCCAGATAAATTGATTCCGTACCGTGGCCGGGTACTTGGTATTCTGGCAGGTTTAGTGTTGGCAATTTTGCTATTAACAATTGGTTTTGGTCCCACGCTGCTAATTGTAGCTTTTATGGGAATTGGTTATGTAATCGGGAAGTGGCGAGATGGTCATTTAGACCTGAATACTTGGGTAGGATTCTTTACTAAAGGAAGATAGAAAATCACTTTAAGGGAGATGTTCGTTATGGCAGTCAATGAAACAAATACAGCAGTAAAATCTCAGGAAAATACAAATCAAAATACATTAACATTTGAAGATCAAGTCATTAAAAAAATTGCTGGAATTTCAGCTAATGAAATTAAAGGAATTTTATCAATGAGCGGCGGATTTATGAGCGGCTTAACAGATCGCTTCCGCAGCACTGAAGATATCACAAAAGGGATTAACGCTGAAGTAGGAGAAAAGCAAGTTGCCCTTGATTTAAAAGTAATTGTCGAATACGGAAAAAATGTTCCATCCATTTTCTCTGAAACTGTTAATAACGTAAAAAAATCAGTTCACGATATGACGGGATTAGAGGTAGTAGAAGTAAATATGCACGTAGAGGACGTAATGACTCGCTCTGAATTTGAAGCGAAAACGGATCGAGACAAAGAGCAGGAGTCAAAGCGTGATCTTGAATAAAATATAAAAGGTAAACACTTCCATTCATCATATATTCTTTGTATGATGAATGAGAAGTGTTTTTTTGGAGGGGAGGGAAAATTCTGTGATTTTAGTTAGTTCCTGCTTAGCAGGTCAAGGGTGCAGATATAACGGAAGCAGTGCCTTGGTTAAGGAAATTGAAGCGCTTATTGAAAATAAAGAAGCGGTGATGATGTGTCCGGAACTGTTAGGTGGGTTTCACACGCCTAGAGAACCGGCAGAAATTATAAAAGGAACGGGAATAGACGTAATAAACGGACATGCGCGAGTTGTTGAACGATCAGGAAAAGACGTGACAGATATATACATAGACGGGGCCTATAAGGCACTGAACATCGCAAAAGAAATAAAAGCAACTATTATTGTTCTAAAAGAAAACAGTCCTTCATGCGGAAGTGAACAGATATATAACGGAGCATTTCTAGGTGTTAAAATAGCCGGTGAAGGGGTAACGACGGCGTTGCTAAGAAAGCATGGTTTTATCGTTATGGCAGAATCTCAATTTGCTGCTGAAATGCATGAAGATCAATCATAATACAAAAAAAGCGTACACCATGTGTGTACGCTTTTTTTTATAAAATCTTATTTACTGTGAAGCGTATCTGCTGTGCTTTCTGTTCGTGTTACAGCATAAAGAGAGCAGAAAAGGCCAAGCAAGACAAAAATAGAGCCGACCCAGCCGTTATAAACAACAGAGTATTGATTAACGATAATTCCTCCAACATAGGAGCCGATTGCAATTCCCACGTGTGAAATCGCTGCATTGGTGCTGATTAAAATGTCCGACGTGTCGCGTGCACTATGAATAATTAAATTGCTTTGAGCAGGTGAGACCGCCCAGCTGAGCGCACTCCAAATAATCATAAGAAGCAAGAACACAACAAATGGCAAATGAACGCCAAAAGGCATAGCAATCATGCTAATAAAAAAGAGAGCAATCATGGTGATAACAGACGAAGAAGGGTTCCATCTATCAGAAACAGCTCCTCCAAGTCCTCCTCCTGCCACGGCAGCAAGACCGAAAATACCATAAATAATGGTTACCATCGTTGTATTTAATCCTAGCGTTTCTTGTAAAAATGGCGTGAAGTACGCGTAAAGCGTTAAATGGCCCGCAAGTACAAACAATGTTGCTAGGTGAATAGCGAGCATTTTTTTATTGCGTAAAGCTTTTACCTGAGTTTTTAACGGTACAATTGGAGCAGGAGCTAGACGCTCCATTGTAAACCAAACGGTAATCATAATAATGGCAGTCAAAATTGCAATCATAACAAATACTTGACGCCAGCCAAGAGCATTTCCAATCAAAATACCAAGAGGAATGCCTAAAACAAGTGAGCCGCTGATTCCCATAAATACGATGCCAATTGCTCTGCCTTGATATTCAGGTTTTACCATTCTAGAAGCCATTGTGGTAGATAATACAATGATAAAAGAGCCGCTTGCAGCAGCAAGAATACGTCCAATTAGTAGCATATAATAGCCCGAACTGTAGGCTGAAAATACATTGCTCAATAAGAAAATAAATAATGTCCACATATAAACTTTTTTACGCTCTATCTTAGCCGTCACATTTAGTAAAATCGGCGCAGACAAGGCATAAACAAACGAATAAATAGAGATTAAATAACCTGCTTTTGCTAATGATACATGAAATGCATCGGCAATTAAGTCTAAGATGCCTCCTAGAATTAATTCGACCGTTCCAACAACAAAGGAAGCAATCGCAAGTATGTAAACTTTTTTATTCATCAAAAAACCCCCTCTTTAAAAAGTTACAACTAGAATAGTAACCTTTTTAAGAGAGGATTTCAATAGGTAATATTAAAAAGGTTACTAATGAATTAGTAACCTTTTTTTAATAACGCAGTCGAGTAAGCAGCTCCATGATCTCAGAATCTTGAAGAAGCTGCTCTTGATATTTCTTTGTAATATGGGTAAGTGCGACGTCATGATAAAAGAAGTCAGCAAAAACTTTTACAAGCGGCTGCGACATGGTTTTTATTGCTTTCCAGGTGTCATGTTCAATGCCCGCAAATAAAAGGTAAGCATCGTCCACAATAATCAACTGCGACGGCTCAAGGTTTTTATGATCATCTATTGGATTTAATGTATGTAAATGTTTGAGGGCAGTCTGCAAGTTTCCTATGGTTAAGACCTCGACGTTTACGCCTTGTTTCTCTTTTTCTTCGAGCAATGAGCGGTAATGTTCCAACTCATCATTCCAAGCCGATAAAATAATAGAACATTCCGCTTCTTGAATCAATTGTTCAATATGAGCAGAAATAGAGGATTTATCTTTTAAGCTCCAAACATGATCATCTGTAAACGTTTTTTTTATTTTATATGTTTTTAATTCATTAATGTCATTTTCAAAATCAGCAGTAAGTTTTTGAATGACGGTTTGAAGGGCTACCGCTGAATAAAGTTTCTTTTTCCCAGACAATGTATTTACTACAATGCCTTTATCAATTAAACGATTAAGTACTTCATAAATCTTTGCTTTTGGAACATGCGAATACGTGACAATCGAACTAGCATCCAGCGGACCTTCATTCGCAAGCAGCGCTTCATATACTTGACTTTCATACTGAGAAAAACCAAATTTTTGCAGCATAATTCTCTATTCATCATCCTTTCTTTTTTTAAGTATATCACGGTTTGTAAAAGTATTACTAATTGTAATTATATCTCATTAAACTATGTTCTAAAAAATCAATTAAAATAAAAAATAGGCTATTAAAGGGCCTTTACTGCGATAAAACTATTTTTAACTATGTGTTTTTCATACTAAAACACTCATCATCGGGTAAAGAAAAGAAAGAGGTGAAAAAAATGAAGAAAAATGAAGAACTACTGTTGAAAAAAATGAACATGAAACAGCAAAGAGAAGTTGCTGCTCAGCTGGAAGACGTATTGGATTCCTTACTGTCTCTTGAAGAAAAATTATGCTCAGCACCTGATAATAGCGAGTGGCTTTCTTTACAAGCTCAGCTTGAAAAAAGAGAACATGAGCTGAGATTTAAGCATAAAATGCTGTGTGAAGAATGGACTACACTATAAAAGACAGGCATTTTGTCTGTCTTTTATTGCATCTAAATTTTCATTACTCGAATAGGACTCACCATCAAAATAGCTAAAATAATCATAAGATAAGGATTTACGTAATAAAACATGCCAAGCAGTGCGATAATTAGAGCAGGAAAAGGAATAGGCAACCCTATAAAGTAACCTACGGTTGGATTTGCGCTAAATTTAGCTAATCTTAATGCCCCCAGGCTTGGATAAATCATAAAGGCTAGCACGGTTAGCCAAGAGTGAGGAGAAAGAGTATGAAACAACATTGCAGGCGCTACGCCAAAGCTTATAATATCAGCTAAAGAATCTAGCTCTACACCAAACTCACTGTTAACTTTTAGCTTTCTCGCAATTTTGCCGTCAAATAAATCGAAAAAAGCGGCTAGAAAAATAAAAATAGCAGCTAAGCGTTCGTAGCTGTTCATATTAAAGGCTATGGAAAATACGCCGCTTAGCAAATTTCCAATCGTAAAGAGATTCGGAACCCATTTTAACAGTCGAAGAATCAATGTCATACAACCGCCTTTCACAGTGTGTACGATTAGTGTAACTGTTAAATCGTATTATTATGTGAGATGCAAGATAAAAAGAAGGGAGTATTGAAAACTGGCTGTCATTTCTATAATATATATCGTATAATACGATAATAACTAAAAATGCGATATAAAGGAGCAGGATCATGAAAGTAGAGGAGTTAAACAGCTATTGGACGTCTATTTATTATCATTTGCACTATACGCATCAAGAGAAAATTACGCACCAAACCATAAGTCTTTTACAGCATATCGATAAATCATCTGCGGTTGGAATAAGAGAAATCGCGGATTATTTAACTATTTCACATAATACGGCATCTGAACATGTAAAGAGAAGTATCGAGAAAGGATATGTGTATAAAAATAGAGATATACAGGATGAAAGAAAAGTAATTCTGCATTTAACAGAAGCAGGAAAAGACATCTTAAAACGAAATTCAAGCTTGGACGAAGAAAAAATATCAGCTATTTTACGTGAAATGACAGCATCTGAAAAACAGCTGATTCAACAGGCTTTTCAGTTATTAAGCGAGCGTGCAAAACATGTATAGTATGATTAAAATTTTAATATCAGCTCTTATTATTGCAGGGGTAACAGAAATGGCCAAAAGATTTCCGACATACGGTGGAATTGTGGCTGCGCTTCCAATTGTGAGTTTACTAAGTATTGTATGGTTATCGGTGCAAGGAGAAAAAAAGGAAGTGGTCAGTCAGTTTACACTCGGCGTTCTTTATGGACTGCCAGGCACTATTTTATTACTTGCTGTCGTCTATATTTGTTTAAAGAACTCCCTTCATTTGTTTGTGAGTTTATCGATAGGAGTTATGTGTTGGGGCCTGTTTTTAGTCCTTCAAAAGATGGTGATTAAACTAATTACTACATAAACTGTTGGAATTTAATCCAATTTTCTGTAAAATAAAGGTCTAAGCAAAAGATAGGAGCTGAGTAGAGTTGAGTTTAGCAGAGAAAAAGTTAGAAATTGACCGAGTTGTCTTTATCGGGAGAACGTTTGAAGAGTATAAAGCTATGTTTAATTTGAATGAAAGGCACTTAAAAGGAAAAAAAGTGTTAGATTGTGCTAGCGGAGCTTGTTCTTTTACTGCTCATGCCTTGCAGCAAGGTACAACGGCTACTAGCTGTGATATTGCCTATACATTTACGGCAGAAGAGCTTGAAAAAAAGGGAAGTTTGGATTTAATTCATACGATGAATCAAATGCAGCGCGTACAGGAGCAGTATGTGTGGAAGTATTTTTCGTCTATTGATAATTTAACTGAACACCGAAAAAGAGCATTAAAAGATTGTATCGCTCATATGAAAAAGAACCCCGAAGCCTATCAGTACGGAGCCCTTCCTAATCTGCCGTTTCAAAAGAACGAATTTGATTTAACGCTTTGTGCAAACTTTTTATTTATGTACAGCGACCGGTTAGATTATGCGTTTCATTTAGAGGCTTTAAAAGAACTGATACGCGTTACAAAAGAGGAAGTGCGCTTGTTTCCTTTAACGGACCTGAGCGGCAAGATTTCTACCTATTTGCCGAAGTTGTTAAAAGAGATTGCGCCTCTAGTAAAAGGAACAGAAATAGCAGACGTCCCCTATGAATTTCAAAAAGGTGCCAATCAAATGCTGAAAATATATGTATAACAAATGTAATGAAGAAGCTGGGACAAAAGTATTTTAACCTAAGTGAAAAACGAACCCTTGATCAACATGTTTGATGAGTGGTTCGTTTTTTTGTCAGGGTAAACGTAGGTTTCATCTGTTTCATTCCTTTCAGCAGTTGATTGGAGGGCAAGGCGAAGACTCCTGGGGGAAAAGCGGAACAGGTGAGACCCCGCAGGAGCGGAAGCGACGAGGAGGCTCACCGTCTGCCCGCGAAAAGCGAATCCTTGCACGGAAATCAACTGCGTTGTCATAAGCCGTTCAGCTCATGTATCCCATTTGTTTATCTTTAGATTGGATTCATTTCGTCATGTCTCAACCTCTTTTAACATTCAAACGTTTTTTGGCAGTTTGAGTATGCTTCGTTATGGTTTCAGATCCAAGCGCTTTAGCTAAGCCGAACGACGGCATATTTACATACACTGATTCTTAATTCCATAAACAGGATAATATTCAATAAAAAAACGCGAGAGTTATGCACTCTCGCGTCTAAAAAAAGGTTTGTATTGCTGAACCATCATTTGCGAAGCAGCAATAAATAAAAAGATAAAGCCTCCACACATTAGCAACATGACAGCACCTATTCTCCATAAAAGCTTTGGCATCAGCATATCTCCTTTTTTGAAGTTATTACCTATAGTGTAAAGAATAGCTTGCAAAAATTCTAGTCATAACTAGATATAATTTTATGACTTTTTTAGACTGACTCTTCCTTTGAATCATCTTCATCAAAAATAGGAACTTCTGTATACGCTTCTTCTTTTTCGAAAGTGGAAGAAGAATTCTCTTTATCCTCTTGTGCAGGCTTCGTTTCACCAGAAGAAATATCTGATTTAGCGTTTTTTAACTCTTCCATATCTTTTTGGATTTGGTCCGTGAAATCTTTTGGTATAGCTCCACTTCCGTATGTAGCTCCGATGTTTAAAGCGCCGCCGAGCTCCTTAATGCCAACTTGGCCAATATTGTTGTTTTGTTCGTATTTATCAAGAAAAAATTTATCAATATGAATAGGCGGGGGAGCATTTTCTAAAAGTGCCGCTTTTTGATGAATCAATTTTATTTCTTCTTGAAGGGAAGATGTCCGTTTTAGCATGTCCACCTGTACTTCAGTTAAAAGCGACATGCTGCGTTCTAATGCTGAAACTCTGTGATCCAGTTCGGTCATTTTTTCGATATAAGGAGCCATTTGTTTTTCTACAGATTGTTCTACTAACCGAGTTATATCCATATAAGGTACAGCTTCTATCTTTTTATCGCGAGGGGGTTGCGTGGAGATGACTCGTTCCAATTGCGCTACTTTTTCTTTTAAAAAATGAAGCTGCCTAGCAGTCTCTTTCATATCTTTTGCATATGTTTGTTCAGTATTTTTATGAGCACTTCTTTGTGAAGATGAAGAATCGTTGGAAAGCGCGGGCTGAGCCTCCAGCTTTTTTTTGAGCATTATGAGAGAACCCATTTGCGGTTCGAGTTTTAAAAAACGGTTCATGTGAACTTCAAGCGTGTTAATACGCTTGATTTGATGTTTGAAGTCCGCTAGCTCAGTTTGAAGATGTTGGTTAGTCTGTTTGGGGCTGAAAAATCCTTTCATAGACATTTCGCTTCTCCTCATCTTGGGCTTATTTTCTCTGTAATCACAGTTAGATAAATACATATTGATCCAGTTTAGGAGTTAATATTAAATTTTTTGCATTTATAAATGCTTATGTGCAGCACTGAATTTCATTCGTAAAACTACTAAACCTTATTCAATATGAATACGCTCTTCTTGAAAAAACTGCCTGTGATAAGAAAGAATAAGCAGTCCATTTTCAAATTTTGCACGCAGATGATGCGCATCTGTAGGCTCTGGCAATTCAATAATTCGGTTAAAATCTCCAGAAGGTCGTTCTTGTACAACGGGCTGCCCTGTAATGAGAGGATGCGGCGAGCCTTTTAATAGAAGCCGGCTGCCTGAAACAGAAACGTGCAAGTTTTCTTTTAGATAGCCAGGCAGGTCAGCGATAACAATGATCTCGTGAGGAGTAACATAAATGTCGATAGGTGGAAAATTACTTCTAGGAGGTTGAGGAGCCTGATGTGAATCCTGAACATTCATATCCATATTTTCTTTCATAAATTCGTTAAAAGCAGTTTGATCAAAAACACCGTTCCAAAAGTCGTTTGTTTGATATTTTTTAGCGAATTCCATCCACTGCATAAGTTTATCAAAGTCCATATGGTTTCCTCCTTACCACACATCATAAAAAGATGGAATTTGAATATAGTTTGAAAAGGGGGTGGTTTAAATGGCAGGTGCATCTATAAATATTAATATTTTAATGCTAAAAATAAATTCCTTTGAAAATGCGTCTGCAGTAAATATCGGACAGAATTTACTAGCAGACTGGAATAATTCAGATAAAAAAACACAGGGGTTTGGGCAGAATTTCGGTGATGATAGCGGCTTTATAGGAACGAGAAGCTGTGTCGATGATCGAGATCAAATTGACAGCCCATCATCTTTTCAAAAAGTCCCCATTTCATAGAAAGAGCCTAATAAATATAGCCAGTTCAGATGCAGGTTATATTTATTAGGCTTCAGATTGAATACTGATAGACGAATAGATGAAGGTATGCTGCTAGTCATGTTCGTTAGAGGCGGTGTAGAAGCTTAAATTACGCTGTTTTTAACTGAGTTTGAATCGTTTACATCTGAATCTATAATCCACGAGAACGGAGTTACGTTTGGAGAAAAATCTCCGTTTGATTCTCCTAGTCCTTGATTACGTTTATAAGATACGAACACGTCAAGCTGCTGATTAGGTCCTATGCTTAAAACGGATGAATTATCCAGAACGTTCACTTTGAAGGCTTGTAAGTTAATGACCATAGGCGAAAAAATCATATGGTTTCCTCCTTATTTATCATTTTTTGTTGCAAATGCATCTACATAATCATTATCTACAGTTTTGTAAGCAGATCCTGCTGAAAAACATTGATCAGCGAGCTGCTGTCCGAAGGCCTGATTTTTCTTTGCTGTGACATACCTTGTAACTTTTAACGTATTTCCAATAGAAATATTACTTGCTTGATCAGCACTGCGAACGTTCAATTTTCCTAGGTTGATTTTTGTTGAGTCAAATAGCATATTATTCTCCTTTCAAACGACAGTTCTTCTAAGTCTTTAAAAGCTTGTTGTAGCTTCCTTGAAAATATGAATAATACATGGATTCATTCCGAGAGCAGAAGTAGCCTACTGTAGCGTATTTTAGTTCTCCACAAAACGTGAAAAGATTTTAAAAAATTAGTAGTAAAAGGAGGGAATAATAAAAATGCACGAAATTTTATATGCTGTAGAAAGATCAACAGTAAAAAGCGTGTTGGCAACGATTGTTCATGTAGAAGGATCCTCATATTTAAAAGAAGGAACGTCCATGCTGTTTCAAGAAAATGGGGAGAACATTGGGATGTTAAGCGCTGGTTGTGTAGAAGCAGATATTGCCGAGCGCGTAAAAGAGTTGTTCGACACTGAGCGCGTATTAACCGTTACGTACAATTTAAAAGAAGAAGGTGACGCAGGATGGGGACAAGGAGCAGGCTGCAATGGAATTCTCTATATTCTCCTAGAGCCTGTAACTGCGAGGATGAAGCAAAATCTTTTGCGGGTAAAACGTCATTTAGATAATCGAAATCCCGTTTTACATATTAAAAAATTAGACAAAAACTTTATTCAAACAACCTCTTTTTATGTACAAAAGACAGGCGAAACATTTGGTGCAAATAGCGACGAATTATCTTTTACAACAGATGATTGGAATGGGAGAAAGAGTGGTATTCAACTTTCAAATGGCTCCCTGCTCACATATGCTCATCTATATAAACCAAAGCCTCGTCTAGTTATCTGGGGAGCAGGTGCCGATGCAAAATATTTAGTATCACTTGCTGCTAATACGGGTTTTTTTATTACTTTATGCGACTGGAGACCGGCTTTATGTAATAAGGAACATTTTCCGCTAGCAGAGGAAATACATATTGGATTTCCAGAGGAAGTAGACAAACAATTGTCCATTCAAAGCGATGATTTTGTTGTGATCATGACGCATAATTTTTCTCGCGATCAAGAAATTCTCTCGCTATTAAAATCAAAAGCTATAAAGTATATAGGAGTTTTAGGATCTAAAAAGCGAACACTTCGATTATTGAATGCTGATATTTCTTCACGCATTCATTCCCCGGTGGGGCTTTCTATAGGAGCGGTAGGCCCGCAGGAAATTGCCGTTAGTATTCTTGCTGAATTAATTCAAAACCTCCGAATGTATGATAAAAAAAAGGGATGAAAATGTCCGGGGTAAATATTGTTGGTGTTTATCTTGCCGCCGGAGCTAGTAAAAGGATGGGCAGCAATAAGCTGCTGCTGCCTTTAGGGAATGGATGTTTGGGGAGTAAAGCTTTACGAAAAGCGGTTTCTTCAAAAGTAAATCATACGATAGTAATAACAAAGAAAGGAGATTCTCTTGAGTGGATTGACCCTATTCTTTTTTCAGAAGCATATCAGCAGAAGTGGAGTCATACTTCTTGTAGTAGCGCCTTAAAATGTCAGTCTGCGTCTTTAAAGTGCGGATTAAAAAAAGCAAAAGAATTAGGCGCTGATGCTATTATTGTGCTGCTAGCAGATCAGCCCCTTGTAAGTATCATGCTGATTAATACATTTATTTCTCTGTTTGAGAACCATTCCTCCGTTCCGTTTATTTCATCTTTTTATCAAGGAATTGCCAGAGCGCCGGTTTTATTTTCAAAACAAATGTTTTCAAGCTTGGATAAGCTGCAAGGAGATCAAGGGGCAAGAAAAATCATAAGACAAAGTGGACTTGAAAATGGAATGTTTTATGAATGTACCGATGCTTCCCTTTTTATGGATGTTGATACAAAACAAGCGTATGAACGCATTAAAAAGATATACAAAGAGAAACGTGGACTGTTTTGATTGATGGAGGTGAAAAGAGTGGATGTCCTTGGAAAAAGCGTTATTCGAAAGGATGCATTAGAAAAAGTAACGGGTACGGCTAGGTACACAAATGATTACATGTTTAAAGGGTCCCTGCACGCCAAAATAGTAGTCAGCCCTTACGCACATGCAAGAATTCAAGCAATAGACGTCCAAGCGGCGATTGCTATTCCCGGTGTTCACGCGGTTGTGACGGGAGAGCATTTGCCGTTAACCGGAGAAGGAGTTCGTGACCGGCGACCGCTTGCATTTGAAAAAGTACGGTATCACGGAGAAGCCGTAGTCCTAGTAGTAGCAGAAAACCCAGCACTCGCTGAGCGTGCGGCGAGTGCTGTTCATATTCAATATGAGCCGTTACCTGTCGTTCATTCTCCTAGTGCCGCTATTGAGCCAAATTCTCCTTTAGTGCATGAAAATATGCACACTTACAAGCACGATGAAACGGTGTATCCAGAGCCAGGGAGCAACGTAGCTAACAGAGTTAAAATACGAAAAGGCAATATGGAAGAAGGTTGGCGTAAAAGTGAGCTAGTAGTGGAAGAAACATTTTCTTTGTCTCCTTCAGATCACGCGGCAATGGAAACAAGAAGCGCCGCTGCTGAAATCCTTCCGAATGGAGTAGTTAAAATTACCACTTCTTCTCAAGCTCCTTTTATGGTGAAAAAATTAATCAGTGAGTACTTTAAAATTGAAGCGGGAAAAGTGGTCGTTGAAACACCGCTAGTAGGAGGAGGCTATGGAGGAAAAGCGGCTGTCCAGCTAGAGCTGCTGGCTTATTTAGCTTCAAAAGCAGTTGGGGGAAGACTGGTTAGAATATTGAACACAAGGGAAGAAGATATGCTCACTTCGCCTGTTCATATCGGTCTAGATGCCAAAATCAAGCTAGGTTGTTCCAAAGAGGGAATTTTGCAGGCTGCCGACATTCTTTATTTGTTTGACAGCGGTGCTTATGCAGATAAAGGAACGGACCTGAGTAAAGCTGCAGCAGCTGACTGTACGGGACCTTATCGTCTTGAACATATTTTTTGTGATTCATTATGTGTATATACAAATCACCCTTACGCTTCTCCTTTTCGAGGATTTAGCCACTCGGAACTATTATTTGCGTTCGAGCGCACGATGGACATCCTTGCTAAAAAAGCAGGTATAGATCCTTTGGAGTTTAGAGAAAAAAATGCTATTTTGCCGGGCGACACTACGCCTACGCAAGTCCGTTTAACTTCTAGCAGCGTCGGTAACTTACCGGAATGTATTCGTCGCTTGAAGCAGCTGATCAAATGGGAGGAAGGGCAGAGAATGGTTCATGAAAACGGCCTTATTACTGCCAAAGGGATTAGCTGCGTCTGGAAAACCTCCACTATTGAAACAAACGCAGGTTCCGGTGTTATTCTAACATTCAATCCGGATGGAAGCGTAAATTTAATGTCTGGCGTTATTGAATTAGGCACGGGGACGAAAACCGTGCTCGCGCAAATATTGGCTGAAAAATTGCAGATGCGCGTGGAACGTATTCATGTGCGAATGGAAGTAGATACTCAAACGACTCCTGAACATTGGAAAACGGTGGCTAGCAGAGGAACTTTTATGGCAGGAAGAGCGGTTTTAGAAGCCGCTGAAGATGTGATTAACCAATTAAAAAAGATAGCTTCTTGTATATTTCGAGCTTCTGAAGAAGATATCGAAATAAAAAATGAAAAAGTTTTTTTACGGGATGAGCCTGAGACTTCTTTGAAATTTAAAGAAATTGTGTATGGCTATAAATATCCGAACGGAAATGCAATTGGAGGGCAAATCATAGGGAGAGGAAACTATATTTTAAGAGGCATGACCTACTTGGATAAAGAAACGGGAGCTGGGCGTCCAGGGCCTGAATGGACGGTAGCAGCTGAAGGAGTTGAAGTGGAATATAACCCTAGAACGTATAGATATCGTATTGTAAAAGCTATTTCTGTTATTGATATAGGAACCGTGCTAAACGAGAAAATGGCACGAGGGCAAGTCATGGGTGCGATGAGTATGGGACTATCGTTTGCAGGCAGAGAAACATTTTGGTTTGATTCAAATGGCCGTATTTTAAATCCTCAGCTTCGGAAATATCGTCCTCTTCGCTACGGAGAGCATCCGGAGTACGTAGTAGATTTTGTTCATACACCTCAATTAGATGCGGCGTACGGAGCTAGAGGAGTCGGAGAACACGGGCTGCTTGGAATGCCTGCTTCTTTAGGAAACAGCTTAACTGCGGCAGCAGAAATAGAATTAAATCAACTTCCTCTTATTCCAGAATTGATTTGGAGAATGAAAGAAGGGAATGCAGATGATTTCGTTTGACTTTGAATATTATAAACCTGCAACTGTTTCAGAAGCAGTTGCCTTGTTTCAAGAGTTAGAGAATCAAGGCAAACAGCCGCGGTATTATGCTGGCGGCACCGAAGTTCTGACATTAGGCAGATTGGGTTTGTTTGTTACCCATGCTGTTATTGATATAAAAAATATACCTGAACTTCAACAAACCGAAGCTAATGAAGATTGGATGATTTTTGGTGCAGGAGTAACGTTAACTGAACTGGAAGATAAAAATTTGTTTCCTTTATTAAGTAAGTCTGCTAGCGAAGTGGCTGATCACACGGCTCGAAATAAAATAACGCTAGGAGGAAATATTTGCGGGCATATTTTTTATCGAGAAGCGGTATTGCCGCTGCTTTTAACGGATAGTCAACTTGCGGTGGCAGGTCCTGCTGGAACAAATATCTATTCGATTCACGATCTTTTTAACCGGCGTTTGCAGCTGGAAAACGGAGAACTTCTTGTTCAGGTGTTTGTTGAAACGAAGTATGCTGCCCTGCCATATATGAGTATAAAAGAGCGCCAGCAGTGGGATACAGGATATCCGTTAGTGACAATAGCAGCGTTAAAAACAGAAGGAACCATTCGAGTAGCTTTCAGCGGAGTATGTTCGTTTCCTTTTCGCTCAGCAGAAATAGAAGAAATGCTAAATCATAAAGAAACGCCATTAGAAGCTCGAATTCAAACTGCTCTTGAGTATATACCCGCTCCGATTTTAAATGATGGGGAAGGGTCGGATCGCTACCGCAAATTTGTGATTAAAAATTTATTGTTTGATATTTTCACAGAGCTGGGGGGAACGTAATGTGCTAAAAGATGAACGGTATAGAATAACAATTAAGCTAAAGGTTAATGGTGAAGAAAAAATGGTTGATATCCGAACAGCAGATACGTTGCTTTATGTATTAAGAGAAAAGCTGGGCCTTACCGGAGCAA
Organism: Priestia aryabhattai B8W22; assembly: GCF_000956595.1. Taxonomy (GTDB): domain Bacteria; phylum Bacillota; class Bacilli; order Bacillales; family Bacillaceae_H; genus Priestia; species Priestia aryabhattai. Next base: position 21,323 of record NZ_JYOO01000008.1, on the reverse strand, counting down.
AACCAGGCTGTTTAAACGGGGACTGCGGAGCTTGTACAATAGGGATAAATCAGCGGCCAATGAAATCTTGCCTCATGTTAGCGGCAGAAACAGAAGAGAAAGAAATAATGACTATAGAAGGGCTGAAGAGTTCACCTATGCAAAAAGCTTTTATTGAACACTTTGCTTTTCAGTGCGGTTATTGCACATCGGGTTTTATCATGAATGCTCATTTGCTTTCCAAACACCATCCTTCAGGCAGTGACGATATTATAAAGGAGTGGCTTGCTTCCAATATATGCAGATGTACAGGGTATAAAGAAATTGAAGACGCAGTAAAATCTGTTTTACACTTTTCGGAGCGGGAGTGAGACAGGAAAAAGAAAAAATAGAATAACATTTACACGTGTTTAGAATAGTATGTGCTAAGGGTGTGGAGAATGTGGAATGGAAAAGCGGCTTTGACAAAGAAAGGGAACTGATCTTTGCCATTCAACGAAATCTGGATGTAGTAACAGCTATATTATTATTAACTGGCCAAATAACAATTATAGGCGTATTTGTGACACCCGGAGCTTTTCGTATTTCAGTAGGGGGACCTATTACAGGAACTAGCCGAATAGAAGGAAAAGACGGAGATGCGGGAATTAATATCATTATTGATATGATTGATGTGATTCTTGCGGCTTTGCTGCTTAATAACCAGATTAATGTGTCGGGCGCCTTTATTTCTTCTGGAAGGTTTACCATTAACGTAAGTGGACCTATTTTTGGCGTTCCTAAAACAGAACCTGCATTAAGTGAACTAAATCAATCCTCTCAGTTTTTTCATCGTACCGTATCAAAACATTTTTATGTAAATCCTGACTTAGTTGAAAAATTTACAAAGGACTGATTAAGATGTCATTAACCGATATACCTACAGTAAGACCTTCAGAAACAAGTATTTTTCTTATCGCGCTGCCGCTTATTATTTTTATTTTTTTCTTTACTCAGCCAAAAGCATCAGACATCAAATAATCATGTAGCATAATGGCGATTGTATCACTGTGTACAGAAGCTGCCTATTTTTCTGTTCGTATCATTACCTCTTCATTCATTAAGCCCCTAATGCTTTTCTTTTCTGTCATGTTTCATTAAAATGAACATAAACATATATGTAGAGATAAGTAGAGATAAGTAGAGAAAAGAATAATCGAGTGTTTTCTAACGTTATAAAATAGCTTACGATACGAAGAAAGCGTCTATAATAAAAGAAACGAAACTTTTGCGTGGTCAGCTGACGATGCTTTTTATTTTTACAAACTGCAGTGAAGGCAGAAAGGAGAGAATTCGATGAGTTTGCGCGATCGGCTGCTTTATGTAGCGGAACATTATAAACAAATGGGTGGAGACGTACTTGTAAAACACGAAGTAGAAAATATGCTTACACGCAGGCTTCCGATTTCTCTTTATCGATTGGAGCATATAAATCGAGAAGAAATGCGTATATCGGGCCACCACGCTGAAACATTTCCTTACGTGACTCTTGTCAATAAGAATATAGAGAGTGATGTGATAGTAGCATATTTATTCAGTGAAGACGGTCAGCGCATTTACTTAGTCATGATGAAAGGAGATGCAGGGGAAGGAACTGATCTGAAAGACATTCGTTTTTTTACTCCTGAACATGCCCGCGTATTGAAAGATAGTCATATTGTTATTGGTACAAGCATGGAAGCGAAAAGCTTTGAGGATAGAGTAGCACTTTACCTTCCTTACAATATAGTAGACTTACCTAGCAATGATCAGCTTCAAGATGACTTGCATTTACTGCTGAGTATGCATGAACAATATATAAAAACATACGGAATGAGCCAAGAAATGATTGGCGATAAAGACGCCATCGTCCATATTCATGAGTATATTAAGAAATCTGGATTTACATATGAACGACAAGATATAGCCAACGCCTACTTTGCTTTAAAGACCAAGCCATTTATTGTTTTATCAGGAATGAGCGGGACGGGGAAAACAAAGCTTGCGCAGCTCTTAGCAGACAGTATCGGTGCCACGATTGAAAATGGAAGACAAGTACTCATTCCGGTTCGGCCCGATTGGCATGATAGTTCAGATTTATTAGGATATATTGATTTAAGAGGAGATTTTCGCAGAGGATCGTTTCTGTCGATTATGCAGCAAGCCATTCAGCATCCAGCTTACACATATGTTGCCATATTGGATGAAATGAACTTAGCTCGAGTTGAACATTATTTTAGCGATATTTTAAGCGTAATGGAAAGCAGAAGCTGGTCAAAAGGGAAAATCAAAACGGCTCCGTTATTTCCTGGACATAAGATGTTCCGAGATATTTATTTGCCATCTAACCTTCTCATTATCGGTACCATTAATATGGATGAAACAACTCATGGGTTTAGTCAAAAGTTGTTAGATCGTACCAACACCATTGAGTTGAATAAGATTCAGCTAGATTCTTTTGATTTTTTAGATGATAGAGATCCACCTCGGCACAGCATTGAAAATGTGCAAATTCAAAGTCAATATGTTCACTTAAAAGATGCGTATGCTGAACATGCTGAGCTCATTCACGAAGTAACAAATGAACTGCTAACCGTTAACGAGATGCTTACAGAAATCGATTTGCAAATAGGTTACCGCGTACGCGACGAAATATGCTTTTATTTAATTTACGCAGTGAAAAGCGGGATGTTTACATTTGATCAGGCGTTTGATTTTCAGGTGCTGCAAAAAGTTTTGCCTCGTATTTCAGGAAGCGATGCTTACACATTTGACTTATTAAAAAACCTTTATTATTACTGTACAAATACGCTGCTCGATGATGAATTTGAGACAGCTGTCGTAAATGCAGACGGGATGAGATTCCCTAAAAGTGCACGCAAAATAATGGAGATGATGAGACGTTTTGAAGTATACGGATACACGTCATTTTGGATTAATACCGTACGTTGAAATTGAAACCGATACGTGTACGGTGGTTATAAAAGGAAAGAATAAGAAAAAAATAAAATCTGCAGAAGAAGTGATGTTTTTTTCTTGTACAGGAAAAGGAATCACACATGTAAAAGTACTAAATCAAACAAAAGGCATGATGACTTCCAAACCGCCGCTTGAGCCTTTATTTTTTGAAAATGAAATCTATCAAATTACAGTTGTTTCAAAAAATGAAACAAGCCTGTTTGTTAACCACGATTCAAAAGCAGTTGAACAAAGTTTTCAAGCCGTAGGATTCCCCTACATTTTAACAGGAAATATAAGCTTTCAAAATGAGGTAGGATATTCTACGTTTCATGTCTACAGTGAAATAGAAAAAGAGCTGTCTTTTACTCTGGAAATTTTCCCATCAAAGATGAGCTACAAGACAGATTATGTACGTATGGTTGATGAAGTGAATGGATACATTCACGATTTGGCATATGATATGCTTCGTAAAACATATATTGAAGCGAAATCTGTTTGGTCTAAGCAAGCGACATGGACGGAATTTTATCATGTGCTCTCTTACTATATGAAACCCTTTCTTCATTCTGTGCGTCAGATTGAAAATCAGCCGTTTCAATCGGTAACAGTTGAACATGAGCTCATGAGAGGAGATCAAATAAAAAAACAAGATAGCCGTGCTATATCATTTGTCCGAACACACCCTACCTATCTTGCATCTTCAAGCAGGGGGATTAAAATTAATCGGCATATAAAAGTAGTACCTACAAAAGCGATGGGTACAAGACATGTAGCTACCTATGATAATTTGGAAAATCAAAGTGTGAAATGGATGATGACGCAGCTGTACCACAAGCTAACTACACTAATTGACAAATTGATAGAAGATAGATATGTAAAAAAAGAAGCGGTGTCGGCTCTAGAAACCAATCATACCGAGTTAAAAAGGCTGTTAAACAATGTGTTCTGGCAAAGAGTGAAGACCATACAAGTTTCAACTCTTCCTTCTACACTCCGTACAGCACCTCGCTACCGGGAAGCAAGCAGATACTTTATGTTCTTAACGCGAGGGTTGGCTCTTAACGGAGAGTTTTACCACCTTTCATTAAAAGATATCGCAACTCTCTACGAATACTGGACGTATGTTAGTCTTGTAAAGAAGTTGCAAACTTACGGCAAGCGAATAGAACAAAACATCATGACAACGACAGAACAAGGGCTGAACGTCAGGATGCAGGCCTCTTATCATTGTTTTCAGGTGGGAAAAGCAGAAATAACGCTATGGTATCAAAAAGAATACCATCATACTCATACCATTATTCAAAAGCCGGACTTGCTGCTTGAAGTAAAGCAAGAGGAGAAAAAAAGCGTATATCTTTTTGACGCTAAGTATCGTATCAAACCAAATCACGATACGCCTTCTCCTAGAGAAGAAGATATTAATACCATGCATCGTTACCGAGACGCTATTGTAGAAGAAAGTGGGATAAAACCGGTACAAACAGCGATTGTGCTGTTTCCAGGGAAAGCAGAGGGCTATAAGCAGCATCATTTTTATAAAAGTATTGAACGCGTTGGAGTGGGTGCGCTGCCTTTTTTGCCGGGAGAGGAAGGGCTAGTAGAAGAATTTATTGAAACTATTTGTACGGAAGAGCCAAATCTTTTCAGCGCTGATTAGGTAAATAGGTAGAACGTGAACAAGTCTTTTTTTTATGCGTTGACACAGTGTTAAGTTTTTTATGTTTTGATGACATTTCGAGATTTTAGTTGTATTTTCCTGTTGAATTTTCTAGAATAGTAGAGAATAAAACCGTATCGAAAAGAAGTCGTATCATGTGCAGAGAACGTATCAGGAGGACAACGAAGTGAAAAAGATTCTACTATTCACGTTAGTAGCGCTATTGGCAACTTTTTTTATTGACAGGGTATACAGCGAACGCAACCAAGCGCAACTTCAGCAAACCGTAATTAACGAAATTAAAAAAACAAATCAAAGTAAAGAAGAAGCTTCCATCCTTGATTTTAATGAATTATGTGATTTTAGATGGGATAAAGTATATGTCTTTGGACCGGAAACGACTCGCAGCGAGGTAAATGAAAAGCTGGGCTTCACGTGGTCTGAAGCAAAAGCAAAAGGTATTGGAAAAGATAAAAAAGATAACTTTATTGTCTTTGTGGAAAATGATCAAGTAACGCAATATTTAAAAATACCGGCGTCATATGGAGCTATTGTTCCTAAGACTTCTGTTGCAAATGAAAGCTAACGAATTTCTTCGTTAGCTTTTTATGCTTTCTTTTTTAAGGATGAAGTTTTTTTCTTTGCTGTCGATTTTGTCGGCTGTAGAGTAGATGGATCTATGCTCACTTTTAACATTTCCATTAAATGTCGAATATCTCGTTCTTCGCTTTCGCTGCCTTTTGTAACTTCACCTTGATTTATTTTTTGCTGAATGACGTTTTGTAAGGCGTCTCGGTAGTTGTTTTTGTAAATAGACGGATTAAAAGAAGTAGATAACTTATCAATTAATTCCACCGTCACTTGTGTATCACTTTCATTAATGTCAGAATCACGAGATAAGTTAGGCACATCTGTGGCTGAACGAAGTTCTTCTTCAAAATGCATCGTGTGAAGAACGAGAGAGCCTCCCACGGAACGAATCATGGCGATTTGCTGCTTGGAATATAAAAATACATTGGCAATACCGACTTTATTTGTTATTTCAAGTGCATTTAATAACGTATAGTAAGCTTTTAGGCTCGTTTCTCCAGGAGAGATATAGTAGGGCTTATCAAAAAACAGGGGATCAATGTCATCTAACGAAACAAAGTGTAACAATTCAACAGCTTTGTTTGCTGCAAAGGGCTCTTTGACACGGTCAATTTCCTGTTGTGAAAGCACAACAAACTGACCGGTTGCCGTTTCGTATCCTTTAACGAGTTCATCGGATTCTACTTCTCGTCCACACGTTTGGCAATGTTTTTCTTGATGAATAGGTGTATGGCAAACGGAGTGTAGCGTGCGCAGCTTTACATCTTTTTCTTCAATTGCTCCGTGGAGTTTAATAGGGATATCAATTAATCCAAAGCTGATTTTACCTTTCCAAGCAGTATGAAGCATAAACGTTCTCCTTTTATTCTTTTTTAATAGTGTGCCGTAAAACAAATTAGATATCCCATGGTTTTGAAAAGAAAAACTTTCTAAAAAAACTATGTGCTAAATAAACAATTAAATATTTCCAATAAAGCTGCAGAGACAACATCTGCAGCTTTATTGGAAATCAATAGGGACTATTTGCTGATTAGATTCATTTGTCTCATGTTTAGAAATCGTAATTTCAAGGATTTCATTACTAAATGTAGCGGTAATCTTTTTATTTATCAATGGAAATGGAAAGTCAACTGTACGTTCAACACTTTCTTCCGTTTGTTCTCTTGCAAGCGTTCCTTGCTTTTCATCATGAAATTCTCTAATGCAGTATTTTTTGGCTGTCAGCTGTAAATGGTCAGCTTGTACCTGAACGATAATATCCTTAGGGTGATAACCTAACAATTCAGCTTCGACAATAAATGATTGTTCTGTTTCAAATAAGTCTATACGAACGGAATCATAATCTAAATAACTCATAAAGGGATTTGAAAGCATGACTTCTAACAACTCTTGAAAGCCTTTTACAAACATTTGGTCTGCTGGCAGACGCTTGTTTTTCATTTCTGCGTTCCTCCATTACTTAAACTGTTTCACTTTATTATCATATGCGCGTTTATGTACTTAGTGAACTCCTGCGCAAAGAATAAGCTTGAAGTACTAGCTGTCTTTTCTATGCATAAAAAAGCAAGCTCTGTAGAGAGCTTGCCGCTGTTTTACATATCATGCCCGCTATTGTGTTTTTGGCGAGAATGCTTACGGTTTTTTACTTTATGAGATCCGCTTAGCGGTTCGGGCTGTCCAGAATTGCTTTTTGGTGCATTTCTTCTGATGTCTTTGCTGCTGTTTTTGTTCATAGTTAAAGCCTCCCTTTCATTTATTAGGGTAGGATAGTGACAGGAAATTTATCCGATGAAAAATTCCCCTTTCTAAAAGTAGGTTTAACAAAAACAGGAAATGGGAACAGAAAAAAAGCGCCATGTATAATGACGCCTTCTCGTTAGATTTCATGGAGTTAAACGATTTTGCTTTTCTAACTAGTGATTAGTATTTCCAACAAGAGAGTGTTTTATTGATTTTTTTTGCGTTTTTTATTATTTTGTTTCTGTTGTTCAGTTAATGGTTCATTTGAAAATTCTTCGTTATAACCCGCTCCTTTTCCTTGAGCGCTAGCCGCGTTAGCCCCAGGAATGACGTGGTTTGACTTGCGTTTAGCCATGTTGAATCACCTCCGTTTCTAGCATGCGTAAAAATCAATGAAATATGAATTATTAGAAAAATAAAAGGCAGATTGGAAAAGGTTATAAGTGAAACTTATGTTAATTAATAACATTCTTTTTATTTACTTATGTATAATATTATATTAAGATAGATGGTGAAGGGAATAGAGGATGGGGTAAGTAAATCCTTTATACATAGAATTTTAAGGGGGTAAAAGCAATGACTAAAAAAGACGTTTTTAACGCTCGTTCGTCATTCGATCTTAATGGCAGCACATATAATTATTACCGCTTACAAGCTTTAGAGGAAGCAGGTTTAGGTAACGTATCTAAGCTGCCGTATTCAATTAAAGTATTATTAGAATCTGTTCTTCGTCAGGTAGATGGCCGTGTTATTACAAAAGAACACGTCGAAAACCTTGCAAAATGGGGAACAAAAGATATTAAAGATATCGATGTTCCTTTCAAACCATCTCGTGTTATTCTTCAAGATTTCACTGGAGTTCCAGCGGTTGTAGACTTAGCGTCACTTCGTAAAGCAATGGCTGATTTAGGAGGAGATCCTGACAAAATCAATCCAGAAATTCCAGTAGACCTCGTTGTCGACCACTCCGTACAAGTTGATAAAGCAGGTACAGCTGACTCATTACGAATTAATATGGATCTTGAGTTTCAACGCAATACAGAGCGCTATAATTTCTTAAGCTGGGCTCAAAAATCATTTAATAACTATCGTGCAGTTCCGCCAGCTACTGGTATCGTGCACCAAGTAAATTTAGAATATTTAGCAAACGTTGTTCATGCTGTTGAAGAAGATGGTGAGTTCGTAGCTTTCCCTGATTCTTTAGTAGGTACTGACTCTCATACAACGATGATTAATGGTATCGGTGTTTTAGGATGGGGTGTTGGCGGTATTGAAGCGGAAGCAGGTATGCTTGGTCAACCTTCTTATTTCCCAGTTCCTGAAGTAATCGGTGTTAAACTTGTTGGCGAATTACCAAACGGCACTACAGCTACAGACTTAGCGTTAAAAGTTACGCAAGTGCTTCGTCAAAAAGGAGTAGTCGGAAAATTCGTTGAATTCTTCGGTCCTGGCGTAGCAGAACTTCCATTAGCTGACCGTGCAACAATTGCTAATATGGCTCCTGAATACGGTGCAACATGCGGGTTCTTCCCAGTTGACGCGGAGGCATTAGCATACATGCGTTTAACAGGAAGAGATGAAAAAGACATTCAGGTTGTCGAACAATATACAAAAGCAAACGGTTTATTCTTTACACCAGAAAACGAAGATCCAATTTTTACTGACGTTGTTGAGATTAACCTTGCTGAGATTGAAGCAAATCTTTCAGGTCCAAAGCGTCCGCAAGATTTAATTCCACTTTCTCAAATGCAAACAGAATTCAAGAAAGCTTTAACAGCTCCTGTTAGCAACCAAAGCTTCGGACTTGATGCTAAAGACGTTGATAAAGAAGTTACGTTTAAGCTTGCAGACGGTTCAGAAACAACAATGAAAACAGGTGCCATTGCCATTGCGGCTATCACAAGCTGTACGAACACATCAAATCCTTATGTATTAGTAGCAGCTGGTTTAGTTGCGAAAAAAGCGGTAGAAAAAGGATTGGATGTTCCAGCTTACGTGAAAACTTCTTTAGCACCAGGTTCAAAAGTAGTAACGGCTTACCTTCAAAATTCAGGGCTGCTTCCGTACTTAGATAAAATCGGCTTTAACATCGTAGGTTATGGCTGTACGACTTGTATCGGTAACTCTGGTCCATTAGAAGCTGAAATTGAAGAAGCGATTGCAGACAGCGACTTGCTTGTAACGTCTGTTCTTTCAGGAAACCGTAACTTTGAAGGACGTATTCATCCATTAGTAAAAGGTAACTACCTTGCTTCTCCGCCGCTTGTTGTAGCATATGCACTGGCTGGAACGGTAGATGTAGATTTACAAAAAGATCCAATCGGCATTGATACAGACGGCAATGAAGTATTCTTTAGCGACATCTGGCCTTCTCAAGATGAAATTAAAGAAGTTGTTAGCCGTACCGTAACGCCTGAATTATTCCGTAACGAGTATGAGCGTGTATTCGATGACAATGAGCGCTGGAATGAAATTAAAACGAGCGAAGATGCTCTTTATACTTGGGAGAATGATTCAACATACATCCAAAACCCACCGTTCTTCGAAGACTTATCAGAAGAGCCAGGTGAAGTAGAACCGTTAAATGATCTTCGCGTAGTAGCGAAATTTGGTGACTCAGTGACAACGGATCACATTTCACCAGCGGGTTCAATTGCAAAAACATCACCTGCAGGTCTTTACCTTCAAGAAAACGGTGTAGAACCAAAAGACTTTAACTCATATGGTTCTCGTCGCGGTAACCATGAAGTGATGATGCGCGGTACATTTGCAAATATCCGCATTAAAAACCAAGTAGCACCTGGTACAGAAGGCGGCTGGACAACATACTGGCCAACAAATGACGTAATGAGCATTTATGACGCTTGTATGAAATACAAAGAGCAAGATACAGGTCTTGTTGTACTTGCAGGTAAAGATTACGGCATGGGAAGTTCTCGTGACTGGGCAGCAAAAGGCACAAATCTTTTAGGTATTAAAACAGTAATCGCTGAAAGCTTTGAGCGTATTCACCGTTCAAACCTAGTATTAATGGGTGTTTTACCTCTTCAATTTAAAGATGGTGAAAGTGCGGATACATTAGGTTTAACTGGAAAAGAAACAATTGCAGTAGCAGTTGATGAAACAGTAAAACCACGTGATCTTGTAAAAGTAACAGCAACTGATGAAGCTGGAAACAAAAAAGAATTTGAAGTACTCGTTCGTTTCGATAGTGAAGTTGAAATTGATTACTATCGCCATGGTGGTATCCTTCAAATGGTGCTTCGTGATAAATTACAGTCTAAAACACATGCGTAAGATATAAAGTAAAAGAGCGGTTCTCATGAGCCGCTCTTTTTTTATGTAAACGCACCGTTTTCGACAAAAAGCGAGAGGGGAATATGCTATATTATAAAAGAAAATGCCCGATAAAAGGATTATTTTAGTAGATATTGCACATATCTATTAGTACATAGATTATCACTTTTTAGAAGAAATAAAGGAGCCGATCATATGGTTAAAAAAATAATTGCGGTCTTGCTTCTAGTAGGCTTTCTTAGCTACGCACTTTGGCAAGGGCTTTCTTCAAATGAAGCATCCGATAGTTCTAACTTAAGCGAATACAAGGATTTAAATATTAAAAAAGGCAATAGTGCTCGTCAGGCTTCGGGTCAAGCTTATGGGTTGGAACCAAAAGATACAGCGCCTCCGTTTACACTTTCAGATACGAACGGAAAATCCATTCAATTATCAGACTTTAAAGGGAAAAAAGTTATTTTAAACTTTTGGGCAACATGGTGTCCGCCGTGTCAAAAAGAAATGCCCGATATGCAAGCGTTTTATGACAAATATGGAAACGATGTACAGCTGCTTGCGGTTAATTTAACTTCGTCAGAAGGCAGTAAACAGGCAGTATCTAAGTTTCTTAAAGAAAAACAGTTTACGTTTCGTGTATTATTGGACGACCAAGATATTGTAGGAAGTAAAAAATATCGGGTCTCCACCATTCCGACATCTTATTTTATAGATGAAGAAGGGAAAATTGTTCAACGGGTTAATGGTCCAATGACCATTAAACAAATGGAAACATTTGCTCAACAAGCAGCGAATTAACTTCGCTGCTTGTTTTATTAAAAATGAAACTTATTTACTTTACCATCGTATACATAGATAAATTAGTAAATATGTCAAACTTTCTTACAACTTTTTAAAAAGTATGTTTACTTATCTGACAAATTGGTTACAATATAGATAGTTGTATGATATCAGTTTCTTTAGATTTTTCAGATTTTTCATAAAAATTACATAAAGTAGGTGTTGTGATCATGAGAAAATTACGCAAACGTTCATTTGAAGAGTTAGTGCAAGAAAATAAAACGCAGCTTTTAAAAGATCAGTCAGAAATTGAACGCATTGAAATAGAAATTGAAAAGCGGTTAGAAGATCGTATGCTTGAAAGAGCTGAATAACTTTAAAGTAAGTTGGTTAGAGTAACGGTGAGGAGGGGATAAGCATGGGAAATCCTAAAAAACAAAGCAAACCTTTTGTTCCGAATCACATCGGCACTCAACCGAGAGAAGCTGGTGGAAATAACGGAAAACAAATGCAAGATAAATCCGGCAAGCATCCTCAAGTTATTCAAACCAAAGGTGAATGAATAAAAAGTCGCTGAATTCAGCGACTTTTTATTATTTGAATTCTACCGTGAATAAATAAACGTAAGGATTGCTCGAAATAAGCTCTTTAACAACTTCTCCATCATCGGTTGAAAGCGGAGCAACTCGTATGCCACTGCCATCGTCACCAAATAAAGCAGCGACTGGATATGGTTTATTCATTTTTACTTTTTGTTTTTTCTCTAACCCAGTAAAGGAATAGCCGTTCATTTTTTTAGGCTTTTTCGCTTCTATCCCTAGGTTTGTATCGTTGCTTCCTACATTAAACATAACTTTGTGAGTATCATCATCGATTTTATATGTAACAGCAAACATGTCAAATTCTTTTGAAACAGTCAACCCTCCTGAGAGTAAAGGTTGTTTGGCTTTTCCCTTTTCGTAATAAGTAGCTTTTACATAAGCTTCTTTTGCGCCATTAGGAGCTTTAACATCGTATGCAATGATGTTGCTTTTGTAGTCTAAGTTTGTCACGGCTAACATTTTTTCTTCATGTTTTGAGTAATGGTGAGGCTTGATAGAGACACTTGTTGTCCATTTTGATGCCAATGAAGTTTGAGACATAAAAAATAAGGCTGCAATAAAGACTACGCTTAGTAATGCTATCATTCGTTTAGTCATAGCGATTCCCCCTTTGTATGTATATATTACCATATTATGTATGTGTTATATATGCATTTTAACTTAATTATAATTATATTATGTAAACTAAAATCATTTTTTTCCACTTATAGAGATGAACAAATCCGGCATACTACAATTGTAACAAAGTTATTTTGAGGAGGAAGATACAATGGCATGGAATAAACCGAATCCAGACGATCGCAGTGATAACGTTGAAAAATTACAAACAATGGTGCAAAATACAATGAAAAACATTGAAGAAGCAGAAGAAGCTGCTGCATGCAGCACTGAAGAAGAACGTCAGCGCATTCAGCAAAAAAATCATAATCGTGAAGTAAGCATCGAAGCAATGCGCAGTGAAATAAAAGATGAGTCAGAAGCTCGTCAAAATGGTTATGAAGGTACGATTTAATAAGTAAAACAGTGACAATAAGCAGCTAAAAATAAACGGTTTTAGCTGCTTTCTTTCTATATTTTTTTAGTAAGGTGAATAATATTACAAACTAGCGAAGAGGTTTATGTAGGTGAAAAAGCACGTGAAAAAGAAAATAGTAAGGATTTTGCTCAGTTTACTTATCGTCTTGATTATTGTGGGCTCTTATCACACTCATAAGCCCTTGCCTAAAGGAATTTCATACGAGAGTAATCCTCACAAAGTAGAGGATGTATTGCTTTTATCAGACCTAACGTATCAAGACCAACAGACGTCTGTTTCCGAACAACATATTTTTCAAGCAGTTATGAATGCAATTGATGAAGCAAAAACTTTTATTATTATGGATATGTTTCTATTTAATGGCTACTATAACCAAGGCGAAAAGTTTCCTCACCTTAGTGATACGCTTGCAAGTAAGCTGATTGAAAAGAAACGAAAACATCCTAATGTCGAAATAGTCTTTATTACGGATGAAATAAATACAAGCTACGGCTCACATGATTCAAAGTGGTTAGATTCACTGCGGCTGAACGGAATCAAAGTGGTGCAAACCAATTTATCTAAGCTCAGAGATTCCATTCCACTATATTCTGCAGTGTGGAGAACTTTTGTTCAGTGGATGGGTGAAAAAGGAACCGGGTGGATAACGAATCCTTTCGGAAATAAAGCGCCTAACGTAACGGCCCGTGCTTATCTTACGTTGTTAAATGTAAAAGCTAATCACAGAAAAGTAGTAGCAACCGATCAAAGCGTTATTATTTCTTCTGCCAATCCTCATGATGCAAGTTTTTATAATTCTAACATGGCCTTTGAAGTAAAAGGGAATATCATTGGAGATGCGGTAAAAAGCGAACAAGCCGTCTCTGATTTTTCTTACGGAGGAAGGTTACCTCTCTATAAAAAGAAAGAAAAAGAAAAGGGAGACCTCTATGTTCAGCTGCTAACAGAAGGCAAAATCTATAAGCACGTGTTAAGTGATTTACGTCATGCTAAACAAGGTGACGATGTGTGGCTTGGCATGTTTTATCTTGGAGATCGAGACGTAATAAAGGCCCTTTTGAAAGCTTCTGAACAAGGAGCAAACGTACGGTTAATTTTAGATCCTAACGAAAATGCGTTTGGAAGAAAAAAGTTCGGACTGCCTAACCGTCCAGTAGCGGCAGAACTCGTTAAGAAATCTAAAGGTAATATTAAAATTCGCTGGTATCATACAGGAATAGAGCAGTATCATTGTAAAACCTTATTAATTCAAAACAAAAGAAACGCCACTATTATTGCAGGAGCAGCAAATTTCACCAAGCGAAATTTAGCTGATTTAAACTTAGAAACGGATATTAAAGTATCAGGACCTCCTAACGAAAAGGTTATGACCGAACTAAACGCTTATTTTGACCGTCTATGGACAAATAAAGGTCACACATATACGCTTCCCTATAAAAAGTATGAAAATAAGATGACGCGGCTGGAAACACTGATATACCGAATTCAAGAAGCGCTTAGTCTTACAACCTACTGAGCCATGACCAAACTAGTAGGAGTATATTCTCCTTGTATGGTAAGATAAAACAGGAACAGTGCAATAGGAGGTAGAATCATGCTAGTATCGAAGAAAGAGATCGAAGTGCGCTATGCAGAAACCGATCAGATGGGCGTTGTGTATCATGCTAACTATTTAGTATGGATGGAAATAGGCCGAACGCAGTTTATCAGTGATTTAGGTTTTAGCTATGCACAAATGGAAAGAGACGGTGTGCTGTCGCCAGTTATTGATATACAGGCGTCATATAAAAAGCCGCTTCATTATGGCGAGACAGCTGTGGTACATACTTGGGTTGAGAACTATGACGGTCTACGCGTTGTGTACGGATACGAAATTTTTAATTCAAATGAAGAACTTGCGTTAACAGGAACATCGTCGCACGTATGTGTGAAAAAAGAAAACTTTAAGCCTATTTCGATTCGCCGTAATTATCCGGAATGGCATAAAGCCTATGAAGATGCCAAAAAGCAGGGTTAAGCGTAAAAATAAAAAGCATCGATAAATCGATGCTTTTTTCTTACGCTTCGTAATGAAAGTCAGGTTCTTTTGTTTCTTCATTATAGTTCACGGTCAAATCATGACCATCAAAGTACCAAAGGTCTTCATCTTCTACGAAAAATGTTAAACCGTCAACTTTTGTTTCAACGCCAACGTTTTTAGGAGAATCTGTGTTTACACCTAAAGAAAAACCTTTTTGAACGTTGCTGCATCCGCCGTAGCGAACAAAAAAGCGAATTGTTTCGTTTCCTTCTAGCATCATTTCGTCTTTGTACCACGTAGCTGCTGCTTCTGTTACTGTTAATTTCATTAATTATGCTCCTTCCAATACTGCGGATACATTTATTATAGTAGAAAGATAGATAAATTACCAATATATACGAATCCAGCTAGGAAGGAACGAGATAAAATAAAACGATTTAATATAGAGGCGAATGCTTCATTTCTATATTAAATCGTTTCATTCTTTCATTTAAAATCATATTGTTTTCCAATAGTTTCCCAGCAGTGAACGCAGTAGCGGCTTCCTTCTAGCTGTGAATCCATTTTCTTATTACGTTTGCAAATAGGGCATTTTTTCTTCACATCATTCACCTCCTTATTTTAGTATCAGTATAACTAATAAACAAGAAATGTATTCGCTTACAAAGTAGTTATAAAAAAAGAAATAAGAGGAAAATCCTCTTATTTCTTTTTACCTGATAAAAATGTGACTTTCGGTTCTGTTTTGTTAAGAATTCGCGTAATGTTTGCCCGGTGTCTGTAAATGACAAAGGCTACAATTACACCAATAATCATAATAAGCATGTAGTCTTGTTTAAATAGCGTGTAGATAAAGGTTAATACCCCGGTAACCATTGATGACAGTGATACATACTTCGTTATGTATAAGCAGATAAAAAAACATAATAACACGAAAACAAATAAAAGAGGTTCATAACATAAAATCACTCCGGCGGATGTGGCAACAGCTTTTCCGCCTTTAAATTTCGCGAAAATAGGAAAAATATGGCCAATGACAGCAAATAAACCAATGAAGAGAATGTTTTGATTTGTATCAAATAAAAGCGGTAAAGAAGCTGCTAGGGTACCTTTTAGAATGTCTCCAAGCGTAACGATAATTCCGGCTTTTACACCCAATGTACGAAATGAGTTGGTGCCGCCTAAATTGCCGCTTCCATGCTCTCGTATATCGATGCCGTATCCTAGTTTTCCAACAACTAGTCCAAAAGGAATAGAGCCCAAGATATAGGCAAGAATAGGTAATAAATAATTCATGTTTGAAAGCTCCTTTATTTCTATATCGTTTCTATTTTACCATGAGATACTTAAAAAAACATAGCTAGTTTTAGGTGAGAGACAATTATTTTAAAAAAAGAAGACGTTTACAAAAATAGAGAAAACGGGTACTATATGCAGGAAATCAACTGTAAATCGCGAATGTTGTTCAGTACATATTATATAGCTAAGAGAGGTAATAGACATGTCCATTAAAATTCCTTCCCGTCAAGAGCTTGGTAAAATATTAAAAAAAAGCAAGCGCATTGCTGTAGTGGGTTTATCAGATAATCCTCATCGAACGTCTTATATGGTTTCAGAAGCCATGCAGCAGCAAGGTTACGAGATAATTCCGGTGAACCCCACAATCAACTCAGCGCTCGGCGTAAAAGCCGTATCTTCATTAAAAGAAATTGAAGGGCATATTGATATCGTTAACGTATTTCGTCGCTCTGAGCATTTGCTTGAAGTTGCAGAAGAGTTTTTAGAAGTAGATGCAGACGTATTTTGGGCGCAATCTGGTTTAATTAATGAAGAAGCATATGACCTGCTCGCTAAAAAAGGGTATACTGTAGTTATGGATCGTTGTATAAAAGTCGAGCATGCTTTAACAAAGTAAGATCTATAAGCAGAACAACCAACCCATGCACACTGCTTGCATGGGTTTCACCATGCGTTGAAATAGTAAGAGCGTTTCCGCTACAATAGACGTTAGACAGCTAGCTTTATAAGGCTTATAATCCATGAATACACAAGATATTGCTTTTATAATACGGAAATTTGTGCTAAAATCTTGTAAGTACGCAAAAATAGAAACATACGTTCTATTGATGCGAACACTATAAAACTAAAAGATAGGATACATGATCATTTATTCTTAGACACGAAGCGCAAACGTTTGTGTTTCATACATAATGTAGTAATGTTCGTTGTGATGAAAGGGGTAGTATGAATGGCTCGGAAACAACAATTTAATTATAATGAAGATGCAATTCAAGTACTAGAAGGATTAGATGCCGTTCGTAAACGTCCTGGTATGTATATTGGAAGTACGGATACACGTGGTCTGCATCATTTAGTATATGAAATCGTCGACAACTCCGTCGATGAAGCACTAGCAGGCTATGGAGAAGAAATTATTGTAACCATTCACAAAGATAATTCAATTTCTGTACAAGATAAAGGTCGAGGTATGCCAACGGGCATGCATAAACTAGGAAAACCAACGCCTGAAGTTATTTTAACCATCTTGCATGCAGGAGGTAAATTCGGGCAGGGTGGATATAAAACAAGTGGAGGTTTACATGGAGTAGGTGCATCTGTTGTAAATGCGCTGTCTGAATGGTTGACTGTAACTATTCATAGAGATGGATTTATTTATGAACAGCGCTTTGAAAATGGAGGAAAGCCGGTTACCACTCTAGAAAAAATAGGGAAAACGAAAAAAACGGGAACAACGATTCATTTCAAACCGGATGCCACGATTTTTTCAACAACCGTGTACAATTATGATACGCTTTGTGAACGGCTCCGCGAATCGGCTTTTCTGTTAAAAGGGTTCAAAATAGAGTTAATCGATAAAAGGCATGATCGTCACGATATCTTTCATTATGAAACAGGTATTCAAGCCTTCGTTTCATATTTAAATGAAGAAAAAGATTCACTTCATCCAGTCGTCTTTTTTGAAGGTATTCATCATAATATTGAAGTTGAATTTGCCTTTCAATTTAACGATGGTTATTCTGAAACCATTTTATCATTTGTTAATAATGTTCGTACCAAAGATGGCGGAACGCATGAGTCCGGTGCAAAAAGCGCTATGACGCGCGCATTTAATGAATACGCCCGTAAAGTAAGCCTGCTAAAAGAAAAAGACAAAAACTTAGAAGGAACGGATATACGAGAAGGCTTAGGGGCCATCGTTTCCGTTAGAATACCTGAAGAGTTGCTTCAGTTTGAAGGACAAACAAAAGGAAAGTTAGGTACAAGTGAAGCTCGTTCGTCCGTAGATGCAGTTATTTCTGAAAAACTTGCCTATTTCTTAGAAGAAAACCCGGACGTAAGCTCTCTTCTTGTAAAAAAAGCAATCAAAGCGGCTCAAGCGCGTGAAGCGGCACGAAAGGCCAGAGAAGACGCAAGGAACGGGAAGAAACGAAAGCGTCAAGAAACCGTTCTAAGCGGGAAGTTAACACCTGCGCAATCAAGAAATCCTCAGCGAAACGAACTGTACTTAGTCGAAGGGGATTCCGCCGGAGGTTCAGCAAAACAAGGAAGGGATCGCCGCTTTCAAGCTGTGCTGCCACTGCGAGGGAAGGTTATCAATACCGAAAAAGCCAAGCTTCAAGATATTTTTAAAAACGAAGAAATTAGTACAATCATCCACGCGATAGGCGGAGGAGTAGGCGCAGATTTTACAATTGATGATATTAACTACGATAAAATAGTCATCATGACCGATGCGGATACGGATGGGGCTCATATTCAAGTGCTTCTGCTAACGTTTTTCTACCGCTATATGAAACCGCTTGTGGAAGCAGGAAAAGTATTTATTGCTCTTCCACCGCTCTACAAAGTAAGTAAAGGGTCAGGTAAAAAAGAAGTGGTTGAATATTCATGGAGTGACGAAGAATTGCAAGGTGCAATTGACAAGGTAGGAAGAGGCTATATGATTCAGCGCTACAAAGGTCTCGGTGAAATGAACGCAGATCAGCTTTGGGAAACAACAATGAACCCAGAGACGCGTACGCTGATTCGTGTTCGTATTGATGATGCTGCCCGCGCTGATCGTCGTGTGACCACTTTGATGGGCGATAAAGTAGAACCTCGCAGAAAATGGATTGAAAGTAACGTAGCGTTTGGATTAGAAGAAGATCCAAATATTTTAGATAATGAAAATGTATTAACGGTCGCAGAGGAGGACATACAATGACACAAACAGAACGCTTTTTAGATTTACCTCTTGAGGATGTACTAGGCGACCGTTTTGGTCGATATAGTAAATATATTATTCAAGAGCGCGCATTGCCGGATGCAAGAGACGGGTTAAAACCCGTTCAGCGCCGTATTTTATATGCAATGCACGTAGATGGAAATACAGCAGAAAAAGGGTTTCGCAAGTCAGCTAAAACTGTAGGAAACGTAATTGGTAACTATCACCCTCATGGTGATTCATCTGTATATGATGCCATGGTTCGAATGAGTCAAGAATGGAAAGTTAGAAATGTATTAATCGAAATGCACGGAAACAACGGAAGTATTGATGGAGATCCCCCAGCAGCAATGCGTTATACAGAAGCTCGCCTTTCATCGATTGCTGCAGAACTTCTACGAGATATTGACAAACAAACGGTTGAGTTTGTGTCTAACTTCGATGATACAAGCAGCGAACCAACTGTGTTACCGGCTATGTTTCCTAACTTGCTAGTGAATGGATCCACGGGTATTTCAGCTGGTTATGCTACGGAACTTCCTCCCCATCATTTAGGTGAAGTAATTGACGCAACGATCATGCGAATTGATAAACCAACGTGTACAATTGAAGAGTTGATGACGGCTATTCAAGGTCCTGATTTTCCTACAGGGGGAATCATTCAAGGTGTAGACGGAATTAAGAAAGCCTACGAGACAGGTAAAGGGAAAATTATTATTCGCGGAAAAACGGAAGTGGAGTCCATTCGCGGCGGAAAACAGCAAATTGTTATTACGGAAATTCCATTTGAAGTAAACAAAGCCAACCTTGTTAAGAAAATGGATGAGCTTCGTTTAGATAAAAAAGTGGAAGGCATTGCTGAAGTTCGCGATGAAACGGATCGTACCGGCCTGCGTATCGTAGTAGAACTAAAAAAAGATGCAAATGCTCAAGGAGTACTTCACTTCCTTTACAAAAATACAGATCTGCAAGTACCGTATAATTTTAACATGGTTGCTATTGCTAAAAAGCGACCAAAGCTTATGAGTTTACCTAACATTCTTGATGCTTATATTGATCATCAAAGAGAAGTGGTAACAAATCGTTCTAAATACGAACTGCAAAAAGCACGTGAACGCGAACATATTGTAGCAGGATTGATTAAAGCACTGTCGATTTTAGATGAAGTTATTGCAACTATTAGAGCTTCTAAAGATAAGCGGGATGCTAAAAATAATTTAATTGCTAAATATGAATTTACAGAACCTCAAGCAGAAGCGATTGTGTCGCTTCAATTATACCGCTTGACAAACACGGACATTACAGCTCTACAGGCGGAAGCTGAAGAGCTAGGTGCTAAAATTAACGAGTTAGAAGAAATCTTACATAGCGAGAAAAAACTTTTTAATGTAATCAAAAAAGAATTACGCCGTGTAAAAAAGCAATACAGTACAGAACGCCGCTCAAAAATTGAAGCAGAAATCGAAGAAATTAAGATTAATCTAGAAGTGATGGTTCCATCTGAAGAAGTGATGGTAACAGTCACAAAAGACGGATACGTAAAACGAACAAGTCTTCGTTCTTACGCCGCGTCTAACGGGCAAGACTTCGGTATGAAAGATACGGACCGAATTTTAGCGAAGTATGAAATTAATACAACCGAAACACTGCTTATCTTCACAAACAAAGGGAACTATTTATATATGCCAGTGCACGAACTTCCTGATATCAGGTGGAAAGACATGGGGCAGCATATCATGAACATTGTTCCAATTGATAAAGAAGAGCAAATTGTACGGGCGATACCGGTAAAAGAATTTAAAGAAAATCAGTATCTGCTTTTCTTTACGAAAAATGGTATGGTCAAAAAATCAGAATTACTTCAATATAAAGCACAGCGCTACTCCAAAGCTCTTGTCGCCGTTAATTTAAAAGGCGATGATGAAGTAGTCGATGTATATCAAACGGATGGTAAAAAACAAGTGTTTATTGCCACTCGCTCTGGCTACGGACTGCGTTTCCGGGAAGAAGAAATCAATATTGTAGGAACTCGCGCTTCTGGTGTAAAAGGAATTAACTTAAAAGACGAGGATTATGTTGTAAGCGGCGTTATCTTCGATGAAGATGAAGCTCTATCAACTGAATTATTTATCGCCACGCAGCGAGGAGCTGTGAAAAAGACAAAAATTACTGAGTTTGAAGAATCAGCACGAGCAAAACGAGGGCTAGTGATGGTCCGAGAACTAAAATCTAATCCGCATCAAATTGCAAAAGTAAAAGTAATCTCTAAAGAACATTACATGATAGTGGAATCATCTAAAGGTCAGATCGAGCAGGTTGATCCATCTACAATGCGGGCTAGCGACCGATACAGCAACGGTTCATTCGTATTGGACCAAAGCGAAGCTGGCAATTTAGTTGATGTGTGGCTGGAAGAAAAA
>NZ_JYOO01000007.1 GCF_000956595.1 Priestia aryabhattai B8W22 | reverse complement strand
CAATATTTTCTGACTCGGAAAATTGATCGTCAGGTCGCTTGTTGTTTGTTTTTTTGATGAACGAGTATGAAAGAAGAACCACAACGGTTAATCCAAGAGTTAAGAAAAACTGTGAGCGCATCGAATCAATAAATGCCATTGATAAAAAGATCACGGTAATAACAGCAATTGTTACGTATGTTAAATACGGAAACAACCACATTTTCATTCCTTTAATTGGCTGGTTGGCTTGAATCATTTTCTTACGCAGGCGTAAATGCGAAATAGCGATAGCTAAGTAAACAATAAGAGCAATGGCTCCTGATGCGTTAACTAAGAATAAAAAGAGTTTATCCGGCGAAACGAAGCTAAAGATAGCACATACATATGCGGCAGCTGTGCTAATCCATACGGCTCTTGCCGGCACGCCTGATTTGCTTACCTTTGCTAAAGCGCGAGGAGCTTGTCCTTTTTGAGCTAATGATAAAATCATTCGTGAGTTCGTATATAAAGCAGAGTTTAAGCAAGACAAAACGGATACTAATACGACTAAATTCATAATTTGTGCAGCTGCTGGAATGTTGACCATTTCTAACATTGTTACGTACGGACTTTTTAGTAAATCAGCTGAGTTCCAAGGTAAAAGAGTTACTAAAATAGCAACTGAACCAATATAGAAAATTAAAATTCGCCATACAACACTGCGAATAGCAGTTGTAATAGCTTTTGCTGGATTTTCTGATTCACTAGCTGCAATAGCCGCAATTTCAGCTCCAAAATAAGAGAAAATAACGGTAATAACTCCTAAAAAGATAGAGTTCGTGCCTTTTGGCATAAAGCCACCGTGCCCCGTTAAATTAGCTAAACCAGGTGAAGATGTACCTGGGATTAACCCGAAAATAATCGCTAAACCAATTCCCATAAAGGCAACGATTGCCACAATTTTAATCATGGCAAACCAATATTCAAATTCTCCAAATGATTTGACAGAGAACAAGTTCGTTAAGGTTAATGCAAAGGTTAAGATTAAACTTAAAAGCCAAATTGGTACGGAAGGGAGCCATTCATGAACAATTGCTCCTCCTGCAGTGGCTTCGATTGCAATTACAATTAGCCAGAAAAACCAGTAAAGCCATCCAACAGCATAACCTGCCCACGCGCCAATTCCTTGCTGAGCATATGTCGCGAATGAACCTTTATCTGGATTTACCATAGCCATTTCACCGAGCATACGCATTAATAGAACGACTAACAGTCCGGCTGCTGCATATGAAACTACTGCTGCTGGTCCTGTTGCGTTAATAACGGATCCGCTTCCTACAAACAAGCCGGCTCCGATAATACCTGCAATGGAAATCATGGAAACGTGACGTTGCTTTAACTTTCCGTGTGATTCTGTTTTGTTTCCCATCGTATTCACTCCTTTAAAATTATCGAAAGAATATTAGAAAATAAAGTAAATTCTGAAAATATAAATAGAAATTCCTCCCCTTACCTTTATAATAAGCAAGAAGTGTGCCAATTATCAAATTCCTATAAAAATCGCTTTTAAGTTACAGAATTTAAAAAATTTCGAGTTGAAAAAGACTTAATTTATTCATTATAGACTTATTTGTTGCTCCGAATTTCCGCTATATACGTACATCTTATACAAGTTTTCGACATATATCTTATTTATCTTGTATGATAAAAGATAAATCGGTATTATATTCCAAGAAGAATGTTTGAAAGGGTGCGTGTGTTTGAGAAAATTTATAGCTATTATTTTTCTATTTATTATCCTTTTATTTGGGTTGTATTTTTTCATTAGTCCAGTTAGAAATGTTGAAAAGCTTGATCAGACTGCTTCATTATCTTCAATAGCACAAGAAAAGTCCGCACATGCGACGTCGCTAGAACTGAACGGGGGCTCCCCTATTTTAGGCTACCGATTGAGCGAGAGCGACGTTAACGATTATTTGCGCAGCTACCTTTATGAAAATGATGAAACGGTTGAGGGAGCAGAAGCCGAGTTGCTTCCGGAACATATAAAATTTTATATTAATAAACATGTAGTATCTTTTATGGAATCACAGTTTGTAGTTGACGTAACACCAAATGCCGAA
The DNA here is from genome assembly GCF_000956595.1 of Priestia aryabhattai B8W22. Classification (GTDB taxonomy): domain Bacteria; phylum Bacillota; class Bacilli; order Bacillales; family Bacillaceae_H; genus Priestia; species Priestia aryabhattai. The sequence goes on along the minus strand of NZ_JYOO01000007.1, from coordinate 171,597 downwards.
AATGGAAAGCTTGTTTTAAAGGTGAACAGCGTGCATTTAGGAAGAATGCCGATTCCTATGTCCCTTGTATGGGATCGCTTAAATATTGACGAGTCTTCTGATGTCACAGTCGATAAAGACATGAACGAAATTACTTTACTCAATAACTTGCCAGATTCCATTTCGTTTGAACAAGCGGATACAACGGATGAATATATAAATTTATCTGCCTCTGTAACCATTGATTCATTACGAGATATTATAAATATAGCACCATACCTTATTCCTAAGGATATTCAAAGAAATTTATCTCAGAAACTAAACTTGTTTGGCCAATAATAAAAAGCTCACTTATTGTAGGAAAATAAGTGAGCTTTTTCTATCTTGCACCATTTGACCTATGAAAATTTGTTTTGTTTCACCGATACAAAATAGAGAAGCGGTAAACCTATATTCTAATAGAAAGCTTTCATACAATACACTCAAATTTTATAACGAACAGTTAATGAATAGATAAATAAAAAACGGTGGTGATGATAAGTGGTAAGAGTAAGTGGGTTAGCAAGCGGAATGGATATTGATCAAATCGTCAGTGATTTAATGAAGGCCGAACGACTGCCTATTGATAAAATGAAAAAACAAAAGCAAACGTTAGAGTGGCAGCGAGATGATTATCGCTCAATGAACTTGCTTCTATCAGACTTTAATAATCTTGCTTTTAATATGACCTTGCAGTCTTCTTATTCATCCAAAACGGTATCTTCAGCAGATGAAACGAAAGTAAAAGCAACTGCAACTTCCTCAGCAGTAAACGCGTCTTATACCCTTTCAAACGTGACAATGGCGACTGCTGCGCAAAATATTAGTAGTGGGAAAATTTCAGAGGGCACTATTGACCCTACTAAAAGTTTATGGGAGCAAAAAACCTTGCTTGGCAGTGCGTGGAGTGAAAAAGAGGTCAAGCAACCTGATATTACAATAAGTGCTGATACAAAGACTGCCAAGCTATCCGAAGGAGCCATTTTTGAGGGGAGCCTGCCTTCTTCTATTGAAGTGAAAAATGGAGAATCTTCTCAAGAGTTTAATATAAAAACTACAGGCGATCCTACTTTAATAGGAGAGAATGATGTATTCGTTAATATGAATACAGGAGAAATGACATTCGGTACCACGTTAGCAAACGGTAGCACTATTCAAGGATTTACGTATAAGCAAAATGTCCTTCAGTTTTCTATTACAACGTATGATAGCAATGGAAAAGCAACAGGAGATAATGAAGACGGCAGTATGTCATTTGAATTTGATGGTTCAGCGTCATTAAATACTGTTTTGACCCAACTCAGTAATTCAAAAGTAGGTATTTCAGCCTTTTACGACGAAGGAACAGATAAAGTTGTTTTTACTCGCAAAGACACAGGAGATTTATCAAAATCCGGTGGTGCAGGCGGTCAAAAGATGGTTTTTTCAGGAGCGTTTTTAACAAATTTCTTAAAATTAGATACCCAAGAGGAAACCGGCGGAACAGATGCAACATTTACGCTAAACGGTCTAGAAACAACTCGTAAATCCAATACGTTTACAACGGGAGGTGTGACTTATACCCTCCAAAATAATTTCACAGGAGATGTGCGCGTTAACGTAAGCAATGATACGCAAAAAGTATTTGATACAATTAAAGATTTTGTGACCAAATATAATGAGCTGATTGAGAAGATTAATGGAAAGGTTACGGAAGAAAGGGACCGGAACTATCAGCCTTTGACGGATCAAGAAAGAGAAAAGCTAACGGACAAACAAGCTGAGCAGTGGGATGATAAAGCAAAAAGCGGTTTGTTAAAAGGAGACACAATTTTATCAAGCGGGCTAAATCAAATGCGTTCTAACTGGTATGCCTCTGTATCAGGAGTGAGCGGAGCATTTTCACAGCTAACGGACATCGGTATTTCAACTAGCGCAAACTATAGTGATCGAGGCAAGCTAGTGATTGAAGGTGACGGGACTAAATTAAAAGAAGCAATTGAAAAAGACCCGCAGTCTGTTATGGATTTATTTATGAAAAGTGGAAGTACAACAAGTGAAAAAGGAATTGTACGACGTTTACGAGATACGATTACTCAAACCGTATCCAAAGTCGAACAGCGCGCTGGCCGTTCAACATGGACAAGCGAACAATTTTTGCTTGGGCGTAATTTAAAAAGCGTAAATAGCCAAATCACTAGTTTTGAAAGCAGGCTCACACAAATAGAGGACCGGTATTATCGCCAGTTTACAGCAATGGAGAAAGCTATTCAAAATGCAAATGCCCAAAGCGCGCAGTTATCGCAATATTTTAGTTAAGAAGGAGTGAACGTTTATGGCAGCAAATAATCCGTATCAGGCGTATCAGCAAGGAGCTGTTCAGACTGCCTCTCCAGGAGAGTTAACGCTTATGCTGTATAACGGGTGTTTAAAATTTATCAAGCTTGCACGAACAGGCATACAGGAAAAAAATATGGAGCTAAAAAATATGAATTTGTTAAAAGCACAAAATATTATTCAAGAATTAATGATTACCCTTGATACAAACGTGCAAGTTGCTAAGTCTATGATGACTATGTATGACTATATCAACCAGTGTTTAATTGAAGCTAACACAAAAAATGACATAGAGAGCTTGGATGAAGCCGAACAATATGTAACAGAATTCCGCGATACATGGAAGCAAGTTGTGCAGCTTCACCGCCAGCAAGTCCATGGAAGCGGCGGCCAAGCATAAATATGATAAACGAACTGTATCAGATAACTGATGAGATTTACCAGCTTACTCAAACATTTTCTGACAAAAATCGAGAAGAAGACATTCAGAAATTAGAGTATCTTCTATTAAAAAGACGTGACCTCATGGAGAAGCTGCCCCCAAAAAGTAGAGATCATGAATGGATGGGTAAGAAAATTGTCGAAATGAATAAGACGATTGATCAAAAGCTGATCTTCATTCGGCATCGAATCATGGAGGATCTCCGTTTGCTAAAAGCGAAAAAAAAGCATAATAACAGCTATGTAAACCCTTACGAAATGAAATCGTTTGATGGGATGTTTTACGATAAAAAAAATTAATTTTGCGTAAAAAATACAACCCTTCTTCTTATGAAGAAGGTCTATTTTTTTGGTTTTTTCATAAACTTTTCTCAGGTTCCAAAAATTTTCACTAAATTTTCAAAAAATTTTAATAGTTTAGGAAGGGATTGTGTCGGGTATTGTAGAATTGTAGAAGTATAGCAATGGATTAAAGGAGGAGTTCGAACATGATGTATAACATTCGCGGTGAAAACATTGAGGTGACTCCAGCAATTAGGGAATACGTAGAGAAAAAGCTTGGTAAGTTAGAGCGTTATTTCGACGAGACACCAACTGCTGACGTAAATGTAAACTTAAAAGTCTACAATAACGATCAAAAAATAGAAGTCACAATCCCAATGAATGATCTCGTATTGAGAGCTGAAGAGACCCACAGTGATTTATACGCAGCTGTCGATCTTGTCCTAGATAAATTAGAGCGTCAAATTCGTAAGCATAAAACAAAAGTGAATCGAAAAATGCGTGAAAAAGGTGCTGAGAAGTATCTATTTGCAGCATTAGAAAGCGAAGCGAACGTAGCTGTTGCAACTGAAGAAGATGAATTAGAGCTAGTTCGTACAAAACGATTTAATTTAAAACCAATGGATAGCGAAGAGGCTATTTTACAAATGAATATGTTAGGACATAGTTTTTTTGTATTTACAAACGCTGAGACAAACATTACAAATGTCGTGTACCGAAGAAAAGATGGACGATATGGATTGATTGAACCAAACTAAAGGTTAAAGTCTTTCTTAAATAAGAGCAGTAAAATAAAAGCAGCGTGCTTCCGCACGCTGCTTTTTTAGCTGTTTAAAAAAATAGTTCCATGACTACATAGCGCGTAGAAGATTTGGTGAATATACGCGTGGTTTCTTTCATTTTGAATGCCTGATAAAAAGATACTTTATTTTCTCTTGCGTTACACCAGACCCTTCGTATCCCAAGATTCTTGGCTTTGAACAAAACCTCTTTTAGCAAATGACTACCGTACCCTTTTCCCTGTTCTTCTTTGAGAGTAGCAAATTTCCGAAATTGAGCTTCATCACCTGTTATAAATAAGGAAACAACTGATTTTAACTCTCCTTTTTCAAACAGTCCATAGTGCATTCCTGATGGATCATCTTTCAGCTGAACATAGCTGAAATCTTTATCAGGCCACATGACGATATGTCGGACTTCCCAAGCTTGTTCTTTCGTAATCATTTGAACGTTCATTCTACATTCCCCTTTTTTATTGTAAGAGTGAGGCAGGGCAAATCACAATAGAAAATAACTCGTTAATAGAGTAGCACTAGTAAAGAGACAGACGAAAAAGGGTACAAGTTGCTACTTGTTTAGCTGCAATGTTACAATTTTACTCAGAATGTTTTATAATGAAAGATACAGATATGAATGAAAATAGTATAAAATGTACTGATTATAAATAGAGGAGCGTTTTAATATGCTTGGATTATTTAAAAAAGTGTTTGACGGCAATCAGCGCCAAATCGGCCGTTTAGAAAAAATGGCGGACCAAATTGATGCGTTAGGTCCTGAAATAGCGTCTTTAACGGACGATCAGCTTCGTGAAAAAACAGCTGAATTTCAACAGCGCTACCAAAATGGCGAATCGCTCGATAACCTATTAGATGAAGCTTTTGCGGTTGTACGTGAAGCAGCGAAACGTGTGTTAGGCATGTATCCGTACAAAGTTCAGCTAATGGGGGGTATTTCTCTGCATGAAGGGAATATCTCAGAAATGAAAACGGGTGAAGGTAAAACGTTGACAGCTACTATGCCTGTATACTTAAACGCCATTACAGGCAAAGGTGTACATGTAGTAACAGTCAATGAATACTTAGCGAGCCGTGATGCTAGTGAAATGGGTCGTTTATATGAATTCTTAGGCTTGAAAGTAGGGTTAAACTTAAAACCATTTGACGCGTGAAGAAAAACAAGAAGCATATGCAGCGGATATTACGTATAGTACAAATAATGAATTAGGATTTGACTATTTACGTGATAACATGGTGCTTTATAAAGAACAAATGGTTCAACGTCCGCTTCATTTTGCTGTAATCGATGAAGTTGACTCTATCTTAATCGATGAAGCACGTACGCCGCTTATTATATCCGGCAGCGCACAGAAATCAACTGCGCTTTATATTCAAGCTAATGCATTCGTTCGCACGCTTGATAAAGAAACCGATTTTACTTTTGATATCAAAACAAAAAGCGTTCAGCTAACCGAAGAAGGTATGTCAAAAGCCGAGCGCGCATTTGGCATTGAAAACTTATTTGATATTTCACACGTAGCACTAAACCATCACATCAACCAAGCGCTTAAAGCACATGTAACGATGCAAAACGATGTGGATTACGTAATTGATGAAGATCAAGTCGTAATCGTTGACCAATTTACTGGTCGTTTAATGAAAGGAAGACGTTTTAGTGACGGCTTGCATCAAGCTATCGAAGCTAAAGAGAACGTTGAGATTCAAAATGAAAGCATGACGTTAGCTACAATTACATTCCAAAACTACTTCCGTATGTATGAAAAATTATCAGGTATGACGGGTACAGCTAAAACGGAAGAAGAAGAATTCCGTAATATCTACAACATGCACGTTGTTGTTATTCCGACAAACAAGCCAATTTCACGTGATGATAAAGCGGATTTAATTTACAAGTCAATGGAAGGCAAGTTTAATGCGGTAGTGGAAGATATTGCCGAGCGCCACGCAAAAGGACAGCCTGTTCTTGTTGGTACAGTTGCGATCGAAACATCTGAAGTTTTATCAGCTTTATTAAAGAAAAAAGGCATTCGCCATCACGTTTTAAATGCAAAACAGCATGAGCGTGAAGCGGATATTATCGAGAATGCGGGTCACAAAGGTGCGGTAACAATCGCAACAAATATGGCCGGTCGTGGTACGGATATCAAACTAGGTGAAGGTGTCGTTGAAGCTGGAGGTCTTGCTGTAATTGGTACAGAGCGTCATGAATCACGCCGTATTGATAATCAGCTCCGCGGACGTGCTGGACGTCAAGGGGACCCAGGGGTATCTCAATTCTATCTATCCATGGAAGATGAATTAATGCGCCGATTTGGTTCTGATAATATGATGGCCATGATGGATCGTCTTGGCATGGATGATTCACAGCCAATTCAAAGTAAAATTGTAACAAGAGCTGTTGAATCCGCTCAAAAACGTGTTGAAGGTAATAACTTTGATGCGCGTAAACAATTGCTTCAATATGATGATGTTCTTCGTCAGCAGCGTGAAGTTATTTACAAACAGCGCTTTGAAGTGCTTGATTCAGACAACTTACGTGCAATTGTAGAACGTATGATTGAATCAACGCTACAGCGTGTGGTTGAGGTAAATACACCGCGTGAAGAATTAGAAGAAGAATGGAATTTACAAGCGATTATTGATTACGTAAATGCTAATGTTCTTGAGGAAGGTGAAGTCACAGAAGAAGATCTTCGCCGTAAAGAGCCTGAAGAAATGGTAGAACTGCTGGTAGATCATGCAAAAGCTCGTTATAATGAAAAAGAAGAGCAGCTCCCTGAAGAACAAATGCGTGAATTTGAAAAAGTAGTTGTTCTTAGAGCAGTTGATTCTAAATGGATGGATCATATCGATACGATGGATCAGCTTCGCCAAGGTATCCACCTTCGTGCGTACGGCCAAACAGATCCTCTTCGCGAATACCAAATGGAAGGTTTTGCGATGTTCGAAAATATGATTGCAACCATTGAAGAAGAAGTGACGAAGTATATCATGAAAGCAGAAATTAACAACAACCTTGAGCGTCAAGAAGTAGCACAAGGCCAGGCGGCTGTTCATCCAAAAGAAGGAGACGCGCCGGCTAAGAAGAAGCCAAAAGTAAATGCGATAGAAGTTGGCCGAAATGATCCTTGTATCTGCGGAAGTGGCAAAAAGTATAAAAACTGCTGCGGTAAAGAATCATAAAATAAGAGTCAATTAGTATAGAATGAACTAGTACAGGAAGGAAATGAGTCTTCTCATTTCCTTCCTGTGCGTCAAAAATAAAATAGAGGTGTTTAACTCATGGATTTAGTAGAAATTAAGCAAGAACTTGACAAAACAGCTAAGCGATTAGCGGACTTTAGGGGGTCTCTTTGACCTCGATACAAAACAAGCTCGTATCGATGAATTAGATGAGACTATGGCTGATCCAAATTTTTGGAATGACCAGCAGGCAGCTCAGACTGTTATTAATGAAGCCAATGGTTTAAAAGATGCAGTAAATCAATTTAACCACTTAGATGAAACATATGAAAATTTACAGATATCTCATGAACTTGTAAAAGAAGAATACGATGAAGATTTAGCAGAAGAACTAGTTAGTGAACTAAAAGAGCTTATTTCAGGCATGAACGACTTTGAATTACAGCTGCTTTTAAGCGAGCCGTATGATAAAAATAACGCCATTTTAGAATTGCACCCAGGTGCTGGTGGAACAGAATCACAGGATTGGGGTTCAATGTTACTACGTATGTATACGCGCTGGGCGGAGAAAAAAGGTTTCAAAGTAGAAACACTTGATTACTTACCTGGGGATGAAGCTGGTATTAAAAGTGTAACGCTTTTAATTAAAGGCCATAATGCGTACGGGTATTTAAAAGCTGAAAAAGGCGTTCATCGTCTCGTTCGTATTTCTCCGTTTGATTCATCAGGCCGTCGTCATACGTCATTCGTATCGTGCGACATAATGCCGGAATTTAACGATGAAATTTCAATTGATATTCGTACGGAAGATTTGAAGGTTGATACGTACCGTGCAAGCGGTGCCGGAGGTCAGCATATCAATACAACAGATTCAGCTGTTCGTATTACTCACCTCCCAACTAATGTAGTCGTATCTTGTCAGACGGAACGTTCACAAATTAAAAACCGTGAGCAAGCAATGAAGATGTTAAAATCTAAGTTGTATCAGTTAGAAATTGAGAAGCAGCAAGAACAGCTAGCTGAAATCCGCGGAGAACAAAAAGATATTGGATGGGGAAGTCAAATTCGTTCTTACGTATTCCATCCGTATTCGTTAGTAAAAGATCACCGCACAAATACGGAAGTCGGAAACACGCAAAGTGTAATGGATGGAGATCTAGATCCGTTTATTGATGCGTATTTACGTTCTCATATTTAATCAAAAGGCAGTATACCTCGGTATGCTGCCTTTTTTTAGTTGTTAGGACTTTGTAAAATTTGAATGAAGAAAAACGAGCGTAAAGAACTATTTGTAGATAGAAAATTAAGAAAATGCAGAAATTTAAAGGTTGCTGTCGTCTGTTCGCTTATTTTGTCAATGAAATAAAATGGTTTAAAATACCTATTTTATGGTAAATGCTTCTTTACAATCCTTTATACCTCTTTTACAAACAGCTTTTATAATTTGAGTTAAATCAAGAGGAAGGGGCATGTGCAGTGGCAAATAAATCGTTACACGAATTAATAGAGCAAGTAAAACAGAACAGTTTTTCTTCGAGTAAAGGGTTTGATAGAAGGCGTTTTTTACAAGGAGCTGGAAAAGTAGCAGGAGTATCACTTGGCTTAACAATTGCTCAGTCTATCGGTTTAAATGCAGTAGAAGTTTCAGCGGCAGCGCCTAAATTTTCAAGTTACCCGTTCACTTTAGGCGTCGCATCGGGAGATCCTTTAGCAGACAGTATTGTTCTTTGGACAAGATTAGCACCAGACCCATTGAATGGCGGGAGAATGCCTAATCAACCCGTTCCAGTAAAATGGGAGCTTGCCGAAGATGAAGACTTTCATCGAATTGTCAAACGAGGAACAGAAATAGCTAGACCTGAACTTGCTCACTCTGTTCACGTTGATGTAAAAGGATTAAAGCCAGGCCGTATTTATTATTATCGATTTAAAAGCGGTCATGAGTTAAGCCCGGTTGGAAAAACAAAAACACTTCCTTCAGCAAATGCAGAAATAGCCAGCATGACGTTTGCATTCGCTTCGTGTCAACAGTATGAACATGGTTACTTTACAGCTTATGAACACATGGTTAAAGAACAATTGGATTTTGTGGTTCATTTGGGCGATTACATCTATGAATATGGACCAAACGAGTATGTGGCTGCAAGCGGAAATGTTCGTACTCACAGCAGCGCAGAAATTCAAACGCTTCAAGACTATCGAAACAGGCATGCTCAGTACAGGTCAGATGCCAATTTGAAGTCTGCTCATGCTGCCTTTCCGTGGATTGTGACGTGGGATGATCATGAAGTAGAAAACAATTATGCAAATGTAATTCCTGAAAAAGGCCAATCAGTAGAAGCATTTATTCAACGCCGCGCGGCAGCTTATCAAGCTTATTACGAACATATGCCTTTGCGTCAAACATCCTTGCCTCACGGAACGGATATGAGATTGTATCGTGACTTTTCATATGGGAAACTAGCTTCCTTTCAAGTGTTGGATACGCGTCAATACAGAGACGATCAGGCAAACGGAGACGGAACAAAGCCGCAAACGCCAGAATCTCTTGATCCTAAACGTACGCTATTAGGGATTGAACAAGAAAAATGGCTTTTTACTAATCTTGAAAAATCAGCGTGTCACTGGAACGTACTAGCTCAACAAATTTTCTTTGCTCCCAGAAAATTTGGAACGGCGGCTAAGCCTACATACAGCATGGATGCATGGGATGGGTATACGGCGAATCGTCAGCGTGTTATTGATTTTATTGAAAAGAAAAAGTTGGACAACGTCATTGTACTAACTGGAGATGTGCACGCTAACTGGGCTTCTAATTTACACACGGATTTCTCCAATCTTAATTCAAAAATTATTGGTGCAGAGTTCGTGGGCACCTCCATCACTTCCGGAGGGAACGGGGCAGATAAACGAGCTGATACGGATAAAATTTTAAGTCAAAATCCACACCTCACATTCTTTAATGATTATAGAGGATATGTAAGGTGTACGGTAACTCCTGATATATGGCAAGCCGATTATCGCGTTGTGCCTTTTGTAACAGAACCTGGTGCGGAAATTTCAACTCGAGCTTCCTTTCAATATAAAAAAGATGGAAAAGGTATGACGGAAGTTGAAGTGAATAACGTGCCGCGCGGGCTAAAGATTTCTAAGGAAGTAGAGGAAGATCGTATGCGGGCACACGGGAAAGCACATGAAAAACAAGAGTTGAAAAAGAAAGAAAAAGTACGGCAGTAAACTGAGTAAGGGAAAGGAGGTCAAGTATGTTTTCTAATATTGGAATTCCTGGTTTAGTTATTATTTTGGTCATTGCGTTAATTATTTTTGGGCCGTCTAAGCTGCCGGAAGTTGGACGAGCGTTTGGGAGAACACTAACTGAATTTAAAGGAGCTGCAAAAGGGCTTGTATCAGATGATGAAAGTATCAAAGAAAAGCAGGCAGCAACCGTTTCTGAACAAAAAGAGAATGAATCGACATTGTAAGTAAAGAAATAGACGAGGAAACTCGTCTATTTCTACTTGTCGGAAAGGAGAGGAATATGATGGGGGAAATGAGTTTGATGGAGCACCTTGAAGAATTGCGAATTCGTATTATAAAAACACTTTGTGCGTTTGTAGTATTACTTATTTTTAGTTTTGTATTTGTACAAGACATTTATCAGTGGCTGGTGAAAGATTTGGAAGGCAAGCTTGCTGTACTTGGACCAAGTGAAATTGTATGGATTTATATGGTGATTGCATTTGTCTTTGCGCTTGCTTTTACGCTTCCGGTAGCTGCTTATCAAGTATTTCGGTTTGTTTCACCGGGGTTAAAAAAGGAAGAATACAAGGTTATGATTACCTTCATTCCATTCTTTTTTCTCTTGTTTGTAAGCGGATTGGGGTTCGGTTATTTTGTTCTGTTTCCAATGGTTTTAGCGTTTTTAACAGGCCTGTCGAATGATCAGTTTTCACTGATGTTTACGGCTGAGCATTATTTTCGTTTTATGCTTAATCTGTGTTTACCATTTGGTTTTTTATTTGAAATGCCTTTAGTTGTCTTATTTTTAACGCGTTTAGGGGTTCTAAATCCATTGAGGTTAGCTAAAGCAAGGAAGCTATCTTATTTTGCTTTAATTGTGATATCCGTACTTATTACTCCTCCTGATTTTATTTCGGATATTTTAGTCATTGTTCCGCTGCTTCTTTTATATGAACTCAGTGTGACAATTTCGCGCGTAGTATACAAAAAACGTTTAGGAAACGAATTAATTGCTTAATCGTATACATAAATGTGATGAGAGAATTCATGAAATTGAAACAAAGTCCTTGTAAACAGAGTGTTTTAAACATTCTGGAGTAGGTTATAATAGAGTGAAAACTCTACAGCAAGGGGGAGAAGGCTTGAAAAAAGTATTACTGACGTTAACAATCGGTCTAGCGCTTGTATTGTCCGCATGCGGAGGAGGAGGCAGCTCTAAAAATGAATCTGCTGGTGAATCTTCAGCGAGTGCAGAAGATATTGTGAAGAAAAACTGTACGGGCTGTCACGGAGTAGATTTAGGAGGAGCCAATGGACCAAGCCTGCAGCATGTAGGCAGCAAGCACTCGGAAGCTGAAATTGAAAACATTATTAATAATGGTCAAGGCGGTATGCCAAAAGGACTGATTAATGAAGAAGATGCAAAAAAAGTTGCTGCTTGGCTGGCAAAGAAAAAATAAGACGGATATCCGTCTTATTTTTGTGTTAAAGCTGCTTTAATTCTTCGTTTAAGACAATGGCTTGCTGTTGGGCTTTGACATCTTTAACAATGTCTCCAGGTGCATTTGCTTCTCCAATAATGTACCCGCTAAAGGAAGAACCGATAAAATCGACAATATATTGAAATTGCATAATAAGAGGAAGGGCCTTTACAGATGCGCCTGTGCCTCCGACTACTAATACATAAACGCGCTTATTTTTCATTTGTTCTTTAAAATTAATGGTTGAATCTCTAAGGCTTTCAGACCAACGATCCACAAAGTTCTTCATCAATCCGCTCATAGCGTACCAGTAGAGAGGTGTAACAAATAAAATAGTATCGTGTGCTGCCATTTTCTCCGCTATGTCATAATAATCATCTTGTTGATTAGTAAACCCATGTTCATCGTGACGCATATCAGTAATAGGGTGAATGGTATGCTGACGTAAGTAAACTTCTTCCGTATTGATATCTTTTAAGACTGCTTTAGCCAATTCTTCCGTATTTCCGTTTTCCCGTGAACTTCCATAAATAGTGATCATGTTATCTCTCCTCATCTTTTTCTTATTTATCATACCTTGTTTGTACAAAAGTAGACATGAATGTGCTCTGCCTAACGCTATTCATAAGAAGCAAATGAACAGTCAAAAACAACAAAATTAAAAATAAGGATAAATTCTCATCCCTTACTAAAAATATCCTACTTATGTCATATTTGAAATAAAAATGTAATATTTTTGGGGCTTATTTTCACGAAGAGTGATGTTATAATGAGAAAGCGCGTGAGAAGAGTCGAATTTTTGGTTTGAATTGTAGAGTTTTGTCGTATTTTGACAAGTTTTACATAGTATTAAAATAACACACTTGATTAGGTGATTACTTATGATTGAAATGCAAAATGTATATAAAACGTATCCGAACGGTGTAAAAGCAATCAATGGCATTAGCATCAAGATTAATCAAGGTGAGTTTGCTTATATCGTAGGACCAAGTGGAGCAGGAAAATCCACTTTTATTAAAATGATGTATCGTGAAGAAAAGCCTTCTTCAGGAAATATCATTGTAAACGGTGCAAATGTAGCAAAAATAAAAGATAGCAAAGTTCCTATCTTTAGACGTCATATTGGTGTAGTCTTTCAAGATTTCAAGCTGCTTCCAAAATTAACAGTCTATGAAAACATTGCTTTTGCACTAGAAGTAATTGAGCAAAGTCCCGAAGAAATTAAAAAGCGAGTGCTAGAAGTGCTAGAGCTTGTTAAGTTAAAGGGTAAAATGGATTCTTTCCCCGATGAACTATCTGGAGGAGAGCAGCAGCGTGTGTCTATTGCGCGTTCGATTGTGAATAGTCCTAAGGTTGTCATCGCCGACGAACCGACAGGAAATCTTGATCCGGAGACTTCTTGGGAAATTATGGATATATTTGAGGAGATTAATAAACGCGGTACGACTATTTTAATGGCAACGCATAACCGTGAAATTGTAAATACAATTAGAAAGCGTGTAATTGCGATTGAAAATGGGAATGTTGTGCGCGATGAAGTAAGAGGTGAATACGGATATGAAGGCTAGAACATTCGGTCGCCACTTACGTGAAGGATCTAAAAGTTTAGGAAGAAACGGCTGGATGACATTCGCATCTGCAAGTGCGGTTACCGTAACGCTCTTGCTTGTAGGCGTGTTTTTTATGTTGATGATGAATTTAAATCATATTGCTAAATTGATTGAAAATGATGTGGAAATTCGTGTTCACGTTGATGCTGCAGCGACAGCAGATGATCGCAAAGCAATGAAAGAAAAGCTAGATGCAATTAAGCAAGTTGATACGGTAACGTTTTCTTCTAAAGATAAAGAGTTAAAAGATTTAATTAATAGTATGGGTGATGAAGGACAAGCTTTTGAACCGTTTGAACAGCAAAACCCATTAAATGATGTATTTGTTGTTAAAACAAAAGAGCCGACTGATGTCGCAAAAGTAGCTAAACAAATTGAGAAATATCCGTATGCAGCAAAAGTTCAATACGGACAAGATCAAGTTGAAAAGTTATTTAAAGTGCTGAAAGTAGCTCGTAATATCGGAGCAGTACTGATTTTAGGGCTTCTATTTACAGCGATGTTCCTAATTTCAAATACGATTAAAATTACGATTGTAGCTCGCCGTGAAGAGATCGAAATTATGCGCTTAGTTGGAGCCACAAACTCCTTTATTCGCTGGCCGTTCTTTATTGAAGGTCTGTTTTTAGGAGTACTTGGTTCTATTGTGCCAATTGCTGTTATTATCGGCATGTACAGCGTTTTATATAATGAAGTTCAACCTAAATTTGATGGATTCTTTGAACTTTTACCTGCCTTTCCATTCGTGCTTCAAGTATCGCTATTGTTACTGGTAATCGGCGGTCTAATTGGAATGTGGGGAAGTACATTATCCATTCGTAAGTTTTTGCGAAAATAAGAATAGATTTTTAACATAATAGATTATAACAACCTCACATTTGATGTTTATCAGATGTGAGGTTGTTGTGTAATTAAAGATAAAAATAGAAAAAAGTGCTAATGGGGGTCTTGCTAATGCCCGTTTTTTATACGGGGAAATATGTGCAAATGGGGAGAAACAAATGACACGTAAGACATTAGTAACGACAGCAGCAGTTTTAGTTGGACTAAGTGCGGCTTGGATAGGTAATGAAAAAATTGCTTATGCAGAAAGTGCCAGCACTACTAAACTCAGTGATTTAGAGAAAAAAAGTAACGATGTGAACCAAAATATTAATGAAAATAAAGAGAAATTAAAAGAAGTTCAAGAAAAGCAAAAAAACGAAGAAGCTGAGCTTGCGCGTTTGGATTCAGAAGTCGGGCAAACAAATGCAGACATCCGAAGTCGTGAAGCTGAAGTAGAAAAAGCAAAGCAAGACATCGAAAAGCTGAAAAACGAAATTGGCGTTGTCAAAAAACGAATTGAAAAACGAAATGAGCTATTAAAAAAGCGTGCTCGTGCTTTACAAGAAAACGGCGGGTCTGTGGATTACATAGATGTACTGCTAGGCTCTGAAAGCTTCGGAGACTTTATTAGCAGGGTGAGTGCGGTTTCGACAATTGTAGGGGCTGACCGCGATTTGTTAATGCAGCATGAAGCCGATAAAAAAGCAAAAGAAGAGAAAGAAACAAAAGTACAAAACAAGCTAACGGAAGTAAATCAAGCGCTTGAAGAGCTTAAAAACCTTCGCTCGCAGCTGAAAAAGCAAGTCGATGAAAAGAATCAGCTCATGCAAACACTCAAAGATCAGGAAAAAGAATTTAATGAAGAAGCTGTTGGATTAGAAGAGCAAGCTTCTATTTTAGCTGATCAAAAAAATGCAGCGCAAGCTCAACAGGAAGAAGTTGAAGAAGCCGGATCAGGGGAAGAGGCCCCCCCTGTTACAAGCGGGTCGTTTATGAGGCCGGCAAAGGGCCCGGTAACGTCTCATTTTGGATATCGAGAAACGTTTGGAAGAGGACATTACGGTATTGATATTGGAAAGCGAGGAGAAAGTGTGCCAGTTGTAGCCGCAGCAAGCGGAAAGGTAATTAGAGCATACCATTCTTCTTCTTTTGGTAATGCCGTATTTATTCGTCACAATGTAGAAGGTCAGACGTGGGTTACAGTTTATGCTCATTTAGAGAGCTACAGCGTTTCGAATGGTCAATCTATCAATAAAGGTCAACAATTAGGTTATATAGGGAACACAGGGCGTTCGTTTGGTGCTCACTTGCATTTTGAATTGCATAAAGGCGATTGGAAAGGCAAAAGTTCCGCTGTAAACCCCGAAAGTTATATTAAATTTTAAGTTCCTAGCATACGTGGTACAAGCTCAACATATAGTTTAACAAAAAGGCATCGCACTTGATTTGTGTGGTGCCTTTTGCTACAAATAACACATGCATCCTTTTTATTACATAGTTTTGATTGTATCTATTATAATAAGAAGAGATGGCTTAAGGTTGAGGAGGATGAAAGAACTTGAATCGGAAAATCGTTGCACTATTAATGGCACTCTCCTTAGTTGTTGGAGCAGCAGGTACATATTTTGGCATTCAGTATGCAAATGCTGGAACGGTCAGTACCCCGCTTACAACTTCTTCAAATGATAGTAAAGTGGAAAAGGAAGAGCTAGACAAAATCAAGCAAGCTTATGAACTGATATCTTCAAAATATTACAAAGATGTAGATGACAAAAAATTATTAGATGGCGCAATCCAAGGAATGGTACAAACCTTAGGAGACCCTCACTCATCTTACATGGATAAGAAAACAGCACAGCAATTCACGCAGTCTCTTGACTCATCGTTTGAGGGAATTGGCGCTGAAGTAAGCATGGTAGATGGAAAGGTAACAATCGTAGCTCCGTTTAAACAATCTCCTGCGGAAAAAGCAGGATTAAAACCAAATGATCAGATTTTAAAGATCGATGGTAAAAGTATTGCGGGTCTTGAATTGAATGAAGCGGTATTAAAAATTCGCGGTAAAAAAGGCTCTACCGTGACATTGGATGTTCAACGACCAGGCGTGAAAGAAACGATGAAAGTAAAAGTTGTAAGAGATGAGATTCCAATTGAAACCGTCTATTCTTCTGTTAAAAATGTAAACAATAAAAAAATTGGCTACATGGAAATTACGTCATTCTCTGAGTCAACGGGAGACGAATTTACGAAACAGTTGAAAAAACTTGAAAATAAAAATATTGATGGCTTAGTTCTAGACGTTCGTGGAAATCCTGGTGGCTATTTAACGAGCGTTGAAAAAATGCTCGATAAATTAGTAACGAATAAAAAGCCATATATCCAAATTGAAGATCGTAACGGTGAACGTCAAAAAGTGGTTTCTTCAATGAAAAAGCAAAAGGATTATCCAATTGTGGCCTTGATTGATGGAGGAAGTGCATCTGCTTCTGAAATTCTTGCCGGGGCTTTAAAAGAAGCAGGAGGATACAAGCTAGTCGGTGAAAAATCCTATGGGAAAGGAACGGTTCAACAAGCTGTTCCAATGGAAGACGGCAGTAATTTAAAATTAACGTTCTATAAATGGCTAACGCCTGATGGAAACTGGATTAACGAAAAAGGTATAAAACCAACAGTAGAAGTCAAGCAGCCGGATTATTATTATGCAAATCCAATTCAAGTTGATAAAAAGCCATTAACACGTGATATGACAGGTGACCAAGTGAAAAATGCTCAAGTGATGCTAAAAGGTCTTGGGTTTGAACCTGGACGTACAGACGGATATTTTAGTAAAGAGACAGAAACAGCTGTAACAGCATTCCAAAAAGCCAATAAGCAAAAAGCCACAGGTGAAATTGATGAAGATACAGCAGCGCTTTTACAAACAAAACTATTAGAAAAAATCAAATCCAAAGATGAAGATCGTCAGCTTCAAACGGCTTTAAAGCTAGCTAGTCAATAAGAAGCAGAAAAAGTTCCGTGCTTTTCCAAAGCACGGAACTTTTTTTAGTAAAAACAACATTGTCGGTTAGTGATGCATTTTGATAAAATAAAGAAGCCTATGATACATAACAATCAATTGTAAATGTTGTAATACAAATGTGAAAAATACAGGTGGTGAAAAAATGGATTTTGCATTAGAGCTTTTAAAAGGTATCGGGCGTTTATTTTTGCACCCGCTAACTTATTTATTTCTGCTCGTCTCGTTTTTTGTAGGTCTTTCTCGCGTCAAGAGAGAGCGTCAGAATTTTCATGTTCGCGTGTTTGATTTTATTTTAGAAGCAAAATATTTATTTTTTCCAGGTATCATTATTGGGTTGATTTTATCCGTTGTTACCGTGTTGCTAGGTGTCTATGTATCTATAGGAACGATTGTACTTGTAGCTGTTTTAACTTTTATCATAAGCGGCCCGTGGACGTTTAAATGGCTTTCTCCTTCTTATACGGTAGGACTGGCTGTGCTTGCGACCTTGCTTATTCCTGCAGATGGTTTCGGTGAAGGATTTATTCAAACGTGGTCTGCGCAAGCTCATAACGCAGATTTACCTTCTCTTACTATTTTAATGTCGCTGCTTGTATTAGCAGAAGGATATTTAATTTGGAAATTTGGAGCAAAAGGTACGTCTCCAGCCATTGTGAAAAGTAAAAGAGGACAGGAAATTGGGGCTCATTACTCTCAAAAATTATGGGTTGTTCCGCTTTTTGTCTTAATTCCAGGCAGCGCCATTACGTCTGTGTTTCCATGGTGGCCTGTGTTGTCTATTGACGGAACATCATTTAGCCTGTTTTTTGTTCCTTTTGCTATTGGTTTTTATCAGCGAATTCAAAGTATGGTTCCGTTTAAATCTATTGAATTTACCGGTAAGCGCGTATTAGCATTAGGCGTGGGATTAACGATCATTACGATTGCTGCTATTTTTTATCCTCCTGCCGCTGTAGCTGTTGTTATTCTAGCGATCATAGGAAGAGAGTGGATTCGTTTGCAGCAGCGTCGAAGCGATGAAAAAGCGCCCGCACTATTTACTAAGCGTACACAAGGTTTGGTTGTATTAGGAATCATCCCTCATTCTCCGGCAGAGAAAATGGGTTTGAAAGTAGGAGAAGTGATTATTAAGGTAAATGGAATCGCTATATCTGAAGTCCATAAATTTTATGAAGCATTACAAGTTAATAACCGTGCTTTTTGTAAGCTAGAAGTTATTGACGAAAATGGAGAAGTTCGCTTTACTCAGCGAGCATTGTATGACAACGAACATCATGAACTAGGTATTTTGTTTGTACACAATTATACAAAACGTGATTCACAAGCTGGTTAAAAGACGGATAAAAAGGAGAAATGTTTGTGGAAGTCAAAACGATTGCCGCGATTTTTCTACCCGCCATATTGCTTGTTCTGTTTGCTAGAGTAACATATAACCTATATGTTGCCACAGCGCTGACGCTTTTGTTGATAGCTGTTTCTGTATATAAAGGGTACGCAGATTATCCGCTTATTATTTTAATAGATTTACTTTCAGCAGCCGTTGGTTTTATATATGCAAAAAGCATGCTAGCAGCTGGAAAATAAAGATTGTTGCTTTGATGATAAGTTAATCGCTTATTATTAAATTGTACACAAAAGCTCTCTACACAACGTGGAGAGCTTTTTTATGTGAAAAAATGAGTTAGAACTTATAACAATATTGTTTCGGTTCATTTAATGAACGAGTATAATCAAGTTAATTACACAAATATGTTTATATACAGAGTATTTTAAACAATTATGTATAAATTTATTTAAATAAGTGTACAGAAATGTGAGAAGGGTATAGAAAAATAACATTATTAATCTGAAAATTTAGTTTATTTTTTAATCTAAAAAATAAAAGGAGGTTTAGGATTGATGGAAGTATTAATGAGAACGATGTTTCAGTCGCTTGGCAAAAATCATTCAATGAACAAATTAGCTAAAAAGTATGGATTGAGGATGGGGGCAGCTCGTTTTGTTGCTGGAGACTCAACCGAATCAGCAATTCAAACATCCAAGGAGCTTAACAATAGTGGGAAAGTTGTTACACTCGATCATTTAGGAGAATTTGTTTTTACAGAAGAGGAAGCCAGGTTGTCTACTGCCATGTGCATTCAGACACTAGAAGCCATTGCAGAATCGGGCGTTCAATCAAATTTATCATTAAAGATGACTTCTTTAGGATTGGATATTAGCAAAGAGCTTTGTATGGAAAATATGCGCAGAATTCTACACACGGCCAGAATGAATGATATTTTTGTTCGAATTGATATGGAAGACTACTTGCACTGCCAAATCTCCCTTGATATATATAAAGAATTACGCAAAGAATTCGATAATGTTGGAATTGTGATTCAAGCGTATCTTTATCGTACAGAACAAGATATGAATGACTTACATCACTATCAAGCCAATTTGCGTCTGGTAAAAGGAGCTTATAAAGAATCACCAGAAGTATCATTTCCGGAAAAGAAAGACGTAGATGAAAACTATAGAAAAATCATTAAAATGCATATATTAAATGGGCACTATACAGCTGTAGCGAGTCACGATGAAGAAATGATTCAGTACACAAAACGATTAGTAAGAGAAAATGGTATTTCAAATGATCAATTTGAGTTCCAAATGCTTTATGGAATTTGCGTAGAGCTGCAGGATCGTCTGGTGAAAGAAGGATATAAAGTCAGGGTTTATGTTCCTTACGGTATTGATTGGTTTGGGTATTTCATGAGACGCCTAGCCGAGCGTCCCGCCAACGTATGGTTCGTGTTGAAAAACTTCTCCAAATAAGTTCAGTCTAAAAAAAATCAAAAAAATTCGACACGAAGCTAAAATGCTTGTGTCGAATTTTTTGATTAGTTTAATCCGTATTCTTTGATTTTGTTATAAAGGGTGCCGCGCGAAATGCCAAGCAGATCTGCTGCTGCACTTTTGTTTCCATAGGTTTTTTGAAGAGTCTCTTCTATTAGCCTAGCTTCTTGGAGAGAATCTTCTTCTTTTTGAACTTCTGTGAAAGAACTTGCATCCTTCAGATTGTCAGGAAGGTGCGTAAGGGTAATCAACGACTGATCACTTAGAAAAATCATTCGTTCAATCGTATTTCTCAGCTCGCGAATATTACCTGGCCAATCGTATTGCATAAAGGCTTCAAGAACTTCAGAGCTGATGAAAGGAGCCTTCTTTTTATACTTTTTACTAAATTCCTGTACAAATTGCTGAGTTAATGCTTCAATGTCTTCTTTATGGTCTCGAAGCGGCGGAATGATAATATTAATGACGGTCAGCAAATAGTAAAGATTTTCATGGAATTCACCGGCTTTTAGCAACTCTTCCAAAGGCGTCGTGGTAGAGGCTACAATTCGAGTTTGGACTTGAATTTCTTCCGTGCCTCCAACGTGATAAAAGGATCGTTCTTCCAAGTAACGGAGAAACTTAACTTGAATTTCAAGAGGCATTTTATCAATTTCTTCAATAAATAACGTCCCGTTATGAGCCTGCTCGAGTTTTCCTGCAATGGTCGTTGGATCTTCTGAAAAGACATCTTTTTGATGACCAAAGAGCTCAATTTCCAGAAGTCCGGATGGAATAGTGGCGCAATTTAAAGATAAAAAAGGTTCTTTATGTTTGGATCCCCCATAGTGGATGGCCTGAGCCAGCATTTCTTTTCCAGAACCAGCTTCTCCTGTTAATAGAATAGGCATATCTGTAGATGCCACTTTTTTGGCAATATCAACGGCTTGCTTAATTTCAGGACTGATACCCGCAAAAGAAGAAAATGGATTATCTTTCGGAATGAGAAGAGACACATCAATTTCTTCATTTAATCTTACAATATTGGTAATGTCATGTTCGGTTGCGACTCCACCTATGACTCGGTTATTTCTTATAATAGGAGATGCATTGATGAGCACGTGAGTTTGTTCATTAGGACGATGATACGTTCCGCGCACAGGACGCCCTTCATTTAGAATCGTATGTAGAATGATGGATTCATCTTTGAAATGCTCTCCGATTTTTCTACCAATAATATCATCTCTCTGAATCTTATACGTATGTTCCGCAGCAGTATTCCACAAGATTACATTTCCTTCATTATCGACCGCTGTCACTGCATCATTAATGGTTTCTGCCAATGTATCAAAATAGGAAGCTAATATCTCATTTTGGCTATGCAAATGTGTAATCCACTGTGAAGGTGTTACAAGTCCTATTATGGTTTCTTGGTTTTCTGCTTGAATGAGGACTGGTCTATTCCAGTTTGTGTTGGCTTGTAAATTGGCTAACGTAGAAGTAGAAGATGAAGGCCAATTTGTGTCCGCTATTACTTTTTTAATGGACGATGCCCCGTCATGACCTGTTAAAAGGTATCGTTCATCTTTTTGTATTACATAAAAGGTACTTGCTGTGACTACAACGAAATCATAGTTAGAAAGTTCCGATTTCACTTTAGCTAAAGAAGTTGATTCTTCAACTGTTATAAAGGAGTTATTTATAAGAACTTGATCAACGCTTGCCATACTAAACCCCTCTCAGTACATATTTTTTATACTGTATCATAATTTAGAAATTGGCGCAAAAGCCTATCCTTTTCAAACAATTAAGCAGCTTACTCTCTTTTAATGCTTTCATCCAAAGAGTTGTATTCCTTTCGATAAGGGTAGCATAAGAATTTAGTGGGTAATAAAGTAACAGGGTAAAAAATAAAAACAAACAAACACTATATAAGATTAATACTCATTAGTTTCATTTATGAGTATAAAGTGATAAAATACGAATATCAGTTCGTGTTTTTCGGTTTTTACATATCGTAATAAAAATAGATAAAACAAGAAAATAGAAACGGAGGCCTTCATTTGAAAGATCAGTTTGAATTAGTATCCCCATATCAACCGCAAGGTGATCAGCCAAAGGCAATTGAAAAGATTGTGAAAGGAATTAAAGAAGGTAAGCAGCATCAAGTTTTGTTAGGTGCTACAGGAACGGGAAAAACCTTCACCATGTCTAATGTTATTAAGGAAATAAATAAGCCGACACTAATTATGGCTCATAATAAAACGCTTGCTGGTCAATTGTACAGTGAGTTTAAAGAGTTTTTTCCTAATAATGCAGTCGAATACTTTGTCAGTTACTATGATTACTATCAGCCTGAAGCTTATGTACCTCAAACAGATACATTTATTGAAAAAGATGCAAGCATTAATGACGAGATTGATAAACTTCGTCACTCGGCAACTTCCGCTCTTTTTGAACGAAAAGACGTCATTATTATTGCCAGCGTGTCCTGTATTTATGGATTAGGGTCTCCGGAAGAATACAAAGAAATGGTCGTATCTCTTCGAGTAGGAATGGAAAAAGAACGCAATCAGCTGCTTCGTACGCTAGTGGATGTCCAGTACGAAAGAAACGATATTGACTTCAAGCGCGGAACGTTTCGCGTTCGCGGTGATGTTGTTGAGATTTTTCCTGTGTCTCGAGATGAACATTGTATTCGCGTGGAATTTTTCGGGGATGAAATTGACCGCATCCGAGAAGTCGACGCCTTAACAGGAGAAATTATTGGAGATCGTGAACACGTGGCTATCTTCCCGGCATCTCACTTCGTCACGAGGGAAGAAAAAATGCGTGTGGCCATTCAAAATATTGAAAAAGAACTAGAAGAACAGCTAGAAAAGTTAAAAGAAGCAGGAAAGCTTTTAGAAGCGCAGCGATTGGAGCAGCGCACGCGCTACGACCTAGAAATGATGAGAGAAATGGGGTTTTGTTCGGGAATCGAGAATTACTCTCGTCATTTAACGCTTCGTCCGGCTGGTTCTACACCTTATACACTGCTGGATTTCTTCCCGGAAGATTTCCTCCTTGTGGTGGATGAATCCCACGTTACGATTCCTCAAGTTAGAGGAATGTATAATGGAGACCAAGCGCGTAAACAAGTGTTGGTGGACCATGGTTTCCGCCTGCCGTCTGCATTAGATAACCGTCCGCTTAAATTTGATGAATTTGAACAGCATATTAAACAAATCGTCCATGTTTCAGCAACACCAGGTCCTTACGAACTTGAGAAGGCGCCTGAGGTGATTGAACAAATTATCCGTCCAACGGGATTACTAGATCCAAATATTGAAGTTCGACCAATTGAAGGGCAGATTGATGATTTAATTGGAGAAATTCATGACCGGATTAAGCGAAATGAACGAGTGCTTGTTACGACGTTAACAAAGAAAATGTCTGAGGATTTAACGAACTACTTAAAAGAAATTGGCATTAAAGTTCAATATCTTCACTCTGAAGTGAAGACGCTCGAGCGCATTGAAATCATCCGAGAGCTGCGTCTTGGAAAATATGATGTGCTTATAGGGATTAACTTACTCCGTGAAGGTTTAGATATTCCGGAAGTTTCGTTAGTAACCATATTAGACGCGGATAAAGAAGGATTCTTGCGTTCAGAACGATCGCTTATTCAAACCATTGGACGTGCCGCGCGAAATGCTAATGGACATGTCATTATGTATGCAGATCGCATCACAAACTCCATGGACATTGCAATCAATGAGACAAAGCGTCGTAGAAGTATTCAAGAAGCTTACAATGAAGAGCACGGCATTACGCCGACAACGATTCAAAAAGAAGTTCGAGGTTCAATTCGTGCAACAGTAGTGGCAGAAGATACAGAAACGTATGAAGAAGCACCGGCATTTGATAAGCTCAACAAAAAAGAAAAAGCAAAGCTCATAGAAGAAATGGAACAAGAAATGAAAGAAGCAGCCAAAGCGCTTAACTTTGAGCGCGCAGCTGAGCTTCGTGACTTGATTCTAGAATTAAAAGCGGAAGGGTGATCAAACATGGCGATGGAAAAAATCGTGGTAAAAGGTGCACGAGCTCACAACTTGAAAAATATCGATATTGAAATACCGCGGGACAAATTAGTGGTGTTAACAGGGTTATCAGGTTCTGGTAAATCTTCTTTAGCTTTCGATACAATCTATGCAGAAGGACAAAGACGTTATGTTGAATCGCTTTCGGCGTATGCAAGACAGTTTTTAGGTCAAATGGATAAGCCCGATGTAGATTCGATCGAAGGGTTGTCGCCTGCTATTTCAATCGATCAAAAAACAACGAGCCGAAACCCTCGTTCCACCGTCGGAACTGTGACCGAAATCTATGACTATTTGCGCCTTTTGTTTGCTCGTGTAGGAAAGCCTATTTGTCCTAATCATGGAATTGAAATCACGTCTCAAACGATTGAGCAAATGGTAGATAGAATTTTAGAGTACCCTGAACGGACAAAACTTCAAGTACTGGCCCCTGTGGTATCTGGCCGAAAAGGCACCCATGTAAAAGTATTAGAAGATATTAAAAAGGAAGGGTACGTTCGCATTCGAGTAGACGGAGAAATGCGTGAAATAACAGAAGAAATTGAACTGGAAAAAAACAAAAAGCACTCCATTGAAGTAGTGATTGATCGCGTTGTTGTAAAAGAAGGTGTAGCCGCTCGCTTGTCGGACTCTTTGGAATCAGCTCTTCGCCTTGGAGATGGGAAAGTAATTATTGATGTAATAGGTGAGGAAGAACTGCTTTTTAGCGAGCATCATGCTTGTCCAAAATGTGGCTTCTCAATTGGAGAACTTGAGCCCCGCATGTTTTCATTTAATAGTCCGTACGGGGCGTGTCCAACGTGTGACGGGTTAGGAACGAAATTGGAAGTGGATAAAGATTTAGTGATTCCTAACTATGACTTAACACTTCATCAGCACGCAATTGCACCTTGGGAGCCAACAAGTTCTCAATACTATCCGCAGCTGCTTGAAGCCGTATGTACACATTACGGCATTGATATGGATGTGCCGGTTCGAGATATTCCGGAACATTTATTTGATAAAGTATTATATGGCAGCGGTAAAGAAAAAATTTACTTTCGCTATGAAAATGACTTTGGCCAAGTAAGAGAAAATCATATCGAATTTGAAGGCGTGCTTCGGAACGTAGAGCGTCGCTATCATGAAACAAGTTCAGATTATATCCGAGAGCAAATGGAAAAATATATGGCTCAGCAGGCTTGTCCAAAATGTAAAGGAAATCGCTTGAAACGCGAAAGCTTAGCGGTGCTTATTGACGAAAAGCATATAGGAGATACAACGCGTTTTTCAGTAAAAGAAGCATATGACTTTTTTGAAAGTCTCAGTTTATCTGAAAAAGACATGAAGATTGCGGATATGATACTGCGTGAAATTCGTGAGCGTCTAAGCTTTCTCATTAACGTGGGACTTGATTACTTAACTTTGAACCGCTCTGCTGGAACTCTTTCAGGAGGAGAAGCGCAGCGCATTCGCTTGGCTACTCAAATCGGTTCTCGTTTGACCGGGGTTCTTTATATTTTAGATGAACCTTCTATCGGTCTTCATCAACGTGACAATGATCGCTTAATTCGCACAATGCAAGACATGCGCGATATTGGGAATACGTTGATTGTTGTAGAGCATGATGAAGATACGATGATGGCAGCTGATTATTTAATTGATATCGGACCAGGAGCCGGCGTACACGGGGGTGCCGTGGTTTCTCAAGGCACCCCTCAGGAAGTGATGGATGATGAAAATTCCTTAACGGGTCAATATCTATCAGGAGAGAAGTTTATTCCACTTCCAGCCGAAAGACGTTCGATAGATAAAGATCGGATGATTGAAATTATAGGAGCAAAAGAAAACAATTTAAAAAATGTAAAAGCAAGGCTTCCGTTAGGTGTATTCACGGCTGTTACAGGTGTATCTGGATCAGGTAAGAGTACGCTTGTAAATGATATTCTTCACAAGTCATTGGCGCAAAAGCTGCATAAAGCAAAAAGCAAAGCAGGAGAACATAAAGAAATCAAAGGCATTGAACATTTAGATAAAGTCATTGATATTGACCAGTCTCCAATAGGTCGTACGCCTCGTTCAAACCCTGCAACCTATACAGGTGTATTTGATGACATTCGAGATGTATTTGCACAAACAAACGAAGCAAAAGTGCGCGGATATAAAAAAGGCCGTTTTAGCTTTAACGTGAAAGGCGGCCGCTGTGAAGCTTGTCGAGGAGACGGTATTATTAAAATCGAAATGCATTTCCTGCCAGATGTATACGTCCCTTGCGAAGTCTGCCACGGCAAACGATATAATCGTGAAACTTTAGAAGTAAAATACAAAGATAAAAACATTTCAGATGTGTTGGATATGACGGTTGAAGACGCGCTTCACTTCTTTGAAAACATTCCAAAGATCAAGCGGAAGCTGCAGACCATTTACGATGTAGGACTTGGCTATATCACGCTTGGACAGCCGGCCACTACTTTATCCGGTGGAGAGGCACAGCGTGTAAAGTTAGCTTCAGAGCTTCACCGTCGCTCAACAGGAAGAACGCTGTACATTTTAGACGAACCGACTACCGGTCTTCATGTCGATGATATCGCACGGTTATTAAAAGTGCTCCAGCGTTTAGTTGAAAATGGAGATACAGTTCTAGTGATCGAACATAATTTAGACGTGATCAAAGCAGCTGATTATCTACTTGATTTAGGGCCTGAAGGTGGAGATAAAGGCGGACAAATCGTGGCTACGGGTACGCCGGAAGAAGTGGCAAAAGTAAAAGAATCCTATACGGGTCATTATTTGAAGCCAATTTTAGAACGTGACCGTAAGCGTATGGAGAAAAAAGTTGAAAAAGCAGAGGCATTAACTCGTTAAAAGACACCAGCACTGGTGTCTTTTTTATAAAGAATGAAACTTTTTAACTCATTAAACCGTAATACATGATATAAGGAGTTGATTATCATGGAAGGAAATCGCGTACTATCTTCCTTAAATTATTTCAGCGTTTTCTTTGCACCATTTTTATTACCTATTATTATTTATTTTGTTGTTCATAACATAGAAGTAAAGAAACATGCAAAAACTGCATTTTTGTCACATTTATTACCTATCGCTACAGCGATCTTGTTCTTATTCTTCTTGCTTCCTGCTCTTACTGGCTCTAGTGGAACGGTATTTATTCTTTTAATTGTAGCTTTAGTTGTTGTTTCTTTAGTTAATGTTGTTGTGTTTGTATGGAATATTGTAAAAGGGATACAAATATTAAGTAGATAAAAAATTAAATGACTAAAACGTAAAGAGGAGATGGAACGTATGAGTGAAAAGCGCAAACAAATTTTACAGATGGTAGAAGAAGGAAAGCTTAGCGTAGATGAGGCTTTAACTTTGCTAAATTCACTGGAAAAAGACTCAGCTAATGATTCTTCCTCTGCTACGCCTGATAAAGCTGAGCTTTCCCCTTATGTAGGAGGAAAACAGAAAAAAACGTACGCTTCTAAGTCATCTCAAAGCTCTTTAAAAGAAAAATTATTTACATTTGTAGATCAAACGGTAAAAAAGTAAAAGAAGGAGATTTAGATTTTAACTTTGGTCCTTCGATTGACGTTCAGCACATCTTTCAACAATCAGAAGCATATATTCAAGAGATTGACGTAGATTTAGCAAATGGAAGCGTCCAACTCCGACCATGGGGGAGTACAGAAGTAAGAATAGAGTGTGAAGCTGCTATCTACAAAGTAGAGAATTCGGATGAAGCGCGCCGCACTTTTTTGCAGCATACGGCATTTTCCATTGAAAATGGCAAACTGCGCTTTGCAATTCAGCAAAAGCAAATGAAGGTGAAAGCAATTATTTATATTCCAGAAATGGAATATGAACACGTTAAACTCCGTATGTTTAATGGTTCAATCGATGGGGAAAGACTAAGCGTACGAGACCTGAAAGCCAAAACAGCTAATGGCACCATCCGCTTTTACGATGTGAATAGCCATTCTCTTGAAATGGAGACGTCAAATGGGCATATGGAACTTTCTCGAATACTCGCTTCAAAATGTGAGCTTGAAACAATCAATGGAACGGTTAAATTTGATGGGGACACAAAGAAAATTGACGTTCAAACATTTAACGGAGATATTGATACGTATTTAAAAGGAGAGCGCATTGAAAAAGCATTTTTCAAAACGACTACGGGGAGCATTACGCTCTATACGCCGCCCCACCTCTCCGTTGATGGAGATTTGAAATCTAACTTTGGGAATTTTACATGTACCCTTCCTGAGATGGAAATAGTAGATGAGAAAAAAGAAACAGTGATGAAACAACTTCGTTTCAAAGCCAATGTCGCTTCGCCTAAAGGCTATAAATTGTTAGCGGAATCCAAAACGGGCTCAATTGTTATAAAATAGAAAACGCTTGTTTTAGTAAAAAAGCAAAGGAGATGATTAACGTGCGAAAGTTGTATCGTTCGCGAACAAATCGCAAGCTTGCGGGTGTTATCGGCGGTATTTCTCAGTATATCGGACTAGACGCTTCGCTACTGCGCGTATTGTTTATCATCAGTTTATTTTTTACAGTAGGTACCCCGGTCATTTTATATATGATTTTTGTGTTTTTAGTTCCAAATGAAGAAGGAGATTTCTAAAAATGTTATTGCGTGGAATCATTAGTATTTTAATCAATGCCCTCGTATTAATCGTAATCGCAGGTTATATTGACACCTTTCACTTGGAATCAGTCAGTGCAGCTATTATCGCAAGCTTGATTCTATCGATTTTGAATGTGTTTGTTAAGCCGATTTTAATTTTACTCACCCTGCCGGTGACATTTCTTACGCTTGGCCTATTCTTATTCGTCATTAATGCCATTACGCTGATGATTACACAAAGTGTTATGGGAGATTCTTTTAATATTGACGGGTTTGGTACAGCGCTTTTAGCCTCGGTAATCATGTCGCTTCTAAATGCGCTTATTCAACGAGTGATTGTTGAACCGCTTCAAAATAAAAGATAACTTTCTTGCAATATTTAATTTTCTAAAAAAGATGGTAAGGCGATGCAGCCTATGCCATCTTTTTTTCTTTTCTTTCCGTATTAATGATAAAATAAAGTGGCTAGTAGAACCAAACGCGACATAAAAGCGAGAGTTGGATATACTGTAGACATGAACAGGTATATGACTGTTCATAAAAGGAGGATGCACGGTGGTTAAAGTACGTACAAAAGACATCATTGAGAAATTTAAATTAGAGCTTATTAGCGGAGAAGAAGGAATCGACCGCCCGATTTCAACGAGTGATATTTCACGTCCAGGTATTGAAATGGCAGGTTATTTTACATATTACCCAGCAGAACGTATCCAGCTGTTAGGTAAAACAGAACTATCATTTTTTAAACAGTTAGATGATGAACAAAAAAAAGTTCGAATGGAAAAAATGTGTACAGATATCACGCCGGCTATCATTGTTTCCCGCGAAATGGATGTACCGAAAGAACTTATTGAAGCTTCAGAGCGTGAATCAGTTCCTGTGCTGCGTTCAAGCTTTAAAACAACGCGACTTTCCAGCCATTTAACGAATTTTCTTGAAAGCCGGCTAGCACCTACTACTGCCCTGCACGGCGTATTAGTTGATATATACGGAATTGGTGTATTAATCATGGGAAAAAGCGGCGTTGGTAAAAGTGAAACAGCTCTAGAGCTTGTTAAGAGGGGACATCGCCTAGTAGCTGATGACTGTGTGGAAATCCGTCAAGAAGATCAAGACACGCTTGTAGGAAATGCACCTGGCTTAATCGAGCATTTGCTTGAAATTCGAGGACTAGGGATCATCAATGTGATGACGCTATTCGGCGCAGGAGCTGTACGAAGCTATAAGCGAATTTCACTTGTTATTCAGTTAGAGACATGGGATCAGCAGAAACATTATGATCGCCTTGGTTTAGAGGAAGATAAAATGAAAATTATTGATACAGACGTTACAAAAATTACATTGCCAGTACGTCCGGGACGAAACTTAGCTGTTATTATTGAAGTGGCAGCAATGAACTTCCGCTTAAAGCGTATGGGTATTAACGCAGCAGAACAATTTTCTGCACGTCTAACAGATGTAATTGAAGAAGGAGACCGTGAAGATTTATAAGAAAGGGTGTTAACTTGTGGAAGCAACTATTCAGCCGTTAGATCGCGTTTTCCTTGAAATTGGCCCTCTAACGGTCTACTGGTACGGTGTAATTATCGGTGCAGGTGTTCTGTTAGGTCTTTATATTGCGACAAGAGAAAGTGTAAGAAGAGGCTTATCAAAAGATACATTTGTTGATCTTATTCTATTTGCTGTGCCAATAGCTATTATTTGTGCACGAATTTATTATGTATCCTTTGAATGGGGATACTATTCAAAGCATTTAAATGAAATACCTCAGATTTGGCAAGGTGGGATCGCCATTCATGGTGGCTTAATCGGAGGCGTATTAACTGCCATTGTGTATTCGAGAGTAAAAAAGATTTCATTCTGGAAGTTGGCTGATATTGCTGCGCCTAGTTTAATCCTTGGCCAAGCCATTGGGCGCTGGGGCAACTTTATGAATCAAGAGGCACATGGGGGGCCGGTTACCCGTGCTTTTTTAGAAGGGTTGCACCTTCCAAATTTTATTATTAACCAAATGTATATTAACGGTACATATTATCACCCTACATTTTTATACGAATCATTATGGGATTTTGCCGGATTTATCCTGTTGATGGTACTTCGCCGCACCAGTCTGCGAAAAGGAGAAATCTTCTTATCTTATTTAATCTGGTACTCAGTTGGACGCTTCTTTGTAGAAGGGCTTCGCACGGATAGCTTAATGCTGACGCATACACTCAGAATCGCTCAAGTTGTTTCACTTGCACTGATTGTCATAGCCATTATCTTAATTATTATCCGCCGCGTGACGGGAATGAGTAAACAGAAATACTTAGAGAATGAAGAAGCACAATCTAAGGCGTAAATGAAGAAAAGCTACAAGGTTTACAAAAACTTGATTTGACGCAAGGGAAGGAAATGAATAATGACGATTAATACGGTTTTGTTTGATTTAGACGGTACGTTAATTGATACAAATGAATTAATTATTGCCTCATTTACTCATACGCTTAATCACTATTATCCTGAACAATATACTCGTGAAGATATTTTACAGTTCATGGGTCCGCCTTTATACGACACGTTTGTAGAAATGGATAAAACGAAAGTAAACGAAATGATTGAGATGTATCGCACGCATAATCTAGCCAATCATGATTTGCTTGTTAAAGAATTTGAAGGTGTAATTGAAACAGTTAAATGGCTGCACGAGAAGAATTATAAATTAGGTATTGTCACAACAAAGCAAAGAAATACGGTTATGATGGGGCTTAAGTTAACAAAGTTAGATCAGTTCTTTGATACGATTGTCGCAATTGAAGACGTAACAAATGCAAAGCCGCATCCTGAGCCGGTAGAAAAAGCACTGAAGCTGCTTGATGCTAAACCTGAAGAAGCCCTGATGGTGGGAGATAACCATCACGACATCGTTTCTGGCCAAAGAGCTTATACGAAAACAGCTGGAGTTGCTTGGAGTGCAAAAGGAAGAGACCATATCGCTTCTTATAATCCTGATATTATTTTAGAAAATATGACGGATTTAATTGATATATTAAAAGGAGAACGTCAGTGAGAAAAACGACGCGCTATCCGGTTAAAGGGGCTAACTCCCTTTGGCATGTCTATAAGACCGTGCCTTTTTGGAAAGTAGTGCGCAACTTCCTTATCATTCAATGCGCTCGCTATACGCCGTTTCTTTCGATGAAAAACTGGCTGTATAAAGCGTGCTTAGGGATGAAAGTAGGACCTCAAACATCCTTTGCCCTTATGGTGATGCTCGATATTATGTTTCCTGAAAAAATACAAGTGGGACGCAATACGGTCATTGGATACAATACAACTATTCTCGCTCATGAATATCTGATAACGGAATATCGTCTTGGAGATGTCATCATTGGAGATGAAGTGATGATTGGAGCAAATAGCACCATCCTTCCAGGTGTAACAATCGGCAACGAAGCGGTTGTAGCGGCTGGAACGGTGGTTCATAAAGATGTAGCACCCGGTTTCTTTGTTGGAGGTAACCCTATGCGTGTCATCTATACAAAAGAAGAAATGGAAAAGCGCAGGGAAGCAGAACCTAAAGCCACAACTTAGCAAGAACTAAGCTGTGGCTTTTTTTGTAAATTTGAACAGCTGGCGGTTGACGGCTGACTTTATCGGGTGTAAACTATCAATAACTTTAATTTGTTATTTCGCTAATACATTAGTGTGATAAAGTAAAATCAACCTATCAATGGTTCCTTAATAGATAAAATCAAGCTTAAAGGACGTGTCGGAATGTCAAAGTTATTTATGTTTGAAAAACCCCTTGGAATGAGAGATACCCTGCCAGCTCTTTTTGAAAGAAAAAAACAAGTTCGCAGTCAGCTGGCAGATGAAATCAGCAGCTGGGGCTATCAATATATGGCAACGCCTACTGTGGAATACTACGAGACGGTAGGAAGCGCATCAGCTATTTTAGATCAACAATTGTTTAAACTTTTAGATAAAGAAGGGCATACACTTGTGTTGCGACCGGATGTAACAACGCCATTTGCACGTGTGGCCGCTTCAAAACTTTTAAATAATTCTCCTTTGCGCTTAGCTTATGAAGCAAATGTATTCCGAGCTCAGCAGCGTGAGGGTGGCCGCCCGGCGGAGTTTGAACAAATAGGCGTTGAGCTAATTGGAGACGCTACGATGAGCAGCGATGCTGAAGTCATTGCTCTCATGATCGGCGCGTTAAAAAGAGCCGGACTTAAATCATTTAAAGTGGCAATTGGCCACATCGGTTTCGTTAATTCGCTTTTTTTAGAAATTGTCGGAAATGAAGAACGTGCTAACGTGCTTCGCCGCTTTTTATATGAGAAAAATTACGTGGGCTATCGTAATCATGTAAAAGATTTGAATCTATCTTCTATTGATAAACAGCGTCTCCTTCAGCTGCTTAATCTGCGCGGAGATGAAAAGAAGATTGAAGAAGCGGTTGAACTAGTTGAAAACGAAGCCGGTAAAAAAGCAGCAGGTGATTTGAAAAAGCTATGGAATATGCTTGATGCGTACGGTGTAACGGATGAAATTAAAATTGATTTTAACTTAGTCAGTCATATGAGCTATTACACAGGTATTTTATTTGAGGTTTTTGCTGAAAATGTTGGTTTCCATATTGGTAATGGAGGACGTTATGACCAGCTTCTTGAAAAATTCGCATCTAAAACGCCAGCTACAGGATTTGGAATTCAGCTCGACCGCTTAATTGAAGCGCTGGGCGAAGAAGTATATGAGCCTTCAGCAATATACGGGATATTATATAGTCAAGAGCGTTTAGATGAGGCATTAGCTTTAGCTGCTGAACAGCGCAAGCAAGGATACCGGGTAGTGACTCAGGAAATTGCAGGCGTTGATGATGTTGATGTATTTACTGCACAGTTTGAAGAAGTCACGTTTCTAATTGGAAAACGAGGCAAGGGGGGACAATAATGAGTGAATTATTAACAATTGCAATGCCAAAAGGACGTATTTTTGAAGAAGCAGCTGAACTTTTGCGTCAAGCAGACTTTCAATTGCCGCCAGAATTTGACGATTCGCGCAAGCTTATTGTAGACATTCCTGAAGAGAACATGCGCTTTATTTTAGCGAAACCAATGGACGTTACTACTTATGTAGAATACGGAGTAGCGGATCTTGGTATTGCAGGTAAAGACGTAATGTTAGAAGAAGAACGAGATGTCTATGAGCTGTTGGATTTAAATATTAGTAAATGTCACCTGGCCGTTGCCGGTTTGCCTAATGCTAAAAAATCAGAAATTGCTCAAAAAGTGGCAACCAAATATCCAAATGTAGCATCCACTTATTTCAGGGAGCAAGGAGAGCAAGTAGAAATTATTAAATTGAATGGTTCGATTGAATTAGCGCCTTTAATCGGCCTTGCTGATCGGATCGTTGATATTGTATCAACGGGACAAACACTAAAAGAGAACGGACTTGTTGAATTGGAGCATATTGAAGATATTACATCGCGTTTGATTGTGAACCCTGTGAGCTATCGTTTAAAAGACGAACGAATTGATGATTTAGTGAATCGTTTAGCCCAAGTGGTTCAACCTGTATAAAAGAGGTGACATACATTGAAAATTACACGTGTAACAGAACAAGTGAGCTTAAAGCGTACAATTGATCAAGGGACGAGTGCTCAAAGAGAAATTGTCGTAAATATTTTAAAGCAGGTGCAAGAGCAAAAAGACGAAGCTTTAAAAGGTTATACAGCCCAATTTGACGGCGTTAAGCTTTCTTCTTTGCTTGTGACAGAAGAAGAAAAGAAGCGTGCTTATGAGCTGGTTGATTCAGATATGCTGTCAATTATTCGTGAAGCTGCTGACAACATTCGTGATTACCACGAAAGAATGATCGAGCAGTCTTGGATGACAACAAAAGAAGACGGCACCATTTTAGGGCAGAAAGTAACGCCTTTAGATGCAGTAGGTGTTTATGTACCGGGAGGCCTTGCAGCGTATCCTTCCTCCGTTTTAATGAATGTCATTCCTGCTCAAGTGGCAGGTGTAAAACGTATCGTGATGGTTTCACCTCCAGGAAAAGACGGTGCGCTTCCTGCTGGAGTAGTTGTAGCAGCGAGTGAGCTTGGGGTCGAAGAAATTTATAAAGTAGGGGGAGCTCAGGCAGTAGGAGCCCTTGCCTATGGAACAGAAACAATTCAACCTGTCGATAAAATTGTAGGGCCTGGTAATATCTTTGTAGCATTAGCAAAAAGAGAAGTATATGGCTTAGTAGACATTGACTCAATTGCTGGACCTAGTGAAATTGTCGTACTAGCAGACGATACGGCTAAGCCGAACGAAGTGGCAGCTGATTTATTGTCTCAAGCAGAACATGACAAATTAGCTTCAAGTATTTTAGTTACGCCTTCTATGAAGTTAGCCGAAGCTGTTAAAGAAGAAGTGGAAAGACAAGTAGAATCTTTACCACGTAAAGAAATTGCAAAACCTTCTATTGATAACCATGGCGCTATTTATGTGACCGGTTCATTAGAAGAAGCGCTTGAAGCTGTTAATCAATTAGCTCCCGAGCATTTAGAAATTATGACTGAAAGTCCGCTTGAACTTTTAGGTTCCATTCGTCATGCCGGTGCTATTTTTCTAGGAAGATATAGCTCAGAACCTGTTGGTGATTATTTCGCTGGACCAAACCATGTTCTTCCAACCAATGGGACAGCGAAATTCTCAAGTCCTTTATCAGTTGATTCATTTGTGAAGAAGTCTAGCATTATTTCATACAGCCAACAAGCCCTGCAGAAAAATGTCTCGAAAATCGCAGCGTTTGCTCGTTTAGAAGGGCTAGAAGCACATGCAAGGGCAGTTGAAGAACGCTTTAAAAAATAAGGTGGAGATTAAAAGAAAAGAGTAGAAATGTGCTTTTCTTTACTTATTACATGCACAGTTGAAAGGAGTTTCACAATGAGAGAGTCAAGTATTAAACGTACAACAAACGAAACGGATATTGCATTAGCGATTGGAATCGATGGAGAAGGAAAAGCGAACATTGATACAGGCGTTCCTTTTTTGAATCATATGCTCGATTTATTTACAAAACACGGACAGTTTAACCTCGATGTAAAAGCAGATGGAGACACCGAGATTGATGATCACCATACAACGGAAGATATCGGTATTTGCCTTGGTCAAACGTTCAAAGAAGCGCTCGGTGATAAAAAAGGAATTAAACGCTATGGAAATGCTTTTGTACCAATGGATGACGCGTTGGCTCAAGTCGTAGTAGATTTAAGCAATCGTCCTCATTTTGAATTTAAAGGTGACATTCCCGCGTCGCGCGTCGGTACATTTGATACAGAGCTTGTGTATGAATTTTTATGGAAATTTGCATTAGAATCTCGCATGAATGTACATGTAATCGTACACTACGGTAAAAATACACACCACATTATTGAAGCGGTATTTAAGGCATTAGCACGTGCTTTGGACGAAGCGACAACCATCGATCCGCGTGTCAAAGGTGTGCCTTCGACGAAAGGGATGTTGTAAATGATTGGGATTATTGACTATGGGATGGGAAACTTGTACAGCGTAAGTAAAGCTCTTGAACGATTAAACTATGACTATATTATCTCCGCAGATCCTGCAGAACTAAGAAAGGCAAAAGGGCTGATTCTTCCTGGAGTTGGAGCATTTAAAGATGCGATGGAACAGCTGAATCAAACAAAGCTG
This sequence comes from Priestia aryabhattai B8W22, assembly GCF_000956595.1. Lineage (GTDB taxonomy): Bacteria > Bacillota > Bacilli > Bacillales > Bacillaceae_H > Priestia > Priestia aryabhattai. The sequence goes on along the minus strand of NZ_JYOO01000007.1, from coordinate 135,180 downwards.
ACGGACTTTATTAAAGAAGAAGTAGCAACAGGAATGCCTTTGCTTGGAATTTGTTTAGGTATGCAGCTTTTATTTGAAGAAAGCGATGAGAACGGCGTAACAAAAGGGTTGGAACTGTTAAAAGGGAGAGTAGAGCGTATTCCCGGCATTACTGCCGAAGGACAGACATATAAAGTGCCGCATATGGGCTGGAACTCTTTAGATTTTCATCAGCAGTCTCCTCTGCTTGATGGAATCAGTGAAGGTCACGTTTACTTTGTTCACTCTTATTACGTAAAAACAAATGACCAAGACGTGCTTTTAGCAACAAGTCCTTATGATGTTGAAGTTCCAGCGGTTGTTGGAAAAGAACACGTATTTGGCACTCAATTCCATCCTGAAAAAAGCAGTGCAATCGGAATGCAAATGCTGCAAAATTATGCAAACTTCGTAGAGAAAAGGAGCCCATCGTATGAGCAAATTTGAAATATATCCAGCCATTGATATGCGCGGAGGAAAGTGCGTCCGTTTACTTCAAGGAGATTACACAAAAGAAACGGTATACGGTGATTCTCCGGTAGATATGGCCACACAATTCGCAAGTGAAGGCGCTCAGTGGATTCATATGGTTGATTTGGACGGGGCAAAAGCGGCCAAGCGCGTGAATGATGAATTTGTGCTAGGCGTGAAAAAGAAATTAGGTGTACGTGTGCAAATTGGAGGAGGCATTCGCTCAGAAGCTGACGTTGCTTACTATTTAGAACACGGAATTGACCGCGTTATTTTAGGAAGTGCAGCTATTTCTAATCCTGAATTTGTGAAAAAAATGCTGAAGGAATATGGTGCGCGTATTGCTATTGGTATCGATGCACGTGATGGCTATGTGGCGACGGAAGGCTGGGTGGAAACATCTACAATCAAAGCAACAGAACTAGGAAAAGAATTGGCTAATGCTGGTGCGGAAACATTTATTTTCACGGATATCTCTACGGATGGTATGCTGTCTGGTCCTAATGTGGAAGGAATTGTTGAAATGGCTAAGGCTACTGGAAAAGGTGTTATTGCATCAGGGGGAGTTAGTAAACTTGCTGATTTAGATGCACTAAAGAAATATGAAGCTGACGGCGTTATTGGTGCGATTGTAGGGAAAGCACTTTATACAAATAAGTTTACAGTAGCTGAAGCACTTCAAGAGGTGAAAGCGTAATGATTACAAAACGAATCATTCCTTGTTTAGATGTAAAGGACGGCCGTGTGGTAAAAGGAGTTCAGTTTGTGGAACTTCGAGATGCAGGAGATCCTGTAGAGTTGGCGAAATTTTACGATGAGGAAGGCGCAGATGAATTAGTCTTTTTAGATATTTCTGCTTCTCATGAAGGACGCAAAACGATGGTACATGTTGTAGAAGAAGTAGCATCTCAGCTAGCGATTCCTTTTACGGTGGGCGGAGGAATTAATGCATTAGAAGATATGAAGAGAATGCTTCGTGCTGGTGCAGACAAAGTGTCATTAAATACAGCGGCCGTACTCAATCCAGCACTGATTACAGAAGGATCCGACTTTTTTGGAGCTCAGTGTATTGTGGTAGCCATCGATGCTAAGTACGATGAAAGCTTACAATCATGGCGAGTCTATACACACGGAGGCCGCAACGCAACGGACTGGGAAGTAATCGACTGGGCAAGAGAAGCAGTGAAGCGCGGTGCTGGTGAGATCTTGTTAACGAGTATGGATAAAGACGGCGAAAAGTCAGGGTTTGATTTAGCGTTAACCAAAGCAGTCAGTCAAGCGGTGAGCGTTCCCGTTATTGCTTCTGGCGGCGCAGGGAATGGTCAAGATTTTGTCGATGCGTTTGAAAAAGGAGCAGCTGACGCGGCTCTGGCGGCTTCGATCTTTCACTATAAAGAAACATCTGTAAAAGAAATTAAAAGCTATGCAAAACAACAAGGAGTGAGCATTCGATGACGATTGAAAACATTAAATTCAACAGTGATGGACTTGTGCCAGCTATTGTACAAGATGCTGTGAGCAAAGAAGTCTTAACATTGGCTTATATGAACGAAGAATCACTTCAAAAATCAATTGATACACGTGAAACTTGGTTTTACAGCCGTTCTCGACAAGAGTTGTGGCACAAGGGCGCAACCTCTGGTAATACACAAAAAATTGTGAGCATGGCATATGACTGTGATGCTGATTCTCTTGTTGTAAAAGTGGAGCCTCAAGGTCCCGCTTGTCATACGGGGGCTTACAGCTGTTTTAATGAAACAATTCTTGGCGAAAATAAACAAAACGATAATCGGTTTGCAATTATTAATGAGCTAGAAGAAGTAATCGCTAAGCGTGAAGCTGAAATGCCAGAAGGAGCTTATACGACGTACTTATTCGATAAAGGCGTAGATAAAATCCTCAAAAAAGTAGGAGAAGAAGCTGGTGAAGTGATTATTGCAGCAAAAAATCGTGACCATGATGAGCTGAAGTGGGAAGTTGCAGATTTACTGTACCACGTACTTGTTTTACTTCGTGAGCAAAAGCTGCCTTTAGACGATGTCCTATCAGTATTAAAGGAACGTCACACTAGCTAATAGCTACATAGTAAAAGGAGAGAAGGAGTTGTCTCATTTTAGATAAAAGAGGCAAAACCTTCTCTTATTTGCGTCAAGAAACGACTGCTTGCAGGCTCCTTTTTTGAATAGAGGTATTAAACTTCTTGGCAAATGTGATATACTACGAACGTCGAAATTATCAACTTATTTGGAGGGCTTAATGGAAAAACACTCAAAAGTAATTCAAAAAATGGCACAAGTAATTCCATTTTCGCAAACGGGTGACTTCTATTTCGAAAAAGCGCTGCAGGCGTTTGAAGAAGAGGAGTCAGATAAAGCGCTCAAGTATTTAACGCGTGCAAACAAAGAAAATGCCCGTAATCCACAGCTTCTTACAAACGTTGGAGTAGCTTTAACGGAGCGGGGAGATTATCAAGATGCCAACGAGCTTTTTCTCCATGTGATTCATCATATGGACGATACATTAGGAAGCTGTTACTACTATATAGCCAACAGCTATGCGCATCTTGGACTGTTTGAAGAATCAAAAAAATACGCGATGTATTACATTGAGCATTTTCCAAATGGTGACCTCTTTCGATCGGCTACAGATCTGTTAGATTTACTATCAATTGATGTGGATGAAGAAGATGAAGAGCCTAAAAATCAGCTAGGCGACATGCTGATTATAAAACAAGAACAAGCAAAAAGACTGCTTGAAGCAACGAATTTTGAAGAAGCAGTGGATTTGTTAACTGAAATAATTGATGAGTATCCAGAATTCTGGTCTGCATATAATAATTTAGCGTTAGCTTATTTTTATTTAAATAAAATTGATGAGGCAATGGATTTGCTGAATGAAGTATTGGAGAAAAACCCTGGAAATCTTCATGCGTTATGCAATCAGCTGATTTTCTATTATTATTGCCATAAGCATAAAGAAGTTGAGGAGCTTACAGACGGGCTTAGCCGCGTTTATCCGATGTCATTTGAACACCGCTATAAGCTTGGAGCAACATTTGCGTTGATTGGTCAATACAGACTATCATACAGATGGTTAAAAAAGCTTTATACACAAGGTTTTCAAGGAGACAACTCATTTCATTATTGGCTTTCATACGCCTCTTACTATACTGGACATGAAGCCTTCGCTAAAGAAATGTGGAAGCTGGCATTGGAAGACGTTCCTGATAAAGAAGGAGAGGAGCCTTGGCGCATCAGTCAAAAAGCTGCGAAGGTTTTTCAATCGAAAGTGGATGTTACAGCGAAAAAGAAGTGTGCAACAAACAATGTTCACGATCAGCTTTACAGCTTGTATATGGCAAAAAAGCTTCCTGAACAGCAGCGTCTGCTTCTTTTAGAAGAAATCAAGTCGTCCATACATATGAGTACACTTTTGGATGAAGTATATACGTATGTATGGCAGGATAAACAACATGTGATTTTTGAGGTGGCAGATGTTATTGAACTGGAGATGGAATCGCAGACTGAAAGTGATACCCAGGATCTTTTAAGCTTTTGGTTTTATGTATATGTACAGGTATATAAACAATCCTATGATTTTCAGCATGTGAACGTAAATGCATGGGCTGCAGCTGTCACATATATATGGGCGAAAGAAAAAAGCCAGGCTATTACTCAAGCCGATGCGGCAAAACAATATTCCATTTCCGCTGCAACAGTTAGAAAGTACAGTAAAATTGTGAATACGTTATTAAATTGAGCAAAAAAATAGACGATAATAGGAAGAACATATTAGGATAGTGGTAACGAAATAATTATCCATAAATTTGGAATCAACTACGAAGGAATTTCCTAAAAGGAGTGTAAAGCAATGACAGAAGAAAAAATTTATGATGTCATTATTATTGGAGCAGGTCCAGCAGGTATGACTGCTGCTGTATATACATCTCGTGCAGATTTATCAACACTAATGATTGAACGCGGAATTCCAGGCGGTCAAATGGCTAATACGGAAGATGTAGAAAACTATCCAGGTTATGATCATATCCTTGGTCCAGACCTTTCTAACAAAATGTTTGAGCATGCAAAAAAATTCGGTGCGGAATATGCGTACGGTGATATTAAAGAAATCATCGACGGAGAAGAATACAAGACAGTTCGTGCAGGCAGCAAAGAATATAAAACACGTTCAGTAATCGTTGCTACTGGTGCTGAATATAAAAAATTAGGCGCGCCAGGAGAAAAAGAACTAGGCGGCCGCGGCGTATCTTATTGTGCTGTATGTGACGGCGCATTTTTTAAAGGTAAAGAGCTAGTCGTTGTAGGCGGTGGAGACTCTGCGGTTGAAGAAGGCGTATATTTAACACGCTTCGCAACAAAAGTAACAATTATTCACCGACGCGATGAGCTTCGCGCGCAGAAAATCCTACAGCAGCGTGCATTCGACAACGAAAAAGTTGATTTTATTTGGAATACAACGGTCAAAGAAGTAAATGAAAAAGACGGTAAAGTAGGCAGCGTAACGTTAGTAGACACAAAAACAGGTGAAGAGCGCGAGTTCGGTGCGGACGGCGTATTCATTTATGTTGGAATGGTTCCACTAACAAAACCATTCGAAAGCCTAAACATCACGAATAAAGAAGGATATATTGAAACGAACGAGCAAATGGAAACAAAAGTACCAGGTGTGTTCGCAGCTGGAGACGTTCGTGAAAAAGCTCTTCGTCAAATTGTAACAGCTACAGGTGATGGCAGCATTGCTGCTCAAGCGGCTCAGCACTATGTAGAAGAGTTAAAAGAAAAGTTAAAAGCTATTCAGCAATAAGGCTGAAATCAATCTTTTACAAAACGTAATTCGGTTTTAACTGTTCTGTAACACCTGTGAAACATTGATGGGGTACTATATAGATAGTAATTGACCCCCTTTTATAAAATATATGTATGTCGGGCATAGGACGTGTTCCTATGCCTCTTTTTTGTGACTATAACAGATTGAATTTACGTATATAACAGCACTGTTTTATTTTCAGAAAATTTAGTAATAGTTAGTTCATCTCCGTTGTGAGAGAAGTTTGTTTCGTAGTATAATAAAAGAAAATGTCAGTATACATATGATGAGGTGGAAAACATGCAAAGGGTCACAAATTGTGTATTAATGAAAGACGATAAAGTATTGTTGCTTCAAAAGCCACGAAGAAACTGGTGGGTGGCCCCTGGTGGGAAAATGGAGCAAGGAGAATCTGTAAAAGACTCTGTTGTAAGAGAATTTCGTGAAGAAACAGGAATTTATTTGAAAAATCCCACTGTAAAAGGTATCTTTACTTTTACGATGAAAGAAAACGATCAAATTTCATCTGAGTGGATGATGTTTACTTTTTTTGCTACAGATTTTGATGGGACAAATGTGCTAGAATCAGAAGAAGGCAAACTCGGTTGGCATAATTTGAGTGAAGTAAGTGAATTGCCGATGGCACCGGGAGATCATCACATTATCGATTATGTAGCAAAAGGGTCGGGTGTTATTTATGGCAACTTTACGTATACAACGGATTTCGAGTTATTATCTTATCGAATTGATCCTTGTTAATGATAAATAGACATGTATGCATAGATTGAGGGGGATGGAAAATGAGTACTGGGTCTGTAAGCGATATTCAATTAGTGATTATTACTGGAATGTCAGGTGCAGGAAAAACAGTAGCAATTCAGAGTTTTGAAGATTTAGGGTTCTTTTGTGTAGATAATTTACCCCCTACATTGCTACCGAAATTTTTAGAACTCATGAAAGAGTCAGGGAATAAAATGAATAAAGTTGCTCTTGTTATGGATTTGCGAGGCAGAGAGTTTTTTGAAAGCCTATTTGAAGCATTGGATAACATGAGTGAAACAACGTGGGTCACGCCACAAATTTTATTTTTAGATGCAAAAGATTCTGTACTGGTGACGCGCTACAAAGAAACGAGACGTTCACATCCGCTAGCTCCTTCGGGGTTACCGTTAGAAGGAATTGGTATGGAACGGGAGCTGCTTGAGGAGTTAAAAGGAAGAGCTCAGCTTATTTACGAGACATCAGAGTTAAAGCCAAGAGAGCTTAGAGAAAAGATTTTAACTCAGTTTTCTTCCCACGCTTCACAAGTTTTTACTGTTAATGTGATGTCATTTGGTTTTAAATACGGGGTGCCTATTGACGCTGATTTAGTCTTTGATGTGCGCTTTTTGCCGAACCCTCACTACATTGACCATATGCGTCCTAAAACAGGGCTTGAAGAAGAGGTTTCTTCTTACGTATTAAAATGGACGGAAACTCAAAAGTTCATTGAAAAAGTAGTAGACCTACTTTCGTTTATGCTTCCACAGTACAAGCGAGAAGGTAAAAGCCAGCTAGTCATCGCTATAGGATGTACAGGCGGACAGCATCGCTCCGTCACATTAGCTGAATATTTAGGTCACCATTTCCAGAATGAATACAAAACTCATATTTCTCATCGTGACATTGAGAGGAGAAAGGAAAATCATAGATGAGCAGTGAACAGCTTCCAAAAGTTGTCGTCATTGGGGGAGGAACGGGTTTACCAGTGCTGTTAAGAGGGTTGAAGGAATACCCTCTTGATCTTACAGCCATCGTAACCGTAGCAGACGACGGGGGAAGTTCTGGCCGATTGCGCGATGAACTTGAAATCCCTGCTCCTGGTGATATTCGAAATGTGCTAGTTGCTTTATCTGATGTAGAGCCACTAGTTGAAGAGCTTTTTCAGCATCGATTTGATACAGGAAATGAGCTTACAGGCCATTCTCTTGGTAATTTGTTGCTTGCAGCTATGACGTCTATTACTGGCGATTTTGTGCATGCTATACGAGAAATGAGCAAAGTACTAAACGTCAGAGGGAAAGTGCTTCCGGCAGCTAATCAAAGCGTTGTGCTGCATGCGGAGATGCAAGATGGATCCATCGTAACAGGTGAATCTAAAATTCCAGAAGTTAATAAAAAAATTAATAAAGTGTTTTTATCGCCTGCCGATGTGAAACCGCTTGTCGAGACAATAAAAGCTATTCGACGCGCTGATTTAATTGTATTGGGGCCCGGAAGTCTTTATACAAGTATTTTGCCGAATTTACTGGTGCAAGATATTTGTAATGAGCTTTGTTCGACAAAAGCAAAGAAAGTATACGTGTGCAACGTGATGACACAGCCGGGTGAGACATTGGGTTTTAAGGCAAGTGATCATATTAAAGCGCTTTACAACCATATGCCATGTGCGTTTTTAGATGCGATTATCGTCAATAATGCACCTATTCCAGCACCCTTAAAAAAGAAATATCAAGTAGAGCAGGCTCAGCCTGTAGAATATGACCGTGAAGTATTGCTAAAATTAGGGTTAGAAGTGATTGAAGATCAAATTATTCAGTATGACGGCAGCGTAATTAGGCATGATACAAAAAAAGTAGCAAAGCTTGTGTATTCTATGCTGACATCGCTGCAAGGTAAAGCGAATACGGGTGTTTAACACTATTTCCGTATGTAGATTGGAGGTGAAGTTATGTCATTTGCATCAGAAACAAAAAAAGAGTTAACGAATTTAGAAGTCAAAGATTGCTGTGCAAAAGCAGAGCTCTCTGCATTAATTCGAATGAATGGTTCACTTTCTTTTTCGAATAAAAAATTCACAGTTGATGTTCAAACTGAAAACGCAGCGATTGCTCGACGCATTTATGTCTTGCTTAAGAAAAATTATGATGTGTCAGTAGAACTGCTTGTGCGTAAGAAAATGCGGCTGAAAAAAAACAATGTGTATATTGTTCGATTAGTAGAGAAAACGAGAATGCTTTTGGAAGACTTAAAAATTGTAGAAGAAGGATTCACATTTACACATCGTATTTCATCAGAGTTAGTACAAAAGAAATGCTGTAAGCGATCCTACTTAAGAGGCGCATTTTTAGCCGGCGGCTCTATTAATAACCCGGAGACATCATCTTACCATCTTGAAATTTTTTCATTGTATGAAGAGCACAATGAAGCTTTATGCAATTTAATGAACGAATTTCAACTGAATAGTAAAACATTAGAACGGAAAAAAGGCTATATTAACTATTTGAAAGAAGCTGAGAAAATTACGGAGTTTCTAAATATCATTGGAGCCCATAACGCTCTTTTACGGTTTGAGGATGTAAGAATCGTCCGAGATATGCGAAATTCCGTTAATCGCTTAGTTAATTGTGAAACAGCTAACTTAAATAAAACGATCGGAGCGGCCATTCGTCAAGTGGAAAACATCCGTTATATTGATGAAACAGCTGGATTAGATATCTTACCAGAAAAGCTAAGAGAAATTGCTCGTTTGCGTGTGGAATATCAAGACGTTACGTTAAAGGAGCTTGGCGAGATGGTATCTGGAGGTCAAATTAGCAAATCGGGCATTAACCATCGGTTGCGTAAAATTGACCAAATAGCAGACAAGCTTCGCGCCGGTCAGCCAGTCACATAAGGGGAATTGCAAGGGGGAGGATTTTATCATGGAAAAACAAGTAGAAGTAAAATTAAAAACGGGATTACAAGCTCGTGTTGCGGCACTATTCGTGCAAGAAGCAACTCGTTTTACATCTGATGTGTACTTGAAGAAAGATGAGAAAGTAGTCAACGCTAAAAGTATCATGGGGTTAATGAGCTTAGCGATTAATAACGGTTCTCTTATTACGCTCATTGTTGAAGGGGTAGATGAAAAAGAAGCAATGGATGCGTTAGTCGCTTACGTAGAGAACGATGCATAAAAAAGCCTTTCCCAAAGTGGGAAAGGCTTTTTTCTTATTTAGGATCGTTTTCTAATACTTTGTCAATTAGACCGTATTCTAAAGCGCGTTCAGCAGTCATGAAATTATCACGATCTGTATCACGTTGTAGCACTTCTAACGGTTGACCTGTACGCTCAGCTAAAATTGAATTTAGTTTTTCACGTAAGAATAGAATACGTTTTGCCGCAATTTCGATTTCAGTAGCTTGTCCTTGAGCACCACCAAGAGGTTGATGAATCATTACTTCGCTGTTTGGAAGAGCAAAACGTTTGCCCTTTTCACCAGCAGCCAGTAAGAAAGCACCCATTGATGCAGCCATACCGATACAAATTGTAGAAACTTTTGGCTTAATGAATTGCATCGTATCATAGATAGCCATTCCAGCTGTAATAGAGCCACCTGGGCTGTTGATATAAAGTGAGATATCTTTTTCTGGGTCTTCAGCAGCTAAGAATAGAAGCTGAGAAACGATTGAGTTAGCTACGTTATCGTCAATAGCACTACCTAAAATAATAATGCGGTCTTTTAATAAACGTGAATAAATGTCATAAGCACGTTCACCACGGTTTGTTTGTTCAATAACTGTAGGAATTAAGTTCATATTAAATTCCTCCTTAACAAGAATAATTTGTTATGTACCTATAATACACGTATGGTCAATAAAGGTCAAACAAAAGAACCTCTACTACACATATTCGCTTAAAAGACTATGTATTCCTCTTTGACATTATTAAAATTTTTCCCCCTTCTAAAAAAAATAAACGTAGTATTCTATTGAAAAGAGAAGTTTTCTCTCCTATAATGGAAGTTGTGACAAATATGCCCTCGTAGTGTAGTGGATAGCACAAGAGATTCCGGTTCTCTTAGGGTGGGTTCGAATCCTGTCGAGGGCGTCTTAAAACGTTGCGGATTATGCAACGTTTTTTATTTTGAGTAAAAAGACTCATCTTCTCAAAAAATAATATTTATTTTTCTCCTATAACCCTTTATACGCGTAAGGAAGCAAGAAATTAATTCCATTGTACCGGTTGCGGAATTTGTCAGAATACTATAAAACAGTATATAAGGAAAAGAAACACGGAGGAGGAATAAATATGAAATACATGAACAAACTTTTCATTGTCAGTGCATCGGTAGCACTATTGCTGTCTGCATGCGGGACGAACGACGATTCTGCTCAGCCGAAGTCTAATGATCAAGCAGAAAATGTTCAGCAGGATACAGCTTCTAAATCTGATCAAACATCAGGCGTTGCAAAAGAAGAGTCGAAAAAAGATGTGGATTCTTCTGAGGTCTCAGCCAAACCTTCAGGAAGTCAATCATCAACTAGCGAAACAGCGAAAGATGGAGAGTCAACGTCTTCTTCAAAAACAAAACTAACAAAAAGCCCACAACAGGATTATGCTGTTCAAGTAATGGACGGTTATAAACTAACGGGTGAAGAACCAGGAAAAGATGCGTTAGTATTAACTTCAGATGATTCTCAATTTATGCGTATTGAAATGCTTTCATCAGAAGCATCGCTGGACGACGCTGCTCAATCTGTTAAACAAACGGCAACAGCAGTTAATAAAAATGCAGCAGAGAAAAAGAATCTTGAAGAGAATGGGATCTTCAAAGATTCTGTTTGGTATGAAGCCACATCTGGCGATCATACGGTAAACGCCGTGTTAGTTAAAGGAAAGAAACCAATGAAGCTAACCATTTTTACGAAAAATGACGAAGAAAACTTAGACAAGTTTATGCAAATGGCACAGACTATTCAATAAGCAATTCTTCTATATATTATACAAATGCAGAAAATTCGACATGATGAAGAAAACGTCATGTCGGATTATTACTCGAATCATGTGGTTGGTGCGAATTATAATGAAAAGTTATAAAGGTGTATAGCTCTATTACTTTTTTGATGATTAGTAATTAAAAATAGGATGAACCGCTTCGTTAACAAAGGTTGACGGAGATTTTTTGATGAAAAAATTACATATAAAAAATAGTTACATGCTCTTTGAAAGCGTTTTTATAGTAAAATAGATGAAGGGGAGGGGAGAAATAATGGAAATTGGATTATTTCAGCAGCAGTCGTTAAAGCTGACGATGTCAAAAGAATTATCACAAGCTATTTCTCTTTTACAATATTCATCAATGGATATTGTAGCGTTTTTACATGAGCAGGCGCTTCAAAATCCGCTTATAGATTTTTCAGAGCTGCCCGTCTATACATCTCACAATCAAAAAAATCATGCAACTTCTGATTCAACAGATTATATGAGCAGTATACCAGCTCCTAAAGAAACGCTGTACGAACATTTAATGAATCAATCCGCATTATTAAAATTAGATGAATGTGAGCAGGCAGCCGTTGAGTTTGTTATTCATAGTCTGGATGATGCTGGCTATTTGCACGATGAGTTAATCATACTTGCTAACCAGCTTGGGCAAGGTCAAGAGCAGGTTGAAAAGGCTCTTCAACTTGTGCAGCAGATGGACCCGGCAGGAGTAGGGGCGAGAAGTTTACAAGAGTGCTTAATGCTTCAATTAAAAAGAAGTAATCAATGGACAGAAAAAATAGAGCAAATTTTGACATATCACTTTGAAGAATTTGCGTATAAAAAATGGATGAAAATCTCAAAGTTATGTCAAATCTCACTTGAAGCTCTTCAACAATTACATGAACAGATTAAGAAATTAAATCCTCGTCCTGGATCATTTTATATGAAGTCCAATGAACGATTCATTGTACCGGATTTTATTGTAAAAGTTGAAGATGGAAATGTCGTTGCTTATGCAAATGAGGATTTGGAACCTCGTCTTTCAGTGAATGAACAATACAAACTTCAGCTGAAAAATAGGCAGAACCAAGAAATGTTTTCTTATTTGCAAGAGAAATATCGTGAATTTCAATGGATTATGAAAAGTTTACACACACGCAAAGACACATTAAACGCGTTAATGAATACCTTACTCGTTGAACAAGAAGCATTTTTTAAGAAGGGTCCGTCGTATTTGAAGCCGTTAACAATGAAGGAAGTAGCAGAGCAAACGTCTGTGCATGAATCAACGATTAGCCGTGCTACTCGGCACAAATATATTCAAACGCCTTTTGGCACCTTTTCAATGAAATCTTTTTTCTCAACTAGTATTCAACTGGGCAACAATGAAGCGACTTCTACAACTCACGTAAAAGAACTGCTTAAAAAGCTAGTATCAGAAGAAAACAAACAGCGTCCGCTTTCAGATCAGCAGTTGGCTAACGTCTTGCAAAGCAATTATAACGTTACTATTTCAAGAAGAACGGTAGCCAAATATCGAGACCAATTAAATGTTTTACCATCCAGTCAACGAAAACTTTTTGTCACGCAGTAAAGGAGTGGGAATGTGGAAGTCGTACTGTATACCAAAAATGGCTGTCACTTATGCGATGATGCAAAGAAGCTGCTTGCAGAGATGCAGTCTGAGTTTCCCTTTCAGCTTATTGAACGAGATATTTACAAAAACGATGAGTGGCTGGAAAAGTATCATCTTGCGATTCCTGTAGTAGAAATGGACGGAGAAGAAGTGGAATATGGAAAAATAACAGGTATTCCACTAAGAAAACGCTTACTTTTAAAAATAGGCAACACATGAGTTGAATAAAGGATTCACTCCTGTTAGAATAGATTTTGTAGCAGGGTGAATTTTTTTTGCGCAAGGTGGGACATAATATGTCTATACGGGACAAAATATGTCCAGCGAGTTTATGCCTTAAGGGGATTTTAACATGCGTTCTTTAATAGAAGTACAACGAAAATTATTACCTGAACTTCTCTCAGTTATGCAAAAGCGCTATCAAATCTTGCAATACATACGTTTAATGCAGCCGATTGGTCGCAGAAACTTAGCTGTAAGCCTTGGGCTCACAGAGCGTGTGTTACGAAGCGAAGTAACATTCTTAAAAGAACAAGATTTGATTGACATTTACCCTAGTGGGATGACGCTTACAAACGAGGGAGAACTACTTCTAGCTGAATTAGAAGAAGTAATGAAGGAAGTTTCAGGACTTCGATTATTGGAAACAACATTAAAAGAGGCGTTTTCTTTATCAGAAGTTGTTGTTGTATCTGGAGATAGTGATCAGTCTCCTTGGGTTAAAAATGAAATGGGTCGAGCATCTGTTTCATGTATCAAGGAGCGCCTTGTTGGTGAAAAAAATACCGTTGCTGTTACAGGTGGTACAACGCTTGCCGCCGTTGCCGAAATGATGACACCTGATTCAAAACACCCTGATGTACTTTTTGTACCTGCTCGCGGAGGGCTAGGTGAAAATGTACAAAACCAAGCAAACACGATTTGTGCTAAGATGGCTGAAAAGTCCATGAGTCACTATCGCTTGCTTCATGTTCCAGATCAGCTTAGTGATGAAGCATACCGATCCATTATCGGCGAGCCATCTATTAAAGATATGCTTCATTTAATCAAGTCCGCTGGTATGGTTGTTCACGGAATAGGAGACGCTATGACAATGGCAGAACGCCGTAAAACACCACAAGCTGACTTAGAAAAAGTGAAAAATGGACATGCTGTAGGTGAGGCATTTGGATACTATTTTAATCATCAAGGCGAAGTTGTTCATAAAGTTAAAACAGTTGGCATACAACTCGATGATTTAAAGAACAATAAATGTGTTATTGCTGTTGCAGGAGGTTCATCAAAAGCAAAGGCAATTAAAGCGTTTATGCAACAAGCGCATGATTCGATTCTCATTACAGATGAAGGCGCCGCAAAAGAGTTAGTAAGGGATTTTAATTAATCCCTCATATAAAAAATACTTTTTACATTCAAGGAGGAAATACCCATGGCAGTAAAAATTGGTATTAACGGATTTGGTCGTATCGGCCGTAATGTATTCCGCGCAGCTTTAAAAAATGATAACGTTGAAGTAGTAGCAATCAATGATTTAACAGATGCTAACATGCTTGCTCACCTTCTAAAATATGATTCTGTACACGGAAAATTAGATGCAGAAGTAGTAGTAGATGGTAGCAACTTAGTAGTAAACGGTAAAACAATCGAAATTTCTGCTGAACGTGACCCAGCTCAATTATCTTGGGGCAAACAAGGCGTAGAAATCGTTGTTGAATCTACTGGATTCTTCACAAAACGCGCTGACGCTGCAAAACATTTAGAAGCAGGAGCTAAAAAAGTAATTATCTCTGCTCCAGCATCTGATGAAGACATCACAATCGTAATGGGTGTTAACGAAGACAAATACGATGCAGCTAACCACAACGTAATTTCAAATGCTTCTTGTACGACTAACTGCTTAGCGCCATTTGCTAAAGTGTTAAACGACAAGTTCGGTCTTAAACGCGGAATGATGACAACAGTTCACTCTTACACAAACGACCAACAAATCTTAGACTTACCACACAAAGATTACCGTCGTGCTCGTGCAGCTGCTGAAAACATCATCCCAACTTCAACTGGTGCTGCTAAAGCTGTATCTCTAGTATTACCTGAATTAAAAGGTAAATTAAACGGTGGAGCTATGCGTGTTCCAACTCCAAACGTTTCTTTAGTAGACTTAGTTGCTGAACTTGACAAAGAAGTAACTGTTGAAGATGTAAACAACGCTCTTAAAGAAGCTGCTGAAGGCGATCTTAAAGGCATCCTTGGTTACAGCGAAGAGCCACTAGTATCTGGTGACTACAACGGTAACATCAACTCTTCTACAATCGATGCATTATCTACAATGGTAATGGAAGGTAACATGGTTAAAGTTATCTCTTGGTACGATAACGAGAGCGGATATTCTAACCGTGTAGTAGACCTTGCTCAATACATCGCTGCTAAAGGACTATAAGAATAACTTAAAATTCGCTTCTATTTTATTCAATAAGACAGAAATCGACTAGACTTTCCTTTTTTATTGGATATCTGAAAATAGAACGACTATAATAAGACTTGCTAAGGAAGAGAGGGGCATACCCCCTCTTCCTTGATTTATGTATTGGCTTCTACATGAAAAAGCGTCATAAACAGCTAACTGGAGTTTCACTTTATATAGAAAGGCGCCAATATATAAAATGAAATGTACGGTGGTTTGTGGATTGATGATTACATAGAAGCCTACTTGCTTAGTACCATAAATACTTAAGGAGGCCTTTTAACGATGAACAAAAAAACGTTGAAAGACATCGATGTAAAAGGAAAGCGAGTATTTTGTCGCGTAGACTTTAACGTACCAATGAAAGACGGAAAAGTAACAGACGAAACTCGTATTCGTGCAGCTGTTCCTACTATTCAATATTTAGTAGAACAAGGTGCAAAAGTAATTTTAGCTAGCCATCTTGGACGTCCAAAAGGCGAAGTTGTTGAAGAATTACGTCTAAATGCTGTTGCAGAACGTTTACAAGCTCTTCTTGGTAAAGACGTTGCAAAAGCTGACGAAGCTTTTGGTGAAGAAGTAAAGAAAACAATCGACGGCATGAGCGAAGGCGATGTTTTAGTACTTGAAAACGTACGTTTTTACCCAGGCGAAGAGAAAAACGATCCTGAATTAGCAAAAGCGTTTGCTGAATTAGCAGATGTATACGTAAACGATGCATTCGGTGCAGCTCACCGTGCGCATGCTTCAACAGAAGGAATTGCTCAACACATTCCAGCAGTAGCAGGTTTCTTAATGGAAAAAGAGCTTGATGTGCTTTCAAAAGCATTGTCAAACCCAGAACGTCCATTTACTGCAATCGTTGGTGGAGCAAAAGTTAAAGACAAAATCGGTGTAATTGACCACTTACTTGATAAAGTAGATAACTTAATCATCGGTGGAGGACTTTCTTACACATTTATTAAGGCACTAGGCCATGAAGTAGGTAAATCACTTCTTGAAGAAGACAAGATTGAACTTGCAAAATCTTTCATGGAAAAAGCTAAGAAAAATGGAGTAAACTTCTACATGCCAGTGGACGTGGTAGTAGCAGATGACTTCTCAAATGATGCTAATATTCAAGTTGTATCAATTGAAGACATTCCAAGCGATTGGGAAGGCTTAGATGCAGGACCGAAAACGCGTGAAATCTATGCTGACGTAATCAAAAACTCTAAGTTAGTTATTTGGAACGGACCAATGGGTGTGTTTGAATTAGACGCATTTGCTAACGGAACAAAAGCAGTAGCGGAAGCTTTAGCAGAAGCAACTGACACATATTCAGTAATTGGCGGAGGAGACTCTGCAGCAGCTGTTGAAAAATTCAACCTAGCTGATAAAATGAGCCATATTTCTACAGGTGGCGGTGCGTCACTAGAGTTTATGGAAGGTAAAGAACTTCCAGGCGTAGTTGCACTAAACGATAAGTAAGTTTATGTTTCAGTAAGACGGAGGACCGACCTGACGACTGATAATATAAATAATTATCAAGCAGCGAAGAAGGATGACCAAGAGATAAAAGGGACCGAATCACTTTTAACAGCACCCTCTTGGACATCTAACGCGTGAAGGGAAAACCCACAATAAACAAAGGACGGTGTTACACATGCGTAAACCAATTATTGCAGGAAACTGGAAAATGAACAAAGTACTTTCTGAAGCAACTAGCTTTGTTGAAGAAGTAAAAGGAGCAGTACCATCTCCTGAAAGCGTAGATTCAGTAGTATGTGCACCTGCACTATTTTTAGATCGTTTAGTAGAAGCGACTAAAGGCACAGACTTAAAAATTGGTGCACAAAACATGCATTTCGAAGAAAACGGTGCGTTCACTGGAGAAGTGAGCCCTGTTGCATTAGCAGACCTAGGTGTGAACTACGTAATTTTAGGACACTCTGAACGTCGTGAAATGTTTGCTGAAACGGACGAAACAGTAAACCAAAAAACAATTGCTGCATTCAAACACGGTTTAACACCAATCGTTTGCTGCGGTGAAACAAACGAAGAGTATGAGCAAGACCAAACAAAAACAGTTGTAGCTAATCAAGTACAAAAAGCATTAGCTGGTCTAACTGATGAGCAAGTAAAACAAACGGTTATCGCCTATGAGCCAATCTGGGCCATCGGTACAGGTAAATCTTCAACTGCTGAAGGTGCAAACGAAGTTTGTGCATACATCCGTAGCGTTGTTGCAGAACAATTCTCTCAAGATGTTGCAGATGCTGTACGTATTCAATACGGCGGTAGCGTAAAGCCTGCTAATATTAAAGAATATATGTCTCAATCAGACATTGACGGAGCTTTAGTAGGTGGAGCAAGCTTAGAAGCAGATTCTTTCTTACAGCTTTTGGAGGCTGGTAAGTAATGAGTAAAAAGCCAGTAGCATTAATCATCTTAGATGGTTTTGCATTACGCGATGAAGATAAAGGTAATGCGGTAACACATGCAAAAAAACCAAACTTCGACCGTTTCTGGAACGAGTATCCTCATGCTACACTTCAGGCGTCTGGAGAAGCTGTAGGCTTACCAGAAGGCCAAATGGGTAACTCTGAAGTAGGTCACTTAAACATCGGCGCAGGCCGAATTGTGTACCAAAGCTTAACTCGTGTAAACGTAGCAATTCGTGAAGGCGAGTTTGAACAAAATGAAACGCTTGTAGCAGCTGTAAAGCACGCAAAAGAAAAGGGTACAAACCTTCATCTTTTCGGACTTTTATCTGATGGCGGTGTACACAGTCATATCGAACATCTTTATGCATTATTGCGTCTAGCTAAGAGTGAAGGCTTAGAAAAAGTCTACATTCATGGCTTCTTAGATGGTCGTGACGTAGCACCTCAATCTGCTGAAACGTATTTAAAAGAACTTAATGAAAAAATTGAAGAGTACGGCGTTGGTGAAATTGCAACACTTTCAGGACGTTACTACTCAATGGACCGCGACAAACGCTGGGAGCGCGTAGAGAAATCATACCGCGCAATGGTGTACGGTGAAGGTCCATCATATACAAGCGCTGAAGAGTGCGTAAAAGATTCATATGAAAATGGAATCTATGACGAATTCGTTTTACCTTCTGTTATTACAAAAGAAGACGGATCGCCAGTTGCGACAATTCAAGACGAAGATGCAGTCATTTTCTACAACTTCCGTCCTGATCGCGCAATTCAAATTTCAAATACGTTCGCAAACGAAGATTTCCGCTCATTTGATCGCGGTGAAAAACATCCGAAAAACTTACATTTTGTATGTTTAACTCACTTCAGCGAAACAGTTGACGGATATGTAGCCTTTAAGCCAATTAACTTAGATAATACGCTTGGTGAAGTATTATCTCAAAATAACTTAAAGCAGCTTCGTATTGCTGAAACGGAAAAATATCCTCACGTAACGTTCTTTATGAGCGGTGGACGTGAAGCAGAATTTCCTGGTGAAACACGTATCTTAATCGATTCACCAAAAGTAGCAACATATGACTTGAAACCTGAGATGAGTGCTTATGAAGTGACGGACGCGTTGCTTGCAGAAATCGAGGGCGATAAGCAGGACGCTATTTTATTAAACTTTGCAAACCCTGATATGGTAGGTCATTCAGGTATGTTAGAACCAACGGTAAAAGCGATTGAAACAGTAGATGAGTGCTTAGGCAAAATTGTAGATGCAATTTTAGCTAAAGGCGGTACAGCAATTATCACAGCAGACCATGGTAATGCTGATGAAGTGATTACACTTGAAGGTAATCCAATGACGGCTCATACAACGAATCCTGTTCCAGTAATTGTAACCAAACAAGGCTTAGAGCTTCGTGAAGACGGTATTCTAGGGGATCTAGCTCCTACAATGCTTACTCTTCTAGATGTAGCACAGCCAAAAGAAATGACAGGTAAAACATTAATTAAATAATTAATTATAAAGGAGAGTTTTAAAATGCCAACAATTCTTGACATTTATGCACGCGAAGTATTAGATTCTCGCGGTAACCCAACAGTTGAAGTAGAAGTATATACTGAATCAGGCGCTTTCGGACGCGCAATCGTACCAAGTGGTGCTTCTACTGGTGAACACGAAGCAGTAGAATTACGCGATGGTGACAAATCTCGCTACCTAGGTAAAGGTGTATTAAAAGCAGTAGAAAACGTAAACGAAATTATCGCTCCTGAATTAGTAGGTATGGACGCAACTGATCAAATCGGTATCGACCGCCTTATGATTGAGCTAGATGGTACGGAAAACAAAGGTAAATTAGGTGCTAACGCTATTCTTGGTGTATCTATGGCAGTAGCTCACGCAGCAGCTGACTTCGTAGGTCTTCCATTATATCGTTACCTTGGTGGATTCAACGCGAAGCAATTACCAACTCCAATGATGAACATCATCAACGGTGGTTCTCATGCTGATAACAACGTTGACTTCCAAGAGTTCATGATTTTACCTGTAGGAGCTCCTACATTCAAAGAAGCAATCCGTATGGGTGCTGAAGTATTCCACGCGTTAAAATCTGTTTTATCTGCAAAAGGCTTAAACACAGCTGTAGGTGACGAAGGTGGATTCGCTCCAAACCTTGGTTCTAACCGTGAAGCATTAGAAGTAATTGTTGAAGCAATCGAAAAAGCTGGCTACAAAGCTGGTCAAGACATCCAATTAGGTATGGACGTTGCTTCTTCTGAATTCTTCAACAAAGAAACTGGTAAATATGACTTAGCAGGCGAAGGCCGTACAGGCGTAACTTCTGCTGAAATGGTAGATTTCTACGAGCAGTTAGTTAACGAGTTCCCAATCGTTTCAATCGAAGACGGTTTAGACGAAAATGACTGGGATGGTCACAAGCTATTAACTGAGCGCATTGGCGGCAAAGTACAGCTTGTTGGTGACGATTTATTTGTAACAAACACGAAAAAACTTTCTCAAGGTATCGAACAAGGCGTAGGTAACTCTATCCTTATCAAAGTTAACCAAATCGGTACATTAACTGAAACGTTCGAAGCTATTGAAATGGCTAAACGTGCTGGTTACACAGCAGTAGTTTCTCACCGTTCTGGTGAAACTGAAGATGCAACAATCGCTGATATCGCTGTTGCAACAAATGCTGGCCAAATCAAAACTGGTTCTATGAGCCGTACAGACCGTATTGCGAAATATAACCAATTACTACGCATCGAAGACGAGCTAGGTGTTCTAGCTGTATACGATGGCGCTAAATCTTTCTACAACTTAAAAAAATAAGTTGAAATCATAAAAAACGGATGACGATTGTCATCCGTTTTTTTATGTTAAAATCCGGTGTATTTCGCTGTCATTACTTGTATGAGGGGGGTTTTTGTGATAAATTAACCTTAGCGTAGTGCGCGTACTTTATCCCCGGTAATGCCAATCAGAAGGGATGAAGAAACCCCGCTGATTGACTATTACTTGGTGTAGGAGGTGTGTCTTAGTGCATACATTGCTGATTACTTTACTAGTGATTGTTTCAATTGCATTGATTGTTGTGGTCGTTTTACAATCAAGCAAAACTACTGGATTATCTGGAGCTATTTCCGGTGGAGCTGAAACGTTATTTGGAAAACAAAAAGCACGTGGAATTGACTTAGTTTTACACCGTTTGACAGTAGTGTTATCTATCTTATTCTTTGCGTTAACACTTGCTGTATCTTATTTCAAACTTTAATATGTTACTGGATAGACTGCCACCTAATGCATACGTACTTGGTGTATACCAACTTATGTATGCATTAGGTGGCTTTTTTAATGGGCGTGTTGAATACTTTAATTTCATTTTTAAGTAATGATATAATATAGCTTTAGAAAAAAGTACTAAATATAGTATAAAAGCGTAAAAGCTGACGGTCACATCTCTTTTTATGTGATGACCGTCACATAAATACATGTTTTTTTCTATTATGACTGCAGATATTATAACTAAAAGGAGTTAAATGATATATGAAAATTGCACAACCAAAGCCATTTACATTTGAAGGCGGCGAAAAAGCTGTTTTATTACTTCACGGTTTTACCGGAAATTCTGCTGATGTTCGTATGTTAGGTCGTTTTTTAGAGAAAAAAGGATACACATGCCACGCACCTCACTATAAAGGACACGGTGTAGCGCCTGAAGAGCTTGTTCATACTGGTCCAGAAGATTGGTGGAAAGATGTCATGGAAGGCTATGAGTTTTTGAAAAGCAAAGGCCATGAAAGTATTGCCGCTGTAGGTCTTTCACTAGGTGGCGTATTTTCACTGAAATTAGGTTACACTGTACCTATAAAGGGTATTGTGCCTATGTGCGCGCCTATGTATATAAAGAGTGAAGAAGTCATGTATGAAGGTGTTTTAGCGTATGCACGCGAATATAAAAAGCGTGAAGGTAAATCGTCTGAACAGATTGAACAAGAAATGGAAGAGTTCAAACAAACACCAATGAACACATTAAAGTCTTTACAGGAATTAATCGCTGAAGTGCGAAATTCAGTTGATATGATTTATGCACCGACATTTGTTGTACAAGGTCGTCATGATCATATGATTAATACAGACAGCGCCAATATTATTTATAATAGCGTCGAGTCTCCTATAAAAGATATAAAATGGTACGAAGAATCTGGTCATACCATTACCTTTGATAAAGAGCGTGATCAGCTTCACGAGGATGTATATGCATTTTTGGAATCACTTGATTGGTAATAGAGATAATACGAATAAAGAAAAAGGAGGGACATGATGTGAAAGAAGAAAATCAGCCCTATATGAATGAAATATTGGATTTTATGAAAAGGGATAATTATAAACCTTTGACTGTCCAAGAGCTTGCAAAAGAATTTAATACTGAGGATGCAGAGTCATTCAAAGAGTTTGTTAAGGCACTTGTTATTATGGAAGAGAAGGGTTTAATTATCCGAGCAAGAAATGACCGCTACGGGCTGCCGGAACAAATGAATTTTGTCAAAGGGAAAGTAAGCGGACATGCAAAAGGGTTTGCGTTTGTAGTTCCTGAAGAAAAAGATGCGGGTGATGTATTTATTCCGCCTACTGAAACAAACAATGCTATGCACGGAGATATTGTGCTTGCAAGAGTGTTATCAGAATCATCAGGTGCTCGTCGTGAAGGAACCATTGTAAAAATCTTAGAACGAGGTACCCAGCAAATTGTAGGTACGTATACGCAAAGCAAAAATTTTGGCTTTGTGATTGCGGATGACAAAAAAATTGCAGGTGATATTTTTATTCCCAAAGCAGCAAGAAACGGTGCCGTTGAAGGCCATAAAGTAGTAGTAGAGCTGACAACCTATCCGGAAGGCCGCATGAATGCAGAAGGAAAAGTTGTTCAAATTCTTGGACATAAAAACGATCCGGGGATCGATATCATTTCTGTTATCCATAAGCACGGTCTTCCTCAAGAATTTCCTGCTGACGCTTTAACGCAAGCAATTGATACACCTGAGACAATTGATGAAAAAGATATCGGTAACCGCCGCGATCTTCGTGATCAAGTTATTGTAACCATTGACGGAGCAGATGCAAAAGATTTGGATGACGCTGTAACGGTTACAGAGCTTGAAAACGGAAACTACAAATTAGGCGTTCATATTGCAGATGTAAGTCACTACGTTAAAGAAGGTTCTCCGATTGATGTAGAAGCAGCAGAGCGCGGAACAAGCGTCTATTTAGTAGACCGAGTTATTCCGATGATTCCTCACCGTTTATCTAACGGAATCTGTTCATTAAATCCAAAAGTTAACCGTTTTACGCTTTCTTGTGAGATGGAAATTAATCCACAAGGTGAAGTAGTCAAACATGAGATTTTTGAAAGTGTCATCAAAACGACAGAACGAATGACGTATTCAGACGTGAACAAAATCTTAGTGGATAAAGATGAAGAAGTATTAGAACGCTACGAGCCAATCGTTCCGATGTTTGAGCGTATGGAAAAGCTGGCGGCTATTCTTCGTAAAAAGAGAATGGATCGCGGTGCCATTGATTTTGATTTCAAAGAAGCAAAAGTATTGGTAGACGATGATGGCCATCCGCACGATGTTATTTTGCGTGAACGCTCAGTTGCTGAAAAGCTAATCGAAGAATTTATGCTGGCGGCGAATGAAACAGTAGCAGAACATTTTCACTGGATGAACGTACCGTTTATTTATCGTATTCATGAAGATCCAGATGCAGAGAAGCTTACTCGTTTCTTAGAGTTTATTACAAACTTTGGTTATACAGTGAAAGGGACAGGCAACGATATTCATCCGCGTGCGCTGCAAGATATTTTAGAAGAAGTAAAGGGTACGCCTGAAGAGATGGTTATTTCAACTGTTATGCTTCGTTCGATGAAACAAGCGAAATATGAAGCAGAAAGTTTAGGCCACTTTGGTTTATCAGCTGAGTTCTATACGCATTTTACGTCTCCAATCCGTCGTTATCCGGATTTAATCGTTCATCGTCTCATTCGTACGTATTTAATTGAAGGAAAAACAAATCAGCAAACGCAAGAAAAATGGCGCGAGCTTCTGCCTGATATTGCTGAGCATTCTTCTAATATGGAACGTCGTTCAGTTGACGCTGAGCGAGAAACGGACGATATGAAAAAAGCTGAGTTTATGGCTGATAAAGTTGGGGAAGTATTTAATGGTATTATTAGCTCTGTTACAAACTTTGGAATGTTCGTGGAGCTAGAAAATACGATTGAAGGGTTAGTTCATGTTAGTGACTTAACGGATGACTATTATCGTTACGACGAACATCACTATGCGATGATTGGAGAAAGAACGGGCAACGTCTTCCGAATTGGAGACGAAATTGAAGTGAAAGTTGCCGATGTGAATAAAGACGAGCGTTCAGTGGACTTTGTTATTGTGGGAATGAAAGAAGGCCGCAAACGCTTATCTAAAGATCGTCCTAAAGTGATTAAAGCAAAACAAAAGTCACGCAAAGATGATAAAGGAAAAGGTCGAGAGGGCAGTCGAAGCAAAAATGAAGAGTGGTCTACTCAAAAACCAAAGAAGAAAAAGAAAAAAAGATTCTTCGAAGGCGCTCCAAACGTTAAGCGCAAAAAGAAAAAGCGCAAATAATCGACAGCAGTGAAGCAGAAGGGTAGCCCTTCTGCTTCAAAACAGCTCTATTAAACGTTTTAGTTGTTGTTTAGATTTCCATACAGTAAAATGATACATAATATCATACATATACGTAAGTACGGCTGAAGGGAAGGAACGTTTTATGCCAAAAGGTGAAGGGAAATTAATTGCACAAAACAAAAAAGCCCGCCACGACTTTTTTATTGAAGAAACATATGAGACGGGTATTGTTCTACAAGGAACGGAAATCAAATCAATTCGTAATGGCCGTGTGAATTTAAAGGACTCTTTTGCTCGTGTGCAAAATGGAGAAGTATTTTTACACAATATGCACGTTAGTCCTTACGAACAAGGCAATCGATACAATCATGAGCCACTTCGTACACGAAAGCTATTACTGCATAAACGCGAAATCAGCAAGCTAATTGGCTATTCAAAAGAAACAGGTTATTCACTAGTTCCTTTAAAAGTGTATTTGAAAAACGGATACGCAAAGGTTTTACTAGGGCTTGGTAAGGGTAAAAAGAAATATGATAAGCGTGAAGACTTAAAGCGCAAAGAAGCCAAGCGCGATATCGAACGAGCATTTCGTGATCGCCAAAAGATGTGATATTACAAAATCTTACAATTGCAAAATGCTCATTTTGTGATATAATAAATATTGTTATCAGTTAGATTTCATTTTGCACACTGAAGTCGCTATCTGATGTAAGGATTTTTCTTACACATTCCGACTCCCTTTTATATGGGGACGTTACGGATTCGACAGGGGTAGTTCGAGCTTAGGTTGCGAGTCGAGGAGATGGCCTCGTTAAAACATCAACGCCAATAATAACTGGCAAATCTAACAATAACTTCGCTTTAGCTGCATAATAGTAGCTTAGCGGTTCCTCCCTCCATCGCCCATGTGGTAGGGTAAGGGACTCACTTTAAGTGGGCTACGCCGGAGTTCGCCGTCTGAGGACGAAGGAAGAGAATAATCAGACTAGCGACTGGGACGCCTGTTGGTAGGCAGAACAGCTCGCGAATTATCAATATGCCAACTACACTCGTAGACGCTTAAGTGGCGATATTTCTGGACGTGGGTTCGACTCCCACCGTCTCCACCAAATACATATTTTTGGTGGCTTACCTTACTTATACCAGGAGCTAATCAAATGTATGATCTGCATTTGATTAGCTCCTTTTTAATTTATGATGGATGTAAAATTGAAAAAGCGGTACAAAAGTAAAAGGATGCCTCTTACACAAAGAGGCATCCTTTTACTTTTGTTTAAGCTGAACAAAAAGCAGCATAAGAAAGGAAAGAAAGACGATCGAGATAACCCATAGCCAAGCGAGATTCATGTTTCCAGAGTCAATCGCGACGTAGATAGCGGTAGGAACAGTTTGAGTTTCACCTGGAATATTGCCAGCAAACATCAAAGTGGCTCCAAATTCTCCGAGTGCTCTTGCCAGACTTAACACACCTCCTGTTACAATAGCTTTAGAAGCTAAAGGAATGGAAATAAAGAAAAAGACTTTCCATTCGCTTGCACCATCTACTCGAGCCGCATCTTCAATTTCATGATCAACGCCTTGGAAGCCCGTTTTGGCAGATTGATACATAAGGGGGAATGCAACGACAACGGATGCAATAACAGCTGCCCACCACGTAAAAATAACGGGTTGTTGAAAGACCCATTCAATTGCTCGGCCGAGCAGGCTGTGTTTTCCGAATATGACAATCAATAAAAATCCAACAACGGACGGAGGTAGGACCAACGGTAGCATCAACACCGTTTCAACTATCACTTTTCCTTTAAAATGTTTCCTGGATAACAGTTTTCCTATAACAGTGCCTAGAATAATTACGACAAATCCCGCTACTAATGCAATTTTGAGCGATAGCTGAAGAGGAGATAAAAACTCTTGAATCATAGCAATCTCAATTCGCAGTGAAACCGTAATTTTTTAACGTGTTAAGAGCCGTCTTACTTTGTAAAAATTGATAAAAATCCTTTGCTTCTTGTGGATGTTTCGAATCCTTAATAACGCCTACAGGATATACAATTGGTTTGTGAGTGCTATGATCTGCAGTGGCTACAATCTTCACTTTTTTTGAAATCAACGCATCGGTTTTATAAACAACTCCAGCTTCAACGTTTCCTGTCTCCACATAGGAAAGCACCTGGCGTACGTCTTTTGCATAGACGGTTTTAGGCTCAATGTTTTTCCACAGATTCATGTGTTCAAAAGTCTCTTTTGCATACTGTCCAGCAGGAACGGATTCCGGTATGCCAAGTGCAATTTTTTGAACAGCAGGCTTTGATAGATCTTCAAAATTTTTGATAGCAGCCGAATTATTCTTTGGGACGATAAGCACAAGGTCGTTGCCAACCAAGTCAGTTCCATTTTCTTTAGAAATAGCTCCTGACTTTACCAGTGCATCAAACTTATCTTCCGCTGCTGAAAAAAACAAATCAGCCGGTGCGCCGTTTTCGATTTGCTGTTGCAGCGAGCCTGAAGCTCCAAAATTAAATTTTAAGTCGATATTCGAATGCTTTGTTTCATATTGCTTTTGAATATCAGTAAGCGCATCTTTTAAGCTGGCCGCAGCGGATATCGTTAAGCTGACGTTTTGGTGCTGAGCCGCTGATTGACTCGTATTTGTTCCGTTCGAACAAGCAGCAGTAAACATAATTAAAAATAATAGTGCGAATAAGGGTTTAAAGTATTGTTGCATCGTGTCACCTCAATTAGTTGTAGTAAAGCAATTTAGTATAACTATATCACGTTCACTTAGAAATGGACTTCCTAAAAAGAAAACAGCGACTTGAAAGGGGAAAAAACTTTCAAGTCGCTGCCTTATTTACTCTTCCAACGCTTTGCCCATTCCTTTTAAAAAGTGAAGTCCAAATCCAATTGCACGATTAACATCTGGATCGTTTAGCGCTTTTATAAGAGCTAATGCACTTACTTTTTTTCCTGTTTTTACATACTCATTTGCTTCGTTCATACCAACTGTTGCACTGTTCACAAGTTTAGCGGTTACCTCTGGGTCTGCCTTCATCAAACCGCTGCTTGCACCCATAAGGGTATTAATTAAATTGGTTACCGGTTCTCTAGAAATTTGATGAAGCGCAATTTTTGAGATTTTTTCTTTTGCTTGAATCATTGAATCAGCAGCTTCAAGAACACCCATGTCGTTAAGTTCTCCGACAATACCGAGAATACGATTCAGCGCTTCTTCATTATCTGCCAGAAGAGAAGTCAAGTCTTCTAATTTTTGCTGTTTTTTTTCTTCCTCGCTTAGAAGAGGCTTTTTAATTTCTGTAATAGGTTGTGCCATCTTTTCTCCTCCTATTTACTTGTTAAATGGACGTAGCCAGGACGGTTCCATTTACGCTGAACCTCGACCCCATTTTGAGGATGACGTTTTTTGTTGCGCGGATTTGTAGACGGTAAAGGCGTTTCTCCACCTTTGCTTAATACTTCCATCCGTACTTTTGTTTGTTTGTAAGCCGGCGTATTTGTTCGTTGGTCGACTGCAGGTCCCGTCAAGAAGTTAATAGCCGAATCTTTATGAACGGAGTGCATCGGAAGATACAGCTCATTTGCTTTTACCCGCTCTGTAATTAATGCCTGTACTTTTACTGCTCCAAACGGTGAGATTAATCTGACAAGCGAACCTTCTTCAATTTCACGCTCCTTGGCAAGCTGAGGTGAAATTTCTACAAATACTTCCGGTACTTTTGATTGAATACCGCTCGATTTATTGGTCATATTCCCTTCATGAAAATGTTCTAACATTCGTCCGTTATTAATGTGCAAATCATATTCCTCTGGAAATTCAGCAGGAAGCACCCAATCTGATAAAGCAAAGCGCGCTTTTTTATCTGGGAAATTAAACCCATCGACGTAAAGTAAAGGCGTGCTTTCCCCCTCTAAGCTCCCCCATAAGAAGCTATTCCAGCCTTCAAGGTTTTCATAGCTGGCTTGGCTGAATAGAGGTGATAGACTAGCTATTTCTGAAAAGATGTCACCCGGGTGTGTATACGTCCAATTTGCACCTAAGCGATTTGCAATCTCTTGAACAATCCACCAATCCGGCTTTGAATCACCAAGCGTTGGCAATGCTTGATACAATCTTTGTACACGTCGCTCCGTATTGGTAAACGTTCCGTCTTTTTCAAGAGAAGGAACAGCAGGGAATACAACATCAGCATATTGAGCCGTTCTTGAAAGGAAAATATCTTGGACGACAAAAAAGTCTAGATTTGATAATATTTCATGTACGTGATTAGCATTCGAATCGACAAGAGCCATATCTTCTCCTACAAGGTACATGGCTTTCATTTTTCCTTCATCAATTGAATGAAGCATTTGGATATTATCAAGACCCGGCTTGTCTTTAATTTTTACGCCGTATGCTTTTTCAAATTTTTCTCGAGCGACTGAGTCCGTGACGTGCTGATAGCCTGGCAGCCAAGCAGGAAGAGTTCCCATATCGCATGCTCCTTGCACGTTATTGTGGCCTCGGAGCGGATAAGCGCCTGCACCAGGGCGTCGATAGTTTCCAGTAGCAAGCAACAGGTTTGAGATAGCCGCTGATGTATCAGAGCCTCCTGTATTTTGCGTCACGCCCATGCCCCACAGCACACAGGTTCCATCGGCGTCTCGAATCATTTCAGCTATTTGAATGAGTGTTGCTGCTGGAATACTCGTAATTTGTTCAGCATATTCAAGCGTGTACTTTTCAAGCAAAGAGTTAAAGTCTTCAAAATAGTTGACGTTTTCTTGGATAAATTTTTCGTTGTGCCATCCTTGATCAATCATGTATTTTGTTACAGCCATTAGCCATACTTGGTCCGTACCTTGTTTTGGACTGATAAAAATGTCAGAGCGTTCAGCCATTTCGTTTTTACGCAAATCTGCGACGATTAGTTTTTGGTTATGAAGCTTATGCGCTCGTTTGATGCGAGTTGCTAATACAGGGTGACCTTCAGCAGGGTTAGCTCCAACGATGATAACCAGTCCAGCTTTTGCGATGTCTTTTATCGTGCCGGCATCGCCTCCCATTCCGACTGTTCGAAATAATCCATCGGTTGCAGGAGACTGACAGTAGCGAGAGCAGTTGTCTACGTCATTTGTTTCAAACATTTGGCGAGCCAGCTTTTGAATAACATAGTTTTCTTCGTTTGTAATTTTAGAAGAAGAGATAAAACCAACTGACCCATGTCCATACTGCTGATTGATAGAGCTTAACCTGCTTGCTACTAAATCGAGCGCTTCTTCCCATGACGACTCTACAAATGCGCCATTTTTTCGGATTAAAGGCTTAGTAATACGTTTTTCAGAGTTTACAAAATCCCAGCCGAATTTTCCTTTCACACAGGTTGAAATAGCATTTGCGGGAGCATCTGAGCTAGGCTGAACTTTAAGGATTTCGCGGCCTTTTGTCCACACTTCAAACGAACATCCAACTCCACAAAATGTACAGACGGTTTTTGTTTTTTTCGTCCGAGTTTCGCGCATAGCTGCTTCCACTTCTGAAACAGCAAATATTCCGCTGTACCCCGGTTCCACTTCTTTAACTAGATCAATCATTGGATTCAAAACGCCTTTTGGAAGTCCAGTCATGAATCCAGCTTCTCCGAGCATAGATTTTTCCATTAAGGCATTACAAGGGCATACGGTTACACATTGACCGCAGCTCACACAAGAAGATTCATTGATTGCTACACCATCATCCCAGAGAACGCGGGGACGTTTCGCTTCCCAGTCGATAGAGAGCGTTTCATTAACTTGAAGATTTTGACAAACCTCTACACATTGTCCACAAGCAATGCATTGGTTAGGGTCATAACGGTAGAACGGATGAGACATATCGACTTCATCCTCTGAGGCCTTTGGCGTATAGGGGTATTTTTGATATTCAATCTCCATCATTTCGGTTGTGTTATGTAATTTACAGTTTCCGTTGTTATTATCGCAAACGGTGCAGTATAGCAAATGATTCTCTAATAAACGATCCATTGCTTCCGTTTGTGCCGCTTTTGCGGGTGCTGATTGTAATTCAATCTTCATGCCGTTTTCAGCTTTGGTAGAACAAGAACGGATTAACTCGCCATTCATTTCAACAATACACGTGTCACAAGTTTGAATAGGGTCGACTTCAGGCACATAACAAATCTGAGGATGCTCAATGCTTTGCTGGTTAATAATTTCAAGTATGGTAGAACCTGAAGCTGCCTTGTATTCGTTGCCATTTATATGAACAGTGATGGTTTCACGACTCATTTGTTTTCCTCCTTTATATAAAACAAAAAACCACCATGAATACACACGCCTAATTAAATAAGGGAAGTGCAATCATGGTGGAATAGTTTACTAGCAGGTCTTACTAATATGCCAATCCGGCCCATTTATATCGTTAAGAAAAAGTGATAGAGTAATAACAATTCATTATTATTATTATTATTCCATCTCGGTTATTTATAATTATATCGCTACGTTTTTAAATGCACAACTTTTTTAAATACTGAACTCTCTTCAAAAATTTTGCTGCAAAGATTTTAGGCTTTTATTTTTCGAAGTGTTGATTTATGATAAAAAAACTGTAGGAATAAAATGCACAATTTAATTTTAATCGGTGGGAGAGCGTTGATTATGTCAAAAACTATTCATGAATTTAATGATATTATTCGGAAGCTTCGAAAAGATTTATTTGGAAAAGGGCCGGAAAGAATACATACGGTTTTTGTTGAAAATATGGCTGTCTCAACACTGTATGGAAATTTAACTCCGACAGAAACATTTATTGCAAGCACTTCTGAAGGATGTGACATGGTTCATCTAGCTCGAACAAAAATGATCCAAGATGTATATGCATCGAATCCGCCGGAAGGGCTAGAAGAATTGGTAGGAGCAAAGCTGATTAATTTATTTTCAGATATGAAAATAAAAGAAAATATAGCGGTTTCCGTATTCGTTTTTGATAAAAACATTATTTAAAAAAGGAGACATCACATGAATTCAACCGTTAAGAAGCGTACAGTTCTTAAATTTAAAAATGGTGAAATGGAAAGCGTGGAAGATAAAATTGTAACGGAGTTTCCTGTGACTGTGAAAATTAACGAAGAAGAGTTTGTCACGATGGTATGTAGCCCTCAATACATTGAAGATATGGTAATTGGCTATTTAGCATCTGAAGGGGTTATTCGAGAATACAAAGACATTAAAAACATATGGGTTCAAGAAAAAGAAGGGTATGTTCATGTTACAATAGATAAATTAAACCCTTATTTTCAAAACCTTCAAAATAAACGATATATCACGTCTTGCTGCGGGGCGAGCAGACAAGGGTTTGTCTTTATAAATGATGCGCTGACTGCTAAAAAAATGAATGATATATTGGTCGAACTTTCAATTAAGGATTGTTTTCAATTGATGAATAAGCTGCAGCAATCTGCTGCTACGTTTCAAGAAACGGGTGGCGTTCATAACGCTGCCATTTGTGATAAGAATGGTTTCATGCTTAGCAGAATGGACATTGGTAGGCATAATGCTTTAGATAAACTATACGGGTATTGCTTAAAAAACCATATTTCAATTAGGGATAAAGTAGTCGTTTTCAGCGGCCGAATTTCTTCAGAAATTTTGTTGAAAGTAGCGAAAATCGGGTGTGAAATCGTTCTTTCAAAATCCGCTCCGACTGAACTTGCTTTAAATCTAGCAGAAGAATTGAGAATTACAACGGTAGGATTTATTCGAAATGATTCGTTGAATATTTATACATGTCCGGAAAGAATTTTAAGAGAAAGTTAATCTGCTGTGGAGAAGCTGACAGCTAGAGAGAGGAGAGATGAGGCAGATGTCATACGACGCTATAGTTGATACGTTAAAGCGTCCTTTGCGAGACTTGCGTTTGTCCGTAACAGACCGCTGTAACTTTCGCTGTCGATATTGTATGCCTGAAGAGATTTTTGGGGCAGACTATCCATTTTTACCTGCCGAAAACATTCTTTCGTTTGATGAATTAGAGAGACTCACTAGATTATTCGCATCGCTAGGAGTAAAAAAAGTGCGTATAACTGGAGGAGAGCCACTGCTAAGAAAAGGCTTGCCAGATCTAATCAATCGTCTGAAGCAAATTGAGGGGATAGATGATATTGCCATCACAACAAACGGCTCACTGTTAAAGAAGCATGCAGAAGCCTTATCAAAAGCGGGGTTATCAAGAGTAACCGTCAGCCTAGACTCGCTTGATGAAGTGAGATTTCAAGAGTTGAATGGAAACCGAGGAAGCGTAAAGCGAGTATTAGAAGGAATAGAGGCAGCAGCTCTTGTGGGAATTTCAGTCAAAATAAACATGGTTGTCCAAAAAGGCAAGAACGAGCAGGATATCCTTCCGATGGCTCAATATTTTAAAGGCAAAAAACATATGCTGCGCTTTATTGAATACATGGATGTGGGAAATTCAAACGGATGGAAAATGGATGAGGTTATAACAAAGAAACAAATTCTTGATATAGTTGGACAAGAAATGCCTCTTGAAGAAATTCCGCCTCATTATAAGGGAGAAGTAGCCACCAGGTATCGGTACGTCGGAACAGAAGAGGAAATTGGTATCATTTCATCTGTCACAGATTCATTCTGTTCCACTTGTTCACGCGCAAGAGTATCGGCTGAAGGAAAGCTCTATACCTGTTTGTTTGCGTCAAAAGGGTACGACCTCCGGAAACTGATACGATCAGAAGCATCTGATCATACTGTTTGTGACACCATTTCTGATATCTGGAATCATCGGAAAGATCGTTATTCAGATGAGCGAGCTAACGGAAGACAAGTCCAAGGTGCTGAGAAAGTGGAAATGTCTCATATTGGTGGATAATTCAAAAAAGCTTTATAAATGCCAATCACTGCGGTGATTCACATTTATAAAAGTGGGATCTTCTGCTGAAAAAGGCACGCGAAGGACGTTTGCTTGGTTTAACAATTGTGTAAGCCTTCTTTCACCTTGTGTAACGAGTTGTTCAATAAGAGGAAGCGTTCTACGGTGATAGAGTGCTAGAAGCGGGTGAATGTGATCAGGCTGAACAGGAAGAACAATGTCAGGTGAGTCCGTTTGAGTCAGTGTGATCATGTGATGAACAAACTCAGCATTAATAAAAGGAATATCACAAGAAAGAATAAAGAACCATTCAGCGCAGCAATCGATGGCAGTTAAAGCATGATGAATTGCATACAAAGGTCCTTGATACGGGCATTTTTCAACTGCAAATGCAACATCTTTTCTTTGAAAATAAGGGAGTAAATCTTGGTTGGTAGACACAAGTATAGGTGTGACGTGATTTTCTTTTAATGCATCTATACTATATTCGTAAAATGATTTCTTGTTATAGGTTTCAAACATTTTTGGTTGACCATAGCGAGAAGATTTTCCTCCTGCTAATACAATGCCGGCAATGGACATTTATTAAATACCTCCATCAAAATATATTTGTATATTTATGCACGTAAGCGTCCGTAAAGCAGCTTAGCTTTATGTGTATAATAGCATGTTTTTAAAGAAATATCTTTGACGAAGGAATAGATAGTGAAGTCAGAGATTGAATGAGAAAGGGAGAGAAAAGAGTGACAGAACGTTATTCACGTCAGAAGCTTTTCCAGCCCGTTGGAAACAAAGGGCAGCAGCAAATTAGAAGTAAGCATGTTTTAGTTGTAGGTGCAGGGGCTCTAGGCAGCGCCAGCGCAGAAGCTCTCGTGCGTGCTGGAATTGGAAAATTGACGCTGGTAGATCGCGATTATGTAGAATGGAGTAATCTACAGCGTCAGCAGCTTTATACAGAACAAGATGCGCAAAACAAACTACCTAAAGCTGTAGCAGCAAAAAATCGTTTGCGTCAAATAAACACAGAAGTGAAGATCGAAGCGCTGGTGATGGATGCTCAGCCTGCTAATTTAGAAAGTATCGTCCAAACAGCTGATGTGATCATTGATGCAACAGACAATTTCGATATTCGCTTTATTTTAAATGATTTGTCACATAAGCATGAGGTGCCTTGGATATATGGCTCATGTGTCGGCAGCTATGGCACCACTTATACGATTATCCCAAATGTAACGCCTTGCCTGCACTGTATACTAAAAAAGATCCCTGTGGGAGGAGAAACGTGTGAGACAGCAGGAATTATCAGTCCAGCTGTTCAAATCGTGGCAGCCTATCAAATAACCGAAGCATTAAAAATTTTAGTCGGAGATGTTGAAGCTTTGCGACAGACATTCCTAACTTTTGACGTCTGGAATAATCAGCACGCTGAATTTAAGACGGGTAAAATGAAAAGTCATGAATGTTCTTCTTGCGGATCGACCCGAACATATCCGTACTTAGCATATGAAAATCAGCTTAAAACAGAAGTTCTGTGCGGCAGAGAAACGGTTCAAATCAGACCCTCGCAGCGTCATTCGTACAACTTCGATGAATTGGAAAAACGATTAAAAAACCAAGGGAAAGTAGACCGCAATCCATATCTTCTGTCATGTCAGCTTCCAGAGCAGCGCTTTGTTATTTTTCAAGATGGCCGTGTGTTTATTCATGGAACGAATGATATTCAATTTGCGAGAAGCTTATATTATCGTTTATTAGGTTGAGTAAAGGAGTGAAAAAAATGAGAGAAAAGCGAACTCCTATCCCTGTCGGAGAATGCGTTGGGCGAGTGATGCAGTATGTCAAAAGCGGAAAGCAAGAAATTATTGCGCTTGAAGAAGCTCACGGCAGATTTTTAGCAGAAGATTTAATGGCAGATCATGATATTCCTGCTTTTAATCGTTCTCCATACGATGGTTTTGCCATTCGGTCACAAGATACAAAGAAAGCATCATCACTTCATCCAATAGAACTGGATGTTCGAGGAGAAATAGGAGCGGGTTCTGTTTTTGAACATACAGTCAACGCGATGCAGGCTGTGCGTATTATGACAGGAGCTCCTATTCCAAAAGGCTGCGATGCGGTGGCAATGCTTGAAGTAACAAAAGAATATACAAAAGACAACCAGCCGATCGTTCAAATCAAGCGTTCGTTTAACAGCGGAGATAACATTTCTTTTCAAGGGGAAGAAACAACAAAAGGGACCGTGTTAGCTTCAAAAGGAACGTATATCACTCCAGGAGTAGCTGCTCTTTTAGCCACGTTTGGCTATAGTAACGTAGCTGTCTTCAAAAAGCCTGTAGTTGGATTACTTGCAACGGGAAGTGAACTAGTGGAAGTACGTGATCCTGTTCAGCGAGGAAAAATTCGTAATAGCAATGCTCATATGCTTCGTGCGCAAATTGAAAAAGCCGGAGGAGAAGTAAACTATTTTGGTATTATGCCCGATGATTTAAGTCAGTGCTACAGCGCGGTAAAAGCTGCGCTATCAGAAGTGGACATGCTGATTACAACGGGCGGTGTTTCAGTAGGAGACTATGATTATCTACCAGAGGTGTATAAGCAATTAAAAGCGGAAGTTCTTTTTAACAAAATAGCGATGAGACCAGGAAGTGTAACAACGGTTGCTCGTATGGAAGAGAAGCTTCTATTTGGCCTATCGGGAAATCCTACAGCGTGCTATGTCGGTTTTGAACTTCTGGCTCGTCCGGTAATTAGTACATATGCGGGTAAAAAAACCCCTCATCTTCGGAAAGAAAAAGCTTTATTAGGAAAAGACTTCTTAAAGCCAAATCCTTTTATGCGCTTTGTATCTGGCAGGCTTTCATACAGAAAAGGACAGCTGATTGCTTCTCCATTAAGCTTTACAAAATCTAGTGCTGTTTCTTCCTTAGCTCATGCGGATACGTTAATTATATTTCCCGGAGGGACGAGAGGGTACAAAGAAGGAATGCTGGTTGACGTCTTATTGCTAGATGACGTGCGGGGAAGTGAATGGCCTTGGTAGCACGTTGCACTGTTTTACAAGTAGTTGGATTTCAAAACAGCGGAAAAACTACTTTAGTGGAAAAGCTAATTAAAAAAGCGAAACAATTCGATCTACGTGTAGGTTCTATTAAGCACCATGGACACGGCGGACTTCCAGATAGCAGCAGTGAGCTAAAAGACAGTCATCGCCACCAGCAAGCAGGTGCCGATGTGGCGGGTGTAGAAGGAGGTGGAATCCTTCAGCTTACGGCAAACAGTAAAGACTGGAGCTTAAAAAAGCTGATTGATTTTTATCAATTTTTCTCGCCAGATGTCATTTTTGTTGAAGGATATAAAAAAGAATCCTATCCAAAAGCAGTCTTGATTCGAAGTGAAGAAGATCTTTTTCTGCTTTCCTCTCTAACCAATATTATATGCGTGATTAGTCACGTTCCGCTTAAAAAAGAAGTGCAGCAAGCATATCCAATGTTTCACTTACAAGAAGACGAGCTTTATCTTAATTTTTTATTGAAAGAAGTGGGGGAAATAAGATGAACCATCACTTATTTGAAGTAGTAAATCAGCCAATTGCCGTAGATGAAATAATTAAAAAAGTTTCTAGAAGAGACGCGGGAGCTATTACGACATTTATTGGAACAGTAAGAGAATTTACAAAAGGCAAGAAGACGCTCTCTCTTGAATATCAAGCTTATGTGCCAATGGCAGTGAAAATGCTTAGCCAAATTGGTGACGAAATTCAGGAAAAGTGGCCCGATGCTTTGACAGCTATTACTCATCGAATCGGAAAGCTTGATATAACAGAAGTTGCAGTAGTTATTGCTGTTTCTTCTCCGCACCGCAAAACAGCTTATGAAGCAAACGAGTATGCTATTGAACGTATTAAGCAAATTGTGCCGATTTGGAAAAAGGAATTTTGGGAAGACGGAACAAAATGGATTGGAGATCAGTTAGAAACGAAAGAATATCCTGAAGGAAAGCCATTAAAGGAGATGTAAAAATGATTAACGTCTTATTTTTCGCTGCTATACGTGAAGAGGCTGGAGTGGAACAAGTAACAGTTGATAAGCAAGATATAACAGTGAAGGAATTAAAGGAATATGTGCAAAAAACATATAAGCTATCCTCTCTGAATCAAACGATGACAGCAGTCAACGAAGAGTTTGTAACAGATGAAGAAACCATTGGAGCGGGAGATACCGTTGCATTTATTCCGCCCGTTAGTGGAGGGTAAAAAAGGTGCTGAATACACAGCACCTTTTTTTATTATCTAAATTGAGCTACTTTTTCGATTGGTAAACGTACAGACGGGTAACCGCTATTTGCTGCTTTGCCGATTGAAAGCAACATAACCGGTGCATAGCGCTCTTTGTCTAAACCGAATGCTTCAGCAATTTGGTCTTTTTCATAACCGCCGATAGCATTTGTATCGTAACCGTGAGCACGTGCAGCTAGCATTAACTGCATAGATACTAAACCGCCGTCAATTAATACTGTTTCTTTATTTAATTCTTCAGAAGCAGCTGCGTAGTGCGCTTTGATTTTAGGAATTTGCATGTCTCTAATTTCTTGTGGCATATAGCCTAGTTCAACAGCTTTATCGTAAATTTCATCTAAATTTTCTTCACTTTTTAAATCGCCGAATATCGCAATAACAGCTGCTGATGTTTCTACTTGTGATTGATTAAATTTAGCAAGCGGAGCTAATGTTGCTTTTCCTTCAGGGCTATCAATTACTAGAAAGCGCCAAGGCTGTGCATTAACAGAAGATGGAGCTAGCGTCGCTTCTGTTAAAATTTCTTTCATTTCTTCACGGCTGATTTTGACAGATGGATCGTAATAACGAATAGATCTGCGCCCTGTAATAATATCTTGGAAATCATTGTTTAGTGTTTTTGTTTGTGTCATGATGAACTCTCCTTTATGTTAAAAATGTTATGACCGTTCAATGGCCGAAATGTTTACTTTTAAACGCTCAAGCATTTTTGAAAGCAGCAGCTGTTCTTCTTCGCTGAAATCTTTAAATGCTTCATCAATAAAGCGAGCTTTTTCGTTTCGAAATGCACCGATTTTTTCATGTCCGCTTTTCGTAAGCTTTACAAATGTTACGCGGTTGTCATCAGGATTTTTACGGCGTGATACAACATCTCTTTCTTCGAGCTGCTTTAAATGCCTTGTAATTGCAGCATTGTCAATGTTTACTTGCTGTTGAAGCGCCTTTTGACTCATTTCACCTGTTTCATAAAGCTGATGTAAAATATCAAGACGTGATTGGCTAACACCGGTACAATGCTCAAACTTTTGATTAATTTGTTTATTAACTTCTTGCAGAGCATACAGAACATTTGCTTTTTCAGAACATGAATGTGACAAGAAAGTCGCTCCCTTTTTTCTATAATATTTATTGATGAATATTAATTGATACATCAATGTTTGATACATCAACTAATATAAAATAAATAAAAGTGAAAGTCAAGAAAGTGAACGCTCTTTTTTTACAAATAATAAAGAGAGATTGAGACATAACGAAATCAATTCAATGTAAAGACGAACATATGGGATAAATGAGCCCGTATGGACCGCTTGTGGCACATCAGTTGATTTCCGTGCAAGGCTCCGCTTTCTGCGAGCGGCCGGTGAGCCTCCTCGTTGCTTGCGCTCCAATCAACTGCTGGAAGGAACGAAACAGATAAAATCTACGTTCACCGTAACAAAAAAAACGAACCACTAATCAAACAGTTTGATTAGTGGTTCGTTTTTCACTTCAGCTAAACTATTTTTTTCTCAGCTTTTTAAGCTGAATGATTTTTTTTACTGATTTGTTCATGCGTATAAGGAGACAGAAAGGGAATACGCTTGATAATCACATCGTGAATCCAGAATAATCGCTGGATAAGAGGAGCTGTTTTATCTGAAAGATAGATAACAAAGCAGCTGATAGCTCCCGCAATTACCATGCCTCCAAGTACATCTGCTGGATAGTGGACACCTACGTAAATGCGTGAAAGGCCCGAGATGACAGCCCATATAAAAATGACGCTTCTCCATTTGTTTTTTCGTAACCACATGATCCAAGCAGCAGAAAAGACTAAAATCGAATGATCACTGACAAAAGATGAATTAGCCGGATGCGGAATCAGCTTATGAACATGATGAGTCACAAACGGACGCGGGTGGTAATACACCAGGTGAATGACTTCATTGATACATAGAGAAAGTACAATTGTAAACAACATGTATAAAGCCGTATAACGGTGATAAATTGTTCTTTCTGTTTTTCCGCTAAACCAAAGCAAAAGCAAACAAGCCATTATAAAATAAGGAACGCTATTCGTAATCATAACCATTACAGAATCCATTGCGCTGGATTTACCAGCAAATGAGTTAATCCATTGAAATACTTCGTAATTAAGGTTCATTTGTTTTCTCCTTATGCAGTACTTTTCACTCTTAGTTTAGATTGACACTCTAAAAAAACAATGAATTTCACATTAAAAATCAATTAAAATCCGAAATTCAAGGGGATTTAATGATATAAAAAAAGAGAGGAAGAAACTGCTTTTAGAACAGGAGATGAAACAGTTGAAAAAAGTTTTATTTTTACCTCTTCTAAAAATGCCTTCTGGCCATCATCAAGTGGCAGAGGCGTTAATGGATATATTGGAAAGAAGAACAACAAATATTTGTTATAAAAAAATAGATTTATTAAGTTATACAAACGAACTATTAGAAAAAGTGGTCACAGGCACGTATTTGAAATGGATTCGTTATGCTCCAGAAACGTATAATATGGCATACAAACATCTCTTTTATGAACCGCCTGTTCATTCATTCAAATGGTATCATCACGTATTCGCAAAAAAAATGGAGCACTTAGTTAAAGAAGAAAATCCGGATTTAATTATATGCACACATGGATTTCCTTCTTATTTGCTCAGCCAATTAAAAGCAAAAGGCAAGTGCAATGTTCCTATTATAAATGTCTACACGGATTTCTTTATTAATAATTTATGGGGAAAAGAAGAGATTGACTTTCACTTTCTTCCTAGTGAAGAAGTAAAAAGAGGGCTTCGTGCTCAAAGTGAAATTCCACTTCAAAATATGATGGTTACAGGGATACCGATACATGAAGAAATAACAAGAACAAGAACTGTTAAGCATCATGGTAACGGAAATATTTTAATTGCTGGAGGCAGCAGCGGCTTAGGCAATATTATGGATTTCTACAATGATTTAAAAGACGCGCACCATTTTCATTACTTTGTCTTATGCGGCAAAAATCAAAAGTTATATGAAGAAATCAAAGGGTGGGAACTACAGCACGTTACACCAATTCCGTACATTTCATCACGTACAGAAATGAATGAACTGTATGAACGAGTGGATGCTATTGTAACAAAGCCAGGTGGTATCACGGTTAGTGAAGCTCTTCGTAAGAGTTTACCAATTTTTGTTCACTCCGCTTTACCAGGTCAAGAAGAAGTGAATTTACGCTATTTAACAGAACGAAACTTAGTTCAAGAACTAAAGGCGGATCAATCCTTAGAAAACCAGTTGCAGACAGTGCTGCAGGATGCTGATAAAATGAGCACATTATATAACGCGATTGCTGCTTACCATAAAGAAATCGAAGCACAAACGCCTGAAGAACTTTTAGCAGTAGTCAATTGGATTCTAGGTGAAAAGCAAACGATTGGTCTTCATGCGTAAAACATTCATGTTTACAAACAATAAGGATAAGCTAAAGAACAAGTATGTTGAAAAAGTAGGGTTTAGATAAAAAAACAAACATCTTTTGAAAAAGGTGTTGTTTTTTTATCTAAAGAAGCTATTCTTTCACTTAAGACACGTGGTGAGAGGTGCATAATATGAAAGAGAAAATTTTAATTGTGGAAGATGAAGCGCAAATTGCGAAAGTGTTAAAGATTGAATTGGAATTTGAAGATTATGAAGTAGATATTGAGTACGACGGGAAAGCGGGGTTAGAGACGGCAATATCCTCTCAATATGACCTCATTTTACTCGACGTGATGCTTCCAAGTCTGAGCGGTATTGAGGTGTTAAGAAGACTTCGGAAAGCGGAAGTATTTACCCCAGTTATTTTATTAACTGCCCGAAATACGACGCTAGATAAGGTAATGGGATTAGACCAAGGGGCTAATGATTATGTGACAAAACCGTTTGAAATTGAAGAGCTGTTAGCGCGAGTTCGCTCTTGTATTCGCTATCGTTCGCTCGTAGAAGCATCAGGAACGAAAGAAGCTGAAGCAGAGCTCTTAACGATCAGTGATTTGACCATTAATCTTGAAACACGGGAAGTCCTAAGAAACAATGAATCCATTACGTTGACACCGAAAGAGTATGATTTAGTCGTGTATTTGCTTACCAATAAAAATAAAATTGTCACAAGAGAAGGAATTCTCACAAACGTTTGGGGCTATGAATATGAAGGAGAAA
Organism: Priestia aryabhattai B8W22; assembly: GCF_000956595.1. Classification (GTDB taxonomy): domain Bacteria; phylum Bacillota; class Bacilli; order Bacillales; family Bacillaceae_H; genus Priestia; species Priestia aryabhattai. The sequence goes on along the minus strand of NZ_JYOO01000007.1, from coordinate 93,594 downwards.
CCAACGTAATTGATGTGTATATTCGCCACTTAAGAAAAAAAGTAGATGAAGGTTTTTCTACTTCTCTCATTCATACGGTGCGGGGCGTAGGATATATGATGAAAGAGGAGAAACATGAAGATCACGACGAAGATTAATTTGCTGACAACAGCATGGCTAGTGGTTATTTTATTAATCATGAACATCGTTGTTTTTTTCTCCTTTACTAAATCTACGGTGAATATGGAACAGGACATTTTATTCGAAAAAGCACGCGAGATTATTCAAAAAGGTCAGCAAGATCATTCCGTGGAGCTCTCGCCGGAGTTACTAAAATTTTATTTGACCAACCATTCATTTATCCGAACAGTCTCAGAAAATTCTACCGTCATTAACCAGGTATCAAATGATCCTCATCTGGTGAAAATTAAGCCCGAGTTTTCAAAGAAAAAAAAGGTGAAGCTTCGCAAAATTAGAGAAAAGCAAGTATTGGTTATTCGCATGCCTGTCAAAGTCAATAATCAAGTCGTTGAAACGCTTGAGATTGGTGAGCTCCTGACTGGTTTTGAAACCCGTAAAGATATTTTGCTATCAATTTTGATTTTTTGTTCGCTTGTGTCCATTTTACTGTCTCTTTTAGGAGGAAGATGGTTATCACGCGTCATTATGCATCCTATTAAAAATATGGTCACAACGATGAAAGAGATCGAAGAGAGCGGTGTTCCTAAAAAAGTCCTCATTCAAACGGAAACGAGAGATGAACTGCAGGGTATGACCGTTACTTTTAATCATATGATTGACCGCTTGCGAGAAAATATTGAAAAGCAAAACCAGTTTGTTTCCGACGCTTCTCACGAATTAAAAACCCCTCTAACCGTTATTCGCAGTTATTCTAATTTATTAAGAAGAAGAGGGATTAAAAATGAAGAAATTACGCTCGATGCGATCGACACCATCTATGCAGAAGCAACCAAAATGCAAAAAATGATTGAAACGCTGCTTGATCTGGCAAGTGTGGAAAAAGAACAAACGCTTGATATGAAGCAAACAGATCTTGTTCTTATTTTTGAACAAATCGTTAAGCAGCTGCAGCAGGTATACAAAAGAGAATTAGTTCTTCACTATGATCAAACGCCCATTATGATTGAAGTGGATGAACTAAAAATGAAGCAAGTGTTGATTATTTTGCTTGATAATGCAATTAAATACAGTACGGATAAAATCGAAGTGACCGTTGAAAAAAAGCAGGAAGATGTCATTATCAAAGTAAAAGACTATGGAATCGGCATTCCAAAAGAAGATCTTGCACATATTTTTGAACGCTTCTATCGAGTTGATAAAGCTAGAAGCAGAGCCACGGGAGGAACGGGGCTTGGACTATCGATTGCGCAAACTATTGTTCGTCAGCATAAAGGCGAGATTTTTATTAAAAGCGAAGAAGAACAAGGGACGGAAGTTGTGATTCATCTTCCCGTTTCATCTATAAACTGAAAAAGCCGCCATTAGGCGGCTTTTGTGTGATTATGATGCTGATTTTTCTCAGACTAAAGTATGAAAGTATTTCATTATAAAGTCGTTCGAAACGCAAGGACAAAGCGAATAAAATAAGAGTATCAACAATCAGTGGAGGTTTTAGTATGAGTTATACTCTTTTTATAAAAGCAAATGACAGATCGGCAAGTGAAGCGGTCAGCGTAAAATTATATGATGCGTTTTTAGAAAGCTATCAACAATCGCACCAAGGTGAAGAAATAATAGAGCTGAATTTGTTCAAAGAAGAACTTCCTTATTTAGGTGCTGACATGATAAACGGTCAGTTTAAATTAGCAAGAGGGCTAGAAGTGACGGCAGCGGAAAACAAAGCAGCAGAAATTGCTAATCGTTACCTAGAACAATTTGTGAAAGCTGATAAAATTGTCATTGCCTTTCCGCTTTGGAATTTTACCGTGCCGGCCGTGCTTCATACGTACTTTGATTATTTAAATCAAGCAGGCAAAACGTTTAAGTATACGCCAGAAGGCCCTGTGGGATTACTAGGCGATAAAAAAGTGATGTTATTAAACGCGCGAGGCGGAGTGTATTCAGAAGGTCCAGCAGCTGCGGTCGAAATGGCCGTTAAATATGTCAGCAGCGTACTTCAATTTTTCGGGGTCACGGATGTGAACTCTATTATTATTGAAGGACACAATCAGTTTCCAGAGCGTGCTCAAGAAATTATTGAAAGTGGCTTAAAGCAAGCAGCACAAGCAGCTAAAACATTTTAAATAATAGTAGTAAAAGAAGACGAGACAGAAGTATTTTAGGTGAAGGTATATCCGAACGATGAATCGTTCGGATTTTTTGCTGTATATCTTAAAAATTAATAGGTAAAATGAATAAATAAGATAAAAGATATTCGCTTTATCTATAGGAGGAGCAGAGATGGATGTTCGTCAGCTTAATTATTTTTTAGAAGTCGCTAAATTAAGGAGCTTTACTAAAGCATCTCAAAGTCTTCATATTTCACAGCCGACCTTGAGCAAAATGGTGAAAAACTTAGAAGAAGAATTGGAAGTAGAATTAATTGATCGATCCGCAAGACAGATTGATTTAACGGATGCCGGGGAAGTTGTGTATGCGCAAGGACAAAAAGTTATGGCATCAATTGATGAGCTATCGACTTATTTATATGATGTGATGAATTTGAAAAAAGGGATGATTAAAATTGGAATTCCTCCATTGATTGGAGTACTGTTCTTTCCAAAGATTATTAAAGGGTTTCAGCAGCTCTATCCAGATATCACAATTAAACTTATTGAATACGGAGCCAATCGTGTTCAAAAAGCAGTAGAAAAAGGAGAGTCAGACTTAGGTGTAGCGGTGCTTCCGGTAAATGAACATCTTTTTGATATTAATCCTTTTATCTCTGAAAAGATGCTTTTATATGTTCACCATTCTCATCCTTTGGCCTCTAAAACTCATGTGGAAATTAATGAACTAGCTCAAGAGAAATTTATTTTATTTAATGAAGATTTTACGCTTCGCGACCGGCTTATTCAGGCGTGTCAACAAGCCGGGTTTGAACCTAACGTAGCTTACGAGAGCTCTCAATGGGATTTTATTGGTGAGATGATTGCGGAAAACTTAGGTGTATCTATCTTTCCACAGTCCATTGCAGCAAAAGTGGATTCTGCTATCGTAAAAGCAGTTCCTATTACTAATCCTTCAATTTCATGGGATTTAGGATTGATTTTTAAAAAAGATAAATATATTTCATATGCCTCTAAACAATTCCTCCACTACATGAATGAACAGCATTCTGTTTTATATAGATAAAATGCATATGTTGTATTGAATATATGTATTTTACGAAAGAAAGAATGTGCGTTAAAGTAGATAGTGTAGAAAACATACAAGAAAACAAACATTGATTCCGCGCGGTGTCAGTAAAAAACACGGAGGCTGATTTTACATGGCACAAGATAGTTATCAAAAAGGTTTAGATAAATTAATGGAATATACGTTAACGAGTAACGATGATATTTCGACTCATTTAAAAATTACGGAAGACTTAAAAGACCTAGCTCCTGACGTTGGGAAATATATTATTGAATTTGCCTATGGAGACATTTATTCACGACCAGGTTTAACGAATAAGCAGCGAGCATTAGTTACCATTTCGTCATTGGTTACTCAGGGTACAGAGCCTCAGCTTGAGCTGCATTTAAACACAGGTTTAACAGCTGGACTAGAGCCGAATGAAATTGTGGAAAGCATCATTCAATTAATTCCATATACAGGTTTCCCTCGCGTGTTAAATGCTTTAAGCGTAGTCAAGAAAGTATTCGCTCAGCGCGACGTGGAAGTAGAGACAGGCGAAAAAGAACTAGTAGAAAATAAATAATAAGCACAAAAAAGACGCTCTAAAAGAGCGTCTTTGTTTATGCGAGCTGCTTTTGTTTGGTTTCTTTTCCTAGAAAAACAACCGAACCAACACCGATTAAAATAGCTGCACAAAAGATTGAGAACGTAATGGTTAAAGACGCACCTTGGGTTGACATATACCCAACTAACAGCGGTCCTAAAATTCCTCCAATTCGTCCAAAAGAAGCTGCCATTCCAGCTCCTGTGCCTCGAATAGATGTCGGATATTGCTCAGGTGTATACGCGTATAAAGCTCCCCAAGCCCCTAAGTTGAAGAAAGACAACAGCATACCTGCTGTTAGCAGCAGCCAAAGTGACTCCGCATTTCCGAAGATATATGCGCTGGCAGCCGTACCTAACAAGTATGTGACCAATACGAATTTTCGGCCCATGCGTTCAATAAACCAAGCAGCCGTATAATAGCCAGGCAGTTGAGCTAATGTCATAATCAATACGTATTCAAAGCTTTTGATTAAGCTAAATCCTTTAATGACCATGACGCTAGGTAGCCATAAAAACATGCCGTAATATGAAAATACAACGCAAAACCACAGAACCCACAGCATAATGGTAGATTGACGATAAGGCTTAGACCACACGCTTCTTACATTGTCTGCAATCGACGATTTCTTTTCCTTTGTCGCTTCCACAAACTTGGGAGAATCGGGCAGTTTAATGCGCAAATAAATGGCATAAAACGCTGGAATAGCCGTTAGGATAAGCGCTAGCTGCCACCCGTAAGCTGGGATTACAAAATAAGAAATAAGCGCTGCCAGTAGCCAGCCGAACGCCCAAAAACTTTCTAACAAGACGACCACTTTACCGCGCTTTTCCGGCGCCACGGTCTCAGACACAAGTGTAGAAGCAACAGGCAGCTCTCCTCCTAAACCCATTCCAATTAAAAATCGAAATACTAAAAAAGCAGCAAGGGTAGTAGTAAGAGCGGAAAGGCCGCTTGCCACTGAAAAAAGAACAAGAGTCACAATAAAAACGGTTTTTCGCCCAATTCGATCAGCCAGCAACCCGAACACCAGAGCTCCGACGGCCATTCCGATCGAGTTAACGCTGCCTATCCAACTCATTTCAGTAGGGGAAAGCCCCCATTCAGCGTGAAGAGCTGCAATGATAAAAGACAAAATGCCAACATCCATTGCATCGAAGAGCCATCCGAGTCCTGCGATGCCAAGCAGCTGACGTTCTGATAATTGTTTTGTTTTCATGTCTTCCTCCTAGAAGCAAAGAATTTTGCTTTAAGTTTACACCTGTCTTGACATAATGTCACGTCTATTTTAAAGAAAAAGTTCAAACGGAAAAGCTCTATACCTTATGGTATAGAGTTAATTTTATTCTCACATTTTATCGTAAAGCATTTTTCCAGGCCATGTATATGCCATATGACCGCCGTCTACCGTAATGCAATCACCCGTTACATATGAGCTGTCATCAGATGCTAAAAATAATACAGCGCCAGCTACTTCTTCGGGTTTGCCTAAACGGCCCATCGGATCGACCCATTCATATGCTTTTCTGAATTTTTTTCCTTCTTCAGCGCCTGATAAATCATCAAGAAGAGGTGTTTCGATTGTCCCAGGAGCAATTGAGTTAACGCGAATACCTTCACGAGCGTAGTCAATTGCCATAGTTCTTGTTAAGTTGGTAATAGCGCCTTTTGCCGCATTATAGCCAGAACGGTCTAAGTCTGCTGCCAGTCCGGATACGGATGAATTATTGATAATCGATCCGCCATTTTCTAACATCAGCGGAATAACGTATTTGCTTACAAGAAATGTTCCGCGTAAATCTACCGACATTAAGCGATCCCAGAGTTCTACTGGATATTCGTGAAGCTTGCCGCCTTCTGTGTCTGTCCCCGCATTATTAAAAAGAATGTCCACTTTTCCAAATTTCTTTTCAATTTGCGCTGTGAACTCTTTTACTTTTTCTTCTTCAGCTACATCGATATAGTAGGCGTATGCTTCACCGCCAGCGTCTTTAATTTCTTGTGCTACTTTTTTTACACCGTCTAAATTAATATCGGCACAAATAACAACCGCTCCTTCTTTCGCAAAGCGCTCAGCAGTTGCTTTTCCTATGCCAGAGCTTGACCCTGTAATAACAGCAATTTTTGATTCTAAACGTCCCAATTGTATCCCTCCGAAAAAATAAATATATAAGTATGTATGTTCATGTACCCATCTATTATTTTGATAAAACGTTGCTAGTTTATACGTATATGAATAGAAATAAAGAGAGGCAGCAAAACAAATCCATTGTATAATGAACAGCAGTATGTCAGAAAAAATGAGGTGTTTGCATGAAAGCAATCATAAAAAGCTTTATTAATGGACTCTTAACGATTGTCCCTATTATCCTTGTTATTTATATTTTGGTAAGAGTGTTTAATTTTTTAGACAGCATTTTAGGAAACGTATTGAAGCCCTATATGAAGCAGGATTATATACCTGGTATTGGAATCTTAGCAACGCTTGTCTTAATTACGTTCTTAGGGTGGTTATCCACCCGTTTTTTCGCTGGGAAAATCATTAACTTAATTGATCGATTGTTAGAAAAAATACCGCTTGTTAAAACGCTATATAGTGTCATTAAAGATACATTTCAATCTTTTCTTAGAGAGAAAAAGTCTTTTTCAAAAGTAGCTTTAGTGTCAATGCCCGGCACGTCAATGAAAGTCATTGGATTTGTGACCTCTGAAGAAGTAGAAGAGGTGATTCACTCGTTAAAAGACCACGTCGCTGTCTATGTTCCACAAACTTTTCAAGTGGCTGGTTTTACTTTTTTGATTCCAAAAGAAGAAATTGAATGGTTAGATATTAAGCCGGAAGAAGCAATGAAGTTCGTGTTATCTGGGGGAGTATCTAGTTCAAAAGCAGAAAAATAACAGAAGGCTTATTGAAGCCTTCTGTTATTTTTGTTGGAGTAAGGCTGTTAAAAGATTAAGCGGTTCTTCCAACGGTTTAAGTTCCGTTAAATTTCCAAGCATGCCTTTTACAATAGCAGCGGTAGGCTGCTCTTTTTTTAGCTCCGTTTGTAAAATGTAAAAGCTGTCTGCGTGTTCATCAGAAATATGATTGCTGGTGTCTAGCAAATGTTGAATTTCCTCAAGAGCTTGTTTTACCTGCTCATTTTTACTGAGAAAAGTCGTTCGTTCTTTTCCGTATATATCTTCACCAAAAGAAGCGGGAATAAGGGGACGAGGTTTTCTAACTAATAAATCTTCTACTAATACATCAACTCGGTCCATTATGTACTGCGCTACTTCTTTAAAGGTAAGCTCGTATTGATTGAAGATAATAATTTCTAAAAAGGAATGATGAATACCTTCAATCATTTTCGTTAAATCCGAGATATAAGGAGTTACGTCTTCTCCGTATACGCTAATGAGGCTTTTGCGATGAAAGTAAAACGTTTCTCGCTGCATTTTATGAACAAAAGTCTCCACTTCTTTGTTAAATGGAATAGATTTTTCACGGATTTGCATGATAATAAAATCTCTGTGCTCCGTAATAAATTCATAAAAATAGATGAGCTGATTCATATAGCGGATGCGGGCATCGTTTACTTCCTCGTCGAGAGCATAAACAGAGCTAAAGAGCTTTTCATAGTAAAAGTTTAGAATTGATAATAAAAGTGCATCCTTAGATTTGAAGTGCAGGTAAAACGCGCCTTTAGAAATATTGCATTCATCTACAATTTCTTGTACAGAGGTAGCATTAAACCCTTTCTTTGCAAAAAGCTTAATGGAAGCTTCAATTATTCTTTTTTCTTTTTCTTTCACGTATTCTACCTCCTTTATTGAACAATTTGGCCATTCATTTCGTTAGATAATAGTATCATACACTAAAAAAGATAAAGGTATATATCAAAGTTAAGACCGGGATTCAGTTCCTTTAAAAAACGATTTATCGTAAATATGTCTTTATTATGAACATGTTAGGAGAGAGCCTGCTTAGGGTTGACACTGACCGGTTAGTCATTTATATTTTAAGTTGTTGTGACCGATCAGTCAATTTTATTAGTATACATATATTTTAAGGAGGATATGCATTGGGGAAGTTTATTAAATTTTCATTGAAAAATAAATTTGCAGTATGGCTGTTAACGCTCTTTGTCATTATTGCAGGGCTGTATTCAGGGTTTAATATGAAGCTAGAGACCATTCCTGATATTTCAACGCCTGTTGTAACAGTCAGTGCAACTTATCCGGGAGCCACTCCGGAACAAGTGGCAGATAAGGTGAGTAAGCCGATTGAACAAAAGCTTCAGGGACTGAGCGGCGTTGATACAGTTAGCTCATCTTCTTATGAAAATATGGCTACCATTCAAGTTGAATATAGTTTTAGTAAAGATATGGAAAAGGCAGAAGACGAAGTTAGGCGAGCTCTTTCAAACGTAGATCTGCCAGATGATGTAGAGGAACCAAATGTTTCAAGACAAAGCATCAGTGATTTTCCGATTATTTCATTAAGTGTTTCAGATGATAAAAAATCATTAGAAGACTTAACGAAGTATGTAAAAAATACCGTTGTTCCACAAGTTGAAAAAGTGCAAGGGATTTCTTCGGTCAGCGTGTCAGGAGAACAAGTTGAAGAAGCAGAACTTGTATTCAAACAAGACAAGCTCAAGCAGCTAGGACTTGATGAAGATACGGTGAAAAAGCTTATTCAAGCATCCGATGCAAAAGTGCCGGCTGGCACGTATACGATGGATGGATCTCAAAAATCTGTTGTGGTAGACGGAAAGATGACAACAGAAAAAGATTTAGAAAACTTAGAGATTCCAGCTGTGCCTAGTCAAGGAGCTGCTCAAGGTCAGCAACAAGGAATGAGCCAGCAGCAGACACAAGGCGCCGTGCAGCAGGCGCCGTCCGCAGCTTCGATTCCAACTGTGAAATTAAAAGAAATTGCGGATGTTAAAGTGACGGGGAAAGCAGAATCCATTTCTCGCACGAACGGAAAACCTTCAATTGCTGTACAAGTTGTCAAAGCGAAGGATGCGAACACAGTAAATGTTGTAAATGATATTAAAGAAAAAATGAATAGCCTAGAAAAGAAAAATAAAGACCTTCACGTTGACAATATTTTTGATCAAGGTAAACCAATTGAAGATTCTGTTCATACGATGCTAAATAAAGCTATTATCGGTGCGGTCTTTGCGGTTATTATTATTCTTTTATTTTTACGTGATATTCGTTCAACGATTATTGCCGTTATTTCAATTCCGCTTTCGCTATTAATCGCCATTTTAGCGCTCAAATCAATGGATATCTCTTTAAATATTATGACGCTTGGAGCGATGACTGTAGCCATCGGAAGGGTTGTAGATGATTCCATTGTCGTTATTGAAAATATTTACCGCCGCATGGCTTATCAGGAAGAAAAGCTTAAAGGAAAAGATTTAATTGTCGCGGCGACGAAAGAAATGTTTGTTCCAATTTTCTCTTCTACAATCGTAACCGTGGCCGTATTCTTACCGTTAGGTCTCGTAGAAGGACCGGTAGGAGAGCTATTCTTACCGTTTGCGTTAACGGTTGTTTTTGCACTGTTAGCATCACTGCTAGTAGCGGTAACACTCGTGCCAATGCTTGCTCATTCGTTATTTAAAACAAATGTAAAAGTCAAAGAAGAAAAGCCAAGCAAACTAGCGCACGGATATAAGCGAATTTTGAACTGGACGCTAAACCATAAGCTTATTTCCTTTGGGTTAGCCGTACTACTGTTAGTAGGAAGTTTATTTTTAGTTCCTTCTATTGGGGTTAGCTTTTTATCATCCGATCAAGAAAAAACGCTGACGCTTACGTATACACCGAAAGCCGGACAGTCTCAAAGCGACGTAGAAAAAGCAGCGAATCGTGCAGAAGCGTACTTGATGAAGCGAGATGGTGTCAAAACGGTTCAGTATTCGTTCGGTGAAGGCAACTCTTTTAATCCGGGAAGCAAAAATAACGTTTTAACATTCGTGCAATATGACGAGGATACACAAAACTTTGATAAAGAGCAGGACAAAGTATTAAAAGCTCTTAACAAACAAGCGAATCAAGGTGAATGGGGCTCAATGAATACGGCGTCTAGCGGCAGCAATAATTCATTAAACGTCCTTATTTACGGAGATAGCTTAGACGAAATCAAACCTTATGCTGATAAAGTTCAGCATGTTTTAGAAAAGCATAAAGAACTGAAAAATGTCGATTCTACGCTTTCAGATACGTTTGATGAATATACGCTAGTACCGAACCAAAAGAAAGCCGCTGAACTCGGCTTGTCTGCTAGTCAAATCGGCATGCAAATTTCGAACCTTGGACAGCGTGAAGTATTAACAACTATCCAAAAAGACGGAAACGAAATTAACGTGTACCTTCCAAAAGAAAAAGAGGATTTCTCTACTTTTGCCGAACTTTCAAGCACAAAAGTAACCTCTCAAACTGGACAGGAAGTCACATTAAATGAAGTTGTCGACATTAAAAAAGGGAAAACGTCGAATACGGTAACGCGCCGTGATAATAAAATTTATGCAGAGGTAAGTGCCGATATTAAGAGTGACGATGTAGGCGGTGTTTCTTCTAACGTCCAAAAAGAAGTGAAGAAAATTGATTTGCCAAGTGATATGGACATTAACTTTGGCGGAGCATCAGAGCAAATTAATGACTCATTTAGTCAATTAGGAATTGCTATGCTCGCCGCCATCGGTATTGTGTACTTCGTACTAGTACTGACATTTGGTGGAGGTTTAGCGCCATTTGCTATCTTATTCTCACTTCCATTTACACTTATTGGTGCGCTAGTGGCGCTTTTAATCTCTGGGGAAACGATCAGTATTTCTTCGATGATTGGAGCTCTTATGCTAATTGGAATCGTGGTAACAAATGCGATTGTTCTGATTGACCGCGTGATTCATAAAGAGCAAGAGGGTCTTTCAACGCGTGAAGCTTTACTAGAAGCTGGAATGACACGTCTTCGCCCAATCTTAATGACGGCTATTGCAACGATTGGTGCACTGCTTCCATTAGCTTTTGGATTTGAAGGTGGAGGCCTTATTTCAAAAGGGCTAGGGGTTACCGTGATTGGAGGACTAACAAGTTCTACGCTGCTTACGCTCATTATCGTTCCAATTGTCTATGAGTTTTTTATGAAGTTTAAGCGCAAAAAAGTAAAAGAGTAGAAGCAAAACAAATTTCCGCTTTTGAGGTGAATAGCGATGAAGTCAATTGATAAACTAATGAAACAGCTGATCCAACAAGGAATTAAAGCAAAGAAAGTGACGATTGATAAATCAAAGCGCCAGCAGTGGATGTCCATGTCATTGCCTAAAACGGCATGGCAGCATTCAAAATAAAAAAGAGCTGACTTAGAGTCAGCTCTTTTTTTATTAACGATCTGTATCTTCAAATGATCCTTCTTGATAGGCGTCGCTTACTTGCTCATGTGTTTCTGCTAGACCTTGCGAGAGTGCATCTTGTCGGTTATAATCTTCTGTTTCGAACTGGCGGTCAGCCATTTCATTTGTATCTGGCTGCTTTTTAGGCTGTTTTTTTGAATTCATTTTCACCACTCCTATTTAATAAAGTGAGACCACGTTTAGTGTGCGATGAAAGGAAATACATTATACATGAAAGAAAGAGCTTCGATTCGTCGAAGCTCTTTCTTTCATATTATTGTTGTTTTTTATCTAAGAAGATTTTTTCAATATCATCAAGGACGATATTAGCTGCTAAAACACCGCCTGCTGTATTCCAAGTAGCATCATCTACTTTATGAACATGATTTTCTTGAGCCACTTTTAGCTTTTTAAAGAGAGGATCGTTTATCCATTCTTTTTCAAGCTTTGTTGCTTCACCGTCTCCTGTTTCATAAGAGAAGTAGAATAGCTGATCACCGTCCATTGCCGGAATGCGTTCTTTTGTTGCATTCATTTCCGCAAAATCATCCTTGTCTTGAGATTCAGGGCGAGCAAAGCCAAGCTGATCTAAAATAACGCCTGAGAACGAATCTTTATGATAGATACGAACGTCTCCGGCTGTAAAGCGTACAACTGAGATTTTTTGTTTTAACTGATCACCAAGGCGTTTCTTTAAATCCGCTACGCGGTTGTCGTAGTCCGCTAATACTTCCTTGCCTTTTTCTTCTTTATTTACCGCTTTTGCATATAGCTTAAAGTTTGATTTCCAGTCTCCGCGCAGCTCGTCAGAAAATACAGTCGGAGCAATTTGACTTAGCTGATCGTAAACTTTTTCTTGGCGCATCTTATTTCCGATAATCAAGTCAGGCTTTAAAGCAGCAATTGCTTCTAAGCTCGGCTCGCTTTCTGTACCTACACTTTTAACGCCTTTCATTTGACCTTTAATATGGTCATACCACGGATTTCCTAACCATGATTGAACAGCACCAACAGGCTTTACACCCATTGCAAGAAGAGCTTCAGTACCTTCGTTTGTTAAAACGACCACTCGTTTAGGTGTTCCTTTAATGTCTGTTTTATCCATTGCGTGTTTTACTGTATAAGTTTCGCCAGAACCCTCAGTTTTTTCTTTTTTATCACCGTCAGCGCTGTTTGAATTACCGCAGGCTGCCAGCACAAGCAGTGTCATAATGGTAAGAATGGATAACAAATATGACAACTTGTTTTTACGATATGTATTCACGTCTTTTCCCCCTTGTGAGTGATAATGATTTTCATTAACAATTAAGATAATATTCTAACTTTTAAGCGGTGTCAATTAAAAAATGAAAATGATTCTCAAAATCATTGACACTTTTTTCAATGTTTCCTAAACTAAAGGTTAGATATATATAGGAATCATCTTAGAGGAGAGCAATGAAAATGATGCTACGCAGTGTTCAAATGAAAGTAATGGGGCTCATCATTGGAATCATGCTGCTTTTAATCTGTATTGGATTAAGTATCGTACTGGGATACACAGATACAAGTATCAAAACAGCATTTGAAGCTTTTCAAGCGTTTAACGGTTCGAATGAGCACATAGTTATTCAAAATATTCGATTGCCGCGCGCTATAATCGGTGCTGTGGTAGGTATTTGTTTAGGAATTGCAGGAGCAATGATGCAGGCGTTAACGAAAAACCCACTTGCTTCACCGGATATTATTGGTGTGAACGCTGGGGCCAGCTTTTTTATTGTTGTTGCAGTGATGATTTTTTCGGTCAATTCACTTCAAGCTTTTACATGGATTGCATTTGTAGGAGCGGCATTAACCGTAGTGGTTGTCTATTTTCTTGGGTCCATCGGAAAAGAAGGATTAACGCCTATTAAACTGACGCTCGCAGGAGCGGCTATTGCAGCCTTTTTCTCTTCTTTAACACAAGGACTGCTGGCTGTGGATGAATCTTCGCTTGATCAAGTCCTTTTTTGGCTGGCTGGGTCTGTGCAAGGACGCAAGGTGGAAATGCTGTATGGCATACTGCCTTATGTAGTGCCAGCAATTATTGTTACTTTTTTTATCGCTTCAAAAATTAATATTTTAACGATTGGTGAAGATGTAGCTAAAGGATTAGGTCAAAGAACGGCTCTTGTCAAAATTATAAGCGGGATCATTATTGCGATCTTAGCCGGGGGAGCCGTTGCAGTAGCCGGTCCGATTAGCTTTGTAGGAATCATTGTTCCTCACGTTGTAAGAGCAATTGTAGGACAAGATTATCGCTGGGTATTTCCCTATAGTGCGGTTGTCGGCGGGATTTTAATTTTATTAGCTGATGTTGGCGCAAGGTACGTCATTATGCCTCAAGAAATCCCTGTTGGAGTCATGACTGCTGTTATTGGTACACCTTTCTTTATCTATATGGCAAGGAAAGGGGCGAAGGCGTCATGAAAACATACTTATCTCTTCGTTTAAAGAGAATTTCATTTTTAGTTAATATAAAAGCTGCTCTAATCATTATCGGATTTTCAGCTGTCCTTGTTGCACTCTTTTTGGTAAGTGCAGGTACGGGTGACTTATTTATCAATCCTTTTCGTGTGATTAAAATTTTAGCGGGGCATGGATTGGAGTTTGAACGGTTAGTTGTTACCTCCTTTAGACTTCCGCGCATTATCGTTGCCATTTGTGCCGGTATTTGTTTAGCCATTGCCGGTGCTATCTTGCAGGGGCTTGTGAGAAATCCGCTTGCTTCACCAGATTTAATCGGATTAACAGGAGGAGCGTCAGTCGGTGTGGTGTTATTTTTGGCACTATTTAGTGATAAAAGCAACTCGTTAACCGTAAGTATTAATTGGATGCCTGTTAGCGCATTTTTAGGTGCGGTGGCAGTGGCGCTTTTACTTTATGTGTTTGCCTGGAAAAATGGCGTCTCTCCTATTACACTAGTATTAATAGGAATTGGATTAACAGCGCTAACGAAAGCTATGACCACGCTGTTTATGATTATGGGTCCTATCTATCGCGCCAGTCAGGCAAATATTTGGATTACGGGAACGGTGTATGGCTCAAACTGGGCCAGTGTTTCCGTACTAGTTCCTGTTACAATAGGGCTGGTTATAATCACGATTTTAATGATTCGAAATTTAAATGTTCAAGAATTAGGTGAAGAAATTGCGACTAACGTTGGAAGTCGCGTTCAAAAAAATCGATTGGCACTATTGCTAATGAGCACAGCTTTAACAGGAAGCGCCGTTGCATTTGCAGGCGGAATTAGCTTTGTAGGATTACTTGCTCCACATATTGCCCGAAAGCTTGTAGGTTCATCATTCGGAGCTTTAATACCGCTATCGGCACTAATCGGAGCGATTTTAATCACAGCAGCAGATTTAATTGGCCGAACATTCTTCTTACCAATCGAAGTGCCAGCAGGTGTATTTACAGCTGCAATTGGTGCACCGTACTTCATTTATTTACTATATAAACAAAGAAACGTATAGCATTCTTTGTAGAAGGAGCGATTCGCATGCATTCATTAGAAACAAAATCGCTAACATTATCATATGGAGAAGCGATGATTATAGATGAGCTTGACGTTACCATCCCAAAGGGTGAGATTACGGTTTTTATCGGCAGTAATGGATGCGGAAAATCTACGCTGCTGCGTTCACTAGCAAGATTATTAAAGCCACATGCCGGCTCTATTTTACTAGAAGGCTCTAAAATTTCTTCTCTTCCTACAAAGGAAATTGCAAAGCAGCTAGCAATCCTTCCGCAAGGTCCTGTTGCACCTGAAGGGCTGACAGTGCTGCAGCTTGTTAAGCAAGGGCGCTATCCGTATCAAAATTGGTTCCGTCAGTGGTCTCAAGAAGATGAAGAGAAAGTACAAAACGCGCTTGAAGCCACAGGTTTAGCAGACTTGGCTGACCGTCAAGTTGATTCGCTTTCCGGAGGACAGCGTCAGCGCGCATGGATTGCCATGACATTAGCGCAAGATACGGATATTATTTTACTTGATGAACCGACAACGTATTTAGATATGACGCATCAAATTGAGATCTTGGACTTGTTGTTTGAACTGAATGAAAAAGAAAATCGTACCATCGTAATGGTGCTGCATGATTTAAACCTAGCCTGCCGCTATGCTCATCATATTGTGGCGCTTCAAGATAAAAAAATCTATGCACAAGGAAGACCAGAAGAAGTCATTAACTGCGATTTAGTGCAGCGAGTTTTTAATATGAACTGTGAAGTGACGGTGGATCCGTTATTTGGAACACCTCTTTGTATTCCTCATGGGCGCGGACGATGTATTGTGAATAAGCTGCGAGTTGAAACACAGCATGCTCAGTAGGAATGAGCAAAGCGAGTTAGCAGAAAAATTCCGCTGTACGTTTAAAGATAACTCGCTGTACAGGTTGTCTCCCTCCAGCTGCATGGATGGAAGTGCGCTGAGGGTGCAGCTGCTATGGATTCAACAGACGATGGAGGCTGCTAACTTGAGAGCAGCGGCTTCCATGCTAGCGAAGCGATATAGCTTTGTTGCGGTGGCGGCTTTGTATTCATTTATTGTGTTTCAAAAAAAGATAAACGCATCGATTAAAAATATTTCGTTGCATACAGAAGACGCTGAAACGATGTGGCTTCCAAAAGTATTTATCTCAGAAATTGAGACAATAGAAGTAACAGAGGACAATCGGAAAATTCTTCTTGATGAACTTCTTGATGAATTGTTTGCTCATCAAATTGAGCCGATATGGTCAGCACTGCGTAAAGTAACAAAAATTTCAAAGCTGACGCTGTGGGAAAACGTAGCTGTTTATATCCACTGGCTTTATGATTTGCTTTTAGCAAAGGAAGAAATAGACAATGTGGAAGTGAAAAAAGATTTACGATACGTGTTGGAAGAAGCTGAGGGTCATCACTTTGGTTCATATCATCATAATCCGCTTGCTCGGTACAGTTCACTTCCTCAATATGTAGAGAAGCAAAAGCAGGAGATAAGAGTTCGGCAAACGTGCTGTCTGTCTTACCAGACAGGAGATAAAGAGACTTATTGTCGAACGTGTCCGGTTATTTGTAAACCAAAGAAAGGAGTGATTGTGCATGAATAAAACCTTTCAAGAGCAATTCGACGGTTTGATTGAAAAGTATACGGAACTAATGGTTGGTAAAAGTGACGAGCAGCTGCAGGAAAAAGTGAAAATGTGGGCACTTTACAACCATATCTCAAAATCTATGCCGCCTTTAACAAAGCATTGGAATCAATTATATCCAGAAGCAAAAGCGGAGATGGTCGAGATTGTGAAGGAAATAAAAGAGCTGAATGAAGCGCATCGAGCGTCACAGCGAAAACCAGAATAAAAAACATTCATCACGAAGCTGATGGATGTTTTTTTATCAAAAAAGCCCCAGGTCGCTTTTTGATCTAGTGTGCATATGTTAATTAAGGGTGCCTATCTATCTGATTGATAAAATGGTAAAATTAATGATAATTGGATAAAATTTGTGAGGTGTATGACAAGTGAAGGCGGGGGGTTGCTTTGGAACAAACGATAAGAAACTTTTTTTTATTGTTATCAAAAAGCAAAAAGTTAACAAAGCTGGCTAAGCGCTATGGCTTACGTTTTGGAGCAGCACGTTTTGTTGCAGGGGAAACCATCGACGAAGCGGTTAGTGTGATAAAAAGGCTAAATGAAAAGGGGTTAAAAGTAACGATTGATTATCTGGGAGAATTTGTGGAAAGTGAAGCTGAAGTCGATCATGCAGCGGCTCAATGCATAAAGGCCATCCACCTTATACACAAAGAAAGATTAGATTCAGAAATTTCTTTAAAATTAACGTCTATGGGACTGGATATTTCAGAAGATTTAGCGCTTCATCATATGCGGCGTATTCTTGAAGAAGCGGAAAAACATAGCGTATTTGTGACGATTGATATGGAAGACTATAAGCGATGCAGCAAGACGATTAAGCTATTTAAACAATTAAAAAATGAGTATGAACACGTAGGGACGGTGCTTCAAGCATACTTATATCGTACAGAAAGTGACGTCCGTGAATTAGATGCTTATGCTCCTAAATTAAGGTTAGTGAAAGGTGCGTACAAAGAAGCAGCAGACGTGGCGTTTCCTGATAAAGAAGACGTGGACGAAAACTTTCAAAACATCATTGGACTTCACTTATTAAACGGCCACTACACAGCAGTTGCTACTCACGATGAACGAATCATTCAGTATACAAAAGAGTTTGTTAAAAAGCATGGAATTTCAATGAATCAGTTTGAATTTCAGATGCTATACGGCATTCGATCAGAAAGGCAAGTTCAGCTCGTAGCAGAACAATATAAAATGAGAGTGTACGTTCCTTATGGAACGGACTGGTATGGGTATTTTATGAGGCGCCTTGCAGAAAGACCTGCAAACGTCGCATTTGTCTTAAAAGGAATCGTAAAAAAATAATAATGAAATGGTCGTGATGACAAAGTAAGAAATAATCAAAAATCGAACATGATTCGATTACTCATGTTCGATTTTGAGGTTAATGTCCTTGAGTATTATGCTTTGTGTACTGTTGGTTTTGAGATGTCTTTTTGCCGCGACCGTGCGGTTCATTAACCGGTCCAGCATTTCCTTTAACGCTTGCTGCGCTTACGCCTGCTGACGATGGATCCTTCTTTAATTTGCTCACAAAATCACCTCCTGTGTATTAAGATAACCAAACACATTAAAAATAGTTAGAGATAATATTGTGAATATATTGCGAAAATTTAAAAAATGTTTTATAGTAAAAACAGAGATTAACTGTGACTCTCTTTTTTTACACATAAAATGAATGACCATTCATTCAATATATTAAAGGGGATGTGGGGATAATTATGAACATAAAAAAAGCCGCCGTTTTAGGTTCAGGAGTTATGGGCTCTGGAATTGCAGCTCATTTAGCAAATGTAGGAATTCCAACGCTTTTGCTAGACGTGGTTCCAACTTCATTAACAGCAGACGAGGAAAAAAAACAGCTAACGCTTGAAGATAGGCAAGTGAGAAATCGGTTGAGTACAACTGCTCTAGCTAAATTAACGAAGCAAAAACCGGCGCCTTTAACGTCTAAGTCGTCACTATCGTTAATTACGCCAGGGAATTTTGAAGATCATTTGCAGCAGTTAAGTGAGTGCGATTGGATTATTGAAGTAGTAGTCGAACGTCTTGATATTAAACAACAGCTGTTTGAAAGAATTGACAGTGTGCGAAAAAAAGGCAGTATCGTAAGTTCAAATACTTCGGGAATATCCATCCATGAAATGGCCAAAGGACGCTCAGAAGATTTTAAAGCGCATTTCTTAGGAACGCACTTTTTTAATCCACCGCGTTATTTAAAGTTATTGGAAATCATTCCAACTCATGACACAAAATCAGAAATTGTTGAATATATGAAAACGTTTGGTGAAGATGTATTAGGTAAAGGAGTAGTTATTGCAAAAGATACGCCTAACTTTATCGCCAACCGTATTGGTACGTACGGTTTACTTGTGACCGTTCAAGAAATGTTAAAAGGTAATTACAGCGTGGGAGAAGTTGACTCTGTGACGGGTCCCTTAATTGGAAGACCAAAAAGTGCAACGTTTCGAACGTTAGACGTAGTGGGACTAGACACATTTATTCATGTGGCCAACAATGTGTTTGACAAAGTGGAAGGCAAAGAAAAAGAAGTATTCGATGTGCCTTTATTTATGAAACAAATGCAGGAAAATGGCTGGCTAGGAAGCAAGTCAGGGCAAGGCTTCTTTTTAAAGAAAGGCAAGGAAATTCTAGAACTTGATCCTAGTACACTTCAATACGTCGAGAGAAAGAAGTTAAAAACAGTTTCTACGGAATTAAGCAAGCAGGCAAAAGGGCTGCAAAACAAAATGAAAGCGCTTATATACTCCGATGATCGTGCTGGGCAGCTTCTTTGGAACATCATCAGTCCCGTTCTTGTGTATGCAGCTCAGTTAAAAGATGAAATTGCCGGCGATATCGTGGCCATTGATCAAGCTATGAAGTGGGGGTTTGGCTGGAAACTGGGTCCGTTTGAGACGTGGGATGCAATTGGTTTAGAAAAATCAATGGAGAAAATGGAGCAGGAGGGCTTAGCAATTCCGCAGTGGGTAAAACAAATGCAGGAAAACGGATTTACAAGCTTTTATAAAGAAATGGAAGGTCAAACGCTTTACTACGAAGATGATGAGTATAAAGCGGTAAAAGAAAATAAAAAGGTGATTCACCTGTCGTCTTTACGCTCTCAAAATAATGTCATTTTAGAAAACAGCGGAGCGAGTTTAATTGATTTAGGAGATGATGTGGCGTGCCTGCAGTTCACTTCTCCTAACAATGCAATTGGGCTAGATATTATCAGTTTATTAAATCAGTCTCTCGAAGAAGTGAATAAGAACTATAAAGGGCTGGTCATAGGAAATCAAGGGAAAAATTTCTGCGTTGGCGCTAACTTAGCTATGATTTTAATGGAAGCACAAGATGACAATTATTTTGAAATTGAATTTGTTATTAAACAATTTCAACAGGCAATGATGAAGGTGAAATACAACGAGAAGCCGGTTGTTGCAGCTCCGTTTGCAATGGCTCTTGGAGGCGGAGCAGAAATTTGCTTGCCGTCAGCTAAAATTCAAGCTTCTGCTGAAACTTACATGGGCCTTGTAGAAGTAGGAGTCGGACTCATTCCTGGTGGAGGAGGTAACAAGGAGCTTTATATCAAACAGTTAAGTGGTTTACCTAACGGTGTAACGCTCGACCTTCAGCAAATTGCGAATAAAACATTTGAAACAATTGCTACTGCAAAAGTATCCACTTCTGCTGCAGAAGCTAAACAGCTAAATTTCTTAAATCGCCACGATGGCATCAGCGTAAACGGAGATCACTTACTGAATGACGCGAAGAACTCAGTCCTTGCTTTACATGACACGGGCTATAAACCGCCTGTAAAAGCTAAGGTTCCTGTCGTTGGAGAAACAGGATATGCAACGTTGCTGCTAGGAGCTCAATCCATGAAGTATTCAGGATATATATCAGAACATGATTATAAAATTGCTAGTAAGTTAGCATTTGTGTTAGCCGGAGGACGTGTAGCGTTTGGTTCCGAAGTTGATGAAGAGTATTTGCTGGACTTAGAGAGAGAAGCATTTTTAAGCCTTGTTGGAGAAGCGAAGTCTCAAGAACGTATGCAGCACATGTTAGTTAAAGGAAAACCACTGCGCAATTAAGGGGGAGAAAAAATGAGAGAAGCAGTTATTGTAGCAGGTGCTAGGACACCGGTCGGAAAAGCAAAAAAAGGTTCATTGGCAAGTGTTAGACCTGATGATTTGGGTGCCATTGCGGTTAAAGAAACTCTTCGCCGAGCAGGCGGATACGAAGGACCAATTGATGATTTAATTATTGGTTGTGCGATGCCTGAAGCAGAACAAGGTTTGAATATGGCTCGAAATATTGGCGCTCTTGCAGGTTTGCCTTATACGGTGCCAGCAATAACGATTAATCGCTATTGTTCATCAGGTTTGCAAAGTATTGCCTACGGTGCAGAGCGAATTATGCTAGGGCAAGCCAAAGCAGTGTTAGCTGGAGGAGCAGAATCAATGAGTTTTGTTCCGATGTTTGGAAACGTAGCGCGTCCGAATGCTCAGCTGGTTGAAAATGCGCCGGAGTATTATATGGGCATGGGACATACAGCAGAACAAGTGGCGATGAAATACGGCATTTCACGTGAAGACCAGGATGCATTTGCTGTACGCAGCCATCAAAAAGCAGCAAAAGCGCTTCAAGAAGGGAAGTTTAACGACGAAATTGTTCCCGTGGAAGTGACGCTTCGAAAAATCGATGAAAACAATAAGCTCCGTGAACAAAAGCTGATGTTCTCTCAAGATGAAGGAGTTCGTCCTGGCACAACTGCGGACGTATTAGGGAAACTTCGTCCAGCCTTTTCAATTAAAGGATCCGTAACAGCTGGAAACTCTTCGCAGACAAGTGACGGAGCTGCATCCGTTTTTCTAATGGATAAAGAACAAGCTGAAGCAGAAGGCTTAAAGCCTTTGCTTAAGTTTCGCTCATTTGCAGTTGGAGGAGTTCCGCCTGAAGTAATGGGGATTGGCCCGGTAGCTGCCATCCCTAAAGCTCTTAAACTAGCAGGGCTGGAGCTTTCTGATATCGGGTTGTTTGAATTGAATGAAGCATTTGCTTCTCAAGCACTCGGCGTTATTCGTGAATTAAATATTAATGAAGATAAAGTAAATGTAAACGGAGGCGCTATTGCCTTAGGTCATCCATTAGGCTGTACGGGAGCTAAGCTTACTCTTAGCTTAATGCACGAAATGCAGCGTCGGAATGAGCAGTTTGGAATTGTCACCATGTGTATTGGCGGAGGAATGGGAGCTGCTGGTGTATTTGAGTTGTTAGCATAATCATTTCAAAGGGGGATATAAACATGTCAAATAAAACAAAACAAATGATTAAAGGTGGAAGCTTTTTAATTGAAGAAGGCGATGCAAGCCGCGTCTACACGCCGGAGGATTATACATCTGAACAAAAGATGATTGCCAAGACGACAGATGAATTTGTAGAAAATGAAGTCCTTCCACAAGTGGAATATTTAGAAAAGCATGAGTTTGACCGCTCTGTAAAGTTATTAAAACAAGCTGGTGAATTAGGTTTACTTGGTGCAGATGTACCGGAAGAATACGGTGGACTCGGTTTAGATAAGATTACCTCGGCTTTAATTGCTGAAAAAATGTCTCGAGCAGGCGGATTTTCCATCACTCATGGTGCTCACGTAGGAATTGGGTCATTGCCAATCGTCTTATTTGGAACAGAAAAGCAAAAACAAACATATTTACCTGCTTTAGCAGTTGGGGGAAAAATAGCAGCATATGCGTTAACTGAACCTGGGTCTGGTTCCGATGCTCTCGGCGCTCGAACAACGGCTCGCCTTAACGCAGAAGGCACACACTATGTGTTAAATGGAGAAAAGCAGTGGATTACGAATGCTGGATTTGCTGATGTGTTCGTGGTGTATGCGAAAATCGACGGCGATAAATTTTCTGCTTTTATCGTGGAGCGCGAATTCCCAGGCGTTTCGGTTGGACCGGAAGAGAAGAAAATGGGAATCAAAAGTTCATCAACAAGAACATTAATTCTTGAAGATGCGCTTGTTCCAAAAGAAAATGTGCTAGGTGAAATTGGAAAAGGTCATGTGATTGCGTTTAACATTTTGAATATTGGGCGCTATAAGCTTGGAGTTGGAGCAGTTGGAGCAGGAAAACGTGCATTAGAAATTACGTCTCAATATGTTAATCAGCGTCAGCAGTTTAAAACGCCAATTGCTAAATTCTCATTAACACAAGAAAAGTTAGCCACAATGGGTTCTAAATTGTATGCAACTGAAAGCTCCGTATATCGTACGGTAGGACTTTTTGAAGACCATATGGGCCAGCTTTCAGAAGAACAACAAAAAGACGGAAAACAAATTGCTGCTTCCATTGCTGAATATGCTATCGAATGTTCATTAAATAAAGTGTTTGCCACGGAAGCTCTTGACTACATTGTAGATGAAGGCGTGCAGCTTCACGGAGGCTACGGTTTTATGAGTGAGTATGAAATTGAGCGTCTGTATCGCGATTCTCGCATTAACCGTATTTTTGAAGGAACAAATGAGATTAACCGTCTTTTAGTACCAGGCACATATTTACGCAAAGCGCTAAAAGGAGAGCTTCCACTGCTTCAAAAAGCACAAACGCTTCAAGAAGAATTGATGATGCTTATGCCGCAGGAAGTAGGAAATGAGCCGTTAGATCAAGAAAAAATGCTTGTGCAAAACGGGAAGAAAATTGCGCTCTTGCTTTTGGGATTAGCTGCACAAAAGTATGGCAAAGAATTAGAGAAAGAACAAGAAATTCTCGTTAATATTTCCGATATGATCAGTAACGTATATGCAATGGAATCTACTGTTTTACGTACTGAAAAAGCCATTTCCAAAACAGGAGCAGATCAGAATAGCTTAAAATTAAAGTATACTCAAGTATTTTGCCAAGAAGCATTTAATCGAATCGAAGCAGATGCAAAAGAAACGTTAATTGGCGTTGAACAAGGTGATACGCTTAGAGTTATGCTTTCGTCTCTTCGCAAGTTAACGCGCTATACACCAATCAATGTGATTAGCGTAAAGCGTGAGATTGCGAAAACGCTTCTAGAAGTAGAGAAGTTCACAGTTTAAGGAAAAAGGAGCTCGTTTTGCGAGCTCCTTTTTGTTTAAGAAGCCTCTATCTAGGTAAATGATAAAGGATGTGTTAAAATACGAAAAAAGCTTAAAATAAAGGGTGGTTGACGAAATGTCATTATTTTTTTATTCATATCCAAAGTGTGGGACGTGCCGAAAAGCAAAGAAGTGGCTGGATGATAACGGAGTAGCGTATGAAGAAATTCATATTGTAGAAAACCCGCCAACAAAAGAGCAGCTGCAGTCTTATTATGAGAACAGCGGCTTAGAATTAAAAAAATTCTTTAATACAAGCGGTAAAAAATATCGCGAATTAGGGCTTAAAGATAAAGTAAGCAGTGCAAGTGAAGATGAACTTCTGTCTATTCTTGCGTCAGATGGCATGTTAATTAAGCGTCCGCTGCTAACAGATGGACAAAAAGTAACGCTTGGTTTCAAAGAAGAGCAGTTTGAAGACGTGTGGAAGTGAGTTTTCAAATAGAAAATTTTTACCTTTTACGTTACACTGTTAATAGGAAGTTATTTTAGGTTGTAGAAAGTGTTCTCCACGTTGAAGGCGCTTTTTATATAAACAAATTACGATACATATTTTGGAGGGATTAAGATGAGTACACCAAAAGATTTGCGTTATTCTGAAGAGCATGAATGGGTAAAAACAGAAGGAGACGTTGTCCGCGTAGGTATTACACATTTCGCTCAAGCTGAGCTTGGAGACATCGTATTCGTTGAACTGCCAGAAGTAGGAGCAACAGTAGAGGCTGACGAGCCGTTTGGCAGCGTTGAATCAGTAAAAACAGTTTCTGAGCTCTATGCACCAATTAGCGGTGAAGTTGTAGCAGTAAACGACAACTTAAGCGATAGCCCTGAACTGGTTAATGATTCTCCATACGAAGAAGCATGGATGATTACAATCAAACCATCTGATTCTTCTCAAGTAGACAAGCTAATGACAGCAGAGCAATACGAAGAAATGACAAACGAAGGATAATATTCCTCCATAAATTGTCTTTATGAAAAATTTTTGACTGGACACTCTATTAGTAAACAAACTAAAGGAGTGTCTTTTTATGTTTGAAAAACAAAAAATGGACGTTACAGATCGCGTTACAGCTAAATTTCATGACGGCGGTATGAAATTATATGTTGATAAGCAGCCAATTGGTGAAGTTAGTTACGGAACAAGCGGCAATGAATACCGCTTTGAAGAAGGATATTCGCAAGAAAATAATAAGTTCTACCAATATACGGACGTACAAAAAAAAGGTGAAACGCAAAAATATACAGACTGCGACGAAGAAGCAGGATGGTGCTAAACAGTGGCAACTGCCGCTGTTTTTCTTGTTTTATGGAAACAATATGGCCTGAGCTGCCTTTAAAAACAGTTCTTTCTTGCAAATTTCTTTTAAAAAACAGGTGAACTGTGATACATTAACGAATATTGTATAGCATAAAGAAATGATGTTACTATACAACTGACGATTATGGGTGATGAAAATGGGGCTAATTGGAATTGAAAAAGTAATTATTGTCGAAGGAAAATCAGATAAAAAACGTATTCAAGATATCATTCGAGAACCAATTGAGATTATTTGTACAAACGGTACGATTAGTTTATCAAAGCTGGATGAAATTATTGACTGTACGTTTAATAAAGAGGTATACATACTCGTTGACTCTGATGATTCAGGGAATAAGCTAAGAAAACAATTTAAACGAGAGCTTCCGGAAGCAGAGCATCTATATATTGATAAAATGTACCGAGAAGTTGCTGCCGCCCCTAGACATCACATAGCAACAGTATTACTGAGTGCCAATATCGATGTTAATGCAGAATTTTTAACATAAAAGGAATGAGCAACATGCAAGAATGGAGCGAAAAACAGCTTGATGATCAGTTGAAAGAAGGAGAAAGAGCGTTTATCTTTTTCCATACGCCTTTTTGCGGAACATGTCAGCTGGCAAAAAAAATGTTAACCGTGGCAGAAGCGATGCTGCCGGATGTAACCATCGGAATGAGCAATTTAAATTATATGCCTTCAAAGGCAGAATTATTTTCAATTGAAAGCGTACCTTGTTTGATCGAAGTGAAAAATGGTGAAATGGTAAAAAAACTCTACGCTTTTCATTCCATCGAGCACATACTCGAGGAGCTTCGATAATCAAACGTTTGTTTAAAATGAAAAAATGGAAAGAGAGCGAACCGTTGGGGTTGTTGAGTTCTTGGGATATTATCCCAAGAACAAAATCTGTTGACAGCCTATCTGACACATGCTAAAATCACACTCATGAATGTTCATAAATGAATGAATATTTCCCAAAAACAAAATAATTGTTGCGAACTCTTATCAAGAGAGGTGGAGGGACTGAGCCCTGTGAAACCCGGCAACCGTCAGACTAACTGAAATGGTGCCAATTCCTGCAAAGCTATGCGCTTTGAAAGATGAGAGAAAGGATTAAATATCGAGCCTTTCTGTCATGCGCAGAGAGGCTTTTTTAATGGGGAAAATTGTTTTACGGCTTTTTCATCCTATAGGGCAACCTAACATAATTAAGTTTTTATTAAAGAAGGTGAAGAAATATGATTACATTAACAGACGTTACAAAAATTTATCAGGCTAAAAGCGGTCAAGTAACAGCTGTTGATAATGTGAATCTAACCGTTAACCAAGGTGAAATTTACGGAATTATTGGTTATAGCGGAGCGGGGAAAAGTTCTTTGATTCGCTTGCTAAACGGATTAGAAACACCAACGACAGGAACGGTCGAAGTAGCAGGTAATGATATTGGAAAAATTAAAGGCGGAAAACTCAGAAAAGCTAGACAAGAAATTAGTATGGTATTTCAACACTTTAATATTTTATGGTCGCGTACGGTGAGAGAAAATATTGCTTTTCCGTTAGAAATAGCAGGGATTTCAAAAGAAAAAAGAATGAAACGAGTAGACGAACTCATTAAGCTAGTTGGACTTGAAGGTCGTGAAAATGCTTATCCATCTCAGCTTAGCGGTGGACAAAAGCAGCGTGTTGGTATTGCTCGAGCGCTAGCGAATAATCCAAAAGTATTGCTTTGTGATGAAGCCACATCAGCGCTTGATCCTCAAACGACAGATTCTATTTTAGATCTGTTAGTAGATATTAATGAGAAGCTAGGGTTAACCATTGTATTAATTACTCATGAAATGCACGTCATTCGTAAAATTTGTCATCGAGTAGCTGTTATGGAAAATGGGGCAGTAGTAGAAGAAGGACAAGTGCTAGAAGTATTCAGAAAACCTAAGCAGCCGATTACAAAACGATTTGTTCAACAGATTTCTGAACCAGAGGAAACGTTTGAAACGATTGAACAAGTGAAAGAGCTGTATCCAAGCGGGCAAATTATTCAGCTGACGTTTGTTGGCGGAAAAGCAGAGCAACCGCTCATTACAACGATTTTAAAACAGTTTGATGTAACGATTAATATTTTACAAGGAAAGATTTCTCATACGCAAACAGGTTCATACGGAACGTTGTTCGTTCATTTAGACGGAGAATTAACAGAAGTTGAAAAAGTCATTGCATACATTCATGAGCAGCAGGTAGAAGTGGAGGTAATGACAAATGCTTGAGAAACTATTTCCAAACGTTATTTTAGATGATTTTATTCAAGCGACAAATGAAACACTATATATGACGGCTATTTCAGTTGTAGCCACATTTGTTCTAGGTATTTTATTGGGCTTGCTTTTATTTTTAACGTCCAAAGGACAGCTTTGGCAAAACAAACCTTTATATGCCATTGTGTCAGCGGTTGTAAATATCTTTCGTTCCATTCCATTCATTATTTTAATTGTTTTACTGATTCCATTTACCAAAGCATTGGTAGGAAGTATTCTAGGTGCTAATGCAGCGTTACCTGCTTTAATTGTTGGAGCAGCACCATTTTATGCGCGTCTTGTAGAAATTGGTTTGCGCGAAATTGATAAAGGTGTGATTGAAGCTGCTAAATCAATGGGAGCAACAACAAGCACCATTATTTTTAAAGTGCTGTTACCTGAATCGCTGCCAGCTTTAATTTCCGGTTTGACGGTAACAACGATTGCATTAGTCGGCTATACGGCAATGGCGGGTGTGATTGGAGCCGGAGGTCTTGGAAACCTTGCATATTTAGAAGGATTCCAGCGCAGTCATAATGACGTAACGCTAGCCGCTACAATCTTAATTTTGATTATTGTATTTATTATCCAACTTATTGGAGATGCGATTACTGCAAAAATTGATAAAAGATAAAGGGAGGATTATTTATTATGAAAAAATGGCTTTCGGCTTTAGCATTAACATCTGCACTAGTAGTAGGATTAGCTGCGTGTGGATCTAACAATGGATCAGAAGATGAAAAGAAAATTGTCGTGGGTGCATCTAATACGCCTCATGCTGAAATTTTAGAACAAGCAAAACCGATTTTAGAAAAACAAGGAATTGACTTAGAAATTAAAAAATTCCAAGATTATATCTTACCGAACACAGCTCTTGCAAACAATGAAATTGATGCAAACTACTTCCAGCACGTTCCTTATATGAATTCAGTGTTAAAAGATCACAAGGGTGAAAAAGGGTATGATTTCGTAAGTGCCGGTGCCATTCACATTGAACCAATTGGTATCTACTCTAAAAAATACAAAAGCTTAAAAGATCTTCCGAAAAACGGTACAGTTATTATGCGTGATGCGGTAGCAGAGCAAGGACGTATTTTATCGATTTTTGAAAAAGCTGGCGTGATTAAATTAAAGCCAGGCGTAAAGAAAATAGATGCACAAATTAAAGATATTGTAGAAAACCCTAAAAATTTAAAATTTAAAGCCGATGTTGAAGGCGGATTGTTACCTCAAATGTACAAAAATAATGAAGGTGACGCTGTTGTTATCAATGCTAACTATGCTATCGATGCTGGTTTAGATCCAGTAAAAGATCCAATCGCAGTTGAAAGCAAAGAAGATAACCCTTATGCAAACATCATTACGGTTCACAAAGGTGACGAAAATAAAGATACAGTGAAAGCTTTAGTAAAAGTTCTTCACTCTAAAGAAATTCAAGATTACATTAAAGAAAAATACAAAGGCGGAGTATTGCCGGTAAATAAATAATAGAAGAAAAGCGCTTGCCCACTCTGGGCAAGTGCTTTTTTTTGTATGCGGCAAAACGAATAACTCTTATTTTTCTCACGCATACTAACCGTGAAAACTTTACTGATGATGGGAGCTGACGTTATGCAGCAAGAAGCACGTCATTCAACTGAGCAAGCACTTCATGATTATAAAATGGGTGTTGGGAAATTTAGTGAAAAATTGCCGGAAGTAACAAAAACGTTTAATGCGTTTACTGAAGCATGTTTTGGAGAAGGTTCTCTTTCTAAAAAAGAAAAGCAGTTAATCGCGTTAGGGATCAGCGTAGTAGCTCAAGACGAGTACTGTATGATTTATCATACGAAAGGCTGCATTGATCAAGGTGCAACTGAGCAAGAAATTTTAGAAGCATGCGGAGTATCAGCAGCATTTGGCGGAGGCGCAGCGATGAGTCAGTCCGTTACGCTTGTCCAAGAGTGTGTTTCAGAACTGACTAGCCACACGCACTAAGTAAATAAAGCGGGTAAAAAGCTTGTCTTAGAAGGCTCTATAGAGTCTTTTAAGGCAACTTTTTTATGAGTGGATTTAGTCTTAAAAAACGTACATAATGGTTTAAAACCTTTTGGGTCAAAAGGTTGCTATAAGTTTTCATTTGTTATAAGATTGTAATGAGAATAAAATGAGAATAATTAAAAAGATATAGGTATATCGTTTTTTACTATATACGTCTATAACTGGAGGTTTTAATATGGCAGGGTCAACTTTAACAATTAAAGATCTTCATGTTGCAATTGAAGGTAAAGAAATTTTAAAAGGTGTTAATTTAGAAGTTAAGGGCGGCGAAATCCATGCAATCATGGGACCAAACGGTACTGGTAAATCAACATTATCTTCAGCAATCATGGGACATCCTAAATACGAGGTTACACAAGGAAGCATCACGCTAGACGGCGAAGATGTACTTGAGATGGAAGTAGATGAGCGCGCTCGTGCAGGTCTATTCCTAGCGATGCAATATCCAAGTGAAATCAGCGGTGTAACAAATGCAGACTTCCTACGTTCAGCAATTAATGCTCGTCGTGAAGAAGGCGAAGAAATTTCACTAATGAAATTCATCCGTCAATTAGACAAAAACATGGATTTCTTAGAAATGGATCAAGACATGGCACAGCGTTACCTAAATGAAGGTTTCTCTGGCGGTGAGAAGAAGCGTAACGAAATTCTTCAATTAATGATGCTTCAACCAGGAATTGCAATTTTAGATGAAATCGACTCTGGTTTAGATATCGATGCGTTAAAGGTTGTATCAAAAGGTATTAATGAACTGCGCGGCAGCGAGTTCGGTTGCTTAATGATTACTCACTATCAACGTTTATTAAACTACATTACACCAGATAAAGTTCACGTTATGATGCAAGGTCGCGTTGTAAAATCAGGCGGACCAGAATTAGCACAGCGTCTAGAGGCAGAAGGTTATGACTGGATCAAACAAGAATTAGGTATTGAAGACGAAACTGTAGAGCAAGAAGCTTAAGAGTTAGGAGGATCTCTATGACTATTGATACGAAATTACCATTTGATCAAGAGTACATCAGCAGCTTTTCAAAAGAAGCTAATGAACCAAGTTGGCTGCTAGATCTTCGCTTACAAGCTCTTGCGAAAGCAGAAGATCTTGCACTTCCAAAGCCAGATAAAACAAACATTTCGAAATGGAATTTTACTGCTTTTGACAAGCACACTTCACAGGCAAGCACAATCTCATCTGTAGATGAGCTTCCAGAAGTGGTTAAAGCATTGATTGATACAGAAGCTGTTAAAAATCTATATGTTCAGCGTGACCAAACAGCTGCATACTCAACGTTAACAGAAGAGCTAAAATCTCAGGGTGTTATCTTCACAGATATTCAAACAGCTGCTAAAGAGCATAGCGCCCTTGTTGAGAAGTACTTCATGAAAGACGGAGTTAAAGTAGATGAGCACCGTTTAACTGCATTAAACGCAGCGTTATTAAACGGCGGTGTATTTGTATACGTTCCTAAAAATGTAGAAGTAGAAGAGCCGCTTCAAGCTGTATTTGTCCGCGAAGATGAAGAAGCAGCTTTATTCAACCATGTGATTGTTGTAGCTGAAGACAACAGCTCAGTAACATATGTAGAAAACTACATTGCTACTGCTGAAGAGTCAAACGGTGTTGTCAATATCGTGACGGAGGTATTCGCTAACAGCAATGCAAAAGTAACGTTTGGAGCTGTTGACTACTTAGCTAAAGGCACAACTACTTATGTGAACCGCCGCGGTGTAGCGGGCAAAGATGGTCGCATTGAGTGGGCTTTAGGCTTAATGAGTGAAGGAAATACAGTTTCAGAAAATACAACGTATCTAATGGGCGACGGTTCATATGGAGATACAAAAACGGTAACAGTTGGACGTGGAGAGCAGTCTCAAAACTTAACAACAAGTATCGTACACTTCGGAAAACATTCTGAAGGCTACATTTTAAAACATGGCGTTATGAAAGAAAGCGCGTCTTCAATCTTTAACGGTATCGGTAAAATTGAACACGGTGCATCTAAATCAAACGCTGAGCAGGAATCTCGTGTGTTAATGTTAAGTGAAAAAGCACGTGGAGACGCAAACCCAATTCTTCTAATTGATGAAGATGATGTAACAGCAGGACACGCTGCATCTGTGGGACGCGTAGATCCAATTCAGCTTTACTACTTAATGAGCCGCGGTATTCCACAAACAGAAGCAGAACGTTTAGTTATTCACGGGTTCTTAGCACCAGTTGTAAACGAGTTGCCAATCGAAACGGTTAAAAAACAATTAACGGATTTAATTGAAAGGAAAGTTCGATAATGAATATCTCTGATATTCGTAAACAATTTCCTATTTTAGACCAAGAGGTAAATGGCAGCCCACTCGTTTATTTAGACAGTGCAGCAACTTCACAAAAGCCGCTTGCTGTAATTGAAGCGATTGAGAAGTATTACAAAGAATATAACTCAAACGTACACCGAGGTGTTCACACGCTTGGTACAAGAGCAACAGACGGATACGAAGGAGCTCGTGAAAAGGTTCGTAAGTTTATTAATGCAAAATCAACGGAAGAGATTATCTTTACGCGCGGTACAACGACAGCTCTTAATACAGTAGCTGCAAGCTATGGCCGTGCGAATCTTAAACCTGGTGATGAAATTGTGATTACTTATATGGAACATCACAGTAACATCATTCCTTGGCAGCAAGTTGCCAAGGAAACAGGTGCAACGTTAAAATATATTTCATTAACAGAAGATCATGCACTTTCACTAGAAGAGGTAAAAAGCACGATTACATCTAACACAAAAATTGTATCGATTATGCAAGTATCTAACGTATTGGGCACAATTAACCCAGTAAAAGAAATTGCAGAAATTGCACATGCTAACGGTGCAGTAATGGTTGTGGATGGTGCGCAAAGTACGCCTCACATGAAGGTGGATGTACAAGATTTAGACTGTGATTTCTTTGCTTTCTCTGGACATAAAATGGGCGGACCGACTGGAATCGGCGCTCTTTATGGAAAGAAAGAGCTTCTTGAAAAAATGGAACCAATCGAGTTTGGCGGCGAAATGATTGACTTCGTAAACCTATACGAATCAACGTGGAAAGAGCTTCCTTGGAAATTTGAAGGAGGTACGCCAATCATTGCAGGTGCCATTGGTTTAGGTGCAGCGATTGATTTCTTAGAAGAAGTTGGTTTAGATAACATTCAAGCACATGAGCACAAGCTAGCGCAATATGCACTGGATCGCTTATCGCAAGTAGACGGAATTACGATTTACGGACCGAAAGAGCGAGCGGGTGTTGTGACGTTTAACATTGAAGATGTACATCCGCACGACGTTGCGACAGTAGTAGACGCTGATGGAATTGCGATTCGTGCAGGTCATCACTGTGCGCAGCCGCTGATGAAATATTTAAACGTATCTTCTACTGCACGTGCAAGCTTCTATCTGTATAACACGGAAGAAGAAGTAGATAAATTGGTGTCATCATTAATAAAAACGAAGGAGTATTTTACAAATGGCTTTTAATAATTTAGATACTCTCTATCGTCAAGTAATTATGGACCATTATAAAAACCCGCGTAATCGTGGAACATTGAATGAAGATACTGTGAACATTCATATGAATAACCCGACGTGCGGAGACCGCATTGAACTTTCTTTAAAAGTAGAGGACGGCAAAGTGGTGGATGCAAAGTTCGAAGGTGAAGGATGTTCAATTTCAATGTCATCAGCTTCAATGATGACACAAGCAATTAAAGGTCAAGAAGTAGACAAAGCGTTTAAAATGGCCCATATCTTCTCTGACATGATGCAAGGTAAAGAGTATGATGATAGTATAGATTTAGGAGATATTGAAGCACTTCAAGGTGTAGCAAAATTTCCTGCGCGTATTAAATGTGCAACACTAGCGTGGAAAGCGATGGAAAAAGGTCTTAACGAACAAAAATAAGACCTTCATTCATTCCCAATCCTATCAAGTAGGGGGTAATAAAAGATGGCTAAAAAAATGCCAGAAATCGGCGATTATAAATATGGATTTTCCGATAAAGACGTATCAATTTTCCGCTCTAAACGCGGTTTAACAAAAGAAATCGTAGAAGAAATTTCTCGTATGAAAGAGGAACCACAATGGATGCTTGACTTCCGTTTGAAATCTCTAGAGCACTTCTACAACATGCCAATGCCACAGTGGGGCGGAGACATGGCAAGCTTAGACTTTGATGAAATTACGTACTACGTAAAACCATCTGAGAAGTCTGAACGTTCTTGGGATGAAGTTCCTGAAGAAATTAAACAAACGTTTGATAAACTTGGTATTCCTGAAGCAGAGCAAAAGTATCTTGCGGGTGTATCAGCTCAGTACGAATCTGAAGTTGTTTATCACAATATGAAAGAAGATCTTGAAGCGCAAGGTATCGTATTTAAAGATACAGATACGGCACTAAAAGAAAACGAAGATATTTTCCGTGAGCATTTTGGAAAAGTTATCCCGCCAACGGATAACAAATTCTCTGCTCTTAACTCAGCGGTTTGGTCTGGTGGATCATTCATTTACGTACCAAAAGGCGTAAAAGTAGATACACCATTACAAGCTTATTTCCGTATTAACTCTGAAAATATGGGACAGTTTGAGCGTACGTTAATTATTGCTGATGAAGGCTCACACGTCCACTATGTAGAGGGCTGTACAGCACCTGTTTATACAACAAACTCTCTTCACAGTGCCGTTGTAGAAATCATCATTAAAAAAGACGCGTATTGCCGCTATACAACAATTCAAAACTGGGCGAACAACGTATACAACCTTGTAACAAAACGCGCGGTTTGTGAAGCAAACGCAACAATGGAATGGATCGATGGAAACATCGGTTCTAAGTTAACAATGAAATATCCAGCTGTTATTTTAAAAGGTGAAGGTGCACGTGGTATGACATTATCTATTGCCCTTGCTGGTAAAGGACAGCACCAAGATGCTGGTGCAAAAATGATTCACTTAGCACCGAACACATCTTCAACGATCGTATCAAAATCAATTTCAAAACAAGGCGGTAAAGTAACATACCGCGGTATCGTACACTTCGGCCGTAAAGCAGAAGGTGCACGTGCGAACATTGAGTGTGATACGCTGATTATGGATAATCAATCAACTTCTGATACAATTCCGTACAATGAGATTTTAAATGATAACATCTCACTTGAACACGAAGCGAAAGTATCAAAAGTGTCTGAAGAACAATTATTCTATCTAATGAGCCGCGGTATTTCTGAAGAAGAAGCGACAGAAATGATTGTAATGGGCTTTATTGAGCCATTTACAAAAGAGCTTCCAATGGAATATGCAGTAGAAATGAACCGTCTAATCAAATTTGAAATGGAAGGTTCAATCGGTTAATAATAGATAAAAACTCGTTTGCTGTTTATGCAAACGAGTTTTTTTGTATCGTTTGTATTAAAATAAAGAAAAGCGATGCTAAGAAAATAGAGGAGGAATGGCATGATTTATATTGGAGTCACAGGCTGGGGAGATCATGATTCATTATATGAAGCGGGTGTTTCATCAAGAGACAAGCTTGCCGTATACGCAGGCCATTTTCCAATTGTTGAAGTCGATTCATCTTTTTATGCAATTCAACCTAAATCAAATGTAGAAAAGTGGGTGAATGATACACCGAAATCTTTTCGTTTTGTGGTAAAAGCCTATCAAGGCACACAGGGGATATGAGAGAAGGAAATCCGTTTGACAGCAAGGAAGAAATGTTTCATGCATTTTTAGAATCAGTGAAGCCGTACGTAAGTTCAAATAAGCTGGCCATGATTTTATTTCAAATGCCACCGTGGTTTGACTGTACAAAAGAAAACGTAGCATATTTGAGATATAGCCGTGAGAAGTTTGGAGATTTGCCAGTAGCCCTTGAGTTTCGAAATCAGTCTTGGTTTAAGCCGTTTTTCTACGATAAAACGCTAACGTTTATGGAACAAGAGAAGTGGATTCACGGTATTTGTGATGAACCGCAGGCAGGAGAAGGATCTATTCCCATTGTGATTCATGCTACAGATAAACAGAAAACACTCATACGTTTTCATGGACGAAACGTACACGGTTGGAACAAACCCCCAGAAGGCAATTGGCGAGCGGTAAGGTTTTTGTATCGCTACAATGAAAAAGAGCTTCTAGAGTGGAAAGAACGTCTTGAAAAGCTGCAAAAACAAACGAAGGACATTTACCTGTTATTTAATAATAACTCCGGCGGAGATGCTGTACATAATGCCAAACAGCTCATGAGTTTATTAAATATTGAATATGAGAATTTAGCTCCTAAACAATTAGATTTTTTTAATGAATTTTAGCACTGAGTTCTATAAAAGTTTATATAAATAAGGAAGAAGGAATACAAACGTCAAATAGGTAGAAAAGTATATGTAAAACCTCACTTTTTTCTTTCAAAATCATAAATTGATTAAGAAAGGAGTGAGTTACTATGATTACCCTAGCGCCTATCGTAATTGAAGGTCATACGTTTAATGCAGTTACCGTATTGCTGCCAAAAACAACTCTGTTAACAATTTCATCAGATAAAGGGTACATTATGTGCGGAGCACTAGACGTAGGTCTATTAAATGACAAATTAGCTGATCGTCAAATAATAGCTGGAAGAGCTGTAGGTGTACGTACAATTGAGCAGCTTCTTGAAGCGCCGCTTGAATCTGTAACGCTTGAAGCTGAAAAAAGAGGGATTTTTAAAGGAACAATTGGCAAAGATGCTTTATTGAAAATGCTTTAATATAGTCGAGAATTTAAGATAAAACTTTTTAAAAGAAGCGTGAACCTCCTTATACATGCATACATATAGCTTGTAAGGAGGGATTTTTTTTGGTTAAACTTCGTCGGAAATTAACAAGAAAAGGCCCGCTTCCTTTTCGTTACGTTCTGTTGCTCACCTTTCTTTTTTTTATGCTTTCCACAGGGGTAGGATTATGGCTAATTAATAGAGGGATTGAACCGACGTTAATGAAATATGCTGAAGCACAAACAAAAGAGATTGCAACTTTAGTTATTAATAAAGCGGTGAATAAACAGGTACTTGATCAACTGGACGTAGATGTCATTAAAGTGGAATCTACACCTAACGGTCAAGTAGCCAAAATTGACACAGCGCTTGTAAATCGGGTTAGAGCTCAAACTACGTCATTTGTCCAGGCTAACTTAAAAGAAGCAGAGAAAGGGAATTTAGATGCACTTGAACTTCCAACAGATATTCGTATTGAAAAAAGTGAAAAGCTGCGGAATCAAGGAATTGTATACCAAGTTCCGCTTGGGCAAGCGACTAATAATGCGCTGCTTGGAAATCTAGGTCCGCTTATTCCGGTTAAATTTCATGCTATTGGTGACGTTCAAACAGACGTAGTGCGAAAAATCGAAGAGTATGGAATAAATAATGCGTTTCTTGAAGTGTCTATCAAAGTAAAAGTAAACATGCAAATCATTATCCCATTTGCAACTAAAAAAACAACCGTTACGGCTACGATCCCGGTCGGAGGCACCGTTATTCCTGGAAATGTTCCTGACTATTTTAACGGTGGAAACTCGTCTTCTCCGGCGATTGAACTTCCGAAGAAAAATTAACAATATTATATTAACGTGATAAAGTATTATTAAAAAAGCAGGTGCGGAAGTTCAAAAAGACTTTCATACTTGCTTTTATTCATTGGGTAATTTGTCTGAATTTTCTATAAAAAATATTTTGACATACTATCTTCTCCCTTCTATAATTTGAGGTAGGAAGTTATAGAGAGAATAATCTAAAAATTATAAAAATTCTCGCTGATCTACGATAAAAAGAGGGTAGGGAGAGAACAAGAGGGGGAATTACAGTGGAAAATAGGCCGCAGTGGGGATCAAGAGCAGGGTTTATTTTAGCAGCAGCAGGTTCAGCAATTGGACTAGGGAATATATGGAGGTTTCCAGCTACTGCATATGAAAATGGAGGAGGAGCATTTTTTCTTCCCTATTTATTTGCTTTGTTGACGGCAGGAATTCCTATTTTAATCATGGAGTTTGCTATAGGTCATAAATATAAAGGTTCTTCTCCTTTATCATTAGCGAGACTAAGTCCAAAGGCTGAGTGGCTAGGCTGGTGGCAAGTAGCTATTTCCTTTTTTATTTCAGTTTACTATTCCGTTATTATCGCGTGGGCGATGTCGTATTTTATCTTTTCATTTAAGTTAAGCTGGGGAAAGGATACAGAAGCGTTTTTATATGGAGATTACTTAAAATTAGCTGAAGCACCAGGACAAACAGGAAGCATCGTATTACATGTTTTAATTCCGCTTGTACTTGTATGGATTGTCACGTTAGGTGTGTTATTAAAAGGAATCAAAAAAGGAATTGAAGCGGCAAACAAAATCTTTTTACCAACACTAATTGTTCTATTTTTAATCATCGTCATTCGAGCAGTAACATTAGACGGAGCAATGGAAGGTCTGCACGCTTTCTTTAAACCAAACTGGAGCGCAATTGGAGATGGAAAGGTTTGGATTGCGGCATATGGTCAAATTTTCTTTAGTTTATCTGTTGGTTTTGCTATTATGATCACTTATTCCAGCTACCTTCCAAAAAAATCTGATTTAACTAATAATGCGTTTATTACTGGATTCGGTAATTCCGCTTTTGAATTACTAGCAGGAATCGGTGTGTTTAGCGCACTTGGTTTTATGGCTACTCAGCAAGGTATCCCAATCGATAAAGTGGTTCAGGGAGGGGTAGGACTAGCCTTTGTTGTTTTCCCGCAAATTATTAATGAATTTCCGGCCTTTAAACAGCTGTTTGGAATGCTATTCTTTGCTTCCTTAACATTAGCAGGATTAACATCGCTTATTTCAATTATTGAAACCTTTGTAGCAGGCATTCAAGATAAATTTACTATCTCACGTACAAAATCTGTATTAATAGGCGGAGGAATCGCTTCAATTTGCTCGCTGTTATTTGCAACACAAGGCGGACTTTATTTCTTAGATGTGGTCGACTATTTCATTAATAACTTCGGAGTTGCTTTAGCAGGCTTAGTAGAAGTTGTATTAGTTGCTTGGGTATTTAAAAAGCTGAGCAGCCTTCAGCAGCATGCAAATGAAGTCTCTGATATCCGAATCGGATCATGGTGGAAGATATGTTTAGGAGTCGTTACACCACTTGTACTTGGGTATATGATGTTTGATAACTTCCGGAAAAATATTTCGGAAAATTACGAGCAGTATGCAACGACTTTTGTAGGTCCTTTTGGTTGGGGCGTGGCAGCTCTGGCTGTTATTTTAGGAATTGTTTTCTCTTTTGCACGATGGAAAGATGGGACGATCCGTTTGTCAGTTAAAGAGAAGGGGGTTTCTAAATAATGGATGGAAGTTCAATTACAATGATGGTTGTAGGGATGGTCATCATATGGGGCGGCTTGGCCGCGAGTATTGCTCATGCTGTGAAAAAAGCAAAAGAAAGCAAAGCATCAGGATAAAAAACAGGAAGCGTCGGCTTCCTGTTTTTTTATTTTTTCTTTAGTTCTAAACGATCATTTCTTTCCCACGTTCTTAACTGAGGATATGGGTCAAACGACCACTCATTTTTGCCGTTATCTTTATACATTCCATAATGCAAGTGAGGAGGGAATTTCCCAGAAGTTCCAGGAGGTCCATAACCGGAACTTCCTACTCCGCCAATGAGTGTTCCTGGTTCTACAATTTGCCCTACTTTTAAATTTTTTGCAAACCCGCTTAAATGAGCTAAATAATGATAGTTATTATGAAGGTCACGAATACCGATTCGCCAGCCTCCATATTTATTCCATCCTTTAAGCTCAATAATGCCATAGCAAGGGGATTTTACTGGAACTCCGTAATTTGCAAAAATGTCTGTTCCTTCATGGATTCGTTTTCCACCCCAGCCGCGCGCATCTCCCCATGTACTGCGATAACTGTAGTTCGCACGGAGAGGCACAGGAAATGAAGAACCTTTTAAATCAATGCGACCGTAATGGCGAAAAATTTTAGCATTCCCTAAAATAATATCAACCGCTTTAGCCCGGTGATAATAGTTCCAAAGCGCAATTTTAATATAGTCTTCGGATACCCCGAACGTCCGAATATAATCTGCCATGGTAAAAAGCATATCTTCATCATTAAATTGGTCTGCTTTTTTGTCTCCATTCCCATCTTTACCTATTCCCCCGAGGAGAGAAATAGTTAGTGGGTTTGTATCTTCCAAATTTGGATTTAGAGAACCTGACCATTTTTCTGGAGGATAATAAATGGCGATCGCACCTTTTTCTCTTGGAATATCTTTATGAGAGCGTCGAATATTTCGTTCATACTGGTCAATTCCAGCAAAGTAATACCAAGGAATTGTAGTAGCGGCTTCCATTTGTTTATACAGCTCTAATCTCTTTTGAATAAGCATTTTTTCTTGATCTGCTGAAGATTCAGCTGTTACGTGGTGCCATCCTGTGAATATAGACATGAACATAAAAAGTAAGATAATCGTTTTGCGCATCGTGTTTCCCCCTTTCTAAAAATAGTGTGTAACCCTAGTTTGCAGCGAGAAAAAAGATTTCATAAATATTAATTAATGGAAATCGCTTCAAAACTTTTTTAAAGAATTTTATTCAGAAGATAAATGGAAATTATACGGAGGATGAAAACGCACACATTCGGATGGAAAATAGAAGAAAACTCAGGAAAATAAAGAGCAGACAACTTGTCGAATCTCACTTTTTTATGATAAAGTGACATATAGTTATGTTTTTAATATGTAGTTAAAATTAAGCATATAGGTTATAGACATTTTCTAGATTGGTGGAGTTGATAATATGGCAACAAAAGAAGAGCATGTCCGCAAACCCGAGTGGCTGAAGATTAAGCTAAACACAAACGAAAATTACACAGGCTTAAAGAAAATGATGCGTGAAAAAAACCTTCATACAGTTTGTGAAGAAGCAAGATGTCCGAATATTCATGAGTGTTGGGCTGTTCGTCGTACGGCAACTTTTATGATTTTGGGAGAAGTATGTACACGTGCCTGTCGTTTTTGCGCGGTTAAGACAGGTTTACCAACAGAATTAGATTTAGAAGAGCCAGAACGCGTAGCGGATTCTGTTCAGCTAATGAACTTAAAACATGCGGTTATTACAGTAGTAGCTCGCGATGATTTAAAAGACGGAGGAGCAAGCGTATTAGCTGAAACAATTCGTGCGATTCGTCGTAAAAATCCATTCACAACAATTGAAGTATTG
Source organism: Priestia aryabhattai B8W22 (assembly GCF_000956595.1). GTDB lineage: Bacteria > Bacillota > Bacilli > Bacillales > Bacillaceae_H > Priestia > Priestia aryabhattai. Next base: position 53,143 of record NZ_JYOO01000007.1, on the reverse strand, counting down.
CCTTCTGATATGGGCGGTGTGGAAGAGAACTTACGTATTGTAATGGACGCACGTCCTGATATTTTAAACCATAATATTGAAACAGTACGCAGCCTTACGCCTCGTGTTCGTGCTCGTGCTAAATATGAGCGTTCTCTTGAGTTCCTTCGCCGTGCAAAAGAAATGCAGCCGGATATCCCTACAAAATCAAGTATCATGCTTGGTCTAGGAGAAACAAAAGAAGAAATTATTGAAACGATGGATGATTTGCGTGCGAACAATGTAGATATTATGACGCTAGGCCAATATCTACAGCCAACTAAAAAGCACATAAAAGTTCAGAAATATTACCATCCAAATGAGTTTGAAGAGCTAAAAGAAATTGCATTATCAAAAGGATTCAGCCATGTCGAAGCAGGTCCTCTTGTACGTTCTTCTTACCATGCAGATGAGCAAGTTAACTCTGCTGCAAAAAACAAAGCACAAGAAAGCAAGTAAGGTAAAAAGAGGCTGGAACAAAAGTAGTTTAGCCGAAGTGAAAAACGAACCACTAATCAAACTGTTTGATTAGTGGTTCGTTTTTTTTTTGTTACGGTTAACGTAAAATTTATCTGTTTTGTTCCTTCTAGCAGTTGATTGGAGGGCAAGGCGAAGACTCCTGCGGGAACAGCGGAACAGGTGAGACCCCACAGGAGCGCAAGCGACGAGGAGGCTCAGCGCCCGCCCGCGGAAAGCGAAGCCTTGCACGGAAATCAACTGCGGTGTCACAAGCGGTTCAGCTCATGTGTCTCATTTCTTCGTCTTTTGATTACATTCTTTTAGTTACGTCTCAACTTTTTTGTTTATTCCACCATATCTTTGTCCGTCATCGGTTCATTCAATTCGTTTTTCTCTCTTCCATTTGCATCTTCTCCGCCGTTCATTTTACGCCCTTGGGGAGATTTTAGCATTTGTTGAATAACGGCATCGATTCGTTTTCTAGCATCATTTGTTTGTGTATTCATTTCACTAATATTTTCGATTTGGTCCATATGTTTCGGATTATCTGAGACGTATACATGATAATAACGAGGGACTACAGACATAGCTGTACGTTTTACCTGATCGGCTGCGTTATTCCTATTTTTAGCATCTGTTTTATAAGCAACAAGCACATCTTTATCTGTTACTAGCGTAGCGGCTTGTTTAATATTTGGGATAGCGGTGCTCAGTTTACTAATATTGTCGGCTGCTTCTTCTCGATTAAATGTTCCTACTTGGTTCATATTGGAATTTTGTTCATTTGTGTTTTTAGTGTATCGGACATATCCATAATTTGTGCCGCTATTATTATTTGGATTATAATAATGATTAGGCTCGTTTACATTAATGGCATCTGGGTTGTTTGGTGATAAATTTTCATTTTCAGCTGTGTTTTTATTTTGACAGCCAATGGTTAAAATACTTGTTATCAAAGCGATTCCAAGAATAGATTTCTTCACCATTTCCACCTCCTGTAGTTAAATATCGTACGCCAGGTAAACCGGCGAACCTTCATGTGGAGCATAAAAGATCAGTAGGTATACCGATAAAACTCCTACAGGATTAGAGTGCTGCTTATACGTGAAAAATTTCATGTTAATTGATGGTTTCATCATCATAATTATGGTATGGTAAATTTTAAGAGAAGAGGTGTGAGCAATGGTCTGTATCAATAATATTTGTTATGAAGTATTAAAAGATGAGCGCGAAGCATTTAATGAAGAGGCGTTTAGAGGTCGCTTTATTGACGTGCTGAGCCGCTATGACTATATTGTGGGAGATTGGGGATACAATCAGCTTCGACTGCGAGGCTTTTTTGATGACCGAAATCAAAAGGCAACGTATGATACGAAGATTAGTACGCTTCAAGACTATTTACATGAATATTGTAATTTTGGCTGTGCGTATTTTGTCTTAAAAAAAGTCCATAAGTAAAAAAAGGCAAGCCGAAGACACTAATTGTCCTTCACGCTGCCTTTTTTTTAGATGATTTCATATAAAAATTCGCGAAGTTCCTGACCGTCTTCACTGTTTAATTTAAATACTTCTTCAAGATAGTTTGGTTCTTCAAGGTCATCTTGTCCAATGATGGCAAAGCGTCCTCCTTGAATATCAAGAACAACTTGTTTGCCATAATAGCGGTCGGTTTGGATAATAGCTAAATCAAATCGTTGATTTTCGCCCATAAAGCTGACAAACCGGGTCTTTGTAGATACGACATCGTCATATAGATAAAAGCGTTCGCTCATAGGTATACTCCTTTCATAGGTTGTATTTGTATCATATCAAATAAGGTCAAAAACAAAAATCAATTTATCAAATGGATAATGGGTCATGATAAAATAGAACAGGAACCCCGTTTGTTTATGAAAAAAGATTTATAGAGAGCTGACAACTAGGGAGGAAATAATATGTACTTTGTAGATCGTGAAAAAATAGAAGCCACGCTTGTTTTTTTTGATGAACATGTTCGTTTGTTTGCTGAGCATTCGAGCTGGAACACAGAAATAGAGAAAAAGGCATTAGAGAGAATTGTACATCTTTTAATTGAAAACGTTTTAGATGTAGGAAATGCAATGATTGATGGATTTATTATGAGAGATCCAGGCAGTTACGACGATATCATTGACATTTTAGTTGATGAGAAAGTGGTTAAAAAAGAGGAAGAAACGCCATTAAAAGAGATCGTTCAATTGCGTAAAAGCCTTGTCCAAGAATATGTGGATGTTAATCATCAGGATATTTATCAAAAAGTGATGCAGCATAAAGACGTACTGGCAGCATTTTCAGAGCGCGTAAGGACATATCTAGAGACAGAGTTAGGGCCTGTGTCTGCTTTTCGTAATTAAAGGCAAGCAAGTTGTAGTTGTATAAAAAATAAGCTATGATTTCAAGTATGACACTTGAAAGGAGATCACACAACATGAAGGAATATAAAGGATATTTGATTGATTTAGACGGAACAATGTACAAAGGAACAGAGCTAATTGCCGAGGCGCGTGATTTTGTTATTAAATTAAAGGAAAAAGGAATTCCTTATTTATTTGTAACAAACAACTCAACAAAAACGCCCGATAAAGTAGCTGAAAAGCTAGAGGCATTTGGCATTCCTGCAACAGAAGAGCAAGTTTTTACAACGAGTCAGGCAACAGCTAATTATTTGCATGAACGAAAAGCAAACGCTTCAGCTTATGTAATTGGTGGAGAAGGAATTCGACATGCGCTGCTTGAAAAAGGATTTACCATTGAAGAGGAAGATACGGATTTTGTAGTTGTTGGTTTGGATCAGGAAATTACATATGAAAAATTAGCAAAAGCATGTTTAAACGTTCGAAACGGCGCCTTTTTTGTTTCAACGAACGGAGATATTGCGATTCCTACTGAAAGAGGCTTACTGCCTGGTAATGGCTCTATCACGTCCGTTATTACGGTTTCTACTCAAACAAATCCAGTATTTATTGGCAAGCCAGAAAGTATTATTATGGAGCAAGCCCTTGAAGTCATCGGTACGCCAAAAGAAGAAACAATCATGATTGGTGATTACTATGATACAGATATTTTAGCAGGGATGAATGCAGGCTTAGATACATTATTAGTCCATACAGGGGTAACAACAAGAGAGTTACTAGAAGGATATGAGAAAAAGCCAACTTATACGGTAGATTCACTAAAAGAGTGGATGGAGCGAATTTAAAAAGCTGTCAATTGACAGCTTTTTTGTTTTTAAAGGCTATTCTTGGCTAGCAGCCCGATGCGCTAACCGGCTAGAAGCAGCGGCAGCAATTGCGCCTACTAAATCATCTAAGAAAGTATGGCACTCTCCAGTCGATTTATCGTTTAATCTTTCTAAAATACCCGGCTTTTGTTTATCAATATACCCGTAATTGGTAAAGCCGATTGATCCGTAAACATTTACAATCGATAATGCTAAAATCTCGTCGATACCGTATAAACCTTCGTCTTTCTCAAGAATGTCCAACAGAGGCGGCTCAATCACTTTTTTTTCCGTGAGGACATCTAGTTGAATACCCGTTAAAATAGCATTTTGAACTTCTCGTTTAGAAATGACGCGCTCAACGTTATATAAACAGTCTTCGATTGTTAAGTTTGGGTGATACTTTTTTTGCAAGTAATAGACCAGTTCAGCAATGTCCGTAAGAGCCACGCCGCGTTCTATTAACCATTCTCTTGCTTTTTTTTCTAACTCACTTTGTGTATGTTTTTTCTCCAAGTATCATCACCTGTTTTCTATATATTTTTAAGTCTAAAGTTGTTTCATACTACTAACCCGGAGTAAATAACTATAAATGGTGTATTTCTAATCTATTCATTCCTCCGTAAATATTATGACAAGTAATGTTGTTTTCCATCATATAATTTCTTGAATGAATGAAGAGAGGGATTAAAATGATACAAACCATTTATGAGCATTACGGATTACGTCCAAACGAATTTATGCCCGTTGGTAAATTTGAAGGTTTTCAGTATCGAGATATTTTATATACGATCATTAATGTAAAGCAAATGGAACAAGACGAGTTAAATGAACTATATCAAATGAGTCAATTTCTAATGGGGCAAGGTGATCGCCATGTGGCAACATTTATGCCTAATTTGAATGGTGAAATGATTACAGAAACTGAAACTGAAAAATTTATCATTTGCCGCTGTCTTGCGGAAGAGAAAAACCCCAATTTTTCACCTGGGCACGAGCTAGCTGTTTTTCATCAAAAAGGGAGGCTGTTTCCTTATGAAGTGGAACAAGCAAACCGGCTAGGGCAATGGAAGTCCATGTGGGAGAAGCGTCTCGACCAGATGGAGCAATTTTGGTATGGAAGATTACGTGCTTTACCTAATCAAGAGATGGAAAAACGTTTTTTAGAAACGTTTCCTTATTACCTAGGATTAACGGAAAATGCTATTCAATACCTAGTAGACACGGAAATTGACGATTTGCCCCGGTCAGTTGACGCTGCGACGATTTGTCATCATCGGTTCGGCCAAAAAACATGGGGGGAAGACTACGTTTACAAGCTCCCGGCAGACTGGGTCTTCGATCACCCTAGCAGAGATATAGCTGAATATATAAGGGAACAATATTTATTAACATACGCTGTCGATGAAAGGCACATGCATCAGTTTTTAAGTGAATATGAAAAGGTAAATCCACTTTCTTCTTTTTCATGGAGACTGTTATATGCTAGACTTCTTTTTCCTGTTCATTATTTTGAGGTCATTGAAGGATACTACAGTGTACAAGATGAGCGGCAAAAACAAAAGTATTATGAGAAGCTGGAAGGAGTATTAGCTCATTCTTCTCACTACGAAGCGTTTCTCAAGCGCTTTTATCAGTCGGTGGGCATTTCAACGTCTCGTTATCACATTCCTGAATTAACATGGATTCATTAAAAAGCGATTACTATAGAATATGATAAAATAGAAAAATAGGTGTTGGATAATCCAAACCCGTTTTTCTATTTTGTTTTTGTGCATGCAGTTTAAAAAGAATAAAGAGGTGGCGTACATATGGACAAGCCGTTTGTATTTATTGCGAGAAAAATACCCAATGAATTAATTGAACCTTTACAGGCAGTAGCGAATGTGGAAATGTGGGATAAAGAAGATGAGGCAGTCCCTCATGAGCTGCTTTGTGAAAAAGCTAAGCACGCACATGCTCTATTAACAATGCTTTCAGACCGTATTGACAGTGAATTGCTTACGCAAGCTCCTCATTTAAAGCTTGTAGCTAACTTGGCGGTTGGATTCGATAATATTGATATAGAAGCGGCAACTGAACGCGGAGTGATCGTTTCTAATACGCCCGATGTTTTATCTGATACAACAGCGGATTTAACGTTTGGTTTGTTAATGAGTGTAGCTAGACGTTTAGTAGAAGCTGCTGAATACGTGAAAGAAAATCAGTGGAAAAGCTGGAGTCCATTTTTGTTAGCGGGTAGAGATGTTCACCATAAAACATTAGGTATTGTTGGAATGGGGAAAATTGGAGAGACGCTTGCGAAACGTGCTACAGGTTTTGATATGGAAATTCTGTACCACAACCGGAGTCGCAACCTTCAAGCAGAACAAAAGCTCGATGCAGTTTACTGTGAGTTAAATGAGCTGCTTGAACGATCTGATTTTATTGTTTGTTTGACACCATTAACGGACGAAACCAAACATTTATTTAATGCTGAAGCATTTGAACAGATGAAAACAACAGCGATTTTTATTAATGCTTCAAGAGGAGCAGTGGTTGATGAGCAAGCACTGTTACATGCAATTGAATCCGGTGAAATTGCTGGAGCTGGCTTGGATGTATTCGATCAAGAGCCTGTTTCCGCTTCTCACCCTCTTCTTCAACTGCCTAATGTTGTAGCGCTGCCTCATATCGGCAGTGCGAGTATTGAAACGCGTACGGAAATGATTTCTTTATGCGTAAAAAATATTAAAGCAGTGCTCACAAACGAGTCTCCTACTACAATTGTAAATAAAGAAGCGTTTGCGAAAAAATCATAATGAAAAAAGGCAATTTCATTTCGGTGAAATTGTCTTTTTTTTATTAAAAAACAGTGGTAGCCATGTTATGATAATAAAATGAAATATTTTAAAAATTTACATTTATCTTTATATACCAATTTTTTTAACAAGTTTACGAGAAAAGATGGCAAGTAAACCTTGTAAAAAAGAAAAATAAGGTCTATAATGTCCTCTATAAGAGAACAAATGTATACGTAGAAAGAACACAGAGGTGAGGAATATGACAAAAAGTATTTCAGTAGGATTATTAGGATTAGGAACGGTAGGAAGCGGAGTAGTCAAAATTATTGAAAATCATCAGGATAAATTAAGTCATCAAGTCGGGTGTCCTGTAGAAGTTAAAAAAGTAGTAGTTAAAGATATTGATAAGAAACGTGACGTGGAGATCAGTGAAGATAAATTAACAACGAATGTTGAAGACGTTTTACATAACGCGGAGATTGACGTTGTCATTGAAGTAATGGGTGGCGTTGAAGAAACAAGAGATTATATCTTAACAGCCCTTCGTAATAAAAAGCATGTTGTGACGGCAAACAAAGACTTAATGGCGGTTTACGGCTCAGAATTGTTAACAGTAGCTTCTGAAAATAATTGTGATTTATTTTATGAAGCAAGTGTAGCTGGCGGTATTCCAATCCTTCGTGGATTAGCAGATGGGTTAGCATCTGATCGTATTACGAAAATGATGGGAATTGTAAATGGGACAACAAACTTCATTTTAACGAAAATGACAAAAGAAGGAAGCGCCTATGATGAAGTGTTAAAAGAAGCGCAGGATTTAGGGTATGCTGAAGCGGATCCCACTTCTGACGTAGGTGGTTTAGATGCTGCTCGTAAAATGGCAATCTTGGCTACATTAGGATTTTCAATGAAAATTGACTTGGATGATGTTCGTGTTCAAGGTATTACAGAAGTAACGGAAGAAGACTTGCAATATAGTAAACAACTAGGCTATACGATGAAACTGATTGGATATGCACATCGTGACGGTGACAATGTAGAAGTTAGTGTTCAGCCAACTCTTTTAGCAGATACACATCCTCTCGCTTCAGTAAGCGATGAGTACAACGCTGTATATGTATACGGAGAAGCTGTTGGAGAGACTATGTTCTATGGACCAGGAGCGGGAAGCCTGCCAACTGCAACTGCTGTCGTATCCGATTTAGTAGGCGTTATGAAAAACATGCGTTTAGGTGTAAATGGTAAAAGCGCGGTAACACCTCAGTATCCAAAACAGTTAAAAGCAGAAGATGAAATGTTCTCGAAGCATTTCTTGCGTATTCATGTAAAAGATCAGGTTGGAGCATTTGCAAAATTAACAACGCTATTTTCAGAGCGTGGTGTGAGCTTCGAAAAAATTATCCAACTTCCTGTGAAAGGAAGCGAATTAGCTGAGATTGTTGTGGTTACACACAAAACATCTCAAAAAGATTATGAGGAAATCCTTCAGCAGCTTCGGGATTTACCAATTGTAGAAAATGTAAAAAGCAGTTACCGCGTAGAGGGAGTTGGCACAGTATGATGTGGAAAGGTCTATTAGCTGAATATAAAGAATTTTTACCTGTAACAGATAAAACACCTATGCTTACACTACATGAAGGAAATACGCCTTTAATTCATCTTGCTCAGTTATCAAAAGAGCTAGGCATTGATTTACATGTGAAAGTAGAAGGGTTAAATCCAACGGGGTCATTTAAAGACCGCGGAATGGTAATGGCTGTAGCAAAAGCAAAAGAAGAAGGAAGCAATACGGTTATTTGTGCATCTACAGGTAACACATCCGCAGCTGCCGCAGCCTATGCATCACGCGCTGGCATGCGCTGTATCGTTGTTATTCCAAATGGAAAAATTGCGATGGGGAAATTAGCTCAAGCTGTTATGTATGGTGCAGAAATTGTAGCGATTGAAGGAAACTTTGACCAAGCGCTTTCTATGGTTCGTAAGCTAAGTGAAACATCACCGGTTGCACTTGTAAACTCCGTGAACCCATACCGTATTGAAGGGCAAAAAACAGCTTCTTTCGAGATTTGTGAGCAGCTTGGAAAAGCGCCGGACGTTTTAGCTATCCCAGTGGGGAATGCAGGGAACATTACAGCTTACTGGAAAGGATTCAAAGAATACAGTGAGCGTCACCAAACGTCTCTTCCTCATATGCATGGTTTTGAAGCAGAGGGTGCAGCGGCGATCGTGCGTAATCAAGTTATCGAAAATCCAGAAACAATTGCAACCGCTATTCGAATCGGAAATCCAGCAAGCTGGGATTATGCTGTAAACGCAGCAAAAGAATCAAACGGAAAAATTGATGAAGTGACAGATGAACAAATCTTAGAAGCATATCGTACAATTGCACGCAAAGAAGGCGTATTTGCAGAGCCAGGTTCTTGCGCTTCAATTGCTGGTGTATTCAAAGATGTAGCTTCTGGTAAAATTGCAAAAGGTTCAACGGTTGTAGCTGTACTAACAGGTAATGGATTAAAAGATCCAAACGTAGCAATCGATGCTCATAACGTAAAGCCAGTGGTTTTACCAAATGATGAAGAAAAGGTATTTGAGTATATCCAAGGTGTCGTTGCTTCATGCTAGAAAATGAGCGTTTTGTCATTACGGTCCCAGCTAGCTCTGCTAATTTAGGGCCAGGGTTTGATTCTATTGGAGTGGCTTTATCCCGCTACTTAAGATTAACAGTAGAGCGTTATGATGAATGGATTTTTATCCCTGAGACAAAAGAAGTGCAAAGCATTCCGACAGGTACAGATAATTTAATGTATGAAGTGGCACAAAACGTAGCTCGTCAATTTAACATTGACCTTCCAAGTGCGAAGGTATCTGTTTGGAGCAACATTCCGTTAGCAAGGGGACTTGGAAGCAGCGCATCGGCTATCGTAGCCGGAATCGAGCTGGCAAATGTATTATGTGGCTTGCGTTTATCTAAAAGAGAAAAGCTTCGCATCAGCAGCTTGATGGAAGGACATCCCGATAACGTCAGTCCTTCTATTTATGGAGGAATCGTTGTTGGTTACCACCATGAAAATGAAACATATATTGCTCAAATACCTGAATTTGATGTCGATATCGTGATGGCTATTCCAGAATATGAATTAAAAACAACGGATGCCCGTGATGTGCTGCCTTCCGATATTAATTATCGCCATGCAGTAGAAGCTGGAGCCATCGGCAACATGCTAGTAGCAGCCCTGTTGAATAAAGATTTGCCTCTGATAGGCGAATTTATGGAGAAAGATTTATATCACGAACCTTATCGCATGAGACTCGTGCCAGAGCTTTCTCTTGTGCGAAAAGAAGCAAAAGCTCTCGGCGCATACGGTGTGTCACTAAGCGGAGCCGGTCCGAGTGTATTATGTTTAGCACCAAAAGGAAAAGGAAAAGCGATTGCTGAACATATGTATGCTTTACTGCCGAACTGCGAAATAGATGTTTTACAAATTGACCGCAAAGGTGTATTTGTAGAAGCTGAAGTCACAACGAGCTAATAAAAAAATCCTCATTCAGTTGAATGAGGATTTTTCATTCGCAAGCCCCAATAAAATGGAAGGTTGCTTTTATAATAAAATCAAAGAGATTAGAATACTTGTTCTACTTCAACTACACCAGGTACTTCTTCTAAAAGGGCACGTTCGATACCAGCTTTTAGCGTAATTGTTGAACTTGGGCAGCTTCCGCAAGCGCCTAAAAGACGTAATTTTACAATACCATCCTCTACGTCTACTAGCTCACAGTCTCCACCGTCGCGAAGTAAAAACGGACGAAGTTTTTCTAATACTTCTTGAACTTGCTCGTGCATTTCTGACATAACTATCGACTCCTTTCTTCTACTCTTATTATAAACGGTCTTTCATGAAAAATCTATCGGAGTATACATCGTAATGTTACCTTAAAAGAAAAAGATGTGCAATGAATCAGTTTTGTGTAAAATAGTATTCATAATGAAGTAAAAGTGTGAATAATCTTACAGTTTATATGTAAAGATTCAAGGGGGATGTGCTATGCAGTCAACTGAGGTAGAAGTGTGTATTTATGGAGCTGAAATTGTTTGTGCAAGCTGTGTTAACCTGCCGTCTTCAAAAGACACCTATGATTGGCTAGAGGCAGCTATTTCTCGCAAATATCCGAATCAACCGTTTGCTATCACGTATGTAGATATAAACGAGCCGCATACGGATCCAGAAAAAGCAGCTTTTGCCAAACGTGTGATTGAAGAAGATTTATTCTATCCTGTAGTGGTCATTAATGGAGAAATTGTTGGTGAAGGCAATCCGAAATTAAAGCGCGTATTTGAGGAAATGGAGAAGTATGGTTTCCGCGCATCATAACGAAAAAAGCCGTTAGATTGTCAGTCATCTAACGGCTTTTGTTTTATCCACTGTGGTGTTTATACATCCAAAGAATACCTGATTTCAATAATCGGGCTACGCGTCCTGTAATCGGACGTTCGGCAACTAAGCCAAATCCATGCTTTTTGCCTAATGAACCAAGTATGCCTTTTAATTTAATAGTTGGCAATTCATCTGGAAGCGCTTCGCCTTTCCAGCGGTGAAGAAGCACTTGCACAATTTGTTCAGCCTGACCTTCTGCAAGCTGAGCACTTGGTGCATGCGGTAGGCTTGCACAGTCACCTAAAATGTAGACATTTTCATCGTCAGGCAAGTTATGGTATTTTGTCAATACGACGCGTCCTTGAGGATCTTTTTCTACGTCTAAATCGCGTACCACTTTATTTGGCTGAATGCCTGCTGTCCATACGATTGCATCGCTTTGAATGGGCTCATCATGATTATAAAGAATGTTAGGTTCTACTTTTGTAATATTAGCACTATTTACAATTTCGACACCGTTTGAAGTAAACCAAGTTTGAACGTAATTGCTTAAACGTTCTGGGAAAGCAGATAAAATTAATTTACCGCGGTCAAATAAGATGATTTTTAAATCCGGGCGGCTTTCTCTTAGTTCACTTGCCAGTTCTACTCCGCTTAATCCAGCTCCGACAATTGAAACAGTAGCGTGGGCCGGCAAGTTGTTTAATGTCTGATAAGTTGCTCGTGAAGCATCAATGGATTGAATGCTGTATGTATGCTCAAGAGCTCCGGGAACTCCATGATATTTATCTTCACATCCGAGTCCTACAATCAGGTCATCGTAAGCAATCATTTGATCATCCACATAGACGCATTTCTCTTTCAAGTCTATGCGTTTTACACAGCCGTAGCGGATTTTTAAACGAGGGTGTTCAGGAAAAGCAACACGGACATGCTGATCAGAGATTGTTCCAGCTGCAAGTGCATAGAATTCAGTTTTCAGTGAGTGATAAGGTGCTTTGTCAATAAGCGTTACTTCTACATCGTTAGGCAATTGATTCGGAAAAAGGCGCTGCAAAATGCGCATACCACCGTATCCGCCGCCCAGTATGACAAGGTTCTTCATGTGAATTTCCCCTTTAGCTTCATGCATTTTTGTTTTCTCTCTATTATTCTTGCTTTTAAGAATAGGAGGGTACAAATTACCGTTAATAAGGATGGTTGCCAAAAAGATATGAAAGGCTATATAAGATAACATATTTTACTTAAATAATAATTTAATATAACCTCGTTTGGTTTTCTATACATAAAAGTATAACTAAATTAATAAAAAACCACAATATGTTTCAACATAATTTCAAGCTATCCACGTAATAAAGCTTATTTATGCGTTTTTGAAAAAAGTCTATAAAGCTAAAAAGCGTGCGCGAAATGAACGTGAATTTCTAAAGTTGACGTTGAAAATGAAAGGAGATAGGATAAACTAATAGTAGAGAGGTGAAAAAACGTGATACAGCCAATTATTGAATTTTGCGTTAGCAATTTAGCCAGCGGTTCTCAAAAGGCTTTAGAAAAGCTTGAAAAAGATCCAAATCTAGATATTATTGAATACGGATGTTTAGGTTATTGCGGGAAATGTTCACAATCTTTATTTGCCTTGGTAAATGGAGAGATTGTTACGGCGGAAACACCTGAACAGTTAGTAGATAATATCTACATTCATTTAGAAGAAAATCCAATGTTTTAAACTATCCCCGCTGTCGTATCCCTTTTTATCAGGAGAGTGACATGAGGCTAATAGAATAGATGATGTAAGCACGGGCTAGTTTTGCCGTGCTTATTTATGCGTTTTTGAGCAAATATATGCGCTTTAATCATCCTCTTTGCAATCATAATGCTTATTTTGTTTTTTAATACTTCAAAGGAGGACAAAATAAAAACCCCTTAATCTTTATGATTAAGGAGCTAAAAAAACGGGGGATGATATTATTGTGTACAAAAGAGAATCACTTTATACTAGAGCTACATAAAAAAATAATGGGTGATAATATGAAAAAATTTCAGTTTACAAAAATGCATGCGCTTGGCAACAACTATATCTACGTAAATATGTTTGAAGAACATATAGAAGAGCAAGAGTTAGCACCGCTTGCTGTAAAAGTCTCAAATGTTTATACGGGAATCGGATCGGATGGAATGATTCTTATTTGTCCATCTGAACGTGCAGATGTGAAAATGCGCGTATTTAATAATGACGGCTCGGAAGCAAAAAACTGCGGAAACGGTTTAAGATGTGTAGCTAAATATGCATATGAACATAATTTAGTAACAAGCGAAAGATTTTTTATCGAAACGCTTTCTGGAGTTGTAGAAGCAACGGTGCATCCGCAGGGAAATGAAGTTCCAGAAGTAACAATCGATATGGGAGAGCCTATTTTAGCTAGAGAACAAATTCCAATGATGGGAGCAAGCCAGCACCAAGTTGTTGATGAAGAGATGGAATTTGGAAAAGAACGGTTAAAAGGGACGGCTGTATCGATGGGAAATCCTCACGTCGTCTTTTATGTAAATGATATTGAACAAGCGCCTCTTACTACATTAGGCCCTGTGGTTGAAAAAGATTCGCGTTTCCCAGAAGGAGTGAACGTTGAATTTGTTGAGGTAGTGAACGAAAGAGAGCTGAACTTTCGCGTATGGGAACGAGGTTCGGGCATCACTCAAGCATGTGGGACAGGAGCATGCGCTGCTGTTGTTTCTTCCGTGTTAAATGAGAAGACGAAAAAAGATGTTCCTACTGTCGTACACCTCGCTGGAGGAGATTTAACGATTGTTTGGCAAAATAAAGGCAATGTGTTAATGACAGGTCCAGCCAATGTGATTTGTGAAGGCACGTATTATTATTAAAAAATGAAGAAGCAGACGATTTGTCGTCACAGACATTTCGTCGTATACTAAACAAAAAAGGAGGTCTGTTTAAAAATGAGTCAAGATATCCTAACAATTACAGAAGCTGCAAGCTTTCAAATAAAAGATATGATGAAAGAACATGAAGAAGAAAATGCTTATTTACGTGTTAATGTAAATGGAGGAGGCTGCTCAGGTCTTTCTTACGGCATGGGTTTTGCACACGAAGTAAATGAAAACGATACGCTGTTTGAACAACATGGCATTAAGATTCTTGTAGATAGTGAAAGTGCTCCAATTTTAAGAGATGTAAAAATTGATTACAAGCAATCTATGCTAGGCGGAGGGTTTACAATTGATAACCCGAACGCCATTGCAGCATGCGGCTGCGGCTCTTCTTTCCGTACAGCAAGCAACGCAGGTGCTCCTGAAGAGTGCTAAGTATATGTTTATAGGAAAGCTTTCTTCACCTCATCTGATGAAGAAAGCTTTTTTAGTGGGAAATTTTTGTATGTTACATCATCTATCAAATGTGTTGACTGAATAATCAGTCTTTTTTATACTCAATAAAAAAGAGGAGATGAACGGATTTGATAGATGCGACTCATTACGACAGGGAACAAGTAAGAGGTTACGGAAGTTTTCGCAAAAAAAACACCCTGCCTATTCTATGGAAGGGGTTTATAAACTGGTTAAAAATTGAAAGTAGGAAAATGGAGTCTAAGGATGCAAAAAGTATTCACTTTAGTGAATCGCATTTATTTGTTCAACATTTGCCTTTTTCCGCAGGTGAAGCCTGTCATCAAAACTCGTCCTCTGCGCCTCTTAACCATTCTGAACCTTACATTCGCTATTATGAAAATGCTAACGCATCTCTGGCTGAAACCTACGGAGCAGTTGAAGGAGAGCATATTTTACTTATTGAACGTATTGTCGGTCAATCAGAGGTAGTAAAATATTTAAGCAAGCTCGAAGGTTTGAAGGCCTACAGAATGAGCATAACTAGTCAAGAAGGAAACCATTCCTTTTATGAAATCTGTTTAATAAGCAGTGATGCAGAAATGATGAGTGAAATCATTCATCGAATGGTCACACCAATCCAGCAATGAAAAAAAGCAGGCGAGAGCCTGCTTTTTTTATGAGAACATTGACGTACTGTGCATAGGCTGTAAGCGAGCCTTTGGATCAATGTATGCTTTAGCGTTATTAACGGCAGTCGGACCTTCTCCAAATCCTGCCACAATGAGTTTTACTTTTCCATCATATGTGCAGACATCACCTGCTGCATAGATGCCAGGAATATTTGTTTCTTGCTTTGAGTTAACAACAATTGCATTTTTCTCTAAATCTAAGTCCCATTCTTTAATCGGACCTAGAGAAGAAACAAATCCAAAGTTTACAATAACATCATCTACGTCTACTATTGTCTTTTCTTCACCTTTTGTATTTTCTAACACAACTTGTGTAATACGGTCATCTCCAATAAATTCAACCGGTACATATGGTGTTTTAATATCAACTGATGAGTTATGCAAGTTTTCTACGCTATGTTCATGAGCGCGGAACTTATCTCGGCGATGCGTTAACGTTACTTTTTCTGCGATTGGCTCTAACATAAGAGACCAGTCTACAGCAGAATCCCCGCCCCCGCATACTAATACTTTGCGGCCTTTGAATTTATTCATATCATCCACAAAATAATGAAGGTTCGTTTGCTCGAACTGTTCTGCATTTTCTAGCTCGATTTTACGGGGCTTGAAGGCACCGTTTCCAGCCGTAATAATAATTGTTTTTGAATAGTGGACTTCAGAATTAGTAGTTAATCGAAATACGCCGTCCGCTTGTTTTTCTACCTTTTCTACGGCTTGCTCTAGCGCAACTGCAGGTTTAAATTGATCCATTTGCTCTTTTAGGTTATTGACTAATTCTTGAGCGCGTACTTTTGGAAAACCAGCTACGTCATAAATATATTTTTCAGGATATAAAGCAGAAAGCTGTCCACCAAGCTGTGGTAAGCTTTCAATAATTTTTACGCTCGCTTGACGCATACCGCCATAAAATGCTGTAAATAAGCCTGTAGGGCCGCCTCCGATGATGGTAATATCATATACTTGTTTATCTTCTTTCATTTATAATCACCTCTAGATTGTTCTGTGCCAATGCATATTCTACTTTATGATAGCATAGTAAATTATAAAATATCATTAAAACACGCTGGAATGTTTGAGAAACTTTCTCAACTTAAAGATCAGTATTTGCAATCATTAACATAACCACACGTTTTGGTCAAATATAAAACTGGGTATACAGGAAAGTAATTGAAAATTTAAAAGCTTGTAAATACAAAGTGAAGGGTTGAAAAACCGATGAAAAAAGCATAAGATGTTTGTGTAAATCAAGCTAGGACTTATGCTTACATTTTTTTGAAAAAGAAAAAATGTATTTTTTTAAAAAAGAACGTGAAGTGATTCACATTGTTTTTCTTATATGAATAATAAATGGATAGCGATGATCGTTCTTGCTCAAACTAACATAAAAAAGCAAACTAAATAAAATTGCTCTTATCATTATATTTGTAAGACATACTTGTGACTATAACTAAAAAAGGTGGATGACATTCCTATGAAAAAGCCTAAAATCGTCATTTTGGGTGCCGGGTATGGCGGCATTATGACAATTGTTAATTTACAAAAGAAACTGGGTGCTAGTGATGCGGAAATTGTTTTGGTAAATAAAAACGATTACCATTATGAAACGACATGGCTTCATGAAGTATCAGCAGGTACAATTCATCAAGATCGCTCTCGTGTTCCTGTTAAAAATTTAATTAACACAAATAAGGTTACATTTATTAAAGACACGGTCGCAGATATTAAGTTAGATGAAAAGCGTGTTCTTCTTGAAAACAGTGAGCTAACATACGATTATTTAGTTGTTGCTTTAGGATATGAAGCAGAAACTTTCGGAATTAAAGGTTTAAAAGAACATGCATTTACCATTACGAGCATTAATGCAGCACGTCAAATTCGTGAACATATTGATTATGTATTTGCGACGTATAACAATGAAGTGGAAAAAAGAGACGAACTTCTGACAATTATTGTTGGAGGTGCTGGCTTTACCGGCATTGAATTTGTGGGAGAACTAGCAAATCGAGTCCCTCAGCTTTGCAAAGAGTTTGATATTCCGCGTGAAAAAGTACGCGTTATTTGTGTAGAAGCAGCGCCTACGGCTTTGCCGGGTTTTGATCCAGAACTTGTAGAATATGCGGTAACACAGCTAGAACGAAAAGGAATCGAGTTCAAGATCGGAACAGCGATTAAAGAGTGTACAGAAGAAGGAATTATTGTATCAAAAGATGACCAAGTGGAAGAAATCAAATCAGCAACAGTTGTATGGGCTGCAGGTGTTCGAGGCAGTCACGTGATTGAAAAGGCTGGATTTGAGAACATGCGCGGACGCGTAAAAGTAAGCAATAGCTTGCTGGCACCAGGGCATGAAGATGTGTTTGTTATTGGAGATTGTTCACTAATGATTAACCCAGAAACAGAACGCCCTTATCCTCCAACAGCTCAAATCGCTATGCAGCAAGGCGGTACCTGCGCTGAAAATATTAGCCGTTTGATGAAAGGTCAAAAAGAATTAAGCGAGTTCAAGCCAGATATTAAAGGAACGGTATGTTCGTTAGGGCATGATGACGCAATTGGTGTTGTATATGGTCGAAAACTATTTGGTTCAAGCGCATCTTTTATGAAAAAAGTTGTTGATAATCGCTCACTTTTCCTTCAAGGCGGAGCAGGTCTTGTATTGAAAAAAGGAAAATTTAATTTCTTTTAAAACAAAAAGCAAAAGGTCTTTGAACCTTTTGCTTTTTTTGGTATTAACTTACTTTTCTGTGATTGACGCCTTGATTACTCTTAAGTAAACTGAGAGTATAAAGAGTAACGGAGGCGAAAAGCAATGGAAATGAGTGTGCCTGTCCTAATTATCTCCATCTTGTTGTTTTTTGTTTTGTTTTTTGGAATCGGTTTCTTGTTGAATATGCTGCT
Organism: Priestia aryabhattai B8W22; assembly: GCF_000956595.1. GTDB lineage: Bacteria > Bacillota > Bacilli > Bacillales > Bacillaceae_H > Priestia > Priestia aryabhattai. The sequence goes on along the minus strand of NZ_JYOO01000007.1, from coordinate 35,340 downwards.
TCGCATGTCTTGGATTATGGCCATTATTTATCCCGTGATTTTTATTTTTATTATTGATGATGTAAGAGCGGTTGATTACATTCAGCATCCCGCTCACTCCTTTCAGCAGCTAGGTACAAAAGTGCTATCTTTAGCCACAGCTGACATTGCGATTTTAATGGCTGGTTTTATAGGTGCACTAGCTTCAGGCATTACCATTAAATCTTTACGAACAAGAGGGTACCAAATGTTTTAAATGTAAATTCTTCTCGCAAACGAATAATTTGTTTTTATGTTGGAAACAAATAGATTCGTGAGAGGAGTTGTGGAAATCACAATGATTGGAAAAATAGCAAAGCGATTCATTATGTGCCTACTACTGGTCGGAGCGCTGTTTACAACATATGAAGCAATTACCGGCGTCCCAATAACCACAGTCATCAAATATATGCCTTTTTTAAACAGTACAGGGCATCCTCTAATGAATGAAAGGCTCTTACCATCATTTCTAAAACCACTAAGAGCTGAAGCGGCTAGCAATGACAAAGAGCGTCTGACGATTGAAGAAGCATTTGATTGGTCGCGTTATCCATCTAAGAACGTATTGGCTACGGGTTACACAGCTGGTTACGAATCAACTGGGAAAAATCCCAATCATCCAGGTTATGGTATTACATATTCAGGCGTTAAAGTAAAACGTGACTTGTATTCAACCATCGCTGCTGATTTAACCATATTTCCAATCGGCACGATCTTGTTTATTCCGGGCTATGGCTATGGAGTGGTAGCAGATAAAGGTGGGGCTATTAAAGGCAATCATCTTGATTTATATTTTGAGACTGTTTCCGATGTGTACAACATATGGGGTAAGAAAGAATTAAATGTCTATGTAGTGAAATCAGGAGACGGCCGTTTAACTGAAGACGAGTTAACAATGCTGAATGAAAAAAAATCAATGCAAGTTTTTCGTCAGCAGGTGAAATAAACGAGAAACACATGAAGAATGCTTCATGTGTTTTCTTATGTTTTATGGCCATACATAATACATGACAAAAGCAACTGCTATTCCTGTTAAGGCTCCAAAGAAAACTTCAATGGGTTTATGTCCAAGCAGCTCTTTTAGCTTCACTTGTTTTTCGTCTTCTTCATTGGTCGTCCACAGCTTTGCCTCTTTTACCGCGCGCTGAAAATCTTCAACCAAACGATTTAAAACCGTTGCTTGCTCTCCTGCGTGTCTTCTTACTCCTTTAGCATCGAACATGACAATGATGGCAAAAATAGCGGAGAGAGCAAAAATAGGGGATTTAAGACCTTCTGCTAGCCCAATGGCAGTTGCTAAGGAAGTTACGGCTGCGGAGTGAGAGCTTGGCATGCCCCCCGTACTAAAAAATAAGCTTCCGTCTATTTTTTTAGTAGCTACAAAAGAAAGCGGAATCTTAATAAATTGAGCAAAGAAAATAGCGATTAATGAACTCCAAAGTGGAAAATTTGAGAATAACTCCATTGAGATGTCCTCCCTAAACTTAAAATGTCTAAAAAGCTAAACCCGTATGATGAAAACAGTGGTAGATGAAAGTATATGTGTGAAACTAAGGTTTTTGAACTGTGATTAAAAATTGTATTTCTGCTATCATATGTATATAGATGAAAACAGTGGTGAATATGATATATATTCCACTTGCTGAATAGATTAAACAAAGCAGAGGATAAATAAAAATAAAATATCTATACGTAAAAGGGAGGAATTTTATGTTTTCGCACGTAGAAACATATGGTGTTGATCACCAAACAGAAGCGCTCGTAATTGGTTTATTTAATCAAAACCAACAGTTTGAAGGCTTTCTAAAAGAAATTGATGATGCTTTAGATGCACAGCTCATTCATTTGATTAAGGAAGGAGATATTCGCGTACAGGAAAAGCGTATATCAACAATTCATACACTAGGGAAATTAGGAGCAAAACGTCTTTATTTTGTAGGGCTAGGACGAAAGCAAGCGTTAACTAAAAATGGGCTCAAGGAAAGCTTTGGACTTTTATTTAAAAAGTTAAAAGAAGCAAAAATTTCAAACGCGTCGGTCGTCCTTCCTACATTTGATACAGGAGGGTGGTCAGAGCAAGAAACTGCAGCTTTACTAGGAGAAGCTCAACAGCTTGCTATGTATGAGTTTGAAAACTACAAAAAGAAATCAAATGAACCTGACAAGCAGCTTAAGAAAATTGAACTTTTTTCTTGTTATAAAGACGTTTTACAATCTGCGTTGGTTGGATATACGTACGGTAAAGCAACAAACTCAGCGCGCACCCTCGTTAACTTACCAAGCAATATGCTAACGGCTACAGATTTAGCCAATTATGCAGTAGAAATGGCACATACATATGGTTTTGAATATGAAATTTTAGAAAAAGAAGAGATGGAAACATTAGGAATGGGCGCACTGTTAGCAGTCAATCAAGGTTCCGCAGAGCCTCCTAAAATGATCGTGCTGAAATATCAAGGCAAAGAAAAATGGGAAGACGTTATTGGGTTGGTAGGAAAAGGGATTACCTTTGACACAGGTGGTTACTCTATTAAATCTAAAGACGGGATTGTAGGCATGAAAACAGATATGGGTGGAGCTGCATCTGTTCTTGGTGCAATGGAAGCGATTGGAGAATTAAAACCTCAGCAAAACGTAGTAGCGGTCATTCCATCAACTGACAACGTTATTAGCGCGCGTGCCTTTAAACCAGATGATGTTATTACAGCAATGAATGGAAAGACAATAGAAGTGCTGAACACAGATGCTGAAGGGCGTTTAGCACTAGCTGATGGCATTTCATATGCCAAGCATCATGGAGCAAATTATTTAGTAGACGTGGCGACATTAACGGGTGGTGTAATTGTAGCTCTTGGTACACATACAACTGGGGCAATGACGAATGATTCTGCTTTATTGCAGCAAATAGCGAAAGCGAGCATTGAGACAGGCGAACCGGTTTGGGAGCTGCCTATTACAGAACGAGACAAAAAGCGTGTTCGGGGAAGTAAGGTAGCAGATTTAAATAACTCTCCTGGACGAGAGGGACACGCAATTATGGCAGGAACTTTTATTGGTGAGTTTGCAGAGCAAACACCATGGGTTCACTTGGATATTGCTGGAACTGCAACATCCGCTGCTTCTCATGAGTTAGGACCTTCAGGTGCAACAGGCGTGATGGTGCGAACACTAGCTGCAATGGTTTGTTCATTTGAAGCCAATTAATGAAAAGAACATAGCAGTAATAGAAAGAAACGTAAAAAGAAGCATCGAGGATGCTTCTTTTTTAATATGTTTACATAATGTTTTTTCTTTTTAGTAAAAAAACATTATGTGAAAAAATCCTTATATTGTTGAGGCTGTAGAGAAGTTAAACAAACGTTTATTTAGTAAGATGATTGACTTTTTTTCTATACCTAATATAATGAACATGTTGTTTATCTCTCTACTGTTTTAATGAGATAAAGTAAAAAGAAAAATGGAGGTTTCAAAATGAATGCAGTATTAATAGCTGTGCTCGTGATGCTGATTTTGAGCTTATTGCGTATCAACGTTGTCTTTTCTTTAGCGGTCGGAGCGCTAATTGGAGGACTTGTTGGCGGTATCAGCCTCACAGACACAGTAAGTATATACACAGATGGTCTTGGAAACAGTGCTTCTGTTGCATTAAGCTATGCTTTGCTTGGAGGATTTGCAATGGCTGTTTCGCGGACAGGGCTGCCTGATGCGGTTGTTCAGCTAGCGTTAAAAATAGTAGGGAAAGAAGGAGAAACGAAAAAGAAGTCACTGTCAAAAGTACTAATTTTATTAATCATCCTTATTATTTCATGTTTTTCTCAAAACGTTATTCCAGTTCACATTGCATTTATTCCGCTTTTAATTCCACCGCTATTAAAAGTATTTAATCAGTTGAAAATAGATCGCCGATTAGTCGCAACAGTTATTACATTTGGATTGGTTACACCTTATATGTATTTGCCGGCAGGATTCGGTAAGATTTATCACGACATTTTATTTACTAACATCAAAGAAAGCGGATTGACAATTGATAAAGGAGATATTACCACGGCAATGGCTCTTCCAGCTTTAGGAATGGTAGCGGGCTTATTGTTTGCTGTGTTTATTTCGTACCGTAAGCCGCGCAGTTATGAAGACATTGACATTGATCAAGGCGCAGAGGAGCGTACAGGTTACACAACAAGGGGAATTATAGTAGCTTTACTTGCGATTGTAGCGGCTTTAACTGTGCAGCTCTTAGTAGATTCTATGATTTTTGGAGCGCTTGCAGGCATTGTTGTCGTTTACTTCAGCGGGGCTTTGAAGTGGAACGAAGCAGATCCAGTATTAACGAACGGAATGAGAATGATGGCTTTTATCGGATTTGTTATGCTGTCAGCCTCTGGTTTTGCAAAAGTTCTTCAAGAAACTGGAGATGTAGAAGCGCTTGTAAAAGCCTCTGTTGCTCTTATTGGCGGAAACCAAATGCTCGGTGCATTTCTTATGCTTGTCATCGGGCTTTTAGTCACAATGGGCATTGGTTCTTCTTTCTCTACCATTCCAATTATCGCGACAATTTTTGTTCCTCTTTGCTTAGAACTTGGTATGAGTCCAATGGCAACGATTTGTATTGTTGGTACAGCGGGAGCGCTTGGAGACGCTGGTTCACCAGCTTCAGACAGTACGCTTGGACCAACATCTGGATTAGCAGTCGATCGTCAACATGATCATATTTGGGATACGTGTGTACCAACTTTTCTTCACTATAACATTCCACTCATTATTTTTGGGTGGATTGCCTCAGTTATCTTGTAAATAGAGGGTCTATAATGAAAAAAAGCAGCCGATCAAAACCGGCTGCTTTTTTTCATGCTTGAGAAAGAGTAGAAGCAGTGCTGTCACAAGCTCCTAATGCTTGCTCTACAGCCTGAAGAGATTGTTCAATACGTTCGCGATTTGAATCTTTCTCTACTGTTTGAAGAGCTTGTTCAAGGCTTGCTTTTGCCTGATTTAATGACGTACAAGAATCCTGCACGTAACCTCTAGCGTTTTTAGACATTCTTCTTCCTCCTAACTAACCAAAAATGAGAATCAATAAATAGTATGAGTAATTTGCAGGGAATTATGAGGAGAAATAATAAAAAGGATTAACTCTTATGAAAGGAGTTAACCCTGTCAGCCTAACTGTTTAAATTGGTTGGAATGTAGAAGTTCAAGCACTTTCTTATCAAGCTCCTTAATTTTCTTTACAGCCAAATTATATTCCATTTCACGGTAATGATGTTTGCCGCCTGGCTCTTCATCAGCTTCATCAGCTAGTTTGACTACTTTTTGAAGAGGGCGTTGTTGAATGGTTCCTTCAGGCAAATATGAGTCTGTGTGCAGTAAAATAGCTAAGGCAATTTCTTTTGCCGCCTGAGGTTCCTCACCTAAACGAATGAGTAATTTATGTGCACGTTCAGCACCTTTAATAGCGTGAATATCATTTTGACGATACTTTTCATAATCCCACTGACCATTTGTGTACCATTCGTAGTGGCCAATATCATGAAGCAGCGCTGCTTTTGTAGCTAAATCGGGGTTTACATTATGCTGTACAGATAGACGAAACGCATGATAGGCGACGGATACAGCATGCGCAACGCCAGAGCGAGTTAAATATTTTTGAGCGATAGGATGCGTAAAAATTTCTACTAGCGTAACATGTCTCATCATGTCATCCCTCCTAAAGAAAAAATATATTTCCAAATACAATATCATATTTATTTCTTAAATACAATTATCGTGTAATTTGTTTTTACATCCAAAAATGTCATATATTATAATATTCGAAACAAAACAACATGTACATCTTTTTTAAAAGAAAATAAGACTTTTTTCCTTGTGTTTTACCATTTAATATTTAACGAAACGTGACAGCAGTCAAATTGGTTATCAGGATGAATAAACGTAATTTTAATATAGTCTGGCGTATAAAAAACATCAATTTTTGCCTTAACGCCCGTTGAAAGAATGAGTCTTTTTACTTCACTCATTTTAGATTCTTGAGCAGCAGCTTTTATTTTTTTTATTAAAGCTGGCGAAGCGTTAGCTCTTTGAATAAATATGGTAGCGCTTTGCATAGTAGAGGGAATCACTTTAAGAGATTGCTGGAAAGTCGCTATGTCCGCCTCAGGTAAGCTAGGTACCCTGTATGTATAAGGGTGAGGCATGTAGTACGATGGCCAATAGTAAGACAAGGGAGCAAATGGTTTCATATAAGAGTCCTCCTAAAAAACGGATTTTTATTATGTATATGTAGAGGGTTCGTATATGTTGTAGCAAAACCGTTATTGTATACTAGATACAAAGGGAGGTATGTATATGAAAACAAAAGATACGCTGTTAGAAGCATTAGGAATTGAGATTATTAGCGCAAGTGAACAAAGAGTGGAAGCGACGATGCCTGTTGATGAGCGAACGCGTCAGCCATTCGGGCTTTTGCACGGAGGAGCATCGGTGGCGTTAGCCGAAACTGTGGCTAGTCTAGGTGCTATTAAAAGTGTAGATATTGAAAAAGAAATCTGCGTGGGTTTAGAGATTAATGCCAATCATATCAAAGGGAAAAAAGACGGAACAGTTACAGCTATAGGCGTTCCTTTACATAAAGGAAAAAAAACAGCGGTTTGGGAAGTGAAAATTCAAGATGAAGAAGAGAATTTAATCTGTATATCCCGGTGCACGCTTGCTATCCTGCCTAAAGCTTAAATATAAGAAAGGCTTAGTCTAAAAGGTGTGAGGTATGCTTTTGGAGTCAGAAGCAGCTACCTCACACACTGACGTGAGAGCTTAAAGAGAATTTGGAAGAGCGGATACATAAAAAAGTGAAAAAATAGGTAAAAAAAAGAAGCAAAATTATGTCTATTCGTGACAGTTACCCTGCGCATAGAGACATGCTCTAGAATATAGTAGTAGTAAAGTATTCTTTTTATTCAGCAACTAGAATATTCATAATATTAAAAATAATAACAGGAAATAGACCTTCCGATTGTTCAATCGTGCTATAATAGCATTAATATAGTAGGGCGGTTTATTTTACAAAGGGGTGATAATATTGGATAAGAACTCTCAGTATTTATTCATTGATTTTGAATTTACAATGCCAGAGTATAAAGGTTTTCCAAAAGGCTTTTTTCCGGAAATCATTGAAGTTGGTTTGGTGTTTGTTAAAAATCAAGAAATCATTGATCGTTTCTCCTCTTACGTACAGCCTACACACTTTACAAAATTAACTGAGCGCTGTAAATCATTTCTCCATATCGAACAAAATCAAGTAAATGAAGGAATTACGCTAGAGCAGCTTGTACAGCGACTGGGCATGTATAAAAACAGCACGATTATTACATGGGGGAACATGGATATGAAAGTATTAAGGCAGTGCTGTCAAAAAAATAAGGTGCCGTTTCCGTTTACAGGTAAAGAAATTGATCTTTCGATGGAGTATAAGCGCTTTTTTGGAGATCAAAATCAAACCGGCCTTTGGAAAGCTGTGCAAGAGTATGGTAAAGAAGGAACTGGAAAGCACCACTGCGCGCTTGATGATGCGATGACGACACTCAACATCTTTAAGCTTGTAGAAAAAGATAAGAGGTACCTTCAAAAGCCGGAACCAACGACCATAGGAGATCGAATCGATTTTTCAAAAGTATTAAATAAATTTGCATTATAAAAGCCAAATCACTTCTATGTGAATTTGGCTTTTTGCTTAATGAATACCGTACTCTTTTTTTAACTCTTCTAAACATGCAATACTTGCTTGAGCAAAAGCGCTATCTTTGGCTTGTTGTTCAGCTATCTTTAATTCAAGGGCTTTTTTTAGTGAAAGCTTATAATCAGGAACGCTGTCTTCATAGAGATGAACCATTTTTTGAGGAATGTTGGCCTGCTCTCGAAACGCAAGTGCTTTTCGCTCGTGAAAAAAAGGTACGTCCACTTGTCCAGGGTTATGTAAGTCACCTTGTTCTGGATGCTTCAACACAGCTTGAATTCGTACAACATAATGCAAATCTCGAACTTGTGTAATTTCACCGATGTATTTCCCGGTTTTATAAAGTGCCTTAACGGTTTGACCAATTGTAAATGTCATATTGCCAGATCTCCTTTAAGTAAAGTGTTTGTTATAAACAGTATAAATCAAAAACCACTACCGTTTCTATGAAAGGATGTTGTACATGATGTATTTAATGTTTTTGCTTTATTTTCCGGAAGATAAAACAGAATATATTCCTGCTTTTGCTACAATGACGATTTTTGTACTAGCGGCAGTTGCAGTCTGGCGGTTCATCATCAAGGTGTCTAAAAAAGAAGAAGAAAAAACAAAGGAATTAGAATCAAAGCTGAAAGAACAAGAAAATAAGAAATCACTGTAATGAAATGCAAATAAAATGTAAGCGTTTAAAATGATATGTTGCTGGACAATCTATGGAAAGACATCTAAAACTTTCGCTAGTGCATATGCGATTGGAGGGCAACATGAAAAAACTACTACTCATTGGAACCGTGCCTTTTTTCTTGTTAACGGGGTGTATGGAAAAAGAAATATCCAATAAAGAAGTCAAAGTCTATAACGCAGATGGAGATAGCATCGGTACAGTCAAGTTGAAAGAGCAGGCTGATGGAATTGAGTTTACTTACGATTTAAGCGGACTTCCACCTGGAGAACACGGCGTACATATTCATGAAATCGGAATTTGCAAAGCTCCTAACTTTAAAAGTGCAGGAAATCACCTTGATCCTGATAAAAAGAAACACGGACTGTTAAATCCAAAAGGACCGCATTTAGGCGATATGAAAAATATTGTGGTAGAAGACGATCAGACGTATACAGGAACGGATATGGTTCCTCAAGTCACGTTAAAAGAAGGAAAGACATCTCTCGTTAAGCGTATGGATGGTTCTTCCCTTGTTATTACCGAACAAGGTGATGACGGAATGACAGAGCCATCAGGTAATTCTGGCAAGCGAATCGCGTGCGGAGTTATTTCAAAAAAACATTAAAAACAGCGTTCTTTCGTGAGAAAGAACGCTGTTTTTTACGTTAAAGCTATTTTTAAGCGATTTAATCCTTCTTGAAGTTGTTCATGTGAACAGCCAATGTTCAAGCGGATAAAACCTTTTCCATATGTGGAGCTGTATTTTTCGCCTTTTTCTACGGCAATTTTGCCTTTTTCTAATAAGCGTTCATGTAATTCTTCTTCTGATAAGTGCAGCTTGTTACAGTCAATCCATAATAGATAAGTTCCTTCTGGCTGAATGACTCGCAGTTCAGGTAAGTTTTCACTTATAAACCCCGTCACGAGATCTACATTTTTCTTCAGATACACAAGCAACGCTTCTAGCCACTCTCCACCTTCGCTGTAAGCTGCTTCTAATCCAATGATTCCAAATGTATTTAAATTAGAGAACCCTTGTTTTTGCTGCTGCTGAACATACTGTGTGCGCAGCTTCTCATTTGGAATAATAATGGCTGAAGCTTGAAGTCCGGGTATATTGAATGTTTTGCTAGGGGCCATACACGTAATGGTTCGATTGGCTGCATCTTCACTCACCATGCTAATGGGAATGTGTTTATAAGGATGGTAAATTAGATCAGAATGGATTTCATCTGAAACAATTAATACATTGTATTTTTGACAAAGATCGGCAAGCTTCTTCAGTTCTTCTTTTGTCCACACGCGTCCTACTGGATTATGAGGACTGCAAAGAATCATTAATTTTACGCCTTCCGCAAATTTTTTCTCTAAATCTGCAAAATCAATTTCGTATTTATCGCCTGCAAGTTTTAACGGATTTTCAACAACTTCTCGATCATTTACCTGTATCATGTTAAAAAATGGAGTATAGACTGGAGGTTGAATTAAAATTGAATCTCCGGGTTCCGTAAATGCTTGAATAGCCATACTCAGGGCAAACACAACTCCTGGACTGTATGTAATCCATTCATGATCAATGGTCCACTGATGCTTTTTTTCTACCCAAGATGATAAAGCATTTGCCGTAGATTCAGTAGGGGAAGTGTAGCCGAAAATACCGTGTTTGACACGCTCATTAATGGTTTGAAGAACATTAGGCGGCGCTTGGAAATCCATATCAGCTACCCAAAAAGGCAGAACATCTTTTGCTCCAAAAACGAGATCAGTTTTGTCCCACTTTACGGACTGCGTACCTGTACGGTTAATTAATTGATCAAAAGAATAAGTAGACAATAAAAGTACCCCCTTTTTTAATATAATAGTTTGCTTATTTTTAATACGTTTGTCAACGAAGTTAACTCGTGAAGTCAATAAAGAAAGTGAAAAATTGCTGAAGCGCCACTACTAAATTTTTTATTAAAGTTAGCGCCTCTTGTGACATATACGAATTCGCCCCGTCATTATTGAGACAGGGCCTGTTCATCGTACAAGAAATCGACCATATGAGACTGCACAATGTCGGGACATTCTTCTGGTAAAAGATGTCCAATTTCCTTTAAAGAGACAAAGGTAGAATCTGTTAAATCATCTTTTAACTTACGTCCGAGATGTAAAGGGACAACTCGGTCTTCTTCTCCCCAAATGAGTAAACTTGGTTTTTTTATGTGCTGCAAATCCTTTGAGGATAGGTCTCCTTCTCGATCACGAATCATTCTTGTCAAAGCCATAAACGTACGGTCATCCAAAAATGGTTCAGTATAGCCATCAATCATTTCTTCGTCGATTAACTGATGATCAAATACGACATTTTGCAAGTTACCTAATACACCTTTGCGAGATAGCCACGTTTTTACCCACAGATAAAAGAAGGGAACATAAGAAGACATGACCAACCCATAATGTGAAGGGCCTAAATAAGCTGAGCTGCACAGAAGAACGAGTTTTGATACGCAAGAAGGCTTTAATTTTGCTACGTTCAAACAAACCTGTCCTCCCATTGAGTGTCCCGATAGTACAACGTCTTTTAATTTTAAATAGTCAATCAACTCGATGACAATTTTGGCTAAGTTTTTATACGAGTATTGAAAGGTTAACGATTTTTCACTTCGCCCAAATGGCGGAAGGTCCAGCGTAATGATAGAAAACGTATCTTCAAATAAAGGAATTAAACGCCGAAAACTAAAACTGGATGATAAAAAGCCGTGAATAAATACAATAGCTGGTTTATCAGGGTGATAGTTATGGCATTCGTAGTAAACATTGACTCCATTAAAAGTACGCTGGTGGCAAGTAATTTTAGATTCAGTCAATTTGTTTCACTCCATCTTTTTCTTTCTAGTCTGTCCTAATTTCCAGCAATCTATAAAATGAAACTCAATTACCGGTATAGATTTCACATTAAAGATGTGTTTAAATTTGATATAATGGAAAAAGTGAAAAAATTTAATCGGTGTAGGAGGGGAACGCGGTGTTCTTAGAAGAAAAAGAGTTAGAAATTTTAGAAATTCTAGAAAAAAATAGCCGTATTTCAATAGATAGTATTTCAAAAATGGTGGATTTAACGTTTGACGAAACCTCTAATATTGTTAAAAAGCTAGAGAGAGAAAAAGTAATTGTGCAATATTCAGCTGATATTAACTGGAGACGAGTAGATGGACATGAGGGCGTCACCGCTATGATAGATGTAAAAGTTGCACCAAAGCGAGGAGTAGGCTTTGACGAGATTGCGGAGCGCATCTATCGTTTTCAAGAAGTGAAATCTGTGTACCTAATGTCAGGAGCATATGACTTGTCTGTTATTATTGAAGAAAAATCAATGTCTGAAGTAGCATTTTTTGTTTCTGAAAAGCTTTCTACGCTAGACTCTGTTTTATCTACAACGACTCACTTTATCATGAAAAAATACAAGCACGATGGTACCATCTACGACCAAGGCGATGAAGATCGCAGAATCGTGGTGTCTCCGTAATGAAAGAGCGCTTGTCAACAACTGTACAACAGCTGAAACCTTCAGGTATTCGCCGCTTTTTTGATTTAGCAGCAAGTATGGATAACGTCATCTCTCTTGGAGTAGGTGAACCTGATTTTGTCACATCTTGGGCTGTTCGAGAAGCGAGTATTTTATCATTGGAAAGAGGATATACCTCTTATACAGCAAATGCGGGGCTTTTAGAGCTCCGCTTTGAAATTATGAAGTATATGAAAAGAAATTTTAACGTCTCGTATGATTATCAAGATGATATTATCGTGACCGTTGGAGGAAGTCAGGCTTTAGACATTACAATGCGAGCTTTGATTAACCCTGAAGATGAGATTATTGTCGTGGAGCCAAACTTTGTGTCTTACAGTCCGTTAATTTCTCTAGCAGGAGGAGTTCCTGTGGCAATTGAAACAACGGCAGAAACAGAGTTTAAACTGCAGCCTAGACAGATTGAAGAAGTCATTACAAGCAACACGAAAGCCCTTCTTTTATGCTCTCCTAATAATCCAACAGGAAGTTCACTATCTAAAGAAGAGCTGCAGGCTATTGCGGATATTGTCATCAAGCATGACTTGCTTGTTATCACGGATGAAATCTATGCAGAATTAACATATGATGAAGAATTTACATCTATTGCTTCTTTAGAAGGAATGAAAGAACGAACCATTATTATTTCTGGCTTTTCTAAAGGGTTTGCTATGACTGGATGGCGTCTTGGGTACATATGTGCACCAACTGAGATTGCTAAAGCAATGCTGAAAATTCATCAGTATACAATGATGTGTGCGCCTACCATGGCACAGTATGGAGCAATTGAAGCACTGCAAAATGGGCAGCATGACGTAGAAGAGATGAGAAAAAGCTATCGCAGAAGACGGAACTATATGGTGAAGTCGTTAAATCAAATTGGTCTGGAATGCCATTCTCCGGGAGGAGCGTTTTATGTGTTCCCGTCTATCAAGAAAACTGGATTGTCATCGGAAGAATTCGCTGAGCAGCTGTTGCTTGAAGAGCGAGTAGCCGTGGTGCCAGGCAATGTATTTGGAAAAGGCGGAGAGGGACATATTCGCTGTTCATACGCCTCTTCAATGGAATCATTAGAAGAATCCATAAAACGGATTAGCCGTTTTGTTGAAAATAAGTTATAATAAAAATAAGATATTATGTCATATCGTATAGACGGTTTGATATAATATCTTTTTTGCTATGATGAAATGTAGTGTTAGTTTATATTTGTGACGAAATTGGTAAATAATAAATATAGTATAACTACTTTTTGATTCAATCTATGAACTGTGCTATAATTTTAAATTGGCTATAATGGTGAAAATAATAAGGTATCTAGGAGTGTTTATATGTCAAAATTTGAAATCGGTACTGTTACAAAAGGTAAAGTAACAGGAATTCAACCATACGGTGCATTCGTTGCATTAAATGAAGAAACTCAAGGATTAGTTCATATCTCAGAAGTAAAACATGGCTTCGTTAAAGATATCAACGAACATTTATCAGTAGGAGACGAAGTAAACGTTAAAGTTTTATCTGTTGATGAGTCAACTGGTAAAATTGGTTTATCTATTCGTGCAACTGAGCCAGCTCCAGAAAAAACTGAAGCTTCTGCACCTAAAAAACCTGCTAAAAAGCGTCAAGGTCAAGCAACAGTTCATACTGAATCTACTCAAGGATTCAACACATTAAAAGAAAAATTAGAAGAGTGGATTGAGCAATCAAACCGCGAAGATCTAATTAAGAAATAAGAAATAAGAAAAAAAGAAGGATAGCTCAGCTATCCTTCTTTTTTTAATGTTCCGTTCTAGGTTCTGTACGCTCTACTTCAGCAGAAGGTTTAAATAATAGACCTAGGTTAATCAGTCCTGCGATTCCAACCAATCCATAAATAATGCGGGAGAAAGCAGATGTTTGACCGCCGAAGATTGCTGCTACTAAATCAAATTGAAAAAAGCCAATAAGTCCCCAGTTAATTGCTCCAATAATCGTTAATACGAGCGCAATACGTTGAATACCACTCATGATGAACCCTCCTTGTTTTGTAGTTCACTTATTAGCCTGCTTTTTTTAGAGGAAAATATGCATAGTTACTTTTGGAAGATACAGACAAATAAACGTTCATTTGGATGGGGTGAGCGTCTAGTCAACAGGGAATAATCTTTAGGAAGTCAATTTTCTTTACAATCAAAAATTTGTTCTTCATAATGATGCATGTACTCAAGCTCGTAAGGAGGAGTTTATAGTGAACAATTTTACATTTTATAACCCTACAAAATTAATTTTTGGTAAAGGCCAATTAGAGCAATTAAAAACAGAAGCAAGTCGCTTTGGTAAAAAGATATTATTAGTATACGGCGGAGGAAGCGTAAAACGCAGCGGTTTATACGATCAAGTAATGGATGTACTGAATGACATGAATGCAGAAGTACATGAGTTAGCGGGAGTAGAGCCGAATCCACGTCTGACAACTGTTCGCAAAGGAATCGATATTTGTAAAGAAAACGGTATTGAATTTTTACTTGCAGTAGGTGGAGGAAGCGTAATCGATTGTACAAAAGCAATCGCAGCAGGCGCAAAATATGATGGAGACGTATGGGACATCATTAACCGCGACGCATTCGCAGCTGAAGCTCTTCCGTTTGGAACAGTGCTAACATTAGCAGCAACGGGTTCAGAAATGAATGCTGGTTCTGTTATTACAAATTGGGAAACACAAGAAAAATACGGCTGGGGCAGTCCGGCAACCTTCCCTCAATTCTCTATTTTAGATCCCGTTAATACATTTACTGTACCAAAAAATCAAACAGTTTATGGCATGGTCGACATGATGAGCCACGTATTTGAACAGTATTTCCATGCTGCAACAAATACGCCGCTTCAAGATCGCATGTGTGAAGGAGTACTGCAAACGGTTATTGAAACGGGACCAAAATTATTAAACGACTTAGAGAACTACGAGTTACGTGAAACGATTTTATACAATGGTACCATCGCATTAAACGGTATGTTACAAATGGGACACCAAGGCGATTGGGCTACTCACAATATTGAGCATGCGGTATCAGCTGTATATGACATCCCACATGCGGGTGGACTCGCAATTTTATTCCCGAACTGGATGAAACACGTAATGGATGAGAACGTAGATCGCTTCAAGCAAGTAGCTGTACGCGTATTTAACGTAGATACGGAAGGCAAGACGGATAAAGAAGTAGCACTTGAAGGTGTTGATAAGCTTCGCGAATTCTGGTCAAGCCTAGGTGCACCAACTCGCTTAGCTGATTATGATATTGGTGAAGACAAATTAGATCTTATGGCTGATCGTGCGATGGCTAAAGGTGAATTTGGTAAATTTAAAAAATTAAACAAAGAAGATGTACTAGCAATCCTACGCGCTTCTTTATAAGATTCTCGAAAAAAAAACGCCGTGCAAAAGACACGGCGTTTTTTCTATTCATGATGGGTAAGCTTTTTCTGCTGTTTGGTTTTCAAATCATCCCGAACGGTTTTATCAGAAAGAGGAACCCCGCTGTAATAAGCGGCTCTTCCTAGTAAATGCCCAGCAATAGGAGAGGTGATAAACACAAAGACAATCGCTAAAATTAGCCGTGCACTAATATGGCCAGTGTCAATCCAAAAGTAGAGTAAGCAGCCCACTAATACAAACAGGACACCTAAGGTAGCACTTTTGGAGGCAGCGTGACTTCTTGTATACGTATCAGGCAAGCGAATAAGCCCAATCATGGTCACAACTGTCAGAAGAGACCCTATTAGTACGAAAGCTCCTACAATGATTTCACTGATCACGTTCATATTCAATCACTTCTCCTTTCTCTAAAAACTTAGAAAAAGCAACGGTACCTACAAAGGCTATGATGCCTAGCAGTAAAATGACTTCGAAAAAAGCCTGGGTTCGAAAAATAATCGAGATGATGGCCGTGATAGCAATGATGTTAATTCCAATAGCATCAAGGGCCATTGCTCGATCAGCAGTTGACGGACCTTTTACCACTCGATAAACAAACCCAATAGTTGAAGCAGAAATGAGAATGAGCGAAACGTTTAAAAAAATATCGAGCATTTAACGACTCACCTCCATAATAGCTTTTTCGAATGTTTGCTGAATATCTGTAATAATGTCATCAATATCGTCTGTATTGATTGCATGAATATAGATAGTAGAATTATCATCTGACACATCTATTACCAGTGTGCCTGGCGTTAGCGTAATTAAAAGAGAAAGAATGGTAATTTCCCATTCACTCTCCAAACGGGTTGGCATTGCAAAGATGGCTGGCTGAATATTTAATTTAGGGCGCAATACGTCTTTAGTAACTGCAATATTGGCTTTGAATAATTCTCGTATGAAAATAAACAGCAGCTTAATGATCGCATACACTTTATGCAAGTAAAAACGGCTGTGAAAAAAACGGCGGAAAACAAACAGCAGTACCGCTCCCCAGAAAAATCCTATAATAAAGGAAGGTAGTGTCCAAATCCCTCTCAAAAACATCCATGTGAATGCAATGGTTACGTTTAATAATAGTTGAAATGACATGCAGATCTACTCCTTTAACACCGAGTGGATATAAATTGAAGGATCCATAAGCGTTTGAGCGGCTGTTGACACATAAGGAATAACAGCTTCTGCACCTAGTCCTAAAAAGACAGAAACAGCAAGTAAGATAGCGGATGGGTATAGAATTCCTTTAAGGGATACTTTTTCTTGACCAGAAGAAAGCGTAGGTTCACCCCAGAAGCAGCTCATGAAAATCTTAATGGCAGAATATAAAACGAGCAGGCTTGAAACGAGTAAAACTCCTACAAACGTGTAGCTCTCTGATTCTAAACCGCCTTGAACTAAAAGAAATTTTCCAATAAAGCCGCTTAGGGGAGGAATTCCTGCCAACGAAATAGTAGCGATAAAAAACATCCAGCCAAGCAGCGGATAGTCTTTAATTAACCCACCCATTTTCTTTAATTTTGTTGTTCCAGTTATTCGAATGATGCTTCCAGCAAGAAGGAAGAGAGCTGCTTTAATAATCATGTCGTGAATTAAATAATAGATGGCTCCTTCAAAGCCTGCTTTTGTTGTTAAAGTCACACCATAGACAATGACTCCGACAGCAATAATAATGTTATAAATTAAAATTTTATTCATATCCGAATACGCAATGGCGCCTACTGCACCAACAACGATAGTCAAAAGCGCAACGTAACCGATAATTTGATGAGTGAATTCAGGATGGTGATAAAACAGTAAAGTGAAAGTCCTGAAAATAGAGTAAACTCCTACTTTTGTTAGCAGCGCACCAAACAATCCGATAATAACCGGTGGAGGCGCACTGTACGAACCTGGAAGCCAAAAATACATTGGAAATAAAGCTGCTTTTAATGCAAATACAATAAATAAAAGCATGCCAATAGTTGTTAAAATTCCCGGCTGATTAGCCTCTGCAATTCGTTGCGAAAGGTCTGCCATGTTGAGAGTTCCTGTTACAGCGTACAAATAAGCAACAGCAATTACAAACAAAGCGGATGAAATTACATTAACTAAAATATACTTAAGAGACTCTCGAAGCTGTGCTTTTGTACCGCCAATTACAATAAGAGCATACGAAGACATAAGCATGACTTCAAAAAAGACAAATAAGTTAAAGATATCACCTGTCAAGAAGGCGCCAAATACGCCTACTAATAAAAACTGCACAAACGAATAAAAGTAAAAGCGTTCACGTCTTTCGCCAATTGTATGAAAAGCAAAAAGAACGCAGCATAGTGTTACGATACTAGCAGTAAGTACGAGAAGGGAAGCGAACATGTCCGCTACTAGAATAATTCCAAAAGGAGGCTTCCAGTTCCCAAGCTCGTGAGTTAAAACACCTTTTGATTGAACCAACTGTACTAAATATGCAGCAAAAGCAGTGGTGGTGATTAACGATAAAACACTGATTATCCTTTGAAGTTTAATATTGTCTTTGAAAAAAATGAGCACAACACCTACAACAAACGGGATAAGCAGTGGGATGATTACAAAATTACTCGTCATGTTCATTTCCCCTTAACTTGTCCATATCGTCTGTTCCGAGTTCTTGATAAGCCCTGTAAGCTAGTACAAGGAAAAAAGAAGTGACGCCAAAGCTTATGACAATGGCAGTTAAAATTAGTGCCTGAGGTAAAGGATCTGTATAAGAAGAAGCCTTTTCTCCCAGAAGGGGAACACTACCCCCTTTTAATCCGCCCATCGTTAAAATCAATAGGTGAACACCGTGGCTTAATAAGCCTGTTCCAATAATAATTCGCAGTAAACTGCGGGATAACATGAGATATACAGCGGCAGTGAATAGAATCCCTGCCACTATGGACATTAATATTTCCACTATTCACTCTCTCCAATCGTTTGAATAATGGTCATCGTAACACCAACAACTACTAGATATACGCCTAAATCAAACAGTACAACGGTAGCTAAAGATGTTTTCCCGAGAAGGGGAAGGTTAAAGTAGCTGTACGTGTGAGTGAGAAAGGGAACTTTGAAAATAAATGATCCCAGCCCGGTTAAAATAGCTAGCAGCAGGCCGGAAGCCGCAACCTTCTTATAATCAAATGGGATGACTTTCGATACGGTTTTTATATCGAAAGCCAGCAGTAGTAATACAAGGGCAGCTGAGGTAGTAAGCCCCCCAACAAACCCTCCTCCAGGTGTATAATGACCTGCAAAGAAAAGATGAATGGCAAAAATGATAATAATGAATGTGACTACTTTTGTTGTGGTTTGTAGTATCAAATCATTTTTTTTCACTCTTCTTCCTCCTTTGTTAACCGAAGACGAATCATGCCATAGATAGCAAGAGCTGCTATACAAAGTACGGTAATTTCAAATAATGTATCAAATCCGCGGAAGTCAACAAGGATCACGTTCACCATGTTTTCGCCGCCTGCTTTTTCATAACTGTTTTCAATAAAGTAATGTGAAATGGATTCAAATAGTTTTGTACTGTTTGCTGATATGCCAAGCAATGTAACGGTCGTTCCTACAAGAAGAGCAACCAGTAAGTTTGGCAGTTGAAACTTCACCCTTACTTTTCGCTTCCGAAACTCCGGCAAGTAGTAGAAACATAGTAAAAACAGTGATACTGATACAGTTTCAATCACTAATTGAGTCAAAGCTAAGTCAGGAGCACGGAATAATACGAAAAATAAAGAAAGTGTATACCCGACAACTCCCAGCGAAATAATGGCTGTGAGGCGTGATTTTGCCAATAAAGTCGTAATAGTAGCCGCAACCATTACAACTGCTAGTATGGCTTCATAAACACCGATAGAAGCAGTATCTTTTAAATCAATCGCAAAGGCATTCTGAGAAAAGAGCGTTACGAGAATTAAAATGCCTATGAAAGTAAAAATGATTAAAAGATAGTCTCTAATAAATCCTGTCATTAATGTTTTCATAATACGTGTTGAGCCTTTTTCCATCCCTTTAATTCCATAATTATATCCGTTGTTAAGCGTTAAAGAAGAAGGAAATCGTGTATAAATTTTTGACCACTTCTGAAGCGTCATAAATAACAAGATACCAAATGTGATGACCCCTAGCGTCATAAATAATTCTGGCGTAAAGCCGTGCCAAAATTTAATATGCACTTGATATTCTTTACCTTCAGCTAGCAGGCTAGGTGCGATAGATGCCATTGTTGGCTCAATAAGGGTTGATTCTAATAAATTAGGAGCAAAGCCAAAAATAACAACCAGTGATGCTAAAATAACAGGTGAAATAAGCATGCCTACTGGTGCTTCATGCGGCTTCTTCTCCAATTTTTCGGGCTGGTATTTGCCTGTAAAGGTTTTAAAGACAAGAATCATACTATAGACGAAAGTGAAAATACTTCCCACCCAAGCGATGATAGGCAGCAAAATTCCCCACGTCTGCATGCTATACATATCCATTTTTGTCACGTTTACCATGCCTGTAAAAAACATCTCTTTACTTAAAAATCCATTAAAGGGAGGAAGACCTGCCATTGCAAATCCCCCGATGATAGCAATGGTAAATGTCACAGGCATGAAGCTCATTAACCCGCCTAACTTTCTAATGTCACGCGTGCCTGTTTCATGATCGACAATGCCTACTACCATAAACAAGCTGCCTTTGAAGGTAGCGTGGTTAATCAAATGGAAAACCGCTGCAGTAAGAGCCACTAAGTAGATATTATCGTCTAAAAAATCATAATGAATAGCTGCGCTGCCTACTCCTATAAGTGACATAATCATCCCAAGCTGACTAATTGTTGAAAAAGCTAAAATCCCTTTCAAGTCTTGTTGCTTTACGGCTGAAAACGAGCCCCAAAACAGTGTAATTAGTCCTGTGATGGAAATAACAAAAAACCAAGTGGCGCTTATAGCAAAAACAGGGCTGAGTCTTGCTAAAAGATAAATTCCCGCTTTTACCATTGTAGCTGAATGAAGGTATGCACTCACTGGGGTTGGAGCTTCCATAGCATCTGGCAGCCAAATATGAAAAGGAAACTGAGCAGATTTTGTAAAGGCCCCTAATAAAATGAGGACTAGAGCTGGAATAAATAGATGACTTGATGTGACCACATCTACGTTTGAGATAATTTCGCGTATGCTGAAAGTACCTGTCATGACGTATAAAAGCACAATTCCTGCTAATAGGGAAAGTCCTCCGAATACGGTAATGAGCATAGATTTTAAGGCTCCGTATTGAGATTTCTCTCGTTTGTACCAATAACCAATCAATAAAAAAGATGAAAGGCTTGTTAATTCCCAAAAGCTGTAAAGACTCATTAAATTGTCTGATAATACAACTCCAAGCATAGATCCCATGAAAAGAAGCAAATAGACATAAAACGAATGCAGCGCTTCTTTTGTCTTAGAAAGATAATAAATGGAGTAAAGAATAACAAGTGTCCCAATTCCGGTGATTAACAGAGAAAATAGAAGACCGAGTCCATCCACATAAGCATCAAAGTTAATGCCCAGACTAGGTATCCATTTCATTGAATGTAGGTAGGTTTCCCCTTTAGAAACACCACTGATATATTGTGTGAAATAAATGAACAACACAAGTGGAAGAGGCAAAACGAACCACCCTGTATGAATACGCTGGAATTTTCTATACAGAAGCGGGACAAAAAAGGCTAATAAAAAAGGCGATAAAATCACCAAGTGCAACCACGACAAAAGACAAACCTCCTTGTGATATTCAATTCTGTAACCGATTATATAATAATTTAATTATGCATGCATCCATGCTAATTCTTAGTATCAGCAGAATTTTCAAGGCTTATTAAATAAATAGAAACTCGTCACAAAATCCATAAAAAAAACATAAAAAAATTTTTTTGACGTATAAAAATCATGTGGAATTGTCACTCTAAGAGTGAGGTGATGGAAATGTATAGGAAACAAATAGCCATCAGTTTTCTCATTTTTACCGCACTATGTATCAGTGGATTTGTGCTGAATAATCACTTGGAAATGAAAGAAGAAAACAGGATGCTAATCACTTCTAAAAGTGAAGCTGAAAATTCAATATCAATAGACTCTTCCCTGTTAAAAGCTTCTTATAAACCGAGACAATATGTAAAGATAGGTGAAATGAACTATATTGCACCATCCGGTAAGCAAATAGAAAACGATTGAAGACCACTCTTTAGTCGTTTTTTATTTGCTTATTATTTGTGTAATCGTGCATGAATTACGTTCTGTAATCAAAGAACATTAGTTGACTTCATAACTGAATTTATCGTTAAATAAAAGGGTACATACAATGATTGCAGTTTCAACAAACTATAATGATTGTGTCAAATTGTAAGTGGATTCACTTGAATTCAGCTAACAGTTTCGATAAAGTGGAAAATAAAGATATTTTAATGGAGGAACAGACTATGACACATGTTCGTTTTGATTATTCAAACGCGTTATCATTTTTTGGTGAACATGAACTTACATACTTACGTGATGCCGTGAAAGTAGCTCACCATTCAATTCATGAAAAAACAGGTGCTGGGAACGACTTTTTAGGATGGGTAGACCTTCCTACGGAGTATGACAAAGAAGAATTTGCACGCATTCAAAAAAGTGCAGAAAAAATTAAATCTGATTCAGATGTATTGATTGTTATTGGTATTGGAGGATCTTACTTAGGTGCTCGTGCTGCTATTGAAATGCTTCAGCATTCATTCTATAACACATTATCAAAAGAACAGCGTAAAACGCCGCAAGTTATTTTTGCTGGTAACAACATCAGCTCAACATACATGAAAGACTTAATGGATGTTTTACAAGATAAAGATTTCTCTATTAATGTTATTTCAAAATCTGGTACAACAACAGAACCGGCGATTGCTTTCCGTATCTTCCGTAAATTATTAGAAGAGAAATACGGCAAAGAAGAAGCACGCAAGCGTATTTATGCAACAACAGATAAAGAGCGCGGCGCATTAAAAACATTAGCGGACGAAGAAGGCTATGAAACATTTGTTATTCCAGATGATGTAGGCGGCCGTTATTCAGTATTAACAGCAGTTGGCTTATTACCAATTGCCGCTGCAGGTCTTGATATCGAACAAATGATGAAAGGAGCAGCTGATGCTCAAGAAGCATTCTCATCATCAGAGCTAGAAGAAAACCCAGCTTATCAATATGCTGTAGCTCGTAATGTTCTTTATAATAAAGGAAAAACAATTGAAATGCTGATTAACTATGAGCCAGCTCTTCAATACTTTGCTGAATGGTGGAAACAGTTATTTGGTGAAAGTGAAGGAAAAGATCAAAAAGGTATTTACCCTTCATCTGCTAACTTCTCAACGGATCTTCATTCTTTAGGTCAATATGTACAAGAAGGTCGTCGTGATATTTTTGAAACAATTGTACAAGTTCAAGATTCTCGTCATGAGCTAACAATTGAAGAAGACGCAGCAGACTTAGATGGACTAAATTACTTAGCTGGGGAAACAGTTGACTTTGTAAATAAAAAAGCGTTCCAAGGTACAATGCTTGCTCACACAGACGGAGGCGTTCCAAACTTAGTTGTAAACATTCCGGCGTTAGATGAGTATACGTTTGGATATGTTGTATATTTCTTCGAAAAAGCATGCGCAATCAGCGGCTATTTATTAGGAGTAAATCCGTTCGATCAGCCTGGAGTAGAAGCATATAAAGTAAATATGTTTGCTCTTCTTGGAAAACCTGGTTTTGAAGAGAAAAAAGCAGAATTAGAAAAACGTTTGAAATAAATAAAAAGTTCACCTTCTTCTTAGAAGGTGAACTTTTTTGCTTTTGAGATAAAGGATAAAAAGCTGGAAAAAGGACATGTTAAAACAGAGGAGGGATAAGATGATTGAATTATCTTCAAGATTAGATGGCACATTATTCAAGCTTTATGAATTAGAAAAAACGCTTAAGCCGCTTGGGTATAACATTGGAGGAAATTGGGATTATGATCATGGTTCATTCGACTATAAGATGAATGATGAAGTCGGCTATCAGTTTTTACGTATCCCGTTTACAGCTACGAATGGAGAACTGGATTCTAAAGGAACAACCGTACAGATTGGTACGCCATTTTTACTTTCACATAAGTATCAAATTGGCCTAGATGACAATGTACACAATGGAAACGTGGGTGCTTCATTTAATCAGTTTGCAGAACCCCAAGACGCAGACGCTTCATTTCCAGAAAAGTATATCAGCTTAGGAGAAGAGCTAATTAGAGAGGCAGAAGAGGCGCTGCTTCAGTAATTGAAGGGACTATTCTTTTCTTAAACTCTCTAATTTTTTTACAAAAATATGTTCGTACATGACTTGACTAATCAACTCGTTTGTTTTAATCATTTCATTTACCCCTAAATTTTGCGCATTTTGAATATGCTTTTTTGTTAACAGTTCAACGATGCTGTAAATAGAAGGGTTCAATCCTTGCAGAGCGACTAGCGTAACAATAGTATTCATGTCTGCATATTCTTCTGTCTTATGCTGATCCGCAGTAATCAGCACTTTTTTTGCGTACCGAGCATTGGCAAGTTCTAATACCTCATAGTGAGAGGGACTTCCTTTAATAAAATGAACGCGATCACAGATCATGGGGTTTTTAGTCAGAGAGTCGTCGATAAGAACAATGTCTTCTTTATGAAATGCGTCGCGATAAGACTCTAATACGAGTTTGGCGCGCTCATTCCACCCAACAATGATGAAGTGATCTTTTCCATAAAACTTTAAATTCCCTTCCAAATAAGCGCTCTCAGCGGAAACAGCAATTTTAGAAAGCGTGACAAAATAAGTAGTAATAAATCCCGTTCCAATCAGGACTAAAATAATTGCAGCTAACCTTCCAATTGTAGTGGTGGGAGCAAAATCACCGTACCCTATAGTAGAGATTGTAATAATAACCCACCAAATTCCTTCAAACACATTCCCAAACGTTTGCGGCTCTAAGAAATGTATAAGCATGCCAAAAAGTAAAACAAGGCAGCCGATAATAAAAAGAAGCCGCACTAAAATAGAACGACGAAAAAGTCGAAATAATAGCCATTCCATCATAAAAAAACCTCCAGTGATTAGTCATAGCCACAGTATGACCATTTTTTACTGAAGGTATAAGATATCTTTATCTTTTTACTTCGTAATATTCAATCCATTCTTTGTCTGGACCGTAGAAAAATAAGTATCTTGCTCCATTTGGCAAAGTTACAATGTTTTCTTCCACAAATGAAACGCCTGCTGATTTTAAACGCTCAAACTCCTCTTCAATTCCGTCTACTGCCAGCGCAAAATGATGAACTTTACCTTCATTCGGTAAGCTTGAGTTATACCCTTGAATTAACTCTACGATTACATTGCCTTCTAAGCCTAGAAAAGCTAGCTTCAAAGACGGATCGGTATGTGGTAGTGTTTCGATGAGCTCTAATCCCACTTTTTGTGTATAAAACTCAATAGATTCTTCTATATTCTTTACTTGAACGCCTACATGTTCAAATTTTAAAATTGCCATATGCATCACCCGTATCTATAGTATGTAAAAACTATGAAATATATTAAAGAGAAAGGATAGAGAAGTCAAGATAGGGCTGCTTATCAGGAAAGAGCCCTTAAATCATATTTTTGCTGGAGTGAATAGGATAGAGGCTTCCATCAAGAGCAAACGAAATTTTACCTGTTTCTTCGGATACAACTAAAATTAATGCATCCGATTTTTCCGACATTCCAATGGCTGCACGGTGACGTGTTCCCAATTTTTTGTTCGTTGAAATAATAGACGAGAGAGGTAAAACATTAGCAGCTGAAATAAGCTGATTATTTCTAATTAGGACGGCTCCGTCATGTAAGGGTGTCCCTGGATAGAACAGTGTCTCAACTAGCGTAGCGCTGACAGGAGCCTGAATAGGTATTCCTTTTTGAATAAGAGGATCTACATTTTGTTCCCGTTCAATGACAATTAAGGCGCCATGACGTTTCTCAGAGAGGTTATGAATAGCTAAGGACAGAGCAGCATATTCAAATGTATAAGGCGATAAGTAATGACGCAAGTAATAAGAGGCGGCCGTAGCTTGAACATCTTGAAATAACCTTCTCATCTCCTCAAAATCACATAGGATACAATGATCACTCGTGTCTAAATGTTTAATTAAATTAGAGGCTTCAGTTGAAATCTGCTGTAAATATGTTTGCACATTATTTTTAATTGTATCGTCTAATTGAAAGGATTGTCTCTCCATCGTATATAGCTCCTATCT
The DNA here is from genome assembly GCF_000956595.1 of Priestia aryabhattai B8W22. GTDB lineage: Bacteria > Bacillota > Bacilli > Bacillales > Bacillaceae_H > Priestia > Priestia aryabhattai. The sequence continues at coordinate 9,649 of NZ_JYOO01000007.1, read as the reverse complement.
GTCAGTCAGTGTTATCTGTAATGTGTGCTAATGCGGATGAATTATCCGTAAAGCTTATAAATCCGTTATTAATTTTATAGAGAGGTTTTGCATTTTATTTAGTAAGAGAACATCAAAAGTTGGAGAAAAAAGAAAGCGTTTTATAAACTGATATGTTCACATTTGGGTTAAATTTACATATGTTGTTTTAAATAAAAGTATAGATATTTCTGTGAATTTAAAGTATAGTTTTCTTATCGGATATATGATTTTTAATGTTGACAAATATTCTAAATATGCTAAATTTTTAAAAAATGCTTATCAAGAGTGGTGGAGGGATCTGGCCCGCTGAACCCCGGCAACCTGCTTAGCAAGGTGCTAATTCCAGCAAAGTGTGTATCATTTTGAAAGATAAGGTGAAAATCTATTGCCTACCCAGTCTTTCAATACGGAAGACTTTTTATTTTGATATAGCGCAAGCGATAATTTGAGTAGGGAAACTAGTGACTGTAACCCCCGACTTAATACAAATCTTTGAACACGTCGAAGCAAAGTAAGAAGTAAATAGTTTCGCTGACTAGACACACTAGAGGCGGTTTTATCCAATTCTAGTGGGTAAAACCGTCTTTTTTTATTGGATAACGCGGATAACTAAGAATTGGAGTGAAGAAAATGGCAGACTTATATACGTACGAAAACTGGAATGATACATTTCCAGAGTTCGACAGTGAAGATGAAACAAAAGGAGCCCTTTCAGCATTGCAGTGGGCGTATGATACCTACGGAGATTCAATCATTTATGCATCAAGCTTTGGGATCGAAGGGATCGTGTTAATTGATTTAATTTCAAAAGTGAAAAAAGATGCTGAAATTGTCTTTTTAGATACGGGCGTTCATTTTAAAGAAACATATGAAGTGATTGATGCAATTAAAGAACGCTTTCCTGATTTGCGTATTCATATTAAAAAACCGGATTTAACGCTTGCAGAACAAGCCGAGAAACATGGAGATGAGCTTTGGAAGAGTCAGCCTAACCTATGCTGTCAAATTCGAAAAATCATCCCGCTAAGGGAATCTCTTGCTCCTTATGATGCGTGGATTTCTGGTTTGAGACGCGAGCAGTCTGAATCTCGTGCCAACACGAATTATTTTAATAAAGATGAGAAATTCAAGAAAGTTAAAGTCTGCCCGTTAATTCATTGGTCTTGGAAAGAGGTTTGGCGCTATGTGTATAAGCATGATTTACCATATAACAAACTTCATGATCAAGGATACCCAAGTATCGGCTGTGAGCCCTGTACCGCACCTGCCTACAATGTAGACGATTTACGTTCAGGAAGATGGGCAGGTACACAAAAAGTTGAATGCGGATTACACGAATCTTAAATACGAAAGAGCTGAATAAATGATGCTTTTATATGTTGCCTTTATCATTGCACTTTTTTTTGCAATGAATATTGGGGCAAGCGGTGCAGCAGCTGCTATGGGCGTTTCATACGGCTCCGGTGCGATTAAAAAGCGAAGAGTAGCCCTTTTCATCTGTGCTGTAGGTATTGTGCTCGGAGCCATTATCGGAGGCGGTGAGGTGGTAAAAACTATCAGTTCAGGTATCATACCTGAAAAATTGCTGTCAGTAGAATTAGTTATTATCATTCTGGCTGCTGCAACGCTGTCACTCTTTTTCGCAAATTTAATTGGTATCCCTCTATCAACAAGTGAAGTAACGGTTGGCTCAGTTGTTGGAGTAGGAGTAGCTTATCAATCTCTGTATGTGGAAAAACTTTTAGTTGTAATGTCTTTTTGGATTATTGTTCCGCTGGTTTCATTTGTCATTGCTTTTTTGATTGGAAAAGTGATGAAACGCAGAGCCTATAAAAAGGAAGCAGAGGGAAATTGGAAAAGAGTTTTAACGATTTTAGTTATAGCGACGGGATTCTTTGAAGCCTTCTCAGCTGGAATGAATAACGTGGCAAATGCTGTCGGTCCGCTGGTAGGAGCTGGATTAATGGATGCTACAACGGGTGTCATATCAGGAGGATTGGCAGTGGCGCTTGGAGCTCTTTTATTAGGAGGCCGAGTTATTGAAACAAACGGAAAAAAAATTAACTCGCTATTCTGTAGGAGAAGGTTGTATTATCTCGGGTACTGGTGCTTCTCTTGTTACAGCAGCTTCATTTTTTGGTTTGCCAGTACCGCTTACACAGGTCACTACATCTTCTATTATTGGAATAGGGGCAGCGAAAACGGGATTTACGAAAGAACAGCGCGAAGTGGTCATTCAAATGTTAAAGGTTTGGGTGGTATCCCCTGTATTTTCACTCGTAATCTCATATGTTCTTGTGAAATTAGTACTTGAAAGCGACTTATATTCATTTGTGGTGCTAGCTAGTGGCTGCATTGCCACAGCAGGTGTTCTAAGCTTAGCTAGAACGACTAGAAGAAAAAGAGCAAGCTTGCAGTCGGAAAAAGAAAAAATGACTGCGTGATTCAAGTGCTTTTTATTATATTGCGTTAATTACTTAAGGAGGATTTTACAAAATGACAACAATTCAAGCACACGGTGGAGAATTAATTAATTTATATCAACCAACATATGACTACACTTCACTAACAAAAGAAATTGAAGTAGACAACATGGCCCTAAGTGATTTAGAACTAATTGGAATTGGTGCTTACAGCCCAATTACAGGGTTTTTAGGAGAGAAAGATTATCAATCAGTTGTTGAAAATATGCGTCTAGCAGATGGAACTGTATGGAGTATTCCTATTACTCTTCCCGTAACAGAAGAGCAAGCTAAAGAATTAAACATTGGCGACAAAGTAAAGCTAGTTCAAAGCGGTGTGACATATGGGGTTCTAGAAGTTTCTGAAGTATATACGCCAAATAAAGAAAAAGAAGCGGAAAATGTGTACCGCACAGCAGAACTTGCCCACCCTGGTGTGAAGAAAATGATGGAACGCCCAAATGTATATGTAGCAGGTCCAATCGTACTTGTAGAACGTACGCCTAAAACGCGTTTTGAAAAATATTATCTAGATCCGACTGAAACAAGAGCAGCATTTGAAGAGCGCGGTTGGAAAACGGTTGTTGGATTCCAAACTCGTAACCCTGTTCACCGTGCGCATGAATATATTCAAAAAACAGCATTAGAAATTGTAGACGGCCTGTTTTTAAATCCACTTGTAGGAGAAACAAAGTCAGATGATATCCCAGCAGATATCCGTATGGAAAGTTATGAAGTACTTTTAGAGAACTATTATCCTAGCGATCGTGTAGCTTTGGCAGTTTTCCCTGCTGCAATGCGCTATGCTGGACCTAGAGAAGCTATTTTCCATGCAATGGTTCGAAAAAACTTTGGATGCACGCATTTCATTGTAGGCCGTGACCACGCTGGTGTTGGCGACTACTATGGAACATATGACGCACAAAAAATCTTCAGTAACTTTACGGCAGATGAATTAGGAATTACACCTTTATTCTTTGAACACAGCTTCTACTGCAAGAAGTGTGAAGCGATGGCATCAACGAAAACATGCCCTCACAGCAAAGAAGATCATATGATTCTATCTGGAACAAAGGTACGTGAAATGCTTCGTAACGGAGAAGTGCCACCAAGCACATTCAGCCGTAAAGAAGTAATTGAAGTGTTAATTAAAGGATTAGCAAAACAAAAAGTATCTTCAAAATAAGGAGCGGTTGAAGTGAGCAAATCAACAAACATTACGTGGCATGATGCTGGAATTACAAAAGAGGAAAGACGCGAGCAAAATAATCATCACAGTTTTGTATTATGGTTTACGGGTCTTTCGGGTTCAGGTAAATCTACCGTGGCAAACGCAGTGGCAAAAGCGCTTTTTGATAAAAATATTCGCAATTATGTATTAGATGGTGACAATGTTCGTTTTGGCTTAAATAAGAATCTAGGGTTTTCTGCTGAAGATCGTACAGAAAATATTCGCCGTATCGGTGAGGTTTCTAAGCTGTTCGTAGACAGCGGTCAAGTGGTACTAACAGCATTTATCTCTCCATTCCAAGAAGACCGCGCTCAAGTGCGTGAGATCTTAGAGGGGAATGAATTTTTGGAAGTATATGTGGAGTGTCCGTTAGAAGAATGTGAAAAAAGAGATCCAAAAGGCCTTTACAAAAAAGCAAGAAGCGGAGAAATTCGTGATTTTACAGGAATTGATTCTCCGTATGAGTCACCGGCTAATCCTGAAGTAACAATTAATACAAGCACACAGTCTGTAGAAGAATGTGTACAAACTGTGATTGAATATTTAGCTAACCGAAAATTCATCTAAATGACAGCGGACTTTGTCCGCTGTTCTAATTCAAATTAAAATGTGGGAGCGCTGCGGAGACGTGGAAATGATGGAAGGGTGAAAGGCATTCATGGGGAAAGTATATCTAGTCGGTGCAGGACCAGGAGATCCAGATTTAATTACATTAAAAGGGTTAAAAGCAATTCAGCAAGCAGATGTTATCTTATATGATCGTTTAGTGAATAAGAACCTGCTGGAGTATGCTAAAAGTGATGCTGATATTATTTACTGCGGAAAGCTTCCAAACTACCATACCCTCAAGCAAGAAACAATCAATAACTTTTTAGTGAAATTCGCTAAAAAGGGAAAAATTGTAACGCGCTTAAAAGGCGGGGATCCATTTGTTTTCGGACGCGGAGGGGAAGAAGCAGAAGCTCTCGTGCAACAGGGCATTTCATTTGAAATTGTTCCAGGAATTACATCAGGTATCGCAGCCGCTGCTTATGCAGGAATCCCTGTCACTCACCGGGAATACAGCGCAAGCTTTGCTTTTGTAGCAGGACACCGTAAAGACAGCGAGCATGATGCAATCAAATGGGACAGCCTAGCCAAAGGTGTAGATACTCTTGCCATTTATATGGGAGTGAGGAACTTACCGTACATTTGTCAACAGTTAATGAAACATGGAAAAACCTCAGCTACGCCAATTGCATTGATTCACTGGGGCACATGTGAGGACCAGCGCACTGTAACTGGAACTCTTGGTACAATTGTTGATATTGTTAAAGAAGAACAAATTGAAAATCCCAGTATGATTATCGTTGGTGAAGTTGTGAATTTTCATGATCGGTTGAATTGGTTTGAGAAGAATGGACAGCATTACTATTCGTATGCACAAGAAGCTTACTAAAGAGGTTGATTATATGGATGCAGTTTTATATGTTTGCCATGGCAGCCGCGTAAAAGAAGGCGCTGATCAGGCAGTTGCTTTTATTGAAAGGTGTAAAAAAAATCTAGATGTACCGATTCAAGAAGTTTGTTTCCTAGAACTAGCTTACCCTACTATTGAACAAGGATTTGAAGCGTGTATTGAACAAGGTGCTACTCGTATTGCAATTGTGCCGCTGCTGTTATTAACAGCTGCGCATGCAAAGCATGATATACCTGAAGAAATACACAAAGTATATGAACGCTATCCACAGGTAGAAGTGCTGTACGGAGAACCGTTCGGCGTAGACGAACGAATTGTTGATATCTTAGTAGAGAGAATCAATGAAACCAACGTGGATAAGCATGAAGATTCGATGGTATTGCTGGTCGGCAGAGGAAGCAGTGATCCTGCTGTAAAAAAAGATTTTAACGAAATAGCTCAACTGCTAAAAGGTAAAGGAGCTTTTAAAGAAGTGAGCACATGCTATTTAGCTGCCGCTGCTCCTAATTTAAAAGAAGGCCTGCACCTTGCTAAACAAACTTCGTATAAGCAAGTATTCGTTCTTCCTTACCTTTTGTTTACCGGTATTTTAATGAACGAAATTAAGGAAGAATTGGAGCAGTTATCAACAGATGACCAGCAGTTTATCTTAGCCAACTACCTAGGTTATCATGATGGACTTGCACACATTTTAAGTCATCAAGTAAAAACGTTATTATCGAGCAAAGGAAATCAATACGATGTATACCGTTATGCTTGATTTAAAGGATCGTTCGGTCTTAGTAGTTGGAGGCGGAACAATCGCAACTCGTAGAATTAAAGGTTTTTTACAAGAAGGAGCAGCCATTACAGTGGTTGCTCCAACTGTTTCAGCCGAAATAAGTGAGTGGGAAGCTAAAAATCAGCTCCGTGTAAAAAGAAAAAAACTAGGAGAAGAAGACTTACTTAATGTTTTTTTTATTGTTGTAGCTACAAATGATAAAGCTGTGAATAAGTTTGTTAAACAGCATATTAAAAATGATCAGTTGGTTAATATGGCCAGCAGTTTTTCTGATGGAAATATTCAAATTCCTGCACAGTTTTCTAGAGGGAGATTATCGCTAGCAATATCCACAGATGGCGCTAGTCCTTTGTTGACAAAACGAATTAAAGAAGAATTATCTTCAACTTATGATGAGAGTTACACACAGTATACACAGTTTTTGTATGAATGCAGAGTTCTTATCCACAGATTGAATGTATCAAAGAGCCGTAAACATGAGTTATTAACAGAAATTATCGATGATCAATACCGGCTGTCTCTAGTAAAACAGAGGGAATTTTTACAACAGATTGAAAAATATAAATAAAAAAACGGCCAATTGGCCGTTTTTTATTTATACATTTTCAACTTCAATGCTACGAATACCGCTGATTTTTTGAATCTCGTAATACACTTCTGTAGTAGGACGCTGATTATTAACTGACACTTTCATACGTATATATAATTCATTGGTGTCTAAATCTTTGATTCGAATATTTTTTATCGTAATATTCTTTTCTCTAATGCTGTTAGTTGTATCAAAAATATTGTGCTTATCAGCCAGCTTGAGTTGAAGAATAAGCTCTTTCTCGCGCAGTTGCCTAGGCCCTAGAATAGTAATAAGGAAAGGAAGAAGTTCAACGCTGATGATGAGCAGTACAACTCCGGTAATAGCTTCAGGATAAAACCCTGCACCTACCGCAATGCCTATACCTGCTGCTCCCCAGATAATAGCCGCTGTTGTAAGCCCGGAGATGCTGTCATTTTCTTTTCGTAAAATAACACCCGCTCCTAAAAAACCAATTCCAGAAACAATTTGAGCAGCCAGACGAAGCGGGTCCATTGTGATATGGTCACCTTTATTAAAAATTTGAGAAGACTCAATCGAAACAATCGTGAGTAAGCAGCTAATAATGGAAATTACGAGAGATGTTTTTAAACCAACAGGCTTTCGTTTTAGTTCCCTTTCAATTCCAATAATAAGGCCAAGTACAGCAGAAATACCTAATTTAAGCAACATTTCATTTTCCATTATTTTCACCTATTTCAATAGACATTGTTGTTTATATCTGTATGAAAGAAGAAAAACAGATATGTATCAGTATAGTAAACTTTTCTTCATAATGACAGGTGAAATTCAAAAAAATCTGATTATTTATAAAGCGCTACGATCTTTTCTTTTAATTTATATTTTTGAATCTTGCCGGATGCCGTCATGGGAAAGTCGTCTATAAAATAAATATATTCGGGAATTTTGAAATGAGCAAGCTTACCTTTGCAAAAGTCTTTGATTTCTTGAGCGGTAAGAAAAGAATGTTGCTTGAGTTTAATGCATGCAGCAACTCGTTCTCCATACTTTGGATCAGGAATACCGACAATTTGCACATCTTCTACCTCGGGTATTCTATATAAAAACTCTTCAATTTCTCTTGGGTAAATATTTTCTCCGCCTCTAATAATCATATCTTTTAGGCGTCCTGTAATTTTTACATAGCCATCTTTATCGATGGTAGCTAAATCACCTGTATGTAGCCAGCCTTCTACAATTGTTTTTTCTGTTTCTTCCGGCATTTTGTAATATCCTTTCATTGTTAAATATCCTTTTGCACAAAGTTCTCCTTGTTCTCCGAAAGAAGCTTGTTTACCTGTAACTGGATTAATAATTTGAATCTGTACATGATCATGCACTTTGCCAACCGTTTGTACTCGCCGCTCGATCGAATCAGTTGGAGTTGTTTGGGTGATTACGGGAGATGTTTCGGTTTGACCATAGGCGATGGTAATTTCGTTGATACCCATGTCATGTATAACTCGCTTCATTACTTCTGCTGGACAATTAGAACCAGCCATGATTCCTGTGCGAAGAGTAGATAAATCATATTGATTAAACTCAAGTGCATTTAATTCCGCAATAAACATAGTTGGTACACCGTGAAGAGCTGTACATTTTTCTTTCTCTACGGTGCGTAAAACAGAGGAAGGCTGAAATTCAATAATCGGTAGCATAGTAGCACCTACGGATATGCATGCTAGAACGCCCAGCACACATCCAAAACAATGAAAGAAAGGAACTGGGATGCATAAGCGGTCTTCGTTAGTCAGTTTCATAGACTGAGCAACTAAAAAGCCGTTGTTTACTATATTATGGTGACTTAGCATAACTCCTTTTGGAAAACCTGTTGTTCCGGAAGTATATTGCATATTGATAACTTCATGGATATGTAAGGATTGCTCATACTTATCGAGAATCTCATCCGATACCATTGAGCTACTCATTAAGAACTCGTTCCAAGAAGTATGTTCGCTTGATCCACTTAAGTTTATAAGATGTTTTAGTTTGGGAAGATTATGTTCAATGTTGGTGATAATAGACGTATAAGAAGTGCTTTTAAATTCATCAATGAAAAATAGCGCTGCTGTATCAGAATGACTCAATACATACTCTAATTCAGAGGACTGGTAGCTTGTATTAAGGGTAACCAAAACAGCGCCTATTCTAGCGGCTGCGAATTGCAGAAGTAACCATTCTGGCACATTGGTAGCCCAGATAGCGATATGATCGCCTTTTTTGAGACCGGTGGCTAGAAGTGCCTTTGCAACTCGAGAGGTTTCTTGATAAAACTCTGCGTACGTATAGCGAATATTTTGTTCAGAGTAGATAACCGCTTCTTGATGCCCAAACTTTTTTGTACTTTCTTTTAAAAGTTCTCCAACCGTTAATTCAAGCAATGGTTTCATTTGGTTTCCTCCTTGAATAATGTTAAAGTATATATGAAAGCGTTTTCTAAAAGTAGTTTATCAAATTTAAAGAAAGTGTTCCAAAAAATCATTCGACAAATTCCTTCACTGTCCACCGCACGTATGAAGAAGGGGGGAACTAAATTTATCGTATTGATTTCAATAAGTAAGTATACCGAATGCGAATATTGTAATAAAATAAAGAAATGTCTCCTTATTATAAGAAGACAACGTAACATCATGTTAATAAAGAATGGTATAAAAATATGAAGTAAACAAACAAAAAATCATGCTGAATGTTGAAAGTGAAATAAATGAAAGGCCGTTGACTTTGCCTTCTTTATTAGACATTTGAATTGATTCCCAATAAGCAAGTGAAATTAAGAGAATAGACATACAAAAGGACAAATAGAGTGCAGCTGCAATTAAGGTATCCAAGTGAACGCCTCCTTGGCGGATAATGATTTAATAGACATTATGCTAGTTTGTATCTAGATATGCTAGTATCTATTAATTGGCTAACGTTTCGTGTACAAGAAAATAGTTTTTAAAAATATATAGAAAAACTATTGCACAATAAAAGAAGGCATGGTATATTATTAAATGTCGCTAAGATGAACTGCTGAAGCAAACATCGAAGTGATAAATAAATAAAAAAACTTGTTGACAACTAGGTTGCAACTTGTTATGATAGTAAAGTCGCTTAAGAGCGGCGG
>NZ_JYOO01000006.1 GCF_000956595.1 Priestia aryabhattai B8W22 | reverse complement strand
CGGCAGCTTGGTATATTGGTTCAGAAACCTCAGATATATGGGAGTTATACAACTTTTAAATAAAAAACGCACCTCTTGCTTGATTTAGCGAGGTGCGTTTTTTATTTGCATCATAATGAAGCACATACATCTATTTACAAACAAGATAAATTTTACAATATTTGTTTTTCTTGAGTTAATTTATAACCATATTCCAAAATGAGCCTATTTAACCTTTTTTTAGTTGAAAACGCTTAATGACTTTACGATAAAGATAATTTATAGTAAATTCAGTTTCTATACAATAAATTTACCAAATTAACAATTAAGTAATTTAATTATTAACTAAGTGAAAGGAATGGATGTTATGGGAAATGTATTAGTGATAGGCTTTCCAGGTGAAGGACATGTGAACCCTTCTTTAGGAATTGTAAAAGAATTGATGGCTCAAGGGGAAAAGGTTGTCTATTATGGCATTGAAGACTATGCTGAAAAAATTAAAAAATCAGGAGCGACATTTCGTGAATACGAAGATTTTCGTCCAAGTCTTGATATGAGTAACCGAATGACTAAAGAAGAGTCTTATGACCGCTATGAAATAATGAACTTATTTTTAAATGAATCTGAAAATATTATTACTAAAATTATGAGTGAAACAAAACATGAAACATATGATTATGTACTTTACGATTATCACCTTTTAGCAGGTTCTGCTGTAGCCGACCTTCTTCAGCTTCCAAAGGTTTCTCTTTGTACGACGTTTGCGTTAAATAAGGAGTTAGCAACTTGTATGATGCCAAGTGGTCAAACAGAACCTGACCAATCTTCCTTTTATCCTCAATTCGAAAAATCATTAAATAAGTTCAACAATCAATATAATACTGAGTTAAAAGATTCCATGGACATTATGTCAAATCCAGGGGATATTACGTTAGTATTTACGTCAGAATTTTTTCAGCCACACGTATCTGAATTTACGAATGAGTACAAGTTTATTGGTCCTTCAATTGTTAAACGACTAGATATTGAAGATCCTTCTTATTTACAAAATGAAAATGAAAAAATTATTTTTGTTTCTATGGGAACTATTTTTAATCAGCAGCTAGAAATCTATAACTTATGTATAAAAGCATTAAAAGATTTTAAGGGTAAAGTTATTTTATCTATTGGTAAAAATACAAAACCTGAAGAATTAGCACACATTCCAGAAAACTTCATTGTGAAACAATACGTACCGCAGCTAGAAATTTTAAAACGTGCGGATTTATTTATTACTCACGGCGGAATGAACAGCAGCAGTGAAGGTTTATACTACGATACGCCGCTTGTCGTTATTCCAATGGCAGTGGATCAATTTATGGTTGGAGATCGCGTGCAGGAGTTAGGAGCAGGCGTGAAATTAGATAAAAATAATGTATCTGCTGAGCTAATCAAAAATACAGTTAACGACGTTTTAACTACTCCCGCATATAAACAGCATGCACAACAAATTGGAGAATCACTTCGCTCAGCAGGAGGATACAAGCAAGGAGTGAAAGAAATTTTCAAGATGGTGCCTGTTAAAGTGTAATAGATGTAAGGCAGCTAGATAACTAACAGAGAGGAGTAAATAATATGAAGACTATAAAAAAAGCAGTTATACCAGCAGCAGGGTTAGGTACTCGTTTTTTACCCGTTACAAAATCTATTCCAAAAGAAATGCTTCCAATTGTAAATAAGCCCGTAATTCAATTTATTGTAGAAGAAGCCTTAAAATCAGGAATCGAAGATATTTTAATTGTTACAGGAAACGGGAAACAAGCAATCGAAAATCATTTTGATCATAATATTCAACTAGAACACTTGCTTGATCAAAAAGGAAAGACCGAACTATTAGAAGAAATGGAGCATATCTCTGAACTAGCAAATATTCATTACGTTCGTCAAAAAGAAATGAAGGGCCTTGGCCACGCGATTAACTGCGCTCGACAGTTTATTGGAAACGAACCGTTTGCAGTTTTATTGGGAGATGACTTAACAGACCCAGACCAGCCTTGTTTAAAACAGCTGATTGACCAGTATAACCAAACGGGTTCGTCGGTTATCGGCGTACAGCGCGTAGAGGAAGAATCCGTTCACCGTTACGGGATTATAGATCCAAAAGCAAATAAAAACAGATTATACGAAGTGAATGGTTTTGTAGAAAAACCATCAGTCGAAGAAGCTCCTTCTAAATTGGGGATTATTGGACGCTATGTGTTTACACCTGACATTTTTGATTATCTTGAAACGCAGGAAGCTGGAAAAGGCGGGGAAATTCAGCTAACGGATGCTATTCAGCGTATGAATATAGACCGTTCTATTTATGCTTACGAATTCGAAGGCGAACGTTATGATGCAGGGGAAAAATTAGATTTTATTTTTACGACCCTTGCTTTTGCGTTGAAAGATGAAGAATTAAAAGCACCTCTTTTAACTAAATTCAAAGAGCTGATCAACAAGGAAGAACAAAAAGAAAAAATTGCTGTACAAATTGGAAAATAACCTTTATTTACACACCTTTCTTCTGCATTTTCTTGAAGAAAGGTGCATTTTTTTGCGGGAATTGAACGTTTGAAAGCTGGATAGAAAGGGTTGAAATGAGTTCATGTCGAAAGCAGAAAATTCATTTGTATCGGGCATAAAGATTGTATTTACAGACCGGGATTTTCGAACAATTTTTATTTCATTATTTATTATTGGATTGTCTGTTGGGGGCTTTATGCCTTATTTAACGGTGTGGGCAACAAATACATTGCATGCCACTTCGTTTCAAGCAGGGTTTTTGTTTGTACCAATGAGCATTATTGGTTTAGTCGTATCGTTTTATTTAGCTTCATTATCAGACAAATGGGGGAAACGAAAGCCATTTATTATTTGGGCGTTACTGATTGGAACCATTTCAAGAGTTCCGTTAGCGTTTACGCATTCTTATACAATAGCACTCATTTTACTTGCTATAGGAGGGTTTAATGCGTTTTCTTTTTTCTTTGCCCTGCTGAACGACTTTATTGTTAAAAAGGAAGACAGCAAATCGCAGGCAGGTACGATTACTGGTACTGTCCGAATGGCGTTTTCACAAGGCTATATTTTTGGACCTATGCTAGGCGCTTTAATCATTGACCACGGAGGGTATACTCTTTTGTTTTTACTATCAGGGTTGTTATCGCTAGCAACTTTAGTATGGGTTCTTTTTGCGCTTAAAGAAGACAGTATGCCTCAAACTTCAGCTCATGCATCTTCAAAAGCGCCAGCTGGTATACCTTCTGTATTAATAGCTGTATTCGTAGCAGCTCTTTTTATTTTTGCCGGTGATTCCGGGCGTTCTATGTATTTGCCGCTCTACATAACGGATACGTTAAAGCAATCCGTTTCGATTGTAGGGATTCTCTTTACCGTTACGTCTATTTTCGAGCTAGTATTTATGCCGTTAGGGGGCTATTTTTCTGATAAGGTCGGAGTTAAACGATTCTTTATCATTGGAATTGCTTGCCAAGTGCTTTATTTTGTTTTAACAAGCCTTCATTTACCGCTTAGTGGATTAATTGCGCTTCAAGTATTTTATGCTTTTATTCTATCCGCTACGATGGGAGTTGGAATGGTGTATGCTCAGTCACTGGCCCCGCGTCAAATTGGACTAGCCACGACGGCATACATGACAGCTATACAAACTTCAGCAGTTGTCAGCAGCTTAGCTATGGGGTCACTAGTCAGCGTGATTCCGTTGCCTTCTACTTTTTACATTTTAGCTGTTTTTGCGGTTATTTCAGGTGTGATGTTTCTATTGATGAAGCAAAAATCAGCTGGGGAAATGAGTTGAAAAGTTAAGAAGAGGGTGGAAGAAAAGTAGTTTGATTAAATTAAAACACGAACTATCTATCAAAAATGGATAAATAGTTCGTGTTTTTTTATAATCATGGTGAACGCAGGAGCGCAAGCGACGAGGAGGCTCATCGGCCGCCCGCGGAAAGCGAAACCTGGCACGGTAAGCAACAGCGGTCGAGCAAGCAGCCCAGATCATGTATCCAGATTGTTCTTATTTGGGTTGAATTCATTTCGGGATGTCCCAGCCTCTTTTTTATGAGGCTGTTTCTTGAATTTGTTCGCTGCGATTTCTATTTGAAATTTTGCGGTAGCGGTAATTAACAAAAGCTGCCGCTGCCATACCTACTACTGAAAGCATCGCATCAAAAATAAAAATAATTGAAATATGTCCCGTTTTAGACATGAGCCCTGTTGCTAAAGGCAATAAAATAGCAGCTAATCCAGCAGCCGTCGCGACAATTCCAGTAACCGTTCCTTTTTTATTCCAAAAAAGCTCGGTCATAACAGTAATCGCTAATTGAAAGACTCCAGCCGTAGAAAACCCCATGAAAAAAGCAGCTGCAATTGCAATAGCAGGTACTTTAACAAACAGAAGCGTAAGTACCGCTATAAGGGTAATCATCGGGTAAACGAGAATAACGGTTACAGGACGAAGCACTTTGCTTAATAATACAGCTAATACTAAAACAGAGATTAAAGCTCCGATGCTGTAGTAGCTTAAAAGGCGAACCGAGCTGCTTTCAGCCATACCTAATACTTGTTGACCATAAGTAGGGAGCCAAATTTGAGCTACCGTAAAAAGCGCTGTAGAAGTAAATCCAATCACAATAAGAGCAATTCCTTCTTGTTTCATGTTAGGAGCAGAGATAAATTTATTCTCTCCTGTATTTTGTTGTTGAACTGCACTCTGTTCGCGTTTATGATTGGGAAAAGGCAGTTTGAACATAAAGATCATATTTAGTAAATAAATAAGAGCAGGAAGAAAAAAAGCATACCCATAAAACAAATCACGATCTGCAAAAAAGGCAATCATAAACGGAAGAAGCGCTGCTCCTGCTGAAATAAATGCTTTTACAAGAACACTGGCTGAGCCTGAAGATTTAGGAAAGACCTCAATTAAAGCAGGGTACGTTCCAGCATCCATAGCAGAGTTTGCAATACCGGCGATAATAGCAAAAATGAAAGCTGTTTGATAATTTGGCGATAATGGAATGCCAATTAAGAAAATAGCCATCGTCAGAGACGAAACAATAATTAAAGGCTTTCGTCCGATTTTATCAGACAAGATGCCTGATAGAGAATATGAAAGCAATTTTCCAATTCCGATAGCAGAAATAATATAGCTGATTCCAGCACCGTCGGTATTTAATTGTTTTGTCAAAAATGACATATTTGATGCAAGCATGATATTGACCATGCCAAGTAAAAAGTAGTTAATATACATACCTGAAGCTGACAGCATGTACTTATTTTTCATCGTTTACACATCCTTACGTAAAAAAGCTTATATGAAATGGATAAAAGTAATCACCTGTTCCTCCTTCTTTCTTCGTCATTTATAAACCTACTTCCATGATAAGTTTACGAACACATTACCCTTACCTTTTATCATTGGATTTATTCAGTTTTTTTAGTATGCGACTAAATGCGTGCATCTAGTGCTTCAAATCAATATGAAATCTATTCTAACATGTTTTTAGCGCTTTAAACCAAAAAAGTGATATTTTATAAAAAAATCCTGTTTTCTTTCGCGGCTTCACAAGAAGTGCCTCCTAATGATGGTTATTAAAAAGGGGAAAAGGGTATTTATAAACTAAGGAAAAGGAACAAAAGAAAGAAAGAAAGGTGAAAATAATGAAGCACAAAGTATTTTTTGATGCAGAATGTCCTTTATGCTACAACGTAAAAAAAATCATTAAAGCGCTGGACTGGACGAACCAAATTCAGTGGATTCCAGTTCAATATATTGAACGAACAGAGTATAGCTACTTAAAAGAAGAGGGAAGAGATTTATATGATCAAATTCATATGGTGACCAAAAAAGGTGAAGTTCTAGCAGGATTTGAAACGGTTAGACGACTTTTGGCTATTTTACCTCTTACATGTCCAATTGGTGTACTTCTGCATTTACCATTGATGAAAAAAGCGTTTAGTCCGCTATACAAATGGATATCCACAAACAGGTACGACTGGTTTGGACGCTATGATTCGCCGCGGCTTACGTAAACATATAAAAGGGACGAGCTTTGAAAAAGCTTGTCCCTTTTGTTTTGAAGACATTATACTTTATACATACTTTAATTTTTTAGAAACGTAAATTTAGTGTGACTGAGACGCGTACATTCTAGAAAACAGCTATAGCTGAAAGGGAGAACTTTATATGACAACAAAATGGACAGCTGAACGAATGCCCGATGTAACGGGGAAAACAGCCCTTATAACGGGAGGAAACAGCGGTATTGGGTTTGAAGCAGCAAGGGCTCTAGCAGCTCGCGGAGCAGAAATCATTCTTGCTGTGCGTAATAAAGCAAAAGGGAAAGAAGCTAAACAGAGAATTAAAGCGAATAATGGGAATGCTAAAGTGACTATTATGTCATTAGATCTTAGTGACTTGAGCTCTATTCGGCATTTTGCCAATCAATTTCTTCAACAATACTCGTCTTTGGATCTTCTCATTAATAATGCAGGCGTGATGGTGCCGCCCCACAGCAAAACGAAAGACGGATTTGAACTGCAGTTTGGCTGTAATCATTTAGGGCATTTTGCACTTACAGGTTTGCTGCTTCCTTTACTAACGGCCACTTCACATTCACGTGTCGTAACGGTAAGCAGTATAGCCGCTAATTCTGGAGAAATCTATTTTGATAATCTCGACGGGGAAAAAGGCTACAGTCCTATGAAGTTCTATAGACAAAGCAAACTCGCCAACCTATTGTTTGCCAAAGAATTGCAAACTCGCTTAGAAGCAGCCGGATCAACGACAATTAGTGCCGCTGTACATCCAGGTATTTCAAATACAAACCTATTATCACGCGGTTCAGGTAAAGAACCAAACGGCTTGTTGAAATTTTTAGTCAAGCTATTTAGTCAATCTGCAGAGATGGGCGCGCTGCCTACTCTTTATGCAGCCACTGAATCAATAGAAGGCGGTACATATATTGGACCAGACGGAAAAGATGCTAAAAAAGGATATCCTGTAAAAGATATGATGGGAGATGTTTTATTTAAACCGGACGTAGCGGAAAAACTATGGAGCGTATCTGAGGACTTAACAGGTGTTGAGTACTCGTTTCGTGCTTAAGATAAAAAACAGTTCTGTAAGTGCGGAGCTGTTTTTTTGTTGCCCAAAAGCTATAGGTAAGAGGGTTAAATAAAAAAAGAATGTAAGATAGCATAATGATAAGTAAACGTACAATGAGTATGTTCTCTTTCGAGCGACCAAAGCACTCAACAAAGCTGAAGAAGCGGAGGGAAGTAACAGTGCCTGACAAACGTAGTATTACCTCAAGTGAAATTGGAACGCTGTGGATGACATATCAGCAGAAAACGTTAATCATTTGCTTGTTGGATTATATGATCGAACATGCAGACGATGAAGATGCTAAAACTATTATGATAGACTTGCGTGAGCAGCTTATTATATACATACGAAAGATAAAAACAATATTTGAAAAAGAAGGAGCCGTAGTGCCAACGGGGCTTTCATCTCAAGACGTAAACGTACAGGCTCCAAAACTATTTACTAATGGATTTGATATTATGTTTCTTCGTGTTATTAAAGAAATTAGTATGGGGATGTATACATTAAGTTTAGGTAAGGCCTACAGAGAAGACGTGTTGAAATTTTATCAAGATTTAACAAAGATTACGCAAGGTTGTTACGATTCCTGTACGCAGTATTTACTGAAAAAGGGATTTTATCACGCCCACCTTATATTCCGATGCCAACCACCGTTGAGTTTGTTTCTGACAGAAAATATTTGAGCGGCTTAAATGTGTTTGCAGATAAAAGAGTATTAAATACGATGGAGCTAGCTCAGCTTTATCACGGGGTCGAAACAAACATTGTGGGGATGAAGTTAATGAAGGCTTTTTCTCAAACGGCTAAAGATACCGAAGTCAAAAAGCATTTTTTGAAAGGAAAAGAGCTCAGTAAAAAGATTATTACACGTCTAGAGGAAGTAATTATACAAGACGATATTTCACCTTCCGTTGCCTCAACAGGAAGCATAACTCCTTCTGAGACGTCTGCTTTTTCTGATCGTTTGATGCTGACATGCGATATTTTACTGAGTAATTTTAGTATTGGAAGTCAGGCATTTGGAGCAGCCTTTAGTTTTCGAAGAGATATTGTGGCTAAAATGATGCTGATAGGAGAAGATGCGTTTCAATATGCAAGAGAAGCAACAGAAATTATGATCAAAAAAGGGTGGCTTGAAGTTCCCCCAAGCATTAATTAGCTAATATGAAAATACGTATTTACATGATGCCCTTCTAAAAGCAATGAATTTAAAATAAGTGAGATAAAAACACGGTGTTGATTTAATACACTTAGTATGTAAACCAACACCGTGTTTTTGCTTTGTTTGAGCAAGTTATGATGGAAATTTTTCAAAGGTATGCTACGATAAGAATTATCTTGAATTGAAGAGGTGTCACGATGAAAATAGAAGTTTGGTCAGATTTTGTCTGTCCTTTTTGTTATATTGGAAAGCGTCGATTAGAGCAAGCGCTTCAGCAATTTGCACACAAAGATGATGTGCAGGTTGAATTTAAAAGCTTCGAGCTAGATCCAAATGCCCCAGTTAATACTGGTAAAACGATTAATGAAGCTCTTGCTGCTAAATATGGAATGACCATTGAACAAGCAAAACAAGCAAATGAAGGTATCGGCCAGCAGGCAGCTGGTGTAGGATTATCCTTTAATTTTGACGATATGAAGCCAACTAATACATTTGATGCTCACCGCTTAGCTAAATTTGCAAAAGCTCAAGGAAAAGAAGCAGCCATTACAGAAAAACTCTTATATGCATACTTTACTGAATCAAAACATCTAGGTGAAGAAGAGACGCTGGTTGCTGTTGCAGAAGATGCAGGTCTTGACCGAGAAGAAGCACGTCAAATTCTCGCGGATAAAAACGCATACGCAAATGAAGTGCGCAGTGATGAAGCAACGGCTCAGCAATATGGCATTAGCGGTGTTCCATATTTTGTTGTTAATCAAAAATATGCGATTTCAGGTGCACAGCCAGTCGAGACATTTGTGGGGGCTCTCCAACAAGTATGGGAAGAAGAAAATCCGACTCCCACTTTGAAGAGCCTGTCTCCAGAAGGCGCAGATGATGCCTTTTGTGCAGATGGTCAATGTGCCGTTCCTGATTCTTCTAAAGACCAACAATAAATAAAAAGCAGAGGCGGAAATTTTGCTTCTGCTTTATTTATTTGTAAAAAATTCAACAAAAATACAAACAAGTGTTCTTGTTTTGTGTTATAATAAGTTTAGAAGCAACAAACCTCGATGAGTGAACTCCAAAAATAAGCGATTAAAAGTGATCCCACCATGAACTAGCTTCCATTTAATCCTGCAGGGGGAATCTAAATGAAGAACAAAATGCGCATTATCCCATTTCAAGTAGTTGAACAATTGAATCAATTTAATGAAATCCCGCAAGGAGTAGCTCTAATTGGAGCAGAGGAAGTATGGAAGCAAACAAAGGGACAGGGAATAACCGTAGCGGTTTTGGATACTGGCTGTGAGGTTACACACCCAGATTTGCAGGAGCGAATTATGGGAGGAAGAAATTTTACGCACGATGATCAGCAAAATCCTGATGTTTATCAAGACTATAATGGTCACGGTACTCACGTTGCAGGCACAATTGCAGCAGCGCATAATGGAATGGGTGTTGTAGGAGTGGCGCCGGAAGTGAATTTACTTATTCTGAAAGTACTTGATGAAAATGGTTCAGGTCAATACGAGTGGATTATTCAAGGTATTAACTACGCTATCGAGCAAAAAGTAGATATCATTTCAATGTCACTTGGAGGTCCGTCGGATGTACCTGAGCTACATGAAGCGATTCAAAGTGCTGTCGATCAGAATATTTTGGTTGTCTGCGCAGCGGGAAATGAAGGAGATGGAGAAAGCTCCACAGATGAGTTTGCGTACCCAGGCTCATATAATGAAGTGATTAGCGTAGGAGCCGTTGATTTAGAGAAACGTTCTTCAATATTTTCCAACTCGAACAACGAAGTGGACTTAGTGGCTCCAGGAGAGAAGATCGTATCAACTTACTTGAATGGAAAGTATGCCGCACTGAGCGGAACTTCTATGGCAACACCTCACGTAGCGGGAGCTTTGGCATTGATAAAAGTTCTTTCAAATGAAACGTTTGGAAGAGAACTTACAGAACCAGAGCTTTACGCACAGTTAATCAGAAGAACATTTCCATTAAATGAATCACCAAGAGAAGTAGGAAACGGATTTGTGCACTTGACCGTTGTTGAAAAGCTGTTGCGTGAAATTCAACGTCAGATGACTTCAGAGGTGATCGGATGAGAAGCAGTTTAGATATGTTAATGATGG
Source organism: Priestia aryabhattai B8W22 (assembly GCF_000956595.1). Taxonomy (GTDB): domain Bacteria; phylum Bacillota; class Bacilli; order Bacillales; family Bacillaceae_H; genus Priestia; species Priestia aryabhattai. Next base: position 166,493 of record NZ_JYOO01000006.1, on the reverse strand, counting down.
AAAAGCAGCAGGCAAAAGCTCTTTATCACGAATACGTAAACAATCGAAGTTATTATGATGAAAAGACGGATGAAGAGAGTAAAAATCTTTATTATCGAGGTACTCTCTTTAAAAGAGAAGCCATGCAAGCTTTGTTAACGGAAACGCATCAGCATTTGCTGAGTTATTCGCCGCATAAATATGTATATCCATGGGTGGATCTACAGGAAAATGGAGAGCTGAAGAGTCTGTATTCAGGGAAAGGCATGGATCCGTTAGAAGCTATACAGCAAGATATTGATCAACTTCAGTCGCTTAGTAACTCATCTGTTTCAAGCAATGATATACTGCTAAACTGTGAGCACGTTGTCCCGCAATCTTGGTTTGGAAAACAAGAGCCTATGAGAGGCGATTTGCATCATTTATTTGCGTGTGAACCTTCTTGTAACAGCCGAAGAGGTAATTCTTCTTATATTGACTTCCCGAATTATACACCGGAAGTTAAACAATCAGATGTGAAAGAAGGGTGCGGTAAAGCAGAAAAAGGTAAGTTTGAACCCGAATATGGAAAAGGAATTGTAGCTCGAGCTACGCTTTATTTTTTAATTCGCTATCATAATAAAATTGACTCTTCACGAGTAGATCTTCCTCTTTTACTAAAATGGCATGAAGAATTTACCGTGTCACTTTATGAAAAACATCGAAATGCAGCAATTTTTGAATTGCAAGGCAACCGAAATCCTTTTATCGATTTTCCTGACAAAGCAGGTGCGTTAATGAGTTCTGCTTTCTAAAATAGCGAAGAGCTCCGCTTCGAATTGAAGCGGAGCTCTTTTGGATAATCTAATATGAAAATCCATATTTATCACTTAAAAGGGCATCCATTTTATTTAATAAGCGAAAATATTCTTCCTGTTCTTCTACAGTTAGAGCTGCTAGCATATCTTTTAAAAATACATTTCGCTTTTCTGTAATCATTGAAACAAGCTTTTTTGATTCATCTGTCAATGAAACCCACACGACTCTCCGGTCTTTTTCGTCTCGCACGCGCTGAATGAGAGATTCTTCTTCCAATTGATTTAATAAGCTAGTTGTAGCGCCCGAGGTTAAGTGAAGTTTATTTGAAATATCTGCCACCATATACTTTGTGCCGCTGGCAATGTAGTTTAAGATATAAAATTTAGTGGGTGTTAAGTGATAAGGCTGTGTTTTTAATGTTTCTTCGACTAAATGTCGTATATATTGAAAAAAAGATGTGTTAATTTGATAAAGGTGTTCAATTTTTGATTCTAAATTGTTATCCATGCTAGCTTCCATCTCCTTATACACTACGGACATATATAAACTAACTCTAAAATAAAATGAAACAATTGTAAAGGATGGCAATGATTATCTTTAACCACCATTATTATTTTTAAATTAATATCTTTACGGAAAAATATCTTTATGATAAAGTTATTTAGGTAGTTAACCAAATAGATGATTATAAAGAAACATATTTCCTAATAGATGGAGATAATATCTTTATTAAAAAGCTATATAAGAAAGTAATTTTATTAGTGAAATATCAAGGAGGAGTAATGAATGTCTAGAAGTCGCTTAATGGTAACAAATTTTATTGGAATCATCGTTATTTTGGCTTTATTAATTGGAGGAGGGTATTATTACGTTCAAAAATCCAACTATATTACAACGGATAACGCTAAAGTATCTGGAGATGTATACAACGTAATTGCACCTGCAGCAGGTAAAGTAGCAAGCTGGACAGTGGAAGAAGGAACTGATGTATCAAAAGATGCTGAAATTGCTAAGATTCAAGCTGAAAAAGGCTCTGTAGCTGCTATAGTACCAGCAGATGGAAAAATTATTCAAACAAATGTAAAAGAAAATCAAATGGTTCAAGCTGGACAGCAAATTGCAACGGAAGTAGATATGAAAAATCTATTTATCGTAGCGAATATCAAAGAGGATCAGCTTAAGGATATTAAAGAAGGCGACGATGTGGATGTAACAGTAGACGGAGATAGCAGTACAAAAATTGACGGTAAAGTTGAAGAAGTGGGATATGCAACTAATTCACTTTCATCTTTAACATCGAATTCAAGCTCGGATGGAAACTACACAAAAGTATCTCAAACGGTTCCTGTAAAAATCTCTATTTCTAATTATTCAGAGCATGTGCTACCAGGAATGAACGCTGAAGTAAAAATTTCGAAAGACTAATTCTTACTACAAAAGTTCAAGAAGGGAGGAAATATGATGACAGCCAGTATAGAGAATACAAGTGATGGATCCATCAAAAAGCATATCCCGCTATTAATTGTGTTAATGCTTGGTTTGTTTCTTGCGATATTAAACCAAACGTTATTAAACGTAGCCATCCCGCATTTGATTACTGAGTTTGGCGTAACAGCAAATACAGCTCAGTGGTTGTTAACTGGATATATGCTTGTGAACGGGGCGTTAATTCCGCTTTCAGCTTTTTTAATTGAACGATTTGGTGTGCGTCGCTTGTTCTTATTTGCAATGTTTTGTTTTACAGTAGGGTCATTGATTTGCGGAATTGCACCTACATTTTCAATTATGCTTACCGGCCGTTTAATTCAAGCTATTGGCGGAGGTGTCTTATCGCCTCTTGTTATGACCATTATTGTGTTTATTTTCCCTCCTCACATGCGAGGAAAAGGGATGGGCATTTTTGGATTAGCCATGATGTTCGCACCGGCTATTGGTCCAACATTATCTGGATGGGTTATTCAAAACTATGATTGGCACATCCTTTTTAACGGCATGGTGCCATTAGGTGCCATTGTATTAATTATTGCTTTCTTTCAATTAAAAGACATTCAGCCTCCAAAGGATGTAAAAGTTCACATGCCTTCGGTTGTGACATCACTTGCAGGTATGGGATTATTGCTCTACGGATTCAGTGAAGCTGGAAATGACGGCTGGACAGATTCAGTTGTTCTTTCTACAATCATTGGCGGGGCGGTTCTTTTAATTATATTTGTTCTTCAACAAATTAAATCTGAAAAGCCGCTATTGGATATGCGCGTGTTTAAATATAATATTTTTTCACTATCAAATATTATTAGTATTGCGATTACAATCAGTATGTACGCAGGTATGTTCTTGCTTCCAATTTACTTGCAAAATATCCGCGGATATTCTGCTTTTGATTCAGGACTGCTGTTGCTTCCTGGCGCACTTGTTATGCTGGTTATGTCGCCGATTTCAGGTACATTGTTTGATAAAGTGGGACCTCGCCCGCTAGCAATCGTTGGTATGCTCATTACATCTATTTCAACGTTTGAATTTACGAAGCTGACGATGGATACACCTTTTAATCATATTTTAGCGATTTATATTATCCGCTCGTTTGGTATGTCACTTTTAATGATGCCAATTATGACAGCCGGTTTGAATCAGCTTCCGCAGCGACTAAGCAGTCACGGAACGTCAATGTCTAATACGCTTCGTCAAGTAAGTGGTTCAATTGGTATTAGTTTAATGACGACTATTTTTACGAACCGTACAACGTATCACGTAAATGAAATCAGCAGTTCTATGAATACGTCAGATCCATTCTTTATGAATAGCTTTCATTTATTTGTACAAAAAGTAGCTGCTACTTTGCATTTATCACAAGATCAAGCTCAGCAGCAAGCGCTGACGATTTTATCTGGAAAAATGACGCAGCAAGGTACGATTCAAGGTATTAACGATGCCTTCTACTGGGCAACAGCGATTTCTGTTATCGGTTTAATCTTAAGTTTCTTCCTTCGTGACGTACGTAAAGATAAAGTAGTCGAAGAAAAGAAATCAGAAGCTCAAGAGGAAGATATTCGTATGCTTCCAGCTCCGAAAAGTATAAATTCATAAGGTGCTACAGAAATCTAAAGTTCATCATAAAACATGTTGGAGAGAAAGGGGCAGTGAGGTGGATGGATCCATTGATATTTGGTGAAGAAATTCAAAGAATCTCAATATCTTTAAACAAAAAAGTAATGACAAATGTAAAAAGCCTTTTACAGCATTACGGAATTACCCCTTTTCAATATCATATTTTACTGATTGTTGAACGTGCAGATGCAACACCTGTCACCAAAGTGGCAGACGAAATGAAGGCGAGCCCAAGCGTTATCACAGCATCGATTACACGTTTGTATGAACTGAACCTTGTGGAGCGCTACCATTCAAAAAGAGACCGGCGTAAAGTTATGGTTGAACTTACAAACAAAGGGAAACAAGTGATTCAAGCTGCTGAGAAAGACATGCAGCACGGGGGTGAAAAACTGTTTGCTTGCTATAAAGAAGAAGAACAGCAGCAATTTCTCACGCTCTATCGGCAGCTAGATGAACATGTGACTTGAACTTGAGTAGAAAAAAGTATATTGAGTTAAGCGGAGTGAGTGTAAATGAATAAAGAAACGGTAAAAAACATTCGGAAAAACTACAATATGAATCAGCGAAACTTCGCCCAAGCAGTGAACTGCAGCTTTTCTTTAATCGCACTGGTTGAAGTGGGCAAGCGAAGAGTAACAAAAAACTTGGAAAACAAAATTAAGCAAGCATTTCAATTGAATGATCATGATTTAAAAACAATGCAGAGCTAATACAAAAAGTAGGTGTGAAACGAGCGCACCTTACTTTTTTTTGTCTTGTTTTTTTGTAAGCGGATCTACGGTATGTTTGTAATCATAGGCTTTCGAAGTGGTAACTACGCACAGCAGTAAAATAACAAATACAATGATAATAGAGAGCGTAATAATGATGATCATATAAAACATCCTTTCTCTTTCTTATTACATATGCTTTCGGTCTTATTGGTAAAATTCCTTCTTTCTCCACATAGTGCAGAAACGACAAACGCATACTAGTAACAGTCTAGAATAAAGGAGTGTTCATTATGAATGAAAAAGAGTTGAAAAAACAATTAAAAAAGGTAGCGGATTATCCTGCATCTAAAGCAGATGGAGTAGATGAAGAGTTTTCTCGTGAATTAGCAGATCAAGACGATTTAGAAGCACAGGCTAGAGCGAACGCTGCAGATGAAAGACAAAAAAAATAATAACTAGACGCGCTTCTTCTAAGAAGCGCGTCTGTTTATTATTTTTTTAAAAGCAAATAAACAAAATAAGGAGCACCTATTACGGCGGCAATAATTCCTGCCGGTATACCGTTAGGATCTGCAATGTTATGTCCTATAGTATCAGCAATCAGCAAAAGCCAGCCGCCAAGTAAAATAGCAACGGGAATAAAAAGCTGGTTTCTCGGTCCAACTAAGCCCTTTGCAATATGAGGAGCAAGAAGCCCAATAAAGGCCACGCCGCCTGTAACTGAAACTGCTGCTGCCGCTAATGCAACCGCTGCTAAAAGCAAGGTTACACGCTCTTTCTCCATAGAGATACCTACTCCAATAGCTGCAGCTTCATTTAAGTTAAAAATATTTAATGAATTCGCTTTATACAATATAAAAGGAATTAATACAAGAAGCCAAGGTAGAAGAGCCCATATAAAAGGCCAGTCTGCTCCCCAAATGTTTCCTGCAATCCATTTAGCAATAAAATCAACTTTGGCACGATCAGCTGATGACATAATCACAACCATCATTCCAGAAAGTGCCATGGAAAAACCTACGCCTGTTAAAATAAGCTTTACAGGCTGCAGCCCTTGGCTTTTACTATATGCGCAAAGATAGATAAGACCAGCTGTAAATAAGGCGCCAATGAACCCTACTAACGGAAGGGCATAGACGAAAGAGCCAGCTTCAATTGGGAAAAATAAAAAGAATACAGCAATTGCGACACCTGCCCCTGAATTAATTCCTATAATTCCAGGTTCCGCTAAATCATTGCGCGTAACCCCTTGTAAGATAGCTCCTGACAAAGCAAGAGCCATTCCAGCTAAAAGGGTAATAAGAATTCGCGGAAGTCGAATTGAAAAAAGAACGAACTCATCTGTAAAATTCCCTTTACCAAAAAGAGTAGGAAACACTTTATTATAAGCAAGCGGTGCATCACCGAGCCCCATTCCTATCACAATGGTTACAAGAATCAAAGCAGTGAGCAGCGTCATAATTATTCGTTGTTTTCTGATAAGCGCTGGGTGAATCATGAGAATGCTTTTCCTCCTTTACGAACAATGGCTAAAAAGAAAGGTAAACCAATCATCGATACAATTGCTGCTATCGGTGTTTCATAAGGAGCACTTACTGTTCGGGCCAATGTATCCGCCAGCAGCATGAACGCTGCGCCAGTGATAGCGGACATAGGGATAATATAACGATAGTCGGTTCCTACTACTCCTCGTACAATATGAGGAATCATCAAGCCGATAAATACCATGTTTCCAACTAGCGCCACAGAAGCGCCGGCAAGAAGAATCATGACGATAAATAAAATGGTTTTGACTTTTGTGGTTTGCTGCCCTAATCCTACAGCGACTTCTTCATTTAAGCTTAAAATAGTAAGCTGCCTAGAAAGCAGAAGGGCAATGAATATACCTCCAACAATAAAAGGAACAATGATTTGAAGCTGTTCCCAAGAAGTGCCTACCATTCCGCCAGCTGTCCACATCGATACATCTTTTGAAATTTTAAAATAAATACCTACGCCTTCTCCGATCGCATAAAGAAACGCTGAAACGGCAGCCCCGGCTAGTACAATTCGAAGCGGAGAAAAACCCCCTCTTTTTATAGCAGCAATTCCAAACACCAGGATTGCTCCAACGCCGGCCCCTATAAAGCAAGCAATCGTAATACCTAAATAATTTACAGAAGGGATAAACGCAATTGTTACAGCTAAAGCTGCATTTGCGCCAGAAGTTAAGCCTAAAAGTCCTGGATCTGCAAGTGGGTTTCTTGTCATACCTTGCATAATCGCCCCTGATACTGATAAAGCAGCCCCCACAAAAACAGCGGCGATTTCACGGGGGAGGCGAATATCTCGGATGATCGAAATCTGTTCGTTTACACTGCTTGATGAAAGTGCTAGCCACACGTCTTTTATCGATATATCAGCAGCGCCAAAAACCATTGAAGAAACAAACATTATGAGGAATACGAGCAGCATACCTATTAATTTATATAAAAAAGGAATGAAACGCTGATTGTCTTTTTTCATATAACACCCATCTTTTCATGTAAGAATAAATTTAGTAAAACAAAGCAAGAGGAATTCTAAAAAGAATTCCTCTTGAATGAATTACTTACCAAGAAATTTTTGAGTAAAGAAATCTAATTGATAATCTAATGTGATTGGATCATTAAAATAAAATTCTTTTGCATTCGCTTCAAATACGTGATTATTCTTTACAGCAGGAATATTTTTGTACGTATTTGTTTTCTCAAATGATGTATCTCCATCTTGGTTTTTGCTAAAGATTAAATAATCTCCGGCATATTCAGGAAGAACCTCCGGTGAAATCGCATAGTACCCATCTTTCAAAGCCATTTCCTTTACTTTCTCCGGCATCTTTAATTTCATTTCTTGATAAAGAATTTCCGTTCCGCGTCCCCAGTTATCGCCAAACACATAAAGCTGCTTGTCAAAGTTCTCAATAACCGAAACCGTGGTATCTTCGCCAATTTTAGCTTTGATGTCAGATCCAGCTTTTGCCGCACGCTTTTTAAAGTCGTCTACCCATAATTGTGCTTCTTTTTCTTTATTTAAGAGCTTTCCGATTTCTACATGCTGAGTAAGGTAATCTACTTTATTGTATGTATACGTCACAGTAGGGGCAATTTTTTTCAATTTATCAATGTTTTTTGTATTGGATAAGCCAATAATTAAGTCAGGCTTTAATTCAATGATCTTCTCTAAATTTTCGTCTGATACTTCTTCAACGCCTTTTAATTTTTTTTCAAAGCGGGGATTCATTTTAGACCATGAGTCCACTCCGACAATGTTAACACCTAAAGAAAGTACGTTACCTGCATAGGAACCTAACACAACAACACGTTTCGGATTAGACGGAACTTTTACAGGGCCGTCTTCAGATTGATATGTAATCGTCTTGGATTCGCTGTTTCTTTTGCTAGAATCGTTTTTGCTTTCAGTTGAACCGTTGCCGCAGGCGCTGATAAGTAGTACGAATATGAGCATGAATGGAAGTAGTAGTTTTTTCATTTAGTTATCTCCTCTTAATAAATTATACGTGATACACATCGGTTTATTTGTTCTCGGATCTCGTCCAATTTCAGCATCAATATGAAAAACTTTTTTTAGAACGTCATGTGTAATGACTTGTTCACACGTTCCGGCTTTGACAATTTCTCCATCTTTTAAAGCAATGATATAATCCGCGAACCGAGCGGCTTGATTTAAATCATGAAGCACCATTACAACTGTACGCTCCTGCTCTTTGTTTAGTTTTTGCAGGAGTTCTAGTACTTCTAACTGATGTGCCATATCCAAGTAGGTAGTAGGCTCATCGAGAAATATAATATCGGTTTCTTGAGCTAAAGCCATCGCAATCCACACTCGCTGACGCTGACCGCCTGAAAGAGAGTCAACGGGACGAAACTTGTAGTCTTTTGTTCCTGTTACTTCAAGTGCCCAGTCAATCGTGTGATAGTCTTCTTTTGATAGGCGCCCAAAACCTTTTTGATAGGGAAAACGCCCATAAGATACGAGTTCTCCCACAGTTAAGCCGCTGGCACTTTCTGGCGTTTGAGGAAGAATGGCCATTTTTTTAGCGAGTGATTTTGTATGTTCTTTTGAAATGTTTTCCCCATCTAAAATAACGGAACCAGATTGATGAGAAATAATGCGGGTAATGGCTTTTAAAAGCGTTGATTTGCCGCATCCGTTTGAACCAATAATCGTTGTAATCTTTTTGTCTGGAATGTTAACGCTTAAATCTTTTACTATTAGACGTTCACCATAACTAATATGTAATTCTTCTGTATATAGGCGAACCATATCTGAACCTCCGTTTATGTTTAATACAACGAATATATGATAATGATTATCAATATCGTTTTCTTTACATACTATAATTCGAACGTTTTGGTATGTCAATAGTTATTTTTATTGTCAAAACGTTGAAGAAGATGTATATTTAAATGAGAATGATAATCAATAACGGTTGATTGTAAGGAGTGAACGTGCATGACACAACATGAACTTTTTGATGTGACAATTATCGGTGGGGGACCGGCTGGCCTTTACTCGGCCTTTTACAGTGGACTAAGAGAAATGAAAACAAAGCTGATTGAATACCAGCCAAAGCTAGGCGGGAAGCTTCACGTTTATCCAGAAAAAATGATTTGGGATGTGGGCGGACAAACTCCTGTTGCTGGTGCAAAGCTTATTGAACAGCTTGTCGAACAAGGGCTGACGTTTGATCCAACTGTTGTTTTAAATGAGAAGATTGAATTGATTTCTCGCTTAGAAGATGGTATTTTCCAGCTAACGAGTTCTTCAGGTGAACATCATTACTCTAAAACCATTATCCTTGCTGTCGGAGGAGGTATTTTAAACCCGCAAAAGCTCAAAATTGAAGGAGCAGAACGATTTGAAGTAACAAACCTAAACTATACGGTTAAATCTCTGCAGCATTTTAAAAATAAAACGGTGATTGTTTCAGGCGGAGGCAATTCAGCCATTGATTGGGCAAATGAGCTAGAGCCCGTTGCTGAAAAAGTGTATATTGCGTACCGAAACAGTGAACTAAATGGTCATGAAGCACAAGTGAGGCAATTAACGAACAGTTCAGCGCAGTGTCTGCTTAATACATCTATTACAAAATTAGTGGCTGATGCTACGCATGAATTTATAGAAAAAGTTGAACTGACTAATCATCAAACCGGTGAAATTGCTTACTTGCCGATTGACGAAGTTATTATTAATCACGGCTATGAAAGAGACACAGAGCTGTTAAAGGGCAGTGAACTACATATCAAAACTATTGATGACTATTACATCGCAGGTAATGCAGCAAGTGAAACGTCTGTAGAAGGCATATATGCAGCTGGAGATATTCTCATGCACGAAGGAAAAGTCCATTTGATTACCGGCGCTTTTCAAGATGCTGCTAATGCCGTAAACAAGGCAAAACAATTCGTTCAGCCCTCTGCTGCTAAGACAGCTATGGTTTCTTCTCATAATGAAGTATTCAAAAAGCGTAATTCAACACTAATTAAACAAATGATGAAGTAAAGCGAGGTGCAGTGTGCATGTCGCTTCTTTCTCTACGGTGGAATTATCGACATGAAGAGGCAGGGAACGAAAAAAGGAAAGAGAAATATAATAAAAGAAAACGCTTACATTTTTTTAAATGACACAGCGCTTGTTTGCATAAGGGGGAAGCCGTATGAAAGAAAAAAAGAAATATCAGTTTGAAACAAAAGCCATTCACGCAGGGTATGAGTCTAAACATCATTTTGACAGTTTAGCTCCTCCTATTTACCAAACTTCCACATTTACATTTTCATCGCTTGAACAAGGTGCAAACCGATTTAGCGGAGCAGAAAATGGTTATGTATATTCCCGGTTATCTAATCCAACGGTCACTATTTTAGAAGAGCGTATGGCCCAGCTTGAAGAAGGCGAAGCCGCTTTGGCATTTGGATCAGGAATGGCTGCAGTATCGGCTGTATTGATTGGACTTACAAAAGCAGGCGATCATATTTTATGTTCTAAAGGAGTATATGGATGCACGTTTGGTCTTCTAGAAATGCTTGAGGAAAAATATCAGATCCATCATTCTTTTTCCAACTTGGAAACTGAGGAAGAAATTCTTGCTGCTATCAAAGAAGATACAGCATGTATTTATATTGAAACACCGATTAACCCGACTATGACTTTAGTAGATTTAGAGTTAGTTGCTTCTATCGCCAAACAAAAAGGAATTCCTGTGGTAGTAGACAATACCTTTTCAACTCCTTATTTGCAACAGCCGCTGAAGCTTGGGTGCGACTTAGTCATTCATAGCGCAACAAAATTTATTGGTGGACACGGAGATGTTGTAGCAGGAATTGTAGTAGGGAACGAAGAGGTTATTTCCGTACTGCGCAAAACGACGCAAAAAGATATCGGAGGCATTCTTTCACCGTTTGATGCTTGGCTATTACTCCGAGGCTTAAAAACGCTGGCCGTTCGAATGGATCGTCACTGTGAAAATGCTGAACATATCGCAAAACAATTAAGTCTCCACCCCAAGGTGAAAGCCGTTTATTATCCAGGTGATAAAAAAAGCACTGCTTATTCTCTCATGCAAAAGCAAATGAAAAAAGGAGGGGGGCTTCTCTCCTTTGAAGTGAAAGGAGGTTATGAAGAAACCGTAAAAGTGGTTAATCAGCTTAAGCTCATTTCTATTGCGGTGAGTCTTGGAGATGCTGAAACACTTATTCAGCATCCTGCCTCGATGACGCATGCAGTTGTGCCGGAAGAAGCTCGGAAAGAAATGGGAATTTCAAACGAACTCCTTCGTTTATCAGTTGGACTGGAAGCATGGGAAGATATTATGAGAGATTTACAGCAGGCATTAGATAGTATATAACAAACGCTCAAACAACGCTTGAAGTATCTTAAGGATATTTCAAGCGTTGTTTTTTGCTATCAACCGTATGTCATCACTCATACATCCTTTTTTGCGAATAGAACTTTACCTACATCTTTAGACAAATGTCCTAGACAGAAGAGATGCCTTTCAATAGACTAAAGGTTATCTGTAAAAATACAATATTTAGGTAAGGAAGGTGCTCTGCTATTATGCTTCATAACCCAACTGGAAAAAAACGTCTAGGATTGGCGTTTCTTCTCAGCACGCTTGCGATATTAGGTCCGCTTAATATCGATATGTATTTGCCAAGTTTCCCTGCTATTGCTGATCATTTAGATGCGAGAGCTTCACTTGTTCAGCTTAGTTTAACATCGTGTTTACTAGGCCTTGCCATTGGTCAAATCGTGATCGGTCCAATCAGTGATGCGAAGGGACGAAAACGACCTTTACTCATTTCCATCTCTTTATTTATGATATCGTCCTTGCTCTGTGCTTTGGCTCCTACTATTACAGCTTTAGTCATCGCACGCTTTTTACAAGGGTTTACAGCTTCGGCAGGAGTTGTTCTTTCTCGAGCCATTGTCAGAGACGTTTTTAGTGGAAGAGAGCTTACGAAGTTTTTTGCTCTGTTAATGGTTATTAATGCCTTTGCACCAATGATAGCACCAATGGCCGGAGGTGCTATTTTACTTCTTCCTTTTGCAAGCTGGCATACTATTTTCTTGTTTTTAAGTTTAATAGGCCTTTTAATTGTTTTAACAATTTCAATGCGTTTAAAAGAAACTTTGCCAATTGAAAATAGAACGCCAAGTTCAATTGGTCATTCCATTCGCACGATGGGCAGTTTATTACAAGACCGTTCTTTTATTGGGTATGCCTTAATTGTCGGACTGATCCACGGAGGAAGCTTTGCTTATGTATCAGGCACTCCATTTGTCTATCAAGGGATCTACCATGTTTCTCCGCAAGTTTTTAGCATTTTGTTTGGCATTAACGGCTTGGCCATTGTGACTGGAAGCTTTATTATTGGGCGCTTTAGCGGAATTCTTCATGAAAGAAGCCTGCTTCGCATTGCCGTGATTACGGCTGTAAGTGCTACTAGCGTGCTTCTTATTATGACCATGCTTAAAGGGCCGCTGGCTACGATTGTTATTCCCATTTTTATTTACATGATCTCTATAGGAATGACGATCACAGGCTCGGTGACATTGGCAATGAAAAATCAAGGACATAGAGCAGGAAGTGCGAGTGCCGTGTTAGGCATGCTTCCACTAACTTTAGGATCAATTGTTTCTCCTTTAGTGGGTATTAACGAAACCACAGCGATTCCGATGGCTGCTATTTTATTTAGTACGGCGCTTTTAGGTTTTGTAGCTTTCTTTACGTTAACTAAAAACAAGAAAGAAACAGAAAAGTGCGAAATTAATGAGTTTAAAACGGAGGTTTCTCCGTAATCACTTTTTTGATTGTTTGAAAGCACCACTCCTTTGTGAAAATGAGTGGTGCAAATTTATTCAAGTATTGGATAATATATGCTAACCTTATGACATGATCGAAAGGAGTGGATAATAATGAGTAAAGTAATTCCTGAAATAACCCTTAATGACGGGGTAACCTTGCCTGCTATAGGTTTTGGTACATATAAGCTTAAAGGAAATGAAGGAGTCAACGCTATAACGAGTGGGATTGATGATGAATAGCCCACAATTTAAAGGGAATATCCTCATATCGCCAATAAGCCACTCCTGTTGGGCTATTCTTAGCCTCATGGTCTAAGCTTACCTTCGCCAGTAAGAGATTAGGGCCTATGCCTGCCGTAGCTGTGAGGCGTGTCTTATGATAAATTTCGTCGATAATCTTGTGGGTTAATTCTTCTGGTGTACGAGCGAATAGATGCAACGAAGCTGTCGCATCAATAAACAACTCATCAATACTATAGGCATGAAAATCCTCAGGAGCCACATACTGTAACACCAAGCTCGAAATATAGGTCGAAGCCTTGATATACCTCTCCATGGATGGATTCACCACATGGATATCTTTCCTTTTAGGAATGTCGAAAAGACGACTTCCTGTTTTGACTCCTTCTTTCTTTAATAAGGGTGTGGCAGCTAATACAACGGATCCCGACCGTTTGATATCTCCGACCACTGCAAGCTTTGTTTTCAACGGATTTAATCCTCTTATGGCAGAAGAAACTGAAGCATAGATCGCCTTCATGTCGATACATATAATGATTCTGTTTGGTAACTGTTCATCCTCCATTGAAAATACTCCTAAAATAAAAGAACATTTGTTCTTTATCCAGTGGAATATCATACCTTTTCCCGATTATTGCTAAGTTCTTGGTGAAAAATAAATTCTCTAATTTCCCATTCTTCTATAACAACTTTTGATTAATCAGTATAGAAGTTTTGCGATACAAAATTGCATTAAAATTAATTGACATTTACTATTAGAGAAGTGTAACTGTATATATCAAAAGGAAATCCTAATTTAAACAAATGAAAAGGGGGTTAAGTAATGGGAAAGATGGATTCTCTATATACTCCGCCCATATCTAAGATTCCTTATGATTCAGAACAGTCTCTTGCAGGTAGACTACCCATTTTTACGTGGTTGCTATTAACGTATTCAGCTACGATGATCCTTCAAACATTAGCTCATCCCATGCTGTTGAATAGCTTGTTATTTACCTTTCTTTTTTCTCTATATTTTGTATTAAATTCATTTATTAATGTTTTTAAAATGTTTAGACCGTGGATTTACATTCTTGTTCAAGGAGGTTTAGCCTTTCTTTGTGGTCTTATAATGCCTGATGGCTTTCAACCAACACTCATTGGACTATATTCACTTTTGATAGGACAAAGCGTAGGAATTTATTATCAAATAAGTAAAGTAGTAATGGTTTCTTTATTTTGTATTCTTTTAATGTGTATTGCTACTATTCTAATGGGACATTTGCATTTGTTAGTTATTTATCTAATGATTATGATTCCTCTCATAATAAGTATAGTAGGGTATGCTGTTATGTTTTTTAGACAAGTACAGGCTAGAGTTCGTATTCAAACATCTCTTCAAGAACTAGAGATTGCCCATCAAAAAGTAGAGCAGCTGACTCTTACAAATGAACGTCAACGAATGGCGCGTGATTTACATGATACATTGGCTCAAGGTTTGGCAGGCCTCATCATGCAACTAGAAGCAATTAATGCTCATTTGAGTAATGACAATGTTAAAAGAGGGCAAGAGATTGTACAGCAAGCAATGGAAAGAGCACGTGTGGCATTAGCTGATGCCCGTAGTGCAATAGATGACTTGCGTACACAATCAGTTGAGGAAATAGGGTTTATAGAAAGTGTGGAGGAAGAGGTTCAACGTTTCAGGTCAACAACTGGAATAAACTGTTTACTAACGGCAGGCGCTATCATGCCTTTGCCTTCCATGTTTGTAGAACATACCAAACATATTATAAGTGAGGGATTAACAAATATTGCACGTCATTCTCAAGCTCAACATGCATGGATAACGATTGAAGAAAAAATACAAGGTATTTTATATCTAGAGATAAAAGATGACGGCATAGGTTTTGATTCAGAGAAAATCGGTAAGCAAGTAGGCCACTATGGATTAATTGGTATGCAAGAGCGTGTTCGCATACTTAAAGGAACCATAGATATTCAAAGCAAAAATCAGGAAGGAACTATAATTCAGATAGAAGTACTGATACCAAAAGGAGAATAAATGTGAAATATAAGGTTTTAATTGTAGATGATCATTTTGTTGTGAGGGAAGGCTTAAAGTTAATTTTAGAAACCAGTGATACCTATGAAGTAGTCGCAGAGGCAGAAGACGGAGCTATAGCATTGAATCTCATTGAAGAATTGCAACCGGATGTGATTTTAATGGACTTAAACATGCCAAAAATGAGTGGTCTTAAAGCTATTGAAAGGCTAAAAGAACAAAATTCAACTATCCCTATTATTATTCTCACAACGTACAATGAGGATGAATTAATGATTCGAGGATTAAGCCTAGGTGCAAAGGGATATCTATTAAAAGATACCAGTCGAGAAAATTTATTCAGAACAATTGAATCTGCCATCAGGGGAGAAACGCTTTTACAACCGGAAATTACATCAAGAATATTTGCTTATAAAGAAAAGCAACCTAATTTATCATCTTCATCAGATGTTAGGGAGTCCATTCTTACAGAAAGAGAACTAAGTATACTGCAAACGGTGGCAAGTGGAGCGACGAGTAAGAAGATTGCACTGGATTTAGGGATTTCAGAGCGAACTGTTAAAGCCCACCTGACAAGCATTTATACAAAGTTGGGGGTAGCTTCAAGGTCAGAGGCTGTAGCAGTTGCAATTGACCAAGGAATCCTTCATCGTTAACTTAAAATTAGAAAAGTACATAGAGATTTGCCCAAACGTACATAGGGAGGTTGCCCTTATGTACGATTTTTTTTGTTTACTTTTTTATTAGAATAAACAAGTATTCACAACAACCTCCTTTTATTTTAAGGAATAAGGTTGTTTACATCATGTTTTACTATATTGAATTGAAGAATGGAAGGAGATTGTATGGCAAAGTATCTTTATAAATTAGGTGAATGGGCTTCTCGAAAACGCCGCCAAGTCTTTTTTGGGTGGATAGCTATCCTAATAGTTGCAGCAATCGGAGTCGGAAGCGTAGGTATAACATTTAATGATGATATGTCGATTCCTGGAACAAAAGCAGAAAAAGCAATGGATGTGATGAATAAGGAATTTCCCCATGGTGAGAGTGGTGGACAAATCAAGCTTATCTTTAAAGCACCTGAAGGGCAGACATTAGAATCATCTTCTACGCATCAAAAAATACAAGATACATTAGATCTTGTTCTTAACGACAAAGCCGTTGAATCTATCGCAAATCCTTACCAAGCAGGAACAATCAGTAAAAATAAAGAGATTGGTTATGCAACGATTACGTATAAGGTAAGTGCAGATAAAGTAACGGATGCTTCAAAAGATAAGATAAAAGGTATTGCAAAAATAGCTGAGAAAAATGGTGTTCAAACGGAGATAGGCGGTACAGTTGCTTTCTCACACGTCAAAATTGGCGGTACATCTGAACTAGTAGGTATCGTTATCGCTTTTGGTATTTTAGTTTTTACTTTCGCATCTTTCCTTGCAGCAGGATTACCAATTATTACGGCTATTATAGGTCTAGGTATCGGTGCTATGGGAATTCTAATCAGTTCAAATTTCTTCTCTGTCCAAGCCACAAGTTTGTCACTTGCGAGTATGATTGGTTTAGCAGTTGGAATTGACTATGCACTATTTATTATCTCAAGACATCGCCAACAGTTAGCACAGGGGCTTAGTGTAAGAGAATCCATTGCTCGTGCTACTGCGACTGCTGGTAGTGCAGTAGTATTTGCTGGATTAACTGTTATTGTCGCCCTGTGTGGATTATCTGTAGTAGGCATTCCATTCTTAACATCAATGGGATTATCGGCAGCTTTTACGGTGTTAATTGTCATGTTAGTCTCCATTACATTGGTTCCTGCCCTATTAGGAATGTTTGGTCATCGCCTCAGTCCTAAACCCAAAAAACAAGTGGATTCTAAAAAGTCTCTTGTAGTTAAGAAAAATAAGGATTCAAATAAGTGGGGACGGTTTGTTACTCGTTATCCTGTACAAATTGTCCTAGTATGTTTAATTGTCACGGGTATTATTAGTTCTCCAGTTCTTCATATGGAACTAGGTTTACCTGATAATGGAATGAAATCAAAAGAAACTATTGAAAGACGTGCGTACGATTCAATGGCAGAAGGCTTTGGAGACGGAATAAATGGACCCCTTGTCGTTGTATTAGATGGATCTAAAAGTCCAAATACACAAGTATCCTTTACAAAGGTGGCAAAAGAGCTAAGTGACTTGCCAAATGTATCTAGCGTTTCTCCTCCTACTTCAAATCAATCTGGCAAATTTGCAATGGTAACTGTTTTACCTAAAACGGGACCTAATGACTCTAAAACGAAAGATCTAGTTAATGATATTCGGGAAAAGGAAATGAATGTAAATAAAGATGAAAAAGTAAAATTAATGGTTACAGGATCAACTGCTGTTAACATTGATATCTCTGATAAGCTTTCAGAAGCGTTACCTCAATTTGCAGCTTTAATTGTTATCTTTGCTTTACTGTTACTTTTAGTTGTCTTCCGTTCCATTCTTGTACCTATCAAAGCTGTATTAGGATTTCTAATGACTTTAATCGCTACTTTAGGATTTTCTGTTTTTGTGTTACAAGATGGGCATTTTATTAATTTCTTTGGTATTCCTGAGGCTGGTCCATTATTAAATTTCATGCCAGTTCTAACGACAGGTATTTTATTTGGTTTAGCTATGGACTATGAAGTGTTTCTCGTAAGTCGGATGCGTGAAGATTTTACACACTTGAGAGACGCAAATAAATCTATTCTTTCGAGCCTGAAACATAGTGGCCCAGTAGTAACGGCGGCTGGTCTAATTATGATTTCTGTTTTTGCTAGCTTTATTTTTGCAGAAGATTCAACGATAAAAGCGACAGGGTTATCAATGGCTTTTGGGGTGTTATTCGATGCATTCGTGGTGAGAATGACACTTGTACCTGCAGTTATGACGCTTTTAGGAAAATCTGCATGGTACCTACCTAAATGGCTGGATAAATCCCTACCGACTATAGATGTTGAAGGCGAATCAATTACGAATCATATAGAAGATAATATCGATAAAAAAGTTAGAAAATACTAATTTGTATCCTTACCTGCTGATTTTTAACGCAAACGAACCGTTTTATTATGAAAGAAAAATCCACAAAAAATTTGTTGGATTGACGTTTTAACTTTAAAACATGTGGTAGACATATAGTACAACGTCATTAATATTATTGGCTGTTGTAAAAAGGTAAATACTTATTTCATGAAGGGACTGATTAGTTTTGAAAGAATTAACAGCGACTTCGACAAATGTATTTCCTGAAATTGAAAGTAGATATTCGTATCTTACACAAGGCACTTTAGTTATGAACCGATATACGTAACGAAAGGGCCTCACAAGGGCAAATGAACAAATACTTAAAAAGTATGGGAAAAAGCTTGTATCTCTTTAGATACAAGCTTTTTCTGTTCGAGTTAACATAAGTTTGATTATAGGAAGTACACTTTTCAGTCTATTATCTTGTTGAAAACGTTCTTTAAACTACATGTATTTTAAAGAACGTTTGTAAATTGATTTTAAATTTAAACGAACGTTGAGAATGACAAATTTTTTATATAAACTCACCGTCCGTAAAATTATACTTTTACGGACAAGATATTTAAATCTATTACAAGATGTTAGAGTAATTATTATCGATAACAAAATAAAAACCCTAAATTTCCAAAAAAATATATATATTACATCGATTGTTCTCGGAATCATTGTTTACACATCATCTGTTAAGTAGCGATGGATAGAAGAAAACACTTTATCTCTTATCAGCTCTTCTTCATTTAATAAATGATGTTTTCCGTTCTCTATAAGTTCAACCTCTATATTTGGAAACTTCTTTAGTAAGAAACCAACATTATATCTCCAATCCACTGTTGTGTCCTTTTTTCCTTGGAGGATGAGAACAGGGACAGAACTGGGATTCCCTTTCTTAATCAATTCATTCCATCTGATCAATGCTTCTACCCAACTGAGAGGGACCTGATCATACTGTAACGGATCATTCTTCACAAAACGCAAAAACTTTACATCTGATGAATTGTTTCGAAGTATCCTTTTCAAATTCCTGGTGAACGCTTTTAAGGGCTTTATCAAAATGGTGATTGCATTCCAGCGATAAGGCCGAACGAGGGGCGAGACAAGCACTGCTTTTCGAATCTGAGACGTTTCAGGATTATTCAATATATAATCGACTGCAGCAGCAGCGCCCGTACTGTGAGCCACGATATAGACGGGCAGAGAGCTTGAAGACAGGTGTCTACGCACGACTTCTCGAATACTTTCTGTATAGAGAGAAAACTCCGAAATGGCTCCCCGTTCTCCTGTTGACAATCCATGTCCCGGTAAATCAAATGTCAACACATGAAACCCTTGTTGAATCAAGAAACGAATGACAGTACTTAGTACTCCAGCATGATCATAATAACCGTGAAGAAGAAGAATATGAGCTTTTACCGGTAAGGGACGAAAAGATTGGATAAACAGCCGTTCATGGATAAACGATTCAAATCCGTAACGATACATTATGTTCTCTGTTGGGAGATTGTAAAACTCACTGTAACGTTTGATGTTTTCATTCATGGGGCGTGAATCGTATGTAAAGAGAAAATGCTGATCATTTTGAATATTTTTAATAAATTGTTTCATATTCGACCTCTGTGTCTCCGTAATTTATTTATGTCATTTAATAATGAAAATGAAGAACCAAAAGAAAAATTTATGGTGCAAAGATTGGATTCGTTTAAAAAAGATATATGGATTTTTACTGAAATCTAGTCCTATGCAGCTAGTTAATAGATGAGCTTCGCTTGATTAACAATATATCGATTAATAATAATAGGTTGTACTCATATGTTGTAAATAGAAGATGGTCATATCACTTCTATGTAATTAAGTCATCGGTGTTTATTTTTTGATTATTAAAAGCTTTATGCAGTAAAAACTGCACAAAGCTTTTAATAATCAACGGTAACTCAATTGCTATACAAAACATACTATTGTAAATGCAGTTTTTATTGCTTGGATAAACCGTTTTTCATCTGGTTTCTACTGGTTATTGTTTGCATAGTTGGTGCCCCTGTTTTATTTCCATTTCCTCTTATTATCCAAATCACTAAAGTCCCAATTCCTATGCTTAAAAGTGACAGTAGTATGCTTTTGTTATTATTTTTCTTCGCGGATGGGCCATTAACATTAAATAAAGAAGTTAGCTGCTGTACATTATTCATTATGCAAATCCCTCTTTGATAAGTGTTTGAAAGAAAGCTCTCTTCCAACATCTTTATTTTTTGCCGAGGCTACATATATATACTGGAAAAATGATGCTCTCGTTACTTAGGTTTTCAAATTATTTCCTGTAATTATTTAAAAACCAATGTAAACCTTAATACATATATGACTAGTAGAAGGAGTGAAAAAAGAATGAAGGCAGAAAAATATGTACTGGGACTCTTATCAGCTATTTTATCAGTAGGATTTCTTTTTGGTTGTAATGATAAAAAAGATGAAGCTGAGCCTGATCCAACTGAAGAACCGTCTGAACAAAAAGCTCAAAATACCCGTGACAACAATGATCTACGAGACGTGGGATTTCAACCCGACGGTGTTCAAAATAATAATGTAGATAATAATAATCAGACACGATTAGAGGTAGCTGATAAAGCTGCGGATCGTATTGCTGAATTAAATGAAGTAGATACTGCGAATGTGATTGTTACAAACCGAAATGCATACGTGGCTGTTGTTTTAAAGAATGAAGCAAACGGAGAGGTAACCGACCGTTTAAAAAAGAAGATTTCAGATCAAGTAAAAGCTACAGATAAGGATATTCGAAATGTGTATGTGTCATCCGATCCTGATTTTGTGAATCGTATGGAAGGGTACGGAAATCGAATTAATGAAGGTTCGACAAGAAATGGCCTATTTGAAGATTTTACTGAAACCGTTAAAAGAGTATTCCCTAACAATCGTTAAATAAAAATGATGAGATATAAAAAAGCAATTTTTTATGTTTTAAAAAGAGAAACCTCCTTATAGATTAAGGAGGTTTCATATATGCTTCTCTCTCTATTATACGAAATGACTTAATAGTTATTTTGGTCCTTTTTTGCTATCATAGGAGCATTGATCATTCAATGAATTCTTCATTAGGAGAGAAGAGTCTGTCTATCTAAAATTGAAGGAGAAAATCGAGATGGATTATAAAATATTCAGGATAATCAATCAGCTGGCTGGTCGCTATTCTATATTAGATATGCTGATGATATTGATTTCAAATAAGGTACGTTATCTATTCGTTTTTGTATTAATGTTGATGTGGTTTCGAGGCGGTTCACAAAGAAAAGTGACCGTATATGCCGTCATATCTTCGACTTTTACGTTATTGATTAACATGTTAATTCAATGTTTTTATTTTAAGCCCCGTCCATTTATAAAGCGTCGTGTCGGCATCCTTATTCCTTCAAAGGTGAACTCCGCATTCTTAAGTAAACATACGTTGCTTACAGCTGCTGCATCCACTTCTATTTTTATACGTGAACGTATTTTTGGGTCAGTTATGTGGATATTGTCCTTGTTAACAGGATTCTCAAGGATTTGGGTAGGGCATCATTATCCCTCTGATATTATCCGAAGCCTCTTTATTGGTAGCTTGACAAGTATTATCGTTGAGAAAGCTTTTGGTTCTCTAAAAGTAATGAACCGAAAATCAAAAAAGTATTATGACCAAATACGTAAATGAAGCATTTTCATTAGCTAATAATGTCTCAATTCTGTACTTGCTTTAATAATTAGTTAAAGCAGTTGCTATAGCGAAGGTTTCTACTAATAACGCCAAGATAAAGAACTTAAGGACAAAATTCCCTAAGCGCCTCATTTTCAGTTATAAAATTTGTATTTAGGCTGATGAGCTAAATAATCTTACCGATCTCCTGTAGTTTATTATCGAGTTTTATACATATGAGATTTTAAAATTATTCATTGCTTAAGTCTCTTTCTGTTTTATAACTGGATTTATTTAAGACAAATCCTGTAATTAGCTCATTAAATTGAACCCACTTTTTTGTAGGCAGTTGATGACCCTGTTGTGGTAAAACAAAGAATTCAGCATGCTTACATTTATTTTTATACTCTTTCATATAGTGGGTAGTCCAATCCTTTTTCCCACCATATATAAACAACAAAGGCATAGTTAAATGATGAAGTTTGTCTAAACAGTTATAGTGTAATGAATGATTATAATACTGATACCATGATTCTTGATCTGCTTTTTTCATATAACTAACTAGACTTTTTCTTAGTGTCTTGTCTCGAGTATGACTTATAGAAAGGCTTTTTATTAATATATTTAGGTGTTCTTTTACCATATACATTCCTATTTTATGTAATAGTTGTCCAGGTATATCTCTTACTATAGGGTAAGTTCCTGAGAAAACTAATAATTCGATTCTATCGGGATGATAAATAGCCAGCTCTTGAACAATTAGACAGCCAGCAGAATAACCACATATAATAGCCTTGTCTAAATGCAGCGCATCCATAAAACGCAATACTTCGTTTGCATAGAAGGAAATTGATACAGTTTGTTCAGGTCTAGGACTTCGTCCATGACCACTTAAATCTGGAAAGATGACTCTCATATGCTTGGATAAATCGTATTGATAATGGAAGACTTTATTTCCCATGCCAGGTGGATGAATAAAGATGACTGGCATACCCTGTCCACGCTCTTCATAATACAAGTATTTATTAGTGTCTATTTCAATAAAAGGCATGATTATTTCTCACTCCAAAATCAATTAATAATTACTTTTTAGTTAAGGTTAATCTAGTTTATGAAAACCAAGATCTTTTTTCATCTTACATTTAACTCAATATAATTAACTATTTGTACTGTATTGTTTAAAATCAAAGATCCTTTTTATTATTTATTATGAGGTTATTATAGTAAGACTATACAGACTAAAAAGGGGAAGATTTTAGAATTGTTAATAGGATTTCTGATAATGCTGATTATGTGAACTAAACATGTATACTATACACAGTTTAAAAAGCAGAAAAACTCCCATCGGTTGGAAGAGAGTTTTTTCTGCTTTTTTAGGAGTTTGCTATAGTATTATGATTTATCCATCTTGAGTAGTTTGCTTAAAAGATAAACTTTTATTCATTTACATAAAAAGAAAAATATTCATGACAGGTAGCTAAAGCTTATACATATAGTAAGAGATAAATTGATTAAAAAGGTGATTATTATGTTTCGAAAAATACCGGTTGTTCTTGTCGGAAGCTTATTATTAAGTATAGGAATTAATGGATTTTTAGTTCCTCATTATTTGTTAGATGGAGGAACAATTGGAATTGCTCTCATCCTTCACTATTATTTTGAATTTCCTACAGGTGTGATGATTATTATTTTGGGTTTTCCATTATGTTGGTTTGCTTGGATTTATGAAAGAACTTATTTTTATGGGTTAATTATTTCTTCTTTATTAATTGATTGGCTAGAGCCTATTAAAGACCAGTTTCAACTTTCTGTTTTTCCTAGTGTAATCTTTGGAGGAATATGTATTGGGACGGGAGTTGGTCTTATGCTTCGATACGAGACAAGTACTGGAGGAACAGATTTACTAGCACAACTACTATCAAAAGCTTTTTCCTTAAACATAGGGATGGTTATTTTAATTATAGATGGTTTTATCATAACAGCAGCTCTTCCTTTATTAGGACCTAAAACGTTTCTTTTTTCATGTTCGACAATTTTTATAGGTGGAATGACGACTTCGTTAATTACAAAAAAAGAATAATTTGGATTATAAAATCAGTATCTTCTATCCTCCGTTTTTTGCCCCTCCCTTTCTACACCCTTCAATCGCTTTACAAGTTCATGTTAACTATTTTGACTTATAAACCTAAAATCCTTTTAAAAATGGCCTTCTTTTAGAGTGATCTAAAATACAAAAACCTTTTCGTGAAAATTAAGGAATGCTGCTATGACATTTGTTTGATTATAAATTGAATACCATATCTCTTTCTAAATCATACTATATAAGTACATTTGTATTTATATGAAAATCAGGAGGGTCTATTAATGAGCAATGCTAATACACCGGCAATTGGATTCATTTACAACGGTGAATTTTACGAGATACTTATAAATAAGAAGTCCACAACATTTAAGGAAAACATTAGCCCCCAGGAAGCTCGATTACCTACGAAGTTAAACTTTCCTGGTGAAGACGAAAAAAAATTAGTTTTTGTTTCCTATAATTCCACCGGAAATGGTCAGACA
Source organism: Priestia aryabhattai B8W22 (assembly GCF_000956595.1). GTDB lineage: Bacteria > Bacillota > Bacilli > Bacillales > Bacillaceae_H > Priestia > Priestia aryabhattai. The sequence goes on along the minus strand of NZ_JYOO01000006.1, from coordinate 141,977 downwards.
CCAACAATACTTGAGAAATCTAATCAATTACCAGAAAACGCTATAAAGATGCTATTAGAATACAGTATTGGTTCATCTAGATCTTTCTTATAAAGGAAGCTTAATGTGGAATCTGTTTTCAAAAAATATAGCAGGATTCTCCATAAGGACTATTTTTATAGGGACTAACATATATATATAATGCAGACTTTTTATGCATTCACCTTCCACTGGGGTATCGAGAAAACGTAGTCATATCAAGGATGTATAAAAAGCTGCATACTCCGGAAAAAGAACCCTCGGCGGAACCGTTCTGCGACAAGGGTTCTTTTTTGTGGTGTGTTCCGGAAAGAGACATTATGTTAACTAAAGATGTATGGAGTATACACCTTGAAAATAGAAAAAAACCTATCTCTTCCCAATCCAAAGAGGTAGGTTTTTCTGCTCTATTGCAAGGGTATTGGCTGATGCCTCACGGCGTCTTGAGTAGTTTGCTTAACATAGTCAGTAACTATACATAATAAAAAAGAAAGTCTACTGGGGATCTCAGTAGACTTTCTTTTAGTTCATTTATAAAACCCCGAAGTTAATTTTACTTCTTGTTATAAGAATATGTACGTTTGTTCTCTTTATAACCTGTACCAATATATAAAACCAGTTGAAAAAGTGGTTTTTTCACTGGCTTTATACGAGGTGTATTTATTTAATGCATCATAGCATCGTAGATAGTTTAAGCAAATTCATTTTGTATTATAAATACTGGTTCTTAACTACTGCTGATTTTCATATACTATAGAACTCGGAAAAGCTAATCTTCTTTTGGGACTAAATCTTCAAAAGTAGAGGGAAAACACCCTGACTATTTAAAATATAGTCAGGGTGTTTTCGTTTTGGTAATCCTTATGAAAAAAAGAAAAAACTACCGGCTCATCAGGGACCAGTAGTTTTTTCTGTGACATAATTAGAAGTTAGTTTTGATGCTTTTGCACATCATGAGTAGTTTGCTCAAGTTATCAATAACGTATGTATCGAAAAGAAAAACCCACCTGATTTGTCAGAGGTAGGTTTCCTTTAGAAATTCTGCATTTAATTAGTTTACTCAAAATGTTATTAATTATCCGTCTGTGTAAGATTCGAGTATAAATTACTTTTAATAGGGGTTCCGAAAATCTGGATTATGTTAAGTATGAGTATGAAGATAAGTTATACAAATTAAAAGTTGTCCAGTTCAAGCCTGTTTAACCAGTTATGCACTAATTCGTTAAATACATCAGTTTGTTCAATTTGTAGGTTGTGACCAGCCATATCGAGCACTGCAAAAGTTGCCCTTGGGTAATCTTCGATTAGTTGCCACGCATCCTGATATCCCACTACATTATCCTGACGTCCTGTTATAATGAGTGTGGGATGCTCAAGTTTAAATGAAATATCAAAGGTAAAACCATATCCATTTTGACGAATGCTGTTTACAAATTCATGGTTTGTTTGTTTAGAAGGAAGTAAAATTTCATTTTGAAACCTCTCCCATTCAGTTTGACCTTGGACTACTCCCATGGAACAAAATTCATCAGCCTCCTCTTGGGACAAACGCAATATCAGGTCGTTGTCTTTCTTTAGAACAGTCTGTTGGGGTACTACCCTTTCATCATATTCAGGTATAATCAATGGTGCCATTAGTAGTAATCCACGAACTTTGTCCTGACGCGAACGAACTATACCTCTGGCAATGTATCCACCATATGAATTGCCACAAACAATAAACTGTTGGTCAGGTATAATTTCGTCCAAAAGACATAATATCGCTTCTAACATATTATCAGAGTTCTGAATAGACAATTGAGGCTCGGAATTGCCCATCCCTGGTAAGTCTATGTATATTCTCTTCCAATGGCTTCGTTTCTCGAATAACGGTTCCATTGCATTTAACATCACTTGATGGTCAAGTGTCCACCCATGCAACATAACGATGGGATATCCATCTCCAATTACTTTATAGTAAATCGACAAATTTTTTTCCCCTTTCTGTGTATGCCAAATGTATCTGCATGAACATTTGATTTTTCATACATATATTGTATATCTTAACAATTTTTTTGAAAATGGATTTATTTTAATTATTGTATAACCATTAGTTTATTGGTTTATCTATGAATCTGTATTAATATCTAAAAAAGAGAAAAAGAGCACCGATAAGTGATTAGGTGCTCTTTTTTGTCCCTAGAAATCCGTATTATGTTAACTACCTTTGTATATTATATACAGCGTAAAAAGAGAAAAACTCCTGCTGTTGGCCAGGAGTTTTTTCAATAACGTATCAACGTATTAAAAGTGATACGTAACGTATCTTGAATAGTTGGCTCTAAATAGATAGCTTTATTCTTTTTTCTTAGCTAATTGTTCCTTGTCTTTTGTTCCAGGTGGTTGTTCAAGCCATTGATGACGGATCATGATATCAGCACCATCTTTAGCATATTGAGAAATTTCAAACGATAATCTTTCATAATTCAAAAAAAGGTCACTTCTTTGACTTGCTGCAGCTGCTGTTGCATAGTTTCCTGTTCCTGCTGCAGTTAAAAAGCTCATATGAAACATGGTAAGCTTATCTGAAAATGTTGGTATTGTTGAATCACTAATAGCAATATCTGATGATATAGGTGATTGTATATCATTATCAAGAAGAACTTTGGTGAAAATCTGAATATGTTTTTCTGCGATTTTACTACCTCTTATCATCCAATCTTGAACGTCCTTTCGAGGGGATGTTTGAGCAAATGCCAGTGAAAGCTTCGCACCTATGAGGTTTGTTTGAATGTTCATAAATAGATGAGAAATTTCCATCGAATTTAATGGTCGTTGTTTGCTGAAAAAAGAGAAACCACTTAAATATTGTTTACTATCTACATAATCGGTTGTTGTTGGATAGGCTACATAGGGAGATCGAATGAATACTCCTTTTGAAAGTGCAACAATTGAACTTTGATTGAACAAAGTTGATACCTCTTGAAGTCCTGTTAGAAAGTACGTTCGGATATCTTCTCGAGCACTCATTGAAATAAACCCACTGTAAGCTAACATACCTGCCTTCGCCATATGATTAATATATGTGAGCATAAAAGAATCTGTAAAAAGACGTGGTGCATTCAGATTGACATCATGTCCCATAGTAAAAGCTGTTGGAATGGGTAATTTCTCTTGTTTAAAAATATTTGTTAGTTTTTCTAAATGTTTAAACGAAATGTCATATGCAAATTGAATAACTGGACGAATATCCTCATCTTCTATTTGTTTTAGGAAATAACTTAATATACATTTGGACATACTATCATTCATGTAACCCGTCCAAATAGAAGCTATTTCGGATGAGGTAAGTTGTGTGTGATGCTTAGTCATACATGGTTTCCTCCAAAAGAATAATTTTAGACATAAATATATTCTTTACGGAAACCAATATATTATGAGTCAGGGGATTCCCCCTGACTTTTTCATTGTTGATTAGCTAGTTATGTTCGCAAAGATGGATTTTTTCTTTTAAAATCTTAAAGTTTCTTGGCGCTTTATATTTCCGATAAGGAACATTATGGTAAATAAAAATGTATATAAATTCAGAAGGAAAGATAAATACTGCTTTTCCAATAAGAGAAAGAGGAAGAAACCAGTAATGAAATATAATGTTCAAATCTATGAAGATAATCAAGGGATGCTTATGATAAACGTGCCTGATGAAATTTTTTTAGTTATAGATTTATTATTAAGCAATGTACAGAAAGATAGATCGAAATTATGGTTAGATTTAATTGATAAAGTACTTTCAAAGCAATCTTCTTATGAAGAATTAACTGGAAATGCCTGTACTATGGAAATTAAATATGATGTAACAAAGATTGTGAATGAATATGCGGAAGAAAATCAAAACGCGTATTGTCTAATTGAAACAGCTGAGTTAAAACAGATTCTGCTTATGTGGGATGATGCTGTTAGAAATAAATACGCAAAATAGAAATTAACTTAAAAGTATGATGGAGTCTTTATAAAAGATAAAGAAAAAATAAATTTCTTATAAAGGCTTCTTTTGAGTTACCGTCATGCTAGATTTCAGAATATAAATAAGTATACTTTTACGGACGTCCTTTTTACTTTTTATAGAGCAAAAAGGTGATTTATGGATGATGAAGTTATGCTCTTTCATAATAGAAAAAGTTCCAAATTATTATTAATTAATCAGTTTTCTATTTTTAGTTTACTCTAATCAAACTTATGTTTAAATTATCAGAAAATTATGCTATTTATATGATAGGAAATCACTATAAGTATTTACTTGTTTTTCGAAATATAGTCAGTTATACTGATTATATATTTAACTGATTAATATAAGGAGGGAAGAACTTAGGTGAATAAATGGAATCAATCTTATGGTTTTTTACTTGGAAAGGCTCTTCAACAAATGGAACAAAAATTTGCTGAAGGACTGGCCCCTTTTAATATCAATTCAAGACAATATGGTGTTCTTTTATTTATTGAGGAAAACCCATACTCTTCTCAAAAAGACATATCCGACAACCTACAAATTGATCGAACGACTATGGTCAGTCATATTGATCATTTAGAAACGTTAAAATTTGTGGAGAGAACCAAGAACCCTAATGATCGAAGATCTTATAGTCTTTTAATTACGGAAAAAGGCAAGGAAGTACTGAATTCACGTTGGGAATTCCTGACCGATGTGGAATCAGAAGTTTTAACACCTTTAAACCAACAAGAAAGACAATTACTGAAAGATTTTTTGATTAGAATTTGGAAGTCATTATAGAAAATTGGAGGTTATACCAAATGAACGCACTCGATTATTTTAATGCACGTCTTCAAGCGACTATAAGCCCCATGGATTACATAAGAGCAAAGAAAATGAATCCAGAACAATACTTTTTAATTGATGTTAGGAATGGTCCTGCTCATGTAAGAAGTATAACGATTAAGAATGCCCATGTTATACCCGAACAAGAATTAGCCAATCGTTTAGATGAGATACCTAAGGACAAAAAGATTATTCTTTATTGTTGGGATGTTTGGTGCAATACAGCTGCTAAAGTTGCCAAATCTTTATTGGAACAAGGGTATGATGTAAAAGAGTTAACGGGGGGAATTGCCGCATGGCAGGAAATGAACTTTCCAGTTTCAACAGCCACTTCAGATAATCCTCTATCCAATCATTGTGGGTGTTGATTTACGTGAAAAAGAATATAAGGTATTGGATTGGAGTGGCTTCTCGCGACCATGTAATGAAGGGCGTTCAAGGTGGTTTTGCTCAACTTTGTCATGGTAAGGAAGCTCCTTTAAGAAAGATGAGGACGGGCGATTGGATCATTTATTATTCTCCAAAGGTACAGCTTAATGAAGGCACTCCGTATCAAAAATTTACGGCTTTAGGACGTGTTGTTGATGATCATATCTTTCAATTTAATATGGGAAACGATTTTATACCCTTCCGAAGAAAGATAGATTTTATAGAGTGTACAGAAACATATATTCATTCTTTAATTCCACAGCTCTCTTTCATTAAAAATAAGAAGTATTGGGGTTATTCGTTTCGATTTGGTCATTTGGAAATAAGTGAAGATGATTTTAAAGTGATTAAGAAAGAAATGACAGAGGTGGAAGGAGATTAGACGATCCTAATCTTCTTTTAACTTTTGGGAAATACATTCATAAAACGCCATTTGATGAGTGTTTTGATCATTTCATATTATTTGATGACAAGTCCATGGTGTGGTAAGAAATTATAAAATTACTATACATAATAACTCTAGTATGACGTGATATTCTTAAATAGAAGAGAGCAAGTTCGTTATTATTAACTGAACTTGCTTTTTTACTTCCTGTAATAACCATTATGTTAACTAAAGATGTATGGAGTATACACCTTGAAAATAGAAAAAAACCTATCCCTTTCCAATCCAAAGAGGTAGGTTTTTTCTGCTCTATTATAAGGATATTGGCTGATGCCTAACGGCGTCTTGAGTAGTTTGCTTAAAATATGAAATTTTACTCATTACTGTACTCTTATAGCATGAAATTTTTAGATACAGTCTGTAAGCTTTAGGTCATTACAGAATAGGATTTCGTGATGGGGGGACTTTATTTAATAAAGAAAGGAGGGAATAGAATGAAAAAGAAATGTTCTGTTTTATTATGTACGTTAGCTTTAACTATGATGACTTTCGGCTTACCTGTTAATGCTGAAAATAATAACGTAGATAGAGCAAATTATAATGATGACTTAAATTATAATAATGACGTAAACACTCGAAATGTCACTACAGCAACTGATACAGATGATAACAATGATTCGCCTTGGGAATTGCTTGGATTATTAGGACTAGTTGGTCTTTTTGGTCTTAAAAGAAGAGATGATCGTGAAGAAAAAGTTCGTTAATATCTATTTTGTATGAGTAGAGATAAATAGCTGTGATGAGAGCCACAATTTATAATCTCTCCAACAATTCCAAAAAAACTACCTATAGGGTAGTTTTTTTGGGTTTAATGACAAGGGTATAGTGAACGATGCTCTTTTAAACATCTTGGTTAGTTTACTTGAAATATGGAATTATATTCTTTGATGAATTAATTTTTTGATAGAAGTAGAAGAATAATAAAACAAAATTTGGAGACGTTAAACATGTGCATAGCAAGAAAGGTGGCACACTATCATGAATTTTGTAAGGAGGATAACAATGGGTATTTTAAGTGGAAATCCTACAGATGAACCGATGCATTATGGTGAGGTATTTGGAACATGGTCGTATGTTTCTACCTCAAAAGGGTTAGTATCTGGCTATCAAACATTTCTAAATCATGTAGGAGACAAGGATCTACATAAATTGGTACAAGAGACAATCGAACAGTGCCAGCAAGAAATAAAAAGCATTGAAACATTATTAAAAGAAAATGGAGTAGGTTTACCGCCAACCCCACCTGAACGACCTGAAGCTTGTTTAGATGATATTCCAGTGGGTGCACGTGTTCAAGATCCAGAAGTAGCTGCAGCAATTTCAATGAATATAGCTGCTGATCTAGTTACGTGTAGTCAATTGATTGGACAATCTATTCGGGAAGATATTGCAGCCATGTTTGCACAAATTCATATGCAAAAAGTAGCTCTTGGTGGAAAGTTCTTAAGACTTAATAAAGAAAAAGGTTGGTTAATTCCACCTCCTCTTCATAAGTCTAAAAAAACTGATTGTTGATGATTAGCTTTCTATAGAATAGAACAAGGTGTCTCTTAGTAAATAGGGATACCTTTTTTATTTCCGATAATCCGTTTTATGTTAACTAGATATCAATATTATACACATGCTAAACACTAATAAAATTAAACTTTGTTTTATTAGTGTTTTTAATTTTATTTAAAAATACTTTAACTTTATTTAAGTATATGATATATTTTAAATAAAGGAAGAGGTGGTTATATATGGATAAAAAGGACGTTCCTTCATGGATACTGTCGTTAAAAAGTGATGATTTAGAGTTTATAAGAAAGTTTGTATTAAATTCAGGTTCTTTAAAACAGCTTGCAAAAGACTACGAAGTATCCTATCCGACTGTTCGTATACGTTTAGATCGCTTAATACAAAAGATTGAAATAAATGAAGAACATGACAAAGAAGAACTAATTAACCTTGTTAAGAAGCTTGCTATTGAAGAAAGAATTAGTTTAGAAGATGCCAAGTTAATCATTGAAAAATATAAAGAAGAAAAGGAGATATAGTAATGCCTCATTTTTTAATTTTTGCACTTATATTTGCTTTTCAATACTTTTTATCTACCAGAGCTAGTGTATATTGGGGAGCTATTATCCCAGGAGCTTATCTAGCATACTGTGGGTGGATATTTACAACTCACCAAGTCAACCATCCAATAAAAGTTGTTTTATTAATGTTATTAGGTTTAGCCATGTTCCTTTTAGAATGGGAAAAAGGAAGGGAATCGTTTAAAAAGAAGCAACAAAATGAATTAAACAAAATGAAAACCCAAGATATATAAAAGGTTTTGTGTTCTTCAAAAGTGAACATATATGTTCACTTTTGAAGAACATCATGTTTATTAGAATGAACATCATGTGTTTTTCTAGATCTTGCACCATCTATGCAGCCTTTGCGTAGCAATTTTGCAATATCCTATAAGAAAAAATATGAAGATCTTTATTAAAAGCTCTCAAATAAGAGAGTTTTTTTATTTTTTGCATAAAAAACACAACTTTTTTCGAAAAACTCTCGTCTAAGTAACGAATATTGGTTAAAAGAATGGAGATTTATCATGCAAATTATTAATGTTAGAGAACATGTAGAGTATCAAGATAAAGCAATACAATACATTCAAAACAAATGGGCAAACGAAAATACTTTAAAACTTTATGAAGACTGTATTACACATAGCTTAAAAACAAATAACAGCCTTCCAATTTGGTATCTGTTAGAGAATAGAGGCGAAATTATCGGCTGTGCAGGACTTATTAGTAACGATTTCATTAGTCGTATGGATTTATGGCCATGGGTATGTGCTCTTTATATTGAAGAAGACTATCGAGGTATGTCTTTAGGAGAAAAGTTCCTTTTAAGAATTAAAGAAGATACTAAAGATGCCGGATTTGATAAACTTTATCTATGTACCAACCATATTGGATATTACGAAAAGTATGATTTCTTATATATAGGAGATGGTTATCATCCTTGGGGGAGCATCTCAAGAATATATGAAGCTAGTTTAACCAAACAATGATGTTCTTTGATAATATTGATAAGCAGTATTAAAGTAAGGAGACATACGCATGGATAAGCAAGTAATTATTGAGGAATATACATCCAACTGGGCCTTGTCTTTTCAGGAAGAGGAAAAGCTTTTGAAAGATATTATGAGTAATAAGGCCATATCAATTGAACATATTGGAAGTACATCTGTTAAGGGATTGGGTGCTAAACCAATATTAGACATTATGGTTGGAGTTTGTAACTTAGGAGAAGTAGTTGGCTTGATTGAACCACTAAATAATATTGGATATGAACATATATTTCATGAGGAGTTTCCAAATAGAAGGTTCTTTAGAAAAGGATTATGGCGAGCAGGAACACATCATTTACACATATATAAATACGAAAGCGAAGAATGGAATAATAATATTTTATTTCGAAATTATCTAAGAAAACATTTACATATACGCAATCAATATAATCAGTTGAAGATTGAGTTAGCTCAAAAATATAGTTTTGATCGAGTTGGATATACAGAAGCTAAAGCACCATTTATAACAGCAGTTATTCAGAAAGCTAAAGGCGAAATCAATGTTTGAAAGTCAGCCAACTAAACAAGATTTGATAAACAAATTAGAGAAAGTTCTTAAAGGAAATATGTCTCGAGAACAATTTAACCAATGGTCTTATAAATGGGTTCAAAACCTAGAGAGTAGAAATACCCTCTCTTTTGATGAAGAACAACTACATGAATATCTTATTTTTTTGTTGAGCATTGATTTAGAAATTGAACCAAATGTATATTTTCATGAAGATATAGAGCTAAAAGAATGGATTAAAAAGATAACATCAGGTATCCCCTTAACTTAATATAGGTATTTCAATGATTGGCGATAATCCGTTTTACGTTAACTAAAATTCTATATCCTCGATCTCATAATCAATATATATACATATAAACTAATATGGTAAAATTATTCATATTTTGTTATCAGAAACTTACGTTTTGTTGGAGGTTACTAATGAGTTACAGCGTTCCAGTGTTTTGTATATTAGTGCTTATGTGTATTATTGCAAGTCAATCTTACTTACCAAAATGGTTAAAGTGGTTGGTTGGTGTCTACTATTCTTTAGGAATATTACTTTTTAGTTATCTTCAAACTCGTTTAGCCGATAAATGGTATGTACATACTCCAGTCCCAGACGAATATTGGGATGCAAATTCAAGATTAACAGATATATTTGCTGCTTTGTTCTTTATACCCGTGTGCATACTTTCTTTAATACTATACTATAACTGGTTCAAAAAACTAAAAAAGCCCCTACATCGTGTGTATTTGGGAATTAGTGTGATCCCTGTTTTACTTATAGGTTTTATCTGTTTCTTTATGTTTGAATTCTTATATGGGTATAGACCTTAAAATTAAATTACATTCTACAATTTCAGAACTAATTGTACAAAAAAGAATCCTTTGCAAATATGCAAAGGATTTTCAAATTTATTGGAATAGGGGGAATACGTTATTAGTGTGGCCAGATTTGTAGATTCATATACATATACCTTTTAAAAAATGTTGTCATTCACTATATTTATAGAAAATAACCTTGTCTACGTTTTGTTATCCGTTAAGTAAATATTAAATTACTTCATTTATTATTAAAGTTTTACTATTTACTCAAAGTGACGACAAATTGTGGGTTTTTCTACAAGGTGTGTAAAAGGTGTAACTATTTTTAATAAAGTACTATAAAGATTACTTAAAGGAATAAAAGAAATTGATAAATTTACTTAAATAAAAAAACCTTAGTTCTGCTAAGGTTTTTTGCTTGTAGTTATATTTTTTAAAATTAATTCCCCATAAAAATAGTAGACGATATAAAAACGAAAATTACTGCTGCAACTATGATAAACGGCATCACATATTTAAGCACATTTAATTGTTCCTGTTTCTTTTCTTCTTCATTGAATAAAGATCATTCTTTTTTCATCTGCTTTCCATTGAAAACCCATGTTCCTAGATAGCCCATAACAGGTATTAAAGCAAACGCAGCACCAATTACTAAAACTAAAATTAAAAAGTTTCGTACAACATCGGTCATACCATTTAGAAAGACACTTCCGATCATTAACTCATCTCCTTTAAAGATCAACCCTCATTATTAGGTTCTCCAAACCACTTTATCATTGCATCTCTGCTGATGATCCACTCTTTCCGTTCTCTATCTGGATGGAGAAAAAATTTAATCAATCCTTCTTCAATCATTTGATTTAACTCTTCTTCTTTTTCTTTATTTAGCTTTGAAGGGCTAAACTTATTTTTTAAGCTATCTCGTCTAATTCCCCACACACAAGCTGCTTCAATAGGTGTCATATATTTTTCTATTTCTTTCACTTTTTAAATTTTACTTAGTTGTAAGATCTTGATGTTTATATAAAGAGGCTAGTTTTAGTATTAAAGCTCGAGTTACAATTCCAAGAATGATGTAATATATGAATGAATATCTGTATCTCCACTCTAAATAATTAACAAATTTGACCCACTCGCAAAAGGGTTCACCTATACATGCATATGTTAGCGCCATAATGACCTGGGCTAAAATAAAAGATTTCCATGTTCTAAAATATTGATATAACAACATGTAAGCTACAGGTACTATTGAAAAATCAAAAGGAAAGGCCCGAGGAATAATAGGTAGGAATGCAATGGGGTACTCCCAAAAACTATACTGCACACCAACTACATCTAATAAGGTTGTTGTCAAGATAATTACGGTACCAAATAACAAAATTTCTAAGATAATGTCTCGTTTAACAAGTTTAGCCCATATAACCCAAGGCACAACTAAAAAAACGACTAGTATCCACCATTCCCAAGTTAAAAACTCATTTTTTAGCCAACCATTTAATTCTAAATGATACAGCTTATCTTCTAATAAACGTATTTCCCTAAGATTTTCAAATATATTATCTATTGATATCACCCCTATATTTGAATTAAAAGCTAACAGATATTTTTGAATTCAAACTCTTTGAGCTGCCTTTTTAGTATTACCGTTTTTTAGTAATAAATTTCCATCGTAAATAAGAAAAAAACCCATGTTAAAAATTCTTCTAACACGGGTTTTCGACTTTTTTAAATGAATCAGAAATTTTGTCTAACAATTGGGGTGCAGTTCAATAACAGAATGCTGCTCAGATATTAATTGTTTTTCATCTTATAGCCTTTGAATTTATAACCGTATACGCTTGTAAGATCAACGAAGCTTTTATAAGAATACGTAATGGCAACCGGTGTGCCTACTTGGACTTTTTCATAAAGCTTTTCGATGTCTCCATTATGCATTCTCACGCACCCTTGACTCACATATTTTCCAATGCTACTTTCATTGTTATTGCCGTGGATGCCATATGTATCACCATACGTACCGTTTGCATTTAATCCTAACCAACGTTTTCCTAATAGGTTACGAGGATCGCCCCCAGGAATATGTCCCGTATAGTAAGGGCGGTTTTTAATTTTGTTTACTACTTTAAAAAAGCCAACAGATGTTTTATCCCACGTTTTTCCCGTTGCTACTGGATCAACGATTTCAATATAACCATTGTGAAAATACGCAAGCTTGTTGTAGTACTTGTTAATGATGATTAAATCTTGATTCGCTGGTTTACTTGCTGCTTCTGTTTTCTCCTGATTTACTCCACATAATGCAACCATTAATAAGGTAAGAACGGTCATTGATTTCATAAAAATGTTCTTCATAAAAACTCTCCTCTTTTTTATATTTTTATAAGAAACAAAAAAGCACCTTTCAATTAGAAAGATGCTTTCTCGTCACCATCATTTATAAATAAAAACCTAGTTAATCGATTATTTTTTAAGTGAGGCTTTTCTTCTATTATGATTTTTAGTTATTTAAGCTTGAAAATAGTCCGTTTAGTTCTAACGATTGTAGGAGAAAATGTGTTAAAATATTCCGAAAAAAGGAGTGGTGAACCATGGGAAAAGTAGTAAAAGCGATTCAAGACGAATATCCGGATGATTTTGCATGGTGTTACGGCTGCGGCCGATTAAATCAAGAAGGCTATCATTTTCGGACAGGATGGCTAGGAGAAAAAACCATTACCCTTTATACACCTAAGCCTGAACATACAGCTATACCAGGGTTTGTTTATGGAGGACTTCTTGCATCACTGATTGATTGCCATGGAACAGGCTCTGCTTCTCTTGCTCTATACCGTAAAAATGGCTACGAAATAGGAGATTCAGCAGAGCCGCCGCGGTTTGTTACCGGTTCTCTCCACGTAGATTTTAAAAAACCAACGCCGCAGGGTGAAGTACTAAAAGCAATAGGAACGGTTGAAGAAATTCACCCGAAGAAATGGAGAGTTAAAACAGAAGTATACGCAAGCGACATCATTGTTGCGACCGGAGAAGTTGTAGCAGTTGTTATGCCAAGTACGTTTAAACGAAAAGAAGACTAAAAAATGCAAAACAGTTACATAAAAAGGGAGGAAAAGGTATGGGTAAATGTAATTTAGACCACTCGGTAGAAGATGTACAGCAGAAGTTTAACTCGCAGTCACAATGGCTGCCAGAAGATATTCGCTCGTTATTTCATGAGTTTCTCGTACGAAATCCTTCGCAAACAACATTAAACGAGATGTTTCATTTGCTGAAGAAATATGATTTAGTTGATGAACAAGAAAGAAAAGAGCGAGATCGAAAAATCAAATGGCTAATATTAAATAAAGAAGATACGAAGGCTTAATTTTTTATCAATGAGTGACATTACTAGGTTTTAATAATGAATTTTTAATATTTTAAAAGAGGTTAAAATATAACGAAATGAATTCAATCTAAAGACGAACAACTAATATACATGAGCTGAACAGTTTGTGACGCCGCAGTTGATTTCCCTGCAAGACTTCGCTTTCCGCGGGCGACCGCTGAGTCTCCTCCTCGTATACGCTCCTGCGGGGTCTCACCTGTTCCGCTTTTCCCGCAGGAGTCTTCGTCTTGCTCTACAATCAACAACTAAAAGCAACTACATACAGTAAATCTACGTTTACGACCACAATGAAAAATTCGAACGAGTTGGATTCTCTATCAAGAATCTCACTTCATCGTTTGGGTCCTTCTTCAAATAAAATACTTTTATCCCAGCCTCTTTTTAACGAGATTAAAAGTAATCACCACCACTTAAACCCGTCGTCTTCTAACAAATGATTTGAAGCTGCTGGTCCCATCGTACCCGCAGGATAAAAATGGAGAGGAAAGCGTTCATCATTAAAAACTTCTAAGATAGGTTGCACCCATTTCCAAGATAATTCAACTTCTTCCCAGTGAGCAAAAAATGTGGAGTCTCCCTGTAAAGCATCAAATAACAGCAGTTCATAAGCTTCGGGTACTTCTCTTTGATTTGTTGAGAAATTGATAAAAATGGGTTCGATTTTATTGTCATTCAAAGGGTTTTTGCTGTTTAATTGCAGCGAAATACCTTCATTTGGGCTGATTTCGACAACTAAAAGGTTAGGAACGGCTTCTTTGTCTGTATAAACATCCTTTAAAGGATGTTTAAATTCAATGATGATACGCGTGCATTTTTTACTCATTCTTTTTCCTGTGCGAAGGTAGAAAGGCACTCCTTTCCAAAGCTCATGATCAATCCATACCCGGACTGCTATAAATGTGTCATTAACGGAAGAAGCATTGATGCCGGGCTCTTCTTTATATCCTATAACTGAATGATCTTGGATTTTCCCCGCTTCGTATTGACCTCTTATGACATTCGAATGGATAAACTCTTTTTGCAGAGGACGAAGGCTTTTCATAATTTTTATCTTTTCCTGTCGGATTTTTGCGATATTAAGCGTCTTTGGCAGCTGCATAGCAGTCATCATAAGCATTTGAAGCATATGGTTTTGGAGCATGTCCCTAGTCGCACCGGCCTGATCATAGTAATGCGCCCTTTCTTCTACACCAACTGTTTCACTAGCTGTAATTTGAACGTTTGCAACGTAGTGATGATTCCATAATGCTTGTAAAATAGGGTTTGCAGATGCTAAAGCTTCCAAGTTTTGAATCATTGGTTTTCCAAGATAATGGTCGATACGATAAATCTCTTCCTCTTTGAACGTTTGAGTAAGCTTTTGATTTAACACTTGAGCAGATTGTAAATCGTGTCCGAAAGGCTTTTCGATAATAAGACGTTTCCAGCCTTTTGTAGATCCTAATCCGCCGCTATTTATATTTGAAGCAATAACGTCTACAAATTCAGGAGCCACTGATAAATAGAAAAGACGATTTTCAGGAATATTTAATTCTGCTTCGCCTTCTTGAATAGCGTGCAGCAACTGGTCATATCCATCACTATTGGTAACATCCATTTTATGATAGCGAACTGTCTTAAGAAATTCTTTTATCTTGGATTCACCTTGCCTAAAGCGCCTTGAAAAAGTCTTTACTGATTCTTCTACATATATTTGAAAGGCATCATCAGACCAGTTGCTTCTACCTGTACCAACAATAGAAAAGGAAGAAGGCAGCTTTTTATCCAAAAATAAATTATATAAGGCGGGAAAAATTTTTCTTTTAGCTAAATCTCCTGTTGATCCAAATAAGATAAAGGTCATGGAATCCACTTCTAACGCTTGTGATGAATGAGACTTGAGACAATTACCACGTGAACGAGCTACACTGCCCAATTGATTTCCTCCTTTATTTTAACAGTCTATTGCATTGAATATAGCCTTTTACCATCTTTACAGATTAAAGTATAGCAGGTACAATTTTCCTTTATAAGTAGACACTTTATTTTCATATAGTGTCTAAAACTATACTATTACGCATAAAAGGGAGGAAAAAGAATTGAGCAGACTTTTTAGCAAAACGTTTAACTGTGAAAAGGAATTAACGTTAACGATTATTGGAGGCAAGTGGAAAATGTTGATTATGTGGCACCTGGGAAAAGAAGGGACGAAACGATTTGGGGAGTTAAAGTCCATGATGCCGGGAATTACTCAGCGAATGTTAGTAAGTCAGCTGCGAGAATTAGAAGAAGATCAAATCGTTCACCGAAAAGTCTATCCGGTTGTCCCTCCAAAAGTTGAATATTCCTTGACTGAACACGGGAGAAGCTTAATGCCCATCCTTGAGAGCATGGACGAGTGGGGAAAAAATTATATGGAAACCGTTATAGAACCTGAAATGAATAATTCTAGCCATATGGGTTAAAATCTTTTGTTGAAAAGAATAAAACTACCCTTATTATTCAGAATTTTCTAAAATAAAAACGAATGATACGCTGCATTGAAGCGTCCATAGTATATTTTTAGTGACTATATGTTTTAAAAGTGCCTACTTTTTTTTTGAAAGTAACGGTTTTACAATGAATTCATGCTAGACAACCCCATTTAATGAAGGAGTGAAGTAGGTATGGAACTTCAATTAGCATTGGATCTTGTAAATATTTCAGAGGCAAAAGAAGTAGTGCAGGAGGTTCAAGAGTATATCGATATTGTAGAAATTGGAACTCCAGTTGTGATTAACGAAGGGCTAAGAGCAGTCAAAGAAATCAAGGAAGCCTTTCCGTCTTTAAAGGTATTAGCTGATTTGAAAATTATGGATGCAGGTGCTTATGAAGTAATGAAAGCTTCTGAAGCGGGGGCTAGTATTATTACCATTCTTGGCGCTACTGATGATTCGACTATAAAAGGCGCTGTAGAAGAGGCCAAAAAACAAGGAACACAAATTCTTGTTGATATGATTAATGTAAAAAACCTTGAGCAACGTGCAAAAGAAGTCGATGCACTCGGTGTTGACTATATTTGTGTACACACAGGGTATGATCTTCAAGCTGAAGGAGAAACCCCGTTCGAGCAGCTTCAAACGATTAAACGAGTTGTGAAAAATGCAAAAACAGCGGTGGCAGGAGGTATTAAACTGAATACACTTCCTGAGGTCGTGCAGTCACAGCCGGATCTTGTGATTGTAGGCGGGGGGATTACAAGTGAAAAAGACAAAAGAAACGTTGCAGAAGAAATGAAAAAAGTAGTCAAACAAGCAACTTTGGTCTAAAAATAAGCAAAAGTATTTAAGCCTTCAAAATTAATTAATCGGTAAATGGTTTAAAAAGA
Source organism: Priestia aryabhattai B8W22 (assembly GCF_000956595.1). Classification (GTDB taxonomy): domain Bacteria; phylum Bacillota; class Bacilli; order Bacillales; family Bacillaceae_H; genus Priestia; species Priestia aryabhattai. The sequence continues at coordinate 125,120 of NZ_JYOO01000006.1, read as the reverse complement.
AGATAGCTAAGTTATTTTAGCTATCTTCTTTCCGTCATTTTTAGTATAACCATTCATTCATAAGAGCCATTTTGACAGATAGATAGTTTCTTTAAAATTCGTTATTCCAAAGAAAAAAACGGCGATTTTTCAGGGATTTTAAAGTTAAGAAAGCGTTATCCGAACATTAACGAAAGAAAGTGCAGAAAAAATCTATGTCACACTTTTTAACAAAATACTTTGAAAATTAAGAAATTTAAAAATATAATTGACTATCGACAATATTTAACATCTTTGAATTAAAAAAGGAGGGAGATATGTAGTGATGGAACATAAGAGGATAGTAGTAATAGGCGCTGGAATTGTCGGGTGCAGCATTGCCTATTATTTAAGTAAAATGGGGCAAAGAAACATAACAGTGATTGAGCAAGGCCCTTTGTTTGAAACAGGAGGATCTACTTCTCACGCTCCAGGGCTTGTATTTCAGCTTAGCTTTTCAAAAATCCTGACAACGTTGGCTTCTCAAACAGTCGAAACCTTCAAAGAGTTGAGTATGGAGGAACAGTGCTCTTTTTATCCTGTCGGCAGTTTAGAAGTTGCCCGTACACCAGAGCGATTAGAAGATCTAAAGAGAAAGGCTGGTGTTGCCAGCTCATGGGGCATCGAAGCTTTTCTTCTTTCACCGCAGGAATGCGCGGAAAAAAATTCGCTGATTTGTCCTGAGCGTATTTGCGGAGGTCTCTATGTTCCGTCAGACGGTATTGCCAAACCTTTGCATGCCGTTGATAAAATGACTCGTTTTTCTAAAGAGTGTGGAGTAGAATTTTACGGTCATACAGAAGTGACGAATATTGAAGTGGAAAATGGTCAAGTAAAGGCAGTGTACACGAGCACTGGAAAATTTGAAGCAGATGTAATCGTGTGCTGTGCCGGATTTTGGGGACCTCGCATCGGAGAAATGGTCGGTGTAACGATTCCTCTTCAGCCGATGGCTCATCAATATGTGTTTACAAATGATTTACTTGAATTAAACGGAGAAACGGAAGAAGCCGCGACTCCTCTTATTCGAGATCAGGATAATGCAATTTATTTTCGTCAGGTAGAGAAAGGGCTTGGGATTGGATCATATCAGCATGAGCCGTTTCCAGTCGAACTCAGTGATATTACAAAATACGGAGAAACAAAAGAAATGCCTTCTATCAAACCTTTTACGTCGAAGGATTTTGAAAAGCCATGGGAAGATGCACTAGAGTTAATTCCGGCATTAAAACAAGTGGGGATAAAAAAAGGAATGAACGGTATCTTTTCTTTCACACCCGATGGGATGCCGCTGCTTGGAGAATCACAAGAGGTAAAGGGATTTTGGATAGCAGAAGCCATATGGGTAACCCACTCTGCAGGTGTCGCTAGGCAAATGGCTGAATGGATGATGAATGGTGCACCGACTGTGGATTTAGAGCTATGCGATATTAATCGTTTTGATACGTATGCATGCAGCCCTGCTTATTACAAACAGCGGTCTATTGAAGAGTACGAAGAAGTTTATAGCATTCATCATCCATTTATGCAGCGAAAAGTATCACGAAACATGCGCGTAAGTCCATTTTATATGCGTCAGCAAGAACTAAAAGCGTATTTTAACGAAAAAGCGGGTTGGGAGCAGCCACAGTGGTATGAAGCTAACTATCCGCTTATATCTACTTATGAAAAGATGATGGTAATAAGAAATGGATGGGCTGCTGAATATTGGTCACCTATTATTGAGGCTGAACATTTGCATACTCGTCAGCACGCAGCTCTTTACGATACAACGGCAGCAAAGAAAAGGTTAGAAATCAAAGGAGAAGGAGCTCTCCAGTTTTTACAGAAGCTAACGACAGGAAATATAGACATTGCAGTAGGTCAAAGCATACGCACGTGTATGTTGCATGAGCGAGGCGGCATAAAAGATCAAATAACGGTTATTCGCAAAAATATATCCACTTTCTTGATTGTTTGTACGGGAGCTGTAGAAGCAAGCTGGATTCAAAAACACGTGCCACAAAGTAATCAAGTTGTTTTCCAAGATGTAACGTCAGGGACATGCAGTGTAGCATTAATTGGCCCTAAAGCTACAGAAGTAATGGAGTCGGTGGTTCAACGCTCAGACCTTAGTGGTACTTGGATTCAAGGGCAAGCGAAAACGCTGTTTATCGGAAATGTTTCAGTTCTTGCGCTGCGTAATTCCTGCGGGGAAATGGAGAGCTGGGAATTGATTACGACTTCCGATCAAGGCCTGAATTTATGGGATTTATTAATTGAACAAGGACGGCCTTATCAGCTGATTACCGGAGGAGACCGAGCTCTTGAAAACCTTCGAATTGAATCTCTTTCGTTAAAAAGCGGAAAAGACTTTTGGAGCGAACATCATCCATATGAAGTCAACCTTTATGGAATGGTGGATTTAACAAAATCATTTTTTATTGGAAAAGAGGCATTGCTTGATCGTCAGAGAAAAGATTCTGAAACAGTATTAGCAACGCTTATATTAGAGGACCCTTCAGCAATAGTAATGGGATATGAACCAGTATTTTATGGAGAAACGGCCCTCGGATTTGTGACAAGCGCTGGCTATTCATACAGCTTAGGGAAAGGAATTGTACACACCTTATTATCTCAAGCTGTAAATGAAGAAATGGTTTTAGAAGTTGAATACTTTGGACAGCGTTATAAAGCAACAATGATGACACACTCCCCAGCAGTAGTTTAATTAATAATTTGAAATGTAGGAGGAATGCATATGTCAACACATTATGATGTCATTATTATTGGGTTAGGAGCTATGGGGAGTACAGCTGCTTATCAACTCGCCAAAAAAGGCCAGCGGGTATTGGGGTTAGAACAGTTCGGTCCCGCCCATGACCTAGGATCAAGTCACGGTGGTTCTAGAATCATTCGGCAGTCTTATTTTGAAGACCCTGCTTACGTTCCATTATTGCTTCGCGCCTACGAATTGTGGAATGAAATTGAAAGAGAAAGCGGTCAAGAAATCCTTACCGTTACCGGTGGACTTATGATGGGCCCTCCTGATAGCTTGACGGTCTCTGGAAGTATTGAAAGTTCTAAAAAGTGGAACCTTGCTTATGAGATTCTAGAAGCGAAGGATATTTACAAACGGTTTCCGGCGTTTACACCTTCACCTAACACTATTGCTTTATATGAAGAAAGAGCTGGATTCGTTAGGCCGGAAGCAAGCGTATATACTCACCTTCTTCAAGCAGAAAAATACGGAGCTGAGCTTCATTTTTTTGAAGAAGTAGAGTTATGGGAAGCCCATCCTTCTGGTGAAGGCGTGCGCGTTGTAACAGCTAATGGAACATATGAAGCTGGAAAAATCATTATTTCTGCAGGCGCTTGGGCACCAGATTTATTAAGGGATTTAGGTGTTAGCTTACAAGTAGAGCGTCATGTGCAAATGTTTTTTGAACCAACACAAGGAATAGACGTTTTTTCAGTGGGAAAACAGCCGATTTATATTTGGGAAGCAGATGATTATGTACAGTTGTATGGTTTCCCTTCCTTTGGATTAAAGGCTGAAGGAGCAAAAGTGGCATTTTTCCGAAAAGGAACGGCGTGTACGCCGGAAACGATTGATCGAAATATATATGAAGATGAAGTGAACATGATGCGGCACTATCTAGCTCAAGGTCTTCCACAGCTTAACGGCCGATTTTTACAAGGGAAAACGTGCATGTATACTAATACTCCAGATGAACATTTTGTCATTTCACTGCATCCAGAATATCCTCAAGTAGCGATTGCAGCAGGGTTTTCTGGACATGGGTTTAAGTTTGCAAGCGTAGTAGGAGAGATTTTAGCAGATTTAGTGACAGAGGGAAAAACCAATCATCCAATCGATTTGTTTACGCCGCAGCGTTTTGCAACTAATAAAATAGTATAAATCGTTGTCAGCTCTTGCGAATGGTTCTATTTAAATGTTTCTAAAGAAGCGAAGGAGGAATAGCAGATGGTTATGGAACATGGTTTAGTAAATGATAAAGGGAGACTTGAACCCACGTTGAAAGGAGAGTTGTATACATCTTCGGACATTTTTAAGTTAGAAAAAGATTATATATTTTCTAAATCATGGAGTTTAGTTGCATTTGAATATGAAATAGCAGAACCAGGACAATATATTACGACGAGAGTTGAAGGGGAAAATATTCTCATTACTAGAGGAAAAGATCATGTACTGCGTGGATTCTTGAACGTATGTCGGCATCGAGGAGCTAAGCTGTGCAGCCAAGCATCGGGTAAAACGGGCGTCATTCGCTGTCCGTATCATTCGTGGAGCTATAGCTTAGATGGTAATTTAGTAGGTGTTCCTAATACAAGCCACTGTCGAGAAGAACTCGTGCATAACGAAAGTTACGGACTAACATCTGTTCACATTGAAGTGTGGCACGGCATGGTTTGGGTTAATTTATCAGACAATCCTATGTCTGTTGAATATCAGCTAGATACACAAATTCTTGATCGTTTTGGCGAGCTCTATACGTTTGCGAGATATGAAATTCAAAATCTAAAATCCGCTCATCGTGAAGAATATGAAGTCGAGGCAAACTGGAAGCTTATTGTAGAAAACTTTCAAGAGTGTTATCACTGTTCCTCCATTCACCCTGAGCTTACAGCAACGCTGCCTGAATTTCGTTCAGGAGTCGGTACTCAAAATTCAGTAGGAGGTGGAGCTAAGTTTGGTGATGAATTAGAAGCTTTTTCAATCAGCGGGCAAGGAAGCCGTCCCATGTTAAAAGGATTGCTTCCTGAAGACGACCGCACGTATTTTGGCATTACCGTTCTGCCGCTTGTATTTATCAATTTAACACCGGATCACGTTATTATTCATCGTATTATTCCAATCAGTGCGGAAAAGTCTAAAGTGATTTGTGAATGGTTATTCGACCCGGAAGAAATGGCTAAGCCTGATTTTGACCCGAAAGATGCCGTGGAATTATTTCACCGCGTTAATTTACAAGACTTTGAAGCCTGTGAGTGGTGTCAAGAAAATATGAGTTCAAAATCTTATAAAGAAGGAGGGATTTTAGTACCTATCGAACAGCACGTTTCGCATTTTTACAATTACGTATTAGAAGCAATCGGTATGAAGGTCGAATAGTAAATAGAAGCGGTCTGGCACATCATCTCGGTGTGTCAGACCATCTCTAACAATCTACTTTAAAAATAAGGGGGAAATAAATTGAGTACAAGCTCTAAACTAACAGAACCCATTATCCGCGTTACCGATGTTTCAAAAGTGTTTGGCTATCAAAAAGAACAGGCTCTTAAGCTGAGAGAAGCTGGACAAAGTAAATATGAAGTCGAACAAGCTACTAAGACAACCGTTGCTATTTACAATGCTCATTTCGAAGTGAAAAAGGGAGAAACCTTTGTGTTAATTGGATTATCAGGAAGCGGAAAATCTACTTTGCTTCGATGCTTGAACGGGCTTGTAGAACCAACAGAAGGGACGGTATATCTAGAAAACACAGATATTTCTCATATGCCAAAAAGACAGCTTCAGGAAGTCCGGAGAAATAAAATTGGGATGGTCTTTCAAAATGTGGGCCTCCTTCCAAACCGCACTGTGATTGACAACATTACGTTCGGTCTAGAGATACAAGGCGTATCAGCAAACGAAAGAGAAAAGCGAGGGAAACAGGCGCTTGAAATGGTGGGCTTAAATGGACAAGCTTATAAAAGAATTTATGAATTATCAGGAGGTATGCAGCAGCGAGTTGGATTAGCGAGAGCCCTTGCTTCTGAACAAGAGATTTTGCTGATGGATGAGCCTTTTTCGGCGTTAGATCCTCTTATTCGAAGAGATATGCAAAAGCTATTTCTTGATATTCAAGGAGAAGTACAGAAAACAGTTATCTTTGTAACGCATGATCTGGATGAAGCATTAACTTTAGGGCACCGGGCTGCCGTAATGAAAGACGGAGAGATTGTACAGCTTGGAACCGCTGAAGATATTTTAAGTCAACCGGCAACCGATTATGTAAAACTGCTTGTTCAAGACGTTAATTACGGCAAAATTCGCCTTGCTAAAGACGTGGTGGTTCCGGTAGAAACGGCTGCCTACGAGTATGAATCACCACAAGTCATATTAAGAAGAATGAGAACCAATCATTTATCTGCGATTTTTGTTCTTGATAGTTCTGACCGCTTATTAGGTATGATGAGCATCTATACAGTGATGGAGCTTATTGAAGCTCATAAGCATGATTTAAAAGGAAAAGGATTGACACAGCCGCACTGCGTCAATCCTGATATGTCTTTACAAGAAATGATTCCTCTATTTACAGACAGTCATTCGCCTGTAGTCATTGTTGATAATCATCACCGCCTACAAGGTATGATTTCCCCGAGCACTCTTATTGCAAATCTCACTGAACGTACTGCAGTGACCGAGCAGCAAGAAGGTAAATCATATCAAGTGGAGGTCAGGTAAATATGATGGTGAATGCTGCGATGATTCCTCGTATTCCTTTAGATAAATGGGCAAATTCATTTGTTGATTACATGATTGATAGTTTTTCAGGTGTATTTACTGGAATCAACCAGATAATGACCAGTTTAATCACCAGCCTTGAATGGACATTGACAGCCTCTCCTCCGCTAGTAACTGTCATTGTTTTTGTTCTATTAGCGCTATGGTTAACAGATTGGAAGATAGCTGTATTTACGTGTTTTGGTTTACTTCTTATTATTAGCTTGGATCTATGGGAAGCATCGATGCTGACCTTATCTCTCGTTTTAGCTTCTACTATTATTTCACTTCTATTCGGCGTTCCTTTAGGCATATTATCACACCGATTTAACAAAGTGGGAGCAGTCATAAAGCCGATTCTTGATATTATGCAAACAATGCCTGCTTTTGTTTATTTAATTCCGTCCGTACTTTTATTTGGATTAGGGAATGTTACAGCTCTTATTGCTACGTTTATTTTCGCAATGCCCCCTGCCGTTCGTCTGACGCTGCTTGGGCTTCAGCAGGTTCCACACACCACTTTAGAAGCGGCAGAAGCTTTTGGAGCAACGGAATGGCAAAAATTAATTAAAGTACAGCTGCCGCTGGCTTTGCCTATGATTATGTCGGGTGTAAACCAAGTTATTATGTTATCTCTTTCTATGGTTGTTATTTCTTCAATGGTCGGTGCGGGCGGCTTAGGTGCGGAGGTATTGCGAAGCATCAGTATGCTAGATGTAGGCTTAGGGTTTATCGGTGGGATTGCGGTTGTTATTATTGCCGTTATTTTAGATCGTTTAACGCATCTTTCTACTCAAAAAAGCCGAGATATTCAATCAAGCAAATAAAATGGATAAAGGTGGGAGTATATGAAATATTCAAAAAAAATTTCTTTTATTATGCTAACAATCTCCATCATGCTGCTTGTCTCTGCATGCGGCAATAGTAATACGGCAAGCGGAACGACGACTAAAAAAGAAATTACAATGGGATACATACCATGGGACGAAGCCGTAGCTGTTACGTTTCTATGGAAGGAATTATTAGAGGAAAAAGGCTATAAAGTCAAAGCAGTTCAAAGCGATGTAGCTCCGCTTTTCTCAGGAGTTGCTCAAGGAAATATTGATTTGTTTTTGGATGTATGGATGCCTACCACCCACAGTTCTTATATGAAAAGATTCGGAAAGCAAGTAGACGTTCTTGGCACTTGGTACGACCAGGCAGATAGCGGACTGGCCGTTCCTGACTACGTAGACGTGCAGTCGATAAGTGATTTAAAAAATAAGAAAAAGGAGTTTAACGGAAAGATTATTAGTATTGAACCAGGATCTGGAATCAACGGTCTTACTAAAGATCATGCCATGCCAAGCTATGGGTTAACAGATTGGAATTTAGTAGAAAGCAGTACAGCCGCCATGTTATCGGAATTAGATAAAGCCATTGCTAATAAAGAACCCATTGTTGTTACGTTATGGCGCCCGCACTGGGCTTTTGAAAAGTATAATCTCAGATATTTAAAAGATCCGAAAAATACGATGAATCCAACTGGACCTGAAAAAATACAGTCGATTAGCAAAAAGACCTTTAAAAAAGATTATCCAGAAGCTGCAAAATGGATGAAAGATTTTTCTATTAGTGCCGAGCAACTAGCATCTTTGGAATCAGAAATTAACAGTGCAAAAGACGAAACAAAAGGCGTGAAAAACTGGATTTCTAAAAATAAGAAAGTGACGGAAAGCTGGGTAAAGTAATAAAAGGGCTGTCTCTTAGGCAAGTTATTGACTAAGAGGCATTTTTTTGTGGTGGTATACCTATTTTTGTATAAAGCTTATCTCTTTTATGAAAATGGGCATCCTACATTAAAAGGATGGTGAAAGGCAGTGGCAATCGATAGAATCTGTACAATTGGACCTGCTAGTAATAAAAAAGATGTACTAGAGAGACTGTTGGGAAAAGGAATGACAATTGCTCGACTGAATTTATCTCATGGGTCGCATGAAAGTCATAAAACAATTATAGATACGTTAAGGTCTTTAAATTCCTCTATTCAAATTTTAGGAGATTTACAAGGTCCTAAAATTAGACTTGGAGTGATAAAGTCAAAAGAAGTAGTGTTAAAAGAAGGCGATGGAATTATGATTGCACGAGGAGATTTAGGAGTAGAGCTGCCTTATGAATGGATTCCTTTGCTCCAAAAAATATTAATTCATGAATGCCGGATGCAAAACAAGTATGTGATCACAGCGACACAAATGCTTCAATCAATGGTGCGCAGCGCAATTCCTACAAGGGCTGAGGTGACAGATGTATTTCAGGCAGTACTTGATGGTACCAATGCAGTGATGCTTTCTGGTGAAACTGCCGCTGGAAAATATCCGATTGAAAGTATGGAAACGCTTTATAAAATATCACATTTTGCTGAAACTCTTCAAAATAAGAACCTAGCGAGTCTCTCAAAGATTTTGGCAATGTTAAAGAGCTCGAGATAAAAAGTACAGCAAGTAGATATGTAAGTTTAAAAAATATATTTAAATTAAAAAAAGTGGCAAGGCTTTCTATTCTCCAAGTACAATTTAAATAATGAATGCTTTACGTTTCGCATGTAAGTATTTATTTATACCTATGTTGTCATAATTTATGTGATTCCCCAGAGCATAAATTACTTTTCATTACCTTATTGTGTACAAAAATATTGTAAGATAGGCTCATGCTTTTAACAGCATGGGCCTATTTTTATAGAGAGCTTGAAAATAGATATTTGCAAAATAGAAAATTAATCTTTCCCTCTTGTACAATAAATATTCTTCTGTACAAAAATAGAGTGTATAATAGGAATGTTGACTTGATAGGAAAAAGAGAGAGGCCCTATCAAGCAAAGGAAGATGGAGTGGAGAGTGTGTACTGAAAGTGAAATTGTCCAGCGGCAAAAATAAACATGTTTTTCGAATGCTTCTAGAAGAATATCTAGAATGAAAGTAGGAACATTATGGAAAAGAAAATGAGGTTTGGCATCAAATCCAAAATTATTATTGGATATTTAATTGTTATTATCTGTTTATTTATTGCATTTATTGTTTTAAACAGTCAAATTTCATCTTTGCAAAAAGAGCGAAATTTCATCATTGATCATGATATTGAAGTCCATGATCTGACCAATCGAATTGAAAAACACCTGCTCGATATGGAAACCGGACAAAGAGGCTATATTATTACAGGAGAAGCGAGTTACTTAGAACCTTATAACAGCGCAGCATCAAGTTGGGAAAAAGATTATAATGCGTTGTATCAGCTTCTAAATAATAATCCAAATCAGCAGGAGAAACTGGAAAAGATTAAAGGAAGCATTCAAGACTGGATTGAAGCTGCTGGTGAACCGACCATTGCATTAAAAAAAGAAAATAATACAAAAGAGCTTCAGCAATTTTTTGAGAAAGATCCTGGGCGCCAGTATATGGACGATATACGCAGCCAGTTTACTTCTTTTCGAAATGTAGAGAAGAAATCCACTGAAACAAGAGCAACAGAGTTAGACGAGAAAAATCAAAAAATTAAAATCGGTCTTTACGGTTTGCTGTTTTTTGTTACGCTTATTTCACTTGTTATTGCTGTTGTTTTGTCCAATTCTATTGTGAATACGATTAAAGAAGTTACGCAAACGATCAAACGAATTACGGCTTCAAAAGGCGAGTTAAAAGGAAGAATTAAAGTTAGATCTAATGATGAAATTAAAGATTTAGGGCTAGCTACGAACGCGCTGTTAGAAAATATTGAAGAGCGAAACTGGCTTCAAACGAACCTTGCACATGCTGTAACAATGTACCAAGGCATAGCATCCGTAGACAAGCTCGCGGAGAAGTTTCTCTTTACGATTTCAGAAATGACAGGAGCTTCTTTCGGGGCATTTTATGTTCGAGAGGAAAATGATAAAGGAAACCTATTCGTCAAACAAGCTGCTTTTGCAGATCAAAAAAGTGAAGCGGGAAGAGCGAGCTTTTTGATAGGCGAAGGGCTTATCGGACAAGCTGCTTTAGAAAAAAGAACCTTTGTCATAAACGATGTCCCTGACACGTATCAGCTCATTGCTTCAGGATTAGGAGACGTAAAACCTAAGAGTATTTTTATTGTACCCGTCTTGTTTGAAGATGAAGTGATTGCTGTTATTGAGCTTGCATCGCTGCACGAATTTACAGCTTTAGAGCAAGAACTTATTAGTCAAGTGATTGAAACGTTTGGTCTGACTATCAATGGTGTAATCAGACGGATGGAAATTGCTCGTTTATTAAAGGAATCTCAGGCGATGACAGAAGAGCTCCAGGCTCAGTCTGAAGAACTTCAAACACAATCAGAAGAACTGCAAATGCAGTCTGAAGAGCTTCGCATGATCAATGAACAGCTAGAAGAAAGAACAAAAGATGCAGAAGAAAAATCGTTTGAATTAGAGGCTGCAAAGGAAGATTTGGAAGAAAAAGCGCATCAGCTGGAATTGAATTCTCAATACAAATCCGAATTCCTTGCTAATATGTCGCACGAGCTTCGAACACCGCTTAACAGCATTCTTATTCTGTCTGAAATGCTTGAAGAAAACGCGGCTAAAACGCTATCTGAAGATGAAGAAGAATATGCTCGTATTATTCATTCTTCAGGAAAAGACTTGTTGGCATTAATCAATGACATCTTGGATTTATCAAAAGTAGAGTCTGGAAAACTAGATGTTTTGCTTGCCGAGATGAATATGAGTGAGCTTCCAGATCAAATTGAACGTAATTTCAGCCACGTTGCTGAACAGAAAAACGTACAATTGAAAATTAATAAAGAACAAGATGTACCGGACATCATTCACACAGATGAAAAGAGATTCCAGCAAATTGTGAAAAATCTTTTATCAAATGCATTTAAATTTACGGAATCGGGATCTGTCACAGTATCCATTCAACGAGTAGCTGACCATCGTCTTACAACAGCTATGCGTACAATTGATACGGATTGCTGGCTAGAAATAGCTGTAGCTGATACAGGGATTGGTATACCAAAAGAGAAGCATCAGCTTATCTTTGAAGCGTTTCAGCAGGCAGATGGAGCTACGGTTCGCAAATACGGAGGAACGGGACTTGGCTTATCTATTTGCAGTGAGTTTGCAAAATTGTTGGGCGGCTGGATTTCACTGAGCAGTGAAGTAGGAAAAGGAAGTACGTTTACACTCTATCTTCCTAGCCTTTCTAACGGTCTTATTGACTATGAAAAAGTGAATTTTGCATACGAAGAAGTAGCGGTATCTGTAGAAGAAGCTGAACCTGAAGCAGAAATAACTGAAATTGACCATCCTGTACAACCAGTTGAACCTTCATTGCAAGATGATGAAAATGTGTTTCAGGATAAGCGAGTGCTCATCGTAGATGATGACCAGCGCAACATTTTTGCCTTAAAAACTGCGCTAGCTAAACAAGGTATGACCATTATGACAGCTCATAACGGAATAGAGTGTCTTGAAATGATGAAGAATAGTGAACCATTTGATCTCATTTTAATGGATATTATGATGCCGCAAATGGACGGATATGAAGCGATGCAGAAAATTAGAGGAGAGCTCAAGCTTGTTGATTTACCTATTATTGCACTAACCGCTAAAGCGATGAAAAACGATCGTGAAAAATGCTTGGAAGCTGGAGCATCAGATTATATCAGCAAACCTTTAGATTTAAATCAGCTGTTCTCCGTTATGCGTGTATGGCTAGTAAATTAAGCGGGGTATGAAACATAAATGGATATGAAGCACCTAGATTTAAGTGAAGACTTAGTTATGAATAAAAAAACAGATTTGGAGATTGATTTACTGCTGACGGCTATTTATCGATTAACAGGATTCGATTTCAGACAGTACGCTAAATCTTCTATCTGTCGCCGAGTCTATAATCGAATGAAAATTGAACGTATTCCAACCGTGTCTCGATTGTTAGAAAAAGCGATTCACGAAGAAGAATTTATGAATCAGCTTTTAAATGATTTTTCGATAAATGTAACAGAAATGTTTCGCGATCCAAGCTTTTTTAAAGCATTTCGCACAAAGGTGATTCCCGTATTAAAGGATTATCCGGAAATTCGCATTTGGCATGCTGGCTGTGCAACGGGCGAAGAGGTATTTTCTATGGCGATTCTTTTAGAAGAAGAAGGGTTAATGGATAAAACGGTCATTTACGCAACCGATATGAACGAGGATGTATTAGAAAAAGCCAAACAAGGTGCCTTTTCTTTACGTAAAATGAAGTCATATACAAAAAATTATATTCAAGCTGGTGGAAAGAACGCCTTCTCGGAATATTATCAGACGGATCATCACTATGCATATTTTCATCCGTCGCTGCTAAAAAATATTATCTTTGCTCAGCATAATTTAGTCACGGATCAGTCATTTAATGAATTTCACGTCATCATTTGCCGAAACGTCCTTATTTATTTTACAGCTCAGCTGCAAAATCAAGTGTATAATTTATTTTCAGAAAGCCTGTGTACAAAAGGATTTCTTGGACTTGGTGATAAAGAAACGCTTCGCTTTTCCGAAGGGTCCGCTTCTTATACAGAGTTTGCAGGTAACGAACGCATCTATCAAAAGCAATAAGAAAAGGACCTCATGGTGAGGTCCTTTTCTTACTGTGCTTGCGCTTGAATCATGAGTACACACATATCATCAGGCTGATTTAGCTTTTGTTCTTCTGAAAAAATTTCATTCATGAATGTTTTTGGATTGGTCCACTTTTGTTCGGTCAATTTCTGCAGACGAAGAGCGGATTCAATTTCGCAAGGACCCATTGATTCGAGAGCTCCGTCAGTAAATAGTAAAATTTGCACATCGTTTTCAAAGCTGACAACAGATTTCTGCACGTCCATTTCTTCAAAAAAACCTACGGGGCAGCTGCCACGCTGAAGAGGAACAAGCGTATGTTCATCTACTAACATATAACCTTCCGGGTGCCCGGCATTCACATATTCTACCGTTTTAGCTTCCGTATCAATAACTAAATAAATAGCAGTGAAATAGTATGGAATTTCATCTTTTTCACTGTGCAATAGTTCCATGTAGCGATTTAATTCTGTAATAACCTGCTCAGGGTCTATAAGGGACTTGATAGCTTCTCTGAGCACAGACGAAATAAACATACAAACAAGCGAGGCAGAGATGCCGTGCCCCATCATATCAAAAAGAATAATTCCGTACCGGTGCTCGTCAATTTTGTGCCAATAGTACATATCACCCGCTAATTTAAAAGAAGGGTAGTATGAAACTTCCATTTGAATATCTTTTTCTCGTAAAGGGGGACTGAGTAAGTTTTGCTGTACGTGTGTAGCTAAATCCAACTCATTTTGAATTTTCTTTTCATGTTCCGTGTGCCAGTCAATTTCTGCTTTAAGGCGTAAAGCTACCCGCATACGAGCCAGCAGTTCCACTTTATTAATCGGCTTTGTTACATAATCTGTTCCGCCGGCGTCTAGAGCTTCTACTAATTTGCTGCTATCTTCTAGAGCTGTGACAAAGATAATTGGAATATGTTTCAAGCGTTCTACCTGTTGAATTCGCCTGCACGCTTCAATTCCATCAATTTCGGGCATCATAATGTCAAGTAAAATCAAATCGACTGAATTTGTTTTTAAGTTCTCATCGTTCAGGTTAAGATAGTCGAAAAGGGCATGGGCAGATGTAAGAGACACGCAGTTATCGTAGCCAGCGCCTTTTAAAATTTTTTCAATCACAAATAGATTGACTTGATTGTCATCTACTAGAAGAATGGTCATGCTTTATTTCCCCTTATTATGTTTGAAGACTAATGATTGAGTATGTAGTTTTCAAGCATCTTTATACTTTTTCTGTTTTTCTATTTATCTATTATACAGAAAAGACAGCGTTTAGGGTATTTTTTAAGATTATTCTTTTCTATTAAACAAGTCACTTGTCCCAGAAAAGGAGAGAAATGACTTTTTATAGCAATTTGTATAACGCAAATATCCCGAAGGCCAGTACAACCGCTCCCGAAATACGATTTACCCAGATCAAGCTGTTATTCGTAAACTTCGACCGAGCAAGACTAATAGCAAAACTGAGCGAAAGCCACCAGCAGGCCGATCCTAAAAATACGCCTGTAACCATTGTCAAAGCAGAAGCAGCATCAAATGCCGATTTACTAATGCCTACACCAGAAAACACGCCGATAAAAAATAAGATGGTCATTGGATTCGTAACGGTTAAAAAAAGAACGGATGTATAAGAACGAAGCAAACCCCCTCCTTTAGCAGCGGCAGCGTGCTCTGCAGGTTGAGAACGGAATGTTTGAACACCTAAATAACATAAAAATAATCCCCCAATCAGCTGAAGCCAAATCTTTTGGGTTAATAAAAAGGTTGTAATGAACGTTAAGCCAAACGCAGCGATGCATCCATAAAGAGCATCTGCTGTAGCTGCTCCCAGCCCGGATACAAATCCGTGTAATCGCCCTTTAGATAACGTGCGATTGATACATAAAATACCAATGGGACCGACGGGAGCAGCAACGGAAAAACCGATCACTAACCCCTTTAGAAAATAAAATAAGTTCATCTTTTACGTTGCTCCTATGAAGTTTTTCTTTAGTATAGTACAAAAGAAACTGTGAATGAAGCCAATTTTGAGAAAGTTGTTAACACATATTTTTAGTCTGTGCGGGTACATTGTAATGGTGTTATAAAAAACACGCTAGTAAATTTATTTTAGTCATTAAAAAGTTTAAAAACTAAATTATTTTACACAGAAAATTAAATGTAGTAAAATAATTCACTGTTACATATATAGAAAGATCTACCACTAAAAAGTAGCCATTCGTAATGAGATAAAGAGAGGTTAGTCATCATGAGTAATCTGTTTGCAAAAAAAGATGTTAACAAGCTGCTAGAGGAAAATGCAGCAAAAGAATCAACCAAGACACTAGGGTTATTTGATGTTATTTTGATGGGAGTAGGAGCAACTATTGGGACAGGAGTTCTGGTAATAGCTGGGCTAGTTGCTGCGAGGGATGCAGGGCCCTCGGTCTCCATTTCCTTTGTTATTTCTGCAGTAGCCTGTATTCTTGTTGCGCTGTGTTATGCGGAATTTGGTTCAGCTGTTCCAAGTTCAGGAGGCGCATATACATACATATATGTTTCATTAGGAAAATTTGTAGCGCATTTAATAGGGTGGTCCATTGTAGGCTGCTATACGGTATCTTTAGCTTCAGTAGCGGGCGGATGGTCATCTTATGTGAATAATGTGCTTACTGAATTTGGTATTAGACTTCCTGAATCGTTCACGGCCATACCAAGCGACGGGGGTCTTATTAATGTTCCGGCAGTATTTATTGTACTGTGCATGTCGTTTTTATTAACAAGAGGAGTAAAAGAAAGTAAAAAAATAAATAACTTAATGGTTTTAATCAAGATAGGTATTGTTCTTTTATTTGTAGCGGTGGGCGTCTTTTTTATTCATACAAATAACTGGCACCCATTTACTCCTTATGGTGTGAAAGGGATCTTTGCAGGCGCAGCTTCCGTCTTTTTTGCTTATAACGGGTTTGATGCCATTTCTACTTCGGCAGAAGAAGTAAAAAATCCGCAAAGAAACTTGCCGCTAGGTATTTTGATTGCACTAAGTGTTTGTGCAGTCATTTACGTAGTAATTGCATTAGTATTAACAGGAATGGTTTCTTATAAAGAGCTAAACGTAGGCGATGCGTTGTCATATGCGCTCAATAGTGTAGGACAAGAATGGGCAGCGCTCATTGTATCTATAGGAGCGGTTATTGGTATTATGGCCGTCGTGTTTGCTTATTTGTTTGTCGTGCCTCGCATACTGATGTCAATGAGCCATGATGGATTATTGCCGTCTCTTTTTGCGAAAGTGGACCGAAAAAACAGCGAACCTGTCATATCTACATGGCTTGTCGGGGCATTAGGCGCGGTCGTAGCTGGTTTTGTTGATTTAAAACAGCTGGCGGATTTAGCAAATATGCTAGCGATTGTTACGTTTGCTGCCGTTTCATTTTCAATTTTAGCTCTTCGACAAAGTCAGCCTAACTTAAAGCGCGGTTTCAAAGTACCTTTTGTACCGTTTATTCCAATTCTTGCTATTCTGTGCTGTATCTTTCTGATGTTTAACTTATCAATGCAAACGTGGATTTATTCAATCGGCTGGATGCTGATTGGCGTCTTTATTTACGTTGGATACGGTAGAAATAAAAAGAGCGTTTAACCAAAAAGACTCTAAGACAACGAGCTAGAGTCTTTTTGGTTTATATATTTTTCTTGAAAGTAGTCCATGCGCACAACGTAAAGAATAAAATTTTATTTGGGACATATGTCCTTTTTATTTTAGGGAGTGTTATTGTTTAATAAAAAGAAACCGTTATGATGGAGAGGAAAACATGAGGGAAATTACAAGTCAGAAACAGCTGCTGGAGTATATAAATACTTATAAATTAGAGTCAGTTTTCAAGAAAGACTTAATACCGCATTTGTCACTGTATGAGGTTGAAGCAGGAGAACGCGTTTGTTCTCAAGGAGATGCGTCTCATTGTTTGTACATATTGGTGAAAGGCAAGGTTAAAGTTTATACCATATCGCCCGAAGGCAAGACGCTTGTTCTTTCTTTTAAACAGCCCCTTGAAGTAATAGGCGATATTGAGTATGTACAAGATGTTGATATTATGAATACGGTTGAAGCCGTTTCACCTTTAGTTGTGATCGGTATACCATACAAACGATTAAAACAATATGCGAGCAATGACCCACAGCTGCTGACGTTTTTACTGGAAATGCTCACAAAAAAGTTTTGCGCAAAATCGAACTCGCTCAGCTTTAATTTAATGTATCCAGTTGAAGTGCGGCTAGCTAGCTATTTACTTTCTATTTTTTGTGAAGAATCACATTTGGTTATGAACCAAAAAACAGAAAGTTTAAAAGATATTGCTAATTTAATCGGAACGACTTACCGGCATTTAAATCGTGTTCTTCAGAAATTTGTAGCACAAGGAGTTATTGAAAAAAAGAAAGGCTCCATTATTCTCAAAGATAAAGAAAAACTGAGCTGTCTAGCAAACGACAATATATACGAGTAGAAAAAGCAATAGATTAGTTGAAGGGGAGAGAGAAGAATGAAAACATACCGAACGCTGCTATTTGACATTGATAATACGCTTTTAGATTTTAATGCAGCTGAAGAGCAGGCTTTAGAGCTTCTTTTTGCTAACCACGATATTCCGCTGACTGAGGAAAGCAAAAAACGTTATAGTTTGATAAACAAGGGATTATGGACAGCTTTTGAAGAAGATAAAATAAGCCGTGAACAAGTTGTAAATACTCGCTTTTCCATTCTATGTAAAGAATATGGAATAGAGAAGGACGGTCAGCTGCTTGAAGCAGAGTATCGAACGTATTTGAACAATGGTCATCAGCTAATTGACGGAGCAATTGAGGTAATTAAAAACCTGAGCGGTTACTATGAGTTATATGTTGTTACAAATGGCGTATCGGCTACACAATATAAGCGCCTTCAGGACTCAGGTCTATATCCTTATTTTAAAGAAGTATTTGTTTCAGAAGATACAGGTTTTCAAAAACCTATGAAGGAATATTTTGATTATGTTTTTTCACGTATAAAAGAGCTGTCCGTACATGAAACATTAATTGTTGGAGATTCTTTGAGTGCAGACATTCAAGGCGGGGAGCTGGCGGGTATTGATACGTGCTGGTTTAATCCTCAGAAAAACAAGAATGATACAAAGTGGAATTCAACCTATGAAATAAGAAGGCTTCAAGAGCTTTATAACCTGCTGAACGTAAATAATGAAGTAGCTTCGGTACAAGTGTAAAAGTGTATAAACGGTAGAAAAACTAAAAAAGCGCCAGCTCTTTTGTTAAATAAAAAGAGCTGGCGCTTTTTCTGTTTTATAGATTTCAAAGGGCTTAAAATACTCTAGGGATATCGGTCTAGGTAAAGTAATTAATACAAATTTAAACAGTTTTATCTCAAATGCAATAGGGTATTTTACCAATATCCCAGATAAAGTAAGTGACTAGGAGGTCGTAAAAGATGATTAATGGAAAAAGTTTATCTCGTTCAGGAAAGAGTTCATATAGAAGAGAAACAGCGGTTGGAAAAACAGGAATGGTAGCCAGTGCTCATCCAATTGCAACAGACGCCGGAGAACAGATACTAAGAGCGGGAGGCAATGCAATTGATGCGGCAATTGCCGTTCAGTTTGGGCTCAATGTTGGAGAACCGATGATGACCGGTATTGGAGGCAGCGGCTTTTTTATGGTATACCACAATGAAAGTAAAACAACTAAAATTTTTGACGGGCATTCTCAGGCTCCTAAAGCAGCTTATCCTGAAATGTTTCTTGATGAAAATAAAGAAGTTATTCCGTTTAGAAAGCGTTCTACTCATGCAACGGCAATTGGAATTCCAGGGATTTTAAAGGCGATGGAAGCAGCTCGTAAAGAATATGGAACAAAACCCCTTGCTGAATTAATTGAACCGGCTGCCAAAGCAGCAGAAGCAGGTGTGGAAACAAACTGGGTGCTTGGAGATATTTTAAAAACATACGCCTACCGGCTAGGAGAACATGCTAAGCAGCTATATTCCCCAAACGGCAAGCCTATGCAAGAAGGAGATATGATTAATAAAAAAGATCTGGCTAAAACATTCCGCATTCTTCAAGAAAAAGGTATCGAGGCTTTTTATGAAGGTGAAATTGCAGAAGCCATTATTTCAACGATAAAAGAGCACGGCGGTTTTATGGAACTGTCGGATTTGAAAGAATACGAGATTAAGATCGATGAGCCCGTGTGGGGGGATTATAAAGGATACCGAATTGCCTCTTCTAACATGCCTAGTGCAGGAGGAGCCACCGTGCTGCAAATCTTAAAGCTATTAGAGGACTTTGATGTGTCTCAGTACGACGTGAAATCTTGGGAAAAGTATTATTTGTTTGCAGAGGCTATGCGCATTGCATTTTCAGATAAAATTGCATTCTCAGGAGATCCAGCCTGCAGTGACATTCCATTAAAAGGGCTTTTAAATGACGAATATATAAAGGAACGTCAAAAACTAATTAATTGGAAGCATAAAAATGAGAAAGTTGATTTTGGCAACCCATGGGATTATGAGAAAGGCCAAAAAGTGAACGTTGTGCGTCAGCCTTATGAACCTGAACGTGAGCTTAGTGAAACAACTCACTTCACGGTAGTTGACCGCTGGGGCAATATTGTCGCTTGTACATCAACTGTAGAACATCCTTTTGGTACAGGAATTATGGTTAAAGACCATGGATTTTTACTCAACAACGAGCTTACTGATTTTGATGCTATTCCTGGAGGGTTAAATCAAGCGGATGCAGGAAAGCGTCCGGTTAGCTGTAAAAGCCCAACCATCGTTTTTAAAGACAGTGATCCTGTACTCACTTTAGGGTCTCCAGGCGGACCAACGATTGTAGGGTCTGTGTTTCAAACGCTTATTAATGTCTTAGACTATGGAATGGATATAAAAGAAGCGATTGAAGAACCAAGAATTTTTAATAGTACAGGATCACTTATCGGTTGGGAAGCCGGAGTGGATATGAATGCCAAAGGAGAGCTAGAAGCCATGGGGTTTAATTTTGGAGATGAACCATTCCCAATCGGAAATGTTCAAGGTATTCAAATTGATAAAGAAAACGGTCGTTTATTTGGAGCAGCTGATTCCAGCCGTGAAGGAAAAGCAACTGGCTTAGACTCTTAATATTTAAAAAATGCATCATACGCTCTCTCTTTTGTAAAAAGGGATGGCGTATGATGCATTAAAAAAGATAAAAATGAGTAGGTAAAAAGAAGGAATATTTTTTTCTGAAAACATACTTTAGACCTTTATTATTATCATTCTAATCTCCATAAAGGAAAAAGAATAGAACGTTTTCATGTCCAAATAATAAAAAAGAGTACTGATTTTTCAAGAGATTGATGAAAACACAATGATTGAAAAACATAAAAAAAGGAATAGCGCTTTCAATGCTAGAAAGATAGAGTATTTAATCATGTGAAAAAGATAAAACGCAACGGCTGGAAAACGTGGTTTGGAATGTAAAAAAGTCGTACACTTTTTTTTTGAAAAACGGTTACATAAAAAGTCTCTTACACGTAAACTTTGGTCCTAGTTACAGCTCAATGAAAAAGATGAAAATGAAAAATAGCTACATTTGGCATGTTTGACTTTCGTCATTTATCCAAGTAATCTTTTGGTTGAACGGAACCGGTTCTGTTTTCGGATTTTTGATAGCTAATTGAATTAATAAATTTATATTCTTTACTAACCCAAAAGGAGAAAACATATGAAAATGAAACGAGTTGCTAAGCATACAACTGCTGCTACACTGGCTGCAGCCCTACTAGTAGGCGGGGGATACCAAACATTTGCTAAAGGAAATGACAGCAAAGACTTTAATAATAGCTACGGAATTTCGCATATTACTCGCGATAATATGGTGAAAATTCCACAGCAGCAAAACAGTGATCAGTTTGAGGTTCCTGCTTTTGATGAATCAACTATTAAAAACATTGCTTCTGCTAAGGGAAAAGATGCATCGGGAAATACAATTGACTTAGATGTATGGGACAGCTGGCCATTACAAAATGCTGACGGAACAGTGGCGACTTATCATGGATATCAAATTGTGTTTGCCCTAGCAGGTGATCCAAAAGATTCTAATGACACGTCTGTTTATCTTTTTTATAAAAAAGCTGGAGACAAATCGATTGACAGCTGGAAAAATGCTGGAAGAGTATTTAAAGATAGCGATAAATTCGTTCCGAATGACCCGCATCTTAAAAATCAAACACAAGAATGGTCTGGTTCTGCCACATTAACGAAAGATGGGAAAGTTCGTTTATTCTACACGGATTATTCAGGTAAACAATACGGAAAACAAACGTTAACGACAGCTCAAGTGAACATGTCTCAGCCAAACGATAATACGTTAAAAGTTGACGGAGTAGAAGATTACAAGTCAATCTTTGATGGTGACGGAAAGATTTATCAAACGGTTCAGCAGTTTATTGATGAAGGCGGCTATGACACAGGGGATAACCATACGCTAAGAGATCCTCATTACATAGAAGACAACGGACATAAGTACCTTGTTTTCGAAGCTAACACTGGAACAGAAGATGGCTATCAAGGCGAAGACTCTCTTTATAACAGAGCATACTACGGAGGAAACAATCCTTTCTTCCAATCTGAAAAGAAAAAGCTTCTTGAAGGATCGAATAAAGAAAAAGCTTCTTTAGCAAACGGGGCTTTGGGCATTATTGAGTTAAATGATAACTACACGCTCAAAAAAGTAATGAAGCCGCTTATTACATCAAACACAGTTACAGACGAAATTGAACGTGCAAACATTTTCAAAAAAGATGGAAAATGGTACTTGTTCACTGATTCTCGCGGATCTAAAATGACGATTGATGGAATTGGACAAGATGATGTGTATATGCTAGGCTATGTTTCAAATACGTTAACAGGAAAATATAAGCCTTTAAATGATACGGGATTAGTTCTTCATATGGATTTAGATCCTAATGATAAAACATTTACGTATTCTCACTTTGCCGTACCGCAAACAAAAGGCAATAATGTCGTTATTACAAGCTACATGACAAACAGAGGCTTTTATGAAGACAACCACTCTACATTTGCACCAAGCTTCTTAGTAAATATTGACGGTTCAAAAACATCTGTTGTAAAAGACAGCGTTCTTGAGCAAGGTCAGTTAACAGTGGATGAAGACTAAACGCTTTGTAATAGCAACAAAAGAAAATGGTGATTGTAATCACCATTTTCTTTTGTTTTATTCGATGTAGACAAAAAAGAGAAAGGCGGGGTTTGTTTGAAGAAAAAAGGTGCTTATAAATGGATAACGCTTGCCGTTCTTTTAGTTGTAATAGCCGGACTCATTATAGCAGGCGTATCCAAAAAAGAGGATACAAAAGATCAAGGAAAAGAAAAAGGGAATAAAAGTGAATCCACTTATCGCCCGGTATATCATTTTAGCACGCCTGATAAATGGAAAAATGATCCTCAAAAGCCTATTTATTTTGACGGAGAGTATCATTACTATTACTTATACAATCATGATTACCCTAAAGGGAACGGGACGGAATGGCGACATGCAACGTCTAAAGATTTGGTTCATTGGAAAGATAAAGGAGTAGCTATTCCAAAGTATACAAATAAAAATGGCGATATATGGTCCGGATCCGTTGTAGAAGATAAAGAGAACACAGCAGGTTTTGGTAAAGGCGCAATTGTAGCGATTATGACCCAGCCTTCTGCTGATGGACAAAAGCAAGAACAGTATCTATGGTATAGTACCGATAGAGGAAAAACCTTTAAATCATATAGTAAAAATCCTATCATGCCTAATCCAGGCACCAAAGATTTTAGAGATCCTAAAGTTATATGGGATCATGAACATGACAAGTGGATACTCGTCATGTCAGAAGGTGAAAAAATCGGATTTTATGAATCTTCTGATCTAAAGAATTGGACGTATACAGGAGGATTTGTAACCAAAGATATTGGTATTACAGAATGTCCAGACCTTTTTCAAATGAAGGCCGATGACGGGACAATCAAGTGGGTTCTCGGGACAAGTGCAAATGGAAAAGAAAGCGGAAAACCAAACACCTATGCTTATTGGACTGGAAATTATGATGGAACAACATTCACTCCTGATATAGACGAGCCACAATGGCTAGATCATGGCTTTGATTGGTACGGAGGAGTCACGTTTAAGGACGGTAAAAATGAGGATTCTTTAGAAAAACGCTATGCTTTTGCATGGATGAACAACTGGGATTATCCCGATAAGACACCAACGATGAAAGATGGGTTTAACGGATTCGATTCAGTAACCCGTGAAATTACGCTTTCGAAACAAGACGACGATCAGTACAGTCTGTTATCAAAGCCTGTCGAAGAATTAAATCAGCTAATTGATTCAACAAATTCTCTCAAGCAAGTAGAAGTGAACGGGGAGAAAAAGTTAAAGATAAAAGGCGAAGCTTATCAGCTTGATACAGATATTTCGTGGTCGGACGCAGAGAATGTAGGCTTAAGGCTAAGAGAATCCACAGATCAAAAGCGGCACATTGATGTGGGCATTTTTGCAAAAGATAACGTCTCATATGTGAATAGAAGCTATAGTAATCAGCCTGATCAAAGCAAAAAATATGTAGAAAGCCGCGATTACTTTGATGCAGGCAAGAAAAATGTTCATTTGAAGATACTGGTAGATAAAACAAGTATTGAAGTCTTTATTGATGATGGAAAAACAGTGCATTCTAGCGAGGTATTTCCGCGTCACAATGACCAAGGAATTACGCTTTTTTCCCAAGGGGGAACGTCTTTCTTTAAGAATATAGAAATCAAACATTTTCGTTCCAGTCAGTAAATTCCCTATTTTCAAAAAGAAGGAATAGAATATCACCTTATTATGGTTTAGGACTCGTTCAAAAGGGTACATGTCTACTAACAGTAAATGAAAGGGTGTTTATTCAAATGGAAGAGAAAATGAGACAACTAATAGAGGGACTTAATACCGATTTAGCGGGTGAATATTCAGCGGTTATTCAGTACACTTACTATGCGTCTACAGTAACCGGCCTAGAATATCAAATTTTAAAACCTTTCTTTGAAGGAGAAATTCCTGATGAGCAAGGACATGCCCTTTATTTATCAGAAAAAATTAAAAACCTTGGCGGTGAGCCAACAACAAAGCCGGCTGAGGTAAAGCACGTCTCAAACGTGACGGAAATGCTTAAAGAAGCAAGCAGAGCTGAAAAAGAAACTATCGAGCGCTATGAAGAGCGAAAAAAGCAAGCAGAAGAGTTAGGATTAACAGAACTTGTTGTCAAACTTGAGGATATGATTGCAGATGAAACAAATCATATGGAAGAAATGGAACGTTTATTAAAAGATCCGCGACTAAGTTAATCATACAAACCATAGAAAAAGCATCCCGTAGCATCTGTTGCGGGATGCTTTCTTGTGGTTTGAAAAAGAAATAAAACATCGTTTACGCATGTTTTTATAAATGAGAGTAAAGTCATATTTTTGAAATTCTCTATCGCTTTGAAAAAATTTATAGTAAAATAATTATTTGGCTGCATATGGCAGTAACTATATGCGGAGCATCACATACATATAAAGGCTAAAAGGGTATAAGTATATTGAAACCGCTTTTATCTTCTGTAAGAAAAACGATGGTATGCCCGCAGTTGCAAGGAGAGAAAAAGATGAGGAAACGAATCATGACAGCGCTGCTGCTTGTCACTGTTTTAGCTGCAATGGAAGGAACCATTGTCAGTACGGCTGTTCCAAGAATTACAAGTGATTTGTCAGGTATTGAGCTAGTTAGCTGGGTGTATGCCATTTATATGCTGACAACCGCTGTATCTACACCTATATACGGAAAGTTAGCAGATTTATTCGGCCGCAAAAAAGTTATGCTTGTTGGAATTATTATTTTCTTAATCGGATCGATACTTTGCGGACTTAGCTTTTCGATGCAACAATTAATTGTCTATAGAGCAATTCAAGGGCTAGGCGCCGGGGTCGTTATGCCGCTTACAATGATTATTATTGGCGACTTGTATGAAGAAGCAAAAGAAAGAGCTAAAGCGCAAGGATGGATTAGTGCAGTGTGGGGAGTTGCTGGAGTTCTCGGTCCTCTTCTTGGGGGATTTTTAGTCGATACGCTGTCTTGGCGCTATATTTTCTTTTTAAATATACCGTTTGGCCTAATGGCTTTTATTGTTCTTCTAGTAAACTATAAAGAAGAAGTGGTAAAAGAAAAACGCTATATCGATTACATTGGAGCGGTGACGTTTTCAGTTGGAACCATTGCATTTCTATACGCGCTTTTAACCGGAAGCCAGCATCAAAACTGGGGAGATCCGGTCATTATAGGATTATTTGTTCTAGCTGTTCTGACATTCATTGGCTTTATTTATATCGAAAAGAAATCGCCGGAACCTCTTATTCCGCTTGAGTTGTTTTCCATTCGAAGTGTATCTGTTATAAACTTATTAACACTTCTTGTCGGATCAGTAGTTATTAGTATTACGGTTTACCTTCCAATTTGGAGCCAAGGAGTGATGGGAAAAAGTGCAACCGCTGCTGGTTTTGTCTTAATGCCCATGCCAGTATGCTGGACAATTGGTTCACTGCTTTCAGGGAATTTAGTAGGGCGTCTTAAAACGCACTCCATCCTTACGCTAGGAACGGCAATCGTAAGTACGGCATGTTTTATGCTGTTTTTAGTCTCCACGCACTCACCCGTATTTTTAATTTATGTAGCCGTTGGGGTTCTTGGGTTAGGAATGGGGATTATTACGCCTATCTTTATGTTGGTTATTCAATCAGCAGTCCCAGCTAGCAAAAGAGGAGTAGCGGTGGCTCTTAATACGTTTACAAATACATTCAGTCAA
Source organism: Priestia aryabhattai B8W22 (assembly GCF_000956595.1). Classification (GTDB taxonomy): domain Bacteria; phylum Bacillota; class Bacilli; order Bacillales; family Bacillaceae_H; genus Priestia; species Priestia aryabhattai. Next base: position 99,118 of record NZ_JYOO01000006.1, on the reverse strand, counting down.
ACGCTAGGTTCTGCGGTGTTTGGTACAATTTTTAACTTAGTGACGCTTTCACAAGCAAAGAAATTAGGGCAAGAAAATTTGAATGCTTCGTTTGAAACAGGCGGGGTACCAGCAGAAGAACTGTCAAAGCTTCATGAAATTCTTGCATCAGGTGTTCACATTATTTACAGCGGAACGTTTTTAGCTGCTTTGCTAAGCTTTGCTGTCTCATGCTTATTAGTAAAAAACGGACATAAAAAAATAAAGAACATATCTGTGCAAAAGTAACGGAAGAGACTGCTACAAAAGTATTTTAATTGAAGGAAAATCCGAACGAGTTTGATTAAGGACCAAACTCGTTCGGATTTTTTTATTGGTATGGTGAATGTAGGTTTCATGTATGGAGGTGCTTTTAGCTGTTGATTCAGTTATGTATCAGTCTCTTTTTTAAAAGAATTATCAAAGAGAGAAAAGAAAAAAGATATTGTCTAATAACGTTCCGGAAAAATCGTTAACAGAAGGAAGAATTTTTATTATTGCCGAAAATTTCTTATTTTTTGTATTTTTAGTATGGACATTTACTGGGTTGTTGATTATTATAAATTCTATAAGTGTTGAATTTTAAGCGCTTACAAAAGAAACATTTGTCTTTCTCAGGAATACACTTGATTTTTAATTCATATACTATAAGTGCTTGAATTAATCTTTTAATGGGGAAAAGAGAAGTTTATAAGACGTGTTGAACAACAATGAGGGGGTATGGAAGATGACAAGCAGACGTTTAAAAGAATTCTTGAATAATAATTTAGAAGATTTAAAAGATAAAGGGCTATACAACGTCATTAATCCAGTAGAGGGACCAAACGGACCTGTTATTCAAATTGATGGAAAACAATTAATTAATTTATCATCCAACAACTATTTGGGGCTTGCTACAGACGAAAGGCTTATTAACGCGTCCAACCAAGCCACTGAAAAATACGGAGTGGGAGCTGGAGCTGTCCGAACGATTAATGGAACTCTAGATATTCATATTAAGCTAGAGGAAAAGCTTGCCGAGTTTAAGCATACGGAAGCAGCTATAGCTTACCAATCTGGCTTTAACTGCAATATGGCAGCCATCTCTGCAGTTATGGATAAACATGACGCGATTTTATCAGATGAGCTGAATCACGCTTCAATTATTGACGGATGTCGGCTATCAAAAGCAAAAATTATTCCTTACAAGCATTCGGATATGGAGGATCTTCGTGCAAAAGCAGGCGAAGCACAAAAGTCCGGTGCCTATAATAAAATAATGGTAATTACCGACGGTGTATTCTCAATGGATGGAGACATTGCTAAGCTTCCCGAAATTGTAGAAATTGCAGAGGAATTTGATTTAATCACATACGTAGATGATGCTCACGGGTCGGGCGTATTAGGTAACGGTATGGGCACAGTCAAACATTTTGGCTTATCTGAAAAAGTAGACTTCCAAATTGGAACCTTGTCAAAAGCGATTGGAGCTGTAGGTGGATACGTAGCTGGAAAAAAAGACTTAATTGACTGGTTGAAAGTACGAAGCCGCCCGTTTTTATTCTCGACTGCTATTACACCAGGCACGGCTGCTGCATGTATGAAAGCGATTGAAATTCTAAGCACAAGTACGGAGCTGCAGGATCAAATGTGGGAAAACAGCCGTTATTTAAAGCAAGGATTAAAAGAGCTGGGCTTTAATACCGGCGAAAGTGAAACACCTATTACTCCGTGCATTATAGGAGATGAAAATCAAACGCAGGTTTTTAGTGAGAGATTAATAGAAGAAGGGGTATACGCTAAATCAATTGTTTTCCCTACCGTTCCAAAAGGAACAGGACGCGTGCGCAATATGCCAACGGCTGCTCATACAAAAGAAATGTTAGATGAAGCACTTCGTATCTACAAAAAAGTAGGCAAGGAAATGAAATTAATCTAATCGTTGAATTTAGGCAGTACATGAGGAGGATATTGAGATGAAAAAAGTATTAATAACGGGGTCTCTAGGACAAATCGGTTCTGAATTAACAATGAAAATGAGAGAGATGTACGGTTCAGAAAATATTATTGCCACTGATATTCGCAAGACGGCGAGCGATGTTGTGACTTCAGGTCCATTCGAGATTTTAGACGTAACGGATCAGACTGCTTTATTTGCGATCGCCGAAAAGCATAAAGTCGATACGATTATTCACTTGGCTGCGCTGTTATCAGCGACAGCCGAGCAAAAGCCGCTTCTGGCGTGGAATCTCAATATGGGCGGATTAGTAAACGCGCTCGAAGTAGCGCGTGAGCTGAAGTGCCAATTTTTCACTCCAAGTTCAATTGGTGCATTTGGTCCAACGACTCCAAAAGACTGGACCCCTCAGGATACGATTCAACGTCCTACCACGATGTATGGTGTTAATAAAGTAGCGGGTGAATTACTTTGCGATTACTATCATCATAAATTCGGAGTCGATACACGAGGGCTGCGTTTTCCAGGCTTAATTTCATACGTAACGCCTCCAGGTGGAGGGACAACGGACTACGCTGTTGAAATTTATTATGAAGCCGTTAAACATAAGCGTTATACGTCTTATATCGACAAAGGAACATATATGGATATGATGTATATGCCTGATGCACTAAACGCTGTTATCCAACTAATGGAAGCAGACGGTTCTAAGCTGAAGCACCGAAATTCATTTAACGTTTCTGCTATGAGCTTTGATCCAGAACAAATGGCAGCGGAAATTCGAAAAACGATTCCGGAATTTGTGCTGAATTACCAAGTAGATCCTGTTCGACAAGCAATTGCTGAAAGCTGGCCTAACCATATAGATTCCAGCTGTGCTAAGGAAGAGTGGGGGTTTAAAGCAGAATATAACCTAGAAAAAATGACGAGAGAGATGCTGGGAAAGTTAAAAGTTGAATCACAGCTTGTCTTAACGTAAGCAGAGAAAAATGATTTCTTCCTCGAAAATAAAGTAAGCGCTTACTAAAAGGCAGATTGCTTGTTTATGCAAGTTCTACTTCGTAACAGTGGTGGACAGTACACATAGATCTTCTGCCCCTTTAAGTGAGCGCTCGTTCGTTGAATAATCAGCACCCTTTTAGGTATTCGTCTGTTAAAATAATAAGGGGATAGAAGGGAGGGAATGACAGTTGAACAATAAATTTCAACAAGTTAATGATTTTTCAATGGGAAGATTAACATCTTTACTCGTTCTTTTACACAATACGGAACTAGCTGAAGGTATTGAAAAGGAAATCAATGAGAGAGGATATAGCTACACAGTAGGAAAAGTCGGAGCGATGGAACTGTCTAAAGTCGTGGCGGCAATTGAAACGAGCGCCAAGACAAACAAAATTATTAATGCCCAGTCGTACCGGGAAGTTCACGCTCTTTATCATGCTATACTTGAAGCCATTCAAGGAGTGAGTCGAGGAACGCTGCAGCTAGGTGATATTTTACGGACAGTAGGACTCACATTTTCAATTGTGCGCGGAAAAATTGAGTTCTCAGGATCAAGCGAGGAATGGATTAGTGTTTGTGTGTATGGAACAATAGGTGCGCCTAAAAAAGGCTTTGAACATGATACGTTAGGCTTTGGTTTTAACCATATCTAAAGAGTAATTGATGAAATAGTATGATAATAAAAAGCGAGTAGCAGATGTACATAGCTGTTTTAAAGAAGATATTTTTCTTATTGAAAGGTTCTGTGCGGCGTGTTAACATAGTGATTAATATAATAACTGCCTTTAAGACGGTCCAGAGAGGCCGAAAAGGACGGATAACTTGTTTGCTGCTTCTATGCCTATCTGTGCCCTTTTGCCCTCTGCGACAAAAGGGCTTTTATGCGTTACTTACCTCTTTTAAACGAAGTCCAGAGAGGCTTCAAAAGAGAATGGACATATATTATTTATCCATTCCTTCAAAAAAGAAAGAGCGTTTATACAGACAGAATACAGTGGAGGGTGGAACAACATGAATTATCGTAACAAGACAGTTGTAGCATCAGTAGCAGGTTTGACGTTAGAAGGGATGGACATTATGTTTATCTCGTTTGCTATGTCAATGATTATTGCTGAATTTCACATTGATTTAGCAACAGGTGGACTTATTTCTTCTATTACAAATATAGGAATGCTCATAGGCGGCGTAATCTTCGGAATTTTAGCAGATAAGTTTGGAAGAGTGCGGGTTTTTACCTACACGGTTCTTTTATTTGCAGTCGGAACGGCATTAACAGGTTTTGCAGCAAATGTGGAACAAGTGTATGCTTCACGATTTATTGCCGGAATTGGGGCTGGAGGAGAGTACGGAATCGGTATGGCTCTTGTTGCAGAAGCGTGGCCGAAACATAAGCAAGGAAGAGCCTCATCTTATGTTAGTATTGGCGCACAATTTGGAGTTATTCTTGCGGCGCTTTTAAGTTCTCTGATCCTGCCGATGTTCGGATGGAGAGCCTTATTCTTTGTCGGAATTATACCCGTCATTTTTGCTTTTATCGTACGAAAAAATTTAAACGAATCTCCTGAGTGGCTAAAAACTCAAAAAGAGAAAACAGCGGTTGCTAAAAACAATGGCAAGCTTCGCCAACTATTTGCTACGCCTAAGACAGCGATGACAACCATTTCGCTGGCAGTGATGGCTACCGTTCAAATTGCAGGCTATAACGGACTCATGATATGGCTTCCGTCTATGCTTCAGCAATCACAAGGCCTCTCTGTTTCAAGTTCAGCTCTTTGGACAATCAGTACAGCCGTTGGAATGATTATAGGCATGCTAACATTTGGGCAATTTATGGATCGTTTTGGATCCAAACGTACCTTTGGAATCTTTCTTCTTGCTTCTGCTTGTGCGGTATTTTTATACTCGTATGCCGAAGGAAGTGCAGGGCTGCTTATAGGAGGAGCTGTGGTCGGATTTTTCTCAAATGGAATGTTTGCGGGATACGGAGCATTGATAAGCAGCCACTATTCAGTAGAAGTTCGCAGTACTGCAACGAACACCATTTTTAACTTTGGGCGAGCGCTCGGAGGCTTATCACCAATTCTTGTCGGCTATCTTTTGCAAAGCTATGATATGACGGTAGCGATGACGTACTTGGCAGGGCTGTACTGTATTTCGTTTGTTTTTATGGTGAGTCTTAAAAAAACGGGAGAAAAAAAAGTAAAACAAATGAACGCTCAGTCTGCTCTTTAAAATAAAAAATAGATTCTATGCTTTTCTGGAAAAACCGCGCTTACTCAAAAGGGCGGTTTTTTGAGTGTATAAAAAAATAAGTTTAGATGTTGTAACGTTGTTTCTTTCGCAGATGCTTTATTAACAAAGATGTCTACATTATCTATAAAAATATTTATGGATAAGCAGATATTTTCTAATTTGTATTATAGTAATTCCTCTCTTACAATATGGTGTGTAAGGCGGAAACAGAAAATACTATCTTTATTTGCAGGAGGACGTTACTATGTCTAAACATATATTAATGGTCGTAACAACGGCTGACAAAATGAAAGAAAATCATCCAACAGGCCTTTGGCTTTCAGAATTTGGTGAAGCGTACGTAGAGTTCGAAAAAGCTGGATTTACGATTACTGTAGCAAGTCCTCTAGGAGGAAAAGCGCCGGTGGATGCTCGCAGCCTTGAAGGAGAGACTTCTCAAGAAATCTTAAATACAGCTAGGCATCTAGAGAATACCCTAAAACTTGATACAATTACAGACAGTGCTAAATTTGATGCTGTTTTCTTACCAGGCGGTCACGGCACAATGTTTGATCTGCCAGATAATCAAACGCTCCACGCTTTAATTCGTGAACTATACGAAGGAGACAAAGTAGTAGCCGCTGTATGCCACGGACCCGCAGGCTTAGTAGGTGTTACATTATCAGATGAAAAGCCGTTGGTCGAAGGAAAAGATGTCGCTGCGTTTACAGATGGTGAAGAACGTGAAACAACATTGGATCGCTTCATGCCGTTTCTTTTGGAAACACGTCTGCGTGAACTTGGGGCAAATGTAGTAACTGCTCCAAACTGGACAGATAATATACAAGCAGATGGAAACTTGATAACAGGTCAAAATCCTCAGTCAACAATCAGTGTAGCAAAAGCAGTCGTGAAAAAATTATTGAAATAAGATGTAAAAAAGCCTGTAGGCTTATAGCCTACAGGCTTTTTTATGAACAGCATGAAGAAAGAACGCTGTAGATAATGTGTATGTTTTGCTGTCTTGCACTAGAGAGATTAATCATCGTACAAAAAAATGATGGTTAGTGTAATGAATACCAAAAGAGGGAAGCTTTTTATAAAGAATATTTTTTAAAAGAAATGAGGAAAAACGATGTCAGAAATTATTGTTAACGCCATTTTGCAAGCCAAGCCAGGAAAAGAAGAAGAGCTTCGATCAGAGTTAGTAAAAGTTATTGAACCATCAAGAAAAGAAAAAGGATGTATTCAATACACTCTCCACCAGGATACAGACAAAGCAGGCACATTTGTTTTTTATGAGAAATGGGAAAGCAAAGAAGATGTTGAAGCTCACATTGAAACACCTCACTATCAAGAATACAGACAGCAAACAGAACCGTTAATTGAAAGCAGAGCGGTACATCGTTTACAAGAAGTACTTTAATACAAAAGAGGCTGGAGCAAAAGTGTTTTAGTTGAAGGAAGATCCGAACGAGGAATCAAGATTCTTGATGGAGAATCAAACTCGTTCGGATTTTTTTGTGGTAATGGTGAATGTGAGTTTCATTTAGTGAGACCAAACAGGAGCGTAAGCGAGGAGGCTCATCGACCGCCTACAGAAAGAGAAGGCTTGCAGGGAAACCAGCAGCGGTATCACAAACAATCCATACTAGCTCCTTTATCCAATTTGTTCATCTTTTAGATGTGATTGATTTCGCTATGACTCCATCCCTGTTTGTTATAAAGAACTAAAAAACTTCAGGGGGAAAATAATTTCAGCTGCGAAAAGCCGATTGGAGCAGTGAAAGAAACAAAAAATAATAGAAGCGGCGTTTGAGAAGCAGACAGGCGGGTAGATAAAAACTAGATGACATAGTTCAACAATTAACAAACTAAAAGGAGAGATCAAATCAATGCGTACAAATTTAAAACACTTTATTAACGGAGAATGGGTTGAATCAACAGGAAACGAAACGTCAGATGTGATCAATCCTGCTACTGAAAAATCAATTGGTAAAATTAGCTTAGGTACAAAAGAAGATTTAGATAAAGCCGTGGCAGCAGCTAAAGCAGCGCTTCCCACATTTTCAAGAACAACAAAAGAAGAGCGAATTAAAATGCTTCGCAATATTGCAAAAGGGTATGAAAAGCGTAAACAAGAGCTTATTGAAGTTATGACTGAAGAGCTTGGCGCTCCTTTAAAAATTTCAGAAGAAGTGCACTATGAAATGGGACTTAGCCACTTTAAAGAAGCAGCTAATGCACTTGAAGATTATACATTTGAAAAAGATCATGGAAGCTACAAGGTCGTAAAAGAGTCTATTGGAGTAAGCGGACTTATTACACCATGGAACTTCCCAACAAATCAAACGTCTACTAAAATTGCAGGAGCTATCGCAGCAGGAAGTCCAATGGTATTAAAACCATCAGAACTTACACCGTATGCAGCGATGATATTAGCAGAAATCATTGATGAAGCTGGTGTACCAAAAGGTGCCTTTAACCTTGTAAACGGAACGGGAAGCACAATCGGTGACGGTATTAGTTCTCACCCGGACATTGACTTTGTATCATTTACAGGGTCAGGTGCTGTAGGCGAGAAAATTATGCAAAACGCGGCTAAAACAATCAAAAAAGTAGCCCTTGAGCTAGGCGGGAAATCACCGCTAGTTGTATTAGAGGATGCGGATGTAGAAGAAGCGGCTAAAATAGCAGTTTCACACATTGCAATGAATACAGGACAAGTATGTACGGCAGCAACGCGCATTATCATTCCTGCCTCTATGAAAGAAAAATTTGAAGAAGCAGTGAAGAAGGTTCTACCATCATTCCCGGTTGGTGATCCATTAAATAAAGACAATGTAACTGGACCGCTCGTAGCGGAAAAGCAGTGGGATCGCGTACAGGATTATATTAAAAAAGGAATGGACGAAGGTGCAAAACTTCTTACTGGCGGAACGGGCAAACCAGACGGCTTAGAGACAGGATACTTTGTTAAACCGACAGTCTTTACTGACGTTTCAAATGATATGGTTATTGCACAAGAAGAAATCTTTGGACCTGTAACCACTATTATTACGTATGATGATCTAGAGCAAGCTCTTGAAATTGCAAACGATACAATTTATGGACTTGCAGGCTATGCGGTCGGAAAAGACCAAGAAACACTTGACTATGTTGCTAAAAACATTAGAGCTGGTCAAATCATCGTCAACGATGCCGAGCAAGACAGAGCTGCCCCATTCGGTGGATTCAAACAATCTGGTATTGGACGCGAGTGGGGAGCATTTGGTATTGAAGAATATCTAGAACCAAAGGCGATCATGGGCGTTAAAGTTCCGGCAAAAGTATAATTGATGTAAAAAAGAAAGGAGTTTTTCTCCTTTCTTTTTTTATGGATACATAAAAGAGAGCCAGTTAAAGAAAGAATAACGAAAGCAAAGGTGGATAGCATAAACGTGTATCACATATATGAAGTGACACGTTAAAGGAGGGAATTATAAATTGAATAGAGAGATGCACGGAAGTTCATCAACGGAAAGTTTCATTCCCATGAGCTCTATAGCCAGTGGAAAAGGAGTCGAAGTGGCACCGGATATCTACAGCTACACTACACAGATTGTTAACGTATGTTTTATAGGAAATCCAGACAAAGAAAATAGTTTTGTACTTGTGGATGCGGGAATGCCTAATTCGGCTTCTATGATTATCAAAGAGGCAGAAGAAAGGTTTGGAAAAGAAAAAAAACCAAAAGCAATTATTCTTACACATGCACATTTTGATCATATTGGATCTATTATTGAACTAGTGGAGAAGTGGAACATACCGGTATATGCACATCCACTTGAACTTCCATATGTGACGGGTAAAAAAAATTATCCTACACCAGATGGCACAGTGGAAGGCGGGCTCGTGGCAAAGCTTTCTCCACTATTTCCAACGGAAGCCATTGATTTAGGCTCTCACGTGCAAGCTTTACCAGCCGACGGCTCTATACCTCATATGCCGGAATGGGAATGGATTCACACCCCTGGTCATTCTCCAGGACATATTTCTCTTTTTAGAAAGCAGGATCTGGCGCTTATCGCAGGAGATGCTTTTGTTACCACTAAGCAAGAATATTTACTGGATGTACTAGAGCAAGAATTGGAAATTAGCGGTCCTCCTCGTTATTTAACTACGGACTGGGCATCTGCCAAAAAATCAGTTGAAGTGCTTCAGTCACTTCATCCATCTGTGGCGGTGACAGGACATGGAAAACCGGTTTCCGGCGAATGGCTTTCAACTAATTTATTGAAGCTTACGAAGAATTTTGATGAGATTGCTCGTCCTGATTACGGAAAGTATGTATAAGGCTAAAGAAAAAAGTTTACTCTTTAAGCAGCTCTTAAAAGCTGCAGGTGAAGATCAAAAGCTCTACGAACTCAGTGAGTTCGTAGAGCTTTTTAGTTTTTCGTATAAAAGTAAAAAAAGTTATAACTACCCTTATTAAAAATTTTGCTGAATAGCCTGCTGCGCTTCGCGTAAGTGTCTTAAGTGTTCTTCCATTCGTCTTAATTCTTTATCACCAGACGCCGCTTCTTTTTGTTCATTAATTTGCTGCTGAACGATATTCAAATGCATTTGAGCATTTTGAAAATTAGCTCCATTCAAATTCATCTGTCCTTGATAAACAGCCTGCTCAGCTAATTGTAGTGCTTCTTTAATATGAGTGTATGAATTCATGCCTCTCATCCTTCTGTATAGTATTTACAGTTAACATGCGCTGGTTTTTCGCAGCTATACAAAAGGATTTAGAAATAAAATAAAAATTACGTAGTACAAGCTAAGTAGGCTGCATACATTTATCATAGTTCAATTTATAAAACCTCAGAAGCAGGGAGGGATACATGTGGGAGCTTTTTTCAGCTATATGTTGTTAGGGCTATCGTTAGCCGCACCAATCGGCCCTATCAACGCCGCTCAGCTTGACAAAGGAATTAAAAATGGTTTTTTACATGCTTGGTTCTTAGGGATAGGAGCAACATCAGTTGACGCTCTTTATATGCTTGTAGTTTATTTTGGGTCCGTTCATTTTTTAAGCAGCGATTTTATGAAAACATTTCTTTTTTCGTTTGGATGCTTCGTATTAATTTATACCGGTATTGAAGGATTAATGAGCGCAGGGAAAATTACACAGCATCGGAACGCAAAAGGAGATTCGGTAGTAAAGTGTTTTTTTTCAGGTTTTTTCATTTCATTAACAAATCCGCTTACTATTCTTTTTTGGCTTGGTATTTATGGCTCTGTTTTAGCCAAAACAGCTAATACATACGAAACAGAACAGCTTATTTTATACAGCTGTGCTATTTTTACAGGGATTTTATGCTGGGATATTGCTATGGCAGCTTTAGCAAGCACTTTTCGAAGGTATTTAGCGGCGACGTTTTTGACTGCAGTCTCCGTTATATCCGGCCTTTCTCTAATAGGATTTGGTATATATTTCGGCTGGCAAGCTGTACAGCAATTCATTATTTAAAAGAGGAGAAAGCAGAACTGAATTTAAAGCGTTTTCTATCTGCTGAAAAATAGTAGAAAGCTGTCTCTTTTTGCGCATAAATTTTTCAAACTATCACACACTACATCAAGGTATAAGGAGTGATAGTATGAAAAAGAAAATAGGCTGCGGAAGTCAAGTTGAAGGGAAATTAAAATGGTGGCAACTGTCTTTAATCGGAGTAGGGTGCATAATCGGTACAGGCTATTTTTTAGGATCAAGTATTGCAATAAAAGCCACGGGTCCCTCTGTATTAATTGCTTTTTTACTAGCAGCAGTATGTACATTTATTGTATTTGATGCTCTTGCTAAAATGAGTGCTCAAGATCCTCAAAAAGGTTCGTTTCGCTCCTATGCTAAAAAGGCTTATGGAAGATGGGCAGGTTTTAGCAGCGGATGGGTGTACTGGAGTTCAGAGATGCTGATCATGGGGAGTCAGCTCACGGCTTTATCTCTTTTTACACGTTTTTGGTTTGAAGATATTCCACTGTGGGTCTTTGCCTCTATTTATGCTGTTTTAGGCATTGCTGTTGTATTAATCGGAACAAAAGGCTTTGAACGAATGGAAAATGTATTTGCTGTCACAAAAGTGGCTGCTATTTTAATGTTTATTGTATTAGCTAGTCTGGCTTTATTTGGATTTCTTGACGAAGGTGCCAAACAAGGAGTGCCGCGAACGATAAGTGAAGTATTTCCGCACGGGTTTTTAGGTTTATGGGGCGCTTTGCTTTATGCTTTTTATGCTTTCGGCGGCATCGAAGTTATGGGGATCATGACGGTTCGTTTAGAAAAAAAAGAAGACGCACCGAAAGCGGGAAGAAGTATGCTTATTCTCCTTGGAATTATTTATATTGTTTCACTGAGTTTAGCTATTTTAATTGTGCCATTTCATGATTTTCATGGAAATCAAAGTCCATTTATAACGGCTTTAGAAACATATCATCTTCCATTTTTCCCTCATGTTTTTAATGGAGCAATGATTATTGCGGGTTTCTCAACAATGTCAGCGTCTTTTTTTTCCGTAACAACAATGATTGTCACTCTTTCAGAAGATGGGGATGCTCCTGCATTGTTTTCAAAACAAAAACAGAAAAAGCTCCAGTTTCCTTTACCGGCTTTACTTTTAACAACAGCAGGATTAATTGTTTCTATTGTTCTTTCCTTGCTATTGCCCGGGAAAATTTATGAGTACATTACAACAGCAGCTGGACTGATGCTAATTTATAATTGGTTCTTTATTTTAATTTCTTTTCATCGCTTAATCAAACAAACCGTTTGGGATAAGGTAAAGCAAGCTGTTGGTCTCTTATTAATCCTGCTAGCAGTAAGCGGTACGCTGTTAGAATCTGCAAGCAGGCCAGGTTTCTTTGCAAGCTTAGGCTTTTTAATTGTTATAAGCCTTGTTATTTTAAAACTGCGCCATAAGTGGAAAGAAGAAGAAGCCGCTAGCTAACATATATTTAATCTTTATGAGGGACACTATGCACGTTGTACAATTACAAAAACAAAAGGTGGTTATGAACATGCCAAAAAACAAGCAGACTCCTTCTTCACAAGTAGATCAAAAACAAGTAGTAGATGACAAAGCGAAAGCGCTACGAGAAAATAATTATGAAGATGGTCATATTCGCAAGATAACTCAAAGCGGAGCAGACGGCCAATAACAAAAAAAGACGCGTTCGCGTCTTTTTTTGTTGAAGTGTATCATCCTTACCAACGATGAGCTTTTGCATTACTTCGCAAGATGATGTTCGTTTGAGACATCTCTGTATGTCCATTTACTTGGGACTTTGAACGCTTCGGTCTCGTCCAGTTGTGGCGGAATAGTTCTGAATGCTGATCTACCTGATTTTTATCATTCATCATAATCACCTCAAGGATAGGATACTTTCACAAGATATTTACGGTGAAATATCTCTCTTATAGAATGGGATAAAAAAGAAGAAATACACCTAACACTTTTAACCATACATATAAAGGGAGTGCCTATTCATAAACTATAAAGGGCAACTTCTCACTTTGGGTTAAGCTTCGGATTTATAAAGTAAAACTGCCTTAGTGGGGACTAAGGCAGTTTTTTAGTGGAGTAATCAAACTTCAATAATGACAGGAAGGATCATAGGTCTTCTTTTGGTTTGGTTATATAAAAATTGGCCAAGTGTTGTCTTGATTTCTTTTTTCATAATGCTCCATTGGTGAACATGAGATTTTTGTAATTGATTTACAATTTTAGTCACTTGTCGGTTAACATCTTTTAATAACTGCTCTGAATCTCTGGTATAAACAAAGCCTCGTGAAATGGTATCTGGACCAGACACAATTTTCCCTTCCGCTTTATTCAGAGTAATAACAATAACCAGCATACCATCTTCTGAAAGCTGTTTGCGGTCACGTAAAATCGCGTTGCCAACATCTCCAATGCCAAACCCATCTACATATACATTACCTGCAGGGATTTTTCTTGTTTGAACAGCTGCTCCGCCCTTGATATCAACAATATCACCGTTATTTATAATGAAAATGTTCTCTTTTTCCACCCCGACGGATTCTGCTAATAAGCTGTGGTGATGAAGCATTCGAAACTCGCCGTGAATCGGGATAAAATACTTTGGCTTCATCAATGTAGCCATTAATTTTAGCTCTTCTTGATAGCCATGTCCTGATACGTGCATACCTGTTGCGCTTCCTGACCCGTAAATCACATGAGCTCCGAGTGTGAAAAGACTGTCGACAATACGAGAGATATTACGTTCATTACCAGGAATAGGCCCTGCTGATAAAATGACCGTGTCTTCAGGAAGAATCTCTACTTGTCGGTGATTTCCGCTGGCTAATCTAGATAGAGCGGCCAGCGGCTCGCCTTGGCTTCCAGTACAGAGAATAGCGACTTGTTCAGGCGCAAGTGAATGTACTTCATAAGGTTCAATTAGCATCCCTTCAGGAATGGTTAAATACCCTTTCTCTAACGCAACTGATACAACGTTAACCATGCTTCTTCCTAGCAGCGCAAGTTTTCTGTTCGTTTTAATCGCTGCATCTACAATTTGCTGTACGCGGTTAACATTCGAGGCGAAAGTAGAAATAATCACTTTTCGCTTTGCTTTACGAAAAGCTTCTTCTACATGTTTACCAACTAGCTTTTCTGAAGGCGTAAATCCAGGGCGCTCAGCATTTGTGCTTTCTGATATTAAAGCCAGTACACCTTCACTTCCTATTTTTGCCATTTTATGAAGATCTGGATATTGGTCGTTAACAGGAGTTAAATCAAACTTAAAATCCCCGGTATGCACAACAGCTCCTTCAGGCGTATGAAAGACAATGCCAAGACAATCTGGAATGCTGTGATTCGTTTTAAAAAAAGAAAGCGGAATATTGCCTAATGTAATTTCTGATTCTTCGTTGATTTCAATAAGCTCCGTCTCAGCAGATAATTGATGTTCCTGCAGTTTAATGTCGATTAATCCGAGTGTAAGGCTTGTTGCATAAATGGGGAGGCTTAACTGTTTTAGAAGATAAGGAATACCTCCGATATGATCTTCATGACCATGCGTAACAACCAGTGCTCGAACTTTTTCTCGATTCTCTTGTAAGTATGTAATGTCAGGTATAATCAAATCAATTCCTAATAAACTTTCGTCAGGAAATTTAGAGCCGCAGTCAATTACAATGATGTCATCATCATATTGAACGGCATACATATTTTTTCCTATTTCATTAATGCCGCCTAAAGCAAAAATGGATAGTGTGTTTCTATTTGTACTCACGCTTGTTTCCTCCTATATTTTCAAAATGGATATACAGAATTTCTACTCTTAGTATGAACATTTATTTCTGGTGCATTCTGTTAAATATGGATATTTTGTTTTTTATTGGATATGAGGATGCAAGTAAAAAGAAAAGAAGGTCATTTTCCTAATACTACCTCTTATTTTCTTTTTATAACTCCATAAAATATAGACGTTACACATGGAGGTGGATGGAATGAGTAAACAAAATAAAAGCAAAAACCAAGGAGTCAGCAGCAGTGCAGCAGCTGTCGATAATGTGAATAAAAGTATTTTATCAAACGATATTCATACAGATGAGCTTCAAAAAGCAAAAGTAAGTCGTCATAATAAGTAAAAGAATGACAGACAAAAGAGCAGCTTTGAGCTGCTCTGAATAAAATAGAGATAGGGAAGTGAAAAACGTGTCAGAACACAAAAATTCTCAGTATAAAGAAGAAAATAAGTCAACGCCTAGTCGTCCTCTTGAATATAAAGAACGGGCGAACGAATCAAAAAGTACACGTCAAATGCTGCGCAGTATTCTCGAATATTCGAGTCGATATCGTTAATAAAATTTTACATATAAAACTGTAAGGATAAGTGGGCAATTTAAAAGTTGAAGCACCGCTTTACTACATAAAAAGCAAGCGGCTATGCTTGCTTTTTTGATATATAGCCCTGTACATATTGAAAAAAAACCATACATACGTTATTTTAGATAAACGTATGTATAATGGTAAACCTGTACATTTATTTTGGGGAAAAAATTAAAGTTTGGAGAAAAGAAGTGGGGGATTTTATGAATTTACATGATTTTGTTCATGGAGTAGATCCAACAATAAAGCTAGTTATTGAAGATGAGTTTCCTGGAACGCGGTGTGTAGGCGGAAAGTACGTTCCTAGCACGCATTCTATTTTTTTATATGAAAAAGATATTAAAATACAGTGTCGGCACTTGTTTGGTTCAAATGAGTGTTTAGAATCTTATCAATGGATTATTTTAGCTCATGAATTAGGCCATGCGCTAGATGAAGACCTTTTGTCTTTGAGTAAAAAGTTTGATGAAACAGAAGATATATGGCTTCTGTATCAAATTGAATGTAATGCTTGGGAGATAGGAGAGAAATTGATTCCTTTTATTGATTCAGAGCTATTCTCATCCATAAAAGATGAATCGTTAGCCCATTATCATAAAGAGATGGAAAAGATTAGTTAGAAGAAGAAAAGTTCCAGTGGCTTGTACTATAAGGAACTTTTCTTCTTCGAGTTGTTTATATACTTCAAATACTAGTTAATTATTACGCTGGCTGCTGCTGGATCTGCCGCCTTTTTTTCCAATTTCCTCGTAAAATTCTTTACCTTGATTTTTGGAAGTAGCTTCTCCGCCTTTTTCACCAATTTCTTGATAAAACTCTTTGTCATGATTTTTGGAAGTAGCTTTTCCACCTTTTCTTCCTGCTTCTTCACGACTCATTTTTTCATTCTTTTTATTAGTTGCCATCTTGCATCCCTCCTAATAAATTTGAATTCATAGTCTGTCTTCCCGGTCAAAAAAGGATTAAACTGGTTATTTTTTATTTTTTCTAAAAATTAGATTTTTCTCAAAACTAGCAGATCGCAAAGCGCTGTATAGCAGTATTTATTAAGTTGAAAATAATCTTAAAAAAAATTATATGAAATATGATATGGTTAATAGAAATAAGAAAAAGGAGCTTAGAAACATGTCAAAATATGTAGAAATGGATAACGCTTCGCTGCGACGGAAAATACAAGAATACAAAGAATTAATTTGGAGAGTAGGGCCAGGAAGTGAAAGAACTATAGAAGCTGTTCAAGAGATTCAAGGAATGGAAAAAGAGTTAAAAGCACGCAACGCAGAATTTGAAGCTACGGATTGGAAAGCTTTTACTCGGGAAATAAAAGAAAACTACGATTTTACTTACTAAGAAGACACATTCATAATAATGTGATTGAAATAAATGTCTCCAAGTAGAAGGCTTTCTCTTTTCTACTTGGAAACGATAGAAGTAGTATGAAGACGATTAAGAAAAATGATCCAGTATCAGTGAAGCAAGTAATCCAAGTGCAGCAATCAATCCTGTAATAGATCCTCCTTCTTCATAGGCCTCTGGCATCATTGTAGAACCTACCATAGCAATAATGCCGCCGCCGGCAAAAGCAGCAATAGCAGCCATAAGTGTCTCAGATGCATGATCTAAAAAAACAAAGCCTGTCCATGAGCTAAAAGCTGAAATGAACAAAACAGCTGCCCATAGTAAAAAAATTTTCTTTTTAGAGAATCCGCTTTTTACTAGACCGGTCGTACTGGACAGTCCTTCAGGAATATTACTTATAAAAATAGCGATAACAAGAAGCCAGCTAACGGTTGCATTTTCAATTAAGCTAGCTCCAATCATAATGGACTCTGGGATTGCATCCATTACGGTTCCTATAAATATAGCAATTCCAGAACTATTCGCGGCCATTTGTTTTGTAGACCTCTTTCTTTTATTCGCTCCTTGACGTGAAATTAGATAGTCTAAAAAAGTAAAAACGAGAGCTCCCGCAAGGAACCCAAGAGAAGTAGCTTTTAACCCTCCGGTATGAACCGATTCTCCAAGCAGCTCATAGGTAGATGCTCCAATCAATACACCTGTCCCAAAAGCCATAATATAACCAATTATCTTTTTGCCAATAGGCAAAAAAACTGCTGCCAAAGCACCAAGAAGGACAGCTGATCCTGAAATTCCGCCCCACATCGCAGCTTGCCACATGAAAAATCCCTCCTCATCTCTATTTTCTATGGATACTTTCCCTAAGAAGAGAAAGTGAAAACGTAAAAGGAGAAGAAAGGAATTTATTCGATTAAGTAGTGGTTTCATTTCGTTATCCTTGAGAAAGAGAGTATTTCAGCATCCAAGCTGAGCCTGTATTTATTTTTAATATTCATAAAATTTTAATTATACTGAAATAAAAAACTATTTCACGGAGATGACTGATTTGACAAAGGTAAATGGTTTACTAAAGTGTTTTTCTGAAAAAAACAATTGTATTTCTGAGGAAAATTTATTATTATAAAATAAGTAATTATACAGTCGAATAGCTAAAAATAGAAAAATAGTTTAGTTGTAAAGGTACTAGGTAAAAATGGAATGATTTAAACACGACAGCTGTTCCATCAGAAACAGAAAGTATCTTTCCTAACAGAGCTATAACAAGTTTAGGAGGAGGAAATGGAATGGCAGACAAAGAGCTAAAAAGAGGCTTAGAATCTCGTCACATTCAAATGATCGCGCTTGGTGGAACAATTGGCGTTGGATTATTTATGGGATCAGCAAGCACGATTCAATGGACAGGTCCATCGGTATTGCTTGCTTACGCAATTTGCGGAATGTTTATTTTCTTTATTATGCGTGCTATGGGCGAAATGCTCTACATGGAACCAAGCACAGGTTCATTCGCTACATTTGGCCACAAATATATTCATCCATTAGCAGGTTATATGGCTGCGTGGAGCAACTGGTTTCAATTTGTAATCGTAGGGATGTCCGAAATTATAGCGGTAGGAGCATATATGCATTACTGGTTCCCTCATTTACCAGCTTGGGTGCCTGGTATGATAGCTATGTTGATTTTAGGCGCAGCAAACTTAATTTCAGTAAAATCATTTGGAGAGTTTGAATTTTGGTTTGCGATGATTAAAATTGTAACGATTATTTTAATGATTATCGCAGGACTTGGATTAATTTTCTTTGGATTTGGAAATGGTGGAGACGCCATCGGATTATCAAACCTTTGGGCACACGGCGGCTTCTTTACAGGCGGATGGTCAGGCTTTTTCTTTGCACTATCTCTTGTTATTGCAGCTTATCAAGGAGTCGAGCTAATTGGGATTACAGCTGGTGAAGCAAAGGATCCTAAAAAAACGTTAACAAGCGCGATTCAAAGTATCATTTGGCGTATTTTAATTTTTTATATTGGAGCTATTTTCGTCATCGTGACGGTATATCCTTGGAATGAGTTAGATTCTTTAGGAAGTCCATTCGTATCTACATTTGCTAAAGTTGGTGTTACGGCAGCAGCAGGTGTCATTAACTTTGTAGTCATTACGGCAGCGATGTCAGGCTGTAATAGCGGAATTTTTAGTGCAGGACGCATGCTTTATACGCTTGGTGTAAACGGTCAAGCACCTAAACTCTTTACAAAAATTTCTCGCAACGGCGTTCCAATTTACAGTACACTCGCTGTTATGATTGGATTAGTAATTGGTGTTATTTTAAACTACATCGCTCCACCTAATGTATTTGTTTATGTATACAGTGCTAGCGTGCTTCCTGGAATGATTCCTTGGTTCATTATTCTTATCAGCCAAATTCGTTTCCGTAAAGCTAAAGGTGCTGAAATGGATAGTCATCCTTTCAAAATGCCCTTTGCACCTGTAACGAACTATGTAACCATTGCTTTTCTACTAATGGTGCTTGTAGGCATGTGGTTTAATGATGAAACGCGTATTTCACTTATTGTAGGAGTTATTTTCCTCGCTCTCGTTGTCATTAGTTTTTACGCATTCGGAATAAATAAACGTATGATACCTGATAAAGAGAACGATCAAATTAACAAATAAATATGCTTTTTCATAATCGAAAAGCAAAACAAAAAAACGGCTGATAAAAGTCGTTTTTTTGTTTTGTTTAAATAAAAGACATAAGAAAAAATGTCATTGTGTACTGATAGTTTGGATAAACTATATTCGTTCATATAACGTAAAGGAGCGAATGTCATGAGAAGTCACAGATATATTATCAAAGATTCACTAAAAGCTGATGAAGTTGCCAAAGATTTGGAACTGCAGCTGGACATAAACCGAATGTCGGATGTCAGAATTCTTTCGGTAAATGCACAAAACGAAATACTCGTTCAAATGCAGGAGGAGAACGAGGAAGCAGGAGATGTTATTGATGTATTTATGAAAGAGTATAAAACAGGAGAAATTATTGAATAGCACGTAATTGAGAAGAATATTGAGTGGTTTTGTTGAATAAATAAAAAGAAAACACCTTTATTTTTTATTGAAAAAGAAACGGACGTAAGAAAACTTCTTGTTTATCAAGAAGTTTCTTTTGTATCTGAACAGTAGTTTGTATACGTAGGGGAGAGGTGATGAAGGTGAAAAAAAATGGTGAAGGTCACGTCCTTTTTATTATTCTCGGAGGCCTGTTTATTTTAATAGGTACACTCTTTGCAAATACCTCCGTTTATTTTCTCATCTCCGGATGGATAGCAGCTGTCTGTTGTTTGGGAATCAGTGCTGTACTAAAGAAAGGAAAAACAAAATCAGTCAGTAAAGAGGATGAGCAATAATAATTTTTATATAAAGATGGAAATTAAATATATGAAAAGGAAGAATGGATATCCATTCTTCCTTAAGTCATGGTGTGTATGAAATTGTCTTAGAAACGTCCGCCGCCAAGTTGTTGCTCAGCTAATTGTACAAGACGTTTTGTGATTTCGCCGCCTACTGATCCGTTTGCACGTGCAGTAGTGTCAGCTCCTAAATTTACTCCGAACTCGCTAGCGATTTCATATTTCATTTGATCGATTGCTTGTTCAGCTCCGTATACTAATAATTCATTATTATTGCTGCTTTTATTGTTTGCCATTGTATTCAACTCCTTTCTGTAACGTTAAGGTGTGAATAAAGGAAGAAGAATATGCAACAAACTGATATTTATTTTATAAAAAACGTATTTTTACGTTGTTTGCCCTTCTAGAAGTTTAACTGGAAGACAGATTTCACGGGGGACATTACTAAATTCTCCTTCAATTTCTTTTAGTAAAATATCAATGGCTGTTTGAGCAATCGATTCAATGGGCTGTTGAATTGTAGTTAGACCAGGTAACAAAGTCTGACTGGCTTCCGTTCCGTCATAGCCCACAATTTTTAAATCTTTTGGGATGCTTTTTCCTCTTTTTTGTGCTTCAGCAACTACTAAAGCTGCAAGTAAGTCATCGCTTGCAAAAATACCATCTACTTCCGGATGTTCTTCAAAAACCTTAGAAATAGTTTCTCGCTGAATGTTGCGGTCAAAGGTATTTGAAATTTCATACGTGATAGGCTGTTTTCCGTACTGTTTCATCACGTTTTCATAAGCTTTCCTTCTTAAGTTAGCTGGAGTTTCAAGTTTAAGGGGACCGTTAATATGAATAATATGCTTACAATCTTTTGAAATAAGCAATTCCGTGGCTTGTTCTCCTCCAGAATAGTTATCAGAAGATACGGTAGGAATACCTTTTGATAAATAATGATCCACTGCTACTACAGGAAGGCTTTGACTTTCGGAATCAAAAATACCTCTATTATAAGTAACGGCAATAACACCGTCTACCTGATTTCTGATAAGCATTTCTACATATTTTTTTTCTTTATCAATGCGATTCAGACTGTTACAAAGAAGTACTTTGTAGTTGAGGGAAGCACATATACTTTCAATATGAAAGGCTAACTCTCCGAAAAAAGGGTTGCTTGTTTGCGGGACAATCATACCGATTAAATTTGTTCGCTTATTAAATAATGAACGCGCAATATCATTTGGGAAATAATTAATTTCTTTCATTGCTTTATAAACATTTTCTCGCGTTTCTTTGCTTATGTAACCACGGTTATTTAATACACGAGAAACTGTAGTCGGTGAAACACCTGCAATTTTTGCTACATCACTAATTTTGGCTTTCATCTAGTTTCCTCCTAATTTCTCCAAAACCTTGCTTTACCAGACATGTAAAAGTCTTAAAATAAATGCAATCAAGCAAGCAGCTTTCCAGTCGCTACGTTTTATTTTGATACATAAAAATCTATGTAAGGATTGTAAACGGTTTATTGAACAATTTAAACATACCATAAAGCTCACTTTTACGCCTAATACAATCTTTTTGCCATATAAAATGTGAAACCGGTTGACATATGAAACCGGTTGACATAAAATCAAATTGAAAGTGCTTTCATTTTGTTAGATAAAAGATTTTATATCTTAAGCTAAAGGGGTAACTAAAATGAAAAGTTCAAAAAGTTTATATTGGAAGCTGAGTGCATATTTTTTCTTCTTCTTTTTTACGTGGTCGTCGAGCTACTCTTTATTTTCTATCTGACTAGGGCAAGAGATTAAGTTGAACGGATCAGCTACAGGCTTAATCTTTTCTGTAAACGCTATCTTTGCTTTGTGTATGCAGCCTTTGTACGGATATATATCTGACAGGATAGGTTTAAAAAAACACATTTTATTTTTTATTAGCTGTCTTTTAGTGTTTGTAGGACCATTTTATATTTTTGTTTATGGGCCTTTGCTTCAATACAATGTGTTGATAGGAGCTATTATTGGAGGCTTATATTTAGGAGTAGCGTTTTTGGCGGGCATCGGAGCGATTGAAACATACATAGAGAAAGTCAGCCGGAAATATAAATTTGAGTACGGGAAATCTAGAATGTGGGGGTCATTAGGCTGGGCTGCAGCTACATTCTTTGCAGGACAACTATTTAATATTAATCCTCATATTAATTTTTGGGTGGCATCCGTTTCAGCGGTTATCCTAGTGGCTATTATTTTTTCTGTGAAGGTAGAAATGAGCAGCTATGAAATGGAAAAAGCTGAATCCGTCACGCTGAGAGATGTAGGTAATTTATTCTTATTGAAGGAATTTTGGCTTTTTATGATTTATGTTGTTGGCGTTACGTGCGTGTATGGAGTATACGATCAGCAATTTCCTATCTATTATGCATCTTTGTTTCCTACTGAATCGATAGGTAACCAAGTATTTGGCTACTTAAATTCATTTCAAGTATTTTTAGAAGCTGGAATGATGTTCGCAGCACCGTTTATTGTAAATAAGATTGGTGCAAAAAATAGTTTGATTTTAGCAGGATTTCTAATGGGATTTCGTATTATTGGGTCAGGACTTGTGGTTGGTCCAATTGGAATATCTTCAATGAAGCTTATTCATGCATTAGAACTTCCTATTATGCTCATTGCCATCTTTAAATATTTGGCAGCTAACTTTGACACGCGCCTATCTTCTATACTTTATTTGGTTGGATTCCAATTCGCTTCACAAATAGGTGCTTCAGTCCTTTCACCCATAGCGGGAGGATTATATGATAGCGTAGGTTTTTCCCGTACCTATTTAATTATGGGAGGTATGGTTTTGGTATTTAACGTTATTTCCATGTTTACACTACTAAACTCTAAAAAACATAAGTTTATAAGAAAAGATGTACAAGAAAACACGCAGATTATATAGGGGGATATGATGATGTTAACGATAAATAAAATCGAGCAAGCTCAAAATTCATTAAATGAAGCAGAGAAAAAGATAAATCATCAATATCGGTTGGGGTATCATATTATGGCGCCAGCGAACTGGATTAATGATCCGAATGGATTGGTTCAGTACAAAGGAGAATATCATGTTTTTTATCAACATCATCCTTATGACGAGAATTGGGGCCCGATGCACTGGGGACATGTAAAAAGCAAAGATCTTGTTCATTGGCAGCATTTACCGATTGCTTTAGCTCCTGGAGATGCATTTGATAAAGATGGATGTTTTTCTGGAAGTGCCGTGGATAACGAAGGAGAGCTTACGCTAATTTATACAGGACATAATTATATAGACAAAGAACTGGATACTTTTTTTCAAAACCAAAATATAGCTGTTAGTAAAGACGGCATTACCTTTGAAAAAGCAGAGGTCAACCCAGTTATTGCTGAGCCGCCGGCAGATAGCTCTCATCATTTTCGAGATCCTAAAGTATGGAAGCACGAGGATTTCTGGTATATGATTCTAGGAAACTCAACAAAGAAACAAGAGGGACGTGTTATCTTATACAGGTCTTCAAATTTACGACAGTGGGAATATGTTGGCTTCCTTGCTAAAAGCGATGGAGATCTAGGATACATGTGGGAGTGTCCGGACTTCTTTGAGTTAGACGGAAAGCATGTGTTAATGATTTCTCCTCAAGGGATAGAAGCAAAAGGTGATTCCTATCACAACCTTTTCCAAACGGGATATTTAGTTGGAGAATATAGTTATGAAACCAATACATTTCATCATGGGTCATTTACTGAATTAGATCATGGCCACGATTTTTATGCTGTTCAAACGCTTTTAGATGATAAAGGAAGACGAATTGCAATTGGATGGATGGACATGTGGGAAGCTAATATGCCAACGAAAGAGGATGGATGGTGCGGTGCGCTAACGCTTCCGAGAGAACTAACTTTAAGAGAGGATAAAGTGTTAATGAACCCCGTCCAAGAGCTTACATCACTTCGGAAAACTCAGTATAATATGCTAACCAATAAAGCTCTTTCTAACAGCTATGTAGTAGAAGTAAATGAAGACTTGCTAGAGATACAAGCTGTATTTGATTTAGCGGACTGCCAAGCTTCATCGGTAGGAATAAAAATTCGTGGAATAAACAATGAAGAAACGCTTATGTGTTATAACCTTAATGAGCAAAAGCTATTGCTTGACTGTACTCACTCGGGAAAAGAAGATGGAGTTAGGAAAGTAGCGTTACAAGCAGGTGAGACACTAGCTTTACGAATATTTGTGGACCGTTCTTCCATTGAATTATTTGCAAACGAAGGACAAGCGACCATGACGAGCCGTATTTATCCAAAAGAAAGCAGGCTCGGAATTGAATTATTTACTGAAGGAGGAAACGTAATCGTAAAAGAGTTAACGTATTGGAATTTAAAAGATATTTGGGGGTAAAATACAGAGGAAGAAGTATATTAATACTTCTTCCTTTTTTGAGCATTTAATAGCTCGTCAACAAAGTGGAGGTATACAAATGGATAAGGCACTTTAGATTAAAAGTATAAGCAAATACGATATAATAGTAAAAGAGAAAATAAAATGAAAGAGAAACTGTCCTGCTCTAAGACGCCTCGAAGAAAGCAGGACAGAGCAGCGCTGCTGCGCGTATAAAACAGCGATCAGTAAAGAAAAGAATTATGTTTTAAGACACAAAAAGAAAAGGAGATACGATGACTAATCAAAAAGAAACAGGATGGAATTTACGTAATAGCTATGCGGAGTTACCAAACATCTTTTTTACCCCTCTTGATCCTAATCCAGTGAGTTCACCTAAAATAGTTAAATTTAACGACTCTTTAGCCGCATCTCTAGGGTTACAAAAAGAACAGCTGCAAAGCCAAGAAGGAGTTAGTATTTTGGCTGGAAACAGTTTTCCAAAAGGTGCTTTCCCCCTTGCACAAGCTTATGCAGGGCATCAATTTGGCCACTTTAACATGCTAGGTGACGGCCGGGCTTTGCTGATAGGGGAGCAAGTTACGCCTTCAGGTGAACGAGTGGATCTTCAGCTTAAAGGCTCAGGCCGAACTCCGTATTCCCGAGGAGGAGACGGTCGGGCAGCTCTAGGACCTATGCTGCGTGAGTATATTATTAGTGAGGCTATGCATGCTCTTGGTATTCCAACTACTCGGAGCCTAGCAGTCGTAATAACAGGCGAATCCATTGTTCGTGAAAAAGAACTGCCGGGGGCGATTTTGACGCGTGTAGCTTCCAGTCACCTTCGTTTTGGCACATTTCAATTCGCTGCAAAATGGGGAACGGTCGAAAACCTTCAAGCGCTAGCTGACTATGCATTAGAACGACACTTTTCCCATATAGAAAAGAATGAAAAAAAATATTTATCATTGCTTCAAGAAGTGATTAAGCGGCACGCTACCCTAGTTGCTAAATGGCAACTTATTGGTTTTATTCACGGCGTCATGAATACGGATAATATGACAATTAGTGGAGAAACAATTGACTATGGACCATGTGCGTTTATGGATACCTATGATCCAGAAACTGTATTTAGTTCAATTGATGTACAAGGGCGCTACGCTTATCAAAATCAACCAGGCATTACAGGGTGGAATCTTGCGAGGTTTGCTGAGGCTTTATTACCGCTGTTGGATCAAGATATAGAAAAAGCAGTTGAAATAGCTCAAAGCGCCGTGACGGAATTCCCAAAATTCTATCGAGAAAACTGGCTGGCAGGTATGCAGGCTAAACTTGGACTTTTTAACGAAGAAAAAGAAGATGAAGCATTATTCCAAGAGCTTCTTACCATGATGAAAACCTATAAAGCTGACTATACAAATACGTTTCGTGCATTAACTTTCGATAAGCTAGGAAATAATGACCTGTTTGAAAGCGAAGAATTTGCACAGTGGCAGGAGTTATGGCAGAAAAGACTAGGTAGGCAAAAACAATCTAAAGCGGAGTCGGAAGAGCTTATGAAAAATAACAATCCGGCTGTCATTCCTCGAAATCACCGAGTAGAAGCAGCACTAGACGCAGCACAAAAAGGAGACTACAGCGTTATGGAAGATTTTCTAAAAGTGCTTTCTAGCCCATATGAATCGCCTTATCAGTCAGAGTACTGTACACCGTCTGCTCCGTCTAATCAGCCTTATCAAACGTACTGCGGAACTTGATTTATTTAGATAAGAACAGCTATTTAAAGACAGCGTAAATGACATCAAAAAGAGCTCTTTATAAAGAGCTCTTTTTGATTTTCTGAAAAATGTATGATTGATTCATTAAAATGATAGCGATTCCTTAGGAAGAGCTGGATAAAATTTAGCAGTATAAAAGAATCAAAATAAAAAGAGATTACCTAATTCTTTTGTCTCTTATTATTACCAGTAGAAACTATTATATAATAAATTATTCCACTATTTCACAAAAAATACATTAACGATATTTTTTTGAAAATGGTCTAATTTAATAGCTGTAGAAGAACTTATAAAAAATAGCAGGTTAAATATGACGATCAATTTGCCTACTTAATCAAAAAGTTAAAGATTTAAGACTTTATAACTAAATTAAAAAAATAAAGGGAGAAAAAAGGGTATGGGCACTCCATTTTACCTATTTGACTTTTTAATATTATGCAAGTAATCTTGGAAAGGTAATGGAACCGGTTCTGTTATTTCGCCAGATTGATATGACTTCTCGATACATAGAAAATGAATTGCTTGTGAGTGACACAAGAAAAAGTATTATACAAAAGGGAGAAAAACAGATGAATATTAAGAAAATCGCAAAGCAAACTACAGCTTTATCTTTTGCTACAGCTCTGTTAGTAGGTGCTGGATCTCAAACATGGGCTGCTGAAAGCAATCATAAAGATACTAATAATAATTATGGAGTTTCCCATATTACGCGTGATAACATGCTGAAAATTCCTCAGCAGCAAAAAAGTGAACAGTTTAAAGTTCCAGCTTTTGATAAATCAACAATCAAAAATATTGCCTCTGCAAAAGGGTATGATAAATCGGGCAATTTAATTGATTTAGACGTATGGGACAGCTGGCCTCTGCAAAATGCTGACGGAACAGTAGCCAACTATCATGGTTACCAAGTTGTATTTGCGCTAGCAGGTGATCCGAAAGATGCTGATGATACATCTATTTATGTGTTTTATCAAAAAATAGGTGAAGATTCGATTGACAGTTGGAAAAATGCAGGAAGAGTGTTCAAAGACAGTGACAAATTTGTACCGAATGATCCTCATTTGAAAAAGCAAACACAAGAATGGTCAGGATCTGCTACTTTAACATCAGATGGAAAAATACGCTTATTCTATACTAACTTTTCAGGTACAAACTATGGAAAACAAACCTTAACAACAGCTCAAGTAAATGTATCTCAGCGAAGTGCAGATACGTTAAAGATTGAAGGTGTTGAAGATCATAAATCCATTTTTGATGGTGATGGTAAAAAGTATCAAAATATTCAGCAGTTTATTGACGAAGGCGCATATGGTTCAGGAGATAATCATACGTTGAGAGATCCTCACTATGTAGAGGATAAAGGGCATAAATACCTTGTGTTTGAAGCAAACACAGGAACTGAAGATGGTTATCAAGGTGAAGATTCCCTTTACAATCGAGCTTACTACGGTGGAAATAATCCATTTTTCCAATCAGAAAAAGAGAAATTACTGCAGAGCTCTAATAAAAAGAAAGCCGCTTTAGCAAACGGTGCGTTAGGCATTGTTGAATTAAATAACGATTTTACCTTGAAAAAAGTAATGGATCCACTGATTACTTCAAACACGGTGACAGATGAAATTGAACGCGCAAATGTATTTAAAAAAGATGGGAAATGGTACTTATTCACAGATTCTCGCGGATCTAAAATGACTATTGATGGTATCGGCCAAGATGACGTATATATGCTAGGATACGTATCAAATACGCTGACAGGAAAATACAAGCCGCTAAATGATACAGGACTTGTTTTACATATGAACCTCGATCCTAATGACAAAACGTTCACGTATTCACACTTTGCAGTTCCACAAGTGAAAGGAGACAATGTCGTAATTACAAGTTACATGACAAACAGAGGCTTCTATTCAGAGGAACACTCTACGTTTGCTCCTAGCTTCTTGTTAAATATTAAAGGATCGAAAACAGCTGTTGTGAAAAATAGTATTTTACCACAAGGACAATTAAGTACGGATAGATAATTTTTAAAACCGAAAGAAAATGGCGGCAACTGCTGCTGTTTTCTTTCGGTTTATTATGTAATCACAAATATGCTGTAACTGCAGTGCTGATTAAAATAAAAAAGTAGTATATACAGATTCACAGTTATTTTATTTAAAGAAAATGAAACATTCAGACAGACTATAACTTTAAGAATGAAACCGGTTGACATGTAAGGTTGACTAACTTAATATATTTACATATAATGGCTTGAAACGCTTTCGTAGATTAGTATGACATGATGATACTTATAGATGAAATAACTTGTAGTAGTAGGGAATGTTTCATTTCTTTGAAAGAGAAAATCCCGTTCGTTAACTGAAAATAAAGAAGGTGCTTCTTAATGAAACGAATTGATAAGGTATATAATCAGCTGTTGAGTAATTTTCAGGAGTTTACAGAAGTAGAACTTTTACATAAACAAGGAAGCTCAGCGATTGAAATTGCTGAACAGTTAGATTTAGAGAGATCTAATGTAAGTCTTGAACTGAATAAACTTGTCCGTATGCAAAAAGTAATCAAAATTAAAATGTTCCCCGTTCGCTACGTTCCGCTAGAGGTTGTCGAAACAATTTTTCGTCAAAAGTGGGATACGAATAAGATGGAAGTGGAAAAACTAGAGCAGCTATCTAATGGAGGAAAAGAAGAAGCACTTCCTGCTAATCCTTTTGAATTGATGATTGGGGCCACAGGCAGTTTAAAAAAATCGATTTCTCAAGCAAAAGCTGCTGTCCTTTACCCGCCCAATGGGTTACATATGCTGCTATTAGGTCCCACGGGATCAGGCAAATCTCTTTTTGCAAAACAAATCTATCAATTTGCTTTATATTCAGAGAGGTTAAAAACAGGGGCCCCGTTCATTACCTTTAACTGCGCTGATTATTATCACAATCCTCAATTACTTCTTTCTCAGTTATTTGGTCATAAGCAAGGGAGTTTCACTGGAGCAACTGAAAGTAAAGTAGGTTTAGTAGAACAAGCAAATGAAGGCATTCTCTTTATGGATGAAATACACCGGCTTCCTCCTGAAGGTCAAGAAATGCTTTTTTACCTCATTGATCAAGGTACGTACAATCGCCTAGGGGAAACAGATCATAAGCGAACGTCTAAAGTATTAATTATTTGTGCTACAACTGAAAATCCCGGTTCAGCCTTACTGCAAACTTTCTTAAGAAGAATTCCGATGACTATCCATATTCCCTCATTAGAAGAGCGATCTCTAAAAGAAAAGCTTCGTCTCACAACGTTTCTTTTAGAACAAGAAGCTAAACGAATTAATAAAAAGCTAAGTGTCCACATTGATGTATTAAATGCTTTAATCCACACTGAAAAATTCGGGAATGTAGGGCAGTTAAAGTCCAATGTACAGCTCGTTTGCGCACACGGATTTTTAAATAACCTTGATAGTAAACATATGGTGGAACTTACAGTGAGAGATTTGCCTGATGATATTAAACGAGATTGGATTTCGAATAGTAAAAATATGGAGCGCAGCAGAAAAATTTCTGAATATGTAAACCTCAAAACGATTATTTCTCCGGCTATGGAGAGCCAAGAAATAAAAATGGAGGAAGAAGTATCATTTAATTTATATCAGTTAATAGAAGAAAAAGTAGATGTTTTAACAAAAGAAGGTTTATCTCAGGAAGACATCAATCAATATATTCTTACCGACATTCATTTGAATGTTCGGAGCTTTTTTAATCAAAAAAATGGCCAGAGTTCTAATTTAATGAAATTCGTAGAAGACGACGTGATTCAGCTTACAAAAGAATTAAAACATTTAGCAGAAAAAGAATTGAGCTGTAAATTTGATCGCAGATTTATTCATTTTTTAAGTATGCATATGGAATCCTTTTTAAAGCGAAAAAAACAAGTAGACGTATTAAATACAAAGGAAATAGATGAAATTCGCGAAACATATCCAAAAGAATATGCGGTAGCCCTGCTTTTTAAAAATCGAATTGAAAAGTGGTTTAACATTGTCGTGCCAGAAATAGAAGTCATTTATCTCACAATGGTTATTCAATCCATTCGAACGTTAGAAGAAAATAAGCGAGTGGGGATTGTAGTTGCTGCACATGGAAACAGCACGGCAACTTCTATGGTAGAAGTGGCTAAGGAGCTTTTAGGGAGCACTCCTATTATAGCTATTGATGTACCTTTGACGGTATCTCCAGTCGAAATTGTAGATAGGTTAGTCCAGGGAATTAAGAAAGTAGACGAAGGAGAAGGCGTATTAATGCTTGTGGACATGGGCTCGCTTGCCATGTTAGAAAGCAAGTTGGAACAAAAAACAGGGACTAAGATTAAAACAATTAGCAACGTGACGACGTCTATGGTGTTAGACACCGTTAGAAAAGTAAATTATTTAGACTTAAATTTATATGCCATATTTGATTCGGTGCAAAAAGACTTTATGGAATTTATAGATAAGCAGCATGTGCTTGGAAAAAAGAAAGCCCTTGTTTCTATTTGTACAACAGGAAGCGGTACAGCAAAACAATTAGAAAAAATCTTAACGATTATTTCACGCAAAGTATCTCAAGAGCCTATTAAAATTCTAACCGTTTCTTCTATTAAATTAGCAGCAAACATTCGGGAAATTCAAAAAGAATATGAAATTGTGGCAACAGCAGGTACCAAAAACCCTAAGATTGATGCGCCTCATGTATCGCTAGAAGTCCTTATTGAAGGGCAGGGAGAGCGGATACTTCAACAGGCAATTACAAAAGAAACGATATGCTATGATGAGGAGCAGACAGAAGGGAATATTGTAGTGCGTGAACTTTGTGAAGAAAACTTGCGAAAGTATCTTCTATTTATTAATCCGTATCTCATAAGTGAAATTCTGTTAGAGTGGTTACGTCACGTACAAGATGAGTTAGAAATGGAATTAAGCAACACCGTTATGATTCGGATTGTGATGCATACAGCCTTTGCTTTAGAAAGAATGATAAAAAATGAACCTCTTGCTTTTCCGAAGGATGAAGAAATCACTCATCAATTGGAAAATATTTATCAAAAAACGGAAAAAACATTACAAGCCGTCGAAAAAAAGCTGAAACTTACCTTAACAAGAGATGAAAAATTATTTATTTCCACTATTTTTGCGGATGAAATGTAAAAATCATATTATAATCCTAAGAAACTAGTTTGATTTATATGCCACTAGTTTCTTTTTTTGTCTCACTTTTCAAATAACAGAAAAACCTGTATTAAAACGCATTGCGTTTTGATACAGGTTTATTTATTTTAAAAAACCTGTATCAATAACAAAGAAAAAGGTATTGAAAAATAAATGAAAGCGCTTAATACTCTTTGTTGGCACGATACTTGCAATAAATAAGTGTAGAACGCAAAAGAGAGGAGCAAGTGTACATGATTTCAGTCATTATTAGTGGACATGGTGATTTCGCACCAGCATTAGAAGGGTCTTCCAAAATGATATTCGGTGAAGAGAATCACGTAGTAGCCGTACCTTTTCTAAAAGGAGAGGGTATCCAAACCCTTGAAGAAAAATATAAGCAGGCACTAGAGGAAATCCCTTTAGAAAATGAAGTGCTTTTTCTAGTCGATATTTTCGGAGGTACACCCTACAATGCAGCTACTCCCTATATCCTTAAAAATAAAACAGCGGATATGGTGTCGGGAGTTAACTTGCCTATGTTACTAGAAGTGTTAGCCATGCGAGAACACGTTACATTAAAAGAGATGCTAGGAAGATTAAAGCAAGTGAATGAAGAAAGTTTTCAAGTGTGCAGTGAACATTTAGAAAAAATTCAGCAAACAAACCAAATCGGAGAGGATGGATTATTATGAAAATCGTTTTAGCAAGAATTGATGACCGCTTTATTCACGGGCAGGTATTAACAAGATGGATTAAAACAAATGCAGCAGATCGAATTATCATTGTTTCAGATGAGGTGGCAGCGGACGAAATGAGAAAAACGCTGATTCTTTCTGTAGCTCCTTCGAATGTAAAAGCAAGTGCTGTCTCGATTTCTAAAATGACAAAAGCCTTTCATAGTCCGCGTTACCAGGATACAACAGCCATGCTGCTGTTTGAAAGTCCCGCAGATATTGTTGCTCTTGTTCAAGCTGGAGTGCCTATTGAGACAGTGAATGTAGGCGGCATGCGTTTTGCTAATGACCGAAAACAAATCACCAAATCTGTAAGCGTTACCGAAAAAGATATCGATGCTTTTGAGAAACTGCAGGAACTAGGCGTAAAGCTTGAACTGCGCCAATTACCTTCAGATTCTAGCGAAAATTTTATTCAACTACTGAGAAATGAAACAAAAATCAAATAAGGAGATGAGTTTATGTCTTCCATACAAATTATTTTATTATTAGTCATTGCAGCGGTAACTGGCATCGCAAGCGTGTTGGACGAAGGGCAATCCCATCGTCCTCTCATTGCCTGCACGTTAGTAGGGTTGGTGCTTGGAGATTTAAAAACGGGCATTATTTTAGGTGGAACGCTGGAATTAATGGCTCTTGGATGGATGAATGTTGGATTGGCGATGGCACCTGATACGGCTATTGCTTCTGTTATTTCAACTATTTTAGTTATCACAGCTGGTCAGGGCATTGGTGAAGGCATTGCGGTAGCTATAGCTTTAGCAGCCGCAGGGCAAGTACTCACCATTTTTGTTCGTACCATCACAGTATTTTTAATTCATCGAGCTGATAAGTACGCGGAAGAAGGAAACTTTAAAGGAATTGAAATTATGCATATTACTGCTATGGGTTTTCAGGCTCTCCGCGTTATGATTCCAACTTTAATTGTTACATTAATCAGCGTAAGCGCCGTGCAAACTTTCCTCGGAAATATTCCGGAAGTTATTACAAAAGGTCTGCAAATTGGAGGAGGCATTATCGTGGTCGTAGGATATGCCATGGTTATCAATATGATGAACATTCCTCATTTAAAACCTTTTTTCTATATCGGGTTTTTATTAGCGGCATTTACAGGGTTTAACCTGGTAGGATTTGGGGCGTTAGGTCTTTGTTTAGCCCTTCTTTATCAGCAAGTAATGCAGCAGCGAAATCAAATGCAGCCGGCAGGCGTTCCCGCAGCTACAGGGAGCGAACAAGTATATGATGATGACGATGATGATTTAGATGCCTAAACGGCGAACTTAAGGGAGGGATAGAGATGGAAAATGAAAAAAGATTAACGAAAAAAGACATCTTTAGCATGTTTATTCGCTCGAATTTTTTACTCGGTTCATTTAACTTTGAGCGTGTTCAGGCAATGGGCTACTGTTATGTTATGATTCCAGCAATCAAACGTTTATACGGACCAGGGGCACAGCGAAATGCAGCATTAAAGCGACATTTAGAATGGTTCAATACACATCCATGGATTTCCGCACCTATATTCGGCGTCACGGCAGCAATGGAAGAAGAAATGGCAAATAAAAAAGATTTTGATGAAAAAGCCATCAGCGGAATGAAAATTGGATTAATGGGACCGCTTGCTGGCGTAGGAGACCCTATTTTCTGGGGAACGCTGCGACCAGTCCTCGCAGCACTAGGCGCATCTCTTGCGTTAGGCGGGAATATTGCCGGGCCACTGCTGTTTTTCATCTTAATTAATGCAATTCGATTAAGTACAAAATATTATGGGTTAAAATATGGCTATTTAAAAGGAACAGAAATTTTAAAAGATTTAGTAGGCAATCGAATTCAAAAACTGACGGAAGGTGCGTCCATTTTAGGACTCTTTGTAATGGGAGCATTGGTTTCGAAATGGACCACTATTAATATACCAGTGGTTGTTTCTAGGATCAAAGATGATTCTGGTAAAGTTGTCGTAAAAACCGTTCAAGACGTACTCGATAGTATTTTACCGGGATTGCTACCTTTAGCGCTAACTCTATTAGTAGCATGGATGCTTCGAAAAGGTACAAATCCGCTGCTTATTATTTTCGGTATTTTCTTAATCGGTATAGGAGGTTATTGGATCGGCTTTTTAGGCTGATAAATAAGAGGGAGTCATCTATTCTTCTAGCATCTGCTGGTGAAAATGTTTTACATAGCCAGTATGCCAATAAAGGAGGAAAGAAAGATGAAAAGAACCGTCAAAAAGTTATTGATGATTGGAGTCGCTTGTTCCATAAGCTTGTTTTCTGTATACCCTGTATTAGCTGATAATACAGGGTATTATCAAGAAAAATACCGGAATCAATTTCATTTTTCTCCAGAAGCGAACTGGATGAACGATCCAAATGGAATGGTCTATTATAACGGGGAGTACCACCTGTTTTATCAGTATTATCCTTACGGTACCACCTGGGGACCTATGCACTGGGGGCATGCAGTTAGTACAGACTTAGTGAAATGGAAACACCTGCCGGTTGCTCTTTCTCCAGATGAGAACGGAGAGATCTTTTCAGGAAGTGCCGTTATCGATTGGAATAATACTGCAGGGTTTGGAAAAGAAGCGATGGTAGCTATCTTTACGCACTCGGGCAGTAAAGGGCAAGTTCAAAGTCTAGCATACAGCACGGACAGCGGAAGAACATGGACCAAATATGAAGGAAATCCTGTTATGCCAAATCCCCCAGTTCCTGACTGGCGCGATCCAAAAGTGTTTTGGCACGAGCAAACCAAGCAGTGGGTGATGTCTTTAGCTGCTAAAGATAAAATCATGTTTTATACATCACCTGACTTAAAAAAGTGGGAATACGCAAGTGAGTTTGGATCTGACGGAGGGATTCAAGCAAACGGTCAAAGCGGTGCCTATTCATATACTTTGTCTGAACAAAAAGGTCAATCCTTTACTCTAGAGGGAGAAATTACGCTTGTAGAAAAGAATGGACGCGAAGGTGCAGGAGGCCTTGTTTTTCATTCTAATAAAGATGCAACAAACGCATATACCGTCAATTTAGATGCTGAAAAGAACCTCTTAACACTTAACAAAGTAGAGAAAGGAAGCGTAACGACTGTTGTTTCAAAGCCAATGAGGCTTGATACGTCACAAGCGTATCGTGTGAAAGTAGAAGCAAACAGTCATCACTTTAAGATACTGCTAAATGGGAAACAGGTTTTAGAAGGCAGTGATGCATCTTTTGAAAACGGTCAGTTTGGACTAACAGCATGGAATTCCACAGCTGTCTTTCGTCATGTTAAATTTACGAATCAATCTAATTTCATAACCAATCTATCTAACTGGAAACCTGTTACGGGAACATGGAATGATACTACTGATGGAAAAATCGGTAAATCTGACAGCGACGGATATATTATGAGTGAAGAACAGGGAGATCAGTTTATTTACGAGTCAAATATGACATTTTTAGATGAAAACCATGGTTCAGGTGCACTACTTTTTCGAGCAGACGCGGAAGCCAAAAACGGATATATAGCTAGCGTGGATGCTTCTAAGGATACAATCAAACTAGTAAAGCTTCAAAATGGCATTTCAACTGTCCTTGCCGAAACAAATGAAAAAATTGATACGAGCAAATCACATCAAGTAAAAGTAACTGCATCGGGAAATGAACTTGATTTGCATATAGACGATAACTTCACCCTTACTGCAAAAGATGAAACTTTTTCAAAAGGATTGTTTGGACTACACGTTAATCAATCTTCAGTCCGGTTTCAAGACGTTAACATGACCAAGTTTATTGATACAGATGAAAAAGAAATTAAAAATAAAAGTTTTGAAACAGGAGATCTCACCGGCTGGAAAACGATAAATGGAAATGCATTCACAAACGATCATGTAACGGATGCAACCGCAAATTGGAGCGGTCCTTTTGAACAAAAAGGAAAGTATCATTTATGGGGTTTTTCTGATAAGCAAGATGGAGATAATGCCACTGGAGAATTACATTCGTCTTATTTTAAATTGAGCGGATCAGGTGAAATCAATTTGTTAATGGGAGGCGGAAACGACCCCACAAACCGCTATGTAGCCTTAGTCCGGGCATCTGACGACAAAGAATTGATTCGTCAAGCGAATACAAAGTTTGCAGATGAAAAGTATCAGCGCTACGTATGGGATGCTTCTAAGTATATAGGAGAAGTACTGTACATTAAAGCCGTTGATCAAGCTGTAGGCGGATGGGGGCATATTAATCTAGATGATGTGAATGTATTTAATACAGAAAAAATGCCGGATAAAGTAGACAATGTAGCAAAAGAACCAGAGGAAGCTAAACAAAGAGAAGGCGGAGAGATTTCAGATTGGAACACAGTGTCAGGAGAATGGGTGAATTCAACTCACGGAAGCAACGGAGGCATTTGGGAGTGTCCTACTTTACTCGAACTGCCGGTTGATGGAGACAGTACGAAGAAAAAATGGGTGCTGCAAGTCAGCATCAATGATGGAGCGGCAGCTGGAGGGTCAGGGATGCAGTACTTTGTTGGGGATTTTGACGGGAAAACATTTAAAAATGAAAACCCACCAGAGGAAGTGCTTTGGACAGATTATGGTGCCGACTTTTATGCCGCTGTAGATTGGAGCGGAGTTGAAGGAGATAACGGAGAAAAGTATTGGCTAGGCTGGATGAGCAACTGGCAATATGCAAACAATACTCCCACTACTACTTGGAGAAGCTCTATGTCAATCCCAAGAAAAATAGAACTCACCAACACAGCAAAAGGGCTTCGTTTAAAACAAATACCTGTTTCAATTGATTCAATCCGCAATAAGCAAGAAAAAAAGATATTGAAGAATCTCATGGTTACTGAAAATGGAAATCTTCTTTCAGGCATACAGGAAAACAAATATGAAATCATTGCAGAATTCGATGTTTCTACTACAGATGCACAAGAATTTGGTTTTCAAATTCAAAAAGAAGGCAGTGAAAATACGAAAGTCAGCTATAACATAAACAAACAGCGATTATCTGTTGATCGAACAAACTCTGGAAGTTTTGATTTTGGTGAAAATGTGAAAGGCAAACACTCTGCTTCCATGCTTCCAAAAGACGGAAAGGTTAAGCTTCATATGTTTGTAGACCAGTCGTCTGTAGAAGTATTTGGTAATGACGGCACGGAAGTAATAACAGACCAGCTCTTTCCAACGCTTTCAAGTAATAAAATAAAGCTTTATAGCAAAGGAGGCGCTGTAAAATTAAATTCTCTTAAGATGTATCCGTTAAAATCTATTTGGAATAAAAGTCCTGTTGATACAAACTTATCTGGATGGAAGAATATTAGCGGACTATGGGCCGATACGATTAACGGGAAACAAGGACGAAGCAAAGAAGATTCCTTTACCTTATCATCAAAAGAAGCAAAAAATTTCACATATGAGGCAAAGATAAAGGTGTTAAAGGAGGCTGTTTCAAATTCTACAGGAGCAGGAGCGCTAGTATTCCGTTCGGATGAACAGGCAAATAACGCTTACGCTGCGAATGTAGATATGCTTAATAATCAAGTGAAACTCATTGCGTTTAGAGATGGAATAGGAAAGGATCTCATGATTTACGACGATGGGGGAAAGCTGGATTTAAAACCAAATACAGATTACCATCTAAAAGTAAGGGCTGAAGGAGAGCACATTCAAGTTTATCTCGATGGCAAGCTGGTGATCGATACAATGGACCCTACCTTTTCGGAAGGTTATGCTGGGCTGAATGTGTGGAATTCTACTAGTTTGTTTAATGAAGTGAAATTTGAAATAGTGAAATAACGGATTGTGAGAGCTGCCGCTTACTAAGGCAGCTTTTATATAACATAAAAAAGTATGCTGCGGTGAAGTAGCATGCTTTTTTGAATTTCATAGGTTAATGAAGAGGATTTTTACATATGATAAATATCTTACTAATCTAATTAATCATACATTTTAGTTCTTAAAAGGTCTTTTGAAAAATCCTCATAAAAATATGATAAAATCGGATAGGATATATATTTCGAGGAAGGAAAGTGTTTTTTTATGATTATTGGTAACGAACAAGATTTAGAAAGTTTACGCAAAATTGGACGCATCGTTGCACTTGCGCGCGAAGAGATGAAAAGCCAAGCAAAAGCAGGTATGACAACAAAAGAGCTTGATATGATCGGTAAAAAAATATTGGATGAACACGGTGCTATTTCTGCACCTGAAAAAGAATATGATTTCCCAGGTGTAACGTGTATTAGTGTAAACGAAGAAGTGGCTCACGGTATTCCGGGAGATCGCGTATTAAAAGATGGCGATTTAGTAAATGTGGATGTATCTGCCGTACTTGATGGCTATTATTCAGATACAGGCATTTCATTTGTTATCGGGAAAGATGAAGAAAAAGAAAAGCTGTGTCAAGCTGCAGTAGATGCATTTTGGGCAGCTATGAAAAAAGTAAAAGCTGGTTCAAAACAAAACCAAATTGGTCGTGCTGTTTCTAACTTTGCACACCAAAACGGATACGCGGTTATTGAAAATTTAACGGGTCATGGTGTTGGCCGCAGCTTGCATGACGCTCCTAACCACATTTTAAACTATTATGATCCAATGGATAAAGCACTTTTGAAAAAAGGTCTTGTTATTGCTGTAGAACCGTTTATCTCTATGAAAGCTGATCATATCATTGAACGTGGAGACGACGGCTGGACGTTTGTTACACCTGATAATAGTCTTGTAGCACAATGTGAACATACGATTGTTGTAACAAACGGTGAACCGATTATTTTAACTGAACTATAATCAAGTTTCGCACATCTTCTTATTTCTATAGATTCCATTAATTAATAAAAAGCTACTTCACGTAGCAATGTTTTTTCATTGTATTAATAGTGAGGTAGCTTTTTTATTATTGTGTAATGAATGAATTTCATATTGAGTCGCTTTGTTTATACAACGTTTGAAAGATAGTGTAATTGAATATGCTCAAGGGAATGCTAAGTATAAATCAAAATGAAAAGGGGTATGAAATGTGGAATATGTAGGAAGAGAAGCGATTGTAAGTGAACTGACTCATCATATGGATGACATTTTAAACAAATATAACCTTCAAGGCGTTTCTGTATATGAAGAAGAAGGAGAAGGGAATCATTATTATCTTGGCTATACAGTAAAGAAGAATGATCAGGTGTTTATGGTTAACAAACCTTATATAAAAGATAAAGACGGGAAACTAGCAGTAGAAAAGCAAGAATGGACCGTTCAAGGTAACGAAGAAGAAACAAATGGATATGCTTCACTTGAAGATGCATTTCAACAAATTGATCAAATGATACATTAAATAAATTTGATCAATTTCACTGCGGATGCTTTTCTTTACCTGCGTGAGAATGAGCAGAAGAGGCACTGATAGCTGGCGCGCTTTTTTCGCTTATAGGATCTAAATTTTCTTTGCTATAAAGTCTAAAAATTTGTTTTTTTAGGTTTTACTATATAAATAGGGGGTACACATATAATACAGCAGCTATCATGCAAATGGTTGTTGTGGAAGGTTAAATACTTAGCGTTTGAAGGGACTGATTAGTTTTGAAAGGCTTAACAGCGACTTCAGCAAATGTATTACCGCAAATTGAAAGCAGATATTCGTATCTGACACAAGGCACTTTGGTTATGAACCGATATACGTAACGAAAGGGCCTGACTAGGCAAACAAAGGAAAGACTGAATCAACGAGAAGAAGCCTGCATCTAAACATGTAGGCTTCTTCTTTTTTACAGATGAAAATAAGACGATGAGTGCGTACATAACGGGTATAAATTAAAAAGATTCACATTCAGTCCATTTTCCGTACACGTTTTTCTTGAAAAAAGGTCATAAGTTGAAGATACTGTATATAACTATGTAAAAGAATTTTTGAAGAAAAAATAGTAAATCTGCTTGAGGTGAAAATGATGAGAAAAGCAAATAAAAGTGAATTTCTGTGGAATACGTTAGACGGCTGGCTTTTTATCCCTAGGAACATTCCTTTACTATTTCTTTTTGTATTTCTCTTAGGGGTTTCTTACCTAGGTTGGGTTAAGCTGTTTCATAAATTCGTTTAGATA
Source organism: Priestia aryabhattai B8W22 (assembly GCF_000956595.1). Taxonomy (GTDB): domain Bacteria; phylum Bacillota; class Bacilli; order Bacillales; family Bacillaceae_H; genus Priestia; species Priestia aryabhattai. Next base: position 59,131 of record NZ_JYOO01000006.1, on the reverse strand, counting down.
CACCAATGAGCTGAAACAAAAAATTGTTTCAGCTCGTTGGCGTTTTTATTAATTATATATGCACCGTCATTCACATAGATTATTCGTTCCATCCTTTGCACACATCAACCCATTTTAAGCATTTCGAAAATTCTTCTAGTTCGGGTATTGTTAATTCGATTGCACTATTTCCACTTCCACAGGCAGGAAAAACGGTAATAAAACGTTTCAGAGATTCATCTAGATACACGTGGACACCTTCATTAACGGCAAACGGGCATACTCCGCCTACAGCATGACCAATCAGCGTTTCTACTTCACTTGCTCCAAGCATTTTTGCTTTGGTTCCGAACTCTTCTTTATATTTTCGGTTGTCAATTTTTGCATCTCCCGCTGCCACAATCAATAAAACGGTTCCTTCGGCGTTAAAAGAAAGACTTTTTGCGATTCGTTGCGGCTCGCATTTTAAAGCTTGCGCTGCCAGTTCTACAGTAGCACTGGACTCATCCATTTCAATAATTCGATTCTCCATGCCATATTGTTTAAAATATGCTTTTACTTTTTCAATCGCCATTTTTTATATCCATTCCTTTCATTGACTCTCGCAAATATGTATGATTGCCCTACAGAGAATGTACAGTTGTTCTTTAAAGTGAAAAATTCTTATTATTTTAATATACAGAAATTATACACAACTTTGGAGTTAAAAGCACATATTCGTTTTAATTAAAAAAGTTACGTAGGTAAAGTATTTTTAACTGATTAAAGCAGGATTACGGAACCCTTTGAAGAATGTAACTATGTCGGCTACGAAAACATAGGCATTAGAACAAAAGATAAATGATGAAATTGAAAAGGCGCAAACGTTCTAGTGAAATGAGGAGAAGTAATGCCAAATTTACACACTGTCGTCAGTTTTTTTAGCAGTACATGTATGGCAACGATGAGTATGATTTATTTGTTTTCCCTTGTGCCGCGCGCATGGTCTTTTAAATTTCGATTTGGAGCCATGGTTATAGGAATCCCAGTCGGCATTATAATGGGACAGGTTGCTATGCTGATCGGCTGGCACCATCATTAAAACTTTGAACTTTTTAACAAAAAAGGAGACATGTAAAATGAATATTATTACATTAAACAACGGCTTAAAAATGCCTCAGCTTGGATTTGGCGTATGGCAAGTAGAAGATAACCAAGCAGCAGCTGCAGTGTCAAAAGCAATTGAAGTGGGATATACGTCTATTGACACAGCCATGATCTATAAAAATGAAGAAGGAGTAGGTCAAGCGATTAAAGAATCTTCTGTTCCTCGAGAACAGCTGTTTATTACAACAAAAGTTTGGAACAGCGACCAAGGCTATGAAAATGCATTGCGTGCATTTGATGAAAGCTTAGAACGATTAGGACTTGATTATGTCGATTTATATTTAATTCACTGGCCTACGCCTCAATATGATGAGTATGTGGAGACGTATAAAGCATTAGAAAAGCTTTATCACGATGGAAAAGTAAAAGCAATTGGCGTCTGCAACTTTGAAATTGAGCATTTAGAGCGCTTGTTAAACGAATGTGATGTAACACCTGTTTTAAACCAAATTGAGTGCCATCCGTATCTTGCTCAAAATGAATTAAAAGAGTTTTGCGCCAAACATAATATTTTTGTGGAAGCATGGAGCCCTCTTGATCAAGGAGGAGAAGTGTTACAAGACGAGGTTATTCAAAAAATTGCTGAAGTACATAGCAAAACTCCAGCTCAAGTTGTATTGCGCTGGCACTTACAAAACAACACAATTGTCATCCCTAAATCAGTTACACCGTCTAGAATAGAAGAAAACTTTAACGTGTTTGATTTTGAACTCACTGCCGATGATATGGCAGAGATTAATGGGTTAAACAGCAATCGCCGTAAAGGTCCGCACCCAAGTGACATGAACGTTCGATAACGTTTAAAAAAATAAAATTGTGCAGCCGTGAATCATCGCTGCTATAAGAAATAACGATTTTATTTCAGATTATTTAAAACTTTCTTAAATAATAATTGACAAATGATTAATTCAGCGTAATACTTAGTGTAGGTACCCTAGTTGCTTTAAGTTGTACAGCTTAAAGTGTATAGTGATTTAGTCATTTAGCGATTGTATGTATAAGTGAAATACTGATTATTAATAAAAGCCCATAGTGTAAGTAGGTTAGTTTATAGGGGGCTATATCAAAAGGAGCTTGTTTCCTCTTTGATATAGCCCCTTTTTGTGTTCAAAAAGAAAAGGCAGTCTACAGTTTAACAAGGGAGCGGGTATGATGTTTATTCAAATTGATGGAAATTCACTGACGTTCGACCAAATTTACAAAGTTATTTACCAAGGATACTCCGTGAAAATTAGCGATCACGCAGTTGAACATATACAAAAAAGCAGAACGTTAGTTGAAGAGAGCATTACGAACAACAATGTCATTTACGGAGTCAATACGGGATTTGGAAAGTTTAGCGATACAGTTATTTCAAAAACAGACTTAGCTGATCTGCAGATTAACCTAATTCGCAGTCATGCCTGCGGACTAGGAGAGCCATTCTCGTTAGAAGTAAGCAGAGTCATGCTGCTTTTACGAGCGAACGCATTAGCTAAAGGGTATTCCGGAATACGACTGGAAACCTTGCAACTTCTTATCGATTGCTTAAACCAAAACGTAGTGCCGGTTATCCCGAGTCAAGGTTCTCTTGGAGCTAGCGGTGACTTAGCCCCGTTATCACATCTAGCGCTGCTGTTAGTTGGAGAAGGGGAAGCTGTATATAATGGTCAGCGAATGCAAGGAGAAGAAGCTTTAAAGCTAGCGGGGCTTGAACCTATACAATTACAGGCGAAAGAAGGGCTAGCTCTAATTAACGGCACTCAGGCAATGACGGCTGTAGGCGTAGTTTCGTACCTTGAAGCTCAAAAGCTCGCTGATCTTGCGGACGGAATTGCAGCACTAACATTAGAAGGTCTGCAAGGTATTGTAGAAGCATTCATGCCAGAGTCTCATGCAGTAAGACCTTATCGCGAACAACAGCAGGTAGCTGCCCGAATTCTTTCGTACTTAGAAGGCAGTCAATTAACTACTTCTCAAGGTCAACTAAGAGTGCAAGATGCTTATTCACTGCGCTGTATTCCTCAAGTTCATGGTGCTATTTATCAAGTTTTAAATTATGTAAAAGAAAAGCTTTTAATTGAGATTAATTCAGCAACCGATAACCCGCTCATCTTTGCCGACAGCGGCAAAGTAATTTCTGGAGGGAATTTTCACGGGCAGCCCATTGCGTTTGCTATGGATTTTCTAGGAATTGCAATGGCGGAGCTTGGGAATATTTCTGAACGGCGCATTGAACGAATAGTAAACCCTCAGCTTAGCGGGCTGCCGGCATTTTTAAGTGCAGATCCAGGTCTAGAGTCCGGGCTCATGATTACTCAATACGCTGCAGCTTCATTAGTTTCCGAAAATAAAGTATTAGCGCATCCATCAAGTGTCGATTCTATCCCATCTTCAGCGAATCAAGAAGATCATGTCAGCATGGGAACGACTGCTGCACGTCATGCTTATCAAATTATCCAAAATACACGAAGAGTTCTATCGATTGAAGCAATTTGTGCGGCTCAAGCAGCCGATATTCAAGGAGTAGATAAACTTGCTTCGAAAACAAGAAAAATTTATTCAAGAATTAGAAAAACCGTACCAACCATTACTAAAGATCGAATTTTCTCACGTGATATTGAAGGGTTAGCAGCTGATTTCAAAACCTTTGTGCAAGATACTAATTATGAATTAGCGCTTTAATAAAAAGTTAGTTTAACAGTTTTTCATTTTTATAGAGGAGGAAAACGAAATGGAGACAAAACAAAGTGGAATAAAAGCACCTCGTGGAACAGAACTAACGACAAAAGGCTGGGTACAAGAAGCTGCTCTTCGCATGCTTCTAAACAATTTAGATTCCGAAGTAGCGGAGCATCCAGAAAAGTTAGTCGTATACGGAGGAATCGGAAAAGCAGCCCGTAACTGGGAGGCGTTCGATCGCATTGTCGCAGCGTTAAAAGAGTTAGAAGAAGATGAAACGCTTCTCATACAGTCCGGTAAGCCTGTTGCGGTTTTTAAAACACACAGTGATGCGCCGCGTGTTTTATTAGCAAATTCAAATCTTGTTCCTGCTTTTGCGAATTGGGAGACGTTCCATGAGCTCGATAAAAAAGGGCTCATGATGTACGGGCAAATGACTGCAGGGAGCTGGATTTATATCGGAAGCCAAGGCATTGTTCAAGGTACCTATGAAACATTTGCTGAGTGTGCCAACCAGCATTTTAACGGAAGTTTGAAAGGAACGATTACGGTAACAGCTGGATTAGGAGGAATGGGAGGCGCACAGCCACTAGCTGTTACGATGGCAGGCGGCGTTGTAATTGGAATTGATGTTGATCGCACGCGTATTGAAAAACGTATCGAAACAAAGTATTGCGATACGGTAGTTGAAAGCGTAGCCGAAGCCATCACGTTAGCTGAAGATGCAAAAAGATTGGGCAAAGCGCTTTCCATTGGATTAGTTGGAAATGCAGCCGAGATTCTTCCTGAAATGATAAAGCGAGGATTTATCCCAGATATTGTGACGGATCAAACATCGGCACATGATCCGCTTAACGGATATTTACCGATTGGAGTCAGCTTAGCTGAAGGAGAAAGATTGCGGAATACAAATCCAAATGAATATGTAAAACAATCAAAAGCAAGTATGGCTATTCACGTTCAAGCCATGTTAGAGATGCAAAGAAAAGGCGCGGTTGCTTTTGACTATGGCAATAATATTCGCCAAGTGGCGCTCGATGAAGGTGTCACGAATGCATTTGACTTCCCGGGATTTGTCCCAGCGTACATCCGTCCGCAGTTCTGTGAAGGAAAGGGACCGTTCAGGTGGGTCGCTTTGTCGGGAAACCCAGAAGATATTTATAAAACAGATGAAGTCATTTTACGTGAGTTTTCGGATAATACCCATCTTTGCAACTGGATTAAAATGGCGCGAGAAAAAATTGAGTTTCAAGGATTGCCGGCTCGTATTTGCTGGCTAGGCTACGGAGAAAGAGCGCGCTTTGGAAAAATTATTAATGACATGGTAGCAAACGGAGAGCTGTCAGCGCCTATCGTTATTGGCAGAGATCATCTAGATGCCGGTTCTGTGGCGTCGCCAAATCGTGAAACTGAAGCAATGAAAGATGGCAGTGATGCAGTAGCAGACTGGCCTATTTTAAATGCATTAGTAAATACGGCAGCAGGCGCAAGCTGGGTATCTGTTCACCACGGAGGAGGAGTAGGTATGGGGTATTCTCTGCACGCTGGAATGGTTGTAGTAGCAGATGGTACAGAAGATGCAGCAAAACGTCTAGAACGTGTTTTAACAACAGACCCTGGCATGGGTGTTGTTCGTCATGTAGACGCCGGCTATGATAAGGCCATTCAAACTGCAAAAGAAAAAGGAATACAAATTCCCGCGTTAAATGAATAAAAAAGGAGGGATACGTATGACTGTTACGTATATCAAATGTGCTGCACAAGTCATTACGGTTAAAGGAGGAAGTCAGCCTAGACGATCGGAGGAAATGTCAGATCTAGGAATCATTGAAAACGGCAGCGTACTCGTGAAAAATAGAAGAATTGTATTTGTTGGGCCTGACGTCAAAGCGCAGGAATACCTTGAGCATATTCATGAACCTATTAATATAATTGATGCCGAAGGAAAAATTGTAACGCCTGGGTTGATTGATCCCCACACTCACCTTGTGTTTGGCGGCAGTCGTGAAAAAGAATTAGAAATGCGCTTAAACGGAGCAAAGTATATTGATATTTTAAAAGCGGGAGGAGGAATTTTACAAACAACCGTTAGTACACGACAAGCAACAGAAGAGGAGCTAATCAAGCAATCTACAAAACGTTTAAATAAATTTCTGCAGTACGGAGTTACAACTGTCGAAGCAAAAAGCGGGTACGGTTTAAATCTTAAAGACGAAATCAAACAATTAAAAGTAGCGAAGAAACTGAATGAACAGCATCCAGTAGATGTGGTTTCAACCTTTATGGGAGCTCATGCGGTGCCAGCTGAGTATAAAGGCAATGAAGATGAGTTTGTTCGTTTTGTTATCGAAGAAATGATACCAATCGTTGCAAAAGAAGAGCTAGCGGAGTTTTGTGATGTGTTTTGTGAAGAAGGCGTGTTTACAGTTGAACAGTCAGAGCGTATTTTACAAGCTGGAAAAGCATACGGGCTAAAACCTAAAATCCACGCTGATGAAATTGTTTCCTTTGGCGGTGCAGAATTAGCCGCTAAAGTAGGAGCTGTGTCTGCGGATCATTTACTAAAAGCATCGGATCAAGGAATTAAGCAAATGGCTGAAAGCGGAGTTATAGCCATTTTATTGCCGGGTACTGCATTCTTTTTAATGGAAGAACCGGCGCGTGCTAGAAAAATGATTGAAGCAGGAGTGCCTGTTGCGTTATCAACAGATAGAAACCCAGGGTCTTCTCCTACGGAATCACTTCCGTTTATTATGAATTTAGCTTGTTTAACGATGAAAATGACGCCAGCGGAAGTCTTAACGGCCTGTACGATCAATGCAGCTCACGCCATTTGCAAAGGCGATCAAATTGGAAGTATTGAAGTAGGGAAAAAAGCTGATTTAGTACTATTTGACGCTCCAAATTATCAAACGCTGCAATATAACTATGCGGTAAATCTTGTAGACACGGTATTGAAAGATGGAAAAGTAGTGGTTGAAGGCGGTGTGTTACATGAGCTATCCGTACCCACAGCTTGATCGACCGCCTTTTTGCTGGCAGCGTCAAAGCACTCATGACCCAAAAGTAAGCGATTGGATTCAAACAGTTGAAGATGGGAGCAACTTCGACTTTACATCGATAGATATTACGGTCTTAGGCGTGCCTCTTTCAAGGTCCTCCATTAGCGCTTCTGGAGCCAGTGAGACGCCAATGGCCATGAGGAAGCTATGGAAATCCTTTAATCCGTATCATATTGAGTATGATACGGATTTAACTTCCCTGTCAGTTTTAGATTTAGGAGACGTTAAACAGCATGTAACGGATATAGAGAAATCCCATCAGCATATAAAAGAAGCGATGATGTCTATACGGAAATATCATCCGCATGCGCTGCCTGTTATGCTTGGAGGAGATCATTCTATTACAGCTATGTTAGTAAAAGGGTGGCAAGCGTCACATCCCGAACAGAAGATAGGGATTTTACAGTTTGATACGCACTTTGACTTACGCAGCTTAGAAGATAACGGTCCTTCTAACGGAACACCTATACGAAATTTAATTGAAAGCAACACGATTGATGCAAGACATGTATGGAATATCGGACTTCACGGGTTTTATAACTCAAAATCGTTAAAGGAATATGCAGATAGCAAAGGCGTCCATTATGTAACGTTACTGCAAGCAAGAAAAGCAGGAATAACTCATACGGTGAAAGAAGCATTAAAACAGCTGAGCAAAGAGGTAGACATGATCTATTTAACCGTTGATATGGACGTGTTAGATATCGCTTACGCACCGGGAGTTCCAGCAGGAACGACAGGCGGAATGAGGACAGATGAGTTGTTTGAAGCAGTATACACCGCCGGGAGTCATCCGCTTGTTCAAGCAATGGATATTGTATGTCTAGATCCGCTGCGTGATGTAGGAGAAATTACCGTGAAAGCAGGCGTACACGTGTTTTTGAATTTTTTAACGGGCGTTGCAAACAGAAAGTAAGGAAGTGTTACTGTTGCTTCAATTATTACTGTAATGGTAATGCTCAATCAAAAAGCGAAAAAAACAGCTAGATAGTATGAATAAAAGTAAGTCAGCACCAGCAAGTTGCGAACTCGACGTTCTGGTGCTGACTTTATAAAACCTATCTTCTAGATGAACATTACGAAGCCGAATATGTGTTAAGAGCCTCAATCATTAAATCCCAAAAACCATCTACATCAAGGGTTAAACCAAACTTCGCATTTGCTTTCCTCCCTGTAACTCCAAGCAAATCAACTGAAGTCGTTCCAGCCGTGTATTCTCCGCGTGTTTCTACTACAATATTAACTTCTTTGAGCGTAAATAGTTCTGGAGCTATGCAATAAGCAACGGTTAATACATCGTGAACAGGCGGACTATCAAAGCCAAACGTTTCTTTATAGGCAGATTTAAAAAATGCTAATAATTCACCCACCTTTTTTGCTACGTTATTATCAATGTTCATCACTTGGTTAATAACATTATCTGTTGCAACGGCTTGATGCGTAATATCTAACCCCATTACTACGAGTGGAATGCCGCTATCAAACACTTTTTTAGCCGCTTCTGGATCTGCCCAAATGTTAAACTCAGCCGTTGGCGTCCAGTTCCCGAAGGTTCCACCGCCCATAAGGATAATCTCTTCAATGTTTTCTTTAATTTCTGGAGCTTTTATTAAAGCTAAAGCAATGTTCGTTAAAGGACCGGTAGGCAAAAGCGTAACGGGATCTTCTGACTCTTTGACCATTCGTATAATAGTATCTACTCCGTGTTCTTCGCTCCAGCTGCGAGAGAGAGCCGGGAACTCAGGGCCGTCTAATCCTGAATCCCCGTGTATACTAGGCGCGTTTTCACGTCTGCGCATCATTGGTTCGCTTGCTCCTTTTGAAACAATCGGGTTATGTAACGATACCAAATCACACACTTTCAAAGCATTCATCGTCGTTTTTTCAATTTCTGCGTTTCCTGAAACAGTTGTAATCGCTAAAATATCTAATTCCGGTCGTGCGGCAGCCAAAATAATAGAAATAGCATCATCATGACCTGGATCACAGTCCATAATAATCTTTCTTTTTTTCATTATGATCACCTCTATATAATGGATAAATTGCTGTTAATTTTACATGGATTTTATTTTTTCTAAAATAGCTTCTGTAAACTCCGACGTAGAGGCATGTCCGCCTAAATCTTTCGTTTTCACTTCAGATTGGAGCGTTTGATAAAGTGTGTGTTCTACTGTAGCAGCCACTTCTGTAAGTTTGTGATCCCCATGTTTTTCAGCCAGCCATTTCAGTAGCATGGCTGCTGAAGAAATAATACCGGTTGGGTTTGCTATATTTAAACCTGCGATATCGGGCGCAGAACCATGAGCTGCTTGTGCCATAGCGATATGTTCATTTGCATTAAGAGAAGGGGCTAATCCTAAGCTTCCTACAAGCTCGCCGGCTAAATCTGAAAGAATATCACCATACATGTTTTCTGTCAAAATGACATCAAAATCGGCTGCACGACGCACGAGATGAGCAGCCATGGCATCAATATGGTAGTCGTCCACTTTTACTTCAGGATATTGCTCAGCTACTTCTCGACAAACGTTTAGAAATAGTCCGGTACTTAATCTTAAAACATTTGCTTTATGTACGATTGTTACTTTTTTACGACGCTGCATAGCCAATGCAAAAGCTTCACGCGCAATTCTTTCTACGGCTTTTCGCGTAAATACCCCCGATGTCACCACAACGTCTTTTGTAATCTGCCATTCGCCATGTCCAGAATACATATTTCGATCGGCATAAAATCCTTCTGTATTTTCTCGGACGATCACTAAATCTGCTTCTTTCAAGACGCTTTTAATGCCTGGCATTGTTTTGGCGGGGCGAATATTTGCGTAAAGATCTAAACTGTGACGAAGCTCTCCGCTGGGATTACGCTTTTCTTTGTGCTGAAGGGGGTAAGCCGCAGAATCGTGCGGGCCAAGTATCCATCCATGCGTATGTTTTAAAGCATCTATCGTTACTTCTGGCAGAGGATCGTTATATTGTTTAATTCCTTCCCATCCCATCGGTAGATGAATCCACTCCATTTTTACTCCTGCTTTGCAAGAAGCAGTTTTAACTACCTTAACTGTGGCATCGACAATCTCCCGCCCGATGCCATCACCCGCCAATACCCCGATACGATAAACAGTCATTGTTTTGAACACCCTTTCATTATGCGCCATGCTTTTATAAATAGATTGAAGGTTATAGTATTAATCTACTTAAAGAAAAGACAATAATAAAATAGTATTTTTTTATGTTTATAGATTAAATTCTTTTATCTTTCTTTTTGCTGCTTTTTAAAAAAAGAACTGGCTAATGCTTATACTCTAGATTTTCTATCAACCAGCTTCTTAATTGGCGTTATTAAATTGAATAAAACACCCAATTAACACCTAAAGCACGATTTAATTATATCATAATTCAGAAAATTAAACGGTTCTACGTTGGCACGAAAATTGCTTGTACTGTATATGAGGAATACAAAAGAAAGGAGCAATATGTAGGCGCAGATAAGTAAGCTGCTTTTAAAGAAAGAGATGTTTGTCTAAGGCTATTATTTCACAATGAAGGGGAGAAGAAGAATGAGTGAACCGCAAAAGGAAATGAGTTCATTAAATCAGGTACGGAAAAAAGAGAGGAAAATAAACGTTTTTGCTTTATTGTTAGGCTTTCTTGTGATTGCTACCATTTTAACGTATACCTTGCCAGCTGGAGAATATGCGCGTGTAGAAGTAGACGGGAGAACAACGGTAGATCCTCAATCGTTTAAATGGATTGATTCTACACCTGTTGGATTCTTTGATATGGTCAAAGCAATACATACAGGAATGGTAGAAGGAGCCGACATTATCTTTTTTGTATTAATTATCGGCGGTTTCTTTGGTGTACTAAGCGCTACGGGGACAGTAGATGTATTAATTACAACGATGGCTAAAAAACTTGCTACCCGAGAAAAATTATTAATTCCTGTCATGATGTTATTTTTTGCAGTAGGCGGTTCTTTAATGGGGATGGCGGAAGAAACGCTAGCCTATATTCCTCTTTTAATTCCGCTGGCACTTGCTCTTGGATTCGATGCATTAACAGGGACTGCTATTGTGTTAATTGGCGCATCGGCTGGTTTTACTACGGCAGTTATGAATCCATTTACAGTTGGTGTTGCGCAAGGAGTAGCAGAGCTTCCTATGTTTTCTGGAATGGGCTTTCGACTCATCTTGTTTGTAGTTGTTTACGCTGTTTCAGTTTGGTTTGTCTACCGATATGCGATGAAAGTGAAAAAAAGTCCTTCTATTGGGACGTACGGAAAATACAGCATAACCAGCGCAAATAAACTTTTAAACTCGGATGCCAAGTTAACTAGAAAGCATAAATGGATTATGGCAGCATTTCTTGTTAACTACGTAATTCTTGCTTTTGGCGTTATTAAGTATAAGTGGTACATTACTGAAATTGCTTCTTTATTTGTTATTTTGACAGTTGTGATTGGGATTATTGGAAGGCTCTCTGTTGAAAATACAGTTAAGTCATTTACAAACGGGGCAGCAGCACTAGTTGGAGGAGCGCTTGTTATCGGAGTTTCTCGTGCTGTTCTTGTTGTTTTAAATGAAGGACATATTGTAGACCCTATGCTTCATCAAGTATCTGGAGCTATTCAGCATATTCCGGGATATTTAAGCGTCATCGGAATCTATAACTTCCAAGCGCTGATTCATCTTATTTTAGCATCTGGAACAGGTCATGCGATGCTGACGATGCCAATCATGACGCCTCTTGCAGATTTACTTGATATTACAAGGCAAACAGCAGTATTATCTTTTTCTTTTGCAGATGGCATTGGAAATATGATCTTCCCGACGGCTGGAACATTAATGGCTGGTTTAGCGATTGCGGGAATTTCATGGACAAAGTGGGCCAAATGGGTGTTGCCGTTAGTCCTTATTCAATATGTGATTGGTTTAATCGCCGTTGTGATTGCTTATTTTATCAATTATGGACCATTTTAAGCATTAAAATTATATAGAAAAATGTTATTCGTAAGTTGAGCTTACTAGTAGGAGGAATAGAAGTTGTTAACCTTAATCAAAAACGCAGAAGTATATGCACCAGAGTATTTAGGAAAAAAAGACGTATTGCTTGCAGACAGCAAAATCATCCTTATAGAAGATTGTATTGACCATGTAAATACGTCCATTCCTATTGATGTTGTAGACGCCGCCAATCACATTATAGCCCCTGGCTTTATTGATTCACATGTTCATATTATTGGCGGAGGAGGAGAGGGGGGATATAAAACACGCACGCCTGAACTAATGTTAACGGATGCAACGGCTGCTGGTGTTACAACTATTGTAGGTGTCCTTGGAACAGATGGTACAACAAGAAGAATGGAAAGTCTTCTGGCTAAAGCAAGAGGATTAGAAGAAGAAGGGATTACCTGCTTCATTCATACAGGCTCGTATCAAATACCAGTAAAAACGTTAACTACCAGCATCGAAGAAGATCTTATTTTAATTGATAAAATTATCGGAGTAGGTGAAATTGCCATTTCCGACCACCGTTCTTCTGAACCGACATTTGAAGAACTGGTGAAGGTGGCTTCCGCTGCCCGCAATGGAGGGATTTTATCAGGAAAAGCCGGAATATTAGAGATTCACGTAGGAGACGGGGAACGGAAATTATCTTTATTAAATCAAATCGCAGATGAAACGGACCTGCCAATTCGTCAGTTTCACCCTACACATATTAACCGAAATGAAGATCTGTTTAAAGAAGGAATTCAATTTGCAAAACGAGGTGGCTATGTAGATTTTACGACTAGCACCATTCCCTATTTTTTAGAAGAAGGCGAAGTTAAGTGCAGCAAAGGGTTACGCATCATGTTTGAAGAAGAAGTTCCGATTTCGAATATTACGTTTTCATCCGACGGACAAGCGAGCCTGCCGTTTTTTGATGATAACGGAGACTATAAAGGGCTTCAAGTTGGAAAAGTGTCTTCTTTATTTCAAGAAGTACGAGATGCAGTACTAGAAGAATCAGTGCCGTTAGAAACAGCTCTTCAAGTCATTACTTCTAATCCTGCCAAACTATTAAAACTGGCCAATAAAGGGCATATTCAACCTGGAAAAGATGCAGATTTAGTCCTTTTAGACAAAGAGACGCTAACAATTAAAACAGTTTTTGCTCAAGGTAAAGTAATGGTAAAAGACGGTGTTCCTGTTGTGAAAGGAACGTTTGAATAACAGGTTTTAGACATCATTTAACGAAAGTATCGCGGAAAGGATACGAGCTAATTAGAGAAAGGTATTAAAATTTGCGTGGAAAGGATCTTTCAAATGAAAAAGAAACTTGTTTCATGTCTTATCAGCTTTACATTACTTTCTTCTTTGAGTACACCGCTGCTTGCAAAAGCACAAGAAAATACTGGAGACATTAAAGGCAGCCTTGTTATTGCAGGCGGAGGTGTAGGGACATCTAATCACGATGTATATGAAAAATTTCTCTCGCTTGCTGGAGGAAAAGAAAAAGCAAAAGTAGGGATTATTGCAGCTGCCAGCACAACGCTGCAGTCTTCCAAAAAGTTTAAAGATGACCTCGTGAAATATGGAGTAAACTCAGATTCTATTAAAATTCTTCCTGTTTCAAATCACGATTTTTCTGACACACAAAAAGATGAATCAACCTGGAAGAATCAAGTGAACGATAAGAAGTTATCCCGTACCATTAAAGGACTAACAGCAGTCTGGTTTGTTGGAGGAGACCAAACGAAAATTGTAGATTCCCTTCGTCAAAATAATGGAAGCGATTCTGAAGCGTTAAAAGCTATTTGGGATATATACCGTAAAGGAGCAGTTATCGGAGGTACAAGTGCAGGAGCCGCAATTATGAGTGACGTCATGATTACAGGCGGAGATAGTCTAGGAGCTTTAAAAGAAAGTATAGGAAACAAGGAAACCTTAAATAAATATGTAAACAAAGACCAGCATCATAAAAAAGAGTATGAGCCTTTGTCAGTTCAAAAAGGTCTGGGTTTTTTCCAACACGGAATAATTGATCAGCATATGGATGAACGGGCACGACTTGGGCGACTTGCAGTAGCTGCGTATACTTCTGAACGTGACAAAGAAAAAAACTTTGCATACGGTGTGGACGAGGATACGGCTATGATCGTTAACAATAAAAATCAAAAGATTGAAGTTGTTGGACGAAGCGGAGTAGCCGTCTTAGATACGAGCAAAGCTCAGCTTGTGTCTAAACAAAAAGCGAGTTCAGGCTTAGAGAACATAAAGGTTAGTTACTTATCTCCTGGAGATAAAATTAACTATCATTTAAAATCATTTGAATTTCCAAAGGATAAAGTAGAAACGAAGGAATTTGAATATTACTCGTTTAACGCACTGCCTGCTACGGGTGTTTTTACGCCATACGGAAGATTAAAGGCTTATTTATCCTATTCTCTTGTTGACAATAAATCGATGAAATCTGCCAACAGCTATGTTTATGATAGTCAAGGGTCGGGATATGAAATTGCTTTTCAAAAAGATCGTGATACAAACGGCTATTGGAGATATACTGACGGACAAAAAGATGACTATTCCATTGTGAATGTTAGAATGGATATTGCGCCTAAAACCGTCAAATTCCAGCCGAATAGAAAAACTAGTTTAACGTATAAAAAACCTGCCTTTTCTTCACCTGAAAGTCCTGTATACGACAAGATTAAAGGTAACCTCTTGATTGCAGGAGGAGCGCTAGGCAGCAGTAATTCAAGCGTGTATAACAAGTTCATTAATCTTGCAGGAGGAAAACAAGCCAAAGTAGGAATTGTGCCTGCAGCGAGTACTAAGTTCGACTCCTCTAATCAGTTTAAAGCTGATTTAATTAAATACGGAATGAAAGCAGAAAATATAGAAATTTTACCTGTTTCAAATCATGACTTCAAAGGGACCCCAGAAAACGAGTCGAATTGGAAAACAAACATGAATAGTGATAAACTAGCGCAAAAAGTTAAAGGGCTAACAGGCATTTGGTTTGTAGGAGGAGATCAAACCTTGATTACGGGCTCGTTGCGTAATGAAAATGGTTCGGATTCAAACGTTTTGCAAGCCATGTGGCATACGTATAAAAATGGAGCAGTACTTGGCGGCACGAGTGCCGGAGCGGCAATTATGAGTAATACCATGCTGGCTGGCGGAGATAGCTACGGAGCTCTTTCATACGGATTTACAGACACATATGATGATATGAATCAGCAAGAAGGCGGTCCTGCTTATTTAGAAAAAGGGCTTGGCTTTTTCCAATACGGTCTTGTAGATCAGCATTTTGACAACAAAGCAAGACTAGGACGTCTTATTGCAACAGCATATGAAAAAGGAAATAAAAATCAGCTTTCTTACGGCATCGATGAAGATACTGCTATGTTGGTAAACAATAAAGAAAAACAAATAGAAGTTGTTGGAAGAGGCGGTATTACGCTAGTTGACTTAGCAAAGGTACAGGCAAATGAAAAATTTCCGAGTGATTATAAAAATATTCTTATCTCTTGTATCACGCCAGGCGACAAAGTAAATCTCACAACAAAAGAAATCGTCATAAACCCAGCTAAAACATCTACTAGAAAAAATGAATACTACGGTGAAAAAGTTGGACCAAATACAGGTCTTTTTTCTCCGCACGGTGTATTAAGAAAATTTTTAGCTTACGATCTTATTGATAATGCTCAGAATAAAGAGGTAAAGAGCTATACGTTTAACCAAAACACAGGTTTTGAGCTTACCTTCCGAAAAAGCGCGGAAAGCAATGGGTATTGGGCTTATACCGACGGTCAAAAAGACGATTACTCCATCGTAAAGGTAGCCTTAGATATCAAACCAATAAACGTAGATATTAAATGAGAAAAAAGTAATTCAATGCATCTAGCACTTTAGCATATCGTGCCTCCACTCATTAAAGTGGAGGCGCTTTTTTCTACTTATTTTTATTTACAAAAGGGACAAACGTCCGCTAGATGAAATGCACAGCAAAGTATAAAATGATAGGTACAGTATTCCAAGACTAATCTCTGAAGGCAAGTCAAGTTAAAGGCCTGTAGAAAGGTGTCCATACGATGAAAAAGAAATTAGTTTTAATAACAGGAAGCAAGCAAACTAAAATCATTTTACATAACCAATTAAAAGAGTTATTAGGCGATTACATTTTTATTGAATGCTTTGCGGTTGACGAAGAATTACCGAAAAAAATTGATGGCGATGTTGTACTCTACTCATCAGAGAGTATAAAGAACGAAATGAAGGACAGATTAGAGGTTCAATGTGCACATGAAATCGTAGGAAATAGAACGATTCACCATAAACATATAAATGAATTGTTGAAAATTCCTGCCCATACTAAAGTATTAATTGTAAACGATGATGATAGAGAAACTCTTAAGTTAATAGAATCTCTTTATCAAGTAGGAATTAATCATGTTCAGTTTATTCCTTTTAAAAAGAAAAAGACCTATTACGAAGGTGTTGAAATTGCTGTTTCTCCAGGTGAGGCTCACTTATGTCCGCCATATGTAAAGCATGTAATTGATATAGGTGTTAGGCTTTTTGATATGGCGACTATTTTTGAACTTATAAAATCATTTGGTTTTAATCAGTCTAATCATTCAATTATTTGGGATCGCTATTTACGAAATATTATTGAGCTGCAAAAAAAACTAATAGAAGCAGAAGAGCAAATGAAAGAACTTCACCTTCATGTAAAGAGTGTTGTAAATGTAGTAGAAGATGGTATTCTTGCTGTGGATTTTAATAAAAGAATTACGTTATTTAATAAAAGGTTAGAATCATTGTTTCAGCTATCTTCTTCTGATGTTGTAGATCGTGAAATTCAACATGTCATTTCTAACGAAGGCCTTGTGGAGTTTATTACATCGTCCGAAGAGAAAAGTCAGTACTTTAACGTAAACGGGTACGAAATGGTCATCTATAAGTCGATAATTCAGGAAAGCAATACTACGGTAGCAACGTTTAAAAGTGTGAATCAAGCTGTTGAAATAGAAGGAAAAGCGCAGTCAGAATGTAGAAAAAACGGCTTTTCTGTTAAGTATGATTATCAAGATATTATTGGAGAACACCCAGCTTTGCTTAAAACGATTGAAATTTCCCGGAAAATGGCGGTTACTGAGTATCCTATTTTAATTCAAGGAGAAACCGGTACAGGAAAAGAGCTGTTTGCTCAGGCTATCCATAATCATTCTACACGTAAAAATGGACCGTTTCTTGCCGTGAATTGCAGTGCCATGACTGATACATTGCTAGAAAGTGAGCTGTTTGGGTACGAAGAAGCCAGCTTTACAGGAGCCCAAAAAGGCGGCAAAAAAGGGCTGTTTGAAAGCGCTGATAAAGGTACGATCTTCTTGGATGAAATTGGTGATATCAGTCCGCGCTTACAAACCCAGCTTTTAAGGGTGCTTCAAGAAAAAGAAATTAGACGGGTAGGAGGTACAAGAGTCATTCCAATCAATGTAAGGATCATAGCAGCTACTCACAACAATTTACTACATAAAATGAAAGAAGGTTTGTTTCGAGAAGATTTGTACTATCGTTTACATGTATTATCTTTAACGATTCCTCCTTTAAGATATAGAAGAACCGATATTCCTTTACTAATTCATCATTTTATTTCCAAATCAAAAACGTGGACCCATATCCATCCAGAAGCGATGAAGCTGCTTATCGAATATGAATGGTTAGGAAATATAAGAGAATTAAAAGGCGTCATCGAGTATTTGCTTACCGTCTGCGATGAAAACGAAGTGAAAGCAAAAGACGTAGAGTATAGGCTTAGTAGTCAAAAAGAGGAACATTCTTTGTATGAAGTTGAAAATGAATCGGTTGACTTAATCGAACTTCAAGAAAATCATGCCCTGTTAGAAACGATAAAACAGTGTAATGATACTGGAAAAGCAGCAAGCAGAAAGTGGATCACACAGCATTTAAAAGGCTTTACGCTTACAGAACAGCAGGTGAGAAATCGTTTGGATGTACTAGAAGAAAAAGAGTATATTATAAAGCGCAGAGGCAGAGCAGGAACGAAAATAACAGAAAAAGGACTGCATTATCTATATCATTTAAAAACAAAACAGCATTTAATCAATCCTTGATGTGCGTAAGGAAGGGAAACTTTACTGATCAAGTTTCCCTTTTCTATAAAAGAAGGTATTCATTTACCGTTTACGGCTGATTTCCTCCGTAAATTTTTCCTGTAGAAGAAGTAATAACACCGCCGTTTACGTTCAAAGTATAAGCTAATCCTCCAGAACCTGTCCAAGTGGAAAGATTAAAAGTGCTGCCATTAAATAGTTTATAGATAGAAATATTGTTGAACGTCAGCGGCTGACCGCTTACACAAGTGGTAGGGGCCATATTCGTTTTAGCTAGATAAACAGCTGCATTTGTAGAGCCTGGCTGCGTTACTACTTTAGCTGAACCATCTTTTTCTACCAAAAGTGCTGACTGTTCATTAACAGCAATCCCTTTTGCGCTTGTTCCAGTTTCTTCTCCGTCTTGAATATTACGTGCAAGAAAGGTTAAAAAGCGTCCCATTCTATCTCGTTGTTCAAAATGGGTGTCTGTTTGAATGCTGTTGTTATGAGGTGTTTGAATCAAATAATCTGTAAACGAAATAAGAGAACTATAAGGATTGTTTAGCGCTGTTTTAGAATCTAAAGTTGTAGATCCTGCTGAGATAGAATCATAAATGTGATCCCCTTGAATCATCGTGCCGGCACTCGTTCCCCCAAAAGGAATACCTTGATTAATACGATTATTTAATGCTGTAAGAGCTGGGGATCCTTCTAAGAAATCTACATAATCAGCTTGATTGCCTCCAGCAAAAAAGATGCCTTCTGCTTTGTTAATTTTATCTATTAAAGAAGAGTCTGAACCTGCTCTTATTAAATCATTAACAACAATTGTGCTAACAGAGTTAAGTGGCTTACCCATACTTTTAGCCAGGTCGTAGATATAAGAGTTATAGGCATCAGTACCCGTCGCTCGTATAACTAAGAAATCTCCGCCGTTTGCTTTTTGAATCATCCATTTGAATGCTTCATCTACATCGGTGCTTCCCCCCATATAGACTTGTCCAAAGGTTGTACTAGTCGCTTTGTCTGCAGTACTTCCGACCTTATAAAGCGTATAAGGTGCAGAAGCAGCAGAAGCTGAAATGGGCAGTAAAAGAGATGCTGCGAGAACAGCACCAGTAATGACCTGCTTTTGAATGCTTTTCTTACGTTTAGCTTTTTTCATAAAGTTCTCCTCCTTTAATAAGTGTTCATAGATGAACATGCAAATTTTATACCAACTTATTAAAGAGCTAAAACACTTTAAAAGAAAGGCTTTTGAAAAAAATATCGCATGATATAGGTTATTTATGGGTTGTTATTAAATTGTTTTATACCCAAAAATGACGAGAGTGACTCTAACTTAGGTGTCTAATAGTGAAAGAGTATATCGTAAAAGTGTACACCTCATTGAAAAATAACCTTTAAAAACTTAAAATTATAATAGAAAGGAAAAACAAGGATAAAAAAGGGCTGCCTCCGAGTAGTACTTTATTTGTTTAAAAGACCTTTGCTCTATTAATATCATTGTCTCTTAAACGTTTTATACTTAACATTTCTACACAGAAAAAATTATACACGAGAGGATCTGTCAAAATGAACAAACAGGAAAGTAGTTATAGATGGGTGGTTTTTGGAACCGCTTTATTAGCATATTATTTGATTGTCAGTCAACGAACAGCCCCTGGACTTATTACCGAGCAGTTAATGAAAGATTTTCATGTTTCAGCGTCTGTTATAGGATTAATGACTAGTATACAATTTTTAGCCTATGCAGGTCTTCAGATTCCTGTTGGTTTACTTTCTGACCGATACGGTCCCAATCGATTTTTGATTATAGGGTCGCTTTTAACTGGAATAGGAAGTCTTATCTACAGCACATCTCCCAACGAATATGTGTTAATTTTCTCTCGTTTACTAGTCGGTACAGGAGACTCCATGATTTTTGTCAATTTAGTGTTAATTTTAAGTCAGTGGTTCAAAGGAAATGAGTTTGTAAAGCTATTAGGTTTAATTGGGCTGGTAGGAAGTGTAGGTTCATTATCAGCTACGGTGCCTTTGTCTATGTGGATTTCCTTTTCAGGCTGGAGGGTTCCTTTCCTTAGCATAGGTCTAGTTTTAATGGCGGTGTCCTACCTGCTTTATGTCGTTTTAGTCATAAAACCTAAACGGTTATTTCAAGATGATGCTAAAGCAAATAAATCCTCTGTCAAGACTCAAGAAAGCGTATGGGCAATTCTAAGAAGGGTAATGACGACTCGTCAAGCATGGGCAACATTTCTTTGTCATTTTGGTGTAGTGGGTACATACATTGGTTTTATTGGTTCTTGGGGAGTTCCTTATGGAATGAATGTGTTTCATTTATCTCGCGCTGATGCAAGTCAGCTTATTATGTACGGTTTGTTTGGCGCTATGATTGGCGGACCTTTAATCAGCTGGATATCAAGCAGGTTAAATTCCATTAAAAAAATTTATTCACTTATTCATCTTATTGTGGTGCTTAGCTGGACTGCATTATTATTATCCGGAGTGAAACCTTCATTCATGCTAGTCGTTATTTTGCTTTTTATCATCGGCTTTGGAAACGGCGCAAGCGCTTTGACATTTGCCGTAGTACGTCAATCTTTCTCAGTAAAAGAAGTAGGGGTTGTATCAGGTTTTGCTAATATGGGAGGTTTTTTAAGCGCCGTATTATTACCTAGTATTTTCGGAAATGTCCTTGATTTATTCCCTGAGCGCTCGCTGCAGATCGGGTATCATTATGCTTTTATGATTCCCATTTTGTTTTCAATGATGGGGTTGTTAGGTGTCTTACTAATTAAAGAAAAAGGAAAAAAGGAGCAGAAGGTGCTGAATGCTTCTTAATGTCTTATACAATGAGAGTGAGAGACATGCAAAAAAAATGGGGCTGTCTGCGTCTACATTGCGCTACTATGAAAAGGAAGGCATTTTACCGTTTGTTGAACAAAATGAACATGATCAGTGCTCATACACGGATCAGAATATCGAGTGGGTCAAGTTTATTTTAGCTTTACGTGCAACGGGAATGCCCCTTGCTGAAATCAAGCAGTATGTAGAGTCATATAAAAAAGGCGAAAGTACCATCAGCGAACGTCGAAACATGATGCTTCAGCATAAAAAGAAAGTAGAAGCAGACATGTCGCAAACCTATCTGCATTTAGAACGAATTAATTACAAATTAGCGCTGTATGATACGTTGGAAGCCGGTTTAAATAATAAACAAATAAAAATTTAAATGCTGATAATAAAGAGGCTCCTCTTTATACACAAGCTATAGACTTCAGGTGTGAAAAGCTATGAAACGAACAAAACAAGATAACTGCAAAGTTATCTTGTTTTGTTCTATTCTAATATATACTGCTTAAATAAAGAGCCACATCGCGAATTGCTTTATCAGTTTCACTTTCTATTAACGCTCTGTCCTTTGTATACGAATAAAGAGTGTCGCCGTGAAGAAGGTGGTCTGATAAATTTAATAAGCCGACAGCGCGCTTATTAAATTTATGAGCAATGGTCAAAGTAGTAGCTGTCTCCATATCCACACCGAGAAAACCTGCAAGCGACCATTCCTTTACCATGTCATGCGTCTCGATCAGCATGGCACCCATACTGACCGTATGTCCTTTTATATAGCTGTAGCCTTTTTGTTCACAATATCTACAGGCGGCTTCCACTAGCTCTTTGTCAGCTTCCACAAGCGTTTGTTCTGGTAAATACCAGTGTGATACGCCATCTTGCATTTTTGCTGCAGATACAATTAAGATATCTCCATATTGTACAGTGGAAAATAAGCCTCCAAAATATCCCGTTTGAATAAATAAGTCGGTTCCGCTGCCGGCAAATTGATGTACGATGTTTGACGCCATCGGACTGCCATACACATTCGCAAATCCTATATTTCTGTTATTTAACTTACCTATTACCGTGTTCCATTTAGGCATATGCACATCAGTGGATAAGATCTCTTTCCATAAATTTATATTATCTTGAAATGCCCACTCACCATGAATAATAAATGCAATAGGCAGCTCTTTTTCTGATAGCTTTAATACATTTAGCCAATCTTCTTTTTTAAAATCACCATACAGCTTCATCTTTTTCTCCTTATTATCTCATTTAGACTAGTTAGAAAAGAGTTCTTCATTACTAGCTTTCATTCCTTTAATTTTTATAACTAACAAATATAAAAGAAATGAAGGTTCTGATTTTAAAATGAAGTTATACGTGCTTTTTTTACTCATTTCTCGACAAATATTTAGTATTAAAAAGGAATTCAGTAATAATAAAAGAAATTCAGTAATAATAAAAGAAGTTTCTTACTAGCGGTTATTTAAATTAGATAAAGCTGTGAGAAAAGATCCATTTAGTTAATGAATGGATAAGAGGAGGGAAGGTACAGGTGTCAAATTATTTTCCCGTCATTAAAACAAAAAGGCTTATCCTAAGGGAATTTGAGACAGAAGACGCAAGCACTATTTTAAAATACTTATCTGATAAAGAAGTAATGAAACACTACGGACTAGAGCCTTTTAAAACGGTTGAAGATGCTTTAAATGAGATTGCGTGGTATAAATCAATCTTAAACGAAAAATCTGGAATAAGATGGGGTATTACTCTTAAAGAACAGGATGACATTATTGGCAGCTGCGGGTTTCTTAATCGAGTTCATAACCATTACCGTGCAGAAATTGGATATGAGCTAAGCAAAGATTACTGGGGGAATGGGATTGCTAATGAGGCATTGGGCGCCGTTATAAAATATGGTTTTACACATTTTAATTTGCGGAGAATTGAAGCATTAATAGAGCCCGCTAATGCTACTTCACAAAAATTAATAAAAAAGCATGGCTTTATAAAAGAAGGCCTACTAAGAAGCTACGAATTTACGTGTGGAAAATTTGATGATTTGTATATGTATTCTTTATTAAAGCAAGACTTTAAGAAGCTTCAAGCTTAGATAACGACATTAAAAATACAAATAGCACTATGACAGGGAAGGGGGAAAATGTATGGCCCATTTTAATGTTGATATTGTTTACTATCATCCTCAATTTGCTGAGGCAACGGTAAAAATGTGGAGAGATAGTAAAGAAAAAGCGATTGAACAAATGGAAATGCACAGTTTTGACCGTCATGTCTATTTTTTAAATCATATATTGTCAGCACACTATAAAATTGAATTAGTGTTAATGGATGAACAAATAGTAGGAATGATTGCTTATCATGCTGATGAAATTAGCCAGCTGTACGTTCATGTAGATTATCAAGGAAGAGGAATCGGACAGCTTTTACTCGAAAGAGCCAAGACAGAATCAAATGGAAAATTAATATTACGTACATTTCAACGAAATAAAAATGCCCAGAGGTTTTACGAGAAACATGGCTTCAGTATTATAAAAAGAGGATGTGAAAACGAAGAGCAATTACCCGATATTACATATGAATGGACAAGCAAATGAAGCATACGTAATTTTAATAAAGGAGCGGTTAGTGTGAATACGTTAGCACATGAAACATAACAACGCTGTCTATATGTTCGTGGCCCGCCTTTTACTAGTTTAGGATAGATGATTAATGCTGACTGACTATTAAAAGGAGGATTTTAACATGATAACGGACCAACAATTTTTAAACGCTGTAAATAATACAAATGTTGATTTTACTGGATGGGATTTTTCTGCTATTACTCATACTGGTCGTATGGATAGTAACATGCTTTCGTGGTCATATGGAAGTGAAGCTTGTCACCTTATTCAAAATTCTAATGTCGCTTTAGATATGGGAACAGGAGGAGGAGAATTTTTATCTTTGTTACAACCTTTTCCTCACGTTATGTATGCTACCGAAGGATACAAACCTAACGTTCCAATCGCTAAAAAACGATTAGAACCGCTTGGTGTCACAGTTGTTGGACGAACGGAAGACGCAAATTTACCGTTTAAAGATCGTACATTTGATTTAATTTTGAACCAGCACGAATCTTTTTGTGCTTCAGAAGTAAGAAGGATTTTGTCAAAGGAAGGCACGTTTTTCACGCAGCAAGTGGGAGGGTTTGACTGTTCACGAATCAATGAGTGTATAGGAGTTCCACTAAATAAAGAGTTTTCTAATTGGAATTTAAAGAAAGCAATAGAAGAGCTTGAACAAAATTCTTTTAATATCATCTTTTGCAAAGAAGAATTTCCTGTGCAGAGATTTTATGATATCGGGGCGCTAGTTTTTTATCTAAAAGCAATTCCTTGGCAAGTTCCTAATTTTGATATCAAAACACATATCGGCGGATTGTATAATATCCATCAAATTATAGAGTCTCAAGGTTTTTTTGACGCAAAACAACATCGTTTTATTATTAAAGCTGAGGCAAAAAAATAGGATAATCATACGCAGAAAGCGGATCTCTGACTGGAGGTGCGCTTTCTGTTTATTAATGATGACTATATATAAAATTCATGATGTAGACAGAGGCCGTTTCAGTTATGTAATGGAACGCTTATGATTTTGTGAGGTAGGAGATTTTGGTAATATGCAGTCTACTGCTTTTTGAGTAATGGGCATGAAAAAATTAGCAGCACACCTCCTAAACACACGGTTAATAACGTTCCAACACCAATTGGTCCGTTTAAAAGCATCGCAGCTAGTAAGAATGTGAGGTAAATAAATGTTCTTGAGAGAAATAAATTCGTTTTAGCTAGTTTTTGTATGATCAATGTTAAGCGGTCAATCGGAATAGGTGCAAAATTTGTATGTAAATAGGCTGAGGTTCCTACTCCTATAATGATTAAACCGATTCCGAAACAACCTACTTTGCTGTACCAACT
This sequence comes from Priestia aryabhattai B8W22, assembly GCF_000956595.1. Classification (GTDB taxonomy): domain Bacteria; phylum Bacillota; class Bacilli; order Bacillales; family Bacillaceae_H; genus Priestia; species Priestia aryabhattai. Next base: position 34,358 of record NZ_JYOO01000006.1, on the reverse strand, counting down.
TTCGAACGTAATCCAATTCTTTAATAAAAAAAGCCATATATCGATACCAAGACCTGTGATGAATGCTGTTAACAGTCCCAGTATTTCTGGCTTTTGTCTGCTTAAAAGAGAATTACCACAAATTAAAATACAGGCAAGTATGATTTCCCAGCTTCCAACGCTAAGACCTACGTTTAGTGACAGTCCAACTAACAGCGCATCAAAAGGTGAAGCTCCTAGATTAGATTGGATCGTCAAAGCAATTCCAAGAGTTAATAGTAAAATTCCTCCTGCATAAACAACATACTTCATTGTCATCATCCTTTTTTATTAATTTTGTTGCAAATGCAGCTATTTTAAGGTACATTAAACGTATATTATTTTTATTGTATTTGCAACAAAAATATGTGCAAAGGAGATATTTATGAGTGAAATTCTGCGTGAAATTGGAATGATAGCAAGAGCATTGGATTCGATTAGTAATATAGAATTTAAAGAGTACGACCTGACTAAGGGTCAGTATTTGTATTTAGTGCGAATATGTGAAAATCCGGGAATCATTCAAGAAAAGTTAGCTGAAATGATAAAAGTAGATCGAACAACAGCGGCTCGGGCTATAAAAAAGCTTGAAATGAATGGTTTTATTGAGAAGAAAGACGATCTCCACAATAAAAAAAATAAAAACCTTTTTCCTACTGAAAAAGGGAAGAGCGTATATCCGTTTATAAAAAGAGAAAATGATTATTCTGATAAAGTGGCATTAGAGGGTTTTACCCAGGAAGAAGCAGATACCATTCTTAAGCTGGTTCAAAGAGTAAGGAAAAATATCGAAACAGACTGGGAGTTTGTCAAAAAAGGAAATAAGAGAAATTATTGAAGATATAAAGGAGAGGCGTATGTCAGTGATGATGGATATAAAAAAGTGTACTCTTGAAGATGTAAATCACCTTCAAGATATTAGCTATAAAACATTTCATGAGACATTTAAAGATCAGAATTCACAAGAAAATATGACAGCTTATTTAGAAAAAGCATTTACAGTCAAACAGTTAGAAAAAGAACTATCCAATGCATCCTCGCAATTCTTTTTTATGTATGTTAATCATGAAATTGCAGGTTATTTAAAGGTTAATATGGATGACGCTCAGTCTGAAGAGATGGGGGAAGAAGCCCTTGAAATTGAAAGAATCTATATAGGTAACAGCTTTCAAAAACAAGGACTTGGTAAACATTTATTTAATAAAGCAGTAGAGATAGCAACGATATTTAATAAAAAGAAAATTTGGTTAGGCGTATGGGAAAAAATAAAAATGCGATTGATTTTTATAGGAAACAAGGGTTTGTTCAAGCTGGATCTCACTCTTTTTATATGGGAGATGAAGAACAAATAGACTTCATTATGGTTAAAACACTTTTATAGTTTTAAAAAATAAGGATTATTCACTAATTTAACTGGTAGAGGATAATCCTTATTGCATACAGAGGTTTTATACTTTTTTTCAAAGCAGATGCTTTTAGGGCAAGCAGTAAGCAAACTAATATGGCTGCTGTGCCAGCGCACATAGGAGAATGAAATTAATGTCACATGTTTACCAAAACGTTGGCTTTTTTCATTTTGGAAATTACATTTTCACTTTAATTCTATTTGAAATAACACAAACTAATTAGATATATATCGAATTAGAAAGCTTAAAAAAGAACGTTTTTACCTTCATTTTAAAAAATAACGGGCCACATCTCTTTCGGATTTAACTCATATTCTCCATTTTGTCTATACATAAAATGCTGCATAATTAACTCTCTGCGAATCGTTGCATAATCTTCATGATACTTTTTTATATGTTCATTTAATTCTTTTTCTTGATACGTTTTTCCGTGCTGTAAATCACGTATTAAATAGGCTAATATTACGTTCTTTTTCTTTCTTTGACTTGGAATGATCTTTAAACTTCCATCACTATTTATAAAGTTTTTAACAATCGATAATTTGTCTTTATCTTGTAAATGGTTTTCTTGATTTTCCATCGAATCCTCTCCAATACTCAAAATAGCCTTCGAGTTATATTCAAGTCTTTCAAGGTCTAGATAAAAATAAATAATGTTCCCTTGTCTTCTTGGATAAATAATTCCTACATTTCTTAGTTTTGAAATGTGATGAGTAATAGTTGAAGGCTGCAACCCCAGCTTATAAGCAATTGCTTGCCCGTGAAGAGGCCTTTTTTTAATAGTGAAATAATTCTAATCCTGGTAGGATCACCAACGGCTTTATGATAATTGACCAACTTATCTAATTGCATAGCTTACTACCTTCTTTCTCTAATTCGATATACATCTAATTTGATATTAATAGAATTGGATGTATATGTCAAAAAATATTTAAAGTCGAAGAATTGTAACACTGTATATAAAAAAATCTGCCCTGTATAATCTTCAAACTATAAAAAAAGCGCCTATTTCTTCGTATAATTTAACCATTATTTTTACCTGTTCTTTTTATTATTAAGAAGAAGTTACCATGTTTTCATCAAATAATACCGGGGAACATATTCAAAGAGATAAATGAATTATTAATAATACGTGTATGTAAATAATAAATGAAAAAGGAATGAGTAAATCATGGTAGGAAATTCAAAAGTTTTAATGGTTGTTACAAATGGACATACGATGGAAAATGGAGAGCTTGCTGGAATTTGGCTTACAGAATTCTCTGAAGCATATTTAGAATTTAAGAAAGAAGGATACGAAGTAGTCGTAGCAAGTCCAAAAGGCGGAAAATCGCCTGTGGATCCTAACAGCTTAACAGATGATGTAACGGACGAAGACAAAGAAGCAGGAAAGCTTTTAGAGAATACAAAATCATTAGCTGACGTAAGTTCACAAGACTTTGCAGGTATGTTTGTACCTGGCGGACACGGAACAATGTTTGACTTTCCAGACGATACGCACTTACACCGTTTGCTAACAGAATTTGCTGAAGACGACAAGCTGATTGCAGCAGTATGCCACGGACCGGCAGCTCTTGTAGGCGGAAAACTAAAAAACGGTGAACCGATTGTAAAAGGAAAACGTATTACAGCGTTTACTGATGCAGAAGAGAAAGATACAACGCTAGATAAATACATGCCGTTTCTTCTTGAAACAAAACTTCGTGAGCTAGGCGCTGAGTTTATTGCAAAAGACAATTGGAGCGATCATATTGAAGTAGACGGAAAGTTGTTAACAGGGCAAAACCCACAGTCTACAATCAGCTTAGCAAAAGAATTTGTACGTGCTTTAAACGCGTAAAAGTATGTATGATCTAAATGGGGACGTCTCATGGTTGTTTGAGACATCCCCATTTTCTTTAGGGTGAGATAAAAGGGGAATTAAGGAAAACAAAAAGGGGCGGCTATCTAAATAGCTGCCCTTTTATTTATTGGAAGATTTGTTTCTGAAAATGTATGTAGTAATTCCTGTCACAATCATAACAGCTACAATACAAATAACCAGACGCACAATCTGTGTTACAAAGATATTATCTGCAATGCTCATATGTTTCGTTAGAATTAACGTTCCATAAGCAGCTAAAACAGATAAAAACATATTGACGATTCGTTGAGCCATGTTGTTTTTACTCCTTTCGCTTCACTCCTTTACACTTTAACATATGTGTTCGCTGTAAAAAATATCGAATTACAAGTATGTCAGAAAATCGGCACTCTCGTAAAAATTTCCACATGTAAGAAAGTAGCCAATATCATATTAGTTATGACGACTAAACACAGTTCAGAGAAGGAAATGAGCTTTCTTTAGTCGAATTTAACATGCTTATATTCTTTTTTTAGATAGGTGGGAAAAGCTTGTTTGATAAATTGAAAAAGCTATTTATGGATAAACAGGGTCATGAAGCAGATGACAAATACATTTTAGTACCTGAGAATGAAATAAATGAGACTTTAAAAAGAGATATTGTGGGGTTGGAAGAAGTAGGAGAGGCATACTGCAAAAGTCTTCAGCAAAAATATAGAAGTAAATTTGAACGTTATGGTAAGCAGAACTTAAAAATATGGGTGTGCCGGGATATTGATGGCGACCAACTGCCAAATCTAAGTTCGGAGCAGTGTTTAGAAAAAGAATATCGTTCCCAGGTTGGGATAAACTTTGATGGATTTACAGATGAAGAAGATGCATACGTTTATTACATCCAGTTGTGGTATTACTTTGGTGGGTATTTTAAAGGGGCAGGCACTTTGTATGATTTGTCAAAAAATCATTTAGAAGCTGATATTGAAGAAAAGTTAGAAGAATTACTGAACCAATTATAGATTTCTACTTAGCACTGAGTTTATTTGTTAATACACAGGGGGAAGGAATATGAGGGGGAGGCCAGAGTTAGAAATAGAAAGGGAAAAAGTTTATAAAACGAAAAAAAATCCTAACGGAACATTTATAGCGCGAATTATTCAAGTGCCTAAGGAAGAAAATATGTTAGATTTTATGCTGGAAATTAAACACTTAAGGAAAAAGGAACTTACTTATAGAAATCTATTAGTAACGACTGAAAACTGGTATGATTCTTTTCGTCTTGCTAGAGGAGACCTAAAATGGGTATCTTTGTATACAGTAGCGGTATGGGACTGGTTAGGACATAAATTAGTTGAGGTAGCAGCCCCGACCGGTAAGGAAAATTATCGTATTTCAAATGACCACTGCTCAGCATACCGAGAAAAGTAATAATGACGATACAGTAAGGAGAAAACAAATGAAAAAGCATTGCTGCGATTATATGAATTACCATGCGAACTTTACGTGTGATATTCATAGTGATCCATTTGAGTGCCCAGATAATCTGATCTTATTTGATAAAACGAACAAGGAATACAGTTTAATTATCCATGATGGTGGCTCCTCCACTATTGGGATTTCATTTTGTCCATGGTGTGGTGCAAAGCTATGAATTAAGAAATGAAGAGGTATCTTTTGCTCAAGAGATCCTCTTCACTCTTGGAATGGGCGATAAAATCACGAACATAAATCAAAATAGTTCTATTATTGTATTAAATAAGTCTGAGAAAATCTTAGCAAGTAGCCATCTGGGTCTTGAACTATAAATTCTTTCTGAGTAAAGCCACTATAGTTATTTATCATAGTGTCTCTAAAAAGTGAAATATTATGGTTCTTTAAGTTTTGTAAAATAACCTCTATATTTTCTACTTCAATTTGAAAATTAATCCCTCGACCATATGGGTATTCAAGTTCACCAGTTTCCCAATGACCATTACATTGCTCAATCATCATTTGTGCTCCGTTTAATGAAATAAATGCAAATTGGTCTTCTGGACGTTCGTATGTAAGCTCAAACCCAAGCATCTCTAAATAAAATTTTTTTGATTTGTGAATATCTTTTACGGAGAGTTCTGGTATTAACTTATTGAATTTCATGTGATCGCTCCTTTATTTACATGGCTGCTGTTTGTTTTAATAATACCGTATAGATATAACCTGTACACGCCTACTTCTTTGTTATGTAGAAGTAAAGTCAGAATTTCTTTTACGTTGACAAAGGGTTCATATGATATTCATAGTAGTTTAGAGCCATAGTATTATAGATATAAAATACCGAAATGGAGGATTAGGCTTGATCTTACGTTATCTAGCTATGTTATCGGGATTAGGAATTGTTTTATTAAACCTTTTTGATCCTATACATCAAGGGGTTACGCGCTGGTTGATGGTCATCTGCGGTTTATTCATCTTTAGTAGCCATTTAAAATTCATCTTAGATAAGAAATCGAAAACAACGGATACTCAAAAGAAGACCTACTAATAAGAATTTCTTTTGATGTTGTACTGTTGATAATTATGTAAATGAAAAACCTATAGAATATGTAGTAAAGAAATAAAAAAGAAAATTATATGTTATAATAATCATTAATATCCAGATAAAGGAACTTATTATTATGAATCGTAAATTTAATTCTCTATTTATAGTCTATCCTATCGTTTTCTTGGTAGTGCGTACTGTTTTTGCTTTTGTGAAAAATAGCGCTGAGCAATCTGTCTATGAGACGTTAGTTATACTTGCCATGTATTACTTGGCAGTTAGTGTTTACTATTCGATTGACTTGTATATTCAAAAGAAAAATAGTTAATAGATTAGAAGATGCTGAGAGTCAGAGTAAAAACAAACGATATAAAGGAGTCTAACAGTGTGCATTAAGAGCTATTTTTTGTTTATTTTCCCATTCATTTTACTATTATTAGCAAGCTGCGATCCATCTTCTACACCTAAAGAAAAATACTATTCAAGTACCAAAGCCACCAATCTTGAATTAGAAAACGTTCAATCAGTATCAATAGGAAGTTCTAAATATGACGTAGCAAGTTGTTTGAGGAAGAAACCAAAATTTATAGAGGTTACTGAGCAGCCTCCGTATACTACCTACATTTACGGAAAAAGTACAGAAACGTATGATGTTGAATTTAAAATTGTAGATAATAAAGTCAGTAGCTATGACTTACTTAGCAGCAAGTATGGTACGGAAAAGGGAATACATACTAGTGACAGCAAAAAAGATGTTATTAGGGCGTATGGAAAAAAATATTACGAAAGAGAAGATACCGGAGCAACAATAATAGGGTATTTTGATAAAAATCATAAACTCAATATTGAGTTTTCTTTAGATGACAAGGATGAAGTTGGAGGCATTTTGGTTCAAAAAATAAATAATTAAGATGAGTAATAGTCATTTTTGCTGCAGCTTTTAATATGTACTCATTTATGTAAATTGGGTATGTTTGAGCTATAAATCTAAAACAAATAAACAGAAAGGGTCTTTTTCTATTGAGTACGTTTACTAAAGTAGTACCGTCAACTTTTATACTGCTCTATATAGTATTTTTCTTTTTAGATATTTCTTATCATTATGGTGTTCCTTATTCATATAGCTTTTTTCTTTTTTTATTTTTGTCGTTAATATCTCTAGTTTTATGTTTAATAATATGGTTTAAGGACAGGGAACGTCTTTTTCTATTTTTGGCTGTAGTTTCAATCCTCCAACTTACGTTTACTGTCTTTATTTATCTTTTGCCAGAAGCAGGAACTAAGCCATTAATTTATGAAAAAGTAATCACAAAAGAAGATGTTTTACATAAATAAGCTTACATAAAAAATTTTTTAAAAAAGATAGTATCATCTTAATTTTTTTATTTTGGGCTATAATGAGTCTTATATAGCTTTAACGTTTCATAAATAGAACTAAGAAAGTGAGAAGAACATGGAAAATAGTGTTTTTGAAAAGATTGCAAAAAGATATGATTCAGAAGAACGAATTGAATTGGCTAAAATTATCGTGAAGGAAGTCAGGAAAGAATTATCCAAAAATGAATCAAAATCTTTAATAGACTATGGGAGCGGTACAGGCTTAGTTAGCTTAGAATTATCGGATGTAGTTGACTCTATTTTGTTGGTTGATTCATCTGAACAAATGTTGGAAGTGGCGAAAGCTAAGATTTCTCACAAAGGACTTACGAATTCCAAAATACTTTGTTCAGATTTCACTCAAGAAACTCCTGAAATTAAGGCAGATATAATTTTAATGTCATTAGTCCTTCTTCATGTCCCAGATACTAAAAAAATCTTAAAGGAATTATTTAATATTTTAAATGATAACGGAAAGCTGATTATTGTTGATTTTGATAAAAACCATAGTGTCAATCATCCGAAAGTTCACAACGGCTTTGCACATAACGAACTGACAAAAATATTAGATGAAATTGGGTTTAAATCAATAAGAATAAAGACCTTCCATCATGGTCATAAGATTTTTATGAATCAAGATGCTTCTATGTTTATGTCTAGCAGTATAAAGTGAGTCTTCAATATAGGCGTCTATAATTTCAGAGAATTTATGATTGGATGAAAGGCTTAACAATTTAGAGAATAAAAGCATTTTTAGAATTACGTTGTTTATAATAAAAGTTCCATTAGAGCTAATGTATGTACTAGTTCAATAAACCCTAAAAAGGATCTTCCACTGAAGGTTCTTTTTTACTTTTATTTAACACTTAATATGTTAAATAAAAGCTTATATCATATATAAGAATAAAATTAGTATGGTTTTTATTACTATTTTAACCATAATATGTTATATTATTTTAAAAATGGTGGTGTGAAAATGAGCGAAAATAACGAAGCACCTGAAAGAAGAAGAGAGAGGCTAAAACAAGAAGAAATAAAAAGAAATCCAGCGGGAAATGTTAATGATGCATTTAATAGAAGTGAAGCCGGAAACCTATCTGGTTTAGCAGGTAGGTTAAGTTGGAAGGGTCTAGGTGTACTTATTGCTGTAATAATTATAGGTTTTATTGTTGCGTCCCTATTCTTAAAATAATATGAGGTTTATAAATTAAGAGTAATGGAGGAGTCATTTTGAAAAGATATGTAGTGTTTATTGGCAGTTTTATAGTGTTACTGTTTGCTTTTCAAACTGTTTCTGGACTATTTCTTACACTTACATATGTACCTGATCTTTCACAGCCTTTGAGTAACTCAACGGTCAGTGTTTTTTCTTTTAATTATCCATTTTTAAGTTCGATTATAGCGGCTACCTTTTCATTTATTATTTCAAACAAAGTATGTAAAGTTAAAAAGAGCACCTATAAATGATTAGGTGCTTTTTTGTGCTAAGAACATGCATTATGGTTTTTAATAACTGTAGTTTCCTTTTTATGGTATTATATATAAATACATATTTAATACTGCCGAAAGAGAGAGATACTTAATGTTGCAATCACTAATCTTTGATATGGATGGAACGTTGTTTCAAACAGATAAAATTTTAGAGTTATCACTTGATGATACCTTTAACCATTTGCGTACACTTAACCAATGGGACGCTAGTACTCCTATTGATAAGTATCGTGAAATTATGGGTGTACCTTTACCCAAAGTATGGGAAGCTTTATTACCTACTCATTCGTATGAAATCAGAAAGTATACGGATGACTATTTTTTGAAAAGCTTAGTTGCAAACATAAAAAAAGGGAAAGGTGCTTTATATCCCAATGTAAAAGAGGTCTTTAGCTATTTAAAAGAAAATAATTGTTCCATTTACATAGCAAGTAACGGTTTAAAAGAGTATTTAGAAGCAATTGTAGATCATTACGATTTGAATAATTGGGTGACAGAAACATTTAGTATTCAACAAATCCAAACCCTCGATAAAGGAGAGTTAGTCAAAACGATTATAAAAAAATATGATATCAAATACGCTGCAGTAGTAGGAGACCGCCTATCTGATATCAATGCTGCAAAGGATAATGATTTAATGGCAGTGGGGTGTAATTTTGATTTTGCTCAAGAAGCTGAGCTTGCACAAGCGGATGTGGTAATAGATGATTTGAAGGAGTTAAAAACTATTGTATCTAACATAAATAGTAGCTTGTCAATCTAATAGACCGATCTTTGGACATAACCATTATAGATGGTTAATGTCTCAATTTTATTAAGAAAATAAATTTTTTATATGCTATGTAAAAGGATAAGTCTTTAAAGGCCTATCCTTTTAATTTACCTTACAGTATTAGAATCCACTTGATTTTGAATCTTCACTGCAATTTTTGCTTCGTCAATGAATTCACATATATAGAGATCTCAATCTATTGAAGCTGAAACATAACTAATGAGTGGCTCCCCTACAACTCTCCAATGTTTACATAATCTTTTCTTGTCATTAATAAAGGATTTACAATACTGAGCTATGCTTAGGTTAAGATTTCCAAAATAGTTTTATATTAAAAATAATTCTATGAGAAAGGAGATTTTTAATCATGACTTCGCATATGACTCGTAAATCTGATAGTGCTCACTTATATATTAGAGGATATAAAATAAAATTGACACTCAGCCAGTGGAAGCTTGTAAGCACTCCGAGATAATGGTTAACACAACTATAAAAGAGGAAAACCTCCATCTTAATTTAGATGGGGTTTTTTGCATTTCTTTTATTAACCTTTTAATTAGTTAACTATTTAGACTTTATAATAAAAAAGACTAATGAAAGTAAAAAAATGGAATAAAAAAGAGGAATATTATTTAAGTAAAATTAAAATAAAGCACAACTAAATATGCATTTTTTTAATGTTTTACCACTTTTTATTGACCATAAAAATTTAAAAGAATTAAAATAAATATAAAGTAAGTAGTTACTTACATTTTAAAATAGTTTTGTGGGAGGATGAATATTTTTAATGTATAGTTTAAGTTTTCAGAAGGTCGACGAGGCGAATGAAAGAGTTGGAGCAAAAGCTTTAAACCTTATAAAAATGAAAAAAGAAAATTTACCGATTCCAGATGGCTTTGTTATTCAAACCGAAGCTTTAAAGCGATATATCGAATGGAATGGGATTGATCGTCACACGGATAATATACACGAGAGAATTTTGCACGGGGAAATTCCGATGGAAATTGAAACAGATCTAATAGAGGCCTTTCAAACCTTAAAAAGCTCTTATACGTCAGTAGCTGTTCGTTCCTCATCCAGTGCTGAAGATTTAGAGGGTGCATCTTTTGCTGGCCAGTATGAAACCTATCTTAATGTGAAAAGTATAGAGGATTTTTTGAGTAAAGTGAAAGCGTGCTGGGCCTCATTTTTCACTGAAAGAGTCGAACAATATACTCAAAATATGTATGCTGATTTTGATAAAATTTCAATGGCAGTTGTTGTTCAAGGATTAATTGAGTCCGAAGTATCGGGAGTCATCTTCAGCCAAAACCCCGTTACTCATAATACAAAAGAAATGATGATTAATGCCAGCTATGGACTAGGAGAAGCAATCGTATCAGGCTTAGTAACACCTGATGTTTACCTGATTAATAAACAAACCTTTGAGATAGAGAAAGAAAAAGGGCTAAAGGAAGTAAAAATAATTCCACTTGATGAAGGTGTTGAAGAAATCGAAACAACGGAAGATGAGCAGCAAAAATTTTGTTTAACAAACGAAAAAATCATTGAGCTAGCGGAAATAACAAAAGAGGTAGAAGCTCTTTATCAACACCCTGTAGACATAGAGTTTGGTATTCAATATGATCAAGTATATCTATTGCAGGCAAGAGCGATTACAACATTAGCAGAAGATAATAAATTAACTTCTTTCCAAAAAGATATATCTTTAAGTTTCGAGGATATGGAAGAGTTTTGGATTTTAAATGACACAAGTTTTTCTCATGCTGTTAGTCCTTTGTACGCTTCATTTATTATTCCAGCATTTTCTGAAGGAACAGCTGCTAGTTTTCAAAAGTTAAACTTTATATTTAATAGGCTTAATTTAAAAGTGTATAAAGGACATATCTATACAAGAACGGAGCCTTTTAAAGGAGATTCTGATAAGAGAAGCCAAAAACATAAAGAATTAATGGAAAGTATTTATCCGATCTTAACAAAACGAATGAATCAAATTATTAAGGAACAATTTTTATCTTACTATGACAAATTAGATAGCTTTACCCGGGAAAATTTCAACCTTCAGAGAGGAAAAGAGATTCTTCAAAATCTAGCTGATTTTTATAAAACGGCATATGATTTGCATTTTGACATTGTTATACCTCAAATGTCTCTAAATACTACAGTTGAAGAATCCTATAAAAACCTTACAAATAAAAAATCTGGACATGATGTTTATGAGCTATTGACCGGAAAAATGAACAAATCGTTGGAAACGGATCAACAGCTTTCTAGACTTGCTTTAACAGTGAAAAGAGATAGTGAACTTACTGAAATCTTTCAAGAAGAATGCACAGAAACTTTATTAAAGAAATTAGAGGGAAATAAAGCAGCAAAAAGCTTTATGGCTGAAGTAGATACTTTTCTAAAACAGTATGGATACCGAAACGTTGTAAGTCACGATTTCGTAGGAGAAACTTGGCTAGAGAATCCTCTTCACGCATTATCCATTATTCAAGGATATGTTAATGACGGTTACAACTTTGATGAGAATTTTAAACAGACGGTCAAGAAACGTGAACAGAACTACAATGAACTCCTCGAACAGATAGCGGATAGCAAACATAAAGAAGAGTTTAAAAAATATTATCAGTGGGCATTAGATGCATCCGTTATAAGAGATGACCATCATTTTTATATCGATGCAATGTTGGATGCAAAAGCTCGTTTATTCCTACTCAAGCTAGGTGATTTACTAGTTAATTATCATGTTTTTCTAGTGAAAGAAGATATTTTCTTTTTATATCTTGATGAGCTAGAGTCTCTTTTAGAAAATCCAGTAGATGTGACAAAATTAATCGAGAAACGTAAAAAAGAACACGCAGAACATGAGCAAATGCCTAACTTGCCTAGATACTTCGGCGTCCCTGAACCAGCTCAGCTGAAAGAAGCTGAGAAATATATGGGAGCTATTGAGGAAAATGACGCTAACAGCGAACATTCTATTAAAGGGTTAGCCTCTTCCTCGGGAACATATACCGGAAAAGTAAAAGTTATTTCAAATACGAAGGAATTTTCCAAGCTGGAAAAAGGTGATGTTTTGGTATGTAAGACCACTACTCCACTTTGGACTACTTTATTTCAGACTGCGGGGGCTGTTATTACTGACGCTGGGGGTATCCTTTCTCATTCCGCAATAATTGCACGTGAATATGAAATTCCTGCAGTAGTTGGTACGAAAATAAGTACGGATAAGCTAAAGGATGGCGATATGGTTATGGTCGATGGTACGAATGGAATTGTCACGCTTTTAAATGAATAAATAGTTCTCTTCGCTTCCATTTGACAACAGCTCTTTTTCCTTTATATACTGCCTAATGGAAAGTAAATACTTACATTCAGGAAGCATAAAGGATGATTAACATGAAAAAAGATGAAACAAAAAAGAAGATAACAAAAGCTACAATAGAACTGCTTAAAGAAAAGGGCTATAAAGGTACTACTACTAGAGAAATTGCAGAACAAGCTGGCGTGAATGAATTGACTGTTTTTCGCCACTTTGGCAATAAAGAAGGCATTATTCAAGCTATTGTCAAAACAACAAGCTTTTCACTTGAGATCTTTGATAAATCAATTGAATGGGAGCTTGAAAAAGATTTGACGAATTTCGGTTACCTGTTACTAAAAGACTTTGATAATAACCGAGATATGATTTCAATTGCTTTAAAAGACCCTTTAATTTTCTCACAGGCGCACGAAGAAATTATAAAAAAAATTAATGATACGAAAAAAATACTAAAAGAATACTTTGAAGAAATGCAAGAGAAAGGATATATCAAAGAATTAGATTGCTGCACACAAGCAGAGATTTTCCTAAGTACGTATTGGGGATATTTTATGTATAAACTGAATTTTGGAGACAAAGCCTTACATGCAGATTATCAAGATATGATCAAAAACAGTATAAACACGTTTATAAAAGGAATTTCTCTCCACTAAAAGGAGGCAATAATGTTTGGGTAAACATAAAGAGCTTATCTTGGTTATTTCATTACTAATTGGGACATTTCTTGTACCAATTAATTCGACCATGATTGCCGTTGCTCTATCAACCATATCAGCTCATTTTAATGAACCACTTGCAAATATTTCGTGGGTAGTAACTATTTATTTAATTGTAATGGCTGTTACTCAGCCTATCGCTGGAAAGCTAGGAGATTTGTACGGAAACAGAAATATCTATTTATGGGGCGTAGTGTTCTTTCTAATAGCATCTTTAGGCTGTATATTTTCAACTAATCTCATTTCCCTTATTATCTTTCGATCACTGCAGGCAGTAGGAGGAGCTTTACTTACTCCAAACACTATAGCAATCATTAGATATGTTGTACCAAAAGAACGGCTTCCTAAAGTTTTAGGTATATTTGGAATGGGGATGGGTTTGGGTGCTGCAATTGGACCTTTATTAGGGTCTGTCCTGCTGGAAAACTTCAATTTGGAAGCTATATTCTGGATCAACGTTCCTTTTCTTTTCTTAGCTTTAATCAGTGGAATAGTTATGATTCCTAAATTTAATGTTAAAAAGCAAACAAGTACTTTAGATATTCAAGGTTCTATCTATTTAGCGATTAGCATTTCTTTATTAATCTTGTTGACACACGGTATGGAATTTACCAATGCTTTAATAATGGGAATAATATTTATTCTATCTACAATTTTGTTTATCAAAAGAGAAAATACGGCAGAAAACCCGATTATCGATTTTTCTTTATTTAAAAATTCCACTTTTACAAGCGCTAATTTATCTATTATGCTTAGCAATTTTGTTATGTATGTAATTTTATTAATTATGCCGCTGTTAATGAAGTCTCAATTTCATTTATCTACAGCGCAAACGGGTATTGTTTTATCGGTTTTTTCGATTTCAATGTCTGTAAGCGGTTGGATAGGAGGAGTATTAAACAATAAGTTTAGCTCTAAAAAAGTGATCGGATTTTCTTTTGCTATGATCATTGTCTCTACTATTCTTTTTCTATCTTTAGAGAACGTTGGATCTATTCTTTTTCTTATAGTGGCTTTAATTATTGGAGGTTTTTCGACCGGAATAGGTTTAACAAGCATGCAGGTTGCCTCGCTAGACTCGGTAAGCAAAGAGCAATCTGGTACAGCCTCCGGCATTTATTCAACGTTTCGTTATTTCGGAAGTATTATTTCGTCCACGCTTATCGCTCTTGTTACAAGTTATAACTACATCTTCATTATTTTAGGGATATCGGGGATAGTAGGTATACTAGTAGCTAGAAGCATTAAATCTAGTAGCCAAGATGTAATAAGCAGCAATAATTCCAGTGCAAAAGCATAGTTGTTTTTTGATAAAGCTGTTGGTTATATATACGATTTACTAATTAGTCTATCAAGATAAGTAATGCTTCTGAAATAGGGGCATTACTTATTTTTCGACTAAATTTCTGTGAATTGCTTTTTAAAATGGTAGTATTTAGCTGAAAAGATATACAGATAAAAAGTTCAATCACAATGAGAGAAGGGTTAATCTCATTTGTCATTACAAATATATTTATAGTAGCACTAGAGCTAAAAAGCGCGGGCTAGGTTGAAAGATAAAACCTTTTGCTTATAAGAAAGGCGGGGAGAAATGGCAATAGGAATCGCATTAACTGTTTTAGTAGTAGGTCTTTCTTTACTTCTTATTATCTCACTTACTGATATGATGATTATAGATATAATAGATCCTATAAAAATAGCAAAATTCACTACTCCAATTCCCATACCAGTTAATCCTCCGTAAAATTAGCTTATGCTAACAACACCTAGACTAATCATTTCTGCAGTTAAAGGTATTGTATATTTTAAAGAAGATGTTGTTCTGCCCAGTTTGTATGAAAGTAAAAGTAAGCAAGTAACTGTAGTTATAACAATCAAGTGCATTATAGCCATTTTTAACCCCCTTGAGCTGTATGATGTGAATTTTACTGTTAATTCACCTATAAATAAACAGTTTTTTGAATCTAGAAACAACGATTGGGAATAAATTACAGATTGTCTATCTCATAGATTTTAAAAGCGAGTTTAGATCAACCCAACATATGTATGTATAATTTACCAAAGAAGTTTTCCAATTAGTAGCTGTTAAAGGAGGAAGGGAACGTGAAGAATAAGACCACTATAACAAAAGTTATGGCTTACATAACTAGATTCAATGAGCCCTATACAGAGTTACTAGTTTGCGAACACAAAGATTATCCAGAAGCAGGAGTTCAAGTTCCAGCCGGTACTGTAGAAGAAGGAGAAACAATTGAAGAAGCTTTATATAGAGAGGTCGAAGAAGAGTCTGGGTTAATGGAGTTTTTATCGGTAACAAAATTGAAAAAATATGTTTATCATCATGAAGGTAAAAATCAGTATCATGAACGACATGTTTTTCATTTAGAAGTTCAAGAAGAAACGGCAGAACGGTGGGAATATAAGGTGAATTCTGAAGGAGAAGATGCAGGATTAATCTTTTTCTATTATTGGGTTCCTGTTGGAGCTGTTCCAAAACTAGCTGCAAATCAAGATGATTGCATTAATCAGTTATTTTTATAGTTCTAAATTTATTAATAAGAGAAATGTGTAGATATCAAAGGGAATAAAAGTAATTTTTATATGGCATCAAACCGTCCAGATATATAGCAAAGGAGAATAGGAAACATGCTTAATCAATTAAAGCTGTGGGCTAAAAAGTTAAAAAAGCAGCTATTTATCTTATACTTAGCTTATAAAGATGAACGAGTATCCTGGTATACCAAAGTATTTACTGCTTGTGTGGTTGCATATGCCTTCAGTCCAATCGATTTAATTCCTGATTTTATACCGGTTTTAGGCTATATTGACGATATAATCATTGTTCCTTTAGGAATTATGCTTGCTTTGAAGATGCTTCCTAAAAATGTAATAGAGGACTGCACAATAAAAGCAGAGGAGCTCATTCAAAATGAAAAACCTAAAAATTGGGTTGCGGGTTCAATTATTATCATAGTGTGGCTGCTTATTTTTATGTGGAGCTGTTTTATTGTTTTTAAGTTCTTAAACTGAATGTACTCTTATAAAGAAAAAAAGATATATATAAGGAAGCTAAACAATCTCTAGAGAGTTTATTGAGTAGTAGGTCAAATGCTTGGAATGGGGCTTGTAGTAAAGGATTTTATCGGGAGAATCAACTGGAGAAGTATACTTGCATACAATCCTGTAGAATACTTTGCATTAATCCTAGCAGCTAGCGGGGTCAGCATCTCTTTGATACTAGGTATACAAAGTTTGTATCGATGGATCATTGATCAAAGAAATCGAAAGAAATGGGTGAAACAGACTGTATTATCTTCAACAAAGGAGTGAAAGCAGATCCTTATTTCCTCCATATGCATCTTAAAGCAAAAACAAAGGTTGTATCTTAGCCCATGGTTGGTAACCTCAGGTATCAATTATGGGCTAATTTATCTCTATGCCTTTTGAAGAAATGTTCAGGTTAATGGTTATATTTTTATATAAATTATATTGATTTACAAGTAGAAATAAAGGTTGAAATTAAACTAATAATCCATTTGTTTAGTACGTTTTTTTTACTATCCATTTTTTAGAGATGTAGTGTAAGAGAAAGCCTCTGTACTGATTTATAATATAGTAGCTAGCAATATAGAGTATACTTCCAAATAAGAAGCTATTAAGAATCATACCTGTTAAAAAATTCTTTCCTATTTTTGCTCCTAGTTCTAGTCGATTATCTAAATCTCCATCTGTATTCTGAAGTAAAGTTTGATCAAGATCGATTGGGAATATATATCCTCCAACTACTGTATTCAAGTAAAACATAAACGGAAAGGCCCACATAAAAAACATTCCACCAATAAGTCCTGCTATGCTGTTTCCTTTACATAATTTAGCTAAACCTACGGATATTATAAGGCCAAATCCAAAGGTAGGAACAAAGTTCACAACAGAACCTAGACTAAAACCTAGCGCAACTTTATGTGAATGATCTTTTAATCGTAATAGTTTAATAAGTAAGTATTTAAACCGGCGCTTCAAAACCACTATTTTGCTCACATTATTCCTCCTATCTCTTTACGCTTGTATCCTATTTTTTCTTTTTATGGTTACAACCATAAAAAGGTGCTTTATTGTATGAAAGATTTAGCGGTATATACGTAAAAAGAAGAGTAAGGTTAAAGAATCGTAACTTTAACCATTATAAGTATATTTATACTTTATATGACAAAATAAATAATTACATCCTAATAAATCAAGTGTTTTTTAAAATTGTCACAAAAAATTCACAAATGGGTTGTTTCTTTTCTATTTCTCCCTGCTAAAATTTTATAGTCAAGAACAAGAAAAATATAACATCGGGGGATATACTTAGTGAAAAAGATAATTTCTTCATTAGCTTTATGCTCATCATTGATTGTTTTACCAACAATAAGCCATGCAGCTTTAGGAGACAAGCTATTAAAAGAAGGTATGACAGATCCAGACGTGAAAGAATTACAGGATGTTTTAAGACAGAAGGGCATATTTTCAGCTACTTCGACTGGCTATTTTGGTTCAATTACAAAAGATTCAGTTCTAAGCTTTCAGCGTTCTCATAGTTTAACCGCTGATGGAATTGTGGGACCCAATACATATCAAGCGTTAATAGCTACTTCAACAAGTGCGGTTACAAGCAGTACGCTTCTAAAATATGGAATGACTAGTAATGAAGTTGAAAAAGTACAGCAGCTGTTAAAGGAAAAAGGTTACTTTAACGCCACACCAACAGGGTATTTTGGCACAATTACTCAAACTGCCGTTATGAATTTTCAGCGGGATCATGGGTTAGCTATGGATGGAATAGTAGGTCCGGCTACTTTAAATGCCTTAAATAACGCATCTACTAGCACTACTGGTTCTTCAACTGTTAATAGTTCAACGCAAGCGACAGCTAGCGATATTGTTGCTTATTCTAAAAAATTTATAGGGGTGCCATATGTTTGGGGAGGCACGTCTCCAAACGGTTTTGATTGCAGCGGTTTCATTTATTACGTATTTAAAAATGGAGGTGGAGTAACTGTACCGCGAACAGTAGCTACCTTGTATCAGTCAGGAAAAAGTACATCTACTCCGAATATTGGAGATATCGTATTCTTCGATACTACTGGAGGTCCTTCACATGCTGGAATTTATATTGGAAATGGGCAATTTATTCATGCTGGAAGTTCAACGGGTGTAACTATTGCATCGTTAAGCAATTCTTACTGGGCACCTCGTTATTTAGGAAGTAAATCTATCCTATAATAGATTACTAGTAAAAAACACAGCAATTGAAACTAAACGGTAGCTTTATTATTATGTATGTAAATCAAGTAAAAAGTCCTGATATATAGTCAGGACTTTTTATTATAGCAGCGAGCAGTGGTGTTAATATGAAGGTTGAGCTTGCTTGAAAGAATTAGAGATATGTGTCTTCTGTAAAAGCTTGTTAATAACAACCACAATAGCCAACATACACCACTTAGCGATTCAAACGTTAAACATTCCTTATATAAGCTTGTTCCACTGACTGGCTTTTATATGTTTGAGTGTATGTGTTAAACATCGAAACATTGGTAAGTATTCCTGCAGCAAGCATTAACAATGTAAGCGAAGAACCTCCAAAGCTTATAAAAGGGAGGGTGACCCCGGTAATAGGAAGAAGACCCGTGACAGCTCCAAGGTTTACAAATACTTGAACAGCCATCATAACGGAAATACCAATAGCTAACAGTGCTCCAAAAGGATCACGACACTTAATAGCTGTTTTTAATCCTTTAAAAATAATAAAAAACAGTAGCCCTAATACAAGAAGTACACCCCAAAATCCCAGCTCTTCTGCGATAATGGCCATAATAAAATCCGTATGTGATTCAGGCAAGTAGCCCGTTTTTTGAATGCCTTGGCCCAGCCCCATACCCAATATTCCTCCATTTCCTATAGCTACATAGGAATTAACAAGTTGATATCCATCGCCTTGTTGATTTTCAAAAGGATGTAAGAATCCAGTAAAACGAGCTAAACGCCCCGGAGAAAACAAAAGGTCCATGTTTCCGGTTACTAATAAAACGGCTAACATAACAAGTGTTCCAATTACGCCTAATAAACTAATTTTTAAAATGGATTTTTTTGAAATGCCTGAACATAACACAATAGCTGCAACTGTTCCTAAAATAAGCAAGGCTCCGCCATAATCAGGCTGCAAAATAATTAAAAAACAAATAAAAAGCACAACCAGCATAGGTGGAAGAATCGACCTTTTTAAATCATTGATATACTCTTGTTTGTTTGCAAAAACAGCAGCTAAATAGATAATGAGCGTTAATTTTGTTATTTCTAACGGCTGAATAGCAATAGGCCCAATTTTAAACCAACTTTGTGCATTACCTGCTGTATGTCCAAAAGCTAAAACTAAAATAAGGAGTGCAACAGCGACACCTAATAAAATTTTTAATACTGCTTTTTCCTGATAAATTTTATACGGAATGATAGCCGCTAATGTGAATATGATAAAGCCTGCTATAAGAGCAAGCTTTTGTTTTTTATAAAAATAATCCCCAGATACACCATAACGACTAATCGCTGTTACCATGCTGGCACTGTAAACCATAATTAAACCGATTAGGCTTAAAACAACTAATGCAGCAATAAATTTGTAATCGTAACACTTTAGAATTTTTTTGAACATAAAAACTCCTCCTAAAAAAACCACCTAATAACGGCTATATACAAGAGAGAAAATAAAAAAATACACATATATTTCAATACTTTCATACGAATCTTTAGGTCTGAATTTATCTCTTTAGCTATTTTTTTACTAGTCATTGTATTACCTCACATCCTGATCAAACATATAAGCCTTTGATCGAAAGCTTATATTTAATACTAGTCCCATCAAAAACATCGTACTCATTAACGCACTTCCTCCGTAGCTTATAAACGGCAGTGGTATTCCCGTTATCGGAAGAAGGCCTATACACATGCCCACATTTTCTAAGACATGAAAGAAAACAATTGAAATAACGCCGGTACAAATGTATGTAGAGAATTGATCTTTCGTCTGAAATGCGACGGTAATAATTTGGTAAATAAGCACCATAAATAAGAAAAGGATAAGGCTAGTTCCTACGAAGCCGTAACTTTCTCCAATTGCACTAAAAATAAAGTCTGAATGTTTTTCAGGAACATATACTGAAAACTTTGATGTATCTCTTCCTGAAATGGATCCTGCACCTATTGCTTTTAACACTTGCATATAGTTGTAAGACAAGCTGTTTGCATAAGATTCCGGATCAAACCACGCATAGATACGATCAAACTGATAGGATTGAACGTGCAAATATTTTTCCAACATTTTTGGGTGGTTCAAAACCATATATAAAATACCTGAAGCGATTCCTATAATAGAAGTAAAGGTAGGAAGAATGAGCTTAAAACTTACCCCTGAAACGAATATCATGACAAAGAATAAAAAGATCATCACAAGTGCCGTTCCTAAATCGGGCTGCTGCATAATAAGAAGAATAGGGACAGCTAACGTAGCTCCTAGCTTTCCAACGAGTAAAACATCGCTTCTTATATCTCTTACGCGAAATTTTTCGTTGTGATTTCGTATCACTTTACTAAATGCTAAGATTAAAGAGATCTTTGTGAATTCCGAAGGTTGTATCGATCCAATACCAGGAAGGACGAACCAGCTTTTTGCACCATTTTTGACAGGAGCAATACTTTGAGGAGAAACGATGAGTAAAATAAGGATAAAAATATTTAGCCCATAAAAGAACCATGTGAATTGGTCCCATTGTTCCTCATCGGGCCTCATGGTGAGGAAGATAATTCCAATACCTACTGCGTACCATTCGACTTGTTTAATTACAAAGTTTGTAGAATACTGTCCTGTTTTTTGCGCGTTATAAATAGCTATACAGCTAATGATAAAAAACAGCAGCAGTGTAAAAGCGAGACCATAATTAAAGCTTTCCGACTTCTTGCGTTCCATCTTTAAAACACCTTTTCTTTATTAAATTTCTATTCCAATCACTGAACATAAGTTTCTCTAATATATGTAGAATTAAAAAAACATCAATAAAATAGATTTCTTCTCATGATTTATCCCAAACCTCCAATCTGTTTTACCTGTATTTTTTATATAAAAGGTCTACCAAGGGATAGCCTGTATAATTAAAAGCGTTTAATAGTCCTAATTTAATGAAAAAGCTATTTTTTGACTTCAACTTATTTTTTTTGTTGAATACTATAAATTTGCCTAAAGGAAACTTTTTGGGCGTAAGAAACCCTTTAAAAATAAAATTTTAACTTAGAAGAGACTGAAATGCCTATATACGCTAGCAAATCATATAGTTTAGTTGAATCCTGATTTATTTTTCCTTCGGGAAACAGTTTAACATTAAGGAAAAATATTTGTCTAATAAAAAACTTAGAATCTTACTAAAGATTAAAGTGCACTGGCTCAATGAATATAGAAAGCTATGATGTCGTTAATTCTCTTTTAACTCAAAAAGCTGACCATGATGGTCAGCTTTTTAGGTTAATAAATAAATTATTTTGCTTGCTTCTTGTGTCATCGTGATTTTATCATAGGAAAATGAAAAATAAGTGAAAATATAAATATTAATACAAATAAGTAAAAATATTAAGTTTATAGAAATTTAAGGTGATATATAAAAATATTTAGAAAGAATGTTTGTTAAAGTTTTACCTTCTAACTTTTATATAAAAGTGTGATCACTTGCAGCGCGCAAAATTTTTTTTGAAGATTACCTTTTTATTTTTATGAATATTGAGCTTTATGATACGATATGAAGTGAACTTTTTAAATGAGGGTCTATATGCAAAAAATTAAAGGTAGAAGAGTAAAGATCAGCATATTCATGCTGGGATTAGGGATTATTTTTTTTCTGTTTGCCGGGAAAGAGCTTGTCGTAAACGAAAAGCCTGTAAAATCTGACGTGATTATTGTGTTAAGTGGTGATAATGATCGGCTGGAGAAAGGAATTGAATTATATAAAAAAGGCTATGCGTCTCATTTAATTCTTTCGAACGGTCAAGAGAATAATTTTTATCATCAAGCCAAAGACTCTGGGATACCTGAGGATTCAATTATATTAGAAAATCACGCTACAAGTACTATGGAAAATGCTAAATTTACAAAAGAGCTAATGATGAACAATCATTTTCAATCCGCTATTGTTGTTTCTTCCAACTATCATATGAAAAGGGTAGAAAAAAACTTTAATAAAGAATTTAAGGATACCAAAATACAATTAACCTATTGTTCTAGTGGAAGTCGTTATTATAATCCACAGAGATGGTGGGAAACTGCTTTAAATAGAAAAGTTACCTACACAGAATACGTCAAGCTTATTGGCAATTATTTTGGTTTTAGCGGAAAGAAATCTAAAGAATTATTAAGAGAATTTATCTAACAAAATCGTATAAAAAGTCCATAGGGGATGCCTCTATGGACTTTTTGCTGTTTAAAATTACGAGTAGTTTAACGTAATCTTATAAGCTCATATGAAATGGAATGATAATAGATTACTTGTTTAACATAAAGGAAAGCACGGTGCCCCATATAAAGATTACTAAATAGAATAATCTTTGCAACAGGCCGGTAGGCATAGGAACAAAAAATACAAGCATAATAAGTATAAGGATGACTAGTAAGGAGACTAAGCAGCCATAAGTCCAATACTTGCCCCTGTTTAAAGAGGATGCATATATCCAAAGACCAGCTAAAACATTGATCATGCCAAGCTGAGCGAATATTGAATGCCAAAATAAATTTATATCAGCCGGTATAAAGCCTGAAACAATATTACCTAAAGCTAATATAAGAATAAAAGCTGTTGCAAGTTGGGTTATTTTTGTTTTCTTTAGGTTTTGTGAAATGTACAAAACACCAATTGAAAGTGTTAATCCATTTATAATAAACAATACGTTCATCCAGAAATGGTGAGGAGAGCAAATTTCATGAGGTGCAATTGAATAGGTGTAGGTTCCACAAGAAGTTACGCCAAGATCACTCATTGCGTGATTTAAAAAACTGTAGGGAGCAGTTGAAGTCAAAATAAAGAAAGGTTCAACTAAAAAATACAAGCAAGTAGCAAACCAGCTTAAAATGCCAACCTTTTTTGATATATACAGAATCATCACCTCTTAAAAAGTGTTATATACGAATTATATATCCAAATAATGTTAAAAATAATGACCTTGAAGCCTATTTTTATATAGGGCTTGGGGTTGGTGTGAGGAAGGAGAACAAAGTGTTTAACTTGGAGGTGTTTAGGAAAGGACCTCTTTACTAATGCTTTGTAGCAGTAGAGAGGTCCAAAAGCAGCTTAATTAGAAATGAACAACGTTGATTATTATACGGCCTGACTTACGTGTAGTTTAATGTATCCAAAACGCGGTGGCATTCAAGATGTTTTCTCTAGAATTTAATAATCTGCTGTTTTTTGAATATCTACATCATATTCATGTGCAAATGTTTCTAACTCCTTAAAAACATTTGGTGGATTAAATAATGTTATTCGCATATTCCACCCGTTTTCTACTTTTACTACTGCTAATTTTGATTTCCAACTTAACCGTTTAAATACAATTCTTTTAATGTCCCTTGGTTTAACGGTTTTTGCATATACTTTAAACCATAATATATATATTCTATAGGTTAAAGTATCTCTGTCTATTTCAAATTCATATCTTATGAAAAGCACAAGAAACGAACAAAGGATAGCCAAAAGAAGTAAAAAGGCAAGTGCTTTATACTGAATTGCTTGAATCCATAATAAAGCATTTAAAGGTAATAGAGTAAAAATAATAGTTTTTTGAGCGGTAGCTTTAAATAACATAAAGTCCCCTTCCTTTAGTAAATAAACCAACTTATTTTTCTTCTATGATATTATTTAGTTATTGATTTAGATTAGATTTATATCGGGAGGTCTTTTATATGTATAATACCATTTCAGATTTTATCCAAGAATGGAACAACGAAGCCATGCTGACTCAAAAAGTTTTAGATAGCTTGACGGATAATTCGTTGAAACAACAAGTGTATCCTGAAGGGCGTACGTTAGGGAGAATTGCTTGGCATTTTACAACAAATATTCCAGATTACCTAACTGAATTCGGATTAAGCATAGACAGAATTGAAAGTACAGCAAGTGTTCCATCTTCAGCACAGGAAATCGCTATAACCTTTAAAAATGTAAGTTCTCATGCTGCTAAAATCATTGAACAGCAATGGACAGATGAATCCCTAGAACACACTCAAGAAGCGTTCGGAAGAACCCAATCAAATGCCACAATCTTAATGGGACTAATCAAGCATATTGTTCATCACCGAGGTCAGATTACCATTCTTATGCGTCAAGCAGGCCTAAAACCTGCTGGAGTTTATGGACCTCCAAAAGAAGATTGGGTTCATTTAGGTGTGGAAAACCCACCGCTTTAATAATATCAGGTAAATAAAAAAGAGGCTGCCCATAGAAAATACTATAAAATTATTTTCCAGGCAGCCTTTACGTAAAACCTAATTAATCAGTTAGTGCTTACTCTGAAAAAGCTTTTGAGTAATGTACAACACCTTGCACATTTTTTAGAGATCCTTCTGTTAACTCTATGGCCATAAAAAATTCTTCAGGCACGTCAAATGGAGCATATATATTCCATAAGCTAGCTGGTTTAAATCCAAACTTAGGATAGTAATCTTTGTGCCCTAAAACAATTGCTGAATGATAACCAAGCTCTTTTGCGCGTTTTAACGCAGCATGTATTAGTTGGCTCTCAACACCTTGCTTTTGATACGGAGATGCAACTGAAACTGGAGCAAGTGCCAAAGAATCGATAGCAATTGTTATTTTAGATAAAAGAATATGACCTATAATACCTGCATTCTGATTAAATGCGATTAATGAAAGTTCAGGAATAAAGGGATCTGACTTTCTAATCCATTTTACCAGTAAATGTTCTTTCTTATCGCTGTATTCTTCATTTAAAAAGGCGCTTTTCACAACTTCTTCAGTGAGTTCTTGTTTAATTAAGATATCTATAATTAGTATGTATATATTTTATAGTGTTATATTTTATGAGTCCACCTTTAATACATAATATTTGTAAATTTTTATGGTGAAATATACTATATATGTTAAATTGGAGTGTGTAAAGAAGGGGTAATATCTGATGTTAAACGTATTATTTATATGTTTAGTAAGCTGCTTCATCATTTATATTGGGAAACATGTATGGAAAAAAGGTAGTACTAATTTTATTGCTGGGTATGGAAAGATATTTACACCTAAGGATGAAAAACAGCTCGCTAAAGGAATTGGGCTTATTATTATGTTATTTGGCTTTGAATCTATGATATTTCCTATTCTCTCTTTGCTTTTTGAAGGGATAGGCTTTTATTATGGATTGCTGGTTGTGTTGAACTTCTTCGCTTTATTCGGGCTTATGATAAAGGATCAGGTGCAAAGAGAAGCCTAAAGGGGGAGAAAACGATCAATAAAAATATTCGGCTTATGATTGGTTTAATCAGCACTATTATCCTATGTTTTTATGGAATAAGAGGTTTATTCATACATGAAACAATACCGTTTTCTTCTTATCTCTTTGCGGTAGGTGGAGCTATTTCTACCATTGCTCTTATCTGGGGATTAATAAAGAAAGATGCAGCTTAAATTGAAAGAAGTGATGATGTGAAAAGACGATGGATTTCCTGGTGTATAGCTAATATAATTTGGATCATACTTTTCGCTGTAGGCACAGCTGTTATCTGGACAAGAGAAGTGGATGGAGCGGGTGTTACCCAAACACCGGAGCTAAAATTATTGGGATTTATAGTGTTGCTAATTGCATTTATTTTCCCTTTGATTATTCAAGTTATATGGCTAATTATTAATTTTAAAGTTAGTAAGCATGTACTATAGAAAATAGGAAGGATGTTATGAAATAGAAAGGGTGATATGTATGCAAAGAAAAAAGTGCTCTAAATGTGATTCAGCTCTAACCAAAGCCCGTATTCAATCATCACCTGGTACAGTAGGTGTAAATAAAACACCAAGCAGCGTATTGAATAATAATCACAATTACAGTGAGTTAATACCTTACGTTTGTTCAAGCTGCGGTTATGTGGATTTTTATGTGGAGGAACCCGGAAAGTTTGTTTAATAGAACTTTTAGGATTGTTCGTTTTCGAATACATTATGATACGTCACTGAACTTGGTATATCGCCTAATATCAATTTTAATCAAGGGGTAAGGAAAATGATTTTCGGAGGCTATTATGAAGAGAACACTTAGTTTTCTGTCAGTAGTTTATTTAACCGTTCTAACTGCATGTAATCAAGAAAGTACAGGAACGAATAAAGAAAGTTCTTCTGCCATCATTATTGTAGTTGAAAACAAGGAATATAACGGAACAGAAGATAAATTAGATCAAACACAAGAAATAGGAGGCCAAATAGGGACAATAGAAAAGAAAACTAAAGCAACTAAAATGCCCGCAGGTAATAATCAATCAAACTATTTTACAGTTGGTTCAAAAATCTATTCAGTAAAAGGAACAGAGGATTATATTATAGTTAAAGATAAAGATCATAAAAGTCAGTTAATGAAAAAGGTCGTCCAAAAAAGGTGAGTATTATTTAATTTGACTACTTTATCTTTCAGAAAATACGTTCTATGTGAGCGTATTACATATATCAAAACCTAATTATAGTAAAGAAAAAAATTTTTTAAGAGGTCGAAAGTGAATAAAAAAATTCGATGGGGTTTAGCTAGTTGTATAACAATTATAGGGGCGTTAAGTATATATTTTTTCTTTTTTTCTTACGACAAGTTTTATGTAACAAAAGAGGAGAATATGTTTAACACAAAGCTTTTAAGTGATACATATGGAAATTATAAGTGTATGGAGATGGCCGATCAAACGAAGTACGACTCTAAGAAATATTTTAGAGCCTTTGGCAAAACACAAAATGGTGATTTTATTTATGGTATTAAAGGTGATCCTAAGCATGAACAAGTGTTGCTAATTGAAAACACAGAGATGCCTATGTGGTTTTTATATTCTCGTCAATAAAGATACTAAAGTGTCTATAAAACTCATTATATTAAATAAAGATAGTGTATCATTTTTATTTTGAAATAGAGGTGGGATAAAAAAGGGGTGTGTTATGAAAAAGTTCTATCTTGGTTCGTTTGTTATTTGTTTGTTGTTTATCATTTCCGCTTGTTCAAAAACGGAATATGTAAACAATGTTGATTACTTAAAATTACAAAAAGCAGAGGTAATGCTGACAGATGATAAAAAAATCGTTGGGGAAATGATAGTACCTGATAAAAAGAATAAAAGTAAACGTATCGTTCCAACGGAGTTACACTATACATTCACGATGGAAAATACGTCCAATAATAGTATGGCTCTCGCTGACCCTGATAAAATAAACATTCGCATAGAACCAGATAAAGAGTTAGTATCAGCTGTAAAAGAAGCAATTGGTTCAAATATTTATAATATGGATAACAATAAGTTAGGGATTGGTATGAGTATAGGAGAAACTCCATCTAAAGGAACAAGTAAATTCACTCTTAGTTATACCTTAGGAGCAAAACAAAAAAATAGTGAATTACCTCTTTTGCCAGCTGAAGAAAAACTAAAAAAGCTACAGGCTAATGCATTAAAAGGCACACTCATCATCTCTCAAGATGACAAGGACATTGCGGATTTCAGGTTAGATTCAAGACAATAAACATGCTTTCAAGTGTAAATAAGCGAATAATCGACTTACTCTGGTAACATACGGAGTTAGTGGATTATTCTTTTATATTTAAGCGCTTTTATGTGACAGCTTTTTTTACGTGTGAGATTAGTTTTAATCATTTAGTCACGATAAGCGCTCGAATAATTTCATTCCAGTAGTATTTGAAGCTTTTTTCACTTGTTTCTTTTTGCGTGAGGCTAATTGATTCTTTTGTATTTTCTTTTTTTATAGTCATTATGATTTCCCCTTATCTCTTTATATTTAGTATGTTGTGGTTTGATTTACCATATTTTATAATGAAATTAACGATCGTTACAGATGAACATTCCGATTGAATCAATCGAAATATCCGATTATAAAGAGGTGAGAAAAATCGAAATAAAACAACTGATTACATTTAAAACAGCTGCAGAAAACTTAAATTTCACCCATACGGCTAAAATTTTGAATTTTGCTCAATCAAGTGTTACTGCCCAAATAAAAGCTCTTGAAAATGAACTTGAAACTCCTTTATTTGAACGTCTCGGAAAGCGATTGGTTTTAACAGAGGCAGGTAGAGAATTTAAAAGTTACGCCGATAAAATGATTCAACTGACTAAGGAAGCAAAAAACGCTGTAGGTGGAGTGGAGGAGCCTGCGGGTACGCTTATTATTGGATCTTCTGAAAGTCAGTGTACATATAGATTGCCTCCAATATTAAAAGAGTTTAAGGATCAATTTCCAAAGGTTAAAATGATCTTTAAGCCCATCTACTCTCAAGAACAAACAAGAGCGCAGCTACTAGATGGAACTCTTGATATTGCCTTTACAATGGAGCCTATTCAGCATTACGATGCAAATCTACATACGCAATGTCTTGTTGCAGAAAACCTAAAAATTATAGCTTCTCCTCAGCATCCTTTAGCTGATAAAGTGGAAATTTACTTAGAAGATCTTGAGAATGAGACTCTGTTGTATACCGAATCAGGTTGTTCATATCGAGTAGTATTGGAAAACTTGTTTCGCGAGGCGGGTATTTGTACATCCACTAAATTTGAATTTGTAAGCGTAGAAGCTATTAAGCAATGCGTCATGCTAGATTTAGGTATTGCGATATTGCCCGAAGTAGTAGTAAAAGGAGAGCTTGAGAACGGCATGTTAAAAGAATTGGCTTGTACTAAAATTGATACGCCTCTTTATACACAGATGTTTTGGCATAAAGATAAATTTATGTCTCTTCCTTTACAATCTTTTATTCAATTGGCTTGCAGTACTTTTGGTTTAAATTATATAGGTATCGAAAGTAAAAAACTCTAGGTGAATTATGCTGACTAAAGAATTACACAGGATACATAAAATAATCTAATATCTTTCCTAATAAGATAAGAGGTGAAGGAAATCTTCATTTCTTCACTAATATATAGATGAACCTTAATAAACTAGATTTTAATTGGTGAAATCTGAGTTAGGAGTTGATCTAATTTGAAAATGGGAGTAAATCAAATTGAACTAAATGGTTTAACATTTCAATATCGAGAGTCGGGCGAAGCTTCGGCACCCGCCATTATTGCACTTCACGCTTTGGGAATGAGTGCAGAGTCGTGGGATGAAGTAGCAGCTGTATTAGGAGAGGAATATCGATTTTTAGCTTTAGATCAGCGAGGACACGGTGGAAGTGAAAGAACCGGCACCTATACGTTTGAACTTATGTGTGATGACTTACTTCAGTTCGTAAATGCGATGAATTTGGAGCGCTTTACGTTGATTGGGCATTCTATGGGCGGTACGGTGTCCTATCTTTTTTCTGAAACATTTCCAGAAAGGGTAGATCAATTGATTGTTGAAGACACTCCTCCACCTTTTACAGGAGAAAAGTTCGAAATTCCTGCCAAACCTCCTGGTTCTTTACCGTTTGACTGGAAGGTTGTACCTTCAATTCTTCAACAGTTAAACACCCCCAACCCTAAATGGTGGGGAAGTCTTACAGAAATAATTGCACCTACTCTCATTATAGGAGGAGGATCGAGCCATATCCCTCAAGATAAATTGCAGGAAGTTTCTAAGCGCATTCCAAATTGTAAATTAGTAACGATAGAAGGGGCTGGACATGAGGTGCATGCAGGAAACTTATCCGCTTTTTTAACTGCTGTGAAAAGCTTCCTTGTTTCGTGACTTTCTGGATCTTTTATTTAATTTGAAAATTTGGTTAAGTAAATAACATGGTTAAAGTTATTAAACTTTTATAGAAAGGGAGACTATACGTTAGTCTCCTTTTTAATACGCGAATATGTTAATATATAGATTATATGTAATTAAATTCATAATAAAATATTTTTTATGAAATATAAATAAATGTCTTTTAATAGTAGTAGAGAATGCTATAACTCATTGAATGCGTATTTTTGAAAGGAGGAGAGTTTCTTGTTGAAATTTATAGAAAAAGGTTTTGTCTATGGCCTTATTTTAGGAGGGTCATTAGGTTTCTTTGTGATTCCATATAAAGAAGTTGAATCAGTCGGTGATGGTGTAACAGAAACAACCTATTTAAACCTTATTGATTATATTATTCACCTAATTCGCTTTAGTATAGTTATAGCTGTATTAGGGGCTTTAGTAGGATTTTTTCTTTATAGAAAAAAGAGTTTGAAGTGATCCATCCAAGCTTTTTTTCTACTGATGATTAAGTACATTATGGCAGATGATAACTAAATGGGCCATATAAACATGTACCTAGTTCAGGGAGGTCCAAATTGAAAAAACGTTTTAGTCAATATTCACTGTGGTTATCGTTGCTGGGGATGGTTGTTGGTGTTGGACAGTATTTTACACCCATACACAGCTCAAAAATTTTGTATGTATGTATCACTGTTTACTTAATAGGATTCTCATGTGGAATAATAGCTTTTGGAAAACAAGAAAAAGGGCTGATGAAATATTTTAGTTTAATCTCTTTTGTAGTAATTCCAATATTTATGATAGCGGGCTTTTTATTTTTTGCAATGAATTTCGGCGAAAAATAAAAGAAGGTAGTGATATTAAAAGTTTTTATGTTAAAATTTGTATGTGAGATGTAAAAACACAATTCGGTTGGTAGTCCGGATGCATTGATATGTATTAATGTCAGTAACCTTCCCCTCCTCGGGATGTCCATCATTTCATAGTATGTGTAGAGGAGGGAATCGTTATGTCACTAACGATTTACCATGATGGTCAGTTTTGGGTAGGAATTATTGAAGTTGTAGAAGGCGGTAAGTTAAAAGCATTTCGTTATATATTTGGAGCAGAACCAAAAGATACAGAGATATTAGACTTCATTTATTACAAATTGCTAGAGGTGATCAATCAATCAGTTCATGCAGGTCTTGATGCAAAAATAAAATCTAATAAAAAGGTAAATCCAAAACGCTTACAGCGCCAAGTAGCAAAAGAGATAAATAAGGTTGGTATTTCGACTAAAGCTCAAGAAGCCATGAAGCAAGAGTACGAAGAAAAGAAAAAAAGTAGAAAAAAGAAAGCTAAACAATATCGTGAAGAACTGAAGGAACAAAAGTATTTCCTAAAGAAACAAAAGGCAAAAGCTAAGCATAAAGGCAAATAGAAAACAAATAAAGAGCCTTATTTAAGGCTCTTTATTTGTTCTTATTCTTTTACTATAGGAACATTCTTAAAAAATTGTTCTCGAATAGCTGCCGATTTAACTGTTTTATTTATCTTTTCTTTATTATCATCTATAAATTGCTGTGTTTTTTCTTTATCAAATAATTTATTACTATCCGGTAAAGTTTTAATGTTGTCAGAAATAAACTGTTCCATTTCTTCTCTAGATACTGAGTAATTTTTGATTGTCTACTTTAAAATTGTAACCTTGAGCATTAGGCACTAATATTGTTAAATAAATAGCATTGTAAAGAAAGTTTTTCTCCAATGTATTCTTACCGTTAAACCAATATTTTAACGTTTCATCTTCTGATAAAGAGCCTTCTTTAGTACCATAAATTATTTTTGGTGTTTTATTATGTAGATCGATTTCTTTAAACGTTTCTCCTCCAGGCAATGCTCTTACGATAGCTACTACGTTAGAATTATCTCCGACATAAGTTCCGCTGTGCTCTTTAAACCTTTGTACATCAACAGTGTTAATACTTGTGACTTCTTCTTTTGAAGAACAGCCGGTTATGCCTACTAGGAGTAATAAGATTAAACAAAAAAATACCTTAAAATATCTCATAAAAACCCTCCATTTTCTTACTTTAATACCCTTATGTGGATATTTCATGAATTATTAGTGTATCGTAAATAGGCTGCCTTGAAAAGATGCAGGTACTTTTGTACAAAATACCCTTTGCTATAGGAAACGTTTTTGTCAACTGCTAGTAGAAGGAAGGAATTTTGAAATATGAAAAGACCCCAAAGCTTTCTTAAAAAAGCGCTTTGAAGTCTTCATTCCTCTTTTTTTATTTTTAAGAGCTAATCACTACAATTGCTTCGATAATTTGGTCCCAGTCCTCACTATGAACTTCATGTCCTGTACCCTCAAGAGCTATTAATTTAGCATGAGAAATAGCTTTTGCAAGCGCAAGTCCATGTTCATAAGGCAGTGCCGGATCTTTTGTTCCATGAATAATCAGCGTAGGTGTGCTAATTTCACTCAACCTGTCATAATATTGGCCTCCTCCTTGAAGCAAAGCATGGTTAAATCTACTCGGCAGCTGTTTGGCACGGACAGCTTCTCTTTTTGCTAGCTTATACATTCTTTCCTCTTCATAAGGTTTTGTTCCACTTAAAGTTTTCCATCCACCTGCAAGGTAGTGAACGATTGCCTCTTGATTTGACCAGTCTATGGAAGTGCTTTTTGTATGATAATCAAGTATACGCTGTTCCATTGGAGGCAATTTTTCCGCCTCAGTTCCAAATACGCTTGATGCAATTAAAGTAAGAGAATCTATGCGATCCGGATATCTAAGAGCAAGAATCTGACCTATCATTCCGCCCAAAGACATTCCAACAATATGAGCTCTTTCTATAGAGTAAGCATCTAAAACGCCAATTGCATCATCAGCCATATCCGTTATTGTATAGTTAGAAGTACCCGGCGGATAAGTGGTAGAGCGGCCTAAATCACGATGGTCGTAACGAATAACAAATCTCTCTTGTTCAGCGAGGCGAAGACAGAAGTCTTCATCCCACCAATCTAACGAGGACATTGCTCCCATTATTAAAAGTACAGCAGGATTTTCTGGGTTCCCAAAACTTTCTGTGTAAATCTCTACGTTATTTATTTTTAGTATTTGTTCATTCATTCGTATACCTCCTTTTAAATGTTAGAGAAATGAAAAGCAGCCCTTTATTCAGTTCTCTAAAATGAGGATATTTCCTTTTGGAATTTTACTGAGGAAATCCATTATTCTGTCTATCTCTTTACCAAAGATTGAAATATAACCAAAACCAAGGGAAGAGGACAAGCATAAACTTGTTAGAGATCGAGAGTTTACTACCTGTAATAAGTTCTGTATTGACTAGAATAGAGCAGGAAAGTTGAAGGCACGTATGGAAGACTAATCATGTGAGGTGAAAACGAGAATGAATGATTACTATGGAGAAAATACCTTTTAACCTTTACTTACATTTTTTCATTTATTCCAACTCAATAGATTAATATACATATATAGGATTGCTGAACACATGTGCTATTGGTGAGCATACCTTTGTTCAGCGTTCCCATGAGGAGATGCTTTATGAAGCGATTAATAAATAAAATTGCGATTGTGACTGGTGCTAGTCGGGCAAAAGGTATTGGTACTGAAATATGCAGGGAGTTAGCTAGAGAAGGCGCAGATATTTTTTTTACTCATTGGTCAAATTATGATCGTTTAATGGATTATTGTAATGAGGATGATTTTAATTGGTCGAAGCATCTGATTGAGGAGATACGCAGTCTGGGAGTACGATGTGAATCGATGGAATTGGATTTATCACAGCCCGATGCATCAAGAAAACTGCTTGATACAGTTCAAACCAAACTGGGTTCTCCATCAATCCTTGTAAATAATGCAACACATTCTGTGGACGTAGATTTTCGTTCGATAGATGCTGATATGCTTGATGCTCATTATAACGTGAATGTTAG